>NZ_JH600277.1 GCF_000245335.1 Bacillus mojavensis RO-H-1 = KCTC 3706
TTTTCAAATTCAGGGATTGCCATTTGCTGAGCAGAGTCAGAAAGTGCGACTGATGGATCAGGGTGAACCTCTGCCATAACGCCGTCAGCACCGATCGCTAAAGCGGCTTTAGCTGTCGGAAGAAGGAGGTCACGGCGGCCTGTTGAATGTGTCACATCAACAAAGACCGGCAAATGTGTTTCCTGTTTCAGAATTGGCACAGCTGAAATATCGAGCGTATTTCTCGTCGCTGTTTCGTATGTTCTGATACCGCGCTCACAAAGTATAATTTGATCATTGCCTTGTGCCATAATGTATTCAGCTGCATTGATGAATTCCGAGATCGTTGCAGCAAGTCCGCGTTTCAGCAGGACAGGTTTTTTCACGGAACCTGCAGCTTTGAGCAATTCAAAGTTCTGCATATTACGCGCACCGATCTGAATTACATCAATATAATCAAGCGCTTCTTCAATATGAGCCGGAGTTACGATTTCGCTGATAACAGCCAGATCAAATTCGTCCGCTACACGTTTTAAGATTTGAAGTCCTTCTACACCGAGGCCCTGGAAATCGTATGGGCTCGTACGAGGCTTAAAAGCTCCTCCGCGAAGAATTTTAATCCCTTGTTTTTTAGCAGCCGCAGCCACTTCTGCTACCTGCTCATAGCTCTCAACCGCACATGGTCCGACGATAAATCTTTGCTGGCCATCTCCGACTTTTTCACCTTTGATATCAACGATTGTATCTTCAGGTTTTTTCTTGCGGGAAACAAGCAACGCTTTGCTGTGGTCTTCCTCCTGAAGCTCTAAACCTGCTTTAAAGATTTCTTTAAAAATGTGCTGGATCGTAGAATTTTCGAACGGTCCGTCATTGTTTTCAATGATTTTATTTAACATTGTACGTTCTCTGACAGGATCAAAGCGATTAACACCCTGCGCTTCTTTCGCTTTACCGATCTCTTTCACAACATTTCCGCGCTGGTTGATTAATTTTAAAATTTGCAAGTTTAATTCGTCTGCCTGCTGCCTTAGAAGCTCTAACTCTGTGTTGCTCATTTTTTTCATCCTTTCCCTGCACATTCATTTTTTATTTTGTAGTTAACATGCATCTTACTATAAGTAAAACCAAATGGAAATACTGAAATACAAAATTTTAAAAAAAGTCTACTTTATTACCCAAACGCTTTTAAGTGATAAAGTAATGTATGATGCTATCGTACATGATGTGACGAAAATGATCAATAGTTTTTTCTAAAAAAAAAAAAGAACGCCAGATCATACTGGACGCTTTTTTTCTAGGACAGATGCTGCTCAATCGCCGCTTCTGTAATTTGTGAATGTGAGGTATGCCACTTTACTTCACCGTTTTGGATCACGAAAACTTGAGGGCTTTCGTGCTTGACTCCGTATGTTTCTGCGATGAAATTTGACAGAGGCCGTGCCTCTTGTACTTGCAGATAGTAAGCCGGCACTTCTTCATGCTGATTTGCAAAGGCATCAAATTCGTGAAATGCGGCTTGGCTGATCGGGCATGTTAAGCTGTGCTTAAAAAACAAGAAAGTGCCTTCCTTTTCTGCAATACGTTTAAACTCTTCCTCAGATTGGATTAGCTGTTTTGCCATTAGTCAAGTCTGCTCCTTCCGGGCTCAGCGGTTGATGTGCTCGGCCTGTTTTTGTGCATCTTTCAGCTCGTCTTTTACGTCTTCTTTCGTTTGGAGGACTTGATCTTTTGCTTCGTCAGCCGCCTGCTTCGCTTCGTTTTTCATATCTTGCATAGCAGCTGATGACTCGGTATTGGCAGAATTTGAACGGTCTCTTAAATCTTTGACCTTGTTCATGATTTGTCCTGACTGATCTGCAACAAGCTGCGTGATGTTAGATGTTTTGTCTTTTGCAATGCTGACATATTGAGTGCCTTTTTCTTTTGCATCTGCCGTCATTTTATCTGTTTTATCCCGCAGAGCGACAGCTTGATTTCCGAGATCGTCGCGAAGTTCTTTCCCAGATTTAGGTGCTAGGAAAAGCGCAGTGGTGGCTCCGATGATTCCTCCGATTAAAGTACCGATTAAAAAATCTTTACTATTAATTCCATCTTTGCTCATCATTATTCCTCCTCAAAGTGTTTTTCTCTCTTAAAGAGCTGATTTTTTCTTTTGCTTCCACTTCTCCCAAATTTCCATCGCTGCTTGGCTCCAGGTAACAACCTGATTGATTTTATCTTGGTTTTTTCTCACTGATGCCGATACAGAACCTGCCGCCTGCTTCATTGATGTATTGAACTGCTGTACAGAGGTTCCCACCCCTTGAACAGCATGAACGACCGTGTTCAGCTTTTCTGACTTTTCCTGAATGTCTTCAGCCAAGCGGTTGGTCTTATGTAAAAGCTCGGCAGTTTCAGTGGTAATGCTTTTCATTTGTCCCTCCAGCCCTTCTAGCGTGGATGCGACATGTTTTAATGTCAGCTGCAGTGACTTTAATGTTTTAGACAAATAGATCACTAAGACAAGAAATGCTACAGCGATTAATGCAACGCTTAAATAAAGAATGATTATCATCTTAGGCCTCCTTGCTGCAGGATATACTGCTGTTTACCCGTTATGTAAAATCATAAACATATGTGTTGGGCTGTATACATATTATTCTCCATTCCAGTTGAAAATCCTTTAAGAGGATTTCTCTTCAGATAAATAAAAAGCAGTGAGATCACTGCTTTTTATTATGCCATGACGTTTTCGTAGGCTCTCATATATTTTTGAATATCTCCTGCTCCCATAAAGATAAGAACGGCTTTATCATGAGCTTTTAAAACAGATGTGTCATCTTCTTCAATCAGCTTGGCATTATTAATTTTTCCCTGCAGGTCGCCGATCGTCAGCTTCCCTGCGTTTTCCCGGGCTGACCCGAAGATATCGCATAAATACACACAGTCTGCCGCACTCAGGCTATCTGCAAATTCATCAAGGAATTGCTGTGTCCGCGTAAATGTATGAGGCTGGAATACCGCAACAATTTCACGATCAGGATATTTCTGTCTTGCCGCCTCAATCGTCACTTTTATTTCTGTCGGATGGTGAGCGTAGTCATCAATTAACACTTGGTTTCCGAGCTGTTTCTCATTGAATCTGCGTTTCACGCCGCCAAATGATTTGAGGCCATGCTTAATAACACTGGCGTCAATTTCTTCATAATGGCACAACGCGATGACCGCCAATGAGTTCAATACATTATGATGGCCGTACGCAGGAATATAAAATGTGTCATAGAATGTATTGCGGACAAAGACATCGAAAGTTGTCCCTTCTGTACTTTTTACGATGTTTCTCGCTTGAAAATCATTTTCTTCTCCCGTGCCGTAATAAACGACAGGCACGTTCGCATGGATTTTCGGCAGATACTCATCGTCACCGCAGGCAATAATGCCTTTGTTAACTTGAAGAGCCATCTCCTGAAAAGCGTCAAACACATCGTCAATATTTGAGAAGTAATCAGGATGATCAAAATCAATATTCGTCATAATTGCATAGTCAGGCTGATAGCTTAAGAAATGACGGCGGTATTCACACGCTTCAAATACGAAGTATTCGCTGTTTTCATTTCCTGCGCCTGTTCCGTCCCCGATTAAGAAAGACGTTGGCTTTGCGTTTTGGATGACGTGTGCCAGCAGCCCCGTAGTTGACGTTTTGCCGTGCGCACCAGTAACCGCGACACTGGTGAACTTTTTCATATAGTCACCTAAAAACTTATGATAACGAATCACCGGAATACCGTCAGACAGCGCTTTTTCAATCTCAGGATGCGTGTCTGGGAATGCGTTTCCAGCGATAACTGTCATGCCGGGTTTGATGTTATCCGCGCTAAAAGGAAGAACGGTGATGTTTCTCTTTTCAAGCGCCGTTTGTGTGAAAATGAATTTTTCGATATCCGATCCTTGGACAGTATATCCATTATCATGAAGTATTTGGGCAAGCGGACTCATACCCGTCCCTTTTATTCCAACAAAATGATAAACAGTCATAATTGTACCTCCAACAAACGTCTATCTGTTCCCCAGTATATGACGTTCATTTCAATTTGCGACCGCGGCGGCTGAAAAGCCGCCTGCGGCGTATCCTTATATTTTTTGTTATGTTCAGTATCCGGTTATTTCTTTCCGATTAAACCTGAATATCACAATTTCTATGCCCATCTGCTGTAAAGCGGCATAGGTGTTTAATGATCTATCCATTATCATACCATGTTTGCTGTGAAAATGAACCTATATTATTCGTTTATTAAATCACTTGCAGTGATCAGCACCTCTCGAGGCTTGCTTCCTTTCGCTTCAGAGATCATACCTTCTGCTTCCATCATGTCAATCAGCCTTGCAGCCCGATTATATCCGATTCTGAATCTTCTTTGCAGGCTTGACGTGCTTGCACTATTTTGCTCAACAACAAATTCACACGCCTCATAAAACAGTTCATCCTCTTCCTTTAAGGCAGAGCCTTGTCTGACCAATTCTTCTTGTTCAAACAAATAAGCTGGCGGCAGCTGGTTTCTGACATGGGAAACAACACGGTCAATTTCTCGGTCCGATACAAAGTTGCCTTGAAGACGGACCGGTTTTCCAGAACCGTTCTCTAAAAAGAGCATGTCTCCTTTACCGAGAAGTTTTTCCGCACCAGCCATGTCAATGATTGTTCGGGAATCAACCTGGCTGGAGACAGAAAACGCAATTCTCGTCGGGATATTCGCTTTTATCAGACCGGTAATGACATCGACTGACGGGCGCTGAGTCGCGACAAGCAAATGAATTCCGCAGGCTCTTGCTTTTTGAGCAATCCGGGCAATGCTTTCTTCTACATCATTTGGAGCTACCATCATCAAATCCGCAAGCTCGTCAATAACCACAACTAAATACGGCAGTTTTTCGCCCGTTTGGTGATCGGAGGTTAATTGATTAAAACGGTCAATATCGCGAACACCGGAATGGGCAAACAGTTCATAGCGCCGCTCCATTTCCTCAACAACCCATTTTAAAGCAGCTGTGGCCGCTTTGGCGTCTGTAATGACAGGGCTGACGAGGTGAGGAATCTTGTTGTAAGGCGCAAGCTCCACCATTTTCGGATCAATCAGCAGCACCTTCACTTCACTCGGATCAGCTTTATAAAGCAGACTCACTAAAATGGTATTGATGCACACGCTTTTTCCCGATCCTGTAGCTCCGGCGATAAGACCGTGCGGCATTTTTTTCAGATCAATGACAACAGGATTCCCCGAAATATCCAATCCGAGTGCTGACGTAAGCGGTGATGTGCTCGTCCTGAAAGCGGAACTGCGAATCATCTGGCGCAAATCAACCACCTTGCTCGTACGGTTCGGCACTTCAATTCCGATCGTGTTTTTCCCCGGAATCGGCGCCTCAATTCGAATATCTTTTGCGGACAGGCTGAGTTTAATGTCATCAGACAGATTGGTGATTTTATTTACCTTTACACCCGGTTCAGGGTGTACTTCAAATCTTGTGACTGACGGCCCTTGCGTTACATGAACCACATTGGCCCGAACGTTAAAGTTTTTCAAAGTTAAATCAAGGAGCTGACGCTGCTCTTCTATCCACGCAGCATCGTCCTGAACTTGTGCTGGCGGCACATCAAGCAGTGAGACATTCGGGAACACATAGCTTCCGCGGCGCTCCCCTGCTTTTTGCTGTTTATGCGTATCGCTTTTCAGCATCATAACATTAAAAGGAACAGACGGTCCCTTCTGAAGTGCCGGACTTCGTTTAGGATTGTCACCAGACTTCTTTGCTCTGTTCTGCTGTTCTGCTGTAGCCGTGCGTCTTTCTGCCCCAAGGCTTTCATCCGCCGCAGAATAGGATGAAGAACCCTCTTCTGTGCTATGTTCCAGTTGTGAATCACCTTCTATCTGGGCCACGGATGCTTCAGGCTGGTTGTTTTCCTCTATCATTTGAGCTGATGCAGCTTCCGGAATGCTTTCTTCGTGAACAGCTGTATCGCTGTCTGACTGTTCCTCTGCTTCTTGCAGGGCTTCTGGCACAGCCTCTTCCTCGTATCGTTCATTATGCACGAGAGGCTTTTCATGCTCATGGATTTCCATTTGTTCTGCTGGGGCTGAGAAGGTTTCAGCAGTTTCTGGATGAACGTTTCCTTCGTTGGCTGACGGCTCTTCCGTCTCAGTTCCAGCACCTGTCACAGTCTCTTCCCCATACCGCTCATCGGGTAAGAAATGCTCTTCCTTTTCAGGCTCTTGGATCTCTGTTTGTTTAGTTGAGACGGTGTCAGCAGTTTCTAGCACAGCTTCTTCATGGGCATTTACACCGTTGGCTGACAGCGTTTCTGCCTCCATTCCGGCACCTGTCACAGTCTCTTCCCAAGATGTTTCTTCGTGCAAGAAAGATTCTTCCTGCTGATCATTCATTTGCTCTGTTTCTTCTGACGGCATCTCAGCAGCTTTTGGAGCCATTTTTTCTCCAGCGGTTACTTTTTTGTCTGACAGCTCCTCTGCTGAGTGCTTTGCCATTGTTTCATTCGTACTTTTTTGGACGCCAGAAGGCTCTTCATCCAATCGGTCATGTGAAAAGAGGGGTTCCTTCTGTTGCTGCTGCGGCCGGTCCGGCATCGAATAGCTGCGTTCGCGTTCGATTTCTTCTGAAAGCAGTGTTACCTTCTCTTCTACAGGTTCCGGCTTTTTTTGCTCACCTTTTTTTTCCGCAGATTGTTTCGGCATGTCCTTTTTCACAGATGGTTTTTGATTAAATCCATATACAGGCGAAGGGATATTTGTCGGTTTAAACGGTTTCTTGGCCGGCTCTGATTTTTCATATGTACGGTGCTCTTTTTCATTATTTGTGCGGTCTCTGTGCTGAGCAGCTCCCGAACGAGGCGCGGCTTGCGGTTCCTCCGATGGCGGGCGGCGCCTTCTCAAATCATTTTTTTGGTATCCGTCAGGCACAACCGGAAAACGAAACTTGCCTTTAGGATATTCATAATATATTTTAGGATCTTCCAATCGTTTTAATTGTCCTTCGGAGTGATGCGATTCTTGCTGTTTCGGAACTTGAGCGGGTTTTGTCTCCCGTTCAGCATCCTCTTCACTCTCTCCTAAAAACAAATCAAAAAATTTATGAAGCCAACTCATAAGTCATCTCTAACTCCCTTATAGTTTTCTGGGACGATTTTTAGTATACCACTGCTTGTCTGCCCAGAAAAGATTAAGCTTTCAGCAAAACAAAGCCGCTAAACAAGAGCTTAGCGGCTTTTTTTACATGATTCGATTTTTTCGGCGTATTTATGGGAGTCTAAAACTGAAATGCGTCTCCAGCCTCATGGTCTCCTTCTAATACAAGGATTCCTTTTTCAGCAGGAGCGTCAGGCAATGCAAGCTCTTTTGCGGAGCAGATCATTCCGCTGGACGGTACGCCTCGAAGCTCAGCATCCTTGATGACAAGCCCGCTCGGCATCACAGCGCCGACTTTGGCAACAACAACTTTTTGGCCTTGGTCAACGTTAGGCGCGCCGCACACGATCTGAAGTGTTTCGTCCCCTACATTGACTTTACAAACGCTTAGTTTATCAGCATTCGGATGTTTTTCTTTTGATTCAACATATCCGACGACAAACTTTGGCGATAAATCAACGACTAATGTTTCTTCAATGCCGTTTCTGTTTAACGTTTCATTCACATCTTGAACGAATGTTTCTGAAAGGGCAACAGGGCCGTTTTCATCAATGGTTAAGTATGAAGACGCGTTAAAGATGTTAAAACCCGTCGTTTCATTTGTTTCGCTATTGATAATTTTGACGACGTCGCCGTATTTTTCATAGCCTACTTGCTCGCGCGTTACGTCTTTTAGAGAGATCAGAAGTGTATCTCCCACACCTTCTTTATTATAAAAAGCGTTCATAAGTAAAAAATCCTTTCTAATCCTTTTTCGGACGGCTTTTTGCCAAGATAAACACCGGCTCCAGCTTTCCTTCATTGTATAGGAAAGAAAGCGCCGTAATCGGAACGGTGCCGCCTGCAAAGAAGCTCATCGACATTTGTCCTAAAATATCATACCCTGATTCATTCCGAATGTCAGCAAGTATCAGAACGTCCTGATGCGGAACAGAGATCGCTAGCTCACCTTTAGCATTTTGTTTATACTCATTTAAAATGGCTTCGTTCAGAATCCGGCTAGCGTCGTAACCGTCGTTTGCTCTAAAGAAGTAAAAGAGATTGCCGGCAACAGTATCCTCTTTGACAACCGTCGGCAGGGAGCGGAGGTTAAACGCAGCCGTTTCTCTGATACGCTCCTTCGTCCAGTTTTCTTTCTCCAGCATGCGCTGATCAATTAAACGATAGGTTTTGCCCAGATCAAGCGCGTAATAAATTCTTGTTTCTGCGGT
This sequence comes from Bacillus mojavensis RO-H-1 = KCTC 3706, assembly GCF_000245335.1. Taxonomy (GTDB): domain Bacteria; phylum Bacillota; class Bacilli; order Bacillales; family Bacillaceae; genus Bacillus; species Bacillus mojavensis. Next base: position 8,369 of record NZ_JH600277.1, read on the forward strand.
ATGCTCGTCATAAATAAGCGGAATCTCTTCGCTGGACTTGTCCGGAAAAGAGGTTGAGCGGATGACCGGATAAATACGGCTTTCCTTCCCGGTTATTTCCTGCGACTTTCCTTCCATAGCTGCCATGGCTTCTGATACATAATAAACGATCTCGTCAATGGCTTCGTCTTTTTTCAGTTCCCATTTTGCAATAATCGGCGGCAGGTCAAGCGTAATTCCTTTTTTAGTTGTTTCATCCTCAACACGGAGGGTGTCTTTTTCTCTGTCAAATAAAAAGGAGCGATTCTCGTGCTGAAGGCGCTGTTTCAATATGTCTGACAGCTTCCTTGAGGTCATTTTCAAACCGGATATCCTCCTTTACGCTTTTGCGAGAGAGTCAGTTAAAAACTGTTCAATTTCTTCTTTTGTTTTACGGTCTTTGCTCACAAAACGATTCACTTCTTTTCCTTCATTAAACACAACAAAGCTTGGAATGCCGTAAATCTCCCACTCTGCGCATGTATCAATAAATTTGTCGCGGTCTACATAGTAGTAAGTGAATTCAGGAAAATCTGCTTCCAATTCCGGTAGAAAAGGCTCTACAAAACGGCAGTCCGGGCACCAGTCGGCAGAAAACATAAATACAGCCCAATCATCCTTTACCGCTTTTTCCAGTTCTTGCGTTGTCTCGATTTTTTTCATCACATATCCCTCCAGTTGTTTATGTTCTTACATGTTAATTTATCGATACTCGTCCATTTGGATCATACCAAACTGCTTGCGGCAAAACCACTTATATGCAACGAATGAATATGTAAGATACGCTTTCCCATTATCATTATCATATTTTATTTGCATTATCAAGCACGTTTCGTTTAACATTTTGTACATGAGGGTAAAATTGACAAATGGACATACATAAGGAGGGATCCCGTTTGGAGTTTATCGTCTATTTAGCCGGGGAAATCCACAGCAATTGGCGTGAGGAAATCAAGGAGAAAACAAAATCACTGAAGCTTCCGATTACGTTTGTCGGCCCGATGGAGCACCACGACCGTTCGGACAATATCGGAGAAGAAATTATGGGCGCTCAGCCAAACGCAGTCTATAAGGACGACAAGGCTTCTGATATCAATAACTTCAGAACGGCTGTCTTGATGAATAAAGCAGACTTTGTGATTGCCTTGTTTGGCGAAAAGTACAAACAATGGAACACAGCAATGGATGCTTCCTATGCTATCGCAAAAGGTAAACCCCTGATCATCATTCGTCCTGAATCGCTCCATCACCCATTAAAAGAGCTTTCAAACAAAGCGAATATTACCGTTGAAACGGTGAACCAAGCGATTAAAGCACTTTCGTATGTATTTGAAACAAAATAAGAAAAAAGCTTGTCGACATGGCTTACAAGCCTTGCTCAACAAGCTTTTTCTTCAGGTTTTACATATTTTCTTTAATTGCTTCAACCGTCTGCTTGTCACAGGCAGTTACGAGCTTTATCAGCATTTCTTTTGCCGCAGCGTAATCATCAATATGGATAATAGACGCATTTGTATGAATGTAGCGGGAGCAGATTCCGATAACTGCCGACGGAACGCCGCTGTTTGAAATATGCACTCTGCCTGCATCTGTTCCGCCGCCGGAAACAAAGTATTGATATGGAATCTGATGCGTTTCAGCCATATCCAAAACAAATTCTCTCATTCCTCGGTGCATAACGGTTGTTCTGTCAAGGATGCGCAGCAAAAAGCCCTTCCCAAGCTGCCCAAACTGCTGTTTATCGCCGCTCATGTCGTTTGCCGGACTGGCATCAAGCGCGAAGAACAAATCCGGTTTGATCATATGAGACGCTGTCTGCGCGCCTCTTAAGCCGACTTCTTCCTGAACGGTTGCGCCAGCGTAAAGCGTATTCGGCAGTTCTTTTCCTTGCAATTCCTTCAGCAATTCAATGCTCAATCCGCAGCCGTACCGGTTATCCCACGCTTTTGATAATATTTTCTTTTCATTGGCCATAATGGTAAACGGGCATACAGGGACTACCTGCTGGCCCGGTTTAATACCGATTTTGATGGCATCTTCCTTATCATCTGCTCCGATATCAATCATCATATTTTTGATATCCATCGGACGGTTTCGCTGAGCATCTGTTAACAGATGCGGCGGTATGCTTGAAATAACCCCCGGAACCGGGCCATTATCTGTTTGTATTTCCACTCTTTGCGCCAGCAGTACCTGACTCCACCAGCCGCCGAGCGTTTGGAACCTCAGTAATCCGTTATCTGTAATGGATGTCACCATAAATCCGACTTCATCCATATGTCCAGCCACCATGATTTTCGGCGCGTCCTCTCCGCCTTTTCTGACTCCGAAAACACTTCCCAGTCTGTCCTGAACGATATCATCGGCATATTTGGCAAGCTCCTGCTTCATAAACGCACGGACCTGATGCTCATTGCCCGGCGCTCCGGGAAGCTGCGTCAGTGTTTGGAAAAGCGCTTTCGTTTCTTGATTCATGTTTTCCCCTCATTTCTATGTAGTTCTTTTATTTTATTAGAAAAAATTCTGTTTTCCAAGCACTCTGATTGAATCTGCTCAATGAGCCGCGTATCGCTTAACAGGATTTGGCGGTTTCTGTATAATGAAAGTACGATCAATCAGGAGGTGCTTTATTTTGAAATTGCGTCATCTTCTTTTAGGAGCAGGACTTGGCATTTGTACGGCTGTTGTTGTGAAACAATATGTGATGAAGCCTTATATTTCTTCAGAAAGAGCGCTTCGTATCGTAAAATCCGCTTTTAAACAGCGTGGGCCGATTGATGGATCATGGATCTACACCCAGCCGGAGCCCTACAATGTGAATGGGGAAACCGTGCAGGTGTACAAGACCGGTGTTACACGGTCAGCTTTTGGAGAACTAGAGCAATATGAAGTGATGGTGGATGCGAAAACGGGGAGAATTGTAGATGTCATTGATACAATCGCGTCTTAACACCGGACAAGCGTAAAAGAGAGGAGCCGCTGCCCATGCAGCGGCTCTTTATATTATATCGCTCGAATCGGTTTGTATACCGGATACCACATCGCGTCCTGCACAGCCTGAATGATGTCCTCAGGCTCTTCAGTGGCCACGCCTTCCTTAATGGCGGTTTTAGCAACTTCAACTGCAACCGTTGCCGATACAGTCCGTAAATCTTCCACCTTCGGAAGCATCGGTGCGCCAGGCACTCCAACATTGACCATACTTGCGATCGCACGGGCACACGCTTCAAACATGCTGTCTGTAATCAATTTTGATTTGGTGACAATTGTACCAAGCCCAAGCCCCGGGAAGACAAGTGCGTTGTTGGCCTGTCCGATATGATACGTCACGCCGTTATAATCCACAGGCGGGAACGGACTGCCTGTCGTGATAAGCGCACGGCCTTCCGTCCATTCAATTAAATCTTGCGGTTTTGCTTCAGAAAGAGTCGTCGGATTCGACATTGGCAAAATCGCCGGCCGTTTTACGTGTGAAGCCATTTCTTTTACAATTTCTTCAGTAAATGCACCGGAAACTGTTGATGTACCGATGAGAATCGTCGGTTTCGCCTGACGGACCACCTCAAGGAGATCAATACCTCCGCCTTCGCCGTTGCGCTGATAATCTTTCACCTCATCAGCCTGACGGGCATAAGACTTTTGAAAATCAAGAAGCTGATCCATATCATCTGTTAACAGCCCGTTCCGGTCTATGCACCAAAAGCGCTGGTACGATTCTTCCTCACTAAGCCCCTCGCGCACCAATGCTTCACGCAGCTGTTCAGCAATTCCGATTCCGGCCGTACCCGCTCCGAATATCACGACTCTGTGATCCTTCAGCGGCACTTTTGATGCTTTTGCACAGGATAAAACTGCCGCAAGTGAGACAGCGCCTGTCCCTTGGATATCATCATTAAATGTACATACTTTATCTTTATAGCGTTTCAGGATGCTGCGCGCATTTTTCGCTCCGAAATCCTCCCAGTGAAGCAATGCATTCGGGAATGTCTCTCTCGCAAGTGAGACATATTCATCAATAAATTGGTCATAGCGTTCACCGCGCACTCTGGAATGCTGGTTGCCGACATAAAGCGGGTCGTTCAGGAGGCTCTCTTGATTTGTGCCCGCATCCAAAACGACAGCCAGCACTCTGCTTGGATCAATTCCTGCAGCTGCCGTGTATACTGCAAGCTTGCCAATTGATATCGCGATACCGCCTACTCCCCAGTCTCCGATTCCTAAAATCCCTTCAGCATCGGTTGCGACAATTAAATCAATGGCATCACTTTTGTCTTTAAACTGTTTAAAGGCCTCACTCATGCCTTCTGGGTCATCGATTGACAGATAGAGCCCTCTCGGCTTCCTGTATTCATGGCTGTATCTCTGAATGGCCGTACCTACTGTCGGCGTGTATACAATCGGGAGCATTTCTCCTAAGTGGTCATTTAACAAACGGTAAAACAGCGTTTCATTTCGATCGTGCAGTGCTGTCAAATAAACATTTTTACTTAAATCATCCGGCTGTGAGGAAAACTGTTCGTACGCTCTTTTTGCCTGTTCATCAATGGTTAATACCTTCGGCGGCAAAAAGCCATTTAATCCGAGCGCTTTTCTTTCCTCCTTTGTAAAAGCTACTCCTTTGTTCAAAAAAGGAACAGAGAGTACTTCAAGGCCTCTTAATGTTGTCTGAATTTCTCCTTCGTTCGTTACTTCGAATTGTTTCACCCTGCCTCTTCCTTTCTGAGCATAATTAGTACTAGGTTTGCTTTATTAGCCGGAAATCATGCAGGGTAAACATGAAAATATGCTATTGTTTCTTTCGTTTGAGTGATTCTGTAATCCTTTCGTCCCCATCCCATTTCAGTGCGCGATATTCGGCATCATGATAAAAAATAAACCATGCTTCTTTTTCCGCTGCATACGCCTGCCACTTTTGCTTTTGCGGTATAGAGGTCATCGGATAATCATCATAAGCCAGCACCCATAATGGATTGCGGTGGGCGTGTGTCGGCATCAAATCCGCCATATGTACCGCGGTTTCACCCGCATCCTCACATACAAGAACACAGTGGCCGTCACTGTGGCCCCCGGTATGATGCAGTGTAACTCCCTCTGTTATGGAGCAGGTGTTTTCAAAGGTTTTCACTTGGGCGGCAACAGCCTCCCAGTTTTCTTTCCAGTAGGTATTTTTCGATCTGATATTCGGATGGCGCATTTCATACCATTCAACAGATGAAGCGTAAATAACGGCATTTGGAAAAACCGGAACCAGTTTATCACCTTCGTATTCCGTCAATCCGCACGCATGATCAAAATGAAGGTGTGTCATGGCGATCACGTGAATATCTTCAACTGTTAATCCGAGCGCTGCTAATGATGTTTTCACATTGGATTCTTGAGTCACACCGTAGTTTCTTTTTTGTTTTTCAGTCAGCTTGCCGGACCCGATACCGGCATCGACGATCACGTTTTTCCCGTCCTTTTGAATAAGAATCGGATCTGTCCTTAGTTCAATCTGGTTTTTTTCATTGACTGGATATTTTTTTGACCATAACGGCTTTGGAACAACACCGAACATGGCTCCTCCGTCCATGTGAGTCACCCCTCCGTCAAGCCAGGTTAACGTCGTGTTTCCAATTTTCATCGTTTCCATTTTCATCCCCCCTGTCATCATCGTAGCAAACAGCGCATAAAAAAAACAGACTCCTGCGTCAGAGTCTGTTTTACGCTCTCCATTCAACTTCAGCCCGATAAATCGGCTGGCCGAGTGCTGAGAATTTTTCTTCATATTCTGTCATGATGTTATCTTCCATATCGCTGTTATGCAGATCAAGACTGACATATGTCAGCAGCAATCCGTATTCCGAGAAGCTTTTCAGCGAGTACTCAAACAGACCGCGGTTGTCTGTTTTAAAATGAATTGCTCCGCCTTTCCCCATCACTTCTTCATATTTCTTGATAAAATGGGAATACGTGAGACGGCGTTTTTCGTGGCGTTTTTTCGGCCAAGGATCAGAAAAGTTCAAGTACACCCGTTTGACTTCACCCGGCTCAAACACGTCTGTCAGCGTGTCCGCATCTATATTCAAAAGCTTCACATTCGGCGCTTCGCTATCTTTTACTTTCTGGACAGCAGTTACAATGACGCTTTTAAATAACTCAATGCCAATATAATTAATGTCGGGATTTTGTTTGGCCATTCCGGAAATAAATTGCCCTTTTCCTGTACCAACCTCGATATGGATCGGATTGTCGTTGCCAAACACTGTATTCCATTTTCCTTTATAATCAGCAGGATTGCTGATGGCAATATCTGCGTTTTCAGACCAAAAAGTCATCAGCCCAAGGCTTGTGTCGCATTCTCATATGATTGACACCTCTATCTATTATTTCGACTAACAACATACCATGAATTAAAAAGACCCGCAAGCTTGTTTTTAAAGGTGTGCCTTCACATAAAAAAAGAGGTTCCCGTCTGTCGGAACACTCGTGTCTCATGCATAAAACCATCCTGTTTTGAACAATTTAACCCGTAAGATACTGAAGGGATGTGTACCGTTTTATGGGTTTAAATTACGAGAATCAAGTTGATCTATTGAAGGACATTTTAACTGACCATCAATTAGACTGCTGCGGAACCGTTGCCGAGTACGAACAGCTTGAACGTGTGATTAAATCGCTGATGGCAAACACCGAGATCGATTCACACTTAAAAAACGTGCTGGAAGATGTGTACCGATACAGCCAATCAGGAATATCGTCCAAATCCATCGACTCACACATACAAGAGCACCAGAACAGCTTGTCTCAATGGGTAGAGGAAATGGATTCATATTCCTGATTATTGAACAATTCGCTTCATCAGCATATGAAGTTCTTCCATTGCATCATGGAATTCTTTATCGTTTCCTTTGGATTTATGCCAGGCAATGTAAGTGATTGTTTCAGATAGCACATACCATGCCATTCTTAACCGAAGGCCTTCCGTTAACTCGATGCCGTACATGCCCAGCCAGCTCTCCCAAGCTGGCTTTTCAACGTAATGGTACAGCAATGGCCCTAGATCCATCGCCGGGTCAGCGATCATGGCGCCGTCCCAGTCAATTAAATACAGCTGGTTGTCTTCAGACAATAGCCAGTTATTATGATTGACATCACAATGGCAAACGACTTTCTCACCGAAATGCACTTCATGCAGATGATCTTCTAAATACGTAATCCCTTCTTGAATCAGCGGCGAAGTTTGCTGCACAGCAAATACAGCCTGTTTAAGCTGAGACAGCAGAGCCCCTGGATTCAGCGGTTCCTTTCCAAGTCTCTTCAGCATGTCCAGCAAGGCCTTTGATGTGTGTATTTTACGAAGCAATTCAGCAACGGACCGTCCGCTCATGTCTTTCGGCTTCAGCTCTCTGCCGGTCATCCAGTGCTGGGCCGTAATGACATCCCCATTCTCCATCCGTTTTGTCCAAACCAGCTTAGGAACAATGCCTTCGGCGGATAAAACAGCTAAAAAAGGTGAGCTATTACGTTTTAAAAAAAGCTGCTGCCCGTTATGTTTCGCATAATATGCATCTCCTGTAGCTCCTCCGGCGGGGAAGATCTCCCAATCGCTACCTAGTAATTGTCCCAACCAGTTCATATCAATGTTCAACCCATCATTTCTTAAAATATTTTAGAATAAGGCCTATTCGTCTTCAGTGTATCCAGCGAATGCCTTTTTCGTACGAATCGTATGAAAAATAAAAAAGACAGCTATTGAGAGTCTCATATGCTAATCAATAGCCGTCTTTTAAATTTTAGCGCTATAGCACAAACTTCGTCAAGCAAAACTCGTAAGATCTCATGCTAAATATAAGATAACCGTTCCGATGCCGTTTACAGCAACCGCTTTCTTGATTTCTCCCGGATCAGCGCAAAACCCGTCAGTATCACATAGAAGCCGGTAAGCCTTATCTTTCGGCAGCTGCCATATAACAGAATCAGGGCTGGCATGATGGATGACAATGATTTCTTCCCATTCGTCGATTGCGCCGAGGCCAAACAGCCGGTATACAATAAGGTGCTCTTTGAGAGCCAGGCATTCAAGGCTGCGCTGAATATCCGCTGATGACGTAAGCCGGAATGCCGGATGCGCTTTTCTGAGCGAAATCAGCTTGCGGACATAATCAGCATCTTGCATGAATGTTTCACGCCGCGACCAGTCCAGCTGGTTGATGCTGTCACTGGATTGATAGCTGTTTTCCACCCCCTGCTTCGTCCGGAAAAATTCCTGTCCGCTGTGAATAAACGGAACTCCCTGGGCCAGCAAAATGATTGCAGTCGCCAGCTTTTGCCGGCTTCTCTTTCGGCTGTCACTTTCTTGTGGAAGCGCGAGGCTCATTTTATCCCAAAATGTGTGGTTGTCATGCGACTCGACATAATTGATAGATTGGCTCGGCGCAGACACAAGCGGAGCTGTCTCTTTCCATCCGGAAGATCCGGCAATCCCATGCATGACTGTTTCCGCTTTTTCGCCGTTCCCAAGGGCAAAACCCGCCGCCGCGATTTGAAAGGTATTCCCTTTAACAGCGTCACGAAACGAATCATTAAAAAAACCGACGCCCGGCATTTTTGAGGCATTCGCCAATGTCGCTTTCTGATCAGGCGGCAGCGGTGTTGCCAAATCCCAGCCTTCCCCAAAGAGAAGGATTCCGGGCTTTACCTCAAATGCTTTTTCTTTTTATATGAAGAACCGTTTCGATATCTAAGATGCCGAGCAGATCAAAGCGGAAGCCGTCGACATCGTATTCCTTGAGCCAATACAGGACGCAATCCGTAATGAATTTTCTCGCCATCCGCCTTTCTGAGGCGATGTCATTCCCGACGCCGGTGCCATTTGAAGGCATCCCGAATTGATCATGCCGGAAGAAATAACCGGGCACCGTTTTTTCAAAGGGCGAGTGCTCTCTTTGATATACATGGTTATAAACAACATCCAGGATGACACGCAGGCCATGCCGATGCAGGGTGTGAATCATTTGTTTTACTTCTTTGTTTCTTGTCTGAGGGTCGTGAGGATTGGAGGCATAGCTTCCCTCCGGGGCGAAAAAATGAAGCGGATTATAGCCCCAATTGTAGGCGGCAAGCGGGGTTTCTTCATTAACTCCGGCATAATCGTTTACCGGCAAAAGCTCGATATGCGTAACGCCAAGCTCTTTTAAATAAGAAAGTCCTGTAGAACTGCCATTTTTCGTTTGAGTGCCAGTTTCAGCAAGCGCCGCATACTTCCCCTTGTTCTTCATACCGCTATTTTCATGAATGGAGAAGTCACGGACGTGCATCTCATAAATAATGGCATCAACGGGGTCTGAAAATGGTGTAAGCGAAGGAGCCGAGTTTGCTTGATCTGGGCGCAGCACGACCCCCTTCTCTCCGTTGACCGTCACAGCCTTTGCATACGGATCCACCGTTTCTGTCCATTCTAAATTGTTGCAGATCCAGTACACATACTCATAGCCGTGCAGATCTCCAACCACTGTAACGGCGTATACTCCATTTTCCATTCTTGTCATTTGGAACGTATGCCCGCTTTTTTCGGGATGTGACAGCTTGACGGCAGCTGACGTCGCAGCAGGCGCCCATACTTTAAATTCAGTATAATCCGAAGTGTAAACAGCTCCGAGCTCTCCGTCATAATAAAATGCAGCATCAAACGGATCCGTCCTGATCACTGCCCCGATTTGGAGATCGGTTACTCCGCCGCCGGATGCTTTGACATAATGCGTTTTCCCGAAAGTGACCGGCTGCTCAGCTACACATACATACTTGTATTTCCCTTCTATTTTCCATTCCTGACTGACTGTCAGAGGAATTTCCCCTGTATCTGTCTCTAACTGAAAAGGCGGCGTAAAGGTATCTTTTTGATCAGCAGGGATCAGAACCGTAATGATATTCATTTCATCGGCATACGCTTCAAAGCGGCGTTGGATACTGACCATCAGAATCTCTCTCCTCCAAAAACGTTTATGTTTTGATCCGTAACGGTGAGGGACTCGATGCCAGACGGAATGGGGTTGTACCCATGATTTCTCCGTCAGCATGGAACGGAATTTTGTCCTTCGTGTAAAACGTAATGTCTTTCGCTTTAAACATCGTCACGCCGTCCATTTTGGTGTGTTTTCCAAATGTCATCAAGCATAAAAACCAATACTTTTTCAAAAACGGCAGATTCTCAACAATGATGATATCAAATGCCTGTTCGCGCGGATTCGCAAGCGGGGCCGCCTTCATGCCGCCTCCGTAAAACGGATGATTGGAGACGACCGCAAACCAGACATGATGAAATTCCTGTGTCTCTCCTTCAATTGTACAAGCCAACGAAAACGGCTTAAAGGTAGCCGACGCGTACAAATGGGATAGCGGATAGACAAGAAAGCGGAGGCGCAGAAAATGGATCGCCCGTTTGAATGGAAATTCCAATGCCTTTTTATTGACGTATGCGTCAAAGCCGATTCCGATATGATTCAAAAAATAAAGAACCTGCGATTTATCCTGAAGCAAATTAACGCTTCCTAAATGAAACGTTCGCGTTAACGGACGCTTCAGCTGTCTGATTTCCTGAATCAGGTCTATTTTCTTAATGGAGAATCCTCTGGAAAAATCATTGTACGCGCCAGCCGGCACAAAACTCAGTTCGATATCATCAACATCTTTCAGTCCGTTGACGACTTCGTGCATCGTTCCGTCTCCGCCAATAACAATCAGGCGTTTCAGCTTATATTCCTGCATCGTTGAAATTTGCCGGGCGAGAACCTCGGCGTGTCCCGGATGCTCAGTTAAAAATGAGCGGTGCTCAATCTTTCGTTTCAGTAATTCCTTTTGTATCGACTTCCAAACACGCAGGCCTTTTCGGTGCCCTGCTGCCGGATTAATAATAAAAAACCATTGGCTCATCTTTCTCACCTGCTTATGTTATGAGAAAACCGCTCAAATCGTTCTGCTTTACTCCAGCCACTCTTGTCTGCGATAGGAGTCTGACAGGCAATAAGACAACATAGCCTTTGCAGCCTTTAATTGATGATGTTTTATCGGAGCAGTGTTTTTCTTCTGCTTCTCCATCCATTCCGCCAAGCCCCGTTTGTCCACTATTTCCAGACCGTACGGCGGTTCGGGGTAATCGATGTATGACGTTCTGCTCAGGAGTAATTTCGATACCGGAATATCAGCGCCTTTTTCCTTTACGATCTTCGACACAACAGATCCCGTCCGAAACAGACTCAACGCCGGATTTAATACCGATTCAGTCTGAGAGCCTGTTTTCTTCTCCCAAAAACGATGTTTAGATCCTATGTACACACTGTCTTCCTCTGCATCTATAAAAGAAACGCAGTAAATGTCAAGAGGTGAAATGATCACTATGCTTAATTCTACTGCCGCCTGCTGAATTTTGAGCACAGGCTTATACATAATAAAATAAGAATCTGGAAGCTGCTGGGCCAGAAAAAGCAAAATGCGGTCCTGCTTCACCTGGTTTGACAGATTTGACATCTCGGAAAGCGTAGAGCTTGCCCATTTGAGCTGAAATTCATATAAATGTCTTTTATAAAAGGAAGCAAGTGCCATCCTGCTTTTCGGCAGCCTTACATTTAGATCGTCTTCTTCCTCAAACCATTGGTGTCTCTCTTCTTGTATATCGGCTTCTATCTCTTCTTTTTTTCTTTTCAATGAAAATTTCTTACGTTTCTGCACCGGTTCCGGCTGTTCAGCATTGGCTTGTCTTTCTTCATGCTGGCGCTCCGCTGCTTCTAATAGTGAAAGCCAGCGCTCTTTTTCAACCGTATAAACTGATTCATATAATGGTACGGATCAAGTTCGTATCTCGATATATAATCATATATTTTGATGATTTGTGCCATTTTGTTTCTCCACTCCGCATGAATTAAGTTAAAGGAAATTTGAATTTTTCCTCATATTTTGGTGATTGATTTAAGTGTATCTGAAATAGTGAAAATCGTTCAATAGCCGTTGAAACTTCACCGCTTTTAAACGGGACATGCGCCGGAAATCCCTCTTGACCTGTCCATTTTCTTGCCAGCGTCATATGGGGATGATACGCTCTCTTTTCCACTTTAAAGCCTGCTTGAAGAACAGCTTGTTTTGTATGCGCCCTCAGTGTTTCGAGCGCTGTATTCTTCTTCGGCTCCAAATGCAATACGCGCGGCTGCCTTCGGTCTCCGAACACATCTATTTTGTCAAATTCAATTGTAAACGGATTGGCATCTAAAGCGATCTCGGCAAGCGAGCCTTCAAGCTGATTGATTTGCGCTTCATCCGCCGCACCGAGAAAAATTAACGTGATATGGTAGTCAAGCGGGTGCACCCATTTTTGAAATGTGAGCGCTGGCTCGTTTTTTGCAGCCTGGTAAATCGGATTTGCAATTTCCGGCGGAATGGGCACGCCGATGAAATAATGAGGCCGGATATCTGACATCCGTCTGACACTCCCTTCTTTGACTGCTATTATTTTATCAATAAAGAGGCTGCGCGAATAGAGGAACCGCATATGAAAACACTCTCGCGCAAACGTTTATTATGTTAGGATATTATATGACACTTGTTTTATTCAGAAAGGAATGACAATGTTGAAAATCGTTGAAAACACTTCTGATCTTATAGGAGATACTCCGCTTGTGAGATTGAATCGGCTTCAGCCGGAAAACGCAGCACAAGTCTATTTAAAACTTGAATTTTTCAATCCAAGCGGCAGTGTGAAAGACAGAGCCGCTTACAATATGATCATAGAAGCAGAACAAAACGGCTTACTCAAGCCTGGCTCAGTTATCATTGAGCCGACCAGCGGAAATACCGGAATCGGACTCGCCATGAATGCGGCGGCCCGCGGCTATAAAGCGATTTTAGTAATGCCTGATACAATGACGAAGGAGCGGATCAACCTCCTCAAAGCCTACGGTGCAGAGGTTGTGTTAACTCCCGGATCGGAAAGAATGCCCGGCAGCATAAAAAAAAGCAAAAGAGCTCGCCGAACAAATTCCGAACAGCTTCATTCCAATGCAGTTTGATAATACTGCTAATCCTGATGCGCATCGAAAGACAACTGCTCTTGAAATTGCCCGGGCAATAAAAGAAATCGGAAAACCGCTAGGCGCTTTTGTAGCTTCTTCCGGTACTGGCGGAACCATTACAGGAACCGGTGAAGCGCTAAAAGAACTGTTTCCAGATATTTTGGTTCATGTTGTCGAGCCTGCGGGGTCCCCGGTATTATCAGGCGGAAAACCGGGTGCTCATAAGCTGGTTGGGACAAGCCCAGGCTTCATTCCTCCCGTTTTAAATCAAGATGTGTATGATGAAATTATCAAAATCACTGATGAGGATGCGTATACGACAACCAGACGCCTTGCTGCGGAGGAAGGAATTCTCGTCGGGCCTTCTTCAGGCGCTGCCTGCTTCGCAGCGATTGAAGCAGCCAAACGTCTCTCTCCTGATCAAGTTGTTGTCTGTATGACAGCTGATACCGGAGAACGCTATTTATCAACTGATTTATGGTCATTTGTGTAAAAAAAGGACTGGCTTCAGAAGAAGCCGGTCCTTTTATTTTGCAAGTTCGTAGATGGCCTGCGCATATAAAGCAGTCGCTCTGAGGAGGTCATCAATTTCAATATATTCGTCCTTTTGATGCGCACTGTCGGGACGTCCGGGGAACAGCGGTCCGAATGCAACGCCGGCCTCCAAAGATCTCGCGTAAGTTCCCCCGCCGATTGAAATTAAATCAGCTTTTTTGCCCAATTGGCCTTCATATACCTTTTGCAGCGTTTTGACTAGCGGATGGTCTGCTGATACATGATGGGGCTTGCTGTCTTTAAATTCTCCAAGCTCAAATTCGCTTGCGCTTTCAAATGCATCGCGGATCATTTTGCTTTCTGCTGTTACAGGATAGCGGATATTGATTCCGAGTTCGCCTCCTTGCCCTTCTGTATAGCGCAGTGTTCCGACATTTAATGTCAGCTCTCCGCTAATGTCATCCTCACAGGCGATATTCAGTTTCTTTCCTCTTGTATCATCTGAGAATTTATCTGTCACAACTTGAACAAAACGTTGTCCTGCTTCATCCAGCTCAGTTTGGCTCAAAAATTCTGCCAGTTTGATGCCGGCATTCACTCCATTGTTCGGTTCCATCGCATGGCAGGAAAGTCCGTGCATGCGCAATATCAGCTGACCGTTCTCAATCTCAGCTGCACCTTTTTGATCCGTCGCGCGGAGCATGTCTTGAAATGAGGCAAGAACCTCTTCTATATTTGATCCTTCGAGAACGGCTTCCGCAGCGTCTGGCACCATGTTTAAGCGAAGACCTGATGTAAACGAGGCAAGAACTGTTTCTGAAGCGGCTTTATTTGTATGGTGCGGGATGAGCAGTGAAGCATCAATAATCCCTTTTTCCGCGTTAATAATCGGGAAGTCAGCATCTGGCGCAAAACCGAGAGTCGGCATTTCTTCGTGCTTGAAATAATGCTCCACACATCTCCAATCACTTTCTTCATCTGTTCCGATAATGATTCTGACACGTTTGGACAGCGGCAGATTCATGTCTTTGACGATTTTCAGCGCGTAGAACGCAGCCATCGTCGGACCTTTGTCGTCAATGGCGCCCCTTGCATAAATCCGTCCGTTGCGGATCTCCGCTGAAAACGGATCACTTGTCCATCCGTCTCCGGGCGGTACAACATCAACATGGCATAGAACGCCGACAATGTCTTCACCCTCACCCCATTCGATATGACCGGCGAACCCGTCTAGATTTTTTGTGGTAAATCCTTCTTTTTCTCCAAGCTCAAGCAAAGAGGTCAAGCTGGCATTTACCCCTTCTCCAAATGGTTTGCCGGGCCCGGCTGTTGTCTCGTCCATTACACTGTTGATTCTCAAGAATTCCTGCGTATCGCGAATCAAATCATCTTTTTTTCTGATCACTTCGACTTCCCAGTTCATAACGATCCCCTTTCTGCAATAAATCACTTGCAAAAACTAAATAAAACGAATAATATTAATGGTGTTTTGTTAAAACGTTCGTAATTGGAGGATACTATGTTTCATCTAAAAGAGCAGCAAACATCGATCAAACAAGAAATCATAGCTGGACTGACGACTTTTTTCACAATGGTCTATATTGTAGTGGTGAATCCGGTTATTTTAGCTAATGCCGGAGTTCCTTTTGACCAGGTCTTTACCGCAACGATTATCGCCTCCATTGTCGGAACGCTGTGGATGGCCCTGGCTGCAAATTATCCGATTGCCATTGCGCCCGGCATGGGCTTAAACGCTTACTTAGCCTATCACGTTGTAGGCGCAAGCGGCGGCGGCATCACGTACGCAACAGCTTTCAGCGCAGTATTCACAGCAGGGGTTCTCTTCATTATTCTATCGTTAACGCCTTTAAGAAAACAACTGATAGAAGCGATTCCAAACAATTTAAAATACGGCATCACAACAGGGATCGGGCTTTTTATTGCGTTTATCGGTTTACGGCAGGCGGGAATTATTACCGCTGATAAATCAAATCTGGTCACACTCGGCAACCTTCATTCGCCAGCGGTTATCTTAACGCTGATCGGCTTATTGATCAGTGTGATCTTGATGGTGCTGAATGTAAGCGGAGCGTTATTTATCGGAATGGCGGCTACCGCTTTGATTGCGTTTTTTACCGGCCAGCTGCATTTCCCTAAAGGCTTTATGTCTTTTCCGCATTTGCCTGAGGGATTGATTATTTCAAATCCGTTCTCCGCTTTTGGCGATGTGATCCATCACGGCCTGTACGCTGTCGTGTTTTCATTTCTGCTGGTAACGATTTTTGATACGACCGGTACAATGATCGGTGTGGCCGAGCAGGCCGGATTGATGAAAAACAACAAGCTCCCGAACGCGCGAAAAGCGCTGCTGGCTGATTCAACGGCGACCACAGTCGGTGCTGTTTTCGGCACAAGTCCGACAACCGCGTTTATCGAATCTTCAGCTGGCGTCGCAGCCGGGGGAAGAACAGGTCTTACGTCTTTCACTGTCGCGGTATTGTTTGCAGCTTCGATGTTTTTCAGTCCGCTTGTCAGCGCCTTATCCGGCATATCCGCCATCACCTCACCGGCTTTGATTATTGTCGGCAGCCTGATGATGGGTTCAGTGTCGAATATTAACTGGAAGGAGATGGACGAGGCATTTCCGGCATTTCTCATTGTTCTGACCATGCCTCTTACATCAAGCATTTCCACAGGAATTGCCCTTGGCTTTATTTCGTATCCGATTGTGAAAGCAGCACGGGGAAAATGGAGAGACATTCATCCGCTCGTCCTTGTTTTTGCCGTTCTGTTTTTCATCCAGCTATTTATTCTATAACATACAGAAAACCCAAACGGCATCCGTTTGGGTTTTTATTTCATCAAAAAAGAGATAACGGCCGCTAAAAAGCAGCAGGAAACACAAGCATAGTGCAGCGTGTTCACACAGCTTTTTCTGGCCCGGTAATATTCGTCACTTTCCTTATCAGCTCCAATTAAGATCGGCGCATCCATCACTTTGTCAAAAATTAGCGAAAGCACGTAACGGCAAACCCCTGTATAAACCAGCAGCGCCATCACCTTAAGAAAGATGGGGGAAACGACTGTTAAAATTGTAAAAGCCGACAAAAGCATATACAGATGCCTCGCATACTCCCCATTCCTCAACATGACTTTAAAAAACAGTTCTTTATAGATTGTATACGTTGTCCGTTTCTTAAATATCCTTTTTGAATTCCGGAATAATAGTGGTTTTCTCCTCATCCTGTCCTTTACTCTCGGCATTCTCACATCCTGGCTTGTCATCATTACAAGACCTGCAAGAGTGAGCCTGATTTTTCTCTCCTCAAGCACCTCAGCCTCAAAAGCCGAAAACGAAGCCGTCTTTTTCAAACTGCGTATGTAAGCAAAAATAAAAAACATAACACCGACAAGCGAAAGCAAGTGCCACTCAGTAAAGGTAATCATGAGAAACGAACACGCAAAGAGCACAGCCTTGAGAAAAAAGTCCGTGATCTGCCTCCAAATGGATCTTGGTTTTCTGATCCTTTCCTGCTTCAAGAATAAAAAAACCGTATGAAGACCGTATGCATAGATCAATAGAGAAGCGCTTTCTGAAATCGTGACGCGAACAGAATCAATGATAAAGGGAAGTAAAAGAAAAAAGAGCAGGAGCCATTTGGCGAGCGTAAACAATAAGGAATACACCAATGCGTATTGTTTCATCTGGCGTATGATCGCTTTCTTTTGCAGTAAAAACACTTGGTCCGCTTCCAGTAAAAACGTATGTATGGAGCCTGTACAAACAATCAGTATACCGACAGCGTATAACCATCTCCATTCGACCCTCTCAGACCACTCGTAAAGAAGGCCGCTTCCGTTCGTCCACTCCACATACTGATAAATCACAAAAGCAAGCGCCGGCAGGACAATGTAGAGCGCAACCGTCCAATCAATGATAGCATGCAGCACCTTAAACTGATATCGGTAAAAATCCAGCCATCTTCGAATAAAGAGAGACCGCCCGTTCATGCCTTTCCTCCTTGAATCGCCGTATAAAAACAGTCAAGCAATGACTGCCCGTCTAACCCTGTCTGCGCTTGAATATCCTTTAAAGTTCCATGAAGAAACAAAGAACCTTTATCAATCATGTAAAACCGGTCGCAGATTTTTTCAGCGGTATCAAGTACGTGTGTGCACATGAGAATGCCAGCTCCCCTTTCTTTCTCAGCCTTCAGCATGTCCACAAAGCGTTTTGTCGAAATCGGGTCAAGGCCGATAAACGGTTCATCAATCACATACATATCAGGCTTAGAAAGAAAGGCCTGAATCAGCATCAGCTTTTGCTGCATGCCCTTTGAAAATGTCACCGGCAACTCATGCATGACATGATCAAGCGAAAAGGTTTCAAGAAGACTTTGAGCCCGATATTCGAATTCACTCTGATCAATGCCGTGCAAAGTGCTGATCAGATCGAGATGCTCCCACAGCGTTAATTCCTCATAAAAGGACGGGTGCTCCGGAATATAAGCAAACGAGCAATCATTCCAAGCGATCGTCCCTTTAAAGTCTTGCGAGAGGCCGAGTATCGCCTTGATGGCTGTACTTTTCCCAGCTCCGTTCGCTCCAATTAATCCGACAAGCTCCCCTTCTCTGACTTCCAATAAAACATCGGTGAGCACTTTTTTTCGGCTTGTATACCCTGCTTGCTCTATCGATGCTTCCAACAACATTCTCACTCTCACTCACCCCCTAAGTCACATACGAAACAGAATAAAAAAAGTTTCTTTAACCATAATAATATTGTGCTGCAGTACATAGTAATCCAACAAGGATGGCGGCCAAACTCAAATTGGAAAAAATTTATCATACTTATTCCTAGATTCACTGCGGCGAAATCGTGTATAATGAAGGCGAATTATTTAAACATTACAGTGTCTGCCTTAGTTGCTATTCGTACGCAGTTGATTTCGTGAGTTGTGGTTAGTCAAGTCCATCCGATCTTATGATAGGGAGTGGTTTTTTGAAACCTTCAACAAACCGTATGCTAACTCGAATTAAATCAGTTTACATGTTTATCCAAGAAAAAGGTCTTGTGACAACACAGGAACTGGTTGACGAATTCGGCATTACACCTAGAACGATTCAAAGAGACTTAAATGTGTTAGCATATAATGATCTTGTTCATAGTCCAAGCCGTGGCAAATGGGAGACAACGAGAAAGAAAGTAAAGATTACCTCATAACATTAAAAATTACATAGGGCCGCCCTGTGAGCGGCCTGATAGATACAGGGCGAGTACGTTCTCAGCCTTGTTTTTGTATGCTTATATATAATAAAAATCCCGCATGTGAAATGCGGGATTTTTTCATGCTTGCGGCTCGTTCAGCCTTTCAAGTTCCTCTTCTGTAAGCTCACGATATTCTCCCGGCGCCAGAGCAGGATCCAAGGATACGCGCCCCATTGAGAGCCGCTTCAGATAAATGACTTCATTGCCGACAGCATTTGCCATCTGTTTGACTTGATGAAATTTTCCTTCAGTTATCGTCAGATATATCACGGTATGCTCTTTGTCGTTTGCCTTTATTTCTGCTTGTGCCGGTTTAGTTTTGTAGCCGCCTTCAATAAATACCCCATTCTCTAAGCTGGTGATATCTTCTGGCGAAATTTGCGACTTTAAGTGGACTTCATACGTTTTCGGAACATGCTTTTTCGGCGATAGCAGCCTGTGAGCGAGCTGACCGTCATTTGTCAGCAAAAGAAATCCTTCTGTATCCTTATCAAGCCGGCCGGCAGGAAACGGCTCAAATCTAAGTTCATCCGGCGTCAGCAAATCGACCACTGTCTTTTGCCGGCTGTCCTCAGTCGCTGACAGCACGCCCTGCGGTTTATTCATCATGATATAAATAAACTCGCGGTAATCAATCGGCTCGCCATAAACGGTCACCTCCTGTGCATCGGGGTCCACGTGTGCCTTGACATCTTTTGCCGGCTTTCCGTCGACCATGACGGCTCCCGCTTTTACAATCAATTTGACCTCTTTTCTCGAGCCATACCCGCTGTTGGCAAGCAGCTTATCTAGTCTCATGCCAATCTCTCCTTTCTATAAAAGAAAGCCCGCATCAAGCGAGCCCTCTCGTTTCAACATATTCTGTTACTCAGCGGCATGTCTGCCTTTCTTTAAGAACCCCGGTAAACGGCGGCCGAATATTTTCTGTAAAAAACCTAAACGATAAGCGCAATACAGGTAGACAGCTCCGCCGATCACAGCCGCAATCAGCACGACGATCGCAGCGTGCAGCTGGCCATCCTCGAAGGAGATGAAAAAGCTTAATACCCACTGGACGACTTTAACAGCTATCCCCATCACTGCTGACAAGAGCAGCATCAGAAGGCCCCGCTTCACTAATATTTTGTACGAATAGCCGGCATGCCGTTTGATCATGGTAAATCCGTATATCAGTGAGGCAGTATACCCGAGTGCCGTAGCTAAAATAGCACCGTCAGCCTGCATCAGCTTAATCAGCGGGACATTCAGCACAAGTTTGATCACGACACCGATCACCAGACTGACAACCGCAAATTTTTGCTTATTGATGCCCTGCAATATGGCGGCGTTGACAGTAAACAAAGAGAACAAGATCGCAACCGGCGAATACCAAAACAGGATGTCTTTCCCCAATTCAGGATGAAGGCTCTCTGATCCGTAAAAGAACGTATACACAGGACCTGCTAATACCGATATACCGACAACAGCCGGAATAATTAAAAACAGGATCGTCTGCATCGACTGATTGATCTGCTGATTTAACAGCTTGTAGTTTCTGCTTGTAAACGATTCTGTGATCGTCGGAATTAAGGTCAGTCCGAATGCCGTCGCTAGAGAAACCGGGATCATCACGAGCTTCTGCACGTAAAGTGTCAGAATGGCCATCATGTCCTGACTGATCGCTTGATGTCCCGCTTCAATCATCGCTTTGTTAAACGTATTTGTATCAATATAGTTATACAAAGGGATGGCTAGTCCGACAAACACGTAGGGAGCGGCATAGCTGAAGAGCTCGAAAAACATTTTCTTGTAGCTTAAATCTGCTGTAGGCCCCGTATTCGGCATCATCGCCAGCAGATTGCCTTTTCGCTTGTTCCAATAAATATACAATACGATCAGCCCGCCGAAGGCACCGATCAGCGCTGCGAAGGTTGCATAACCGACAGCGATCACAAGGCCGCCGTTTAAGACTTTCAAAATCAAGAAGGTAGCACTCAATAAGAAGATAATACGGACAATCTGCTCAACAACTTGAGAGACAGCCGTCGGCCCCATCATTTGATGACCTTGGAAAAATCCGCGCACAAGACTCATAATCGGCACAACTAAAAGCGCTAAGCTGACCATGCGGATGACATATACGACATGATCAATCGTCAAACCGTTATTATCTTTGCCCCCTAGCGATATTTCCGCAAAAAACGGAGCAGATAAATATAATATGAAAAAGGCAATCATTCCCGTTACAAGCATAACCGACATGCCCGCCTTCAGCATTTTTCTGCTTGTTTCATAATCCCCTTTGGAATTATATTTGGAAACAAATTTAGAAACGGCGGCTGGAAAGCCCATTGTGGCAATGTTCAAAAATAAAGTATATTGATTGTATCCGTATTGAAATAACGCACCGCCTGTCGCTCCGACCATGATGCTGAAAGGAATTAAATAAACCATTCCCAGTATCCGTGAAATATATGTACCGAGCGTTAACACAAACGTGCCTCTTAACAGTTTGCTTGACATGTTTCCTCATCACCATTTTCTACGAAGATTCAACTTTTCTATTTTACCACAAATGGGCATATAGACGGTAATAAATACAAAAGCAATCTCAGGGAAGAATACAAGTTTGCGGCAAAATACGTTTAAGCAGAACCTGTCTTTCGCTATAATAGTACTGCGGACAGCGTTCCGCACACGAAATGTAAAAAGAAAGTTGATGATAAAGATGAAGCAGTATGACGTAATTGTAATCGGCGGAGGCCCTTCAGGTCTGATGGCTGCCATTGCAGCCGGGGAACAGGGCGCTGACGTTTTGTTAATAGATAAAGGAAACAAGTTAGGCCGCAAACTTGCCATATCCGGTGGCGGCCGCTGCAATGTGACGAACCGCCTTCCTGTCGAAGAAATTATTAAGCACATCCCCGGCAACGGCCGTTTTTTATACAGTGCGTTTTCCGAATTTAATAATGAAGATATTATCAAGTTTTTTGAAAATCTCGGGATCAAACTGAAGGAAGAGGATCACGGCCGGATGTTTCCGGTGACAGACAAAGCGCAAAGTGTTGTCGACGCGCTGTTAAACAGGCTGAAACAGCTGCGTGTGACGATTAGAACGAACGAAAAAATCAAATCTGTTACATATGAAGATGGACATGCGGCAGGCATTGTGACGAATAATGGCGAAGTGATTCATAGTCAGGCAGTCATTATCGCGGTTGGCGGAAAAAGCGTTCCTCATACCGGCAGCACGGGTGACGGCTATGAATGGGCCGAAGCCGCAGGCCACACAATAACAGAGCTGTTCCCGACAGAGGTGCCCGTCACATCTGCCGAGCCGTTTATTAAGAAAAAAACACTGCAGGGTTTATCGCTCAGAGATGTCGCCGTCAGTGTGTTAAACAAAAAGGGCAAAGCCATTGTCACACATAAGATGGACATGCTGTTTACTCATTTCGGCCTCTCAGGCCCCGCCATACTCAGGTGCAGCCAGTTTATCGTGAAAGAGCTGAAAAAACAGCCTGAAGTGCCCGTCAGAATTGATTTGTTTCCGGATATCAATGAAGAAACGTTATTCCAAAAGATGCACAAGGAGCTGAAGGATGCGCCGAAAAAAGCGTTAAAAAATGTGCTGAAGCCTTGGATGCAGGAGCGCTACCTTCTTTTCCTGCTCGAAAAAAACGGCATTTCGCCAAACATATCATTTTCTGAGCTGCCGAAGGAGCCTTTCAGACAATTTGTCAAAGACTGCAAGCAATTTACCGTTCTCGCAAACGGCACGCTGTCACTTGACAAAGCATTTGTCACAGGAGGCGGTGTATCGGTGAAGGAGATTGACCCGAAAAAGATGGCGTCTAAAAAAATGGACGGCCTGTATTTTTGCGGCGAAATTTTAGATATTCACGGTTATACAGGCGGATACAATATTACATCTGCGCTCGTCACAGGCAGACTTGCCGGACTGAATGCCGGACGATTTTCCCTTACTTAAACACGAGATTTTCCAAACACTTACAGCATGCCGGACATTTGAAAATTTCCCGCAAAAATGATAGGGTGAGATTTGTTTTGTTTCACCTGATTGCGGGGTAATTTACAGGAAGGAATGATCTGCCATCGTACGACCATACTAAGCCTGCGAGGAAGATATAGGCGTACACAAAAAAGTCAGAGGGTGAGAATGTTTGAAGAATATTTCTAGTGTATTTTGGATTGTGATTGTCATCACAGCCGCTGCCGTTTTGTGGGGCGTTATTTCTCCGGACAGCCTGCAAAACGTGTCTCAATCGGCACAATCGTTTATAACAAATTCATTTGGTTGGTATTATCTATTAGTCGTCTCTTTGTTTGTCGGGTTCTGTCTCTTTTTAATTGTCAGCCCGATCGGTAAAATTAAACTGGGGAAACCGGATGAAAAACCGGAATTCGGGTTATTATCTTGGTTTGCCATGCTGTTCAGTGCAGGCATGGGAATCGGCTTAGTATTCTATGGTGCGGCTGAACCGATCAGCCATTACGCAATTAGCTCTCCATCAGGTGAAACAGAAACCCCCCAAGCCTTCAGAGATGCGCTCCGGTACACGTTTTTCCACTGGGGACTGCACGCTTGGGCCATTTATGCCGTCGTGGCATTATGTATCGCATATTTTCAATTCCGCAAAGACGCGCCTGGATTAATCAGCAGCACACTAACTCCGATTCTCGGCGATAAAGTAAACGGCCCGATCGGTAAACTGATTGACTGTATCGCTGTTTTCGCTACAGTTGTCGGCGTTGCAACGAGTCTGGGGATCGGCGCAACTCAAATTAACGGCGGATTGAATTACCTATTCGGAATTCCGAATCATTTTATCGTTCAATTGATTTTGATTGTTATTGTAACAGTGCTCTTTTTACTATCGGCTTGGAGCGGGCTCGGAAAAGGCATTAAGTATTTAAGCAACACCAATATGGTGCTAGCCGGATTGCTGATGCTGTTTATGCTGGTTGTCGGACCTACCGTTTTGATCATGAACTCACTTACAGATTCAATTGGGCAGTATATTCAAAACATTGTTCAAATGAGCTTCAGACTGGCGCCGAACGATCCAGGCAAACGTGAATGGATCAACGGCTGGACGATTTTCTATTGGGCATGGTGGATTTCCTGGTCTCCATTTGTCGGCATTTTCATCGCTCGTGTATCCCGAGGCCGGACAATCCGTGAATTTTTGATCGGCGTCCTGGTGGCACCATGTATTTTGGCTTTCCTATGGTTCTCCATTTTCGGTGTTTCCGCAATGGACCTTCAGCAAAAAGGTATTTTTAATGTGTCGAAGCTGTCTTCTGAAACGATGCTGTTCGGAACACTGGATCACTATCCGCTGACGATGATCACGTCTATCCTGGCATTGATCCTGATCGCCGTGTTCTTTATTACATCAGCTGATTCAGCGACATTTGTCCTTGGTATGCAGACGACATACGGTTCATTAAACCCGGCTAATTCAGTCAAACTCAGCTGGGGTATCATTCAGTCTGCTATGGCAGCTGCGCTCTTGTATTCCGGCGGACTTGCCGCTTTGCAAAACACAGCGATTCTGGCGGCACTGCCATTTTCAATTGTTATCCTGCTCATGATTGCTGCTCTTTATAAAGCATTGGCAAAAGAACGAAGAGAAATCAGAGCAGCAGAGAAATTCCAGAAACCGAGAAGCCCAAGAGTGAAAAAGGCTTAACCATAAAAAAGATCTTCCCGCAGTACGCGGAAAGATCTTTTTTATTTTCGATATAGAATGAGTGCGGAAAAACAGTAGAGCTGCTCGCCTTCAGGGTCGCACGCCGCTGAAACCGTATATTTGATATCAACCAGCTGCTCTTCCGATATTCCTTTTAAAAACGAATTGATCTCCGTTTGCAAATCTTTTTCATGCTCTTCATCAAACACTGCCACCTTCAGCATTTATCCGCTCTCCTTTCTCTATCACTCTATTCCGTTTGGAATCAATATATGATAGAGAAATGTTTATCTCGTCTCCGGATATAAAGCTTCTGGTGTAGGATGTTTCTTTGCCGGCTCATGGTCCTGCTGCTCCAGCTTTACTAAGACGGCATAAGCAATCCTCATGTGGCAGTAGCTGATGAGACTGACGCTGAAAAAAGGGACAATTCCCGGCAGATAAGCAAGCAGGAAAAAGAGCGCAACAGTCAGCGCAAGCATGACGAGCGTATATTGTAAGTACGCCACACTCAGCAAGAGGGAAAACTTAAAATACAGGCGCTTCTTCCATTCAAAGTGGACGAGCAGCGGAAACACATATAAAAGCATTGATACAAACAGAAAGCCAAATATCATAATGGCAAAGCGCAGGATATGCAATAAGAAGTGGCTCGGGTAAATAAAGGCCAAATCGATATAAATGATCAAACCGATTAACACCAGTACAGCACCGATCAAGTTGGAACGGAGAAACTCAGCTTTGTATTCCCGCCAAAATGTCGGCAGCACCGGAATGTGATCCTGACCCTGAATCCATTTTCGCATGACAGCGAACAAAGCAGCAGTCGCGGGCATGACACCGAACACTCCGAGACCGATGATGGTAAAAAGCAGCCAAAGCAAATTGGTATACGCAAACCTCATGATCCATTCACAAAAACGCAGCACCCGTGCCATTGATCCGTCATGCTCCACGAAAGCCCCTCCTTTTCGCTTTTATACATTTTGCATGTGGAAAAGCTGTTTAATATCAATTGGTTTCTTTTCAACAACGGAGCGCCATATTCCCTCACCGACCGCGATAGAATAGGCTCCAGCTTCGGCTCCGGCCAAAATGTCATACTGGCGCAGCGGATCTTTGCCTATAAATAGATCAGCGAGCAAAAGCGGATCTCCTCCGCCGTGCCCTCCCTCATTTTTGACGACTTGAATGGTTTGCTTCGATTCAAAAAGCGGATAATACTCAATCGTCTGCTCGGGAAAAGCAAACGGGATTCTGGAAGGCTCATGGAATTCATTTGATTCAATACGTCCTTTTGTGCCGTTTATCGTAAGGCGATAGCCTTCGTATGGAGCGGAAAATATGATCGAGTAGCTTAACAGCGCACCGCCGTCATATTTGACAGCCGCCACATACGTATCCTCAATGTCGATCTCATCGTCAAAAATGCACGCGTCAGGGCGATATGCGGTATATAAGCTTGATTGGTCTGCATCCGCCTTGAGATGATCATCCTTTACAGAAGCTTTAGAAGCACGGGGATGCCATCTTGCATAGTAATGGCATTTCTCTTTGACCCGGCATGTGCCGCAAAAACGCCCATCTTCTTCCGGCAGCGGATTCCACTCACTGTCCGGCCCGTAGTAATTCAACTCGCCGTAAGCAAATACCTCCGCCGGGTTTTGGCCGAGCCACCAATTCACCAGATCGAAATGATGAGTGGATTTATGGACAGAAAGACCGCCGGAAAATTGCCTGGATCGGTTCCAGCGTTTAAAATAGCTGGCGCCGTGATAGGTATCAATATACCAATTCAAATCCACAGAGGTGACCCTTCCTATTTTTCCTTCTAAAATCATCTCTTTGATTTTCCGGTGATACGGGCTGTAGCGGTAATTAAACGCGACAGTAACCTTCCCTTTGCTTTTCGCTTCTGCCTCAAGCACCCGCTTTGCATCCTGCACCGTCGTTACCATCGGTTTTTCCGTTATGACATCCGTATCCCACTGAAGGCTTCTCAATATATAGGTGACATGGGTGTCATCCCTTCCTGTCACAATAACAATGTCTGGCTTCGAAACGCTCATCATACTGTCAAAATCTTCTTCTTTATACTCCGGTACGTGTGCAAGCTCCGGAAATGCCTCTTTGCAAACGGCGAATCGTTTCGGATCGGCATCCAGTAATCCCGTAATTTCATAAATGGTTGAAAACTGTTTGAGCAGCGGTTTGATAAACATGCTGAGGGCTCTGCTGCTTACTCCGCAAATGACGATGCTTTTCAATGGTCCCCACCCCTATCGGACTTCTGTTAATTGGGAAATCAGCTGCAGCGCTTCCTCTGTTTTTTCGGAGTATACAGGGATAAACGCCGCCATATTTCGATTCAGCCGAAAAGAATAGCCGTTCAGCTGTTTTTCCCCTTTCTCAATCCGAACGGCATAGACTGTTTTTTCTCCCGTTTTTTGATTTACGGCTGTATAAGGAGATGTTTTTTCCACAGGCAATTCGTCTAACGGCTGAAAATTTTCCGGATCATCGTATGCTGCAAACAAGTCTTCAGGCACGATAAAGACGTCACCCTCTTGAGCCGTAACTTCAGTCAGCAGCTTTTCCGGCAAAGCGGGAAAGATATCCACCTTTCCGGCCCCCTGTCCAGCTGCCTCTTTTATTTTTTCTTGTACGCCTGCCTGGAGATCAGAAAAGAGGATGACATGCAATCCGTCCGGCCTGCTTGAGCATGATGCCAAAAAGAGCACTGAGACGATCACACAGAAAGCCGTACGTAAACCTGTCGTCATTTTTCTACTGTCCTAAAAAGAGTCTCCGTCTCTGTCATGGCTAAAATAAACGCACCGGCACCGTGCAGATCGTTTGTGCTTCTTTCGCGGCTGACATAATAGTCATAGAAACCGGCAGACGTTCCGACACAAATATCTTTGACGAGAAACGCACCGTCTTCTGTTGTCTCGGTTTTATGCTGAATCAAGCCTTGATACGCCTTTAACAGTGTTGTTTCGTAAGCTCTGTCAAGATATCCTTTATTGATTCCTTTTGCGATTGCGTACATGTACAGGCAGGATCCTGAGCTTTCCAGCCAGTTATCGGACCTGTCTCCCTTATCAACGATCTGGTACCATAACCCCGTCTCCTTGTCTTGATAGCGGCAAATGCTTTCAATCATGTCCTGTAGCGTTTTTTCCCATACGCGACGGTTTGGATGCTTCTTCGGCAGCTCTTCAATCATGTCAGCGAGAGACATGACGTACCAGCCGATAGAACGCGCCCAGAATTCTGGCGAACAGCCTGTTTCTTCATTCGCCCAAGGCATTTTTTTCGCTTCATCCCAGGCGTGATAATAGAGTCCGGTTTTTGAGTCCTTCGTATGCTTCCTCATCAGTGATTCCTGCAACACGACCTGATCAATCAGTTCTGGCTCCTGCTTCAAATTGGCATATTTCAGCGCAAACGGCCCGCCCATATATAAGCCGTCAAGCCACATCTGATAAGGATAGCCGTCTTTATGCCAGAACCCCTGCTCAGACGTCCGGTTCAGCGTTCCATATAGTCCTCGCAGCCTTTTTGCGGCATTTACATACCGCTCATCACTCGTATGTTCGTATAATGGAAAAAGAATAAGACCAGCTTGAATGGCGTCCAGCTCATCTCTTCTGAATAATAGATTGCCATAATCATCAATTAAGAGATCTGCATAAGCTTTCGCATACTCAAAATACCGCTTTTGTCCGGTTGCTTCCCACAGCCGCAATACACCGCATAAGAAAACACCTTGATGGTAGTGCCAGCGGTTTGCAGGCGGCAGCTCCTCCACTGTGTACGTGTTCATAATGGTTTTTGCCAATGCCTCCGCGTACGTAAGAGGTGATTTTACAGCGATTGATCGATCCATTGATCCCATCCCTTTCTTAATAGATTCCTTCCTCGCCGAATTTCTTTGCCAAACGATTCGCAAGCATGACCAAAATCAGCCCGACCGCCGCTTTAAATACGCCGACCGCTGTACTGTAGCTGAATTGGCCCTGTTTCAGCCCTGCAGTATAAACGTACGTATCAAAAATTTCCGCGACTTCTCTGTTTGTGGCGTTTAACAGCAAATATACATGCTCAAAGCCAAGTTCCAGCGTGTCCCCGATTTTCAAAATCAGCAAAACGACGATGACGCTTTTGATAGCCGGCAGCGTAATATGCCACATTTGCCGCAGCCGTCCCGCTCCGTCCATTTTTGCCGCTTCATAAAGCTGGGGATCAACCGCTGTCATTGCAGCCAAGTAGATGATTGTTGACCAGCCCGCTTCTCTCCAGATGACCTGCAGAATATACAGCGGACGGAACCATTCTTCATTCAGCAGAAAATTGATTTTTTCGCCGCCAAAAAACGTAATCAGTTCATTAATCAGGCCTCCGTCTACTGTCAAAAGCACAAATGACAGCGATACAACAATGACCCAGGACATAAAGTGCGGAATATAAATCAGCGTCTGAACGAATTTTTTAAAGAGTGCGATCCGCACCTCGTTTAGAAGAAGCGCTAATAAAATCGGCACCGGAAAAAAGATGACTAGGTTCAAGGCAAAGAGCACGAGCGTATTTTTTAACAGGACAAAAAAGG
Organism: Bacillus mojavensis RO-H-1 = KCTC 3706; assembly: GCF_000245335.1. Classification (GTDB taxonomy): domain Bacteria; phylum Bacillota; class Bacilli; order Bacillales; family Bacillaceae; genus Bacillus; species Bacillus mojavensis. The sequence goes on from NZ_JH600277.1 coordinate 37,499, forward strand.
TAGGCTCAGTAAACAGCCTGATAAAATGCTTCAGCCCGACCCACTCACTGCCCCAAATGCCGAGAAACGGCTGGTAATCCTGAAACGCAATCACGATTCCCCACATAGGAACATACTTAAAAAGCAAAAAATAAATACATCCCGGCAAAATCATAAAGTACAAATACTTTTGCTGCATCAGCTTTTTTAGTAAGCGCTTTCTTTTTTCTTTTTTTAAAATGACTGCGTCAACAGCCGGTGCTTGCGCTTCTGCTGTTTTCATCTTTTCAAAGCCTCCTTTCACGGGTTCTTGTTTTCACTGTAGCGCAGCCTGCAAAAGTCCGTCTACAATCATATGATCACATTCTGCCTGAGCCCTTTGTCATCAAGGGTTCCGCCTCTCTACCTGAAGAAAAGACACCGATATTAGAAAATGATTATTGACAATTTCTATCAATCTTTGGATTAATTGTATTAAGGTGTTATGAAATGGGGGGTTTTATGAAAAGAAGTCAATACAAGTTTTATTACAAGCTCATCACGTTTTTTTGTTTACTCAGCACCATTCCCGTCATTTTGGTCGGTTTGTTTTCGTACGAGCACTCTCAGAAAACGGCCATCTCCAACGTTTCGGAGGAAAAACTCGACACACTCCAGCAGACCCAGCTAAGCATCGAGCACATCCTAAAAACCGTCGATCATTCTTTAACCCACTATGTGAGTTCGCCGCCTCTCCTCCGCACACTGTCCGAGCCTTTGCACTCTGACCAATTTCAAATTTATGACCAAGTGAACCAAGAGCTCAACTATTTGCAAAGCTTTGATACCGATTTGTCCAACATGACGCTTGTCAGCTATATGAAAAACTGGTACATGAACAATTCCGGTTTATACCGCATGAATACGGACTCCCTTCATGAAGCAGCCGAAGCCTATTCGAAAAACAAAGCGAGCCGGTCCTATTGGACGCTGGAAAAAAACAACCGTTTGATCTCCACAAAGGAAGGCGCTTCAGAAAGCTGCCGGTATAATATCAATTTGATTAAGCAGCTCCCGCTGAACAGCACAAACACGAAGGGACTGGCAGCCGCAAGCATCCCAAGCTGTTCGCTCGTTAAAAATATGCCTGATTATTCAAGCGCAAACAGCGTGTTTATCATTGATGAAAAAGGCCGTATCATCCTTCACAACAACATGTCTGATATAGGCGATTCTCTTCAGAACGACGACTTTGTCAACAAAATGCTGGCGCAAAGCTCCAAAAGCGGACAGTTTGAAACAGTCATTGACCGCATTCAATATAAAGTGACCTATCAAAAATCAGACTATAACACATGGACTTATTTTTCTCTCGTTTCCCTGCCAGAACTAAAAAAAGAAGCCAAGTCAATCGGCTGGATCACCTTTACGGTATGCTCCGTTTTGTTAGCGCTTTCACTATTGTTTTCTTGGCTTGGCTCCCGGCATTTTTATAAACCGATCCGGCTGCTTTATGACTCATTTGCGCGGCACGGCGCCTTCCCAGAAAAACAGGTTCATCAAAATGAGTTTGAATTAATCGAGCAAAGCTTTAAGCAGCTCAAAAACAGAAATGACGACCTTGAAGAAACGATGAGACAGCAGGCCACTCATCTTCAGCAATATTTTATGGTCAGGCTTATGCTTGGAAAGCTGACCGATGAAGAGGTCAATAACCGCTTTGAAAGCCTCGGCTTAAAACAAAATTGGCGTCACCTCGCCTTGCTGGTGCTCCAAATTGACACACTGAATCAGACACCGTATGAGAAAAAAGATATGGATCTTCTGTTGTTTGCCGTCAACAGCCTGATTGAGCGGAACATCCCGGCGGAAAAACGTCTCGCACCAGCGGTAGTTGATAAACAGCAGGCAACCATATTGATGAATGAAAGCGGGACAAAAGAGGAATTTATAGCCGAGCTGAATGATACTGCCCGGATGATTCAGGATACAGTTGAAGCTGAGCTGCACCTGTCTGTCAGCATCGGCGTCAGCCAGCCGTTTGGTGCATTAGCTATGGCAAAAAACGCTTATGCGGAAGGCTCAGAAGCGTTAAAATACCGGCTGAAAGCAGAAAACAAATCGATTATCTTTTATGAAGATCTGGATCAGAAAAAAACGTTCAAAACCCATTTTCCGAAGCAGCTTCAGCATGAGCTGTTCGATGCTGTAAAAGCCGGTGACAAGGAGAAAGCAGACAAATGCCTGCACGCGATTTTACAGTCGATTTTTACACACAACACCAACCCGTACCAATTTCAGATTGCAATCGCCCGTTTTCTGAACCATGTCATTGAGCTGATGCATGTGCTCGGAATTGAACTATTTGAGCTTGAAGAAAACAAAATGCTGTATGACCAAATTTTTGAGCTGAAGACATTCGAGGATACCGAAAACTGGCTGAAGCAAGAGTTCATTGATCCGATGACAGACAAAGTAAATGCCCGGGCCAATGCACAGTACAAAAATATTTCCGACAACATTATCCATATCATCCACCATGAGTTTGAATCCGATTTAACGCTGGACGAAATTGCCCGCAGGCTGCACTACAACCCGAACTACTTAAGCAGCATTTTCAAAAAAGAAATGGGCATTTCATTCAGCGAGTATGTCTCGAATTACCGTCACCATATGGCAAAAAGCTGGCTGGCTGAATCCGACATGGCGGTGAAAGACATAGCGGAAAAGCTCAAATACAAAAACTCGCAAAACTTTATCAGATCCTTTAAGAAGCTGGAAGGCATCACCCCCGGCAACTACCGCCAGCAAAAAAGAAGCATATAAAAACCCAAAACCGCTTGAACGTTTTGGGTTTTTTCAATATATCACTTTGTTTTTTTAAACGCTTCCTCGTATTCCTGAATAATCTGCTTTCCTCCGCTTGATTCCCATTTTTCAACTTCTTTATCAAACTGGCTTTCTGTGATTTCTCCAATCATATATTTATAGGTGGCATCGTCTATCATTTTTTTCAGTTCATCTCCGCGTTCAGACTCCGCGGCGGAATACAAGCTCTCTGCCGGATTGGAGACGATGATGTTTTCATTGTCTTCCGTCAGCTCCTCGTACGCTGTCCGCAGCGGATCACCGGTGTTTTTTAAGTAAGCTTTATCAATGGCGATTAAGGCGGACAGCGGCTGAATATCAGTCTGCCAATCTTTTACCTGGCTTTCTTTTCTTGTGAATGTTTTGCCTTTTCCTTTATTGTAATGGACCCCGTCAATGCCGTAAGTCATCAGACTGTAGACGTCCTCTTCGGCTATTCGGTCGAAGAACGCTAAAATCCGTTTCAGCTCGGCTTCTGATTTCACACTCGTTTTCGGGAAAGCAAATACACCGTTATGCCCTCCTGACGCCCATACACGCTCTTTTCCGTCAGGGCCTTTTATGCGGTTAATGATCTCCAGCTCCATTGATTTATCAGAGGCATTGTCACGCAAATTAACAGCGTCCACCATATTCCCGATATAGATGCCGGCCTTTCCTTGAGAAAACAGCTCCTGCTGCTGGGTTTTGCTTGTGACTGGAAAGTCTTTATTCATGTAGCCGTTATCACGCAGTTTTTTCATGTAATCCATTGTGTCTTTGTATTCTTTCGTCATGAAATCAGGCGTAAATTTTCCATTTGATTCCTTCCAGTCTGTCGGCATGCCTTCATATGAGCCAAGCGTCTTAAAAGCGCCGTAAATTAGATCATTTCGGTCAGTCAATCCGAATGTATCATCTTTTCCATCCTTGTCCGGGTCTTTCTCTGTAAACGCTTTGGCAACCTCATAAAGATCATCCAGCGTTTCCGGCGTTTTCAAATTCAAATTGTCCAGCCAGTCCTTCCGTATGACGATGCCTTGTCTCGAGAGGGGACGCTCTCTGTATATCCCGTAAAGCTTGCCATCGATTGTGACATTTTTATTAATGAGTTTATTCATCTTGTTTAAATTCGGATAATCTTTGATATAATCGCCTATTTCCCAGAACATTCCCGATCTGAAGGCATTCATGACAGACGAATTTTTAATGTCTTGAATTGTCACGATTTGCGGGAGATTGCCTGCTGCAAGCGCCGCATTCAGTCTGTCTTCTTTCACCGCATCAGGAACCCACGTGATGTCCAGTTCCGTATTTGTCAGCTTCTCAATTTCTTTAATGGCCCTGTCTTTCGGCGGCTGCTGGTGATACAAAATCGCCATCATAGACAGCTTTACCTTTGAATCCGAGTCCGCCTTGCCTTCAGCTGATGATTGATCAGCCCCTTTACAGCCCGCCAGCACTCCTCCGAGAGCAAACACAAGTACAAACAAAAGCACCCTCCATTTGTTTCCCATCATACCCCTCCGTTTCATATTTTTTATCCTTTGACAGAACCCAGTAAAGCGCCTTTTGCAAAATGCTTTTGAATGAATGGATAGACCAGCAGAACCGGAATGGTCGCTACCACTATCACTGCCATTTTGATCGTTTGCTCAGGCGGCGGGCTGCCCGAGCCCATTTCCGACATATCCCCTTGTACCCCGCTTGATACAATAACAATTTGGCGCAAAAGCACCTGAATCGGCCACTTTGCTGAATCATTTAAATACAAGATCGCCGTCATATACGTATTCCAGTACGTCACCGCATAAAACAGCGAAATCGTTGCGATCGCTGGAAGAGACAGCGGCAGCACAATTTTGAAGAAAATGCCCAAGTCATTGCAGCCGTCAATTTTTGCGGACTCTTCCAGGCTCTCCGGGATGTTTTGAAAGAAGTTTTTCAGAATGATCAAGTTAAAGGCATTAATCGCTGTCGGCAAAATAAGGGCCCAGTAAGAATCAAGCAATCCAAGCGATTTGACCACCAGGAAAGTCGGAATCATTCCGCCGCTGAAGAGCATCGTAAATACGACGAGAAACATGAGCGGCTGCCGCCCAATTAAGTCGCGGCGGGATAAACCGTAAGCCATCAGTGAAGAAAGAAACATGCTGACCGCCGTGCCTACAACTGTCACAAACACAGAAACGAGCAAGCTTTTATAAATGATATCTGTCGAAAAAATGTAACGATAGGCATCGAGCGAAAAAGTGGTCGGTATTAAAATGAACTTTTTTGAAACCACTTCCTCTACTGTGGCAAAGGATGCCGCAATGACATGAATAAACGGAAGTACGCATATTAAAGCGAACATCAGCAAAAATCCGTAAATCAAAATATCAAACAGGCGATTTTTCAGTGAATGTGCGATCGTTTCCACCCCCTTTGTAAGCGTTGTCATTTTGTTAAAACGAGCTGCAGCATGTGACGATATCGTGTCTAAAATGTAGCAAATGTGTGATTGCCATGTCTATAATCATTTGAACACTGTCCCTTGCCCAGCGGCATCGGAATTGGCTTGAAACCGATCATAAAAGAAAAAGAGCATCATCTTAGAAAATGATTATGCTCTGTTATTGCCGTTCTCTTCTTCCTCTTTCAGAAGTTCGGCCGTATTGATTTGAGGTGTAAACCCAAGCTCCTGAACCGCGGATTCTATTGACCACGGCCTGCCGGGATTGTCAGAGACGGCGTAATAAGTGCCGTAACGGATATTCGTCTCAATGGCTGCTTTAAAAATCGACAGCAGGTCTGGATGGGAAAGAAGCGTTTTTTTCGTCCGGTCTTTCTCATGCAGTGTATCCATTTCATCTGTAACGACAGTTCCGATTCGAAGGTTGATAACAGAAAGCTTATTTTCCAGATAAAACAGGTGGCCGATATGTTCCGAGGTCAGCTTTAGGACGCCGTAGAGATTCTTTGACAGCGGATAGTCATCGGTTGTGATTTCCCGCCCTAAGAGTGAATGCCCGTCCTTTTCGTACACATCTGTCACATGATTGCTGCTGGCGAAAACAACCTTTGGAATGCCGAGCTCTGCTGCCGCTCGGCACAAATAGTAGGTTGCTCTATAAAAAATATCCGTCATTTTTTCAAATTCAGCTACATCCATGACATCATATTTGATTTTGACAGCGAGTAAATTCAAGATCACATCTGTATCTCTCGGAATCTTCTTCAATAGATCTTCATAGTTTGACGCGTCTGCCTGAATAGCGTGTGTTATGCCATCGTAACGGTCTTTATCCAGCACCGTCACCTCGTACTCAGACATAAGCCCTTCAGCCAATATCCGCCCAATCACACCATTTCCGCCAGCGATCAGCACTTTTCTCATATGTTCACTCCCCTTTTTTATAGATTGCCCATTTTCCCAGGGGATGACACTTTTTCAGCATTCATGGCTTCCTTTAGCCTTCATTAAAAAGTAACTGGCAGCTCCATAAGCGCTCTAAAACCAATTAACTTCCGGTACCGCACTTCAGAAACAGCGAGCTGCAGGCTTGGCATGCGCTGCAGAAGAGTGTTGATTGCAATTTGTGCTTCTAACCGTGCCAGCGAAGAACCTATACAAATATGGTGGCCCTGCCCGAATGAAAGATGGGGATTAGGGCTTCTGGTGATATCGAACTCATTGGCATGCGCGAATACTTTTGGATCTCGATTGGCAGCCCCCAGCAGAACATAGACTTGCTCCCCTTGACGAATCGTTACGCCATTCATTTCAATCTCTTCTGACGCAACACGAGCTGTCATTTGTGTGGGACTTTCATAGCGTAAGCATTCCTCAACTGCGGTATGAATCAGAGCTGGGTTTTCTTTGAGCTGCAAAAGCTGTTCTCGATGCTGCAGCAGACAAAGAATTGAGTTGCTGATGAGATTCACTGTTGTTTCATGTCCGGCGATTGCCAGCAATATACACGTTGATGCCACTTCCTCTTCCGTCAGCTTATCAGCCTGTTCTTCCTTCAGCAGCATGCTGATCACATCATGCTGCGGATTTTGTTTCCGTTTTTGAATGAGCTCTCTAAAATACTCCTTCATCTTTCCTGTGATCTGATTGCCGTCTGTTAACACCTTTCTTGATCGGGTTAAATCAATTGTTTGAACGAGGCTTGACGCCCACTCTTTACATTGATCCCTTTCTTCTGCCGGCACACCTATGATCTTAGCAATAATGCAGCTTGCCAAAGGAAAAGCAAAGTCAGAAATCAGCTCCATCTTTTTTTCACCTTGCACTTGATCAAGCAAATGATGGACAGTTTCATTTATAAATGGGCGATAGCACTCTGTCATTCTCGGAGTAAATACGCCGCTGACCGGTAGACGCAGACGCCTATGATCAGGCTGATTCTGAAACAGCATCATCTGCTTCTGGACATGATTTAGATCCTTATATTTCATAGACGTCTCGGGCAGCGGGACACGTGTTTTGAATCTGGTATCTTTCAGAATTGCTGCCGCTTCCTCATATCCCGTGACATACCAGCCTGGATACTTTAAAACATTCCCTTTATATAAAGGGTGTGCAGAACGTAATGTGTCGTAATAAGGATAAGGGTTTTTAAAAAACGCAGAAGGTGTAAGTGAAATTGGAATTGTCATATGCTCCCTTTCATGATTCTGACATCATCATTTTGACTCTATAAAAATAAAAGCAATCGACATGACACCGATTGCTTCTATTCTTGCTTTCAGCTATTTGCACTTAAACTGGCTTTCATTTCTTCGACCGATTCTACTTCAAATCCTAAATCACTCAGCATTTTATGATCCTCCGTCTCCTCCTGTCCGGAAGTCGTTAAATAATCTCCGACAAAGATGGAGTTGGCGGCGTACAGCCCCAATGGCTGCAATGAGCGGAGATTGACCTCTCTTCCACCAGAAATGCGGATTTCTTTTGACGGATTGATATAACGGAACAGCGCCAGCACTTTTAAACAATACAGCGGGTTTAATTCATTTACGCCTTCTAATGGTGTGCCGTCAATCGCATGCAAGAAATTCACTGGAATGGAATCGGCGTCAAGGGCCTTCAAGCTTTGTGCGATATCAATGACATCCTGCTTCGTTTCCTTCATCCCGATAATGGCGCCTGAACATGGAGACATGCCGGAGGTTTTTGCAATCTCAACCGTATTGACCCTATCCTCGTACGTATGTGACGTGGTAATGTTTGAATGATTTCTCTGAGATGTATTGACATTATGATTATAGCGGTCTACTCCGGCTGCTTTCAGCCGTTTCGCCTGCTCCGGCTTTAACAGCCCGAGACACGCACAAACTTTCAGCCCATACGTCTCTTTTATTTCCTGTACTGCTTCTACGACCTGATCGACCTCTCTGTTGGACGGTCCCCTGCCGCTTGCCACGATACAGTATGTACCTATGTTCAAATCATGCGCCCGCTTTGCGCCTTCCAGAAGAATTTCCTTTTTCACCATCCGGTAAGTCTCAATCGGCGCTTTCGAAATCGCAGACTGGGAACAATAGCCGCAATTCTCCGGACAGAGCCCTGATTTTGCATTCATAATCATATTGAGCTTCACTTTTTTTCCATAAAATCGTTTTCTGATGTGAAAAGCTCCATGCATCAAAAGCAAGATGTCTTCATCTGGACAGTTTAAAATAGAAAGCGCCTCTTCGTTGGTCACCTCTGCTCCGCCCAGCACCCTGTTTGCGAGTTCCATCCATTGATTCATTCTCCTACCCCCACTTGATTCATCAGTAATGATAGATCGATATGGTCTTTTACCATATGAAGAACCGTTTCTTTCGTCACGTTGGCAAGCTTAGGCGTTATCCCTAAAATCGGCACACCGCATAAGCGCTCAATCATCTCAGGATTGGTTTTTTCATCATGATCAGGAGAATCACTGATCCCATTGATGACAATTCCGGCGATTGGAAGACTCATCCTTTTCGCATATTGGACAGTTAAAAAGGTATGATTAATTGTTCCGAGATGAGGACGCGCCACAATGATCAGGGGGAGCTGCAACGCTTTTATGACATGACTGACTAAAAAATCCTCTCCCAATGGCACAGAAATTCCGCCCGCACCTTCTACGATGAAGCATTCATGTTTTTCTCTTATCCGCTCCCAATGGCGTAAGACTTCTTGCATTTTGACAGCCTTTCCCTCCAGCTTTCCTGCAACGTATGGAGCTAGCGGCTCTTTGAATGCAAAAGGCGTAATCTCTTCATGTGAGAGACTCGTTTGCGACATCTCTTTCAGCAGGCTTGTGTCACTATTCGGATGATGACGAGAAATCCCGCTTAAAAATGGTTTAAATACTCCGACATCCATCTTATTTTCCCGGAATAAAGCTGCAAGACCGCTGGATATCACCGTTTTCCCCACTTCTGTATCTGTTCCTGTTACAAAAAAACCTTTCATGGAATGATGTTCAGCTCCTTTCCAATTGAACGAAATGCTTCCAGCAAATGATCAATATCCCTTATACTGTGCCCAGCTGTGATGGTTAAGCGGATACGGCTCTCTCCTGGCGCTACGGTCGGCGGCCGAATGGCAGGGGCGTAGATTCCCTTGTCCTGCAATTTTTCAGCAAATGTGACCGTTTTTCGGGTATCGCCGATGACCACCGGAATAATCGGTGTATGATGCCCCTTCACCGTATAGCCCATGTGCTTCAGATTCGTTTTGATCATCTGGATATAAGAAAATAAAAGCTCCCGTTTATCCTTGCTGGCTTCAATGATGTCTAACGCCTCATGGGCAGCTGCGCAGCTTGCCGGCGGAATAGCGGTTTGAAAGATAAACGTTCTGGCATGGTTCAGCAGAAAGTCGATGATTACAGCTGAACCGGCAGCAAAACCTCCTTCCACTCCGGCAGCTTTGCTTAGCGTGCCGATGACAATGTCAGGACACACACCGAAATGGTCACTCGTCCCTCCTCCTGATTCACCCAAAACACCTGTTGCATGCGCATCATCAACAATGACATAAGCATGATAGCGTTTAGCAAGGGCGATGATCTGACGAAGAGGGGCAATCGTGCCGTCCATGCTGAATACCCCGTCTGTGACGATAAAACGGCGCTGGTACCGCTGTGTTTCTTTCAGCTTTTCTTCAAGATCTGCCATATCGATATGACGATAAATACCCGTATCAGCCTTAGACAGGCGGCAGCCATCGATAATACTTGCATGATTTAACTGATCACTTAAAATGACATCGCCTTTTTCAGGTAACGAAGAAAGAACACCGACATTGGCTAAATAGCCGCTTGAAAACAGTAAAGCCGCTTCTGTCCGTTTAAAACCGGCAATCTTTTTTTCGAGTTTTTCATGCCAGATCGAATTGCCTGTCGTTAAACGCGAGCCGCTGCTTCCTGCTCCAAATTGCTGCAGTGCTGCTTGGGCTGCAGAGATCAAACGGTTATGGTTTGCCAGACCTAAATAATTGTTTGACGACCAGACCGTTTGATTTTTGCCATTCATCGTTCCCTCTGGAATTGGAGGCCCGTTCATTGTTCTGAGTGTACGGTATACGCCGGCTCCCTTCGCTTTGTCTAACCGGCTGCTTAACCAGCTGTCAATGCTCAAGGCTCGTTACCTCTTGGATCGCTTCTTTCATAATAGACACCATTGCTTCTAGCTCTTCAGCTGTACTGGCAAGCGGAGGCAGAAATGCAATCACATCGCCGAGCGGTCTTGTCAGCATCCCCAGCTCTCTCATTTTCAAAGAAACTTTGTACCCCACACGCCGATCAGCAGGATAAGGCTGTTTAGTTTCCTTTGATTGAACAAGCTCTGCACCGCACATAAAGCCGAGCTGCCGAATATCCCCAACATGAGGAAGAGTATGCAAGTCTTGAAGAAGCAAATGGAGCTTTTCACTTTTTAGCGCAACTTGTTCAACGATGTTTTCAGATTCAAATAATCTCAGGTTTTCAAGAGCAACCGCACAGCCAAGCTGATTTCCTGTATAGGAGTGACCGTGGAAAAAGGTTTTTTGTTCTTTGTAATCATCGTAGAATGCATGGTAGATGTCTTCGGTGGCAAAGGTGACAGCTATCGGCAAATAGCCTCCTGTAATGCCTTTTCCGGCAGCCATTAGATCAGGCTGAACATTTTCGTGCTCACATGCAAACATTTTCCCCGTCCGGCCAAAACCAGTGGCAACTTCATCAACAATCATTAAGACATCGTAAGCTGTACAAAGCTGGCGCACCCCTGACAAGTATCCTTCCGGCATCACAATCATGCCGGATGCTCCTTGAACCATTGATTCAATAGAAAGCGCTGCAATTTCGCGATGGTGTTCCTTTAGCAGCTGTTCAAGCGCATAGAGACACTCATCACGGCTCTGCACAGGATCACCGCTTTCAGAGCGGTATACATAAGGGATCGGAGCTTTATAACTGTCAAACATTAACGGGCCATAGACGTGGTGGAACAGTTCAATAGAACCAACACTGACGGCACCAATCGTATCGCCGTGATATCCATTTTTCATTGCGATAAATTTTTGTTTTTCAGGCTTCCCGATGTTCTTCCAATATTGAAACGCCATTTTAAGAGCAATTTCCATCGCTTCTGCACCGCTGTCTGAATAAAAAACACGCGTCAGCTTCTCCGGACTGATCTCAATTAATGTCTCGGCAAGTTCGGTCGCCGGAACGTTGGTCATGCCCAATAATGTGGAGTGAGCAATTTTTCCAAGCTGTTTTATGATGGCCTCATCTAATTCCTTTTTGCGGTGCCCGTGCACATTAAGCCAAACGGAAGAAAAGCCGTCATAATATTCCTTGCCGTTTATGTCTTTTACTTTGATTCCGTTGCCGCTCTCTATGATCAAGGGATGTTCATCATAGTCTTTCATTTGAGTAAAAGGCAGCCAAAGATGCTTTTTACTTTTTTCTATCAACTCCTGAGTCATCATCTTCCCCCCAATCAATGAAAATAGGCTGCTTTACCAGATAGTTTATGTAACTATTTACATCTTCTGAGCCGTCAGCAAAAAAGATGCGGCAGCCATCTTCATTCCCGTATTCTTTCATTGCTGTAATACGCTGATAGCCCAGTTTATGACTTGCAACATAGCCTGTTATGTAATCAGGGTCATCCGACCAGCATAATTCTGCAACAGCTGCCGGATGATCACTCACCTTTGAAGCAAGCGCAAGGGCCTCTTTTGTTCTTGAATTGGACGGCATGTTATTGCGGAGCGCCCAATTTTCAAAATTGGCGTCCGGCCAATCCATTCTGGATACCCGTACACCTTTTTCTAGTGTTTGATCAATTCGCTTGCCAGAGTAAATATCAAACACCACCGCTCCCCTGATACCCCGCCATTCAGGAATGTGTTTATATGCTTTTTCAATCACTTTTCTTGAAACACCCGCTTTCTCCAATAAGAATCGGGCAAGACTTTGTCCCTCTTCTGGGGATTCCACTTCATTTGTCTTGATTGGTAATGGGTGAATCGTCTTTACCGGCTCATGAACCTCTTCAAATTGAATTTGCATAAAATCCGGTTTTCCTCTTGAGTGGGATAAGCCTTTTTCTAGTAAGGCATTCACCGTATGTTTCATATTATCGAACGTGATAAGCCGTTCTCCGCCGGATATATGCTTTCCACCATCTTCGTGAGACCCATTCATAGAAGCTCTCATTCTGACACTGTAAAATGTTTCTTCTTGCATACCTTCTCGCCCTTTCAGCTTTGATTACAGAAGAAAGCAGACTATTTGTTAACCATTTATAAATTAAGGTTAACAAATAGAATACTATTATGTATATACAATTCTGTCAATATCAGAACGCCATTAAAAATCTATTTATCATGTATATTCCTAATACCTGTATTAATCCACTAGAAAAAGAAGAGACGGGCAGACGCTCGCCTCCTCACCTGTATAGAATCATTTCAGACAAACACTCAAAGCCTGCCCTTTTTCACTGTCACTGTCACAGCCACTTTCTCAAAAACCGAAGGGCTTCATGTCTCATCATAGCTGTCTCAAAATGCCCTGAAGCGGAGCGCACCATACGGTAACGATCAGAAGCCCCTTTCTCAGCATACAAAGCTGTTAATTCTTTTTCGATTTTGTTCACACCCTCAACGGGTGTTAACCGATCATGTATGCCGACAAGACTAAGGTGCGGGCGTGGTGCGATCAGGCTTTGGATATCTGATGCAGAAAAGTGCTTGGCAAGCGCCGGAACGTAATAATAAAAGCCATGCCGGTCAAGGTTCTGTGTTTCAATCAGTACATGATGGTCAACCTGACTGCATAAATCCACACATGCCTTAATCCGTTCATCAAGCGCCGCTGTCCACCAAGCCATCAAGCCCCCCATAGACATGCCGATCGTTCCGATTCTGTCAGGCTGAATATCAGGACGGCTCTGCACATAATCAATGGCTCTTATACTGTCGTAAATCATCATGCCCCACATCACCCTGCCTGTGAGAAGCATCTCTTTAAAAATCTCGCTTTCTGTTTTTCCTCGTCTGTCTCCAAATCCCCAATGGTCGATTGCCAATACCGCATATCCGAGAGAAGTCAGCTCCCGAGCAAACGAGGGCGCCTTCAAATAATCCGCTCCCTCAAGCAGTTCACTTTTTCCCCGGTCATACTGCCCTCCATGTGAATGCTGAAAGAATATAACCGGGCACCGTCCTTTTGCCGCTTTCGGCTTCACAAAATATGCAGGCACCTTTTCAAGCCCATTTATATCAAGCAACAGCGTTTCAATCATATATCCCTCTTTTTCCTCAATACGCAGCGTTTCCGCACCCGTATCCTTCCAATCAGGCAAATCACCAAGCAATCGAAACAGCAGCTCTCTTTTTTCGTTACTCATCCCATCACCCTCCCTCTTCGCTTATCTTCAATGTACGAGACAGATTTGTTTTTCCCTTTATTTTTTCACAAAGCATAGAGAAACAAAAAATCGTAGTTTACTAAACTTTTACTAAATATAACGAAATATTCTGAAATTCATTATTGTAACCGCTTACTTTCATATGATAGTATCAATTTATCAAAAACGCATGAGTAAAATATGTCTTTCGTTTTAGTAAATCTCATCAAATGAAAGGGAGCAACCATGGTTCGGATAAAAGATATCGCCTTAAAAGCCAACGTTTCAAGTGCTACTGTTTCGAGAATTTTAAATGAAGATCATTCGCTTTCTGTTGCGGGTGAAACGAGGCAAAGAGTAATCAGTATCGCTGAAGAGCTAGGCTATCAAACTGTCGCTAAACGCCGAAAAGCCCGCGGACAAAAACAGCGCGCCCAGCCGCTTATCGGGGTGCTGAGCTGCTTATCTCCCGATGAAGAACGGCAGGATCCTTATTTTTCTTCTATTCGCAAAGGGATTGAAAAAGAATGCTTTGAACAGGAAATTTTCATTACAAACTCCATCCATCTCGGTTCCTTCCAGGAGCATATGTTTCGGGAATTAGACGGCATCATTGTGATTGGCCGTGTCCATGACGAAGCCGTTCAACATATCAGCGGCCGATTGGAGCATGCCGTGTTTATCAATCATTCTCCAGATCCGCAGATATACGACTCGATTGGGATTGATTTTGAAGCCGCCGCACGCCAGGCAATTGACCACCTTTTCGATTTAGGTTACAAACGACTAGGCTATATCGGCGGGCAGGAGAAGGAGCATACACTGAGGGACGGCCAAAGCATTCGCAGAACAATTGAAGACAAACGCCAGACTGCCTTTTTGCAGTCCGCCCATCCTCAGCCTGAACACGTCTTGGTCGGCGATTACAGCATGCGCGAGGGCTATCGTCTGATGAAAAAAGCCATCACTCAAGGCAATCTGCCGGAAGCCTTTTTTATCGCAAGTGATTCTATGGCTATCGGGGCATTAAAAGCACTTCGGGAAGCCGATCTGCATGTGCCGCGGGACACAGCCATTGTCAGCTTTAACGGCATTGAAGAAGCCGAGTTTGCCAGCACACCTTTAACCACGGTGAAAGTGTATACAGAGGAAATGGGCCGAACAGGCGTAAAACAGCTTCTCGACCGCTTTAACGGCCGAACAATTCCTCATCAAGTCACCCTGCCGACAACACTGATCATCAGGCAAAGCTGCGGATACACAGCTAAGGAAGTGACGCAAGAAAAACGTTCATCAAGATCATAAGGAGGAAAAGATGAAACACATATTTGTTTTATTTCTCTCTCTTATTCTGCTGATTTTGCCGGGCTGCTCATCTGAAGAAAGCACTGCAGATACGGGCAAAAAGACGTTAACCATTTATTCTACGATGTCAACGGACAGTGAAAGAAACACATTCAGAAAACTAGCCGCAGCGTTCGAAAAGGAAAGCGGCATTCGCGTCAGCATTCATTTCCCAGGCAATGACTATGAAAATATGATGCGTGTCAGAATGGCCGCCAATGATCTGCCTGACCTCTTTGATACTCATGGCTGGGGGAAAATCAGGTACGGGGAGTATACAGCCGATCTCCGGGATATGGACTGGACTCAGAAACTTGACCCGAATTTAAACAGCATTCTTAAAAACAAGAGCGGAAAGGTATACGCATATCCGATCAATCAGGCAAAGGACGGCCTGGCATACAACCGCAATATATTAGACCGCTTCGGCATCGATCCGCCCGAAACGATGGATGATTTTATAAAAGCATTGAGAACGATTAAAGAAAAAAGCAATGGAGAAATCGTTCCTTTCTGGTTCGCCGGATATGACAAAAGCTCTTTCGCCCAATATTATGACCAATTCGCAACACCTCTTCTCATCACAGACCCTGCCCATAATGAAAAGAAACAGCTCATTGACGGCACCTTCAATTGGAGCAAATTTACTTATCTATCAGATACCCTCAAACAAATGCAGAAAGAAAAACTCATCAATATCGATGCCGTAACAGCAAAAAAATCACAGCTCATTGAATTAATGGCTCAAAATAAAATCGCTTTTACCATGCAGGGCGGCACTCTTGGTCAAGACGTCGCCCAAATTAACCCGAATGTAAAGGTTGGGATTATCCCGACACCAGCTATACACTCCGGTGATGACCCGATATGGATTGGCGGCGAGCGCTATACACTGGCAGCATGGAAAGACTCGCCTCATTTAAAGGAAGCAAAGCAATTTATCGCCTTTATGGCTCGTCCCGCCCATGCGAAAGAAATGGCTGAAGCCACCTCGCTTCCTTCAGGGCTGACCAATGTAAAAGCTGACATTTTCTATGCCAAAGACTATCAGCATTATCAGAATATGAAAGTCGAACCTTACTTCGACCGATTGTATCTGCCGAACGGGATGTGGGATGTGATGGGAACGGTCGGCCAGGAGCTTGTGGCAGACATTTTGACACCCAACGAGATTTCTAAAAAGCTGGGAAGAGAATATAAACGACTCCGGGAGCAATCTGAAACACAGGGAGCTGAAAACAATGAGTGAGATCGCCAGAGACGCACATGTGAAACAGGTCAAGCCGAATAAACAGTCCTCACTTTGGTGGATGTATATTCCGGCTCTGCTCTCCGTTTTGATCTTCATGATTTATCCGTTTATAAAAGGCGCTTTTATCACCTTCACAAACTGGAACGGATTTTCTCAGGTTTATCAGTGGGTCGGTTTCGCTCAGTATGAAAGGCTGTTTGCTGATCCGGACACATGGCATATCTTAAAAAACACGCTGCTATACGGACTCGGCAGCACCTTTTTTCAAAACGTCATTGGGCTCCTGTACGCTCTGCTATTGAATCAAAGCATAAAAATGAAAGCGATAACAAGAACAATTGTGTATTTGCCGGTTATGATCAGTCCGCTCATTATGGGCTACATTTGGTACTTCTTCTTTTCTTATGACGGAGGCGCGCTTAATGACCTGCTTGGCGTTTTCGGCATCAGCCCGATCAACGCGCTTGCCAGTCCGTCTTCGAACCCATGGATCATCGTCATGATTAACACGTACCAATATGTCGGCATCGCCATGATTGTCTATTTGGCAGGCCTGCAAAGCATTCCGAAAGATTACTACGAAGCAGCGGAAATGGATGGCGCAACACGGGGCCAGCAGTTTTTCGGCATCACCCTGCCGCTGTTAATGCCCTCGATCACGATCAATATGGTCATCAACATTATCGGAGGCTTAAAGCTGTTTGACGTGATCATTGCGCTCACTGCAGGCGGACCCGGAAACGCGTCGCAATCGATGTCAACGTTTATGTATGACCTGTATTTTAAACGGCAGGATGCCGGATATGCTGCGACACAAGGCATATTTATGGCATTTGTCATTTTGATCATCAGCTTTTGCGCGCTTGCGTACTTTAAAAGAAAGGAGACGGAAATGTCATGAGAGCCGCCCGCTCAAACAAACTGCGGTTGATTACCCTTCTCGCTGCCATTGTAGCCTGTGCGCATTTCATTCCTTTTTACATTCTGCTGACCACTTCATTAAAAGCAAAAGGAGACTACAGTTCCAAATGGCTGTTTCCAGCTGATATTTCCTTCCAAAATTTTTCTGAGGCATGGGAGCGCGCTTCACTTGGCAACTCGTTTATCAACACAATCACCATCACAGGCGTTTCGGCATTGTTGTTAATCATATTCGGCTCACTGGCCGCCTACCCTCTTGCCCGGCGGGAAACCAAGCTGAATAAAGCCGTTTTCGCGCTGCTGATTTCAATTATGATCATCCCTCCGTTAACGTCCATGGTGCCTTTATACAGAATGGTCGTGGACGCCGGTATGGTCAATACACACGCAGTCGCCATTTTGATCAATACAGCGGCGTATATGCCGTTAACCGTGTTTTTGTATTCCGGCTTTATCCGTTCTACCATTCCAAAAGAGCTTGAAGAAGCAGCAAGAATGGATGGAGCGGGAATGCTGAAAATCTTTTTTATGATCGTGTTTCCTTTGCTGAAGCCGATCACTGCCACCATCTGTATTATTTCCTGTGTCTTTATATGGAATGACTATCAATTTGCGATTTTCTTTTTACAGGATCAGAAGGTGCAGACACTTACTGTCGCAATGGCCGGGTTTTTCGGAGAAAACGCCAACAATCTGCATTTGGTCGCCGCAGCTGCCATCATGGCGATGCTGCCGATGGTCATTCTGTTTCTGGCGCTGCAAAAATACTTTATTGCCGGACTGTCATCAGGAGCGGTAAAAGGATAATGAATTAAAGGAGGAACCGACATGAAAAAAATCACATTTATCGGTGCAGGGAGCACAATTTTCGCAAAAAATGTTTTAGGAGACTGCTTGTTAACGGAGGCGTTAAATGGATTTGAATTTGCGCTTTACGACATTGATCCAAAACGCTTGCAGGAATCTCAGCTTATGCTCGAAAATTTGAGAGACCGCTATAATCCGAGCGTCGTTATCAACAGCTATGATGACAGAAAGCTGGCTTTGCAGCATGCGGGCTATGTGATTAATGCCATTCAGGTCGGAGGCTATAAACCAAGCACAGTCATCGATTTTGAGATTCCTAAACGATACGGATTACGGCAGACAATTGCCGACACGGTGGGCATCGGCGGGATATTCAGATCACTCAGGACTATCCCTGTGTTATTTGATATCGCAAGAGATATTGAGGAAATGTGCCCCGACGCCTGGTTTTTAAACTATACAAACCCAATGGCCTCCCTGACTGGCGCTATGCTTCGCTATACGGATGTGAAAACGATCGGGCTGTGCCACAGCGTCCAAGTGTGTACAAGAGATTTATTTAAATCTCTCGGTATGGAGCACGACGGGATTGAAGAACGAATCGCAGGCATCAATCATATGGCATGGCTGTTGGAAGTGAAAAAGGACGGTGCTGATTTATATCCCGAAATCAAAAAGAGAGCGAGAGAAAAGCAAAAAACAAAGCATCAAGATATGGTACGGTTTGAATTGATGGATAAGTTCGGTTATTACGTCACGGAATCATCAGAGCACAACGCAGAATACCATCCTTATTTTATTAAGCGAAATTATCCTGAATTGATCAACGAGCTTCAGATCCCGCTAGACGAATATCCAAGAAGATGCGTGAAACAGATAGAAGATTGGGAGAAAATGAAGGATGACATTGTTAACAATAAAAACCTCACCCATAAACGTTCAAAAGAATATGGCTCAAGAATAATAGAAGCGATGGAAACGAATCAGCCATTCACCTTCGGAGGAAACGTGTTAAATACCGGGCTTATCACAAACCTTCCTTCCAAAGCAGTCGTCGAAGTGACATGCGTCGCCGACAGAAAAAAGATAACCCCGTGCTTTGCAGGAGAACTGCCTGAGCAGCTCGCAGCGTTAAACAGAACGAATATCAACACACAGCTGATGACCATTGAAGCTGCTGTTACACGGAAAAAAGAAGCTGTCTACCAGGCAGCTATGCTTGACCCGCATACAAGTGCAGAGCTGTCCATCAATGACATTATTTCGATGTGTGATGATTTATTTGAAGCGCACGGCGATTGGCTTCCAGCATACAAATAAAAAAACTAGGGGTGATCTCTCCCCTAGTTTTTCGGTTTCGTTTCGCCTTCCCAGGCCATCATGCCGCCTTCTACGTTGACTGTTTTAAAGCCTTGCTCATCCAAATACTTGCAGACATTCATGCTGCGCATTCCTGAGCGGCAGATAAAAGTGTACTCTTTGTCTTTATCGAGAGTGTCCATTTTTTCAGGAATATCTCCCATGCGAATATGAACCGCTTGCGGGATCATGCCTTCCGCAACCTCTTCATCTTCTCTGACATCAATCAAATACAATTCTTCATCCGCCTCGATTTTTTCTTTCAGATCGGCAGTGCTGATTTCATTTATTTTCAACCGATAACACTCCTATTCACGATGATGACTTTAAGTATACCAAAGTCCGTCAGTCGATTTCTATTAAGAGACTGATGAAAAAAATCCCCTTTTTGACCAAGGGGTATTTTTTT
>NZ_JH600278.1 GCF_000245335.1 Bacillus mojavensis RO-H-1 = KCTC 3706
TTTTTTCAGGATTAGTTTGCCACAATATTGACAAGCTTGCCAGGCACCGCGATGATTTTACGAATGGTTTTGCCTTCAAGCTGCTCTTTGACCTTTTCATCTGCTTGAGCAAGCTGTTCCAGCTGTTCCTTCGTCGCATCTGCAGGAACCTGTAGTTTCGCTTTCACTTTTCCGTTCAGCTGAACAACAATTTCAACTTCATCGTCAACAAGTTTAGCTTCATCATATACAGGCCAAGCCTCATATGCAATCGTACCGCTATGGCCCAATTTCTCCCACAGCTCTTCCGCGAGGTGAGGTGCGATAGGAGATAGGAGCTTCACAAAGCCTTCCATATATTCCTTCGGCAGCTCTGACGCTTTATAGGCCTCGTTGATAAAGACCATCAGCTGAGAAATACCTGTGTTAAAACGCAGGCCCTCATAGTGATCTGTCACTTTCATGACTGTTTCATGATAGACGCGCTCCAATGTTTCACCAGCGCCTTCAACAATTTTTCCATTTAGCTCTCCGCTGTCTTCAACAAACAGACGCCATACGCGGTCAAGGAAGCGGCGTGCGCCGTCTAAGCCTGATTCAGACCAGGCAATTGAAGCATCAAGCGGTCCCATGAACATTTCGTACAATCTCAGCGTATCAGCGCCGTGAGATGCAACGATTTCATCAGGGTTGACAACGTTCCCTTTTGATTTACTCATTTTCTCGTTGTTTTCACCGAGAATCATTCCTTGGTTATACAGCTTTTGGAACGGTTCTTTCGTCGGCACTACACCGATGTCGTAAAGGAACTTGTGCCAGAAACGGGCATACAGAAGGTGAAGCACAGCATGCTCCGCGCCGCCGATATACATATCAACCGGAAGCCATTTTTCCATTTTCTCAGGTGATGCCAGCTGATCCGGGATTGTGCGGATCAATGTAGCGCAAGAAATACCAGCAGCTTCCCGCCCATTGCGGCATTGTATTCGTTTCTCTTCTTCCTTTTTTCCCTGTTTCAGGGTCTATGACTTCAACCCACTCTTTAATGTTCGCAAGCGGTGATTCGCCGGTGCCGCTCGGTTTGATTTCGTTTGTTTTCGGCAGAATCAGCGGCAGTTCTTCCTCCGGCACAGCTGTTGACGTTCCGTCCTCCCAATGAATGATCGGAATCGGCTCGCCCCAGTAGCGCTGGCGGCTGAAGAGCCAGTCGCGCAGACGGTAAGTGACTTTCTTTTCGCCGTTTTTCGTTTCTTCCAGCCAAGCGATCATTTTTTCAATCGCTTCCTGTTTAGTAAGTCCATTCAGAAAATCAGAGTTCACATGCTCGCCGTCGCCTGTGTACGCTTCTTCTTCAACATTTCCGCCTTTCACGACTTCCTTGACTGGAAGGCCGAATGTGTTGGCGAATTCAAAATCACGCTCATCGTGACCGGGAACAGCCATGACTGCACCAGTTCCGTATGAAGCAAGAACGTAATCTGCGATCCAGATCGGCAGTTTTTCACCGTTTACAGGATTGATCGCATAAGCACCGGTGAAGACGCCTGTCTTTGTTTTCGCAAGATCCGTGCGCTCAAGGTCACTCTTTGATTGAATTTCTTTGATATAAGCTTCGACAGCTTCTTTTTGCTCAGCAGCTGTGATTTTTTCTACCAAAGCATGCTCCGGAGCAAGGACAGTGTATGTAGCGCCGAACAATGTATCAGGTCTTGTTGTAAACACCGTAAATGATTCATCATGTCCATCTATGCCAAAATGAACGTGCGCACCTTCAGAACGGCCGATCCAGTTGCGCTGCATGTCTTTAATGCTTTCCGGCCAATCAAGCTCTTCCAAGTCATCAAGAAGCCTGTCCGCATAAGCTGTGATTTTCAGCATCCACTGCTTCATCGGGCGTCTTTCGACCGGGTGGCCGCCGCGTTCACTCTTTCCGTCAATGACTTCTTCGTTGGCTAGAACCGTACCGAGTGCGGGGCACCAGTTAACCGGCACCTCATCAACGTAAGCAAGACCCTTTTCGTATAGTTTTAAGAAATCCATTGTGTCCATTTATAGTATTCAGGATCTGTCGTGTTGATTTCACGATCCCAATCATATGAAAAACCGAGCGCCTGGATTTGGCGGCGGAAATTATCGATATTCTGCTTCGTAAACACTGCCGGATCATTCCCGGTGTCGAGGGCGTATTGCTCAGCCGGCAGACCGAATGCGTCCCAGCCCATCGGATGAAGGACGTCATAGCCCTGCATGCGCTTCATGCGGGAGAGGATATCCGTCGCTGTATAGCCCTCAGGGTGTCCGACGTGAAGACCCGCTCCAGACGGATAAGGAAACATGTCCAGTGCGTAAAATTTTTGTTTCTCATTATGATCAAGAGTGGCAAATGTTTTGTTTTCCAGCCAATAATTTTGCCATTTCTTTTCTATCTCTTTGTGCTGAAAACTCAAAGTAAAAACCTCCTTCTGATTGAATACGGCGTTTATGTTCAAGTATTGACGGGACAGGGAGGATTATATTCAGAATATTCCCAAACTAAAAAAAACTCCCTCATCCCTAAAAGGGACGAGAGACTTTCGTTTTCCCGCGGTACCACCCTCGTTAGCGCGGCAGACGCCGCACTCACTTGATACTTTTAACGCAGTTATGCGTCAGCGGCTTTTCACCGCTGCAACTCTGAGGTGAGTTCGGAAACAAACTTGATTGACTTTCACCAGCCGTCAACTCTCTGAAACAATATCTGCTTCTTACTGCTCCTCTTCATTGTTCTTTTCGCAACCGTAATCTTAACTGTATTTTATAGAATTCTGTTCATAAGTGCAAGCAGGTTTGTATACAATGGGAATGTACCCTGAACGGGCGAAGATTGAGGACAATTATTCTGGTGGAGTTTTGGTTTGACGTTTCGACTCGGCCGGTTCGCCGCCGCTGTTCATTTCTCTTACAAAATCAAAGCTTCTGAGAACAGCTTCACCGCCGTAGCCTGAGATTATGGATAAGATGACAAGTTGAATTCCTGAATCGGGGTCAGCGGATAGTACAAGTAAAATGGAAGCCGTCATGCCGATAAACCAATCTTCCAAAAATCCAAGATAGATAAACCGCTTTGTCATCCTGGGTTTCTCCAGTCTGCCTCTCTTTTTCACATGACCGAGAATCCCCATGATTCCTCCAATTACACAAGCAATTAATACCTGATGCAGCATCTTCATCATCACCTTCCTAAAGCCCTTATTTCGTAAAGCGACTTCAGGCCATCCAGCCCCCTTAAACGATTCCGATGATTTTCGATATCTACATACTGGCAAATCTGAAAAAAGCTTGTTTCTTCCATTATATGTGAACACATGATCGGTAAGCTTGATGCATTAGATTCATTTTTCACCCAGTGACATTTACCTAGTCACTTATTTAGCATGTAGAAACCTTTCCGTTCATATGTTCAAACTCTGTTCTTATTTTTAGTGTATACGAGGACAAGCCCGAATGACAAACAACAAACTGCGCTTGCTTGAATCAGAACATGTGTTGTGCTACGGTTACTGTAGAATTCATTAAAAAAAGGGGAATATCAGGCTTTCGCACAGCAAGCTGGCGGCCTAAGGGGGAATTATATGGGTAGTTTTCAATCATTCGGAATAAAAGGACAGCTGGACGTCATCAAAAAAGCGCTTGATCACGCGCGAGTCGGTGTAGTGATTACAGATCCTGCACTTGAAGATAATCCGATTGTCTACGTAAACCAAGGCTTTGTTCAAATGACCGGTTATGAGGCCGAGGAAATTTTAGGAAAGAACTGCCGCTTCTTACAGGGGAAAGATACAGACGCTGGTGAAGTGGACAACATCAGAGCCGGTTTACAAAATAAAGAGCCCGTTACAGTTCAGATTCAAAACTATAAAAAAGACGGAACGATGTTCTGGAATGAGTTAAATATTGATCCGCTGGAAATAGAAGACAAAACCTATTTTGTCGGAATCCAAAAAGACATCACCAAGCAAAAAGAGTATGAACAGCTTCTCGAGGATTCCCTCACAGAAATTACTGCACTTTCAACTCCTATTGTGCCGATTCGCAACGGCATTTCGGCTCTTCCGCTAGTCGGCAACCTGACAGAGGAGCGATTTAATTCCATCGTCAGCACATTGACGAATATTTTATCAACATCCAAAGATGATTATTTGATTATTGATTTATCAGGATTGGCCCAAGTAAATGAACAAACCGCCGACCAGATTTTCAAGCTGAGCCATTTGCTGAAATTGACCGGAACAGAATTAATCATTACCGGCATTAAGCCCGAATTGGCCATGAAGATGAATAAACTGGATGCTAATTTCTCATCGCTGAAAACATATTCTAATGTAAAGGATGCCGTGAACGTGCTTCCGATTATGTAAAAAGATCCCGCTCATCCGGCGGGATCTTTCTTATGAAGAAGAAACTGAAGCCTGCTTATTCGCTTTATCAGCTGATTTTAATCGTTTGTCGTATAAAATCGTCGTGACTATGCTGATCATAAGCAAAACCAAAAGAGATAAAACGAGAGCGTGAATGCCGGAATGATCGACGAGCACACCTCCGAACAAAGGCCCTATCATTCTGCCACCTGTCGCAGCGCTGTTCACAAACCCTTGATAAAACCCTTCTTTCCCTTTAGGCGCAAGCTTGTTGGCAATCGTTGGCACCGCAGGCCAAACAAGCATTTCCCCGATGGTCAAGATCACCATGGCAGCCAAAAACATTGGAAATTGCTTCGCAGTCAGCAGCATGCTGTAAGACACAATAAAAATGACAAAACCAATGATCATTTGCGCTTTTAGCGATTCAGCCCATTTTTTCACAAAAAAGCTGACAAGCGGCTGTCCAACCACAATTAAAATTCCGTTAATCGTCCACAGCACACTATATAAAGAAAGAGACATTCCGATACTTTGCGTGTACGATGCGATGGTGGTAGACCATTGAGAATATGCCAGCCACCCGAGCACATACCCGCTGCTCAATATGACCAGAGCCGTAAATTTCGTTTTGCTGCTTACAGCGTCATAATCAAGCACAGACGTTTGAGACACATCCTTCGTCTGAATGTTTCGAAATCCGAAATATACGATAAAGAAAAAAACCACATACAACGCGGCATTCGCCAAAAATACGTATGAAAACGAGAAAGACGCCACCACGCCGCCAAGCGCAGAACCGACGGCAACGCCTGCGTTTTGCGCGACATAAATCGCATTAAATGCCCTTCTTCCCCCTTCAGGCCACACTGATCCAGCCATTGCGTAACTGGCCGGAAAAACAACACCCGAACCAAACCCTACAATTGTAAGCAGCACAATATAAAACGGCCAATCATGAAAAAAGACGAGACCCACCAGACTTGCTAACGTAATCGCAATTCCGAGCATGATGGATTTAAACCCGCCGATTTTATCAAACAAAAACCCGCCGCATAAATTCCCTGCCACACTGGCGCCGGAATTCAGCATAAGGACAATCCCCGCGACCGTTAACGACTTTCCTAAATGATTATGAATATAGATCGTGTTAAGCGGCCATAAAAAGGATGCCCCCGTCACATTAATAAACATCCCTATCACTAAAATTTTCAATGCGCGCGGCATACTGATCCCCCTTTCTTATCTATAAAAGCTCATGAAAAAACGGAAACCTCAAAAGGCTCCGTACGAATCCAGTTATCATAGCACATTCATTCTATCTGTCTATCTCATATTTTTCAACAGATGAGTGTGAAAAAATCTAACAAATATTACTCAAAAATTGTAAAATAAATAGAAAAAGGGGTAAATTTCATGGAAATGGCATTCGCATTCCTCGGTTTTTTTGCATTTCTCTTTTCACTTGGCTATGGAGTATACCATCTCGTCAGATATGTGCTGAAAAAGGAAAAACGATTCTCTAAAAAACTCTTTTGGCCGCTTTTCATTGGAGGCCTCATTCTGCTCTTCACTGGAGCAGCTTTGTCAGAACCTGACGCCGCAGCAAATGCTGATAAAAAATATTCAGCTATAAACACTGAATATAAAAGTCTTAAACAAGAGCATGAAGCACTTGAGAAAGAGTATGAAGCCATCAGCTCTGAAGCAAAGAAACTGAAAGACAATACAAAAGATCAAGACAAGCTCAAGCAGCTGGAGAAAGAAAATAGTGAATTAAAAAAGACTCAGAAATCATTAAAAGCAGAAAATAAAGAACTTCAAGAAAAACAAAAACAGCTCAAAGAAGATACCAAAACAGCAAAGGCTGAAAATGAAACCCTTCAACAAGATAAAACAAAACTTGAAAAGCAATTAAAAGAGGCACAAAACCGAACAGCCAGCACGAAAGAAAACAGCGAACATTCTTCAACCAGCACGAATAAAAGCAACGAAACCAGCTCAGCTGATACAGCAGAAGGCTGTCTTATCAAAGGCAGCAAAAACGGCATCTATCATACGCCGGGCAGTACATACTATGACCGGACGACAGACCCTGCTGACATGTTTTGTTCAGTGGAAGAGGCTGAGGCAGCCGGGTATCGGGCGCCGAAACGATAAACAGTAAAAGCTCCAGTTTCTCTGGAGCTTTTACTGTTTTACAATGCCGACTTAATCACCTTTTTATAATAAAGAACCGACAGAATACCGAAAATAGAATAGAGTGCAGTATATAACACCATCACCATAATCATCGGCGACCATACCTCTGATCCGAATAAGAACCAGCCGGATTGAACGGCAAAGTAACTGTGAAAGAGGCCGATCACCAATGGAATGCCGAAGTTATACATTTGTTTGATGCGTATCCCCTTCAGCAGGTCTCCCTGTGTAAAACCGAGTTTTCTTAGGATGGTATAGTTCGGTTTTTCTTCTTCACTTTCACCCATTTGTTTAAAGTAAAGGATACACCCTGAGGTGATGAGAAATGTTAAGCCTAAGAAACCAACGATGAACATGACCATACCAAAAAGAGATTTTTGCGCAATACTTGTATCCAGCCTTGATAAATGTAGATCTTTCTTGTTCACCTTTTGAAAAAGCTCATTTGCTTTTTCAAGCTGATCTCCATGTTTCATATTGATGCCGATAAATTCAGATTGCGCCAGCTGAATGCGAGGGTCTTTATCTTTGTTCAGCTGTTTAAACAGGTTGTCATCTACTATGACTGCAGGCATTCCCCCGCTTGTAAACGTGTAGGATACAAGAAACTCTTCTCTTAATCCTTTATAGTGTAATGATTGTGTCTCATGCTTGCTTTTGACTTTAATGCTGCCGGAGTCTTTTAAAACCATTATTCTTTGCAGCAAGTCGGTGTAGCCTGAGAAAACCGCTTCCCCAGCCGCCACATCCACGCCTTTTACATCTTTATCGCTAACAACAGCGAGTTGTGTGTTGGCGGGATCGCTCTGCATCTCTTTCGAAGTTCCATCCATGATATTTGTGAGATCAACAGACGATTGCAGGACAGGCATTTCTTTTTTGACGTACGACATGTCATTTTCACTCAAACTGCTTTCAAATCGTTTGGCATCTTTCTCATTCATGAATGAAAAATCCGCCGCTACATTTTGTTCAGCAGTCTTTTCTGCCGAGTAATACGAAATATAAGCAAGGGATAACAGCCCGATGGCGAGCGCTGAAACGGTTGTGATAATCGTCAGCAGCAACGCGTTCGATTTCATTCTGAACATAATTGATGACAGTGACAGAACCTCTGAGATATTCAAGTAGCCGCCCTTGCTTTTCCGAATGATGTTCGAGATAAACGTAACCGATCCTTTATAAAAGAGAAACGTCCCGATAATGACGGAACCTAAGATAAGACTCATTGCGAAAAACAGTTCGTTTATGGTCTTGAATTTTCCGCTAAACAGCTCAGAAGACACGTAGTATCCCGTTAAAATCAACACGATGCCTAACGCACCAATCAGCATCTGGAAAAAAGAGATTCTCTTCACTTTATCCTCAGTGGAAGACGTTACGTTAAACAAAGATAAAATGCTTTGTTTTTTGATAAACGTATAATTCATGATCATAATCAAAAGATAAATGCCGCAGAACACAATGATTGTTTGCACCAAGGCTTGCCCAGAAAAATGCAGTTTCGCATCAGCTTTGACATCTACGATTTTGAACAAGATCATGAGCACAAGCTTTGATATTGAAAATCCGGCAATAACCCCGATGGCTAACGAGCCGAAATACAGCATGATATTTTCCGCACTTAAGATACGAAAGATCTTGTGCTTTGTCATTCCGATTAGTTGAAACAGCCCGATCTCTTTACTCCGTCTTTTAATAAAAATGGTATTGGCATACAAAATAAAGATTGATACAACAGCCACAAGCAAAATTGAAGCGGTTTTAATAGCCGCGGCGCCTTTAATAGAAGCTTTTACTTCATTAATGGACGGGTCATATTGGAGTGTGACAAATGCGAAATAAAGCGCCACACTAAAGATTAAGGCAAACACATAGAGGTAATAATTCCTGATATTCTTTTTCAGATTTCGCAGAATGAGCTGATTAATGTTCATGCTGCACCCCGCCTAACACGCCTTGTGTTTTCATGATATCCTGGAAAAACGTCTGCCTGTCTTGGCCCCCTTTATTCAGCTGCGTATACATCAAACCATCCTTAATAAAAATGACTCTGCCGCAGTAGCTCGCTGCAACGGGATCATGGGTAACCATAATAATTGTGGCGCTGCGTTTTTGATTGAGCTGGCTCAGTTTATTTAATAGATCAGAGGCTGATTTCGAATCGAGCGCGCCAGTCGGCTCATCAGCGAAAATAATGCTCGGGTCATGAATAAACGCTCTTGCGGCGGATGTTCTCTGCTTCTGGCCGCCGGAAATTTCATTCGGGTACTTATCCCCCAATTCATAAATTCCCAATTCCTTCGCCACTTCCTCAAACTTGCGGTGTGCTTCCTTTTTTGATATTTTCGTGATCGATAACGGCAGAAGGATATTTTCTTTCACTGTTAATGTGTCTAACAAATTGTAATCCTGAAAGATAAAGCCTAAGTGCTGTTTTCTAAATTCAGCCAGCTGCTTTTCCTTCAAGGACGTCATTTCGTTTCCGTTAATGTTGATCGTTCCGTGACTGACCTTATCTATCGAGGACAGAACGTTAAGCAAAGTGGTTTTGCCCGACCCTGAGGCACCCATAATGCTGACGAATTCGCCCTTTTCAATGTGAATATCGATGCCCTTCAGCACTTCCTGTTTATTCAGCTTGTTACCATAGCTTTTTCGAATTTTATTTGCTTCTAAAATCATCATGTCCGTAGTCTCCTTTATATTGGATACTGTTATTATAAAAAGGATCGACGGGCTTTTCCTTCGATTAGGCGAATAAAAAAGAAAAGCATGTGACATTTTCGTCACACGCTAATGACACGTTCGAATTGATTTCGTTTCGGAAAGGTTAAGGTAAAGGTTGTTCCAGCTCCAAGCTCTGAATGCACATCGATATCGATCAGCAACGGTTCTGCGGCTCTCTTTGCCAGATACAGCCCCATGCCCGTAGAAGACTGATTATGATGATCGGTTGTAGATGTAAACCCTTTTTCAAAAATTCGTGAGACGTCTTTCCTGTCAATGCCCCTTCCAAAATCTTTTACCTCAAGAACCTTCCGCTCGTCTTTCTCATAGCTGTTGATCACAATATCAGCTGCTTCACTGTATTTTACGGCGTTGGTCAGCAGCTGCCTGATGATAAAAGCCAGCCATTTCGCATCGCTCAAGACTTTCTCTGCCTCCAGCTGAATATCAAACCCGATTCCTTTCTGTATACACCACGATTGCAAGTCTCTGATCTCTTTGATAATCAAGGGCTTAAGCTTGATCATCTCTAAAGACAGATCATTTTCGATAAAGGACATGCGCTTTTGATGAAGCTGCTGATCAAGAAGCAGATGGATGCGCAGCCACTCATACGATAGCTGGGCTTTTAATGAAGGGTCTTCCATCCGATCGATGATTAAATGCAGCGCTGTTAATGGTGTTTTGACCTCATGTATCCACGCCATCAGTTCATCTTTTTCGTTTTCTAATGCCATGCGATTCCGCAATGCAGAGTGCTTCAAATGTTCTGTTTGTCCGGAGATGCTTTTTTCAATCAACTCTTCAAACGGCGTCTCCGGTTCACTTATGGCTGTGACATCAAGATTATTTTCCCATTCTTCGAGGCTTTTAAAGAATGCGGTTTCTTTCCGAAAACGGATGATAACAAACACAACAAAGATCAGGACACACAAATAAACAATATAAAGAACATTTTTAAATGGAATAGACGGATCGACAAAAGCAATCAACAAAATCAGAATTTGCTGCAGCAAAAATGCGGCAATCCAGCTTCGTCTTTCGATCAGGAATGCTTTAATCATAGAAATGATCCTCTTCCTTCGCCATGTAGCCTTGGCCGACCTTCGTCTCGATATATGTTCCAAGCTGCAATTCGTCCAATTTTTTCCGCAGGCGGTTGACATTGACGGTCAGCGTATTATCGCTGACAAAGCGCTCATCGTTCCACAGGCTTCTGATTAACTCATCGCGGCTGACAATCTTGTTTTTTTGTTCAATTAAGTGTTTTAAAATAAACATTTCATTTTTAGTCAGTTCAATAGAGCCTTTGTCATTGCTGACGAGGTTCTGCTCCGCGTCTACAGCAGCCCCGCACCATGTTTTCAGCGTGCCGGGCTCCGTATTATAGTGGTATACACGCCGGAAAATGGCTTGGATTTTCGCAATCAGCACATCAAAATGAAACGGCTTTTGAATAAAGTCATCCGCTCCCAGCTGCATCGACATGACCATATCAGCAGGGTGGTCACGGGAGGATAAAAAGAGAATCGGAACATTTGACCGGGAACGGATCAGCCGGCACCAATGAAACCCGTCAAATTTAGGGAGCTGAACATCAATAATGACGCAATCGGGTTTGATTGACGCAAATTCCTGCATCACTTGGCTGAAATCCTGAATGCCGTATACATCATAGGACCATCCCGTTAAACGCTCCTTGATTTCATGAAACAGCGATTTATCATCTTCTATCAGCAAAAGTTTAAACAATGGACTCACCGCACTTTTTCCTTTTTTTTATGTCAAGTGTATAGCAAATCTTGTTGATGCGCTATACAGAAAAGCCGGCTGGTTCAGCCGGCTTTTCTTGATTACAACTCTCTTCTTAATGCTGTCAGCACGTTGGTTTTTGTTGCTTTTCGGGCTGGGTTCATACCCGAGATCACAGCGACACCGCCGCAAATCACAACCGCAATGATGACAAGGCTGAGCGGAATATAAGAAAACGTATAATTCAGATCGCCCGCTTCGCCTCCGCTTGTCGCCGCGAGAATCATCGGAACGGCCAGATTGACAAGGTAACTCACGCCGTAAGAAATGATAATCCCGATCACACAGCCTAAAATTCCGATATACGCACTTTCCATCAAGAACATTCGGCGAATGATAGACGGACTTGCCCCAATGGCTTTCATAATGCCGATCTCCTGCGTTCTTTCTGTAACCGCCATCGTCATCGTGTTAAATATTCCAATGGCTGAAATGATAACCGCGATACATCCGACAAAGATCAGGCCGATTTTAAAGACCATGAAGAACGTGTTGGCTCCTTCAAGCTCGGTAGTAACTGATGTGACATAGTATCCGTCATCTGTTAGATCATTTGTCAGCTGTTCCACATTCTCAAATTTATCAGCATAAACGCCAACATTTTTTTCAACATTCCCGCCCTTGAAGTCCAAAAATTCCGAAAAGTCCTTCTTGAACTGGTCACTAAGGAAGATGTTTGAATCCTCCATCCAATCTTGAGATGGTTTTTTTGTAATACCAACAATTTTAAAGTCATATGTTTTTGTTTTCTTAACATCCCCTGTTTTAGGGTCTGTTTTTGATACACTTAATTCAATCGTTTTGTTCAGGATGTCTTTCGTATAACCCTTTGGTTCTTCTATATCCTCGGGGTTTCCATTTGCTTCCTCGATTTTTTTGTTATATTCTTCAGATTCTTTTTTCGTCAATAATCTCTTTGCAAAGTCGTATCCTACTACGATTTCATTTTCCGACTTTGCGACTCTTCCTTTTTCTAATTCCATATTTGCTTTTAATTCATCGTTCATATTGGTAAAGATGAGATTAGAGCTTTCATTTGTGCGATTTCCTAAAGTTGCTTTGTTTGGTTCATACACTTGCGTTCGTTCTACAACTGACCTTACATGATCATACTTCTCTAAATCAGCTTTATTAATAGGCTTATCCCCTTCCTTGCCCATTACACTGACTTTAGTCACAATTTGCTGGCTCATTGTCATATCTGTGATTGTCTTTTGAATCCCGAATCCAACCGACGACAGCACAACTAAAAACGCACACGCCATTGTTGTCGCAAGAATGGTCATAAAGACGCGGAGCCTGTTTTTCTTCATATTTCTTCTGATAAAATGAACCTGATCCTTAAATCTCAACGGTAATACCCCCTTTTAACACACCGTCATGCAGCTGGAATTTTGAGTGTCCGATTGAAGCCACTTCATCGTCATGGGTAATAATCACAAATGTAATGCCCCGCTCACGGTTCAGCTGCTGAATCAATTCAAGCACTTCCTGTTCCGTTTCTGAATCAAGGCTTCCCGTCGGCTCATCCGCTAAAATAATCGACGGATTTAAAATCAGCGCTCTCGCAATGCTGACACGCTGCTGCTGTCCGCCTGACAGTTCATTAGGATAGTGAGCGGCATGGTTTTCAAGACCGACGCGTTTCAGCATATCCTGTACCTTTTTCTTGCGCTCTGACGGCTTGATCCCTTTTAACGCCAGCGGCATTTCCACATTTTCATACGTCGTTAAGCCCGGGATGAGCTGAAAGCTTTGAAATATAAACCCAAAGTGTTCAAGGCGGAACGTAGCCCATTCCTTTTCATTAAAGCCCGTGACATCAGTTCCGTTAATCACAATCCGCCCCTTAGTCGGTGAGATGTAGCCTGATATTAAATTCAGAAGCGTTGATTTCCCTGACCCGCTTCGTCCGACGATACAGGCGATTTCTCCTTTCGCCACAGTCAACGAGACATCTTTTAAGACAGGCACTTCATTCTCACGACCCTTTTTTCCGATCGTGAAAGAATGGTTAATATGCTGAACATCAATCATCTTTTCTCTCTCCCTTATAAATGTTTTTTGTTTTTTTTATAAATCGCAAAATAGCTGATAAGAAAACCAATCACGGCGCCAGCAGCCATGCCAAATATGTAGCCGGCGAAGCTTTCCGTTGCGGCAAATCCAAAATACCCGAAGCCCATGATTCCAATGATAATGACAATGACCTGTACCGGGCGGTCAAGCGGTTTCCATAAAAAGAAATATCCGTTCCGTTCATTAGACAGTTTGACAAAACTGATGTAGCCGATAATGTAAAAGATGATCGTCATGATGGCTGGAATCACTAAATAATATGGAGAATCCTCAACCCAGTTCGGCACAACGTAAGTAACCGGGAATAGATACTGCACCCATTCGGGCACAGGACCATGTATAAACTCTACTGTTCCGCCAAGAAGGATTTCCAGGTTGATAGCAGGAAGAGTCATGAGCAAAAAAGGCAAAATCGTAACAGTAGCTGAAACCAAAAGCTGTGCAAAAGTATTGCCCGTCAGAGCTCCGCCAGCCATAACCAAAGAATAAGCCAGCATGCTGACAATGATCATTCCCAAGCTGTAGTTGTGAAAATAAACGGCCTGATCAGGTTTCAAAAGCAATAGCAGCAGAACGGATAAAACATATCCTATGAATTGCGGAACCACAATCATCATTCCGCCGAGCACAAACTTTGCGTTAAATATCTGCCCGCGTGTATATGGAAGACTTAAAGTAAAATCAAACAAGCCCTTGCTTCGTTCAATCCCCAGCTGGCTGACCGCCAAAACGACTCCCCAAATCCAAAATACTGAGATAAATGTGCTGTTTAAATAATCAACGCTGAATACGCAGGGGCCGACCCAATTTTCTTTTCCAGTGACACAGCCTTGATAGATGAGATACATATTTAAAATCGATAAGGGATTACCTAGTATAAAAACCAAAATGGTGATAACTAAGGCGACTTTATTTTGTTTCCACTCCTTATAAAGCAGACCGGAATCCGGCATTTTACTTCCCTCCAAACTTTAAGCCGTTATCTTAATGTCTTACTTTTTTAAAGATGGAAAAATAACTGATCAAAAATCCTACAATTCCTCCGATAATCATTCCGATAATGTAACCCGCTATGGATTCACCAGCAGAATGCCCCACTATACCAAAACCCAGGATTCCTAACACGATGACAAGGATTTGGATAGGTCGATCTAATGTTTTCCATAAGAAAAAGTATCCATTACGCTCATTATGATGTTTTATAAAACTTTTATAACCAATGAAATAAAAGAGAATACTCATTACTGCAGGGATTAGTAATAAGTATTTACTTTCCGCCACCCAACTTGAATCCACATAAGCAATTGGGGAAAAGTCCATCAAATTATTTTCAAAATCGAAGTAATATTCAATATTAGGTAATATTTTCCAAATTTGAACCCCTGAGATAATCTCAATATTAGAAAATGGCAAAACGATAATCAAATATGGCAATACAGAAGTTGCAAAAGCTGTCAACAACTGAGCAAAAGCGTTTCCAGTTAACGTCCCAGCGGCCATTACTAATGAGTAAAACATAATGCTAGTGATCATAACACCAATGCTTCCATGTTCAAAAAAGTTTACTTGTTCAGGTTTTAAGAAAAGAATAAGCAGCCATGCTAATAAAAATCCGACTAATTGCGAAAGCACAAGGACAACTGCGCCTAGCCAAAATTTCGTTTGAAAAATTTGGCTTCTTTTATATGGAAGACCTAACAAAAAGTCCATCGTACCTCTCGAACGTTCAAGCCCAACCAAACATACTGCCAGTATAATCCCTATCACCCAATTGATTTGAATCATGCTGTCTATGTGGTAATCTACAAAAAATGCACATAGTTTTGGATCTGAATGTGCTAGGCATGACTCGTTTAAAGAATATGAGTGATAAATCGTTAAAGGATTTGCCAGCACCAAAAACACAATACTTAACAAAATCACCACTTGATTCTGCTTCCACTCTCGATAGAGGAGACCTCGGTCTACCATCTCCGCTTCCCTCCAAACTTCGCAATGAACACTTCTTCCAGGTTGACAGGAAGCTCATTCCACACTTTTGGCTTCAGCTCTCTCAAAAAGCTCTTTTTCTTCTCATCGCTTTTCGGGATCAGCACCGTATAGAACACACCGGCCTGATCGAGCATCGGAATGTTTTGCTCTCTGATGGCCAAATTGACATCTGTATCGAAGGCCATTTGAATTTTAATGTATTCTTCTTTTAACTCATCAATATCCATGACGTTGGTCAGTCTGTTATCTTCGAGAAAACCAATTCGGTTGCACATCCGTTCAATATCCTCAAGGCGATGGGAGGTGATCAGGATGCTCGTATCACGCTCAGCCACTTCATCGACCATCAGCTGCAGTACATCATGCCTTGTCACTGCATCTATTCCGTCCGTCGGCTCATCAAGAAGAATCAGCGCCGGTCTCGCCGCAAACGATAGAACGAGTGACAGCTGTTTTTTCAAGCCCGTCGACAGCTCACGGTACTTTTTCGTTTCCGGAATTTCGTATCTGTTCATCAGCTCATTCGCGTAGGTGACATCAAACTTCGGATAAATCCTTCTCAGGATGTCAACAAGCTGCTTGTATGTATACTTGTCATAAAAAGGATTCTGAACAGGCATGTAGATGATATTCTGTTTCACCTTCGGATGCTTTTTGATTTCTACGCCGTCAAACAGAATCGTTCCGCTGTCCGCGAAAATAATTTGCTGGATTAAACGGAGCATCGTCGTTTTACCCGATCCGTTCCGGCCGAGCAGCCCGAAAATTTCCCCTTTTTCAATTGTTAAAGAAACGTCTTTTAATACTTGATTGCCGTCAATCGTCTTTGACAGCTGTCTTAATTCAATCATCACTCTCGCCCCCTTTCACATCAGCGCTAATTTCCTTTATCCATTCTTGCAGTTTCTCCAGCTCAACCCCCGCATAATGTGCATCGATGATGAGCTGTTTGAGTTGCTCTTTAATCATCGTCATCTTCCCTTCAACCAGTGTCGTTTTTGCATTTTCCGATATATAGGTCCCTCTGCCCCGCAGCGTTTCAATAATACCCTCTCGCTCAAGCTCTTTGTACGCTTTGCTGACAGTATTCGGATTCGCAATAATGATCGTCGCCAATTCTCTGACAGAAGGAAGCTTATCACCAGGCTTCATGATCCCTTTCAAACAAAGCTCTTTCATTTGCTGAATAATTTGTTCGTAAATGGGCGTTGAGCTTCTTGGATCGATTTGAATCATTTACTTCCCTACTTTCTATACGATCTGAACCTTTCATAAATAAAACGAATCAATTATACTTTTTTGCCATTCAAAACCGATCATCACAAGGACAAGAAAAAAAGAACAAGCGATCATAGATGCCGCGATCAGCATTGGCACGTTACGTTTGTTTTGTTTTTTATGTTTCATAACTGCCTCCCTTAAATTCAATATATAAATAACTTTTCATTAGTGTCTATAGTGTATTACTTCAATTAGTACACTTAATACAATAAATTCTTTGCAGTACAAAGTCAATCCTTTTTTACAAAAAAACGGACCCTTATCAAAAGGGTCCGTTTCCTACACATCAAGAGGGTGCTGCAAGATCATATTATTTTGCAAAGCTTGAAGCTGAAGCCTCATTCTGTACAGCTGTTCTCTCTGCTGATCATTTGATGACAGCCATAGTTTATTCAAGGCATTTACCGCATTTTCAATCTGCATTTGCGCATCGCTGTATTCTTGGTCGTTATAATGCTCTTGTTTAGAAGCGATTTTCAGCTGTTCTTCAGCATAATCATACGCCTGCATACATTGTTGGAGATGTTCATCTACTGATTGTCTTGTTGCCACAGTAACCCCTCCTCTTGGTAATGGAAACAATCCATCATCCATAGTGTAGCCTCATCAGACATGATTCAATAAAGAAATTTATGGTCGATATTCATTTGTTCTCATATGAAATGCGTGCTACAATTTTAGGATGCAATTGTACGCAAGGAGGCACAATAATCGTGATTCAGAACAATCCTTTTCCTTATTCAAATACGGAAAAACGCTATCATACATTAAATTATCATCTCAGAGATCATTTCGGGCATAAGGTATTTAAAGTAGCGCTTGACGGCGGCTTTGACTGCCCGAACCGGGACGGCACTGTCGCTCACGGCGGCTGTACCTTTTGCAGCGCTGCGGGCTCCGGTGATTTTGCAGGAAACCGGGCCGATGATTTAATGACGCAATTCCACGACATTAAAAACCGCATGCATGAAAAATGGAAGGACGGGAAATATATCGCTTATTTCCAGGCTTTCACCAATACACATGCGCCAGTTGACGTGCTTCGAGAGAAATTCGAGTCTGTTCTCGCGCTTGACGATGTGGTCGGCATTTCAATCGCCACACGGCCGGACTGCCTGCCGGATGACGTTGTTGAGTATTTGGCAGAACTCAATGAACGCACGTATCTCTGGGTGGAGCTCGGGCTTCAGACAGTTCACGAACGCACAGCTCTTCTGATTAACCGGGCACATGACTTTGACTGCTACGTTGAAGGTGTGAACAAGCTAAGAAAACACGGCATACGCATCTGCTCGCATATTATCAATGGACTTCCTCTGGAAGACCGGGACATGATGATGGAAACGGCAAAGGCAGTGGCAAATTTGGACGTACAGGGTATTAAAATCCATTTGCTGCACCTGCTGAAGGGCACGCCGATGGTGAAACAATACGAAAAGGGAAAGCTGGAATTTCTCTCTCAAGACGAATATGTGCAGCTCGTCTGTGACCAGCTTGAAATCATCCCGCCAGAAATGATCGTACACCGTATCACTGGTGACGGGCCGATTGAATTGATGATTGGGCCAATGTGGAGTGTGAACAAATGGGAAGTGCTCGGCGCTATCAATAAAGAACTTGAAAACCGCGGCAGCTACCAAGGTAAGTTCTTTCAGCGTCTTCAGGAGGAATCAGCCTTATGATTCTGAAAAAGATTCTTCCCTACAGTAAAGAGCTGCTGAAAATGGCCGCAGGGGACGGAGACATTGTTGTTGACGCCAC
The DNA here is from genome assembly GCF_000245335.1 of Bacillus mojavensis RO-H-1 = KCTC 3706. GTDB lineage: Bacteria > Bacillota > Bacilli > Bacillales > Bacillaceae > Bacillus > Bacillus mojavensis. The sequence goes on from NZ_JH600278.1 coordinate 18,234, forward strand.
AATGGGGAACGGGCACGACACCCTGTTTTTAGCTGAACTTGTCGGTGAAAACGGCCATGTATACGCATTTGATATACAAGAATCAGCAGTGGCCAATACGAAGGAGCGGCTCGGTGACACCTATCAAAACCGGACAACTTTATTTCATAAAAGCCATGACAAAATTGCTGAATCACTTCCACAGGAAACACACGGGAAAGTGGCGGCCGCTGTGTTTAACCTTGGCTATCTGCCAGGCGGGGACAAATCGATTACGACAAACGGCAATTCAACGATTCAAGCAATTGAACAGCTTCTCAGCATCATGAAAGATGAAGGCCTGATTGTTTTGGTCGTCTATCACGGCCATCCGGAAGGCAAAACTGAAAAAAACGACGTGCTCGACTTTTGCCGGGACTTGGATCAGCAAGCAGCCCGTGTCTTAACATACGGATTTATCAATCAGCAAAATGACCCGCCGTTTATTATTGCGATCGAAAAAAAAGCTCAAATCAGCAAATGATTTGAGCTTTTTTCTTTGAGTTTTTCATCCAGGCTATCTTTTGAAACTTTCTGTAGGCTCTGCCGTTGATATAAAAGAAAAAGGAGGTTTTTCCGCTTGCTTTGATCAGCTTCTTCGCGAGCCGGCCCATTTCCTTTTGGCCCGCCACTTTATCATCAGACAAATAGACACCCAGCAAGCCGCGGTTGATTAAGCGGTGGAAGTTTTCGTGCGGAATGCCGTGCAGATGTTCATCGGCTTTCTGAATAAAGTGCTGCAGCCGTTTCATCATTTCTTCATGCGACTGATAATACGAGCAGAAATTCAAGTCCCCTTCAAGCAAGTCCTCCTCCTGGTCAATCAAATAATCAAGCAGAATATGAAGACCTTGTATGTAAGGAAAATAACTGTTGCGGATTTTTTTTGCGGTGCTTTCAGTAAAATCAGGCTGAAACGAATATGCGACAAGACAGAAAATGCCCAGCGTGGAGCCTGCACAAGCTGAGAATTCATACCATTCCATCTCAGGAAGCTCTGATTCATATTGGGTAAACCACTTTTCAAGACGCGGGACGCGCTCATGCTCTACAACGTGCTTATGCACCTGCAAATCGCAATAATAGCCGCAAAGCTCCAGCAGATAAGGTTTAATCATGTCGTAGTGTTCAATAGAACCGAGGACACGCTGGCACGTTTTCACCAATTCCTGCAAATATCCGCTGTCATCCTGCTCGTCCCTGAATTGATAATAATTTTGCGGTTCAGCTCCCACTGTCAACGCGTCCTGCATAGAGGTGTGAAGCATTCGAAAATCTTCCGGGTCAAGTGAGGTGCTGCGGTCGCACAAATTGTCCAGGTAGTCGCTGATTGTTTGATATGCGATGATGAACTCAACACATTTCTGCTTATGACTCCCTGACAATAAGGCCAATATGCCGCCGCCTTCACAGTGAAACGTTTTATCTCGAATACTTGCGGTTGCCTGTGCTTTTAATTCACTGTTTTTAATTGCTTCTGATTTTTGCTTCCATATGTTCAGCTCTTGATGAACGAGCGGAAAAATTTCACGATATACTTTGGCCATCAGTCCAAAAGGATGTTCCGGTACTGTCAACACATGCACCCCCCAGTTCAAATATATTGATCAGTAAATGCTCTTGCGGCTTTAAAAACGTCTTCTCTTTCCGGTTCATTAAATATTTCATGATAAAGCCCTTCCCATTCTCTATATGACTTATTGTGGGAAGCAACCCCTGAAAACCACTTGATGACCTTCGTTTTGTCGACCAGCTTGTCATCTCCGGCCTGCATGACTAGAAGCGGCACCCTTAGAAAAGCCTCTGTCGGCACCATGGCAGACTCAATAGTTTTTAACAGCTCTCTGTACCATCTGACAGAAACCTTCGTGACAAAAAGGGGATCGTTCTGGCCTGCTTCGATGACATCTTCATTCCGTGTCGCCATATCAATCGATAATCCTGAATCAACTTTAAGCGACGGAGCGATGACATTCAGCCCCTTTGATGCAAGGTCAAGCACTTTATTGACTTTAATTTGCAGCCCGAGACACGGTGATGATAAAATAATTCCCGTAATGCGGGGGTTTCTCTGCTGTTTAAACCATTCAATCGCGATCAGGCCGCCCATGCTGTGGCCGAGAAGAAAAACAGGCAGTTCAAAGGTTCGCGCTTTATCGATCCAAGTATCTACTTCATCAATGTATTCTTGAAATGAGTGAATATGACCCCTGGCCCGGGTGGTCGTCCCTTGTCCCGGCAGATCACCCATTACAACGTGATAACCCGAAGATCTCCACATTTCACTCAGCCATTTATACCGTCCATGATGTTCACTTGCCCCGTGGATTATAACAATCACTGCCACAGGTTTGTCTGCTTTCCAGGTCCACATGCGGTTCACCTCATACAAAAATTAAATAGAGAAAGAAGGATGAAAGATATATGATTTACCCTTATAAGGAATACACGCCAAAAATCCACCCAACGGCTTTTGTAGCCGATAATGCAACAATTACCGGTGATGTGGTCATCGGAGAACAATCCAGCATTTGGTTCTCAGTGGTCATAAGAGGAGATGTAGCCCCGACCAGAATCGGTAACAGAGTCAATATCCAAGATTTAAGCTGCCTCCATCAAAGCCCGAACCGGACGCTTTGCATTGAAGATGACGCCACGATAGGCCATCAGGTTACACTCCATAGCGCCGTGATCCGCAAGAACGCCTTAATCGGCATGGGTTCAATCATCTTAGACGGAGCCGAAATCGGTGAAGGCGCCTTTATCGGTGCCGGCAGTCTTGTTCCGCCGGGAAAAATCATTCCGCCAGGCCATCTTGCCTTCGGCCGCCCGGCAAAAGTCATCCGCCCTTTGACGGATGAAGACCGAAAAGACATGCAAAGAATACGGTCTGAATATGTAACAAAAGGTCAATATTATAAATCACTTCAGCAAATGTAAGACCAGCTTCGTTTTACTTTACCATTTTTCAAAATATTATTTAAGCGATAACCATCGCTGACCCGAATCAAATAGCAGTTCGGGTTTTTAATTTTCCATAAAACGTTCACATATCAAAACAAACGTGTGACTTTTATCTTATCATAAAAAATGAGACGCCACTGTAAGCAGTCTCTGCAAAAAACTTATTCCTATTCTCTGCTCTCTATGAGTAGCTTTACTTAAACAAAAAAGAGCCCGCCGGGAGCTCTCTTTGTCAGCTGATCTGTTGTTCAGTTGACACAGCTGCGTTTTTCTTATGAAAGCCTTTGCCATAATAAACGGCTATCAAAATCAGAAACCAAATCGGACCGACAATAACGGCGACTCTTGTTTCCGGACTATAAGCCATCAGGATAATGACAAATGCTAAAAAGGCCAATGATAAATATGACGTGAATGGGTAAAAAGGCATTTTATATTTTAATTGCTTTTGATCCTTTGGCTGCATGCCCTTACGATATTTGATCTGAGAAAGCAAGATGATCGCCCATGTCCAAATCGCCCCGAATGTGGCAATGCTTGTGACCCAAGTAAATACCTTCGCAGGCACAATATAGTTTAACAGCACACCGACTAATAACGCACCCGCAGAAGCCAGTACGGCCTTACCCGGAATGCCGCCTTTGGTCAGCTTACCGTATGCTTTTGGCGCCTCGCTCTGCTCCGCTAAGTTAAAGAGCATGCGTCCGGTGCTGAATATGCCGCTGTTACAAGAAGACAGCGCTGCCGTCAGAACGACAAAGTTAATGATGCCTGCCGCATATGGAATCCCCACTTTTTCAAACGTGAGTACAAAAGGGCTTCCTTGTGAGCCGATTTCCTGCCACGGATAAATGGACATGATCACAAATAAAGCACCGACGTAAAAAATCAGGATACGCCAAAATACCGTATCAATCGCTTTCGCTAATGACTTTTGCGGGTTTTTGACTTCGCCGGCCGTCACCCCTATCATCTCAATGCCTAAATACGCGAACATCACCATTTGAAGTGACAATAGAACCCCTTTTATTCCATGAGGAAAAAATCCGCCGTTGCTCCACAAATTACTGATGCCTGTAGCAATGCCTCCATTGCCGACGCCTGCAATGATCATTAATAAACCGACAGCAATCATAGAAAGGATCGCGACAATTTTAATCAAAGCGAACCAAAACTCCAGCTCTCCATACGCCTTCACGGCCAGGAAATTGACACCAGTCATAATCACCAGCGCCGACAATGCCCAAATCCAATTTGGCACATCCGGAAACCAGTATCCCATATAAATTCCCACAGCGGTGATTTCCGCCATACAGGTTACAACCCATAAGAACCAGTAATTCCACCCGGTTAAGTAGCCTGCGAGCGGGCCTAAGTAGTCACGTGCGTACCTGCTGAAGGAGCCCGCGACCGGCTTTTGAATGGCCATTTCCCCAAGCGCCCTCATAATAAAAAACATAACCAGACCGCTGCAGGCATATGCCACCAAAATACCTGGCCCTGCTAATTGGATAGCTGATGCGGAGCCAAGGAAGAGTCCCACTCCTATGGCAGCCCCTAAAGACATTAAAGAAATATGCCTTTCTTCAAGACCGCGATGCAATTCTTGTTTTTGTTTTTGCATGTTCCCTTCTCCCCTAGAAAAAAATATCATTAAATCATTCTTCTGAATATTTCGCACGAATGTGCAGGGTAATCAATGATGATGGAGAAATACTGGTATAATAACAAGGCTTTCGACGAATCGAAAGCCTTATCTGTTAAACAAAGATGACTTCTTTAGGCTGATGGCTCAGCTCTTCAGGCATATACCGTTTTTCGATATTGATGCTGTGCCAGATCATAAAGATGAGCACTGTCCAAATTTTACGGCTGTTATCAGCCTTGTCGGCACAATGGTCTTCAAGAAGCTGAAGAACGTAATCCTTATGGATATAAGCGTCCGTTTGGCTTTCTTGAATAATGCTGCGCACCCATTCGTTCATTTCGTTTTTCAGCCAATGACGGATCGGTACAGGGAAACCGAGCTTTTTGCGGTTCAATACGTGATCCGGCACAATTCCTTCAGCAGCTTTGCGAAGGAGATACTTCGTCGTACCATTCTTTGTTTTCAATTCATCAGGAATTTTAGAAGCAACGTCAAATACGACTTTATCAAGGAACGGCACACGCAATTCCAAAGAATTCGCCATTGTCATTTTATCCGCTTTTAGCAAAATGTCGCCTCGCATCCAAGTGTGGATATCGACATACTGCATTTTGTTAATATCGCTGTATGAGCTGCTTTCTGTAAAGTAAGGCTTCGTCACATCGCGATACGAAAGGCTAGAATCATAGTGCTTCAGCAGCTGTTCCTTCACGGATTCTTCAAAGATCTTCGCGTTGCCGATATAACGCTCCGGAAGCGGAGTGCAGCCGCGCTCAAGCAGGCTCTTTCCTCTCATTCCCTCAGGCATAACCGCCGCTACGTGCAGAAGCATCTTTTTCAAGCCGGACGGAATGCGTTCAAACGGTTTAAGAGAAAGCGGTTCACGGTAGATGTTGTATCCGCCAAACAGCTCGTCCGCACCTTCGCCAGATAACGCAACCGTTACGTGTTTTTTCGCTTCTTTCGCCACGAAATACAATGGAATCGCAGCCGGGTCTGCAAGCGGATCATCAAAGTGCCATACGATTTTAGGAAGCTCGTTCATATATTCTTCCGGAGAAATGACTTTGCTGATATTTTCAATGCCCAGTGCAGCGGCAGTTTCTTTCGCTACATCAACTTCACTGAAGCCCTGCTGTTCAAATCCGACTGAAAATGTTTTTAAGCTTGGATGAAATTCTTTCGCAACGGATACAATAAACGAAGAATCGATTCCGCCTGAAAGGAATGAACCGACGGGCACATCACTTCTCATATGAACTTTTACAGAGTCATAGATAGCGTCTCTGACTTCTTTGACAAGTTTATCTTCTTCCGTCTGAACAGGCTGGAAACGCGCCTTGAAATACGTTTTGAATGTGATATCGCCGTCAGGGCGGATTGTAAACTGAGAACCCGGCTCTACTTTTTTCACATCAATATCAAGCGTGCTTGGCTCAGGAACGAATTGGAAAGACATATACTGCTGTAATGCTTCTTTATCTATTTCAATATCATTTTGAGCTGCCATTAAACTTTTTCTCTCTGAGGCAAAATAAACCTGATCATTGATCGTTGTGTAATACAACGGCTTAATGCCGAATGGATCTCTTGCTCCATAAAGCACATGATCGTTTTTATTCCAAATCAGAAAGGCAAACATGCCGCGCAGCTTGGAAGCCGCTTCTTCTTTATAGTGACGGTAAGTCGCAAGAAGAACCTCTGTGTCCGAATCTGTGTTGAAAGTATATCCCTTTGCTTCAAGCTCTTCTCTCAGTTCGATATAGTTATAGATTTCCCCGTTAAAAATAATCCAATATTTCTCATCTTCATATGATAAAGGCTGTCCGCCATTTTCCACATCAATAATGCTGAGCCGTCTGAATCCGAATCCAACGTGCTCATCATGGTAATATCCATCACTGTCAGGACCGCGGTGAACGATCATTTGGTTCATTTGTTTGATTAGTTCTTCTTGATCAGCGGTTTGAGTTAACGGATGCTTGTTAAAAACCCCGACAAATCCACACATAGTATTGCCTCCATATTTAAAATTGTCATCATTGAACCCCTATTTATAGACGCTGTGAACAGTATTTGGTTTCACAGTTATGTAAAAAAATAAACATGGATACATCGATAAAAAAGGGAAAGCCGCTTAACCAGTAAGCGGCTATAAAATTATTCTCCTAACGCTTCTTTACGCAGCTGTTCCGCTTTGTCTGTACGCTCCCACGGAAGGTCAACATCGTGGCGTCCAAAGTGGCCGTACGCAGCAGTCTGTTTGTAGATCGGACGGCGTAAATCAAGCATTTTGATAATGCCGGCAGGTCGTAAATCAAAGTTATTGCGAACAACTTCAATCAGTTTTTCCTCTGAAGCTTTTCCGGAACCAAATGTATTGATTGAGATGGACACAGGCTGTGCAACACCGATCGCGTATGCAAGCTGCACTTCGCATGAATCTGCAAGCTCAGCCGCAACGATGTTTTTCGCAACGTATCTTGCAGCATAAGCAGCTGAACGGTCTACTTTCGTCGCATCTTTACCAGAGAACGCGCCGCCGCCGTGACGTGCGTAGCCGCCGTACGTATCAACGATAATTTTACGTCCTGTAAGCCCTGCATCCCCTTGAGGTCCTCCAATGACGAAACGGCCTGTAGGGTTAATGAAGTATTTTGTTTCTTCATCAATTAATTCTTCAGGAACAACCGGATTGATGACATGTTCTTTAATGTTGCGCTGAATTTGCTCAAGCGTAATTTCAGGATGGTGCTGAGTTGAAATAACAATCGCGTCAATGCGGACAGGTTTGTTATTTTCATCATACTCAACCGTTACCTGTGTTTTGCCGTCAGGGCGAAGGTAAGGAAGAACATCTTCTTTACGCACTTCACTCAAGCGGCGGGCTAGTTTATGAGCAAGTGAAATCGGAAGAGGCATAAGCTCTTTCGTTTCGTTGCACGCATAACCGAACATTAAACCTTGGTCACCCGCTCCGATTGCTTCGATTTCTTCGTCGCTCATTGTGCCTTCACGGGCTTCAAGCGCTTGGTCTACACCCATTGCAATATCAGCAGACTGCTCGTCAATTGATGTCAGGACCGCACATGTTTCCGCATCAAATCCGTATTTTGCACGTGTGTATCCGATTTCTTTAATCGTTTCACGAACCGTTTTTGGAATATCAACATACGTAGAAGTTGTGATTTCTCCGCTGACAAGAACCAAACCAGTTGTCACAGACGTTTCACAAGCAACACGCGCGTTAGGGTCTTTCTTTAAAATTTCATCTAAGATGCTGTCAGAAATCTGGTCACAGATTTTATCCGGATGCCCTTCCGTAACAGATTCTGATGTAAATAAACGACGATTTTTACTCATGATTTGCTTCCTCCTGCACAAGGCCTCCCGAAAGACCTTATATATATGATACGGAACTCGCTCCCTCTTATACAATGTTACGTTTATATTAGAGATGTTAATTGGCATATTTATGAAATAAAAAAACCTTTTCCGTTCGAGGAAAGGGTTTGGTCTTTGTGCCTTTCACTCTTATCGCTCAAGGAATCATTCAACCTTGCATCAGGTTAGCACCTTGGTTGTCTCACGCAGTTTGAACATAATGAATAATAGAGAAACCGGTTGCTGGGCTTCATAGGGCCTGTCCCTCCGCCAGCTCGGGATAAGAGTATCCGCTCAATGAAATATCTTATCGTAAAAGGGTTTGCAATGTCAATATGAATCAGGAGAAATAGACGCCTTTATTGCGGAAAACAATGGAAGTGCACACACAAAAAACGATAAATAGTATAGACTATTTGAAAATATATGTTATACTAATTCACAATTAGCAACACACAAATAAAATGATAAAGGAAGGTTTCTTATGAACTCAGTTGATTTAACCGCTGATTTGCAAGCCTTATTAACAAGTCCTAATGTGCAGCATAATTTATCTGCAGCTCAGCTTACAGAAAAAGTACTTTCCCGTAGCGAAGGTATTTTGACATCCACGGGTGCTGTCCGGGCGACCACAGGCGCTTACACTGGACGTTCGCCGAAAGATAAATTCATTGTAGAAGAAGCAAGCACAAAGAGTAAGATCGATTGGGGTCCGGTGAATCAGCCTATTTCCGAGGAAGCATTTGACCGGCTGTACACGAAAGTTGTCAGTTATCTGAAACAGCGAGATGAGCTGTTTGTTTTCGAAGGATTTGCCGGTGCCGATGAAAAATACAGACTGCCGATCACCGTCGTTAATGAATTTGCATGGCACAATTTATTTGCCAGACAGCTGTTTATCCGTCCTGAAGACAATGATAAAAAAACAGTCGAACAGCCGTTTACCATTCTTTCCGCTCCGCATTTCAAAGCGGACCCAAAAACAGACGGCACGCATTCAGAAACCTTTATTATTGTTTCTTTCGAAAAGCGGACGATTTTAATCGGCGGAACGGAGTATGCCGGAGAAATGAAAAAATCGATTTTCTCCATCATGAATTTCCTGCTGCCTGAACGAGATATTTTATCCATGCATTGCTCCGCCAATGTCGGTGAAAAAGGCGATGTCGCGCTTTTCTTCGGACTGTCGGGAACAGGAAAGACCACCCTTTCGGCGGATGCTGACCGGAAACTGATCGGTGATGATGAACACGGCTGGTCGGACACTGGTGTCTTCAATATCGAAGGCGGGTGCTATGCCAAGTGCATTCATTTAAGCGAGGAAAAAGAACCGCAGATTTTTAAAGCAATTCGGTTTGGATCCGTTCTCGAAAATGTTGTTGTAGATGAAGATACGCGTGAAGCCAATTACGATGATTCCTTCTATACAGAAAACACACGTGCCGCTTACCCGATTCATATGATCGACAACATTGTGTCTCCAAGCATTGCGGGCCACCCGTCAGCGATTGTATTTCTGACGGCTGATGCATTCGGCGTCCTGCCGCCAATCAGCAAGCTGACGAAGGAGCAGGCTATGTACCACTTCTTAAGCGGTTATACGAGTAAACTAGCTGGAACCGAACGCGGCGTCACGTCTCCTGAGACGACATTCTCCACATGCTTCGGTTCACCGTTCCTTCCGCTCCCGGCCCATGTATATGCGGAAATGCTCGGCAAAAAGATCGACGAACACGGCGCAGACGTTTACCTTGTCAACACAGGCTGGACCGGCGGCGGCTATGGCACAGGGGAACGCATGAAGCTTTCATACACACGGGCGATGGTAAAAGCAGCGATTGAAGGCAAATTAGAAAATGTACAAATGACCACTGATGATATTTTCGGCCTGCACATCCCGGTTCATGTTCCAGGTGTTCCCGATCACATCCTTCAGCCGGAAAACACGTGGAATAACCAAGAGGAATACAGAGAAAAGGCTGCGTATCTGGCAAACGAATTCAAAGAAAACTTCAAAAAGTTCACAAATACAGATGCCATTGCGCAAGCAGGCGGGCCACTCGTTTAAAAAGCAAAAGCCAAGAGCAATTCAGCTCTTGGCTTGTTTTAATTGACTGTATGCAAGGAAGTCAGCTTGTACGTAATGATTGTCCGCCCGTCTGTCCATTCAAGCTTCTGCACTTCAGCTGTGCCTGACTTTTCACCAGACTTTGTTTTGCTCACATCCATCGGAATCTCCATCGGATAAATGCGATACCCGTCTTTCTCTAATCTGAATATATTTTCATCTATGCGAACTTCTTTTCCTTTTGTCACAATTAATGTATTAAATTCCACAGGCATTCCCAAATTGAAATCCCCTTTCGTTCTCTTTTTTCTATATCATAACATATTTCACCGTCAGCGGTTTTTCATCCATTGCGTGAGCTGCCGCACAATACGCCGGTTTTCCTTCGGCGGAAAATAATGTGTGAATGTACTGTAATACCACGTCTCTACAGGCTTGTGCAGCTGTTTTAATTTCTCCTCAAATAAATAGGAATGCTGAATGGAAACATTTTGATCTTTTTCTCCGTGAATTAATAAAACGGGGGCTTCAATTTTGTTCACTTGATCAAAAGGCGTTCGCCATTTGTATTCGTCAGGCACCTTTTTCGGCGTTCCCCCAATTACTCTTTTCATCATTCTGCGCAAATCCTGCCGCTCCTCATATGTAAGATTCATATCACTGACGCCTCCCCACGAAACGAATGAAGCCGCATGCCGTCCCATTTCAATCGCAGTAAGCATTCCCATTATGCCGCCTCGGGAGAAACCGAAGATATGAATTCTGCCCTTTTTTACTTGAGGATGCTGCTGAAGCAGGCGAAAAGCAGAAAAAGCATCCTCTCTGTCTTCTCCTGCAAAATCCTCGTTGCCTTCTCCTCCCTGGTTCCCCCTGTAAAAGGGGGCAAATACAACAAATCCTTGGGACGCAAACTGGATAATTCGGCCCGGTCTGACCATTCCAACGCTCTTGATGCCGCCGCGCAGATATAAAAATCCGTCATATCGCCCAGGTGCCGCCGGCTCCGCCAGCAGCCCTTTCACTTTTAAGCCATTTGAAAGGTAGCAGATGGAATACAAGCGCACATGCTGGCTCGGCGACGGAAATCTTCTTTTCTCAACAATCAATGCTCCCGCCTCCTTTTTCTTTATTCTTTCCTGTCTTTAAAAATAAATCCTGTCACGCCGGATTAGGCATTCACACATTTTTATACCCATCATACGATATGTAAAGCAAAAAAGGATATTAACTTGATGCTAAATAAGGAGGTTGTCATGTGAACAAATGGTTAAGGCTGGGCTGTTTCTGCGTTTGCAGTGTGTTTCTCATCATTGCCCTGAGTGCTTGCAAGCAGGAAGAAACACTCACGAAAGTAAAAGTAGCCGAAGTGACCCATTCCATTTTTTATGCACCTTTATATGTTGCAGAATCTAAAGGCTTTTTCAAGGATGAAGGCCTTGATGTTGACGTCAATACGACCTGGGGCGGCGACAAAACGATGACTTCGCTTCTTTCAAACGGCTCGGACATTGCGCTTGTCGGATCAGAAACATCCATTTATGTCAAAGCGCAAGGAGCTAAAGACCCTGTCATTAACTTCGCACAGCTGACACAGACAGACGGAACGTTCCTTGTCGCAAGGGAAGATGCCGAAAATTTCAACTGGGACCAGCTGAAAGGGAAGACGTTTCTCGGCCAGAGGAAAGGCGGTATGCCGCAAATGGTCGGCGAGTATGTGCTGAATCAACATCACATTGACCCGCATAAGGATATTGACCTTATCCAAAACATAGACTTCGCCAATATATCCAATGCCTTTGCTTCTGGAACCGGTGATTATGTCCAGCTTTTTGAGCCAACTGCTTCACTCTTTGAGAAAGAAGGCATCGGCCACATCGTTGCTTCGTTCGGAGAAGAATCAGGCCAGGTTCCTTATACGACATTTATGGCAAAACAAAGCTATTTAAAGAAAAACGAAGATACAGCCGTCAAATTTACGAGAGCTATTTATAAAGCCCAGCAGTGGATAGGTAAACACTCAGCAAAGGACATTACAGAAGCGATTAAAAATGAATTTGACGATACAGATCCAGATGTCATCGAAATGTCCATCGAACGCTACAAAAAACAACATTCTTATTCTCCAGACCCACTTCTCAACGAAAAAGAATGGGAACTGCTCCAAACAATTATGGATCAGTCAGGTGAACTGCCAAAGCATATCCCATACAGTGAACTTGTGAACAAACAAATCGCCGAAAAAGTCACCTCAGAAAAATAGGAGGCGCCATCTATGTCTTTTTTACATGTCGACCATGTAACCCATACTTATTTTTCTATGAAAGAAAAAACGACGGCCGTACAGGACATTCATTTCGATGCCGATAAAGGCGATTTCATCTCATTTCTCGGTCCGAGCGGCTGCGGAAAAACAACACTGCTTTCCATAATTGCAGGCCTGATCGAACCTTCGGAAGGCAGAGTTCTGATTGAAGGCCGTGAGCCGAATCAAAAAGAACATAACATTGGCTACATGCTTCAGCAGGATTACTTATTTCCCTGGAAATCCATTGAGGAAAATGTGCTCCTCGGTTTGAAAATCGCCGACACACTTACTGAAGAAAACAAGGCCGCAGCACTCGGTCTTTTGCCGGAGCTGGGTCTCGTTGATGTTGAAAAGAAATATCCTAAGGAGCTGTCAGGCGGGATGAGGCAGCGGGCCGCTCTAGCAAGAACTCTTGCCCCAAACCCAAGTCTGCTTTTGCTTGATGAGCCATTTTCCGCGCTTGATTTTCAGACGAAGCTGTCTTTGGAAAACCTCGTTTTCCGCACATTAAAGGAGTATCAAAAAACAGCGGTGCTTGTCACTCATGATATAGGGGAAGCGATTGCGATGAGTGATACCATCTTTTTATTTTCTAATCAGCCGGGCACCATTCATCAAATTTTTACAATCCCTAGAGAATTGGCTGCGATGATGCCTTTTGACGCCCGTCAGGAGCCATCCTTCCAGACGCTGTTTCAAACGATATGGAAGGAGCTGAATTCTCTTGAGAAACAGCAAAGAAACAATTGATCTGCTTCATGAGCAATTTCAATTCAAACAGAAAAAAGAGAAATGGAATGTGCATTCTTTTCAGCTTGCGATATTTATCCTCTTTTTCTCCGGATGGGAGATCGCAAGCAGACAGGGCTGGATTGATCCTCTGATCTTCAGCTCGCCGTCAGCCGTGTGGCGTTTACTGATTGAAAAGCTTGCTGACGGCTCATTGCTGTCGCATATCGGCGTTACTTTATTTGAGACGGTGCTTGGCTTTTTGCTGGGGACTTTCCTGGGCACGTGTCTTGCCGCGTTGTTATGGTGGTCCAATCGGCTTGCCAGAATATTAGATCCATATCTGGTCATTTTAAATGCTATGCCGAAAGTGGCGCTCGGGCCTATCCTGATTGTCGCGCTCGGTCCCGGCTTTGTCAGCATTATCGCGATGGGAGCGGTCATTAGCGTCATTATTACAACCATCGTCGTTTATACCGCCTTTCAAGAGGTGGATGAGAACTATATTAAAGTAATGAGAACATTCGGCGCAAACAAATGGGTTATTTTTAAAGAAGCGATTCTTCCCGCATCTTCGCCCGCTATTATTTCAACACTGAAGGTAAACGTCGGTTTATCGTGGGTCGGTGTCATCGTAGGCGAATTTCTTGTTTCAAAGGTCGGATTAGGATACATGATTATTTACGGATTCCAAGTCTTCAATTTTACACTCGTCTTCTTAAGCTTGTTGATTATTGCTATATTTGCCACTCTGATGTATCAGGGCGTAGAACTGTTAGAGAAGAAATGGACGAAGGGCAGAACATAAAAAGCCCGGCAGATAGCCGGGTTTTTAGTTGATCCATCCCGCTTCTTTCAGCTTTTTCAAACTGATGGGAAGCACAGAATCCTTCATAATAAAGCTGAATTTTTTATTACGGGGCAGGTTTTCCGGAAGTTCTTGAAACAGAACCGGTCCTTTCGTTTCAAAGTAATCGGTTTGCTTTTCAAGCTTCTCTATATCTGCAAAATATATATTTTTCACAATAACCTTTTCTTTTCCGAGAACTTTATACTGTCCGAGATACTTGAGGCTTTTCACTCTCGCCCCTGTTTCTTCCTTTACTTCTCGAAGCGCCGCCTCTTCCGCGCACTCCATCGGTTCCACTTTCCCGCCCGGAAACTCAAAGCCTCTGTCCTCATGTTCTGTCAAAAGCCATTTGTCACCAAAACGGCAGATGACCCAGACGTGCTTCGGGCTGTCCGAAAAGGGCTGATTGTCAAAGGAGAGCTGAACAGTATTCTGATAATAATCTTTAAACTCGTACATGTTTATCCCTCAAATCCGTTCCTAGCTATCTTCCATACATCATACCACAGTTACGTTTCTTCGGTAGCTTTTTATCAAAAAATAAGGGAAACCCAGCGCGCCATCCGGATCTGAAACGTTAGACCAGCTCGTACAGCTTTCGGCTCCATCTCTTGCTAAAATGTGTAAATGACTGACGCTCTGGGCTTTATTATGACCCGCGAACAGTTAAAAGTTACGGTTTGCGTCTGAATTTATTTTTTAGCGTTTCTAATAGATCCACAAGCATTTCCGGAACGGGTATACCGAGAGAGCTGGCTGTCACAACAATTTGCACAGATTCATAAAGAATATAAAACATAATGGCCAAGTCACGTATCGATCCCTGTGTATTTAGCAGCTGGTCAAAAAAGTGGCAGACAGAGATCAGAGCCAACGTAACTAATTTTTTGACAAAACGGGCAAAAACCTTCTTTAACACCAGTTTGTGAATAATTGTTTCCTTCAAGGTCGTACTGATAAATTCAATTGCCATAAGAGACAGCAATATGAGGAATGAGTACTGAAAACCTCCGAAGAAAAACCCCGCTGCTGAAACGCTGACTGCAATTAACGAAAAGATGCCAAAGTCTCTATCCATTTATCCCAACATCCTTTCACAGAAACGGCCTTACCATATTCTATGGAAAGCATGCCGAACGGATTGGATTTTTCAGAAAAATGGACTAGTTGTCGCCTATTTTTGCGAGCAAAACAAAAACCGGACATCTTCACAAGATATCCGGCCATTCTTTCTATTATCCAAGGTAAGCTTTCAGCATCCAGTTATGTTTTTCAATATTTTGATGAATTGCAAGAAGCATGTCCCCTGTTGTTTCGTCTCCGACCTCATCGGCTAAGTCCATGCCGCTTTTCAGTTCTTCCGCGATAACTGTAAAATCATCATACACACTCTGAACCATTTGTTCTGCTGTTTCGTTCCCGTTCGCTTCTTTTACTGAAGCTGTTTCCAAAGATTCTTTCATTGTCGCGATCGGTTTTCCGTTCAAAGCCAAAAGACGCTCTGCCAAATCATCAATATAAGTTGCAGTCTCGTTATAAAGCTCCTCAAATTTTTCATGAAGTGTAAAGAAATCTTTTCCTTTTACATACCAGTGATAATTATGTAGTTTCACATACATGACTGTCCAGTTGGCTACTTGTTTGTTCACGGCTTGAATTAATTGTTCTGACATATTATCGTCCTCCTTGTTTATATGAAGTGTATACCCTTCATATCGTACGCTAAAACCTTTATTTTACCCGTCTGACACAATGTCTTCCACTATGTTACAATTATTGAAAACGGGAGGTGGAATCATGACGCTTCTCATCACGATAAGTATTCTGATTGTGCTGGCTGTTTTGCTCGTAAGCGTTTGGACGACTGTAAAAGCCTATAATGTAAAGCACACGATTGACCCTCCTCAAGAAGGAAATGCTCCCGATTCAGATCCAAAAGGTCAATGATGGTGTGATTGATCTTCTTCAGGTTTCTTGATGGCAGCATCGGCGTCTCCGACTTGGACTTTTAAGGTCGGCATGCTGTGCTGTTTTTTTGCAGTTACATGAGATTGTACAGTGTATACGCCATCTTCCTTAAACTCCGTCTCAAATCGGTATACGCCATCTTCCTGTTTGGCTTTAAACATCTTGCTGTCATTTTTTTCTCCGTCTTTCCATACCTCAAATTCCACTTCATCAGCATCTGTCACCGCTTCATCTCCGTAAGAAACCGCCGCTTCATAAGCAGCATTCTCTCCCGGCTTCACTTTTTCCGGTCCGGTGAGTTTTACATCTAATACCTCAGGCGTCTCAGCTGCTGTATGTGCTTTGTTCTCCTCTGATCCGCACCCATTCAATAAAAAAACAGCAGAAAAAAGTACTGCAGCGACCATCTTTTTCATTCCATCACCCTTTTCGTGTTTACCTCAATAGTAGCAAACGCTTACAGCAAATGGTATACAAAATCTGCACCGTCACAAAAAAGACCTTTTTGCCCGAAAGCAAAAAGGTCTTTTTTCTATTTAGCCAAATACTTTTAGCAATTCTTCTTTATCCTGTGACAGCCAGAAACGCATCAAACGTTTTGCGCCTTCCAGGTCATGAAGCTTCGCCTGGCCGCACTGCTTTTCATTGGCAGCCGGAATTTCGGTAATTTCTACCGCTTCCTTCATTGTGTCTTCAAGCAGATCAACGATTTCCGCAGGAGTCGGCTCACCGCTGACAACAAGATAGTAGCCGGTTTGGCAGCCCATTGGTGAAATATCAATAATATCAAAATGATCATATTTCTCAGCATGAGTGCGAATCGTAAACGCAAGCAAATGCTCGAGGGTATGGATTGTATCAGGCTTCATTGCCTGTTTATTCGGCTGGCAAAAACGAATATCAAATTTATTTACAACGCCGTCTGTTCCTACTTTATGCACACCGCAATGTCTTACGTATGGGGCAACAACAGCATTATGATCAAGTTCAAAACTTTCTACTGAAGGCATAATGGCACTCTCCCTTTTTTTAAAATGTATATTTATTATAACATACCTTTCCGATAAGAATTATCGAATAACTTTTCAAACCGCGTTATTTTTTTTATACTTGGATCAGAAAGGTTGCTGAAGACCCATGAAAACCATATTTATTGCTCTGATCAGAGGGTACCAAAAATTCATCTCGCCGCTGACGCCGCCAACGTGCCGCTTTTATCCGACTTGTTCACAATATGGAATCGAAGCCATTAAAACGCACGGCGCCCTTAAAGGCGGATGGCTGACTCTCATACGGATTTTAAAATGCCATCCATTTCATCCGGGCGGTGTCGACCCCGTCCCAGAAAAAAAGCGCAAAGATTAATCGTTATAGCCATTTACGACAACATCCAGTTTTCCTGTCTCAGGATTAATGACTAAACCATGGACAGGCACAGTTTCCGGGAACAGCGGATGATGTTTAATGACGTCCACACTGTCTTTTACGCTCGCTTCTACTGAATCGAAGCTTTTAAACCATTGATCAAAGTCGACTCCGGAGTACTTCAGTGTTTCGATGCGTTCTTCCGGTATTCCTCTTTCCTTTATTTTATTGAGCATGCTTTCGCTGCTGATTTTGCTCATGCCGCAATCATGGTGTCCGATTACACAGACTTCATCGGCGTTCAGTTCGTACACTGCTACCAGTAAACTTCTCATAATGCTTCCGAACGGGTGAGTAACAAGCGCACCGGCACTTTTTATAATTTTGATGTCACCATTTCGCATATTCATCGCATGCGGCAGCAATTCAACCAAACGAGTGTCCATGCAAGAAAGAATTGCCATTTTTTTATCTGGAAATTTTGATGTTTGATACTTTTCATAATCTTTATGTTCAATAAAAGTTTTATTAAATTCAAGAATATCATTGAGAAGACTCATAGCGGTATTCCTTTCCGGTCTTTTTTCTCCAATATATCACAGCCACTGCCTTTCGTCATCCTACCGGCATGATGTTGAGACCAGAAAAAAAGGCATGCCCTGCGGCTGCCTCATTTTCCCATGTTGTATCTTTTGTTGAACTGCTCGACTCTTCCGCCTTTTTCATTGAATTTCTGGCGGCCTGTATAAAACGGATGAGTATCTGAGCTTACCTCTACTTTAATAACCGGATATGTGTTTCCATCTTCCCACTCCGCTGTTTCTTCCGATGTTTTGGTAGACCTGCTCAAAAAGCGGTATCCGCTGTTTACATCCTGAAATATTACTTTGTGATTCTTTGGATGAATTCCTTCCTTCATGTCTATCTCTCCTTATTAAATCGTAATAATTACGTTTTATTTTATAACCTAACAAACATTTTGTCAATCTCCTTACATGTTTCCCGATCTTTCGCTTCATAAACCTCAAGCTTTTAAGAACAGGAAGAATAATCTAACCGAGGAAGCAAATAATAAACCCATATTACATACAGATCGTTTTGTGAAAGGTGGTTTATTATTGTGGATGATTTAGTTTTGGCTAGGAGTCTTTTTGGTACGACAATGGGCTTTCATATCATTTTCGCAACCTTGGGAGTCGGTCTGCCGCTCATGATTTTAATAGCTGAATTGATCTATCAAAAAACGAAGGATGACCATTATGCCATCATGGCGAAGAGATGGACGAAAGCACAGGCTGTTTTGCTGGGGGTCGCCATTCCGACCGGAACCATTGCCGGTACTCAGCTCGCGCTTTTATGGCCGGGTTTTATGGAAGTCGTCGGCCGGGTCATGTCGCTGCCATTCCAAATTGAAATCTACGCTTTTTTTATCGAAGCCCTTTTTATGTCGATTTATGTATATGCCGCAGACCGTTTATCGCCGGTTATGAGGATTATCGCTGTTGTTTTTGTGCTGATCGGGGCCGCGGCGTCCGCCATTCTGATCACGAATGTCCATGCCTTTGAAGGAACACCAGCCGGATTTAAAATGACAAACGGGAAGATAACTGATGTTGATCCGTGGGCCGCGTTTTTTAACCCAAGCTTTTTTGTAACCGCCGGCCATGTCGTTCTGTCTGCGTTCATGACAGGAGCCTTTATCGTTGCTTCTGTTGCCGCATACAAAATGATCCGGTCCAGAAAAAAAGAAAACGTCTATCGCTTTCACCGTAAAGCCCTGCTGCTCGCGCTGACGGTCGGCGGTATCTTTTCATTGATAACAGCCTTAAACGGGCACGAATCAGCACAAATGCTGCATGAATATCAGCCGGAAAAGCTCGCCGGAGCAGAGGGCCTTTTTGAAACAAGATCCCATGCCCCGCTTGCAATCGGAGGATTTACCGATCCGGAGGAGGAAAAAGTGAAATGGGCAATCGAGATTCCGTGGGCATTAAGCTTTTTGGCAGCCAACAGTTTTGACACTGTTGTAAAAGGATTAAATGCGTTTCCGAGAGACGAATGGCCGCCGCTTTTTATCCACACGTTATTTAATGCGATGGTCGGTGTCGGAATGCTGCTTATTCTTTATTCCATTATCGGTGTCGTCTGGAGAAAAGTATTAAAGAAAGATCGTTTTCCGACCTGGCTGCTGGTGATTTTCATGACAGCCGGTCCTCTCAGCATGATTGGTATTGAATTTGGCTGGATTTTCGCATGTACGGGGAGACAGCCGTGGGTCATCTATCATCTGCTGAAGACATCAGATGTTGTCACGACGACAGGCTCGATCGGAGTGCTTTTCCTGTTTTTCACCTTCGTTTACGCCGTATTGGGCGCAGCTGTCGTTTATGTACTGCTTTACTATTTCAAAAAGCACCCTGTGGATGAGGATTTAAATACGGCGGAGTCTTAATAGCTTCGCAAGCAGGAAACTAAATGGAAGGAAGATCGACAAATGGACATTTCAACGGACGCTCTGATCGCCATCTCAATTATTTGGGGTTTTGTGTTTATTTACGCCGTCATGGCCACAATGGATTTCGGAGCGGGATTTTGGTCTATGATCTACTTAAACAAGGAGCATATGAAGGCGACTGATATCGCGAATCGCTTTCTGTCGCCGACTTGGGAGGTCACTAACGTCTTTATCGTGGCCATCGTCGTTGCGCTTTTCAGCTTTTTTCCAGGTGCAACGTTTGTGCTCGGAACTGTTTTATTAATTCCCGGCAGCATTATTTTATTGCTTTTAGCAATCCGAAGCGGTTTTCTCGTTTTTTCAAACACAGCGAAGGAAAGGAAATTGCTCAGATATATTTCCGGCATCTCCGGTTTTATTATTCCCGCTGTTCTGATTTTGGTTCTTCCGGTGACACATGGTGGATTTATCGAAAGCACAGACGGGGTATACAGCTTGAATATGTCTACCATTTTGACAAGCCCAAACGCCTATTCATTCATAGGGTTTGCGATTTTAAGCACTTTATTTTTATCCTCTCTGCTGCTGGCGGATGTTTCGAATGTGGCTGAGGAACAGGACGCCTACACGGCATACAGAAAAAGCGCCTTAATCACCGGTCCGATTTCGCTCCTATTTGCCATATGCATTATGCTAACGATGCGGAATGAAGCAAACTGGCTTTATACTGGAATGATGAATGATTTTTCCTGGATTATTGCGTCGTTTATTACATTCATCATCGCAGCCATAGCTCTTTTTCTGCCTAACAAAAGCTTCGGCAAAAAGATTGGGAAACCCAGACTGGCGCTTGTCGCGATTGCGATACAGTATTTTCTGGCCAGCTACGCGTACGGCCGCGCCCACCTCCCTTATATGATTTATCCTGACGTGACGATCATGTCCGGTTTCACCGAGCCCGCCACGTTCAGGGCGCTGTTTATGACATATATCGTTGCATTCATTATCCTCTTCCCGGGCTTCTATTTCTTCTGGAAGCTGTTTATGAAGGATAAACGGTATATCCGCCAGCAGGAGGAATAGGGCCCAAGCCCACCGGCTATACTAAGCTTGAACCTTTATAAGGAGGGGATGGCATGGACCAGAAAATCCTATGCGAGGTCAACAACTGTTCTTATTGGGACAAAGGCAACAGATGCACAGCCGATGCCATTTATGTTGTCAGCCATACTGGCGAGACTGCCGAAAACAGCCGGGAAACAGACTGCAAAACGTTTAAACCACAAGATTTGTAAAAATAAAAGAAAGAGCTGGCATTAGACAGCTCTTTCTTTTTGTGTTTTGAGCGTTCTCATCTTTTTCGTCATCACTCCGTTTGATGGCGAAAATAAAAAGGCACCAGCATAAAAAACCCCTGTCATTGCCGCCATCGCTCCGGAAATGGAAACATTGAGCCATGTTGCGCAGATATAGCCCAATAGAGCTGACAGCCCTCCGATGACCGCGCTGATAATCAGCATATAAAGCAGCCGGTCCGTTAATAGATGGGCAGCAGCAGGCGGTACAATCAGCATCGCCACAACCAATATGGCGCCGACTGAATCAAAGGAGGCAACGGTCGTTAGCGACAGCATACCCATCTGGAGGTAATGAATCAGCATAACCGGTATCCCGATGGCCAAAGCCATTTGCGGTTCAAACGAAGCAATTTTAAACTCCTTATAACACACACTGACCATCGTTATGTTGATAAGCAGCACAGCAACCAGCATCCAAAACGCTTTTGGCCCGATGTCCACTCCGAATATCGTGACCGTATTCCATGGCACAAAAGCGATTTCTCCCATTAGCGAATGTTCAATATCGAGATGGACATTCGCTCCATATACTGATAACAAAATGACACCAACTGCAAATAAGGAGGTAAAAACAACTCCTATGGCGGCATCTGATTGAACCCCTTTGCTGTGAAGAAGCTGTACCAAAAATGCTGTTAACAGTCCCGACACGGCTGCCCCGATGAACATAGGAATCCCGTCCAGGCTTTTTGTCACAAGAAAAGCACCAACAATTCCAAGCAAAACAGTATGGCTGATGGCATCAGCCAGCATTGCCATTCTCCTTAATACAAGAAAAGTACCGATCAACGCACAGCTGACACCGACTAGTATGCCCGTCGCTATAATCCACGCTTCAAAGCTCATTGGCAACCTTCCCCTTTTCGATTTCAGGGTATGGCTGACGGAGCTCAGGCATCCTGCCATGCAGCTTCAAAAGTGAAAGAAGTCTATCTCTTGTGGCCTCCGGCAACCGGTCCGGCACAAAATCATCCTGATCCGCATCTGCATTTTCCATATCCATTTCATGCATGAGGTACATTTCATACATCCGATATTTTAAAGCCGTAAGATAACCTTTTTCTATCCCAGCCTGTGTCACTTGCCAAATACCGTTTCCAATCCGCACGACGCACCTCTCTTTTTCCAAATCTTCTAAAACTTTATGACATAATGAAGGTGAAAGCCGCCTCTTCTTTCGTACACTTTCCTCTTTTACAAATATTTTATTATGTTCATACTGCTCAAAAATCGTCAGAAGCACCTGCTCCCGGTTTGTGTTTCTTCGCAGCCTTATTAACCTTATCCCTTTAGCAGCCAATCCCCGCTTAGGTGCGCAAATCATTGAAAAAAGAAAAATGATCGTCGCCGATAAAATCATCAAAGGCCCTGTCGCCATGCCCTCCATTGTTGTGCTCAGCAACGTTCCGGACACACCGCTCATCCCGCCTGCCATCCCGGCAATTATGATCATGCCCGTTAAACGCTCGGTCCAATATCTTGCGGCAATCGCAGGAGTAATGAGCATAGCTGCCATTAAGATAACACCTACAGTTTGAAGCCCTATCACAACAGCGCAGACAATAAGACAGGCCAATAGTCCGTTTAAAAAACGCACCGGCAATCCCAATCCCTTTGCAAATGCGATATCAAAGGTAATGATTTTAAATTCCTTAAAAAAGACCGTACAAAGCAGCAATAAAACGGCGGATACTCCCGCAATAAGAATGATATCCTGTCTGACTAATGAAGCAGCCTGGCCGAACAGAAAGGAATCAAGTCCGCTTTGGCTTCCCGAGCCCAGCTGCTGAATATATGTCAGCAGTATAATGCCGACGCCAAAGAACACAGAGAGAACGATCCCGATTGCCGAGTCCTCTTTTGTTTTTGAAAGCCGCGGTATCAGCTGAATCATCCACGTTCCGAGAAGCCCTGCAAGCGCCGCGCCGAGCAAAAAGAAAGGGAGCGATTTTTCTCCGGTGAACAGAAAAGCGAGACACACACCCGGCAGGGCAGAATGGGCCATCGCATCTCCGATTAAACTTTGTTTTCTAAGCAGCACAAAGCTCCCCAACACACCGCTTGCTGCGCCGAGCAAAAGCGTCCCAGCCAACACCCACTGTGTATTCGGATGCTGGAGCTGCAGCCACAAACTTTCTATCAATGCGCTCACCCCTTATTACCTTCTGCCAGCACTTTATCTTTTAGAAATGTCAGCCTTCCTCCATACGTTTTTTGAAGGTTTTCAATCGAAAACACGTCCTCTGCCGGTCCGAAGGCGATTTTCCTTAAATGAAGCAGCAATATCCAATCGAAATAGTCTTCGGCGGTTTGCAGGTCGTGGTGGACGACAAGTACGGTTTTGCCTTTATCCTTAAGCTCCGCCAATAGAGTCATAATTGCCCGCTCCGTCGCTGCATCCACGCCGGCAAACGGTTCATCCATAAAGTAAATGTCGGCGTCCTGACAAAGTGCCCGGGCAAGAAATACCCGCTGCTGCTGGCCCCCTGACAGCTGGCTGATCTGCCTTTTCGCATAATCGAGCATGCCGACTTTTTCTAAAGCCGATTCAGCCATTTCCACATCTGCCTTTTTCGGTCTTTTCAGCAGGCCGATTCGTCCGTACCTTCCCATCAGCACGACATCGAGAGCGCTGGTAGGAAAATCCCAATCAACCGAACCTCGCTGCGGCACATATCCGATTCTTGTCCGCTGTTGTTTATAAGTTTCGCCGTAAATGGAGATGTCTCCTGAGGCACGGGGCACAAGACCGAGAATCGTTTTGATCAAGGTGGACTTTCCAGCGCCGTTTGGGCCGATAATACCGATTAATTTCCCCTCCGGCACCTGTAACGAGATCTCTTGCAGAACGGGCTTTTTATCATAAGCAACTGTTACATTTTCCAGCTCAACAGGAAACATTTTTTTCACCTCTATTCCTTATTTAAGCGCTTCCGTAATCGTGTTGATATTATGGCGGAACATGCCTTCGTATGTGCCTTCTTTTGTCCCCTTTTCACCCATTGCATCTGAATAGAGCTGACCGCCGATTGACACCGAATGGCCTTTTTCTTTAGCTCCTTCCACCACAGCATTAATTGATTTTTCAGACACGCTGCTTTCTACAAAAACAGCCTTAATTTGTTTTTCTGCCAAAAGCTCAACCAGGTCCTGTACATCCCTTAAGCCATAATCTGAATCTGTGCTGAGTCCCTGCAGGCCTTCTACTTTAAATCCATACTCTTTCCCAAAATACGCAAACGCATCGTGGGCGGTTACAAGGACACGGCTTTTCTCCGGAATATTCGCAATCTCCTGACGCGCCCATTTATCTAAATTTTGCAAATTATCCTTGTACTCTTTTGCGTTTTTCTTAAAGTCATCTGCATGCTCAGGCATCGCTTTGCTGAATTGCTCTTCGATTTCATCAATTGCGTAAATCCATAAAGGGATGCTGAACCAGACGTGAGGGTCATACATCTTCCCTTTCCCCGCAGAAATAAGCTTGCTTTTCGGAATCGCTTCGGCGACCGCTGCCGCTTGTTTTTGTTCACCGATTTTACGGAGAATATCTTCCATCTTCCCTTCGAGATGCAAGCCGCTGTAAAGCACAACGTCTGCTGATGTTAATTTTCTCGTATCACCTTGTGACGCTTTGTAAAGATGGGGGTCTACTCCCGGTCCCATTAAAGAGGTGACCTTAACATGCGTTCCGCCGATTTTTTCAGCCGCGTCCGCAATCTGAGATGTCGTTGCCGTCACTTGCAGTCCCTGATCAAAGCTTTTACCGGAAGACTCTGATCCACAGCCCGATAACGCAAGGCATGCAAGGATCAATGCCGCTATCAGCCCTCGTTTTTTCATTTGTTCCCTCCTCTTTGCCATCGATGTCCTGTTGTTTTATCATATGATGTGTTTTCTTAGACATGTGACATTTAATTAGACATAAGCATGTTTTGTTTATATAGGACAAAAAGTTTCCTTAGTGCAAAATTATCGCGTTTGTCCATTTCTGTCAAGACATTTTCACATAAAAAAACCGGCTGGTTCAGCAGCCGGTCCAAACGAGAAGGGATGTATTCAACGCTTTTACTATAACAGCACACTCACATTCTCTCAAATTGATAAAATGTCTTTTTCTCATCCATGCTGTGTGAAAACATCCATTTTGGTCACATATTTTCTCATTATTTCCTGATTTACTTCAACCCCTAAACCAGGCTGTTTCGACACAGAAATAAATCCGTTATCGATACGGATATCGGGAGTCACAATATCCTCATCCCAATACCTTGAAGATGACGAAATATCGCCCGGTATTGTAAATTGAGGCAAGGAAGCCAGCGCGACGTTTTGCGCTCTTGAAATGCCAGTCTCCAGCATTCCTCCGCACCAAACCGGCATATTGTGCTCTTTGCACAGATCATGGATTTTCAGAGCTTCCGTCAATCCGCCGACACGAGAAGGCTTGATATTAATTACTTTACAGCTTCCCAGCTCAATCGCCCGTCTCGCGTCATCAGCTGAGCAAATGCTTTCATCAAGGCAAATCGCCGTTTTCATATGCTTCTGCAAGTGGCGGTGATCAACAATATCGTCAGCTTGGAGCGGCTGTTCAATCATCATTAAATGATATTCATCAAGCTCCTTTAAGCGGCTGATATCCTTGAGTTCATAAGAGGAATTCGCATCAGCCATCAGCGGGATTCCGGGGAAGCGGCTGCGGATGGCTTTTACCAGTTCCACATCTTGTCCTGGCTGAATTTTAATTTTAATTCTTTGATAGCCTTCTTCTTGATAAGCCTCAATTTCTTTCAGCATATCCTCAAGAGGCGCTAAGCTGACAACAACCCCGGCAGGGACTTTGTCTCTTGTCCCGCCTAATGCCTCCGCAAGAGGAATTCCCTTCTTTTTTGCATAAATATCCCAAACAGCTGATTCAAGCCCCGCTTTTGCCATCCTATTACCTTTGTAGCGCGCCAAGCTGTCCGGCACTTCAGAAGGGTGGCTAAATTCACGTCCGACGACATTAGGAATAAAAAAATCCTTCAGCATATGCAGACAAGTACCAATCGTTTCCTCGGTGTACCACGGTGAGGAGAACGCAGACACTTCCCCCCATCCTGTAACTCCGGATATATCGATGGCTTCCACGATCAAGAATTTGCGCTCCTGAAGCGTCTCAATACTGTTTTTGTAACGGTTTTTTTAGATTCATGCTCAAATGATAAAGCGTAATTTTTTCTATTTCGATCATAACAGTTCTCCTTTACGCGCATCCTTCAGCTGATTTCGCAATAGCTTATTCGACGCATTGCGCGGCAGGCGGTCTAATACAAAGAATTTTGCCGGAACTTTATATTTCGCCAATCGTTCTTTGCAAAAAGCGGTCAGTTCTTCAGCTCTGACAGGCTGCTGGAGCACAAGATAAGCATGAGGCACTTTTCCCCATTTTATGTCCTCCGCGCCTGAAACGCCGGCTTCTGCAACAGCCGGATGAGAAAGCAGCACAGACTCCACTTCAGCGGGATAAATATTTTCTCCGCCTGAAATGATAAGATCTGATCGCCTGTCCAATACATATAAAAATCCTTCACCGTCCAAATAACCGAGATCGCCTGTTTTCAGCCAGCCATTTTGAAAGGATGCTTTATTTGCGCTTTCCCGGTTGAAATAGCTCTTCATGACATTCGGGCCTTTCACCATAATTTCACCGTGTTCAAACGGCTCACACGCTTTTCCGTCCCGCTCAATTTTAATTTCGCATGAAAACAGCGGTTTTCCTGCTGATCCGAGCTTTTCCATACTGAATTCCGGCGAGAGAGTAACGATTTGTGAGCATGTTTCCGTCATTCCATATGATTGAAAAACGGGGAAGTCTTTCTCTCGGCATTCTTCTAGCAAAGGAAGCGGCGCAGGACCTCCGCCGAGCAGGATGCATCTGATGGATGACGGGCAGCGGTTTGTTTCTGCCAAAAGACTTGCCAGCATTGTCTGCACCGCAGAAATAATCGTAACTTGATGCCTGTCGATAGAATCCAATACATCACTTACTGAAAAACGCTGGTGAAGCACGACCGTCATACCATAAATCACAGATTTAAATAACGCTGACAGGCCGCTGATATGAAAGAGCGGCAGCGCGATAAGCCAGCGGTCTTTTTCTGTTATACCCAAATTAAGAGCAGAAGACACCGCACTGAAATAATGATTTCCAAACGTTTGCTGAACTCCCTTGGGCTTGCCCGTTGTCCCGGAGGTATACATGAGCGTCGCCGTTGCGTCCATTTGCATGTACGGCTCAATTTCAATATCCTGTGCCTCTTCTTTTACCAGTTCATCGACATTAATGGTTTCAACCATTTGCTCATAATCCTGCATGTCAAAACTTTCGTCCGTCAGTAAAAAGCGGGCGCCGGAATCCTCCAGTTGGAACAGCCTTTCATGTTTAGACAGCTTTGTATTCAGCAAGACCGCTTTTACGCCGAGCAAAAAGCAAGCGTGAACAGCATATACCATCTCCGCCCGGTTTCCGAGCAGAAGAGCCGCGGTGTCCCCTTTTCGAAAAGAATGAGCTGAAAGCTGTGACGCCATTCGTTTGGATGCGGCAAATAATTCAGCAAATGTCACGGTTTGATCTCCATAAATGAGAGCGATTCTATCAGGTGTTAGCTGTGCCCGTTGCAGGAGCCAGTTGGGCTGTTCTGTCAGCATGTCATCATCTCCGAGGTGAAATTACTTGATTTAAAAGAGAAAACAGCTTGGACCGCAATGGCTCAAGCTGTTGGTTTCATACGTATCTGCTGATCACGGAAAACGCGGGAATTGGCCGAAATCCGGTTTGCGTTTCTCCTTAAAGGAATCACGGCCTTCTTTTGCTTCATCAGTAGTGTAGTAAAGAAGGGTTGCATCCCCTGCAAACTGCTGAATTCCAGCAAGTCCGTCTGTGTCCGCGTTAAACGCAGCTTTAAGAAAACGAAGTGCGGTCGGGCTTTTCTCAAGCATTTCTTCACACCATTTAATCGTTTCTTCTTCAAGCTGTTCCAAAGGAACAACTGTGTTGACAAGTCCCATATCCAGCGCTTCCTGCGCGTTGTACTGACGGCAAAGGTACCAGATTTCACGGGCTTTTTTATGTCCTACGATGCGAGCCAGGTAGCCTGAACCGTAACCTGCGTCAAAGCTTCCCACTTTAGGGCCGGTTTGTCCGAAAATCGCATTGTCGGCAGCGATTGTCAAGTCACATACGATGTGAAGCACGTGCCCTCCGCCAATCGCATATCCGGATACCATCGCAACAACAGGTTTCGGAATGACACGAATTAAACGCTGAAGATCCAGTACGTTTAAACGCGGAATTTGGTCGTCGCCTACATAACCGCCGTGTCCGCGCACTTTTTGGTCTCCGCCAGAACAAAACGCTTTGTCTCCGGCACCGGCAAGCACGATAACGCCGATGTTTTGATCATCTCTCGCGCGAGCAAATGCATCAATCATTTCAGCAACCGTTTTAGGTGTAAAGGCGTTATGTACCTCAGGGCGGTTGATTGTTATTTTTGCAATACCATTATACGTTTCATACAATATTTCATCGTATGTACGTTCAGTTTTCCATTCTACAGCCATGATATGACCTCCTCTATTTTTCCATGTACCGAGTTATACATTTGTTAAAAACTCACTCACTATTTTACCAAAAAAATGCGGCTGTTCCACATGCACTGTATGGCCTGCTTCAGGAACAATCTCTATTCTACTAGATGGAAGCTTCTTATGCACCTCTTGATTAATGGCGCAAAACTTTTTGTCCCATTCTCCGCAGATGAGAAGCACAGGCGCCGCAACATCTTTTAACCGGCTCCACCAGGAAGGCTGTGAACCGGTGCCCATACCGATTAAACTGTTGGCCAGCCCAATGTTATTGTTTCTCAGACGGCCCAATCGTATCCTTTGCCGAACCTCATCAGCAAGCCGCTGCTGCGTCGAAAACAAAGGGATGCCTTCCCAATAATCCACAAAGGCTTTGATTCCGTCACGCAAAATAAAATCCGCAAGCTTCCGATCCCGCAAGATTCGTTCTTTCCGTTCCCCGAGGGTTTTAAGGCCGGGCGTCGTGCTTTCGAGCACAAGCGCTGATATCCGTTTGGGGTATGTCATGGCAAAGGAATAAGCAAGCCTTCCCCCCATAGAATAACCAATAAGTTTCACTTTGTGAAGTTTTAAATGATCAAATATCTCGGCAAGGTCTGAAACTTGCCGGCTCGTGCTATATCTTTTTCCATTCAGCGGGGCATCACTTTCTCCGTGCCCTAAGCAATCAATTTTGATGACACGAGAATTAGGCAGCAACTGGTCGAGAAAGGCCCAGGATTCTTTGCTGCCGGTAAACCCGTGCAGACAGACGACGGCATCAGAAGCATTGGGCCGATCGTCTGTCACAGCATATCGGACGCCGTCTGCAACAGTTATGTTTACAGTTCCCATTGTTTTTTCACTTCCCGCACAGCCTCATTCAGCATATTACGATGAAGCTGAACTCTTGATTGGCGATCCGTTTTGATTTCTATAATGTGAAGGCCGGGCTTGTCAGCCTGCGGTGCGTATGATGCTCTAAATTCATCCCACGAAGCCGGGCATGAATACGTACCTCCGTAAAGCTCAGCAGCATGCTTGAAATCGAGCCCGGTCGGCGTGCCGAACAAATCTTCAAAGTGTGTCTTTTCAGATGCTTGCGGTAAAAATGAAAAAATCCCTCCGCCGTCATTGTTCACGAGGATCACAGTAAGCGGAATGTCCAATTTTTTAGCCGCCAGCAGCCCGTTTAAATCATGATAAAAAGACAAATCCCCGATCACGAGTGTCACAGGCGCTTTTGTTCCTTCACAAACACCCATGGCAGAAGAGACGACACCATCAATCCCATTTGCGCCACGGTTTGAATAGATACGGAAATTGCGGTCCTGATTTTCGAAAAACGTATCAACATCCCTGATTGGCATGCTGTTTCCGACAAACAGCGAGCTATTTTCGGGCACAAGATGCTGGAGGATTCGGTAGAGGTTGCCCTCAAATGAAACCTCTTCATTGCTGATCGTTTGCAAATGCTCACGGAAACGCTGGTTCACAATCTGCCATTTTTCCAGCCATTCCAAAGTTCGGTCCACTCCAGTATGTTCAGCCATGATCGCCTCGGCAAAACTAGACGGGCTGCAGTGAATCATATGTGCGCTTGCCTGTGTCGGGTCTCTCCAGCCGCCATCCTCATCAATCACAATCTGCTGAATGGCTGGGTCATCCTTCAGCCACAAGAAAACCGGCTTTGAAACAGGCATCGGTCCGAAACGGATCACGACATCAGGCCGCAGTGCTGACTTCAGCTCATCATCTTTTAAAAATGAGTCATACGCATCAATAACGGTGCTTTTATCATGGACGCCGTTCCGCAGGTTAGACAGCGGGTCAGCTAAAATTGGATAATGCAGCGCTTTTGACAGCTCCACAATGTTTTGTTTATCAGCATCACTGTGAAGTTCTCCGCAGACGATCATGCCTTTTTCGGCCTCTTTCAGCATTGCAGCCACGTCAGACAGAGAGTTCCGGTCCACCGATTGCGTACCCGTTTTCACTGACACGTGACGCCCAGTTCTCATTCTTTCAAACGGCTGATCAGAAAGATCAGGCATCAGCGGCTCACGAAGCGGTACATTCACGTGCACAGGACCCATTGGACGCTTTTGTGCTTCCCCGGCGGCACGTCCTGCCAGCGTTCGGATATATCTCAGCATATGCGGCGACTCTTCGGGAAGAGCAGAGTCTGTGAAAAACTTAACAAAGTTACCGAATAAGAAGTGCTGATTAATGGCCTGCGGTGCGCCTACTTCACGCAGCTCGTGCGGCCGATCAGCAGTTAACACTATAATCGGTACTCTTGAATAATGGGCTTCAATCACAGCCGGATAAAAGTTGGCCGCGGCCGTTCCTGATGTGCAAATCAGAAGCACGGGACGCTGCTGTGCTTTTGCCAGCCCCAATGCAAAGAACCCGGCAGATCTTTCATCAATTTGGATATGGACGTTGATATCCGGATGCGCGGCTGCAAGAATTGCCAGCGGTGTGGATCTTGAGCCTGGACAAACGACAGCGTCCGTAATTCCGGAAAGGGCGAATTCATCAATAAAACTTCCGATGTAATGAGTAATCGGGTTCACTGTCAACGTCTCTCACCTCCCAGTGCAGAGATCATCGGCTTTAATTTCATCTGTGTTTCTTCGTATTCCGATTGCGGTTCAGAGTCTTCCACAATGCCGCACCCGGCAAACAGGCGTGCTGTGCTGCCTTCAATCAGCCCTGAACGGATGGCGACAGCAAATTCTCCGTTATCCTGACTGTCAATCCAGCCGACAGGAGCCGCATACCAGCCGCGGGACATCGGTTCGATCTCTCTAATCACTTCTACCGCTTTTTTCTGAGGTGCTCCCCCAAGCGCCGGAGTAGGATGCAATTTCTCTATTAAGTCAAATAGCGAAGCTGAATCACGAAGCTGCCCGACAATCGGCGTAAATAAGTGCTGGACGCTTTTCGTTTTGTACAATACAGGTTTGTCAGGCTTTTCAACGTCCGAACAGCTTGATACAAAAGCGTTATGAATCATGCCTACAACAATATCATGCTCCAGCAGATTTTTCTCATCGTTTAATAATTCAAGGCCGATGCGGCGGTCTTCTTCTTCATCGGAGCCGCGCTTTATAGAACCTGCCAGACAAGTAGACATGACAGTGTTCCCGTCTCTTTTGATTAGTCTTTCCGGAGAAGCGCCGACAAAGGTTTTGCCTTCTTGTTCGATTGCAAAAACATAGCTTGTCTGCTGATCGGTCAAAAGCGTTTTAAGCACCGGTTCAATTTTGACCGGACCATCAAACGTGAGCAGCAGCTCTCTGGCAAGAACCACTTTATCATATTGTTTCTCTTTAATTTGGCTTGTTGCCGTTTCGATTGCTTTCAGCCAATCAGACTTATCCAGCTCCTGAGATGCTGTCATCACAGCCTGATCTTCTTGATTGAAATCAGGGATCATAAATTCCGCTGCAAAAGATTTTAAGCCTTCCAAAACAGCTTCTGCATCATCTTCTCCGCTTACCCATCTGTTAACTGTCAGGAATGGGCCTTCAGCAGTTATCGTCAGCATAAGCGAAGGCACAAAGAAATCCCCTTCCGAGAAATGGTCCCATTCAGTACCTCTTTCTTCGTAAGGGTCGAAGGAAAAGCCTCCGAATAAAACAGGTCCCACTGCAGAGTGCTGCAGCTTTTCTTCTTCATAAATATGAAAAGCCGTCTTTTAAAGCGCTCCCATTGTTCAAAAACCTCACGATACCGCTCGTCGTTTTTTTGATTCGTATGGAAAACAGCTTCTTTGCCAAGACCGACTATTGTCAATTCACTTTCAGGTTCTGACCAAAAAAATCGATTGCCTGTATATTTTTTTGCTCCGTAATTGAAAAATGATAGAGGGTCAAGAGACTCAATTTGTCTCGAATAGCTTATTAAGACAGCATGGTTGACTTCTTTGGCTTTATATAATGCATGTAGAACTTCCTTTCGGAACGTACGCTGCACCGTTGTCACCATGAGACATTCCTCCATAATTCTTAAAATGCTTTTAATACCATACACCTGTGTCTACATTGTGTCAAATACACAGATCATGCAGTCCAAATGGCCCGCCTTACCTATTATAAACCTAATTCCAGAAATGAAAAAGAAACAAACCTTAAATTTCTTTCTCCACTGATAGCAAAGGTTGTATCCGCTTATCATATAAGGAAAATCTCCTATATTCCTCCACAAGGGATTTATGAAAGTTCTCAGGCGATCTGTCCATACTAAAGGTATGCATTACAGAGAAACGAGGCGATTATATTGCTTACAAACGAACAGCTTCAGCATTTAAAAAAAGAACTTGAAGAAACGAAGGAAGATATATTGAACCGCTTCAAAGACAATGACCACTTTCAGCTCAATTCCGCCTTTCCGTATGATTCATGGGGTGAGCTTTCTGCTTATGACAACCACCCAGGCGATCAGGCGACAGAGCTTTATGAGCGTGAAAAAGACATTGCTCTTGATTTGCATGAACGGGAGCATCTCCGGGACATTGAGCATTCATTGAAGGCGATAGAAAACGGCACGTACGGGATTTGTGAGGTCAGCGGAAAAGAAATCCCTTATGAACGTCTTGAAGCGCTTCCGACTGCCACGACGCTCGCAGAGTATTCATCACAGGATGTCGTTTCCAAAGACCGTCCGATTGAGGAAGAAACACCCTTCGGTCAATTTGAATTTGACGATGATGAAGAAATCAGAGCGCCTTATGACAGTGAAGACTCCTACCAGGACGTTGAAAAATACGGAAACTCAGAAACACCGCAGGACATGGAAAATCCACCGCTCAGCTATGATGATATGACAATGAATGCCGAAGAAAATATCGGCAATACAGAATCATATGAGAATTTCATTGCTACAGATATTACAGGCAAAGAAATTACAGTGTATCCAAGCAGGGCACATGAACGTTATGAGGAAGAGCTGGATGAAGAAGGCATCATGACGACGTTTGGTGACCTCCATGCAGATTGACACCCCCGGGAAAAAGTTAATGTCTGCATTTGTATACAAGCCGTATAACTGCAGCTCATCTACATCATCACCCCCGCATACCGCGGGGGTGATCTATCCAAGATAAAGGGAAAGTACATGTAAAATAAATACATACCGGAGGAAACACATGAAAAAGATGATCGGCGCAATCGTGGTTTTTATCCTTACATACGCGCTGTTTTCAGCCGCAGACTATCTATTTCCGATCGACCAAAATTGGTATCAATCACTGAAAAAGCCAGACTGGACACCAAACGGGTCAACGATCGGTATCATCTGGGCCATCCTGTTTGCACTGATTTCTCTTTCAGCTGCCATTGTTTATGCCAAAAGGTCATTTAGACAAGCGAAAAGCTTTTGGCTGGCGTTTTTGATCAATTATGTGCTGAATCAGGCATTCAGTTATTTTCAGTTTACGCAAAAGAATCTCCTTGCCGCATCCATTGACTGCCTGCTTGTCACGATAACAGCGCTGGTTGTAATCATCATTGCAAAAAAATACAGCAGGGCCTCAAGCTGGCTTCTTGTGCCTTATTTTTTATGGAGTGCCTTTGCAACAGTCTTATCCTTTACGATCTATTCAATGAATCTTTGAACAAAAAAAGCCGCTCAAACAGCGGCTTTTTTACACCATCGGGTTAATTTTCCAAATGTGTTTCGCATATTCATGAATTGTCCGGTCGCTTGAAAAATAGCCTGAATGGGCAATGTTTAAGATTGAACGCTCTGACCATTTTCGCCGATCTTGATAATCAGCTTGAACACGCTCCTGAGCATCCGCGTATGAGCTGAAATCCTTCAACACAAAATACTCGTCATTATGCGGCAGCAGCGAATCATAGATGGATTCAAATTCATCAGGTTCACCTTCAAAAAAGCCGTTGATCAGCTGATCGGCAACCTGCCTGATTCTGCGGTCATGCTGATAATATTCCCTTGATCTGTAGCCTCCGTTTTCCTGGTAGGAAAGAACGTCATCCGCCTTCAAACCAAATGTGTAAACACAATCAGCTCCGACGCGTTGCAGAATTTCAATATTCGCCCCGTCATGCGTGCCGATTGTCAGCGCGCCATTCATCATAAACTTCATATTTCCTGTACCGGACGCTTCCTTGCTTGCAGTCGAGATTTGTTCACTTACATCTGATGCCGGAAAAATCTGCTCCGCCATAGAAACCCTGTAATTTTCTAAAAAAACGACCTTGAGCAGCTGCCTCACCGCCGGATCATAATTTACCTTCTCCGCAACGGAATGAATCAGTTTAATGATTTTCTTCGCGTAATGATAGCTTGGTGAAGCCTTTGCTCCGAAAATAAAGGTTTGCGGATAAATTGAAAATCCCGAATCCTCCTTCAGGCGGTTATACAAATACATAATATGAAGAACATTCAGCAGCTGCCGTTTATACGCATGAAGCCGTTTCACCTGCACGTCAAATATGCTGTCCGGATTCACTGCCACTCCGGCCGTGCAAAAAATCAGATCAGCAAGCTCTTGCTTTTTTCTGCTTTTGTTATTTTGGAACTGCTCAATAAAAGCGGGGTCAGTAGCGTACAATTCGAGCTGAATCAGGGATTCCGGATGTTTTATCCATTCATTGCCTATCGCATCTGTTATCATGGCGGACAAGCCGGGGTTGGCTTTTAACAGCCAGCGTCTATGGGCAATTCCATTTGTTTTATTGTTAAACCGATTCGGAAACATCAAATGAAAATGACGCATTTCCCGTTCCTTTAATATGTCGGAATGAATTTTGGCAACTCCGTTGACACTGTAGCTTCCCACTATTGCGAGGTGAGCCATTTTGACAACTCCGTGCGCCGTAATCGCCATATCCTCTATCCTTTTCCAGTCACCGGGATACTTCTCCCAAACCGCTCTGCAAAACCTCTCATTAATCTCTTCAATAATCATATACATTCGCGGGAGCAACGGCTTAAATAAATGAATCGGCCATTTTTCAAGCGCTTCTGACAGTGTCGTATGATTCGTATAGGAAATTGTATGTACCGTGATATGCCAGGCATCTTCCCAGCTCATGTTCTCTTCATCAAGCAAAATCCGCATCAGTTCAGGCACGGCAAGTGCAGGATGGGTGTCATTAATATGAATGCTTACTTTTTTATGCAGGCTATATAATGATTGATTCGTTTTGCGATAATTGTTCACTATGCTTTTTAAACTGGCACACACTAAAAAGTACTGCTGCTTCAGCCGTAATATCTTACCCTCGTCATGCGTGTCATCAGGGTACAAAAATTCAGATACAGCTTCTGTTTCCCGTTTATAAGACAAAATATTGCCGCCGTGATAATGCGCATAAGGCTCGGCGTTCCAAAGTCTTAACGTGTTGACTGTGCCCGTATCATATCCGATGATCGGGATATCGTAAGGGACGGCGGTAATGATTGTTGCTTGTTCATGACGAAAATGCAGACGGCCGTTTTTTTCAGTCATATGCACCTCGCCCCAAAACGGCACGTCAACCGCCTGATCAGCATTTCTTACTTCCCATACATTTCCGTTTTTCAGCCATTGCTCAGGCAGCTCAACTTGATGCCCGTCAACAATTTTTTGTTCAAATAAGCCATGCTTATACCGAATACCCATCCCATGCCCAGGCAAATTTAACGAAGCCAGAGAATCTAAGAAGCAAGCAGCCAATCGCCCCAGACCGCCATTCCCCAACCCCGCATCGCTCTCCATATAAAGGATCTCGTCTAGACTGATGCCGATCTCTTTCAGTCCCGCTTCCACTACATCCCGAATACCGAGATTCATTAAATTCTGTTCAAGGAGCTGCCCGAGAAGAAATTCAATCGACAAATAATATGTCTGCTTTCCGGAATTGGACCTGCTTCTTTCATTTGTCTGAATCCAATCAGCGCTGATGTACTCTCTGATCATATTGCCTAAGGTTTTATATTGATCAAGCTTGGAAGATTCTTGAAAGCTTTTCCCGCACGTCATTTCCAGACGCTTTAAAAATAAGGCTGCAAAGCGTTCTTTACTCGAGAACATCCCGTCCACTCCTTGTCACATGCTCGAAAATGCGCTGATATTGTTTTGCTGATTGTTTCCAGCTGTAATCTGTATTCATTGCAGTTTTCATGATGCTCTTCCATACATCCTTTTGGCGATAAAACGACAGCGCCCTCTCGATCGTAAATTTCAGATCATGAGCATTAAAGGCTGAGAACGTAAAACCGTTGCCTGTTCCCTCTTCCTCCCGGTAGGAACGGACTGTATCATAAAGCCCGCCCGTTTCTCTGACAATCGGAATAGTGCCATATTGAAGCGCAATCATCTGCCCCAGACCGCACGGCTCAAATTTCGACGGCATCAAAAACAAATCTGAGCCCGCATAAATCTGATGGGCGAGCGGCTCATCAAACCCAATATACGCCCTGCATTTATCGTGAAATCCAAATTCAATGTACCGGAAGTAGTCCTCAAATTCCCGTTCCCCCGTACCGAGCACAATCAGCTGTATGTCTCTCTCCTCCAGCAGCTCGTGCATCATTCTCTTAACTAGATCAAGCCCCTTCTGTTTGGTCAGCCTTGTTACCATACTGATCAGCGGAATATCTTTTCGTACCGGAAGGCCCATCCGCTGCTGGAGCTTCGTTTTATTTTCTTCCTTTAAATCAAGATGTTCAGGATCGTAATGCACTTCAATATACGGATTGCTCTCTGTCTGATAGAAAGAGTCGTCAATACCGTTTAAGATCCCTGTTAAATCCTTTTCCCTATACTGCAAAACTGGCTCAAGCTGCTCGCCGTAATAAGGCGTTAGGATTTCATTTCTATAAGTCGGGCTCACCGTTGTTACATGATCAGCAGCAATAATCCCCGCTTTCATAAAATTAACAAATCCATTGCATTCTAATCTTTCATAATGAAAATGACTCATGTCCAGCCCGAGCAAGTCATGTGTCACCTCTGGCGGGAAAACGCCTTGAAACTGCAAGTTATGGATCGTGAGCACACTTTTCATCTGCTCATAAAAGGGGTGCTTGCTGTATTCCTCTTTCAACAAGTAATTGACCATAGCTGTATGCCAGTCATGAGTATGAATGATATGAGCTTGAAAATTTACTGCTTCTGCCGCTTCCAGCACAGCTCTTGAAAAATAAGCAAACCGCTCCCCGTCGTCAAAATGCCCGTAAAGGGAGTCTCTTGAAAAATAATATTTATTGTCAATAAAATAATAATTCACACCATCTTCAGCCAAATGTTCAATTCCGCAATATTGCTGACGCCAGCCAACAGCAACTGTACATTCAGCTGTTTTCTTCATACGTTTTTGCCAGGCTTCAGGGATTTGACTGTATTTCGGCATGATCACCGCTACGTCGTTCCCAAGACGAGAAAGCACTTTGGGCAGCGCGCCGGCCACATCGGCCAAGCCTCCTGATTTTACAAACGGGGTACATTCTGAGACAGCAAATAACACCTTCAAGAATTCATCAGCTCTCCTTGCACCAATCCTTTTTTTAATACGAGCGGCTGCTCCTCCGTTCCCGAGACTTCAGTTGCATTGCCGATTTTGACATCCTTATCAGCAATCACCTGCTCCAGCAAACAATTCTCACCAATCTGCGTTTTTTGCATAATAATGCAATTTTTCAGCTTCGTGCCTTTCCCAACATGCACCGCCCTGAACAAGATGCAGTTTTCAACCTCTCCCTCAAGCACACAGCCGTTTGCCACTAAAGAATTTCTAACGGTATTGTACTTCCCGTATTTTGTTGGGGGCTCATCCTTCACTTTTGTATAAATCGGCTGCTGTGGCAAAAACACCTGCTGCCAAAAACGCGGCTGAATAAGCTCCATGCTATGGGTATAATACTTTTCTACAGAATCAATAACGGCCGCATACCCCGAATATTCGTATGGGCAAATGGTCAATGCGGAAGCTTCTTTTTCAACAACTTCTTGAATGGTTCTATATCCTTTTTCAACATGTCCGTAGATCAATTCTTTCAAGAGTTTAGAAGACATGATATAGATTTGGAGCGACTGACCGTCCTGAAAGACCTCGGTAATGTCACAGCCCACCTCCTGATGTCTTTTTAACACATATTGAAATTGAATGTTGCATACAGTATGGCTGTTAGTGATGATGGCATATTGCTGTGTACTTCTATGAAAGTAATCGAGATGATCAGAAAACTGGCGGAATGAACCGAATTCATCATACTCATCATGCAAATGCGGTGACGGGAAAAAAAAGAGGCCGTCCTTTTTTCGGTGCAAATCCCATTCCTTCCCGGCTCCAAGATGATCCATAAGAGACCGGTAGCGATACTTCGGAAAAATCGCTACACTCCTAATATTCGCATTCACCATATTGGACAGCATAAAATCTATCAAACGGTACCTGCCAGCAAAAGGAATCGCACCAAGTGACCGCTGTGCGGTTAAATCCTGAAGAGAATGCTTATATGTGGTTTCATCTATAACACCTAACATTTGATTATTGATCAACTGATTCTGCCTCCTCTTCAGTCATTAAATCAATTCTTTCGCTACAAATTCCTCCGATACAAGCAGCACCTCCTGAATGTCTGTTTCAGATTTAATCACAGCGCCATCTGGAAGCACCAATCCCTTAGGCACGATGGCATTCTCAATCACGACATGCTCACCGATTGTCACATCCGGCATAATCACTGAACGCTTGACCGTTGCGTGCTTACCGACGGTGACCCCTTGAAAAAGAACGGAGTGAGACACATTCCCATAAATAACACACCCCTCATTCACAAGTGAGTCATGAACCTGCGCCTCAGGGGAAATAAATTGCGGAGGCTGATTCGGGTTGACAGAGTAAATCTTCCAATTGCGTTCAAACAGCCCCAGCTCAGACTGGTCTTTCAGCAAATCCATATTAGCCTCCCATAAGCTCTGCACCGTTCCGACATCCTTCCAATATCCTTTAAACGGATAAGCGGAAAGCTTCTTTTTCTCCTCCAAAAGCAGAGGAATGATATCTTTGCCGAAGTCATGGCTTGAATACGGATTCCGGTCATCTATCTCAAGATATTGCTTCAAGAGCGGCCAATTGAAAATATAAATACCCATGGATGCCAAATTGCTCTTTGGGAATTTAGGCTTTTCATCAAAATGTGTGATGCCCCCGTCTTCATTTGCTTTCATGATGCCGAATCGGCTTGCTTCTTCCCATCCCACTTCAATCACGGAGATGGTCACATCCGCTTTCTTTTCTATATGAAAATCAAGCATCTTGCCGTAGTCCATTTTATAAATGTGATCGCCTGATAAGATCAACACATACTCGGGATCATACTGGTTCAGGTAATTGAGATTTTCATAAATTGCGCTTGCCGTCCCTTTATACCATTTCACTTCGGATGACTCAGCATAAGGAGGCAATACTGTAACGCCCCCATTGTGCCTGTCAAGGTCCCATGCACTGCCAATGCCAATATAGGAATTCAGCTCCAATGGCTGATATTGCGTTAAGATGCCTACTGTGTCTATGCCTGAATTCGAGCAGTTGCTGAGCGTAAAATCAATAATCCGGTATTTTCCTCCAAAAGATACGGCCGGTTTTGCCATATTTTTTGTTAACCCGCTGAGACGGCTGCCCTTCCCGCCGGCAAGGAGCATAGCCACACATTGTTTTTTCATTATTTTATCTCTCCTCTTTTTTTCACCGCCCGCATTATCGAAATGCCATAAGGGGGGATTGTCATCGTGATATAGTACGGTTTTTGATGAACAGCTCCAGATTTGGCTGCTAACGGCTTTTTATTCAATTGACCTGAGCCCCCATATTTTTCATTGTCACTGTTCAACATTTCGATATATTGGGTAAGAAAGGGAACGCCTACATCGTATTGATGATAGACCGAGGGTGTAAAATTACATAAGATGATAAGCGCCTCACCGTGCCGTCTGCCGTACCGAATAAAAGAGAAAATTGATTGCTCCTCATTGTGGACATCAATCCATTCAAATGATTGAGCACGATGGTCATTTTCATAAAGGATTTTGCTTTTTTGATAAAAGCGGAGAAGATCTTGAGTAAAAACACTTGCTTTCTGATGCATGGGGAAGGTGTTCAAGAACCAATCAAGCTGTTCTGTATCTTTCCATTCATCGAATTGAGCAAATTCTGAACCCATAAAAATGAGTTTTTTACCGGGATGAGCGGTCATATAACCGAGTAAAAGCCGATATTGGGCAAATTTCTGCCAATAGTCGCCAGGCATTTTATGAAGAAGTGATTTTTTCCCATACACGACTTCATCATGAGAAAATGGCAATACAAAATGTTCACTAAACGCATAAAGCAAGGAAAAAGACACGAGCTGATGGCAGTGCCGCCTTTGTTCAAAAGGCGTCTCCATGTATCTCAGCACATCAT
Organism: Bacillus mojavensis RO-H-1 = KCTC 3706; assembly: GCF_000245335.1. Lineage (GTDB taxonomy): Bacteria > Bacillota > Bacilli > Bacillales > Bacillaceae > Bacillus > Bacillus mojavensis. The sequence goes on from NZ_JH600278.1 coordinate 59,379, forward strand.
TCATCCAGCCCATGTTCCATTTAAAATGAAAGCCAAGTCCCCCTTCCTCAACAGAACCTGTTACTTGAGGCCATTCGGTGGAATCTTCCGCTATCATCATGACATGCGGATATGCCTCCCGCATTGTTTGATTCAGCTTCTTTAAAAATGCAACTGCATAGGGATTCATATGGCGTTCAGCCTGATTTGGCCAATACAGCATATTGGCCACGGCATCGACCCTAAAACCATCTATATGATAGAATTCCGCCCAGTACAACGCATTAGAAATTAAAAAACTTTGAACTTCCGATTTTCCTAAATCAAAGTTAGCGGTGCCCCACAGCCAGTTCTCCCGGTCACGCTCTTCTTGATATTCGTAAAGAGGCGCTCCATCAAACATATAAAGCCCATGCGAATCTTTACAAAAATGTCCGGGGACCCAATCAAGTATGACGCCGATGTTTGCCTGATGGCATTCATCCACAAACCTCATCAAATCATGAGGAGTGCCAAATCGGCTTGTCGGGCTGTAATATCCCGTTGCTTGATAACCCCAAGAGCGATCATAAGGATGTTCATAAACGGGCAGCAGCTCGATATGGGTAAACCCCTGCTCTTTGATATAAGGAATAAGAGACTGGCCTAATTCTTCATAGGAGTAAAGCGTGCCATCGGAATGCTTCTTCCATGAACCAAGGTGAAGCTCATAAATAAAAACCGGCTTTTCATATATCGTTTTATCTTTCTGCTTCTTTTGCCACTTTTGATCATGCCAGCTGTACCCTGCAAGATCGTAAGTAAGAGACGCCGTATTCGGTCTCACTTCTGAATAAAAAGCATACGGGTCTGCCTTCAGCATAGTCTTTCCGCTATTTGTCACGATTTCATACTTATATCGTTCCTTTTCTTTCAAACCTGGAACAAATAATGTCCAAATGCCGTTATCATTAACTTTTTGCATCACATGAAGCTCACCTGACCAACTGTTAAAATCCCCAGCCACTCGAACTTCTGACGCATGAGGCGCCCACACACAAAACTCATACCCGGTTTGGCCATTCAGCTCGCGATAATGCGAGCCAAACAGCTGATAGCTTTTAAACAGACTGCCTTCGTGAAAAAGATAAACATCATGTGCTGTTGGGCTGGCAGCGGCCATGTAATCATCCTTTCTGACATCATAGTTTTCATTTATATTATTTATTCGGAGAAATAAAAAAAAGCCCTTTTTAGAAAGCGCTTATATTTATTGACATAAAACTTCATTTTCTGAAGAAAAACAAGAGATATGGAGTTTTTTGTTGTAAATCTGATATAAAAATAAAAAACAAAATCAGATGTATATTATATCGTTTTAGGAAAATAAAAAAACCTTGCAGGATATGCAAGGTTTCAGGATGACCCGTACGGGATTCGAACCCGTGTTACCGCCGTGAAAGGGCGGTGTCTTAACCGCTTGACCAACGGGCCGTCATGGCGGAGAAGGAGGGATTTGAACCCTCGCGCCGCTTACACGACCTACACCCTTAGCAGGGGCGCCTCTTCAGCCACTTGAGTACTTCTCCATATGGCTCCACAGGCAGGATTCGAACCTGCGACCGATCGGTTAACAGCCGATAGCTCTACCACTGAGCTACTGTGGAATGTAAATGTCATGGTATGGTGGGCCTGAATGGACTCGAACCATCGACCTCACGCTTATCAGGCGTGCGCTCTAACCAGCTGAGCTACAGGCCCATGACGATATAGAAATGGAGCGGGTGATGGGAATCGAACCCACGACATCAGCTTGGAAGGCTGAGGTTTTACCACTAAACTACACCCGCGATTTTATTTGGGGCGATTGATGGGAATCGAACCCACGAATGCCAGAGCCACAATCTGGTGCGTTAACCACTTCGCCACAACCGCCAAAATATATATTTGTAAATGGTGGCTCGGGACGGAATCGAACCGCCGACACACGGATTTTCAGTCCGTTGCTCTACCAACTGAGCTACCGAGCCTTATGATTTAAATGGCGGTCCGGACGGGACTCGAACCCGCGACCTCCTGCGTGACAGGCAGGCATTCTAACCAACTGAACTACCGGACCATTTGATTTTAATTAGTTGCACCCTTCGGGCGCTCCTTATTTAAAAGGGTATATTTTTTGGTTGCGGGGGCAGGATTTGAACCTGCGACCTTCGGGTTATGAGCCCGACGAGCTACCGAACTGCTCCACCCCGCGATGATAAAATGTAAGGATATATATGGCGGAGGAAGAGGGATTCGAACCCCCGCGGGCTTTGACACCCCTGTCGGTTTTCAAGACCGATCCCTTCAGCCAGACTTGGGTATTCCTCCGTATTGTGGTGGACCTTGTAGGACTCGAACCTACGACCGGACGGTTATGAGCCGTCTGCTCTAACCAACTGAGCTAAAGGTCCTTTGGTAGCGGCGGAGGGGATCGAACCCCCGACCTCACGGGTATGAACCGTACGCTCTAGCCAGCTGAGCTACACCGCCAAATCATATATTGAAACCAAGTGGAGCCTAGCGGGATCGAACCGCTGACCTCCTGCGTGCAAAGCAGGCGCTCTCCCAGCTGAGCTAAGGCCCCAAGAATGGTCGGGAAGACAGGATTCGAACCTGCGACCCCATGGTCCCAAACCATGTGCTCTACCAAGCTGAGCTACTTCCCGATTTCATGTAAATCATGGCGCGCCCGAGAGGAGTCGAACCCCTAACCTTTTGATCCGTAGTCAAACGCTCTATCCAATTGAGCTACGGGCGCAAATGATAATGCCGAGGGCCGGACTTGAACCGGCACGGTAGTCACCTACCGCAGGATTTTAAGTCCTGTGTGTCTGCCAATTCCACCACCCCGGCGTGGATGGTATAGTTGGAGCGGAAGACGGGATTCGAACCCGCGACCCCCACCTTGGCAAGGTGGTGTTCTACCACTGAACTACTTCCGCAGAAATGGTGCGGATGAAGGGACTTGAACCCCCACGTCTGTAAAGACACTAGAGCCTGATTCTAGCGCGTCTGCCAATTCCGCCACATCCGCAACATATAAATGGTGAGCCATGAAGGACTCGAACCTTCGACCCTCTGATTAAAAGTCAGATGCTCTACCAACTGAGCTAATGGCTCTTCTTACAAGAGACTTGAATATTATATCATATAAAAGTGGTGCCGGCAAGAGGACTTGAACCCCCAACCTACTGATTACAAGTCAGTTGCTCTACCAATTGAGCTACACCGGCTCATATGTAAACATATTATGTATAGTAAATATGGTGGAGGATGACGGGCTCGAACCGCCGACCCTCTGCTTGTAAGGCAGATGCTCTCCCAGCTGAGCTAATCCTCCATAATTGCACTAACGTGCAATTGCTTGGCGGCGTCCTACTCTCACAGGGGGAAACCCCCGACTACCATCGGCGCTGAAGAGCTTAACTTCCGTGTTCGGCATGGGAACGGGTGTGACCTCTTCGCTATCGCCACCAAACAATTGAGAGTGTTCTCTCAAAACTAGATAACAGGTGTGACATCATTAGAAATTAGGTTAAGTCCTCGATCGATTAGTATCTGTCAGCTCCATGTGTCGCCACACTTCCACCTCAGACCTATCAACCTGATCATCTTTCAGGGATCTTACTTCCTTGCGGAATGGGAAATCTCATCTTGAGGGGGGCTTCATGCTTAGATGCTTTCAGCACTTATCCCGTCCGCACATAGCTACCCAGCGATGCCCTTGGCAGAACAACTGGTACACCAGCGGTGCGTCCATCCCGGTCCTCTCGTACTAAGGACAGCTCCTCTCAAATTTCCTGCGCCCGCGACGGATAGGGACCGAACTGTCTCACGACGTTCTGAACCCAGCTCGCGTACCGCTTTAATGGGCGAACAGCCCAACCCTTGGGACCGACTACAGCCCCAGGATGCGATGAGCCGACATCGAGGTGCCAAACCTCCCCGTCGATGTGGACTCTTGGGGGAGATAAGCCTGTTATCCCCGGGGTAGCTTTTATCCGTTGAGCGATGGCCCTTCCATGCGGAACCACCGGATCACTAAGCCCGACTTTCGTCCCTGCTCGACTTGTAGGTCTCGCAGTCAAGCTCCCTTGTGCCTTTACACTCTGCGAATGATTTCCAACCATTCTGAGGGAACCTTTGGGCGCCTCCGTTACCTTTTAGGAGGCGACCGCCCCAGTCAAACTGCCCACCTGACACTGTCTCCCCGCCCGATAAGGGCGGCGGGTTAGAAGGTCAATACAGCCAGGGTAGTATCCCACCGATGCCTCCACCGAAGCTGGCGCTCCGGTTTCCAAGGCTCCTACCTATCCTGTACAAGCTGTACCAACATTCAATATCAGGCTGCAGTAAAGCTCCACGGGGTCTTTCCGTCCTGTCGCGGGTAACCTGCATCTTCACAGGTACTATAATTTCACCGAGTCTCTCGTTGAGACAGTGCCCAGATCGTTGCGCCTTTCGTGCGGGTCGGAACTTACCCGACAAGGAATTTCGCTACCTTAGGACCGTTATAGTTACGGCCGCCGTTTACTGGGGCTTCAATTCGCACCTTCGCTTACGCTAAGCGCTCCTCTTAACCTTCCAGCACCGGGCAGGCGTCAGCCCCTATACTTCGCCTTACGGCTTCGCAGAGACCTGTGTTTTTGCTAAACAGTCGCCTGGGCCTATTCACTGCGGCTCTCTCGGGCTTTCACCCTAACAGAGCACCCCTTCTCCCGAAGTTACGGGGTCATTTTGCCGAGTTCCTTAACGAGAGTTCTCTCGATCACCTTAGGATTCTCTCCTCGCCTACCTGTGTCGGTTTGCGGTACGGGCACCTCTCACCTCGCTAGAGGCTTTTCTTGGCAGTGTGGAATCAGGAACTTCGCTACTAAATTTCGCTCGCCATCACAGCTCAGCCTTATGGGAAACGGATTTGCCTATTTCCCAGCCTAACTGCTTGGACGCGGATATCCAATACCGCGCTTACCCTATCCTCCTGCGTCCCCCCATTGCTCAAATGGTGAGGAGGTGGTACAGGAATATCAACCTGTTGTCCATCGCCTACGCCTTTCGGCCTCGGCTTAGGTCCCGACTAACCCTGAGCGGACGAGCCTTCCTCAGGAAACCTTAGGCATTCGGTGGAGGGGATTCTCACCCCTCTTTCGCTACTCATACCGGCATTCTCACTTCTAAGCGCTCCACCAGTCCTTCCGGTCTGGCTTCACAGCCCTTAGAACGCTCTCCTACCACTGTTCGAAGAACAGTCCGCAGCTTCGGTGATACGTTTAGCCCCGGTACATTTTCGGCGCAGAGTCACTCGACCAGTGAGCTATTACGCACTCTTTAAATGGTGGCTGCTTCTAAGCCAACATCCTGGTTGTCTAAGCAACTCCACATCCTTTTCCACTTAACGTATACTTTGGGACCTTAGCTGGCGGTCTGGGCTGTTTCCCTTTCGACTACGGATCTTATCACTCGCAGTCTGACTCCCAAGGATAAGTCATTGGCATTCGGAGTTTGACTGAATTCGGTAACCCGGTAGGGGCCCCTAGTCCAATCAGTGCTCTACCTCCAAGACTCTTACCTTGAGGCTAGCCCTAAAGCTATTTCGGAGAGAACCAGCTATCTCCAGGTTCGATTGGCATTTCACCCCTACCCACACCTCATCCCCGCACTTTTCAACGTGCGTGGGTTCGGGCCTCCATTCAGTGTTACCTGAACTTCACCCTGGACATGGGTAGATCACCTGGTTTCGGGTCTACGACCACGTACTCATGCGCCCTATTCAGACTCGCTTTCGCTGCGGCTCCGCATCTTCTGCTTAACCTTGCACGGGATCGTAACTCGCCGGTTCATTCTACAAAAGGCACGCCATCACCCGTTAACGGGCTCTGACTACTTGTAGGCACACGGTTTCAGGATCTCTTTCACTCCCCTTCCGGGGTGCTTTTCACCTTTCCCTCACGGTACTGGTTCACTATCGGTCACTAGGGAGTATTTAGCCTTGGGAGATGGTCCTCCCGGATTCCGACGGAATTTCACGTGTTCCGCCGTACTCAGGATCCACTCTGGAGAGAACGAAGTTTTGACTACAGGGCTGTTACCTTCTATGGCGGGCCTTTCCAGACCTCTTCATCTACCTCGTTCCTTTGTAACTCCGTATAGAGTGTCCTACAACCCCAAGAGGCAAGCCTCTTGGTTTGGGCTAATCCCGTTTCGCTCGCCGCTACTCAGGGAATCGCATTTGCTTTCTCTTCCTCCGGGTACTTAGATGTTTCAGTTCCCCGGGTCTGCCTTCTCATATCCTATGAATTCAGATATGGATACCACTCCATTACGAGTGGTGGGTTTCCCCATTCGGAAATCTCCGGATCAACGCTTGCTTACAGCTCCCCGAAGCATATCGGTGTTCGTCCCGTCCTTCATCGGCTCCTAGTGCCAAGGCATCCACCGTGCGCCCTTTCTAACTTAACCGTTAAAAAGAATCACTATGTGATATCTTGTGTTACTAATTGAATGTGATGTCTACTGTTATCTAGTTTTCAAAGAACACGTTTCGAAGGAATGA
>NZ_JH600279.1 GCF_000245335.1 Bacillus mojavensis RO-H-1 = KCTC 3706
AATATCCTTAGAAAGGAGGTGATCCAGCCGCACCTTCCGATACGGCTACCTTGTTACGACTTCACCCCAATCATCTGTCCCACCTTCGGCGGCTGGCTCCATAAAGGTTACCTCACCGACTTCGGGTGTTACAAACTCTCGTGGTGTGACGGGCGGTGTGTACAAGGCCCGGGAACGTATTCACCGCGGCATGCTGATCCGCGATTACTAGCGATTCCAGCTTCACGCAGTCGAGTTGCAGACTGCGATCCGAACTGAGAACAGATTTGTGGGATTGGCTTAACCTCGCGGTTTCGCTGCCCTTTGTTCTGTCCATTGTAGCACGTGTGTAGCCCAGGTCATAAGGGGCATGATGATTTGACGTCATCCCCACCTTCCTCCGGTTTGTCACCGGCAGTCACCTTAGAGTGCCCAACTGAATGCTGGCAACTAAGATCAAGGGTTGCGCTCGTTGCGGGACTTAACCCAACATCTCACGACACGAGCTGACGACAACCATGCACCACCTGTCACTCTGCCCCCGAAGGGGACGTCCTATCTCTAGGATTGTCAGAGGATGTCAAGACCTGGTAAGGTTCTTCGCGTTGCTTCGAATTAAACCACATGCTCCACCGCTTGTGCGGGCCCCCGTCAATTCCTTTGAGTTTCAGTCTTGCGACCGTACTCCCCAGGCGGAGTGCTTAATGCGTTAGCTGCAGCACTAAAGGGGCGGAAACCCCCTAACACTTAGCACTCATCGTTTACGCGTGGACTACCAGGGTATCTAATCCTGTTCGCTCCCCACGCTTTCGCTCCTCAGCGTCAGTTACAGACCAGAGAGTCGCCTTCGCCACTGGTGTTCCTCCACATCTCTACGCATTTCACCGCTACACGTGGAATTCCACTCTCCTCTTCTGCACTCAAGTTCCCCAGTTTCCAATGACCCTCCCCGGTTGAGCCGGGGGCTTTCACATCAGACTTAAGGAACCGCCTGCGAGCCCTTTACGCCCAATAATTCCGGACAACGCTTGCCACCTACGTATTACCGCGGCTGCTGGCACGTAGTTAGCCGTGGCTTTCTGGTTAGGTACCGTCAAGGTACCGCCCTATTCGAACGGTACTTGTTCTTCCCTAACAACAGAGCTTTACGATCCGAAAACCTTCATCACTCACGCGGCGTTGCTCCGTCAGACTTTCGTCCATTGCGGAAGATTCCGTACTGCTGCCTCCCGTAGGAGTCTGGGCCGTGTCTCAGTCCCAGTGTGGCCGATCACCCTCTCAGGTCGGCTACGCATCGTTGCCTTGGTGAGCCGTTACCTCACCAACTAGCTAATGCGCCGCGGGTCCATCTGTAAGTGGTAGCCGAAGCCACCTTTTATGTTTGAACCATGCGGTTCAAACAAGCATCCGGTATTAGCCCCGGTTTCCCGGAGTTATCCCAGTCTTACAGGCAGGTTACCCACGTGTTACTCACCCGTCCGCCGCTAACATCAGGGAGCAAGCTCCCATCTGTCCGCTCGACTTGCATGTATTAGGCACGCCGCCAGCGTTCGTCCTGAGCCAGGATCAAACTCTCCGATAAAGTGTTTGACTGACCACGCACATCACTGTGCGATTTTATAATAAAACTTGAATTAACAGGTACGTTTTGTCTTGTTTAGTTTTCAAAGATCATCACCGCTCTCGATGAAGCAGCTTTACTAATATAACATTCAGCTCTCTGATTGTCAACAACTTTTTTCCAAAGTGTTTTGAGGCTTCTTGTTTTGTCTGCTGTTCATCAGCGACGTTTAATAATATAACACCTATAATTATTTATTGCAATAGTTTTTTTAAAAAAATCTATAAAACAATAAAACTGTAATCTTTTTTAATTCTATCTAACTTGTAATGCTTTTTAAAACATATATCTATTAATGAACATTTACCACAGGCAATATCATCTTGTTGTTTTAACCTTTTTCTTGTATAGTAGAAACGAACTAAATATCCGATAACCACAAGGGGAGCATAAAAGCTGAGAGTGAGCGGTTCCGTTCTGACCCTTTGAACCTGTTAGTTAACGCTGGCGTAGGGATGTGGCAAAGTCAAATGAATTGCAGATTGTAAAGCAGTGCGTGGAACTTTCCTATCCTTCCGCGTGCTGCTTTTTTGTTGTCCTTTTGGATTGTCTATCAATGGAAGGGGATTTTTATGGCTCAACCAAGACAACTGGTTCGTCTTATTGAAATTGCAATCATGACTGCTGCTGCTGTCATTTTAGACATCGTTTCCGGAATGTTCCTCCGTATGCCTCAAGGAGGATCGGTATCCATCATGATGATTCCGATTTTTTTGATTTCATTTCGCTGGGGAGTTAAAGCAGGTCTTACCACCGGTCTATTGACAGGTCTTGTTCAAATTGCGATTGGAAATCTATTTCTTCAGCACCCTGTTCAGCTATTGCTTGATTACATTGCAGCGTTCGCCGCTGTTGGAATAAGCGGCTTTTTCGCTTCCGCTGTCCGCAAATCAGCTTTATCAAAAGCAAAAGGAAAATTGATTGTATCAGTGATTTGCGCAGTTTTTATCGGCAGTTTTCTGCGTTATGCTGCACATGTGATTTCAGGGGCGGTATTTTTCGGCAGCTTTGCACCAAAAGGAACGCCGGTATGGATTTACTCATTAACTTATAATGCTACTTATATGATTCCATCATTCATCATCTGTGCGATTGTCCTTTGTTTATTGTTCATGACAGCTCCGCGCTTGCTGAAAACTGAAAAAGCTTAATCTAACAACCCCCAGCGGCCGTTCCGCTGGGGGTTGTTTTCTATCTTCTGTTAAGCAGATTTTTTAATGAAGCAAGATCCGGCCAACCGAATCCTATTTCTTTCAAGCTTTCTCCTGCGATTTCAAACCTATCCTCGGCTGCTCTTTCAGGTGAAAACGACTGATAAAATGTAATCGAAGGATTCTCTTCTACGACCCAAACAACATGCTCGTAAAGCCATGATCAAGCAAAAAATCTGCTCCCTTTGTCAAAAGTGCTCTGCCTGCACCTTGCCGCTGTTTTTCTTCTAAAAGGTAAATGGCATATAACTCACCGTCATAGCCTTTCTGCTCTGTACGAATAGGACCAAAAGATGCAAAGCCGAATACTGAACCTTTATCATCTTCTGCCACAAAAACCCCCTTTAATGAACGGGTTTTCCATTTGGCTTCAAAATCGTTGTAGTTTAAACCATTTAAGTATTCAGCCGAGACAATGCCGCTGTATGTTGTCATCCAGCTGTCAACGTGCACTTTTGCGATGGCCTTTATATCATCTATTCGTGCTTCTCTTATAGTCACCATTCATTCTCTATTCCTTTCCGCAATGGTTATTCAGATTTTTGAACAGGTTTTGTTTCTTTTAATTCATTTGTCAGTTCGTTGATGCTCTGTTTGATGTTGCCTTTTCCTGAAAAGTTCTCAATCATTTCCTTTACGTCGATTCCCGAAGACGCTTTTAAGCTTTCTTGTAAGCTGGACATTAAGTTTGTCGCATAGCTTGTGACTTTGTTGGCGCCGCTTGAATCACCGCTGCCTCCTGTATCAACGACGGTGATCTTATCAATATTTGAAAGCGGTGCTGATACCTGTTTCGCGTATTCCGGAAGCATTTTGACAATCATATCGAAAATTGCAGCCTGACCGTACTGCTCAAAGGCAGCAGCAATTTTTTCTTTCGCTTCCGCTTCAGCAAGACCTTTTAAGCGAATAACCTCGGCCTCTGTCTCACCTTTTGCTTTTTCCGCTTCTGCTTTTGCAAGACCGTCAATTCTGACCCTTTCAGCTTCAGCCTTCGCCATCGCTTCTATGCTGTATTTCTTGGCATCGGCTTGGGCTAGCTGTTTGGCTTTTTCAGCAGCGGCAGATTGCTCAACTGAATAGCGGTCTGCATCGGCTTTTTTCTTCACTTCAGAATCATACTGGCGTTCACGGCGAAGTATTTCTTTTTCTTCTAATTCAATTTGTTTTTGCCGTTCTATAATCTTGACCTGCATTTCCTGCTCTGTGACCTGCTGGCGTGCTTTAGCTGTTTCCAAATCGTATGCCTGGTCAGCGTTGGCTTTTGCTGTATCTTGATCTCGCCGGTATTCAGCCATTTTAAGCTGATTGATTTTTTCAGCTTCCGCAATTTCCGTCGCTCGTTCAAGCTCTGATTTTTTGGCTTCTTTATCGGCTTCCGCCCGCTTAATTCTTGTTTCTTTATCAGCCTCTGCGGTTGCAATGTCAGCATCACGTTTTACCTGCGCAATTCTAGGTTTACCTAGTGATTCAAGATAGCCGTTTTTATCACGGACATCTTTAATGGTAAAGGAGACAATCACAAGACCCATCTTAGCGAGATCCTGTGAAGCGACACGCTGCACTTCTTGGGAGAATTTTTCGCGGTTTTTATAAATTTCTTCTACTGTCATAGACCCGAGAATGGAGCGAAGGTGGCCCTCCAGTACTTCACGCGCCTCCTGCTCTCGGTCTTCTTTTGACTTTCCTAAAAATTGTTCGGCTGCTGTGGCGATTTCTCCGATCGATCCGCCGATTTTAATAATTGCAGTTCCGTCCGCCATTACAGGCACACCTTGCTCTGTATAAACTTCAGGAGTCGATACATCGAGTTTGCTTGATAACAGACTTAACGGCTCAGCCTGCTGAAAAACCGGAAGAACAAAGGTTCCTCCTCCGCGAACAATCTTCAGGCGGTTGCCTCCCTCATCAACATGAACATTTTTATTTCCAAGATAGCTTCCTGTAACAATTAACGCTTCATCAGGCCCTGCCGTACGATATTTTGTAATAAATACCGCTATAAGTGCAATGAGTAAAAAGAATACAACTCCGATGACGATGATAATCGGCATTGTCATATGACATTCCTCCTTGTTTTATAAAGGTTCATGCGGAGTGACTGAAAGAACTCCGTTTTTGACATCCACAACTAAGACGACTGTTCCGTAACTGATCTGTTCATTTTCAAAGCTGATCGCCGATTTTGAGATCGTACCGCCTATCCCTTCAATCAGCACTTCTCCAAATCCATCAACCGGTACAGCGGTTATGACTTTTCCGAGTCTTCCTCTAAGATCATCTTCCCGATAAGTCAATGATTCTTCTGCCGATGATAAAGGGACAAGCACAAATAAATGGAGCATTATCACCAGCAACACTGAAAGAAGACAGGATAATAGAGCAATAATCAGGCTGGAGAGGGGGAAAACTGTTTCGCCTATATATCCAGATGCGGAGAAAAATGTGAAAAATGAGAGCACCAATGTCGGGTTTAAAAATGGAATACCTTCTAACAGCCCTTCAAACACATCTCCGAAAAATAAAAATAGCAGCGTAAAGCTTCCGGCTATGATAAGGGTGTAAAGGTAAATCGTTTGGACAGGAACACCGTATAACTCCAATTTTCTCATCCTTTCTAAGCTGCTACTTTAACCGACGGCCGTCGTTACCTTTTATACGAGACACACAAGGAAAGGTTTCAAAATGTTTCGATAAATGCTCCCGACACAGTGCTTTATACATGATAAATGCCCTTATATATGGTAATGTTTTTTCAGGAGGAGATATGATGAGTATCTTTAATGAAGCCAGATTAGAAACATGGAATGAAGTCAAAGGACTTTCCGATGAAAAGCTGAATCAAAAGCCTTCTTCTGATGAATGGAGTATACGGGAAGTTCTTGATCATTTGAAGAAAATTGATATGACCGCCCAAAACATGCTGAAAGAACGAGTAAAGGAAGCGCCTATTAAGGAAATTGAGGAAAAACCGCTTACAGCTGCACAGGATAGAAGCAATAAACGGAAAGCGCCCGCCCATCTTGAACCAGATCATGATTTTATTTCAGGCAGCCAAATGAAACGGGAGCTTGATGTTGTAAGGGAGCAGTTAACAGCTGTTATTGCATCTCTTAAAGAAGAAGATTTCGAAAGAGTATTGCCGCATCCCTTGTTTCAAGAGCTGACCGTCAGACAATGGATCGATTTTATCGGCCATCATGAAAAACGCCACCTTAGCCAGATCAAAGAAATTAAAGAGAAAATAGAAAGAGTCTGATTTAATCAGACTCTTTCTGCTTTTTGTTTAATGTTCCGCTGATAGGAATGAACGATTATTTCGTCACCTGCATACACGGCACCGGGTCTCTCGACAATACATACAATACCTCTTATCCCCAACGCATGGCGGACAAAAGCCGGTGCAAGCTTTGGCTTGTCCGGATAATAAGACTGGATGACTTCACCCGGCTGGATACACGGATCATTTTCTCCCTCACACAGTAAAGCGGCGCCGCTCGGAAATATAAGCCGGCTTCCTTCTTTTAATGTTGTGAAATCAGGTATACCGCTGATTGCAACATTTGCACCGAGCCATTCTGGAAAAATACTCGGGACACCCATTTTCAAAGCAATTTCGTCACATTCTTCTGTTGAAACAATTGAGATTTGCCTGCGATTAAAAATCTCTGTTCCTCTTGAAAACATCGGCTCTCGGGCCCCAGCTTTTTTTGTCAGGCCGAAATGCAAGTCGCCGGGAATGCCGCCATAATCAAAATCGAGCTTGTCCATTTGTTTTGTTACAAAGCTTTCTGTATCTGCAACATATAAGCCCTCCGTTTTTGCAGTCATGCGTTTCCACATAAGCTTGCACCGTCCTTTGTCTTTAGGATTGTCACTTATGTTCAATTATCCAAAAAAATCCCGCTCTGTAAAGGAGCGGGATTATCGCATTATACAGTTTTTGGCGTAAGATTAAAGCAGCGTTTGTAGATCCAGTTATATGCTTTCTCATTTAAATCTCTAGGATTTCCGAAGGTTTGCGGATCTTTCATTGCTTCTTTTGACAAGCGCTCGATCATGTCAGGTGATACCCCTTGTTCTTCTAAAGTCGGTACTTCTAACTCTTTCACAAGATCGTACATCCAGTTGACAGATGCTTTTGCAGCTTCTTCTGTTGTCATCTGGCTTGTATCAATACCGAACGCTTTTGCGATGCGGGCAAACTTCTCTGGATAGCCCTTCCAGTTGTATTCCATAACAGGGCCCATCATTGCCGCTACACATTGGCCGTGAGCGACCGGGATAATACCGCCGAGTGTTTGGCTCATGGCGTGGGCAGCACCCGCTGATTCACTGCCGTAAGAAAGACCGGCAAGCATAGCAGCCTGTGCCATTCCGTATCTAGCTTCGAGATCTTCTCCGTCAGCAAATGCTCTCTTAATGTAGTGAGCGGCATATTCAATCGCCATCAAAGCCACTGCGTCTGTAATCGGCTGCGCAAATTTCATTGTGTAGCACTCAATGGCGTGAGCAAGAGCATCAATCCCCGTCATCGCTGTTACGTGCGGCGGCATTGAGACGTGAAGCTCTGGGTCAATCACAGTCAAATGCGCGGCAATCAGCGGACCACCTGTGTTAAATTTGAATTCTCTTTCTTCATCTGTAATAACCGCCCATTGCGTTACCTCTGAGCCTGTTCCAGCGGTTGTCGGAATTGTCGTAAGCGGAGGAATGCGGTTTTCCAGCGGTTTCTTTCCTTCAGCTGCTTCATAATCAAGTACGCTTCCCTCGTGAGTCGCTTCTACTCCAATGGCCTTCGCTGTGTCCATGGAGCTTCCGCCTCCGACTGCCACCAAGCCGTTGCAGTTCTCTTTTTTGTAAAGCTCGGAACCTTCATTTACAAGCCGTACAGGAGGGTTTGGCTCAACTTTATTAAAGAGCACCACTTCAATGCCTGCCTCTTTTAATGACTCGATCACAGGATCTACAACGCCCGCTTTATAAATTCCCGGGTCTGTAACAAGCAATGCTTTTGAAACACCCAGTCCAGCTACTTCTTTTCCTGCGTGATTGATGGCGCCAATTCCGTGCTTAATCACAGTCGGAATTTCAAATGTGTGAAATTTATGCATGCTTTCTACTTTCATATTTAATGTCATAATCAATCTCCCCCTCTTATGAATTGAACCAATTAACCGCTGTCGGTTTTGTGTTGCGATATACATGTTTGACTTCTGTATACTCTTCAAGCCCTATTTTTCCAAGTTCCCGTCCGAATCCGGATTGCTTATAGCCGCCCCATGGCGCCTGTGCAAAGTATGGATGGAAATCATTAATCCAAACCGTCCCCATTCTTAAACGGGCTGCTACACGTTCGCACTTTTCAATATCTTTCGACCATACAGCTCCGGCCAATCCGTAAATCGTATCATTCGCCAGTGAGATTACTTCTTCTTCAGAACTGAATGTCTCGACTGTTAATACTGGCCCGAATACTTCTTCCTGAACAATTCTCATGTCAGATGTACAGTTTGAGAAAATGGTAGGTTCATAGAAAAAACCATTTTGAAGTGCTGGATCTTCCGGACGTTTGCCGCCAGTCTCCAGTTTTGCACCTTCTTGCAGTCCGATCTCTACATATTTTTCAACCTTTGCTCTGTGCTCCGCGGAAATGAGCGGACCGCTTTCTGTCTCTTCGTGAAAACCGTTTCCGAGTTTAATGCGTTTCGCCCGTTTGACAAGCTCTGCTAAAAATTGATCATGAATGTCTTCTTCTACAAGCAATCGGGACCCGGCGGAGCATACTTGGCCGGCGTGGAAAAATACAGCGTTTAGCGCCTGATCAACCGCGACTTCCAGGTCTGCGTCTTTGAAAACGATATTTGGATTTTTCCCTCCAAGCTCAAGCGCGATTTTTTTGACGTTGCCGCTTGCCGCCCGCATGATTTTTTTGCCTGTTTCAATTCCGCCTGTAAACGAAATTAAGTCAACGTCTTTGTTTACAGCAAGCTCATCACCCACTGTGGCGCCCGGTCCCAACACAAGGTTTGCGACACCTTTTGGAACTCCGGCTTCCTCCATCAGCTTAAAGACTTTCATTGTCGTCAGCGGTGTGATCTCACTCGGCTTCATGACAATTGTATTGCCTGCCGCTAAAGCCGGGGCGATTTTCCAGCTTGCTTGCAGAAGCGGATAATTCCACGGCGTGATTTGTCCGCATACGCCAATTGGCTCCCTGATGATTTTGCTTTCTGAATCAGGGATTGGAGATGAGATGATCTCTCCTCCATCTTTATCTGCCAGACCAGCATAATACTGAAAAACATTGGCGATATCGTCCATATCGGCTTTGCTTTCCTCAAGTGTTTTTCCCGTATCAAGGGATTCGAGCTCGGCCAGCTCGTCTAGATCGCGTCTGATTAATTCCGCAATTTTCAGAACTATTTTTCCGCGTTCAAGCCCTGAAAGAGAAGGCCATTCTCCTGTGTCAAAAGCTTTTCGTGCGGCAGCAATTGCTTTAACGGCATCCTCACGTCCGCCCTCGCTAACTGTTGCAATTTCTTCTTGATTAAATGGATTAATAATACTGCGGACCTGCCCTTTTTCGGCACTGATCCATTCACCGTCAATGTATAATGTTTGACTCATCTAAGTCCTCCTTGACGAAAATAAAGTTTGTTAAATAAAAATTTAATGTTTTTAACAACCTTAATCTAACATATGGTTTTTAAACTGTCAAAGCCCTAATTGTGATTTTTCGTTTTGACTTTTCTCTAGGTTTCGTTAAGATAAAGAACATAAAGAAATGACTTAACGAATTTAATTTTCTAAAGGAAAAGAGGGTCAGTATGGATGAAAATCCAGAATTTGCAGCTATAGAACAGGCACGGGATCTTGTTATTGACTCCATTGCTGAAACAATGGATCTTTACGGAATTACCCGAAGTGTCGGGATATTATATGGAACGATGTACATGCGGGACGAGATGACGCTTGACGAAATGCGGGAGGAGCTGCAAATGAGCAAGCCCAGTATGAGTACAGGTGTCAAAAAGCTGCAGGATTTAAATGTCGTGAAAAAGACATTTCACCGAGGCATCCGCAAGCACACATTTGTAGCCGAAAAAGATTTCTTTAAATTTTTCACAAATTTCTTTCCGCCAAAATGGGAACGGGAAGTTCAGGTGAATGTATCAGCAATTGAAGAAGCTCAGGCTGATTTACAAGAGGTATTGCAAAAGGAAACGCTCAGTGAGGAAATGAAGAATGAAGCGCAGCGTTTATACGAGCAGCTGGAAAGTTCTAAAGCCTACTACGATTGGCTGAAACGTCTTGCTGAATCAGTGCAGAGCGGAGAGATTTTTAAATTTATACCAATTGAAACAAAATAATTAAGAAACGTCTGGAAAACCGGACGTTTTTTTGTTTTTTCACTTTAATTACTACAAATTTTAAAAATACGGGAAAAACACCCCATTTACTTCCATTTTATTTGATGGTAATTTTATGTAGGTAAAATTTGTATTTGGCCTTTTAAGAGGAGGTGGAAAAGCAGAGGCAGGCCTTTAATCTTTATCACTTATTAGGGGGAATTTTTGTTATGAAACGCAAGTTATTATCTTCTTTAGCTATCAGTGTATTAAGTCTCGGTTTACTCGTTTCTGCACCTTCAGCTTCATTTGCAGCTGAATCTAAGTCATCTTCTGCTCATACTGAGTCTACGATGAGAACTCAATCATCAGCTTCATTGTTTGCAACAATTACAGGAACGAGCAAAACAGAATGGTCTTTCTCTGATATCGAATTGACATACCGTCCAAACACGCTTCTCAGCCTTGGCGTAATGGAATTTACATTGCCAAGCGGATTTACAGCAAATACAAAAGATACGATGAACGGAAATGCATTGCGCGAAACACAGATCCTCAATAACGGTAAAACAGTAAGAGTACCTCTGGCTCTTGATTTATTAGGCGCTGGTGAATTTAAGTTAAAACTGAATAACAAAACACTTCCTGCCGCTGGTACATATACTTTCCGTGCAGAAAACAAATCACTGAGCATCGGAAATAAATTTTACGCGGAAGCCAGCATCGATGTGGCTAAGCGCAGCACACCTCCGACTCAGCCATGCGGCTGTAAGTAATCCCAGAGGGCCGGCTTTATGCCGGTCTTTTTTACGTTTATTGACTTCTTTCTCCCACTTTTCCCTCTATTTCCAGCTATCTTTTCACTTGTTTTAAATTTAAATTGACAAACACTAGAAACAGGAGTAAATTCTTGAGTGTTCAATTTCATAAAGTCTCTTTTACCGCTTAATCAAAAATGAACGGGGAAACCAATGATTGGCTGTTTCACAAAACGGCCTTGGGGTGAATCTTACTTAGTAAGAAGGGGTACTCTGAATCCCTAATCCGACAGCTAACCTCGTAGGCGTATGCAGAGAGGAGGTCTATTGTGACCATTCTTTGTAATGGTCTTTTTTACTTCAAAACGCTAATTTTATTAAGGGAGTCTTGAACATTGGGAAGAATAAAAAACAAGCAATTTGCCGTAATCGGGCTTGGACGGTTCGGGGGAAGCATTTGCAAAGAGCTGCACAGAATGGGACATGAGGTCCTTGCCATTGATATTAATGAAGAAAAGGTCAATGCCTTCGCTTCCTACGCAACCCATGCGGTCATTGCCAATGCCACAGAAGAAAACGAATTGCTTTCACTGGGAATCCGTAATTTCGAATATGTCGTTGTTGCTATTGGGGCGAATATTCAAGCGAGCACACTGACCACTTTGCTATTGAAAGAGCTTCACATTCCAAATATTTGGGTGAAGGCTCAAAATTATTATCACCATAAGGTGTTGGAAAAAATCGGCGCCGACCGCATTATTCATCCGGAAAAGGATATGGGCGTTAAAATCGCACAAAGTCTCTCTGATGAAAATGTCTTGAATTATATCGACTTATCCGATGATTACAGTATTGTTGAGCTGCTGGCAACACGAAAACTGAATTCCAAATCCATTCATGATCTGAATGTTAGAGCGAAATACGGATGTACCATCCTGGCAATTAAACATAATGGAGATGTTCGCCTTTCTCCTGCACCGGAAGAGATGATTTACGAACAAGACTGCCTGGTGATGATGGGTCATAAAAAGGATATTAAACGCTTCGAAAACGAAGGGATGTAGACAAAGGTGAGACTTCATAAGGAAACTGTAATCAAGTGGGTTCGTTTTTCTCCCCCGCAAGTGCTTGCGATTGGTTTTTTTCTTACTATTATTATCGGCTCTCTTTTGTTAAAGCTCCCGATTTCTACTGCGAAGCCGTTGTCATGGATAGATGCTCTTTTTACAGCGGCTTCTGCCACTACTGTTACCGGGCTTGCAGTTGTTGACACTGGGACAGAATTTACGGTGTTCGGGCAAACTGTCATCATGGGTCTGATTCAAGTCGGCGGGCTTGGCTTTATGACATTTGCTGTTCTGATCGTCATAATTTTAGGAAAAAAAATCGGATTGAAAGAACGAATGCTGGTCCGGGAGGCCTTAAACCAGCCGACAATCGGCGGCGTGATAGGCCTTGTCAAAGTCCTGTTTCTGTTTTCAATCAGTATCGAATTGATCGCCGCACTGATCTTATCCATCCGGCTTGTGCCCCAGTATGGCTGGGCATCGGGATTGTTTGCCAGTCTGTTTCACGCGATATCCGCTTTTAACAATGCCGGTTTTTCTTTGTGGCCGGATAATTTAATGAGCTACGTTGGTGATCCTACAGTCAATCTTGTCATTACTTTCTTATTTATCACAGGGGGAATTGGGTTTACGGTGCTTTTTGACATCCTGAAAAATCGGCGTTTCAAAGCCTTTTCATTACATACGAAACTGATGCTTGCGGGAACGTTCATTTTAAATATTGCTGCTACGCTGATCATCTTTATTTTAGAGTACAGCAACCCCGGCACGCTTGGTTCCTTGCATTTACCAGATAAACTGTGGGCTTCGTATTTTCAGGCAGTGACGCCGAGAACCGCGGGCTTCAACTCTGTGGACTTTGGCAGCATGAGAGAAGGCACCATTGTATTTGTCCTGTTGTTGATGTTTATTGGAGCAGGAAGCGCCTCAACGGCGAGCGGTATTAAGCTGACTACTTTCATTGTGATTTTAATGTCTGCCATCGCCTATTTAAGAGGGCAGAAAGAAACAGTTATTTTCCGCCGGACCATAAAATATCCGATCATCATTAAGGCCTTAGCAGTCAGTGTTATCAGCTTGTTCATCGTCTTTATAGGCATTTTTGTCCTGACCATTACAGAACAAGCGCCGTTTATCCAGATTGTTTTTGAACCTTTTCCGCCTTCGGAACGGTCGGACTGACAATGGGGCTGACTCCCGAACTGACAACAGCGGGGAAATGCATCATTATTGCGATTATGTTCATCGGAAGAATCGGTCCGTTGACGTTTGTTTTTTCATTTGCGAAAACAGAAAAATCAAATATTCGTTACCCTGACGGCGAGGTGTTTACTGGGTGATGTTTAAAAAATCCGGCATATTACATGCCGGATTTTTTATGATTCAATATGAGATTGATTTTGTCTTTTTTCCTGCTCCGCGATGATATCATTATCTTCCGCGTTATCACGCGTCACTTTTTGCGTAAGGATCGCGCCGACCGCAACAAGGATCATCACTGCAATGTAGTAGCCTTTTTCATTGAGTTCGAGATTATCAGCGTTATAGAGTCCGATACAAAACAAAAATACTCCCGCAAAAAAAGTGAAATAAGCTAATACAGTAAAGGCAACCGTGTTTCTCCGTCTATATTTCTGCACCTTTGTTCCCTCCTGAAGCATAGTTATTAAGTGATAACTTCCGTGGAATATTATACCTCAAATTCCCCTGAATGGAACAAAAAAATAAAAATACCAGGAAAAACGGCTCAGGTTGCTTCCTTTATTTCAACAGCTGAGTCATCAATCCAGCCGACCAGTTTATTATTGACTTGGAATTGGTACCATACGGACTGGCCTTTCTGTTTTTTAGATACAACTTTTATATCTTTACCAACGTAAGATTGCGCAGAGGTCAGCTTAATGGATTGTTCATCAGTAGAAGGCTTAGACCATACATCTTGAACGGCGCTGTCTTTGATGGCCCCTTTTAAATCCACAGCTTTCAGAGATGGATTCACCTCATCGTATTTATCTAAATCATACTTTTCCACAATGGCACTGATTTTGCCAGCATAGTCCGGGTCTGTGGCATAACCTGATGTTTGAAGAGCGCCTGCCGCTTCTTTATAATCCTCAGCCTCAAGCACCGGCTTATACTTCTTTTTATTCCACGATGTGCCTTGGACAAATAATTTGGCGTGATCATCCATTGATTCAAAAAACGTGCTGTATTTGCGGAATTTCGCGCGGATCGTTTTTCTTTCCCCTTTTTCAAATTCATCTGTTTCCATGGTGACGTGATGTCCTTTATAATTTCCTTTTACACCAAACAGGTTGTTGGCTTTAGAGGCAAGCTCGCTGTTTCCCCAGTCAGATTCGAGTATGGCCTGAGCAATCGTTATGCTGGGAAGAACATGATATTTTTCATATAAAATTTGAGCATGTCCGGAAAGGCTGTCAATAAATACTTGCTGTTCATCAATTTCTTCCGGTTCTTTGGCTGTTTCAATTGGCTTTGAGAGAGTTGTCGCTAAAACAAACAAGGCTAGCGGAATCGATACAACGAAAAATAGAGAGATCAAGAGTCTACGTTTTTTCAGTTTTTTACGGGCCATGAAAACCTTCCTTCGATTTAAAAGATTACGAGTGTAAAGTATCTACCTTTAAGAATTTTACTTGTACTTCTAATATTTTTCAATTCTTTAGGGATAAAGTTTGAGAGAGAATACACAAAAAGCCTTCCCCATCAAGGGAAAGGCAGTGATCAAGTATCTATTTTTGTAAGACCGTGCTGTTTAAAATGTCTGAGCGCATCACGATATTCTTGATCATGTATGACTTTATGAGATTTTACCGCAGCCTTTGTCAATCCATGTGCGGAAACAGCCGGTTTTTCCGGAGCTGGTTTTCCTTTATCATGAGGCTTATGAGCCAGCTTGTGTCCCATCCCTGTGGCATTCATACAAAACGATAAACAAACGAGCAGCACGCTCAGGATAAAAGAAATCAAAAAGAGATCATGATAGGCAGTCATCATCGCATCCTGCATTGATCCATTTTGTCTGGCAGCATCCTTTTTCGTGAAATAGCCGATCAGGATAGGCACACCCATATAGATAAACAATCTTAAAAACTGAACAGCTGTCATTCTTTTGACCAGATCAGGAAGCGGGCCGCCCATTGCGGCTCCCATTAGTCCTGCTGCGACCGTCAGACCGGTTCCTGCTGCCAGCATAATGAACAGCGCCGCAAACACATAGAGAGATGATTGATACTGCATATGAAGCCATTGAACATTCACAAAAACGAGAATGAGAGAACCTATAATCCCCAGGATCCCTGGTCCGACTTTATCATATAACAGAGCACTCGCAATAGCCGCGATGGCCACTCCGATCAATAGAGTCATGTTTAAAAGAATGAGATGATCTCGGGAAATATCATACATTTGACGAAGCAAGCCTTGAAAAGCTGCCAGGCTGACAGCTACCGTAATCGTTCCTGCCGCTATGATAAATAAACCGAGCACAGGTTTAGGCAGCAGCATCTGTTTAATAGAGATGAAAGGGTTTTTCACCTTATATTCTACAATGAACAGAATGATGAGCAAACATAAAGCAACCCCAAAACCAGCCCGTACATAACCTGATGAAAAGCCCCATTTTTGCAGAATAATAAATGTAAACGCTGAGGCTGCGGCCACACATACAGATAAAATGATTCCTGCTCTGTCGAGTGATGACTGCTCCTTTTCTGATCCCCCATGATGCTCATCATAGAGAAAGAAATAACTCACTGCGATGCCGATCAAAGACAGTGTGCCAAAGGTAAAAAACAGCCATCTCCAGTGGCCGTAGCTCAACGCGATCGTTCCTAGAATCGAACCGATAATAACAGAGCCATAGAACCCGCCGATAAGCACCAGTAATGCGTAATTCCGGCGTTCAATCGGAAATGACAGAACAAGCATCGGAATCATAATCATCAGCATGACACCTGTAGCCGCTCCCTGTAAAAAGCGTCCTGCCGCCATCCATGCAATATCGCTTGAAAATGCGAAGAGCAGTGAGCCAAGTATAAAAACGGTTAATGAAGCCAGATAGATCGGACGGGCGCCGAATTTTTTCCTTAGCAGCGGCCCTGCCGGAACTAATAAAGCGAAGGCCATATTGCCGATCAATATTGGATTTACTGATGTGAAGGCACTTGTTCCAACCGTCTTCTGAACAAGGCCTTGAACTGACGACAATGCCGTGTTAGACATCAATCCCGGCCCGACCGCTAAAACAGCGAGCAAAGAAATCACCCAATAGTGTTTTGTCTTCATGTTGTCATTCCTTCCTGTATGAATACATAAGAACACTTCTTTTTTTGAATACAAAAGAAGCTAATAGATTTTGGAATGCCATTAGCTTTTATTCTGGTTCTCTCCCCATCACGGGAAATGATATGATTTTATGATAATATGTGAAAAAATGAGCATATACTCAAACATTATTCCAAATCGATTGTGTTTTGTCAATGGCGCATATTTCAAGCACAAAACAAAAGCCTGAACACCTTTTGCACGGTATCGTGACTTATGAATCCCTGCTTGCTCCCTCAAGCAATTCAAAGTAGGCCGTTTTAAAAGCTCTCCAGAAAACCCTTCCAGTCTGCGTCTTAGGTCATGACGGCACCTTTCAATTCACTGTTTTTATCAAAATTCCAACTAATAAACTCGAATAAGATGGACCGCACAATTTTCTTTGTTCACTAGGCGTTTGCCGCCTCTAAATTGCATATGGGTAAATACCATGAACTAATCTGCGAAATACCAATGCTAGTCAATTCTAAATGATCCGGGAGGTAAAAACGAATGGAACTGTATGAGTATATCGAAGAAATGTTTAGCGGCTTGAAAAATCCGTCGGTTAAAGATTTGGCAGCTTCTTTAAAACAAATTCCAAACGCGGCAGAATTGAGTCAACGATATATAAAGGAGCCAGACCAGTACGCTTACGGCCGAAATGCCATTTATAGAAACAATCAATTAGAAATGATCTTGATTCACATTCCCCCAAACAAGGAGACAGCAGTCCACGATCATGGCCAATCCATTGGTTGTGCAATGGTGTTAGAAGGAAAACTTCTCAATTCTATTTATCGCTCAACCGGCGATCATGCAGAACTCTCCAATTCATATTTTGTCCACAAAGGAGAATGTCTTATTTCAACGAAAGGGTTAATTCACAAAATGTCCAATCCTACTTCCGAACGGATGGTGTCTCTTCATGTGTACTCACCCCCTTTGGAAGACATGACGGTCTTTAAAGAACAAAGTGGTGTATTGGAAAATTCATGATTTACAGGTGAACTGCTTTACTTGATTAGTTGTTATCAGTCATTTTTCAAAACAAACCCAGGAGCCTAACGAAGGAAATACCTGACTTTATCGTTAGAGATGTATACGCCCCTTATATACTAAAAATGAAATGCTTCTGGGGATATTTGAATTTGGATCACAGAAGAGTTCAGAATGAAACCTTTCCATTAAAAACAAAAAAACCCTTATAGAATAAGGGTTTACAGGTATGGAGCCAAGGGGGCTCGAACCCCTGACCTCTACGCTGCCAGCGTAGCGCTCTCCCAGCTGAGCTATGGCCCCGTATGTAACGTCATGTTTATTATAGATGATTTTTTTTTGAAAAACAAGCTGTTCCTTTCTAATTGACAGAAAAAAATAAGGCCCTTTCCAGAGCCTTATTTTTCGATTCACATCATAAACAAAAGCAAAATGACGCCGAGAATGATTCGGTAGATTGCAAACGGAACAAGTTTGATTTTGTTAATCAGTCTTAGGAAGAAACGGACCACAAACAGCGCGACAACAAAGGCACAGATAAAGCCGACGATAAAAAATGGCATCAAATCTGAGCTTAAGCTGTCCCAATGCTTCACTAGGCTTAAGGTGCTGGCTCCCATCATAATCGGCATTGCCATAATAAATGTGAAATCGGCTGCCGCACGGTGATTCAATCCGAGAATAACGCCGCCGGAAATGGTTGAGCCGGAGCGTGAGAAACCCGGCCAAAGGGCTAGACATTGGAATAAACCGACACCGATTGCCTGCTTATATGAAATACGGTCTAGGGTGTCTGTCGTTTCTTTCCGTTTATTAATCCAATCGGCCGCAAGCATTAAAACTGCCCCGGCAATGAGGCCGATGGCCACGGTGCGGACTGAAAATAAATATTCATCAATATAATCCTCAAACAAAAAGCCGAGAACCGCGGCAGGCACAAGCCCTACTGCGATTTGGGCAATGCTTAATTTGTGACCATGCTCTTGGTCACTCGTGATATTTTTTTTCAAGCCAAGCAAATTTAAAATCCTGTCTTTAAACACGATGGCAACCGCTAAAATAGAGCCAAGCTGAATGACAACTTTAAATGAGTTGGCTGCTTCTTCAGACATGAGACTGCCTGATTTAAGCCAGATATCGTCCACTATAATCATATGTCCTGTCGAAGAAACCGGCGCGTACTCTGTTAATCCTTCTACGATTCCTAAAATGGCAGCTACAAACAATTCCCATAGAGTCATGATTTTAATTCTCCCCATTAGACATTTATTTTTTACATAACGGGAGCCTTCCATAAATGGAAAGCCCGTCTTATATAACTATAAATGAAATTTATGCTTTATGACTCTTTGCATTTTCATTTTTTTCTTCATCGTATAGATGCGACTGCATTTTAAACCAGTCAAATAAATGTGTCGTAATGACTTTGGTAACCGCATAACCCGGAATGGCAAGAATAATTCCGATAACACCAAACAGCTTGCCTGCAGTTAACAGCAGAAAAATAATGGTGATTGGGTGGATATGAAGGTTTTTCCCCATAATTTGCGGGGAGATCAGTTTCCCTTCAATAAGCTGAACAATCGTCCAAACGATCACGAGCTTGAGCAGCATCAGAGGCGATGTCACAATAGCGATAATAATCGCAGGTGTAATGGCGATTGTCGGTCCTAAATACGGCACGATGCTTGTACAAGCCGCAATAACGGCAAGTAATGAAGCGTAATCCAGTCCGATGATCAAATAGCCGATAAACAGCAAAAATCCAATGCAGAAGCTGACAATGACCTGTCCTCTGATATAAGAACTCAGCCGATGATTCATTTCGCTTAATACCGTGTATGTTTGTTCTTTTAATTGTGTCGGTACAAACTTCAGTATGTAGATCGGCAATTTCTTTCCGTCCTTTAACAGATAGAAAAGAATAAATGGAACTGTCACGATCGAAATGATAATCTCAGTTAGGGCGCCGATAAAATTCCCAACGCCGGTAAAGGTGCTGTTTACAATCGTCGCTGCCTGATCTGACACCTTTGTCGCGAGATCAGATATATTAATGTTCATCGTTTGCTGCGCCTGATTCACAAAGTTACTTCCGATCAGCTCTTTTGTCTGATTCTCAACAACATCCACATATCTCGGGATGTTGTCAATCAAGCTCATAATTTGTTCTTTTAAAAAGGGGATGATGGATACAATCGTAATCGTGATCAGCCCGATAATCAACAGATATAACAGCACAATGGAATAGACTCTTCTGATTCTTCTTCTCTCAAGGAAATCAACGACAGGGTTTAACAGATAGAAAACAATGCCTGTTAAAATAATCGGAAGCGATATCGTTTTGAGCAGAACAATGATCGGGGTGAAAATAAATGATGTTTTTGTAAATACGAGAATATTTAAACCAATCAGCAGCAGCACAAGCAGAAATAGAACAAACTTGTTGTCCAAGAAAAAACGCTTGAATCTGCCGCTCCATGTTTGCAACGTCTCCACTATCGTTCCTCCGTCATACATAGTTTAAGTAAATTGTACACTATCGTACCTATAATGAAAAATAAAAACCGCTAATTGCTGGAAAAACTTCCTTATCTAAAAAAATATGATGTAATCTATCATGTGAGTTACTCCTTTTTAAGCTATAATTTAGCTATATCATACAAAAGGAGCGATATGCGTGATACGATTTGCAATAGTAGGAACCAACTGGATTACAGACCGCTTTCTAGAAGCAGCTTCAGAAATTGAAGATTTTCATCTTACAGCCGTTTATTCAAGAACGCCTGAGCGCGCTGCTGAGTTTGCTGCTCGGCATGGGGCTGCACAAACCTTCTCAGATCTCCAGAAAATGGCGGCAAGCGATGACTTTGATGCTGTATATCTCGCCAGCCCGAATGCTCTTCACAAGGAGCAGGCGATCCTCTTTATGAATCATGGCAAACATGTGCTATGCGAGAAACCGCTTGCTTCAAATGCCAGAGAAACAGAAGAGATGATTTCAGCCGCTAAAGCGAATGGAGTTGTCCTCATGGAAGCAATGAAGACCACATTCCTGCCTAATTTTAAAGAGCTGAAAAAACACTTTCATAAAATCGGCTCAATCCGCAGATTTACCGCAAGCTACTGTCAGTACTCTTCAAGATATGATGCGTATAGAAATGGAACTGTTTTGAACGCGTTTCAGCCTGAGCTGTCTAACGGCTCATTGATGGATATCGGCATCTATTGTATTTACCCTGCCGTTGTGCTGTTTGGAGAGCCGAAAGCCGTGAAAGCGAACGGCTACACTTTATCTTCCGGCGTTGATGGAGAAGGCACCGTCATTCTCTCATATGACGGGTTTGAGGCCGTACTGATGCATTCTAAAATCTCAACTTCCTACGCGCCTGCTGAAATCCAAGGAGAGGACGGGACAATTGTGTTGGATACGATCCATCGTCCTGAACGAGTGGAAATTCGCTATCGCGACGGCCGTCTGGAAAACATTTCGCTCTCTGATCCTAAACCGGCAATGTTTTACGAAGCGGCTGAATTTGTTTCACTCGTGAAAGAGAAGAAGCAGGAATCTGAAGAAAATACATATGAACGCTCCTTGATCACTGCGAAAATCATGGAAGAAGCAAGAAAACAAATGGGGATTGTCTACCCTGCTGATCAAGCCTAAAAAAACGCCCGCGGCATGTTGCACGCGGGCGTTTTTTTTAAATAATCGGTGAGGATGCCTGCCTTTTGAAAAGCACGTTTTGTTCATATTCTTTGATATCATTGAGCCAAGCCTCTTTTACCGGCACTCCCATTTGCTCACAGTAATAATCCCAGATGGCACCGAAAGGATAGGTTTTAAATTCCTCCATCAGCGCCAGCCTTTCTGTAAAGCGCCCCTCTTCTTGCAATTGTTTTAAATGGTTATTCGGGAGAAGCAAAGCGTACATTAAAGCTTTTATCATATTTCTCGTTCCAATAGTCCAGGCGGCGACACGGTTAATGCTGGCATCGAAAAAGTCCAGACCGATGGCGACTTTCTCTAATGCCTGATTACGGACGATTTCAAGGGCGATTTCTCTCAATTCATCGTCTAACATCACGACATGGTCACTGTCCCAGCGAACGGGGCGGGATACGTGCAAGGCGAGTTTGTCTGTGTAAAGCAGCATCGCCGAGATCTTGTTTGATACCGTTTCTGTCGGGTGAAAATGTCCTGTATCGAGCAAGCATAACTTATGGTTCGTTAAAGCATAGGCCAAATAAAACTCATGAGACCCGACGACATATGATTCTGATCCAAGTCCGAACAGCTTGCTCTCGACCGAATCGACATTGTAGTCTTCACTGATTTCCTCTTGGAATATCCGATCCAATGATTCCTTTAATCTTTTGCGCGGCGTCAGCCTGTCACTCGGAATATCCTTATAGCCGTCCGGAATCCAAATATTCGTCAAGCAAGGCGTGCCTAATTCTTTGCCGAAATACGCTCCGATGCGGCGGCACGCGATGCAGTGATGAATCCAAAACTCCCGGATGGAGGGATCAGGGTGTGCGAGTGTAAGCCCGTCATCCGCTTTCTCATGTGAAAACAGTGTCGGGTTGAAATCTAATCCGAGACCAAGCTCCTTCGCCCACTTCACCCAATTTTCAAAGTGATGCGGCTTTAGCTGATCACGTTCTACAACTTCTCCGTTTGTTTCTGCGTATATTGCGTGCAGATTGACCCGATGATTTCCCGGAATGAGAGATAGAGCTTTCTCCAGATCTCTTCTTAGTTCTTCCGGGGTTTGCGCTTTTCCGGGATAATTGCCTGTCACGTCAATTCCGCCGGAAAGCTCACCCTTATTTACTTCAAACCCTTCAATGTCGTCACCCTGCCAGCAGTGGATTGAGATCGGAACTTGCTGTAATTGCCGGAACACAGCTTCAACATCAATCCCCCATTTTTCATATTCTAGTTTTGCGCTGTCATAATTCGCTTTTATCGTCATACGGCTCTCTCCCTTTTATTCGAAATAAAAGACTTCCTTCAGATCGATTGAAACGGGACTGTCATCGGCATTTGTTTTCATTAATGGCGCCATTGACTTCCACCATCTGCGGCACACCTCTGTGTCCGCCATGTTCCTCCACCTTTCCTCATCCTCTATCTCTAAATAAGCAAATAATCGGCCTGTCTCTTCGTCTAAAAAAATAGAATAGTGATGTGCCCCATGGGCTTTAAGCGCGTCTGCCATTTCTGGCCAAATGTCATCATGCCGCTGTTTGTATTCCTTGAATTTATCTTTATGGACGAACATGATACTCGCTTTTCTTTTCAAGCAGATCACCTCTTTTATTTAGATAACGCTTTCAAAACAGTTTGATGATAGGACTGAATGATGGCGCTTCTGTCAGTATCTTTAGGCAAAAACATTTTAATGGGAAAGGAGTTTCTGACGGTCTCGCGGGCCTGGTTTACATCCTTTATTTCTTTGGCGGCAATCATTTGCATTAGCAGATTTCCGATGGCTGTCGCCTCAGCAGGTCCGGCGTATACCGCTTTTCCGCTCATATCAGCGGTTAATTGATTTAAGAAGTCGTTTTGGGCGCCTCCTCCGACAAGATGAAGCTGTTGAATGTTTTTCCCTGTAATGGTTTCTAGTTCTGAGATGGCTATCGCATAGATGATGGCTAAATTGCTGTAGATACAGCAGGCAAGTTCGCCTGCTGTGTGAGGAATCTGTTGGAAGGTTTCTCTGCAATAATGTTGTATTTCCTTTATCATGTCATTCGGATTCAGAAAACGATCATCATTTAAGTTGATAAACTGCTGAAACGGTTTTGTTTTTCCGGCTTCTTCTGCCAGTTGCTGAAAATTGTAATCTTCTCGTAATTGCCTTCGGATTTCTTGTATCATCCACATGCCAATGATGTTTTTCAGGAAACGAATGGTGTTGTTTGCACCGCGTTCATTTGTATAATTGTTTTTCAATGCGAGTTCATTTATAATCGGTGTTTCGTTCTCCATTCCGATTAGCGACCATGTTCCGCTGCTGATATACGCCCAATCATTGTTTATAGCTGGTGCGGCGAGGACAGCTGAAGCAGTATCATGCGTTGCGACGGTAATCACCCTGCAGGCCGGCAGATCATAGGCTGGAAACCATTCATTTCTTAGTATGCCGAGCTCCTGTCCCGGTTCAGTCAGCGGCGGAAATTGATGTGCCTTAACAGACACGGCTTTGAGCAATTCGGGATCAAACTTTCCTGTTGAGGGGTTTAAGAGCTGTGTCGTGGACACATTTGTGATTTCTGCTGCTGCTTTGCCGGTTAAGCAATAGCCTAAATAATCCGGCACCATTAAAATCTGCGCTGTTTTTCTCAGCAGCTCTTGGTCTTCTTCATATAATTGATAGATCGTGTTAAAAGGCAGAAATTGAATGCCTGTTTTTTGATAGATTGTTTCTTTTGATACCGTTTGCGTAAGCTTTTCCATTGTGTTCTCTGTTCTTTTATCCCGGTATGATATGACTTCTCGTAAGCGGCTGCCTTTCTCATCCAGCAAGACGTAATCAACAGCCCATGTATCAATGCCGACGGTGCAGCAGTCATAGCCAAGGGCTTTCACCTTTTGCAGCCCTTGCAGGATTTGCTCTAACAAGTGATCAATATCCCAATAGCAATGTCCTTCTCTTTGCATGAAGCCGTTTGCGAATCGGTGAATCTCTTGTACCGCAAGCTTTCCTTCCTGGAGTTCGCCTATGATGACTCTCCCGCTTGATGCCCCTATATCAATAGCAGCATATATCATTCTTTCACCCTTTCTTTAGGAAGGGGGACGGCTGTCACTTTCACATTCTTTTCTTCAAGGGCTTTTACCGATACCGGATCAAGTCCAGAATCAGTAATGATGCAGCTGACATCTTGCAAAGAGGCGATATGTGAAAACTCGCGGTTCCCCCATTTGCTTGAATCGGCCATCAGAATGGTCTGATCAGACCTTTCAATCATCCGTATTTTGAGCAGTGCCTGCCACTCATTTGAGTCGCTCATTCCATGTTCCATATCAAACCCTTGGCAGGACAGAAAGGTTTTATTTACATGATAGGATTCAAGTGAACGCTCAGCTAACGGTCCCGCAAATGATAATGATTTTGTCAGCAAGATACCGCCGGTTGAAATAACTGATATCTTTTGTTTTTTGCTCAGTTCAATGGCTGCCTTCATTGAGTTTGTAATGACGGTGAGCTCAATATCAGGGAGTATTTTCGCCATGTACCATGCAGTGGTGCTTGCATCGAGAATGATTCGGTCACCGCTTTTTACATATTTGGCCGCTTCATGAGCAATGGCTTTTTTCTCTTTTACATTTGTAATTTCACGTTCAGAAAAATGAATTTCTGACTCCTGCTGCTGAATGCTGACCGCACCTCCGTGGCTGCGGCTCAGCTTATGCTCTTTCTCAAGCTTCTCAAGATCACGCCGAATCGTTTCTTCTGTGACAGAAAATATGTCACTCAGTTCGGATACGCGGATGCTTAAACGCTTATTCACTAGTTCGACTATTTTTTTCTGCCGTTCTGCTACTAACATCGGTAACGTCCTTCCTCAATAATATCCGTCTTGTGGTTCCCATATCATAGCATACTTCTAACGCGTAAAAGCTGCCGGGACGCCGCCGTCTACTGTAACCATACATCCTGTCGTCTTTTCGGCTTTAGAAGAAGCAAGGAACGCGATTGATTCAGCAATATCCTGCGGGTAAATATTAACCAAAAGCGTCGTGCGTTTCCGATAATGTTCCTCTAGTTGATCCTGCTCTATTCCATATGCCGCAGCCCGTTCCTCCCGCCAGCTTGATCCCCAAATGGCTGAGCCTTGGAGAACCGCGTCAGGCAAAACTGAGTTTACTCGAATGCCGTATTCTCCTCCTTCTGCCGCAATACATCGTGCCAGATGGGTTTCAAGCGCTTTTACCGAACTGTAGGCTGAAGCGTTTTTTCCCGCATAGACAGCGTTTTTTGATCCTACAAACACCATGCTTCCGCCTATGTTTTGCTGTTTCATTTGCTTAAACGCTTCGCGGGCCACGAGGAAATAGCCGGTTCCCAATACATTGATATTGAGATTCCATTCTTTTAGACTAGTTTCGTCAAAAGGGCTTGATGTTGCCAGCCCGGCATTATTAACGACAATGTCAATTCCGCCGTAGGTAAGCGCTGCTTGTTCAAAGGCAGACTGTACCTCTTGTTCGTTTGTCACATCCATTTTGACAGCCATTGCGCGTCCTTCTCCGTACGTTTCGTTTATTTCCTCGGCAATTTTTTGTGCGCCTTCTATATTCAAGTCAGCCGCAATTACGTGTCCGCCTTCAACCGCAAAGCGTCGGCAGGCTGCACTTCCGATTCCGCCGGCTCCACCTGTTACCAATGCTACTTTTCGAGAAAATTCTGCTTCCGGCGGGGCCAGCGTGAGTTTATATAATTCCAGCGGCCAGTATTCAACATGATAGGATTCATTTTCGTTTAGTGAAACAAATTGTCCGAGTGAGGTAGAGCCTTTCATTACAGCAATAGCTCTCTGATATAAAGCACCGCTTACTTTTGACATGGCAAGGCTTTTTCCCGTATTGACCATTCCAATGCCAGGAATCAAGATGACACGCGGCGCTGATTCAAAGATTTGATCTCCTTCCTGCTGATTGCGTGCAAAGTAAGCTTGATACTCTGCTTTGAAGCGCTCGATCCCTGACTTCAGCAGATCCTCCAGCTCCTGTGCATCTTGCGTTTCCGGATTCCATTCAATGTACAGCGGGACACGCTTTGTATGAACGAGGTGATCCGGACACGCAGCGCCGATTTGAGAAAGCTCCGGCGCTTGCACGCTGTTTACAAATTCTAATACCCCTTCATGATCGTCATAGGAGAGGATCATTTGCTTTTCATCGCTTACAGCTCCTCGGATAACTGGCATGATACCCGCCAGAATTTGTTTCCGCTTATCTGCTGGCAGTGACTCGTATCGCCTTCCGCCGAATCGCTGTTTTTGGTTGATGCGTTCATGAATGTACTGCTCGGCTTCTTGAATAATGGAGATCGTTTTCTCATAACACTTTTCTGACGTATCTCCCCAAGTGACTAAGCCGTGTTTTTCCATTAAGACAAGCTCGGCATTTGGATTGTTTGCCACGCCGTCTGCGATCATTTTAGACAGAGTAAATCCCGGGCGAACGTATGGCACCCACACAAACCGGCTGCCGTAAATGTCTTCGGCAATTTGTTTTCCATTATCAGCGCAGCAAATGCTGATAATCGCATCCGGATGGGTATGGTCAACATGATTGTATGGCAAAAATGCGTGTAAGAGTGTTTCAATGGAAGGGCGGGGATGTTTGCTGTCTATCATACAATGAGACAAGTAATCTACCATTTCTTCATCAGACATCTGATCTCTTTCGATCAGGGGACGGATGTCATCTAATCTCAGACCGGTAAAGTTATGCGCTTTCATTGTTGCCAAGTCTGAGCCGCTTCCTTTTACCCACATCACTTCTGTTTCGCGGCCTCTGAAATCCTTCTCCGTTGTTTTCATCGACGTATTGCCGCCGCCCCAGTTGCATACAGTGCGGTCTGCTCCGATTAAATTGGACCGATACACCAATTCTTCAACACCCTTTGATAGCTGGGCGGCATGTTCTGAATCCCATACATGTTTCACCATTTTCATCTTCCTCCGTCCCTTTTACTTGTATCCGCTTTCATTATATATCATGTTTGTTTGTTTTTGAATACCTTTTGTTTATTTTTGTTTTTATTAAGAAACAAAAAAGAAAGCAGCAAAGATATGCCGCTTTCTTTTTCTATTAAGATTCAATTTTAAATTTTTTCGTAATGTCTTGAAGTTCTTCCGCCATGTTCGCCAATGTTTCAGCTGAAGAGCTGATTTCCTCCATAGACGCAAGCTGTTCTTCCGCCGAAGCCGCGATATCTTGAATGCCCGCTGAGCTTTCTTTCGCTACTTCGGAAATTTCCTCAACCGCACTTGATACTTCCTGTGATCCGACTGACAGCTGTTCAACCGTTGCATTCAGATTTTGCAATTCACCGGATATTTGCGATGTCATCTCGTAGATTTGCTTAAAGCTTTCAGCTGTTTGGTCTGTAATTTGCAAGCCTTCTTTAACTTCATGATTCACGGATTGGAACATAGAGAGTGATGTGCTGATTTCTCTGACAATCTCTTGAATTAATCCTTCAATTTCCTTCGCAGAATGTGCTGATTGCACAGCAAGTTTTCTGACCTCTTCTGCTACAACAGAGAAACCTCTGCCGTATTCTCCGGCTCTGGCTGCCTCAATTGCTGCATTTAGAGCCAACAAGTTCGTTTGATCTGCAATGCCGTTAATGACATTTAAGATGCTGGTAATGTCCTGAGATTTTGTTTCAAGCCCTTTGACAACCGCTTCCGCTTTTTGAACGGATTCATCGATTGTCTTCATTTGGCCGACTGTGTGCTCTACCAGTTTTTCTCCGCTTCCGGCTGCCTCAGAGGACTGGATCGAAGACTTCGTAATGGTTGATGAAGCCTGAGCCACTTTTGATATGCCATGGTTCATTTGAGAAAGATGATCTGAGCTCGTTTCCAATTTCTCACTTTGCGCCTCGTTGCCATTTGAAAACTGTTCGATTGCCAGCGTAATGTGTTCAGTCGCCTTGCTCGTTTGGGCTGCACTTGCGGTCAGTTCTTCGGAAGAGGATGCCACATTTTCTACAGATGTTTGAATAACACCGATGACAGAACGCAATGATTCAGACATTTCGTTAAAGCTTTCTCCTAGCTGGCCAAACTCATTTTTCGACTGAATATCAATCACTTCCGTTAAATCTCCGCTGCTGATTTTCGCAGAGGTTGAAACCAGCTTTCTTAACGGTTTTGTGATGGCGCGTATAATAAAGAGAATGAGTATGCCGCCGATAACAATGGACACACATAGAATGATAACGGCAGTGTTCAGTACCGGACTTGAAGCATCTTGCAATTCACTGACAAAGTACGTACCCGCAATTTTCCATCCCGTCAGTTTATTTGTCGTAAATGCCATTTTCTTTTCTTTGCCTTCGAAGGTATATTGAAATGAACCGTCTGCTTTTGAATATACCTCTTTTGTCCAGTCGCCGGATCCAGTTGTTCCAGGCTTAATCGTCGGATGGGCGATATATTTTTTGTTGCCTGTTGTAATAAATGCAAAGCCGTTTTTACCGATTTTTATTCTCTGTGAAGCTGCCAGCACTTCATCCAGATTTAAATCAAGCGCTATGACCCCTGAGCCATCTTTTAATTGTTTGGAAATCGTAACCACGATATCTCCTGTCGCTTCGTCAGTATACGGGTCTGAAAAAACAGCCTGTCCTTTTTTCGCAACGGCTTGTTTGTACCAGTCACGTTCTGTCGGATCGAAACCTTTAGGAACACCGCTTTCCGGATATTTGTAAAGCTTTTTATTTTCTGAAGCCGCATAGATTGCTCCTACATCGGCATTTAGTATTGTGTACTGCTTAAATTTTTCATTCAGTAAGGTTTTGTTTTTCCCTTGCAGTATGTCTTTATCAATCGTCTCACTGTAATAATCAATTGCTTTTACTTTATGATTCAATTTGTTTTCAAGTGTGCTGTTGAGTTCTTCAACGTTTCCTATTGCACTATTTGTGAGTTCCCTGTCCAGTGCGTTCCAAGCTGATTGATAACTGAAATATGCTAATACCCCAATCGGCAAAATGAGCACTGTCAGAAACGCAGCGATAAGCGGTTTGCTGATTGATGGCTGTTTGATCCAATGTATGAATTTTCCCATTCTCGATAATTCCTCCTTTAAGCTAAAAATAATATCGTCAAGCTAGGACAAAAGCTTTAATAAAAAAACTAAAAAAAACACCCAGGTGCAGAACCCTGGGTGTTTCGACTAATTATTCGATTTTGAATCGTTTTGTCATATCGCGAAGCTCTTCAGCCATGCTTGAAAGTGTTTCTGCTGATGAGCTGATTTCTTCCATAGAAGCAAGCTGCTCTTCGGCTGATGCCGCGATATCTTGAATGTGGGCTGAGCTCTCTTTTGAAATCGATGCAATATGCTCAGACGCTCCCGATACCTCTTCAGAGCTGGCAGAAAGCTGCTGCACCGTGGCACTCATGTTTTGCAGTTCTCCGGCTATCTGGTTTGTCATTTCAGAGATTCGTTTAAAGCTTGTCTCTGTTTGATCTGTGATGTCAAGGCCTGTTTGCACCTCTTGGTTCACAGACTGGAACATGCCGAGAGATGTGTTGATTTCTTTCACAATTTCAATGATGAGTGCTTCAATTTCTTTAGCTGAATCAGCGGACTGTACAGCCAGTTTTCTGACTTCTTCCGCTACGACGGAGAAGCCGCGCCCGTATTCGCCTGCGCGCGCCGCTTCAATGGCAGCGTTTAATGCAAGCAGGTTCGTCTGGTCAGCAATACCGTTAATCACGCGCAGAATGTTTGTGATGTCTTTTGATTTGGTTTCCAATCCGCGAACAACTTGTTCCGCCTCTTTTACGGACTTGTCTATCACGTTCATTTGGCCGACAGTCTGATGAACAAGCTGTCCGCCCGCACTCGCGATTTCTGTCGATTGAACAGATGAATCTGTAATGACTTCAGAGGCTTGAGCCATATTCGTCAATCCGTCATTCATCTGATAAATATGCTCTGCCGCTGTTTCGATGTTTTCATTTTGTTTTTCATTGCCATTTGAAAATTGTTCAATCGCCAATGTGATATGCTCGGTCGCCTTGCTTGTTTGCGCGGCTGATGCCGTCAATTCCTCAGAGGAAGCGGCAACATTGTCTACCGAATCCTGAATGGCGTGTATGAGAGAGCGAAGTGAAGACGCCATATTGTTAAAGCTTTTGCCCAGTTCGCCCAGTTCATCTTTTGAACGGATATCAATCGTTTCTGTTAAATCTCCTTCACTGATCCGTTTTGAAGATCCAACAAGCTGTTTCAGCGGCGTCGTGATCGATCGAATAACCAATGTCATTACGATGATACCGACGAGAATGGCTGCAATCAGGACAATTGTTGCTAGGTGAAGTACAGGCTTAGCCGCATCATGAATCTCGTCCAGATACATCGTTCCGCCTATCTTCCATCCCGTTAGCTTGTTCGTATCAAAGGCCATTTTTTTCTTATCGCCGTTCATGCTGTATTGAAAATCGCCTTTATCGGCAGACAGCATCTGTTCAAGCCAGTCGCCTTTCAATTCGGTTCCTGAAGTCTCATTAGGATGCGCAACGACCTTTTTGTCTTTCGTCATAATAAAAGCATAGCCTTCTTTGCCGATGTTCACTTGTTTCGTCGTTTTCAGCAGGTTATCAATCGTCATGTTGATTGCGATAACGCCTGATCCGTCTTTTGTCTGCTGGGCAATTGTCACAACCATTGTGTTCGTAGATGCTGTTTTGTATGGATCTGTTATGACGACTTTGCCATTATTGGCAACCGCTTTTTTGTACCAGTCCCGTTCAACGGGATTATAATCGCTTGGCATCGGCAGATCTGGGTAACGGGTAAAGCGCCCGTCTTTGTCACTTGTATAAATAGATTCTACGTCTTTATTAATTTTAATATATTGTGAGAATTTCTCTTCAATGCTGGCATTGCTCTTTGCTTTATATTTCTTTTGTGTCAGCCATTCGCTGAAGTATTCGGCGCTGTTTTCTTTTTCTCCGATGCTGGTGTTAATGATTTCGTTTAGTTGCTGTACATTTTCTAATGCGCTTCCCATCATCTGTCTGTCGAGCGAGCTGCTGGCAGATCCATAAGCAATCGCCGCTAATATGGCAACCGGTATGATGAGAATCGATAGAAAGGAAACAAGAAGCTTCCGTGTAATTGATCTCTGTTTGATAAGTTGGAGTATTTTTTTCATCAGTTCATTTCTCCTTTTTTATGCTACCCTTCATATCGGCTGAAAATGGGTAAATATATACATTAAAAAAGAAGAAATTCAAGAAAAATAACTAAATCCCTATTAAAAATTAGTGATTTAGACCTATTAATCATCCAATTTAAATCGTTTTGTCAAATCTCGCAGCTCTTCAGACATTTTTTCAAGCGTCTGTGCCGATGAGCTGATTTCTTCCATGGAGGCAAGCTGCTCCTCGGCTGAAGCGGCGATATCTTGAATGCCGTCCGAACTTGCTTTCGAAATAGCGGCGATATCTATAGAAGCAGCGGATATTTCCTGAGAACCCGCCGACAGCTGTTCAACCGTCGCATTCATGTTTTGCAGTTCTGCAGCAATTTGATTCGTCATTTTTGATATATGGTTAAAGCTTTGTTTTGTTTCGTCTGTCATGACCAGGCCTGTTTCCACTTCTTTATTCACAGATTGAAGCACGTTTAATGATGTATGGATCTCTTTTACGATTTCGCTGATCAGCGATTCAATTTCCTTAGCTGAATCTGCCGACTGTACCGCAAGTTTTCTCACTTCTTCAGCGACCACAGAAAAGCCTCGCCCGTACTCGCCTGCTCTTGCCGCTTCAATGGCGGCATTTAATGCTAAAAGATTGGTTTGATCTGCAATGCCGTTGATAACACGTAAAATATTTGTGATATCCTTTGATTTAATTTCCAGGCCTTTGACCACTTGCTCCGCTTCTTTCACAGAATGATCAATCGTATTCATTTGGCTGGCTGTTCTCTGAACGAGTGTTTCCCCTGCGCTTGACACTTCGGTGGAATCTGCAGAGGTTTCTGTAATGACTGCCGCCGCCCGAGCCAGCTCTGCCAGTCCGTCGTTCATTTCGTTAATTTGTTCTGTTGTTGTCTCGATTCTGTCGCTCTGGTTTTCGCTTCCGTTTGAAAATTGTTCGATTGCCTTTGTAATGTGTTCAGTGGCCTTGCTTGTCTGATCTGCGGAAGCTGTCAGCTCTTCTGACGATGAGGCGACATGTTCTACAGAATCTTTGATGCCGTAGATCAGCGAACGGAGAGAGTGCGCCATATTGTTGAAGCTTTGGCTCAGAACCCCGAGTTCGTCTTTTGATGTGATTTCTATCGTTTCTGTTAAATCGCCTTTACTGATTTTTTCAGCTGACGCAACGATGCGTTTCAAAGGCCTTGTAATCGATCGAATGACAAAATAGGTCGCCGTGATTCCGGCTGCAATGGCAATGGCCAGAACAACTGATGCCATAACAAGCACCTTGCTTGCGGCATCATGGATCTCGTCAGCATACATCGTGCCGCTGATTTTCCAGCCTGTTGTTTCGCTTGTGGCGAACGCCATTTTCTTTTTCTTTCCTTTGTGCGTATATTCAAAGTCACCGCTTTTGTCTTTGTAAAGTTTGTCTATCCACTCCCCTTCTAACTGCGTTCCCGCTTTTTCACCGGAGTAGGCGATGACTTCTTTATTTTGGCTGAGGATAAAGGCATAGCCTTCTTTGCCAATACTGATTTCTTTTGCGGTTTCCACAAGGTCATCGATTTTCATATCCATGGCGACAACGCCTGATCCGTCCTTTGTCTGGCGTGCAATGGTGACAACCATTTTTCCTGATGAAATGGATTCGTAAGGTTCGGTCACAATTGTCTTTCCTTTATTAGCCATGGCTTCTGTGTACCAGTCACGTTCTAAAGCATTAAAGTCACTCGGCATGTCTGCGTGGGGATAGCGTGTGAATGTCCCGTCTTTACTGCTTGAAAACACCGCAGCGACATTGTCATTCATTTGAATAAATTGTTTAAATTCTTGTTTGAGTTCCGTTTTTTTCTTGTCTTTCAACTTGTCTGCTGTCGCCCAGTCGCTGAAAAACGCGAGGCTTTTTTCAGTCGTTTTGATCTTACCGTCAATAATGTTATCTAATATTTGAACGTTTTCCTTTGCGCTTTGCGTCATCTGTATGTCAAGAGATGCAACGGCTGATTGATAAGCGCTTACCGATAGTGCCGCAATTGGGACAATTAAGATCAGCAGGAAAGAAATAATGAGTCTCCTGGCAATTGATGATCTGCGAATGGTGGTGAGTGTTTTTTTCATTCCTCTTGAACCTTCTTTCAATAATTTACAAATTATATCGGCTGATATTCCTTTATCTTACATTGAAAATGAAGGAAAAAATGAAAAATAGTTCTAAACTCACCGTTTTAGACAGGTCTTTTTTATTATTTCTTATACAAAAAAACAGCGCTTCATACGCGCTGTTTTTTGCTCTTATTCAATTTTAAATTTTTTCGTCAGATCACGAAGCTCTTCTGCCATCTGCGCCAGGGTCGTGGCTGACGAACTGATTTCTTCCATAGAAGCAAGCTGCTCCTCGGCCGATGCGGCAATGTCTTGAATGCTTGCCGAGCTTTCTCTTGAAACATCGGCAATTCCGCTCACCGCTGCCGATACATGCTCTGATCGGCCTGACAGCTGTTCAACGGTTGTATTCATCGTCTGCAATTTGTCTGCAATCTCATTTGTCATGGTGAAAATACTTTGGAAGCTTTCCTTTGTATTGTCTGTGACAACCAGTCCCGATTGCACTTCTTGATTAACGGCTTTAAACATGTGAAGAGAAGTTTCGATTTCTGCTACGATCTCCTGGATTAGTTTCTCGATTTCTTTAGATGAGTCTGCAGATTGAACGGCCAGTTTACGCACTTCCTCCGCTACAACAGAGAAGCCTCTCCCTGATTCCCCGGCCCGCGCCGCTTCAATGGCTGCATTTAATGCCAGCAGGTTTGTTTGGTCAGCAATCCCGTTGATGACTCGTAAAATACTCGTGATATCTTTTGATTTTCCTTCTAAGCCTTTCACCACTGCTTCAGCCTGCTGAACAGACTCATTAATTGAATTCATCTGCCCGACTGTCTGCTGGACAAACTTCTCGCCTGTACCCGCGATTTCCGTTGATTGAATAGATGCCTTCGTAATGTCTGATGATGTTTGTGAGACTTGCTGGAGCCCTTCATTCATCATGTTCAGCTGATGAGAGCTGGATTCCACTTTTTCGCTTTGCTCTTCGTTTCCGTTTGAGAACTGCTCAATTGCCATTGTGATATGCTCCGTCGCCTTGCTCGTTTGTCCGGCGGATGCAGTCAGCTGTTCGGATGATGCGGCAACATTATTAACCGAGTCTTGAATGGCGCTGATAAGCGAACGCAAGGATTGTCCCATTTCGTTAAAGCTTTCGCCAAGCTCTCCCAGTTCATCTTTCGACCGGATTTCGATGGTTTCTGTCAGATCCCCGCTGCTGATCATTTTTGATGATTGAACCAGACGTTTTAACGGTTTTGTGATCGAACCCACGATAAACAGGATTAATATTCCGCCTATAAGTATCGAAGCAATCAGCACAATCATGCCTGTTGTGAGAACAGATTTTGAGGCATCTTTGATTTCACTCATATACATGGTGCCGGCAATTTTCCAGCCAGTCAGTTGATTTGTCGTATATGTCATCTTTTTATCTTCATGATTCAGGGTATACTGCAGCTCGCCGCTGTCCTTGTCATACATTTTGGCAACCCAGTCGCCTGACAGCTTTTCACCAGCCTTATGGTTTTGATGGGCGACATATGTTTTGTTTTTCGTGGCGATGAAAACATAGCCCTCTTTTCCGACTTTAATCTGTTTCATCTGTTCCAACAGCTTATCAATTGTGATATCCATGGCAACGACACCTGAACCATCCTTCAATTCCTGAGCAATCGTTATGACCATGCTTCCGTCATTGGCTGCCACATAAGGATCGGTCACTATGATGTCACCGCCGGCTTTCATAGCATCCTGGTACCAAGCTCGTTTTCTCGGATCGTAGCCATCCGGCAATTTTTCTTTCGGTGCCTGTACATATGTGCCGTTTTCTGCCCCAGCGTAGATTCTGGCTACGTCTTGGTTAATAGAAACATATTGCGAAAACTTGGCTTTAAGCTCTTCCTGTTTGGATTTTCCTTTAAACGCAGAGCTTCTCAGTGATTCACTGAAAAAGCTGATGCCTTTCGCTTTTGCTCCTAAATCATTTGTAACTGTTGTATTAAATGAATCGACACTATTTTTCGAATTTCCCATGATTTCCTGATCCAGTTTTCCGCTTGCTGAGCGGTAAGAACTGAATTCCAATATAAGAATCGGAATAATTAAAATCACAACAAATGAAATCATTAGCTTTCTAGAAATTGACGGTTTTGTCAGCCAATTGATAAAAGTCTTCATATCCAGTTTCTCCTTCAGGTTTGATACACTATATATCGGCTGCTTTAAAAAGTTTTTAAAATCAGACGCAAGAAATTTCCTTTCCGGCTTTTTCTCTGTTTTTTTAACTTTCATTGCCCGAGCCTTGTGCATAGTTTATAAAAAACAAGGGGGGCTTCAGATGATTATTATATCCGGACAATGGCTCCGTCCCCAAGACATTGAAAACTGGCAAATTGACAAGAACCTGAACCCGCTGCTAAAAGAATTGATTGAAACACCCGTTCAATTTGATTATCATTCGATCGCTGAACTGATGTTTGAGCTTCATTTGCGCATGAATATCGTTGAATCGGCAAAAGCGCTGCATAAAAGCGGAGCGAAGTTCGCCACCTTTGTAAAAACATACGGGAATACAGCGTATTGGCGGGTTTCACCGGAAGGGGCTCTGGAGCTTAAGTATAAAATGCCGCCTTCAAAGGCGATTCGGGATATTGTAGAGAACGGCCCGTTTTACGCGTTTGAATGCGCGACGGCAATTGTTGTGATTTATTACTTAGCTTTGCTTAAAACCATCGGAGAAGAAAAATTCGACGCAGCCTTTGACAGAATTATTTTGTATGACTGGCATTATGAGAAATTGCCGATATATACAGAAACGGGACATCACTTTTTTCTTGGAGACTGTTTGTATTTTAAAAATCCTGAATTTGATCCGCAGAAAGCGCAGTGGAGAGGCGAAAATGTGATTTTATTAGAAAAGGACAAATATTTCGCTCACGGCTTGGGGATTTTAAACGCTCAGCAAATTATTGATAAGCTGAATTCCTTCAGAAGAAAAGGAGCCGTACAGTCCGCTTATCTCCTTTCACAAGCGACCAGGCTTGATATTCCGTCTCTCTATCCCATCACCCGCTAAAAACCCCACCGTCTATTTTGGGGACGATGGGGTTTCAAATGCTTTTCGTTTTCGATAGAAAGGGGCTGTGCCGACATACTGGTTCGCAGCCCATTCCATTTTTTCAAGGTCAGTTCTCGTCACGATGGGATCTTGGCTGCTCCACTTGATACATCGGACAAAATAATACCCTTGGATGGGAGCCATTGTAACTTTTGAATGAGGCCAGTCTTCAAATACAAACTCAATTTTCCCTTTCTTTTTATAAGAATATTGATGAATGTTCATCGTCTGTCACCTCTGTTGGTTACGTTACGATTGGCAAAGCTCAGCTATCAGCGTTCTCACGTCAGCGGATCTATTGAGCATTCCGACTGATTGCCCCGCCCACAGAGACATGTGACCGGAATCTTTGGCTGCGGCGGCATGTTTTCTCATTGGTTTTGTTAACGTGTTTTGCAATGGATAAGGAAGTGTATTTGCCTCTTCAGCTTGTTGCTCTTTCATCCATTGGTTGACTATACCCCTTGCAGGCTTTCCCGAAAACAATGCGGTAAGGCGTGTGTCTGTTCCATGCGCTTCTTTTAATTCCTGTCTGTACGTTTCAGAGGCTTCGCTTTCCTCACACATAAGAAATGGAGTTCCGACCTGTACACCTTGGGCTCCGAGACAGTGAGCTGCTTGGACGCCGCGGCGGTCTGCAATTCCGCCTGCCGCAATCACGGGTACTGAAACAGCGTCTGCAGCTTGGGGAACCAATGACATTAAGCCAATAGAAGACTCTCCGCTGACCGGCAGAAAAGAACCGCGGTGGCCCCCTGCTTCACTGCCTTGCAGCACGATGATATCCATTCCGCGCTCTTCCAGCAGGACGGCTTCTTGCAGCGAAGTAGCCGTTCCGATAAGACAGCACCCATTTTCCTTTAATACATGAATGCTTTCATCAGGCGGGATGCCGAACGTAAATGAACAGGCTCTTACATTGTATGTAAGAATCAGATTTATTTTTTGATGAAAATCCTCCCACTCTTCCTCTTCTGAAGGAAAAGCAGCCGCCTGTTCGGCAAACGGAATGTTCTTTTTCCATGTGTGAACCGTTTTATCGTCCGGTGCCTTCCTTTTTTCCGGCACGAACACATTTACCTGAAAAGCGCTGCTGGTCAATTCCTGCATCTCGATGATTTGTTTTTCAAGCGTACCGGGACTGAGATATCCGGAAGCGAGACTTCCGAGTGCGCCTTCATTCGACACAGCGGCTGCCAGCCGGGGTGTGACCAGGCCGCCTGCCATTGGCGCCTGAATGACAGGCTTTGATAATGATAATGCTTTCATCCATTGAGTCATAGAAGCACCTCCTGTTAATCCATCATTTTGATATGGCATGTTCGGTGACGCGGACCGTCAAATTCGCAGAAATAAATACCTTGCCACGTCCCGAGAATGAGCCGCCCATTTTCAATTATGACATGCTGTGAAGCGCCTACCGTACTGGACTTCATATGTGCAGCTGTATTGCCTTCTATATGGCGGTCCAGCTCATGGTCCCATGGATAAATCTCATCAAATCTTCGGAGCATATCTCTTTTCACATCGGGATCGGCATTTTCATTAATTGTAATGCCTGCCGTCGTATGCGGACAGTAAATCAGCGCTGCCCCGTTTGCCACCCCTGTTTCTTGGAGAAACGCTTCCACCTCGTGAGTGATTTCAATCATTTCATCTCTTTTGTTTGTTTTGATTTTCAGTGTTTTCAGCATATCGTTTCTCCTTTCAATTCCCCTTCTCTTTGCATATTCGTTCTGTGTTCTTTTTTTCCTGTTACATCAGGCTCATAAACCTGAAGAAAACAAAAACTCCGGCTTTTTGCCGGAG
Source organism: Bacillus mojavensis RO-H-1 = KCTC 3706 (assembly GCF_000245335.1). GTDB lineage: Bacteria > Bacillota > Bacilli > Bacillales > Bacillaceae > Bacillus > Bacillus mojavensis. The sequence goes on from NZ_JH600279.1 coordinate 38,260, forward strand.
TTTTATTGCCATAGGTATACTCTGGCTTCATAAGGTTTTAACAGCAGTGATGTCGTATGCTTGTGCGGTTCTGTTTCCATATTTGACAGCAGGAGTTTGTCAGTGGATAACGGCAATGCGGGATATCTGCAGAACGCCGGCGAACCCGTCAGATTTGCCGCAATCAGTGCCGTTTGGCTCTCGTTTTTGCGAAGGTATGCAAAGATTTGCTGATCTTCCGGCAGAATCAGCTCGTATTGGCCATAAATAAATACATCATATGTTTGGCGGAGTTTGATCAAGCTTTTGTAAAAGTGATAGACAGATGTGTTATCGTTTAGTTGCGCCTCGGCGTTCAGCCATGTGTAATTGTCATTTACCCCAAGCCATGGCTTGGCATCAGAAAACCCAGCGTGAGGAGAAGCATTCCATTGCATGGGGGTTCGTGAATTATCTCTTCCCTTTTTCCAGACAATCTTCATTACTTCCTCATGAGAAGCGCCTTTTGCAGTCTCAATGTCATACAGCCGCTTCATCGCGACATCATCATAATCCTCAATGGAAGGAAACGCCACATTGGTCATGCCGATTTCCTGTCCCTGATAAATAAACGGCGTGCCTTTCATCAGAAAATAAACAGCGGCGAGCGCTTTTGCACTTTCCTTTAAGAAATTCCCGTCGTCTCCCCATACAGAAACAGAACGGGGCTGATCATGGTTTTCCATGAACAAAGCGTTCCAGCCGATTCCCTCCAAACTGTTCTGCCACTCTGTTAAAATTCGTTTGAAAGCAACGATATCGATGGTTTCATTTATCTCTATATCCCACAGCCCAAGATGTTCAAATTGAAAAATCATGCTGAAAATGCCGGATTCCTCTCCCACCCATTCAGCCGCCTCCTTTGCCGCGACACCGTTTGCCTCTCCGACCGTCATGATCGGATAGCGGGAAAATGTGTTTTCCTTCAGCTCTGTTAAAAAATCTAAAATACCCTCAGCATTCATATGATAAGGAAAGGATGGAACATAGGACAGCCCTTTCGGATTCGGCAGATCAGGCAGCCCTTCTTTTTTCTTAATATGAGAAATGGCATCCACCCGAAATCCGTCTATGCCTTTATCAAGCCACCAATTGACCATGTCATAAACGGTGTTTCTTACCTCTACATTTTCCCAGTTCAGATCAGGCTGCTTTTTATCAAAAAGATGGAGATAGTACTGGCTTGTCTGTTGATCATACTCCCAAGCCGATCCGCCGAAAATGCTTTCCCAATTGTTCGGCTCTTTTCCGTCTTTCCCGTCCTTCCAAATATACCAGTCGCGTTTTTGGGATTGTAAAGAGGCACGTGATTCAATGAACCATGGATGTTCATCACTTGTATGATTCACGACAAGATCCATAATGAGCTTCATGCCAAGCTCATGAGTATCATGAAGCAGCTGATCAAAATCTGCCATTGTGCCGAAATCGCTCAATATGTTTTTGTAATCTCTAATATCATACCCGTTATCCGCATTGGGTGAGTCGTACAAGGGGCAAATCCAAATCACATTGGCGCCTAGTTTTTTTATGTACGGAAGCTTGGACCTGATTCCTTGTATATCCCCGATTCCATCGCTGTTTGAATCTTTGAAGCTTCGGGGATAAATTTGGTAGACCACCGCTTCCTTCCACCAAGCCTTTTTCATACAGCCACTCCTTCCTGTGTGTTTTATATCTTATGTAGAAAAAGGCCATTGAAGCATTCATTTTTTCAGAAAAAAACCTCTTGCCGATGACAAAAGACTGATCAATGTTTCAGAAGCCTTTGGTCCGGTTTTTCTTTGAATGCTCAAAAAAACAGCCGCGTCTAGCCGGCTGTTTTTGATTAAAACTCTGTTTTTTTGATATCGACAAATCGAATATGATGGTCTTCAGCATCGAGGATTTTAAACTCGCAGCCCTCCGCCTGTATCACATCTCCTGCTTTCAGCTCCATTTTTTGCGTCAGAAGCCAGCCTGCAATCGTATCAATTTCTTCATTCTCAATGGCAATGTCGAGCAGGTCATTCACTTCATCTATTAGCGCTTTTCCATCCATCACATAATGGTGCTCGCCTTTTTTCAAAATATGCGGCGTTTCATCCTGGTCATATTCATCACGGATTTCCCCGACGATTTCTTCGATAATATCCTCGACAGTGACAAGCCCCGCCGTACCCCCGTATTCATCTACGAGAATGGCCATATGAATCCGTTCCTTCTGCATGCGGATTAAAAGCTCCTGAACAGGAATGCTTTCAATGACCCTGATGACAGGTCTCATAATTTGCTTCAGTTTAATCGGCTGGCCTAGAAAATACGCTTTAAACATATCTTTGCTGTTGATAATCCCTAAAATATGATCCTTATCTTCTTTGATGACAGGATACCGTGTATACCGTTCGTTAATGATGAGATGAATCGCCTCTTCAAGCGACTGCTCCAGAGAAATGACAGCGATTTCTGTTCGCGGAATCATAATTTCTCTCGCCACGCGGTTGTCGAATTCAAAAATCTTATTCACATAGCGAAATTCGGACTGGTTGATTTCCCCTTTTTCATAGCTTTCTGACAGGATCAGCCTCAGTTCTTCCTCACTGATGACAACCTCATGCTCCTTTACTGAATGAAACCCAAACAGCTTCACAAGAAAACTCGCAGAGCCGTTCAAGGCTTTGATAAACGGATACATGATTTTATAAAACCAGATCAGCGGCTTAGCGATCCATAAACTGACGGCCTCCGCCTTTTGAATCGAAACCGTCTTCGGCGCAAGCTCTCCCATCACCACATGCAAAAAAGTGACGATGATAAATGCAACAATAAAGGTGACGATGTGATTGATAGGTTCCGGCATACCCGTCATTGTAAATAAGGGATGAAGGATGTGCTCCAATGTTGGTTCACCGAGCCACCCGAGGCCCAGTGCCGTGATCGTAATCCCGAGCTGGCAGGCTGATAAATACTCGTCTAGATTAGAAATGATTTTGTGTACGGCAAGCGCACGGCTGTCACCGCTTTCCATGAGCTGATTGATTTTCGAACCCCGAATCTTAACAATCGCAAATTCCGCTGCAACAAAAACAGCCGTAATGCCAATCAAAACAAAAATGGCTACCAATTGTAGAATAAGCAAAAAAAGCCCTTACCGTAAATGGTAAGGGGCCACCTCCTTAACGTTAATTCTCATTACGACCGTTTAAGAAGATCATCACAAACCGAAGAAGTTCAAACAGGGAAACCAGCGCGGCGGCCACATACGTCAATGCAGCGGCACTCAGCACTTTATTTACACCGTGTTCTTCGTTGTTTCGAATGAATCCTTCAGACACAATAATTTGCTTCGCGCGTGAACTTGCATTGAATTCAACAGGCAGTGTGATCAGCTGGAAAAAGACAGCGGCTGAAAACAGAATGATGCCGAGCCCGATGAGGTTCAGACTGCCAAGAAGCATGCCCCCCAAAAAAAGCAAAGGAGCCACTCCGGATGCAAAATTCACAACGGGGAACATTTTATGTCTCAGCACAAGCGCACCATATGATTCCTGATGCTGCAAGGCATGTCCGACTTCATGGGAAGCAACGGATATGGCGGAAATTGAGCGGCCGTAATAAACCGGCTCAGATAAACGCACCACCCGTCTTGTCGGGTCGTAATGGTCTGTTAAAGCGCCTCTTACCGGTTCAACCGGCACGTCGTAAAGACCGTTTATATCTAAAATCCGTCTTGCGGTTTCTGCCCCTGTTCGACCGCTTGAGGCTTCCACTTTTGAATATTTTTCAAAGTTGCTCTTTACTTTAAATTGTGCCCAAAACGACAATCCCAATGCGGCTATTGTTAAAAATATAAACAGCATGTTCCATCATCCTTTTTTAAAGATCGTATGTTTCTTTATTACGATTATTTTAATGAGTTTTCTTTCTCGTGTACAGAAATGCGCTTTTTCTTCCGTCTCGGTGCACACATTCCGATAAGCAAAAGGAACAAGCCGGCCGAAAACAAATAAAAAGAAAAGCCTCCAATCAGCTTATTCAAAAAATGATGCCATGAGAAGCTATCGGAAAAGTGATTATACGCATTCAAGTCGAAAATAAACAAAATCACTGCGGATGCCGCAAGCTGCGTACCGATCAAAACCACAACGGTTCTCTGAATGATCGTCATCTGTTCCACCTTTTTTCGCTGATTTGTTTTAGTTTATGGAGAAAATCGGTTTTATATGTTTTAGTTCATTTTTTGAAAAACAACGCCGGAAGTAGGACATACTGTTATAAAAAGAGCACGGGTGTGATGAACATGAAAGTGACGAGTGAGGAAAAGGAACAGCTGAGTACAGCGATTGACCGAATGAATGAAGGACTGGACGTATTTATCCAGTTTTATAATGAATCTGAAATCGATGAACCCCTTATTCAGCTGGAAGACGATACAGCTGATCTCATGAAGCAGGCCCGCGACCTGTACGGCCAGGAAAAGCTAAATGAGAAGCTGAACACAATTATCAAACAGATTTTATCTATTTCATTATCTGAAGAAGGAGAAAAAGAATGAAGTCAAATCGGATCTTTATCTCATGGCTGAGGTGGCCGTTATTTATCCGAATCGGGCTGATCATTCTTTTTCTAGTTCTTTTGTTCGGGCAAATCATTTATTTACTTGAGCCCAAGCAGTTTACTTCTGTCTTCGAAGGTATTTGGTGGGCCGTGGTTACCGTCTCAACAGTAGGCTACGGGGATTATGTGCCGCACACGCCGCTTGGTCAAGTAGCCGGAATGCTGCTGATATTAATCGGGGCAAGCTTTGTCACTGCTTACTTTGCCACCTTATCCGCTGCCGCTTTCAGTAAACAGCACCGCTACATAGAGGGTAAGGTCGCTTACAAAGGACGGGGCCATGTCATTATTATCGGCTGGAATGAAAAATCAAATCGCCTTTTGAGAGAGCTTCAGCTGGCGGCGCCCTCCAAGACAGTCGTTCTGATTGATGAAACGTTAAAAGAAGGGCCGCTCATTGAAAATGTCCATTTCATACGCGGACACGCCGCAGATGATGAAACGCTGAAACGAGCCAATATTACTGAGGCGGACACAGTTATGGTCACCGCCGACCAATATAAAAGTGAAGCAGAGGCGGACATGCTGTCGGTGCTGATTCTTTTATCAGTCAAAGGATTGAATCCGCTGGCTTACTGTATTGTCGAAATTCTGACTGACCGCTTTGTCACCAATGCAGAACGGGCAGGCGCTAATAAAATTATCGGGACATCTCAGCTCTTAAGCCGCGTGATGCTGGAACATTACCGAGTCAAATTGCAGCTGTCTAAACCGCAAAGCTTAATTGAGCTGACACTCGATAAAAAAGTGCGGCTGATTTCGGTTCCTTCTGAGCTGCAGGGCGCCGCTTATAAAACATGCGTCCTCTATTTTCTAGATCACAACACCACCATTATCGGCATACAAAAAGAGGAAGGGCCTATGATTACCCCTCCTCTTTCATATAAAGTGCTTGAAACAGACCAGTTTCTTGCGCTTTAACCCAGCAGAACATCCTCCAGCTCTTTGACAAGGGAGGCGCCGATATCCAAATACGCCGGATCAATTTCCGCGTCCCGTCTTTCGGGTTCAGAAAATTGATTAAACAGCGATTGAAACGGCCCTCCTTCAGCATGATCATCAAGGCCTGTCTGGAACACCTGCCTCAGCATAAACGGAGTTCCGATACGGACAGTTGCCCCGCGTTCATCGAGACTGCCTTGTATGGCATTGACGGGAATTCTTAAAAACAAATATCCGTCTTTATCATCAATTTTATAATCAAAATAGCCGTGATCGTACTCCCAGCCGCCGTTTATCACATAACCGAGCGGCTTCATGACTTGTTCCAGCTCCTGAAGCAAAAAAGGCTGCCCATCTATCGCGGAAGGTATTGTAATCATCAAACTGCCCCTTTTTTCATTTATCCTGTCCTGCCGAACAAGACTTCATTCAGAGGCTGATTACATGGAAATTGTTTTTTCCTTTGCCCGGCCAACCGAAAAGAAAGCGCATTCAATCAAGAAGTAAACAGTTATCGCTGCAGCAATCCCCGCCGCAGATTCCCATGAAACATATACAACAGCCGCATAGAGTCCTAACTTTGTTAAAAGGGTGTGAGATCGCTTCAATTGCAAAATCTGATGCACTGCATCAGTAAAAATGGCAAGCGGAAGCCCGATCAGAAGAAAGGTGTGGATAAAAAAGTGTGAGAGTGTGCCGCCAAGGTGGGAAGAAAACTCTGTATTCACGGCATCAAAGGATATGAGAATAACGAAAACAGCTGCCGATAAGCCCGCAATGATGAGATGTTTGACCATTTGTTTCATGAACATCAGCACCTTTCTGATTTGATAAAAAGCCGACCGGCTAATGCCAGTCAGCTTTCTTACATTAATCTTCGAGACGTTTTTCAAGCTCAGCTTTTTTCTCTTCAAAGCCAGGTTTGCCAAGCAATGCAAACATATTGACTTTATATGCTTCTACTCCTGGCTGGTCAAAAGGATTGACGCCGAGGAGATATCCGCTCATCGCGCAGGCTTTTTCGAAGAAATAAACAAGATATCCAAAAGTATATGCATTCAGCTCAGGAATGTTGACGATTAAGTTTGGAACGTTTCCGTCTGTATGAGCCAGCATTGTACCTTGGAATGCTTTTTTGTTAACGAAATCTACCGTTTTTCCGGCTAAATAGTTTAAGCCGTCAAGATCGCTATCCGCTTCTTCGATTGTCAGCTCGTGTTTAGGTTTTTCGACATTCAGCACCGTTTCGAACAAGTCTCTGCGGCCTTCCTGTACGTACTGTCCTAATGAGTGAAGGTCTGTTGAATAGTTGGCAGAAGAAGGATAAATGCCCTTCTCGTCTTTGCCTTCACTTTCGCCGAACAGCTGCTTCCACCACTCCGCAAAATATTGAAGCGCCGGCTCATAGTTGATAAGCATTTCAATCGTTTTGCCTTTATTGTAAAGCACATTGCGAACGACCGCATATTGGTATGCAGGGTTTTCTTCCAATTCTGATGTGGCAAAATCCTTGCTCGCATCAAATGCGCCCTTCATCATGTCGTCAATGTTGACGCCGCTGACAGCAATCGGAAGGAGACCAACAGCTGTTAAGACAGAATATCGTCCGCCGACATCATCAGGAATGACAAATGATTCGAAGCCTTCTTCGTTAGAAAGTGTTTTTAACGCGCCGCGCTCTTTATCAGTTGTCGCGTAAATCCGCGCTTTCGCTTCTTCCTTGCCGTATTTTTCTTCCAGAAGCTTGCGGAAAATACGGAAAGCGATTGCAGGCTCAGTTGTTGTACCTGATTTAGAGATGACGTTAATGGAGAAGTCAACATCTTCGAGAAGATCCATGACATCTCTCATATATGATGAACTGATGTTGTTTCCGATGAAAATGACTTGCGGATTGCCTCGTTTTGCTTTTGGCAGTGTATTGTAAAACGCGTGATTAAGCGCTTCAATCGCTGCCCGCGCTCCGAGGTATGAACCGCCGATACCGACAACAAGCAATACATCAGAGTCAGATTTGATTTTTTCCGCGCTTTTTTTAATACGCGCAAATTCTTCTTTATCATAATGTTCAGGGAGGTCCACCCAGCCTAGAAAATCGCTGCCCGCGCCTGTTTTTTCATGAATATTATGGTGTGCTGTTTTTACAAAGTCGCGCAAATATGTAAGTTCATGTTCGTTGAAGAAAGTCAACGCTTTTGAGTAGTCAAAGCGTACATGCGTCATTGCTTGTCCCTCCATAACAGTATAATGTTTTCATCTTTCACTTTATATGAACTTATCTGTGAAATCAAGTCAAGAAGAAAGGACGGAATGACTGCATTCCGTCCTTTGACATTAGAGTGACGCGCGAAGGATGGCAAGCACGTCATCTTTGTTCAGTTTTTGGAAGTTGCCGAAGCCGCCGTGCTCCATTTCTTTGGCTGCGATATCAGCAATCAGTTCCAGTTTTTCTTCTCCGATCTCATAGTCGGATAGACGGGAAGGCGCACCCAGACTTGTCCAGAACGCAGACAGCTTGTCGATACCTTCAAGCGCAATTTCTTTATCCGTTTTGCCCTCTGTATCAATGTCAAACATATTGAGCATGAGGTTTTTAAACCGGCCGACATTCGTATCAAGCGTGTATCTCATCCAGTTCGGGAACAGGATCGCAAGTCCGCCGGCATGCGGAATATCATATACAGCTGATACGGCATGCTCCATTGTGTGAGAAGCCCAGTCGCCGAAGTAGCCCATTTGAAGCGTGCCATTCAGAGCGATAGTGCCTGCATATAGAATCGTCTCACGATGTTTATAATTTTCCAGATCCTCCAATAGTCTTGGAGCTGTTTCAATTACCGTCTGCAGAACGGTAAAGCACATTCTGTCTTGCAGCGGTGTGTTTTCGACATTATGGAAGTATTGTTCAAACACGTGGCTCATCATGTCGACCATGCCGTAAACCGTTTGATTTTCAGGCACTGTGAACGTATTTTCAGGGTCTAAAATCGAGAACCGCGGATGAGTTACATTGCTTCCCCATACAAATTTCTCATTTGTTTCCCAGTTTGTAATCACAGAGTCAGGGTTCATTTCAGAACCTGTGGCAGCAAGGGTTAGAACTGTACCAAACGGCAGTGCATCCTCGGCTGTTACTTTCTTGCTGAATATGTCCCAAGCGTCTCCGTCGTATTTCACTCCTGCAGCGATCGCTTTTGTGCAGTCAATGACACTTCCGCCACCCACAGCAAGCAGAAAATCAATATCATGCTGTCTGCATAGGTCAATGCCTTTTTCCACAGTCGCAAGACGCGGGTTCGGCTCGACCCCTGACAGTTCATGGACAGCCGCGCCTTCTTCTTTTAATATGTCTGTTACTTGGTCATAAAGGCCATTACGTTTAATGCTTCCGCCTCCGTAGACAAGCAGAACATTTTTACCGTATTGCTTTAATTCTTTTCTTAATTGTTCAAGCTGACCTTTTCCGAAGATCAATTTCGTCGGGTTATAATAAGTGAAATTTTCCATTGTAAAACCTCCATATATTGCTGTATCAAAAAACAGGTTAACAATTGTAACATAAGTTCAAAGAAAAAGGGAAGCAGCCTGATCAGCTGTTTCCCCTTTTGTTATAGAGATGCTTTTAAGATAGCAAGTACATCTTCTTTGTGTAGTGATTTAAACTGGCCGAACGTACCGTTGGCCATTGCCTTGTCGGCAATTGTGTCGAGCTGTTCGTCATTGATATCGTAATCAGCCAGTCGATTTGGAGCGCCTAGGCTTGTCCAGAAAGCAGACAGCTTGTCGATACCTTCAAGCGCGATTTCCTCATCTGATTTTCCAGCTTCCTCCACACCAAACACACGAACCGCCAGCTGCTTCATGCGAGCCGGGTTTTCTGACAATGTATGTCTCATCCAGTTCGGGAAGAGTATTGCGAGTCCGCCGGCATGCGGAATATCGTAAACGGCTGAAACCGCATGTTCTATATTATGAGTGGCCCAATCCCCTCTTGCACCCATTGACAGCATACCGTTTAAAGCGATTGTCCCTGTGTAAAGAATCGTTTCACGCAGTTCGTAATTTTCAAGATCATTGATCAGCTTAGGCGCTGTTTCGATGACTGTGCGTAAGAGCGATTCACACATGCGATCCTGGTAAGGTGTGTTTGATACATGGTGGAAGTATTGCTCAAACACGTGGCTCATCATATCAACCATTCCGTAGATCGTGTGATTTTTAGGAACAGTAAACGTGTTCACTGGATCCAAAATAGAGAACTTAGGGAACACGAGCGGGCTTCCCCAGCCATATTTCTCTTTTGTTTCCCAGTTTGTGATAACTGAACCTGAATTCATTTCAGAGCCAGTTGCGGCGAGAGTCAAAACAGTTCCGAACGGTAAAGCTTCCTTCGGCTGGTGTTTTTTCGTTACGATATCCCACGCGTCACCATCATACTTTGCCCCCGCAGCAATCGCCTTTGCACAGTCGATGACACTGCCGCCGCCGACAGCCAATAAGAAATCAATGTTGTTTTCTTTGCAGATCGCAACACCTTTATTAACAGTCGACACACGCGGGTTCGGCTCTACGCCTGCTAATTCATGTACCGTGACACCGGCTTTATTCAGCTGTTCCATCACTTGGTCATAAAGGCCGCTGCGTTTAATGCTTCCGCCTCCGTAGACTAACAATACATTTTTTCCGTAAGGTTTCAGTTCCTCCGGGAGTTTTTCAACTTCGCCGCGGCCGAAAATTAATTTCGTCGGGTTCCAATATGTAAAGTTTTGCATGACATCTCCTCCTTAGATTTTTATTATGCAGAATGCCTGCGCTCCATGTAAAGCAATCAGCTCGTTCTGTTTTCAGCGTATCAGACAGTTTTCATTTGCAAGATGCTGGGAATGGAACAGATACAAGCTGAGTTTGAGCCGTTTCGCCCGGCTTCTCACAATATGGAGAATGCATGTATAGATTCTCCAATATGTCACAATCTATAACTGTTTTAATAATTCATGGAGGAGGTTGTAAACATGAGTACTATTCAGAGAATTTGTCTTGTATTAACGATCATTGGCGCTATTAACTGGGGACTGATCGGATTTTTCCAATTTGATTTAGTAGCAGCCATCTTTGGCGGCCAAGGGTCAGCCCTTTCCCGTATCATTTACGGACTCGTCGGAATCGCCGGCTTAATCAACCTCGGTCTGCTGTTTAAGCCAAACGAAGAAGCTTCACGAGAAGAAGCAGCGAAGCCTGAAATGCGATAGGATAAAAAAAAAGCACCGAACATTCCTGTCCGGTGCTTTTTCATGCTTACTTTTTGATAAGATCTTTGCGGTTGGACATTTCGATCCACTCTTCAAGCTTATCTTTTAATGTGTTGAAACCTTGTGGTGCAGAAGCTTCTTCGCTCACTTGTGCTGATTTAGGTTTTCTTGGTTTGCTTTCTTTTTTCTCAGGCGCAGCTTGTGTCGCACGAATAGAAAGGCTGATTTTTCCTTTTTCTTCGTCAACAGCTAGTACTTTTACTTGTACTTCGTCACCAACAGAAAGGTGCTCGTTGATGTCTTTTACGAAACCATGAGTTACTTCAGAAATGTGTACCAGACCTTGAGTCTCTTCATCTAATGCAACAAACGCACCATACGCTTGTAATCCTGTAACTTTGCCAGTGTAAACACTGCCCACTTCAAATTTTGCTGCCATTCATAACAACTCCTAAGTTAAATTAAATATCAGTTTATACGCAATTTAAAATTATATCATACATGTCTCATTTCCGCAAAGAAAACTTTCTTATATGATATCAGGTTTAAGCATATCAAAAAGAGGGTATACTGCAAATACCAAAGGCTTTCTAGTATTCCCCCTTTTATTGGATGCGAACAAAAAGTTCGTATCTTTTTTTATGTTGTTTTGTGTAAGAAGCGTTTCATTCTGACCAATGCTTCTTGCAGCTGTTCAATTGATGTCGCATATGAACAGCGGATATATCCTTCTCCGCTCGGCCCAAACACATTACCCGGAACAACGGCTACTTTTTCCTGCAGCAAGAGCTCCTCGGCAAACTGTTCTGAGCTCATCCCAGTGCTTTTGATGGATGGGAAAGCATAAAAAGCACCGCTCGGATGGTGGCAGCTGAGACCGATTTCATTAAGCGTTTCGACAAACAAATTACGTCTTCTCCGGTAGCTCTTTTTCATCTTTTCTACATCTTCTATTCCGTTTTTTAACCCTTCAAGCGCTGCGTATTGCGCCATTGCAGGCGCGCACATCATCGCATACTGGTGGATTTTAAGCATCGCGTTGCGAATTTCTGAAGGCGCCGCGGCAAAACCGAGTCTCCAGCCTGTCATGGCAAACGCCTTTGAAAATCCTGAAATGACAACCGTCCGCTCTTTCATCCCCGGTAATGCTGCTATGCTCGTAAATTCCTCATCGTATGTCAGTTCCGCATAAATCTCGTCGGCCAGTACGATTAAATCATGTTTTTTGGCAAACTCAGCAATTTCATGCAACTCTTTCTTTGAGTAAACCGAGCCGGTCGGATTCGAAGGAGAACAAATGAGAATAGCCTTTGTCTTTTCGGTCACTGCCGCTTCAAAATCCTCAGCCGTCGCTTTAAATCCTTTATCAGCCGTCGTATGGACATGAACCGGAACGCCGCCTGATAAAGAGACAAGCGATTCATACGCCACAAAACACGGTTCTGGAATAATCACTTCCTCACTCGGATTTACAATGGCGCGGATTGCAATATCCAAAGCCTGGCTCGCCCCTACCGTCACAATCAGTTCATCGTCAGGTGAGTATGTAAGATTAAACCGGCTGCTAACATAACGGCTGATTTCCTCTCGCAATGAATATAAACCGGCATTAGCGGTATATGACGTATACCCTTGTTCAAGGGAAAGAATGCTTGCTTCACGGACATTCCAAGCCGTTACAAAGTCAGGTTCTCCGACTCCTAAAGAAATAACCCCTTCCATCGTTGCCGCCAAATCAAAGAATCTGCGGATGCCGGATGGTTTTATTTGTTGTACATAATCGGATAAATAAGAAGTCATTTACGGTGACACCACGATTCTTTTGTCGTCGTCTCCCGTTTCAAATACTTTGCCGTCGTGCTTGTATTTTTTCAGGATAAAATGTGTTGTCGTAGACACAACTGAATCAAGAGTTGACAGTTTATCAGATACAAAACGCGCAACGTCAGACATTGAATTGCCGCGGATCACGACAGACAGGTCGTATACGCCTGACATCAGGTAGACTGATTCTACCTCTTGGAATCGGTAAATCCGCTCCGCCACTTCGTCAAAACCGACTCCGCGCTTTGGAGTGACTTTAACATCAATCATGGCAGTCACGCCTTCATGGCCGTCCACTTTCCGCCAGTCGATCATAGCGGAATAATCAATAATAACCTTTTCTTTTTCCAATTTGTCAATGATCGCTTTTACTTCATTTACAGGGATACCGGCCATTTTTGCGATTGTTTCCAGGTCGGCGCGGCTGTTTTCGTCTAAAATTTCTAATATTTCTGTTTCTTTATCGGTCAATTTCATTCATTTCACACCTTTACAATGTCAAGAAATCTTCATGACATTATATCACGTTTTTTGACGAATGCTAAGAAAAAACGAGGAGAAACTTCCGCTAGAACTGACAATTTCAGGGCATAATACAGTACATCCTATGAAGGGAGTGACGGCAAAATGGAGGCGGTTACACCAATAAGACGTATTAAAGTCGGAGGCGTAAATGTATATTATGAGCACTATCAAAACCCGGGCAAACAAACAATTGTCTGCGTACACGGTTTTTTATCTTCTGCTTTCAGCTTCAGAAAATTAATCCCCTTGCTTCGGGACCGGTATGACATCATCGCGCTCGATTTGCCTCCTTTCGGCCAATCAGAAAAATCAAGGACATTTAGATATACCTATCAAAACCTCGCTATGCTTATCATCGGACTCCTGGAGCACTTGCAAGTCAAACAGGCGGCGCTTGTCGGGCATTCGATGGGAGGGCAAATATCGCTGTCGGCTGCTCTATTAAAGCCTGAGCTCTTCTCGAAGATTGTGCTTCTTTGCAGTTCAGGTTATTTAAAACGCTCACACCCGACGATTATCTTCGGGACTCACCTCCCATATTTTCATCTTTATATCAAACGCTGGCTTTCCAAAGAAGGCGTGATGAAAAACTTATTAAATGTCGTCCACAACAAATCGCTGATTGACGAGGAGATGATTGACGGCTACGGCAAACCTTTTCAAGATGAACAGATTTTCAAAGCTATGACAAAGTTCATCCGGCACAGGGAAGGAGATTTACAGTCTGAGGAATTGAAAAAAATGAACAAACCCGCCTTATTGATTTGGGGCGAAGAAGACAAGGTGGTTCCGGTGAAAATCGGCGAACGTCTGCACCATGACCTGCCGGATTCCAAACTGTATTCATTGCGGGAAACAGGCCATTTGGTGCCGGAGGAACGCCCAGAATTCGTTTCCGAACGAATTGCAGAGTTTATCACAGAATAAAAAAACCGGTTTGTATACCGGTTTTTCAAGGCGTGCAAGAGCTGCTGTCTTTAATGAACAGCAGCTGTCCAGCCACATTCAGGCAGCTGTCGATCGGAAGTGTTTGTTCAAAAGAAGCTTCGAAAATATGCTGTATGCTTTTCGCTAACACTTTAGGATCGTCTTCATCATAGACGGCCTGAACGACATCAACAGCCTCCGTTTCATAAAAATCTTCACCATATTTAAACGGGTCCCATTTGGCAATGACATTGATCATTTCCCTGACCGCTTGACTTTCTTCCATTTTCATCACCGCTTATAATAAAATTTGCAGATTTATTTTATCATAGTTACGCTAAGAAAAATAAACATACATAAGAGGTGGAAACAGAATGAACTTTGATAAACAAGAACAGCGCCTCGGCACCCAATCCCTCAAATGGGACAAGACAGGCGAATTATTCGGCGTGACAGACGCCCTCCCGATGTGGGTGGCGGATATGGATTTTCGTGCGCCGGAAGCCATAACAGAAGCATTAAAACAGCGCCTAGAACAAGGGATTTTCGGATATACAGCGCCAGATCAGAGAACAAAAGATGCAGTGTGTGCATGGATGCATAACCGGCACAGCTGGAAGGTGAACCCGGAAAGCATTACATTCAGTCCCGGGGTGGTCACAGCTTTAAGCATGGCGGTTCAGGCTTTTACAGAACCAAAGGATCAAGTGATTGTCCAATCCCCTGTTTACACGCCTTTTTACCATATGATTGAGAAAAACGGCCGGCGTATTTTACATAATCCGCTTAAAGAAAAAGACGGAACTTATGTAATGGATTTTGAAGATTTGAAAACAAAAATCAGTGATCCGAGCGTAAAATTGTTTATTTTATGCAATCCGCATAATCCTTCAGGGCGGGCATGGGGCCGGGAAGATTTATTGAAGCTCGGCGAATTATGCCTTGAACACGGCGTTACAGTCGTGTCAGATGAAATTCATTCCGATTTGATGCTGTACGGAAATAACCATACGCCGTTTGCCTCTCTTTCTGATGAATTCGCTGAGATTTCTGTGACTTGCGCGGCACCGAGCAAAACGTTTAATATCGCGGGTTTGCAGGCGTCTGCAATCATTATTCCAGACCGGCTGAAGCGCGCCAAATTTTCAGCCAGCCTGCAGCGGAACGGTTTAGGCGGATTAAACGCGTTTGCCGTGAGCGCAATCGAAGCCGCTTACTCAAAAGGCGGGCCGTGGCTCGATGAACTGATTTCTTATCTTGAGAAAAACATGGACGAGGCTGCAGCCTTTTTGACCAGCGAGCTCCCGAATGTCAAGATGATGAAGCCTGATGCGTCTTACCTGATCTGGCTGGATTTCCGCGCATATGGCTTGTCTGATGCAGAGCTGCAGCAAAAGATGCTGCACAAAGGGAAAATTATTTTGGAGCCCGGCACGAAATACGGCCCTGGCGGAGAAGGATTTATGCGTTTGAATGCAGGATGCCCTCTGGCAACCTTGCAGGACGGACTGCGCCGAATAAAAACAGCGTTAGAGTAAATATTCGTCACAAACGCCTTTACGTATCAATCGTAAAGGCGTTCTTTATTAAGAAATTTTGTATTTTACTTCTAATGATAAGTGTTATAATAGATTCATATTTTATACGAAAGGATTTCACTCGAATGGAAATTCTAAAAGACTATCTCCTACATATCTGCTTTATTTTGTTTCCTATTCTTCTTTACCAAGTGTTTTGGCTTGGAAAACCGTCGATCATTGTACCAAAAATCAACAACGTATTGGTCACGATATTTGCATGCGGCGCCTCAGTTTTATGCATTATATTCCCAATACAGGAAATGGACTACATCCAATATGGCCTTCAAATCATTCCTGTCATCATTTGTTTATTGTATATAAACACTGCTTCCGGGCTAACAGTCGCCGCATCCGTCTTATGTTTTGAACTGCTGTTTTTTGAGCCTTCCGCCATTTTTGTATACGCTTTGCTGCCTTTTCATATCATCATTCCAACTCTACTTCAAAAAAAGTGGCCATTCATGTCCAAAGCGAGAAAACTGCTGCTGTCTTTATTCATCGGTTGCTTGGAGATCTTCTTATTTTTCGCCTCCATCTTGGTTTTTTCTGCCGTGAATATTTTAAATTTTCAAAATTCAGAAATGATATATTATGAGGCAGCTGTCTCAGGTCTGTTCCGCTGCACCGTTCTTCTTTTAAGCATTTATCTGATAGAAAGCATCGCAGAAAATATCGCCCTGCGTTCCCAGCTTATCCATTCGGAAAAAATGGAAATTGTGAGTGAACTTGCGGCAAGTGTGGCTCATGAAGTAAGAAATCCGCTGACAGTTGTCCGGGGATTTGTCCAGCTGCTTTTTAATGATGAATCCCTTCAAAACAAATCCAGTGCGGATTATCAAAAGCTTGTGCTGTCAGAGCTTGACCGGGCTCAGGGCATTATTACAAATTATCTTGATATCGCCAAACAGCAATTGTACGAAAAAGAGATTTTTGATCTATCTTCTCTTATCAAAGAGACGAGCTCCCTTATGATTTCGTATGCCAATTATAAATCTGTGACAGTAGAGGCGGACGCCGAGCCGGACCTTTTGGTTTACGGGGATGCAACAAAGCTGAAGCAGGCTGTGATCAACCTCATGAAAAACAGCATTGAAGCCGTTCCTACGGGTAAAGGGGTCATCCAAGTTTCAGCGAAAAAAATCGGCCATATAATTGTAATCAAAATCTCAGATAACGGTGTTGGCATGACGGATCACCAAATGCAGAAGCTGGGTGAACCTTATTATTCTTTAAAAACGAATGGAACGGGACTTGGCCTGACTGTGACGTTTTCCATCATTGAACATCACCACGGAACCATTTCGTTCAGCAGCAGCTTTCAAAGGGGAACCATTGTGACGATCAAGCTCCCCGCCGACCTTCCTCACTAGCAAATCAATTGGAACTTTTATAGAATGAATGCGAGGTGATAACAGATGAGTACATTTGAGAAAGGCTCTATCGTAAAAGGATTTTACAAAACAGGTGCATACATAGGAGAAATTACAGATTGCAGACCGCAGCATTATTTAGTCAAAATTAAGGCGGTTCTCACCCATCCCGCTCAAGGAGACCTTCATCATCCAAAACAGGCAGATGTGCCGTTTTTCCATGAAAGAAGAGCGCTTGCTTTCGGCGAACAGACTAATATCCCCCATCATATGGTGAAGCCCTATGACAGTGAAGTGCCGGATTATAACGAGTCTTTGCGGGAAGCGGTTGCACAGCTGAGAGCCAAACTGGCCGGAGATGATTCACAATGGGCAAAGCGATCCCTGAACAATCTGGACGTTTTAGAAAAAGAATACTTTACCCGGCCATAACCCAGTCTGACGAAAGATTGGGTTTTTTATGTTGCGCGCCGGAATAGTTCAGATAAATCAATCCTCTCGCCGATTGTCGGCGGTTTTGGTTTTTCGAGGTACTGCTTATCCTGCTCGACAAGCTTAAAAAGCTTATAGGCTGTAAGAGCATCGTCAAGCGCCTTATGATGGGTGCCGGTTCCCTTATCTCCGTACTCTTCCGCAGCCTTCCACAAGCCGGTCAGTGTCCGGTCTCCAAAAAAGTTTTTATATTCAAGCGATAAATCTCTCATCTCCCCTTTAAACGGGAAAGGAATATGGTTAAACATACAATTTTGCTTCAGCACTTTCATATCCATGTTTCCCCACGTGATGATCGTGCAATTTTTTTCAGGGTCAAGCTCATTTAGTTTACGGATAAAGTCCTCGAACCTCATCCCCTCATCTACTTGGTTTTGCGTAATGTTTAAAAATGATTTGCAGCGCTTCGTCAGCTTGGGGAATTTTTTCGGCCTAATATAACTCGAAAACGTCTCAACTACTTCACCATTAACCGACTTTACAATTCCTGCTTCTATGATTTCCGGAAAAAAATTTTGCGGACTGTATTTTCCTTCGGGCATCGTAAATTCGAAATCAATAATGAGTAAGTTGCCTGCCTCCACTATTTTTACACCTACCTTTCCTCCGATCAGAAGAATGCTATCTTTATAGTATATCGATTCTCCTTCTCTTCATTTCTTCATTTTCTAAAAATAATGAAATTTCCCAGCCGCATTGTTTCTTTTAAATGGTGCACTGTTTCTTTATAATTAGTAAGGAACCCGAAATAATAAGAAGGTGATGTTATTTCTATCCGCAAGAAAAACTTTGTCATTGTGTGGCTGGCGAATTTCTTTGTATCAGCCAGCACCACAATGATCATTCCTTTTCTCTCCTTGTATATTGAGACGCTCAGCACCTTTTCCAACGGCTTTGTGCAAAGGTGGAGCGGTTATGTGTTCGGCATTACATTTTTAATGGCTTTTTTGGTATCCCCGTTCTGGGGGCGGTTCGGAGACAAACGCGGTTACAAGAAAATCCTTTTGACAACCGGAATCGGCATTGCCGTCAGCATTTTATTAATGGGCTTTGTCACATCGGTTTATCAATTGTTTTTTCTTCGTATGGCTATGGGGCTTGTAACCGGATTTATTCCGACATCCCTTGCAATGATTTCCGCGCAGACGCCTAAAAGCTCAGCCGGCAAAACGCTTGGCACGCTCCAAATGGGGCAAGTGTCCGGAAGCTTGTTCGGCCCGCTTTTGGGAGGCGTGCTTGCTGACCACTTCGGCTTTACGTATACCTTTTTTATCACATCCTTTGTGATTTTCTTGGCCGTTCTTCTCGTGTTATTCGGGGTCAAAGAACAGCCGCTCACAGAGAAGATGAATAAACGTCAATCTTATACGAGAAAAGAAGTGCTCTCCTATATTTTTCACCATCCCGCGCTTTGGGTCATGATGCTGTTAACCATGCTGATTCAAACAGGAAATTTCAGTATCCAGCCGTTGCTCGCTTTATATGTAAACGAGCTGCACGGACCTGACAATCTGGCCTTTTTCTCCGGCATGGCATTTTCGGCAACCGGACTCGGCAGTTTGCTGCTGGCAAGAAAATGGGGAGATTTAGGAGACCGCTACGGCCACCGCCGCATCTTAATCGGGCTTTTAATCGCCGCCTCTTTATTTTTTATTCCGCAGGCACTCGCGTCTTCATTCAGTGTGCTTCTTGTTTTCAGGTTTTTATTCGGGATGGCGATGGGCGGCCTTCTTCCATGCATCACAGCGGCAATCCGCGTTCAGGCTCCCGGATCCATCCAAGGAGAAGTCCTCGGCTACAATGTCAGCTTTCGCTTTTTAGGAAACGTTCTCGGACCTCTTCTCGGCGGTATTATATCGAGTCACTTCAATATCTCTGCAGCCTTTTATGTCACAGCATTTCTCTTTTTCTCAGGTGCCTGCCTGCTTTGGATCATGAAGAAATTCCAAAAAGAATCGTATGCCAAAGCAAGCTGATTTTCAGCAAAAATTGAAGAGTCTTCTAAATTTAACCTTCTCGTAAACTCAAAAGAATGGTACGATATGGCTAGAATTTAGGAGAAAAGAGAGTGACCATGTTACGAAAAATTATCGGATGGATTTTGCTCCTTTGCATAATCCCATTGTTTGCATTTACAGTTATCGCTTCCGGAAAAGAAGTAAAACAAATGAAGTCCCTGGATCAGGTGCTTGATAAGAATATTGATTTGAAAGAGATCAGCCTTGTTCAAAACAGCTACATGTACGACAGGGACGGGTCGCTGGTCTCGGAAATCGTCAGCGATGATGAGAACCGAGTGCTGGTTCCCTTCAACAAGATTCCCGAAGAAGTCAAACAGATATTTTTAACTTCCGAGGACCGCCATTTTTACGAACATAAAGGGTTTGACTTTATGGGGATGGTGCGGGCGGCCGCTTCCAACGTGAAGGACAAAAAGATTGACCAAGGGGCCAGCACCATCACACAGCAGCTTACAAGAAACTTGTATTTGAGCCACGAGCGCTCTTTCAGCCGCAAACTGACTGAGCTCGCGTACTCCTATCAGCTTGAGAAAAAGTATACAAAAAATGAGATTCTTGAAGCCTACTTAAATACGATTTATTTTAATAACGGCGTTTATGGCGTCGGATCAGCTGCTGAATTTTATTTCAGCAAACCGCTGAAATCTCTCACACTGGGAGAAATGGCTTTTATTTGCGCTATACCTAATAACCCTACATTATATGATCCTCTCAAGCATTTTGACTACACGAAAAGCCGTCAAGAACGCTTACTTAAAGGGTTAAAAAATGCCGGGGTCATAACGGGCAAAGAGCTGAAGAAAGCCGTAAAACAAAAAATCAAACTGGATGTCGAGGAGAAAGAAGACAAATTTCCAGACTACGTTTCCTACGTAAATGATGAATTCACTCAACTCGTGTCTGAATCTGAAGGTTATGATAAGCGTCTTCAAAAAGCGTCAGGAAAACAAAAAGACAAAATAGAAAACGAGCTGTCCGCTAGAGTCAGCACACTTCTGAAAGACGGCGTAAAAATTTATACCGCACTTGATCCGTACATGCAAAATCAAGTCGTGGCACAAATGAATTCGAAACTGCCGTATGCGGGCGTACAGGGCGGAGCGGCTGTTATTAATCACCAGACGCATCAAGTTGTCGCTCTATCCGGCGGAAAAAACTATCATAAGTATGATTTTAACCGTGCCTACCAAGCATACAGACAGCCGGGGTCATCCATTAAACCGCTTCTCGATTACGGACCTTATATTGAACAGACAGGTGCGACAGCAAGCAGCACAATTGATGCCGGCAAATTTTGCAGCAGGGATTACTGTCCGCAAAACTACAATAACCGCACATACGGCACAGTGACGCTTGATACAGCGTTTAAAAACTCGTATAATACACCAGCCATCAGAATGCTGGACCGTGTAGGCATCCAAAAAGCTTTCAGCTATATTGAACCGTATCATTTTTCAAAGCTTGTCAACAGCGACTATCTGCTGCCGGCGGCGCTTGGCGGATTTACACACGGCATGACGCCTCTCGAGATGACAAAGGCGTATACAACATTCGGCAACAGCGGCAGCTACACGCCGAGCCACGCGATTACAAAAGTGACGGATTTAAAAGGAAAAACGATTTATAAATGGAATGACAAAGCGACACAAATATTCAGCGTCCGCACAAACATGCAGCTGAAAAAACTGATGTCTTCCGTTGTCAAAAGCGGGACAGGGAAAAAAGCATATTTTAATGCGCCTTATATCGGCGGAAAAACGGGAACCTCAAATGATTATCATGATATGTGGTTCGTCGGCCTGACAGATACGTACACAATGGGTGTCTGGGTTGGAAAAGATACACCGAGCAGCGTTGAATACCTTCACAGTATCAGCCCTCAGCTTTCCATCTGGAAAGGAACGCTGCAAGCGGCTTATTAAAATCGGAGGGGATCTGCAGTGACATCAGAACAAATTCCAAATCGCGTATTACTGTTTGACGGTGTGTGCAATTTATGCAACGGGGCCGTTCAATTTATCATAAAACGTGATCCAAACGGTTTAATTTCATTTGCATCGCTTCAATCGGAAACAGGACAGAGCCTGCTGAAAAAAAGCGGGCTTCCGACTGAGCATTTTGACAGCTTTGTCTTTATTGAAGACGGCCAGGTTTACACTAAGTCAACTGCAGCCATAAAGGTTTTCAGGCATCTGCGGGGCCCATGGCGGCTCTTTGTCCTGTTTTTTGCAGTGCCGAAACCTGTCAGAGATATGCTCTATTCTGTTATCGCCAAAAACCGCTATAAGTGGTTCGGCAAAAAAAATGAATGTATGCTCCCCTCCCCTTCTATAAAAAATAGATTTTTACCATAAACGAAAAAATGGCTAGCTTACACAGGTAAGCTAGCCATTATGCTATTATAAAGCTTGATAAATATGAACAGAATACCGATAACAAAGGTAAACCAAAACAGCAGTTCCATTAGAATAAATCCGACCAATGACATGATAGAAAGTGTTGAATAAATCCTGTAAACAACGAACACAAAGTAAGCAAGTGTAACAACTGCAAACCAGATCACAATCCAGAAGACATTTTGCAATAGCACAAAGGATACGATCCCGCCGCCTAAATAAATGATAGAGCCCATTCTGATTGTTTTCAGGTTGTTTCCTTCAGGATCATTTGCGAAAAACAGCAGTGACAGCTCAGTCACGGTATTCGCAATTAATTTCAGAGCGGACAGAACCATAAAATATAAAAGCGCAAAAGCCGCAAATAACGCTAGTCTGATTCCTTTCTCTGAGAAGTAATCGAGCATTCCATCGTACATTCCAAATGAAGAAAGCATCTTCAATGCATAGAGTGAGGTTGAAATGGATAAAGACGAACTAAAAAGCAGGATCGCAATCAGCGGAAAGTATCCTGTCAAATAAGTATTTTTCATATAAAAAAGTCCCTTTCTATAATCTACCTCATTTATTATGGAGGACTTAAAACACATTGACAAGATAAATTATTCCATTTTTTCTCCTTTTTACGAATTACGGTCCCAAATCTTCACAAAGCGCCATTTTGAGAGTAAAGTAGTACGCAGGAATCATAAAACGTAAGGAAGTTTTATATGAAAAAACATTAAAACTGCAAACCAGACTCACCATATTTGTCTGTATCGTTGTGTTAATCGCACTGCTCATCACCTTTTTTACCGTTGGTGCCCAAACCTCCAAAAGGATACGTGATCAGGAAAGAGACACAGCGCTGCAAACTGCTGAAATGGTTGCCGACGCACCGATCACTGCCTCCGCTTTGGAGAGCGGAAAAAAACAGAAGGAACTGCTCAGCTATACGCTGGACGTCCAGAAAATTACCGGCACAGAATTTGTCGTCGTTATGGATATGAACGGCATTCGCAGAACCCATCCGGACCGCAGCAAAATCGGAAAAAAGTTCAGCGGCGGGGATGAAGCCGAAGTATTAAAAGGACATGTCCATATCAGCACCGCCTCAGGCACGCTTGGGAAATCGCAGAGAGCGTTTGTGCCTGTCTACGCCAAGAATGGAAAACAAGTCGGAGCCGTTGCGGTCGGCATCACAGTGAATGAAATTGACGAAGTCATCAGCCACAGCTTACGGCCGCTCTATTTTATTATTTGCGTCAGTATATTCGTCGGCGTCATCGGGGCTGTTATCGTCGCACGTACGGTGAAAAATATCATGTACGGACTTGAACCATATGAAATCGCGACACTTCTTCAAGAACGGAGCGCCATGCTTGAATCAACGAAAGAAGGCATACTCGCTGTCGATGAGCACGGCAAAATCAAGCTTGCCAATGCGGAAGCGAAGCGTCTTTTCATTAAAATGGGCATAGAAACAAATCCCGTCGATCAGGATGTCAATGACATCCTGCCAAAAAGCCGTCTGAAAAATGTCATTGAGACCAGAAAACCTCTTCAAGACAGAGATGTGCGCATTAACGGATTAGAGCTTGTATTTAATGAAGTGCCTATCCAGCTGAAAGGACAAACCGTCGGAGCGATTGCGACATTCCGGGACAAAACCGAGGTAAAACATTTAGCTGAACAGCTTTCCGGTGTTAAAATGTATGCAAACGCACTGAGAGCGCAGTCTCATGAATTTATGAACAAACTGCATGTGATATTAGGTCTCGTCCAGCTGAAAGAGTATGACGATCTTGGAGATTATATTAAAGATATTGCCATTCAGCAAAAATCAGAAACAAGTGAAATCATAAATGATGTCAAAAGCTCCGTACTGGCCGGTTTTCTGTTGGGAAAACAGAGTTACATACGAGAGCAGGGCGCAAATCTCGATATTGAATGCAGCGGGGTTATTCCAAATGCAGCAGATCCTTCAGTCATTCATGAACTGATTACGATTATCGGAAATCTGATCAACAATGCCTTAGATGCTGTTGCCAATATGCCGAAAAAACAAATCACGATGTCCATGCGTTTTCATGACAAAATATTGGACATCGAAATTACCGATACAGGAGCCGGCATGTCTGAAGAAGACCAAGTCAAGGTATTCGAACAAGGCTATTCAACAAAGGGCAAAAACCGGGGATTCGGCCTTTATTTCACCCAGCAAAGCATGGAGAATTTGAAGGGTCAAATGATTATCACCAGCGAAAAAAATGAAGGAACCACATTCAGTCTTCGAATCCCGTACGAACCGAAGGAGGAAAACCATGATTAATGTACTAATAGTTGAAGATGACCCCATGGTGGGTGAATTAAATAAACGATATTTGAGCCAAATAGAAGGCTTTCAGCTGAAAGGAATCGCCTCTTCCTTTCAAAGCGCTCTGCATATTTTAGGCGAGCATCACATCGACCTCATTTTGCTTGATATTTACATGCCGGGTAAAAACGGGCTTGAGCTGCTGACGGAATTAAGAGCTCAAAATGAAGCGGTTGACGTGATTGTCATCTCTGCGGCAAGCGAGCTGGACGTCATCAAAAAAACACTTCGTTACGGAGCTGTGGATTACTTAATCAAACCGTTTGAATTTGAACGTTTTCAGACTGCCCTTTCTGATTACAGACGAAAACAAAAAGTCTATTCCACCCACCGAAACATGAGCCAAAAAGAATTGGACGCGGAACTGTTTCATAAGAAGGAAGCGACAGAAAAAGTGCATCTGCCAAAAGGGCTGACAAAAAGCACGCTGAAGCTGATTTGGTCCAGCATACAATCCTTTGAAAACGAATCCTTTACGACAGAAGACCTGGCGAATCATACTGAAATATCTCAAGTATCCATCCGAAAATACTTGAAATTTCTTGAGGATATACAGGTTCTGAATGTCGAAATGGCGTACGGAACGATCGGGAGACCGGTGTTTCAGTACAATGTCAATACAGCCAACCTTAACGGAATTAAGCAATATTTATAAAAAAACGCACTGTTCATATCGAGCAGTGCGTTTTTCTCTGTCACATCTTTTGCCAAGCTGCTTGAACCTTTCGCCAATAAGCTATACAAAAATAATAAAGGACTTTTCGGCATATTTGAAATACAATTCTAAAAATACATATTTTTTAAAAAATTATGCGTAATTCTATTTATTTCTTGTATGTAAAATGATAAATTATGATTGGTTAGTTGATCCCTAGACTAAGTCATAAGTCACACTTCAGAAAGAGATGTCACGGTTTTCCGCCCGGAACACCTTCCGCATCCTTCTCTTCCCCGCCTTTCGAAGGAAACACCCACATCACACTTACTAAGGGAAGATCAGAACTGTCTCAGCTCATTCTAATTGTTATTATCTGAAAATTTTATCGATTCTAAGAATTGAGTGAGGCATCCATCCCATGACTGACCGGATCAGCTCAGGCCAAATTTTTCTGGGGGGTTATATCTTGAAGAAACGCAAAATCGGATTGGCGATGTCACTTGTCATCGCAGCGGGCACCATTTTAGGAGCATGCGGAAACAGCGAAAAAAGCAGCGGTAACAGTGAAGGCAAAAACAAATTCAGTGTGGCGATGGTTACCGACATTGGCGGGGTGGATGACAAATCTTTTAACCAATCAGCATGGGAAGGAATCCAAGCCTTCGGTAAAGATAATGGTCTGGAAAAAGGAAAAAACGGATACGACTACCTGCAATCTAAATCAGATGCAGATTATACAACAAACTTAAATAAATTAGCGCGTGAGCATTTCGACTTGATCTATGGCGTCGGCTACTTGATGGAAGATTCAATCAGTGAAATCGCCGATCAGCGCAAAAATACAAACTTTGCGATTATTGACGCAGTCGTCGATAAAGACAACGTCGCAAGCATTACGTTTAAAGAGCAGGAAGGCTCATTTCTTGTCGGAGTGGCCGCAGCCTTAACAAGCAAATCAGGAAAAATCGGATTTGTGGGCGGCATGGAATCCGAGTTAATCAAAAAATTCGAAGTCGGCTTCCGTGCAGGGGTTCAGGCCGTAAAACCTGACGCAACTGTCCAGGTGAAGTATGCGGGCGGATTCGATAAAGCGGACGTTGGAAAAGCAACCGCCGAGAGCATGTATAAGTCAGGCATTGATGTGATTTACCACTCCGCAGGCGCCACCGGCACAGGTGTCTTTACAGAAGCCAAGAACCTGAAAAAAGAAGACCCGAAGCGTGATGTTTGGGTGATCGGAGTCGATAAAGATCAATACGCAGAAGGCCAAGTAGAAGGAACAGACGATAACGTCACCCTTACTTCCATGGTCAAAAAGGTTGATACAGCAGTTGAAGATTTAACGAAGAAAGCAAGCGAAGGCAAATTCCCCGGCGGAGAAACGCTTACATACGGGCTTGATCAAGACAGCGTCGGCATTTCTTCCTCTAAACAAAACCTATCGGATGATGTAATCAAAGCGGTTGATGATTGGAAGAAAAAAATTATCGACGGACTAGAAGTGCCGGGAACAGAGAAAGAGCTGAAAAATTTCAAAGCTGAATAAGAATCGCGGGGATAAGGAGAAGAGCCCTTATCCCTTGTTTTTCTTTCAGAGCAAAGCTGCACATTTCCTTGCGGCTTTTCTATTGCCAGTCTCTAATTTAATAGCATGAAAAAAAGGAGCGGTCAATTCTGTGGAATATGTCATTGAAATGCTCAATATACGCAAGGAGTTTCCCGGTATCGTCGCAAATGACAACATTAATCTTCAGGTCAAAAAAGGCGAAATCCACGCGCTGCTCGGTGAAAACGGAGCGGGCAAATCAACTTTGATGAACGTCCTGTTCGGGCTGTATCAGCCAGAAAAGGGAGAAATTCGGGTCCGCGGTGAGAAGGTGCACATCAACAGCCCGAACAAAGCGAATGATCTCGGAATCGGCATGGTGCATCAGCATTTTATGCTTGTCGATACATTTACAGTTGCTGAAAACATTATTCTCGGGAAGGAGCCGAAAAAGCTCGGGCAGATTGACCGAAAACGGGCTGTCCGAGAGGTTCAGGACATTTCCGACCGATACGGACTTCAAATTAATCCCGAGGCAAAGGTAGCAGACATATCCGTCGGCATGCAGCAGCGTGCAGAAATATTAAAAACCCTCTACCGCGGGGCTGACATCCTGATTTTTGATGAACCGACAGCTGTGTTGACGCCTCATGAAATCAAAGAGCTCATTCAAATTATGAAGAACCTCGTCAATGAGGGAAAATCAATTATCTTAATCACCCATAAACTGAAAGAAATCATGGAGGTTTGTGACCGCGTTACCATTATCCGCAAAGGAAAAGGCATCAAAACACTGGATGTCCGGGATACACATCAAGACGAGCTCGCCAGTCTGATGGTCGGCCGCGAGGTATTGTTCAAAACAGAAAAAAAAGCGGCTCAGCCGGGATCTGCAGTGCTGGCGATTGATAGAATTACCGTAAAAGATACTCGCGGAGTAGAAGCTGTAAAGGATTTGTCGCTCTCTGTCAATGCCGGAGAAATTGTCGGCATAGCCGGCGTTGACGGAAACGGACAGTCAGAGCTGATTGAAGCGATTACAGGACTCCGAAAAACGGAGTCTGGAACCATTTCCCTAAACGGAAAACAGATACAAAACCTGACGCCGAGAAACGTAACGGAGTCAGGAATCGGGCATATTCCGCAGGACCGCCACAAACACGGTCTCGTCCTGGATTTTCCAATCGGTGAAAATATCGTGCTCCAAAGCTATTACAAAAAGCCTTATTCAGCATTCGGTGTTTTACATAAAGGCGAAATGTATAAGAAAGCCCGCAGCGTGATCAGCGAGTACGATGTCAGAACCCCCGATGAATATACTCACGCGCGGGCGTTGTCAGGCGGAAACCAGCAAAAAGCAATTATCGGAAGGGAAATTGACCGAAATCCTGACTTGTTAATCGCAGCCCAGCCGACTCGCGGCCTTGATGTTGGAGCGATTGAATTTGTCCATAAAAAACTCATTGAACAGCGTGATGCCGGAAAAGCCGTTCTTCTTTTATCGTTTGAGCTTGATGAAATCATGAATCTCAGTGACAGAATCGCCGTCATTTTTGAAGGCAGCATTATATCCAGCGTTAATCCGCTGGATACCACTGAACAAGAGCTCGGCCTCTTGATGGCGGGAAGCACGCAAAGGGAAGCGGGGAAAGCAAATGGTTAAACGACTCTCTCATTTACTCGTGCCGCTCATTGCGATCATGCTCGGCTTGCTGGCCGGCGCACTTATTATGCTTGCGAGCGGATACAGTGTGACCAGCGGCTATTCTGCTTTATGGAATGGGATATTTGGAGAAACCTATTACATCGGGGAAACCGTCCGGCAGATTACACCTTATATTTTATCCGGATTAGCTGTTGCTTTCGCATTCCGAACCGGACTTTTCAATATCGGGGTAGAGGGACAGCTGCTAGTGGGCTGGACAGCGGCCGTTTGGGTCGGAACGGCGTTTGACGGACCGGCTTATATTCACATGCCGCTTGCACTGCTCACAGCGGCTGCAGCAGGCGGTTTATGGGGATTTATTCCCGGCTTTTTAAAAGCACGGTTCTATGTTCACGAGGTCATTGTCACCATTATGATGAATTATATCGCACTGCATATGACCAATTATTTGATTTCAAAAGTCATGACAGACAATCAGGATAAGACGGAAAAAATTCACGAATCCGCCTCACTTCGGTCGCCGTTTCTTGAGCAGATTACGGACTATTCAAGGCTTCACTGGGGGATCGTCATCGCCCTTCTCGCAGCTGTTGTTATGTGGTTTATGATTACCAAAACAACGAAAGGCTTTGAGCTTCGGGCAGTCGGATTCAATCAGCACGCGTCTCAGTACGCCGGTATGAGCGTGCGGAAGAATATTATGAACTCCATGCTCATTTCAGGAGCTTTTGCAGGCCTTGCAGGTGCCATGGAAGGTCTGGGAACGTTTGAATACGCTGCTGTCAAAGGCGCATTTACCGGCGTCGGCTTTGACGGTATTGCCGTCGCTCTCCTGGGTGGGAACACTGCGGCCGGTGTTGTGCTTGCGGCAGCTTTGCTTGGCGGCCTCAAAATCGGAGCGTTAAATATGCCAATTGAATCAGGCGTACCTTCAGAGGTTGTCGATATTGTGATTGCCATTATCATTCTGTTTGTTGCTTCAAGCTATGCCATTCGTTTTGTCGCGGATAAGTTGAAGAAAAAGGGGGCGAACTAAGTGGACGTTCTGCAGATTTTATCAATCATTGTCCCGGCCACACTCGTATACGCAGCCCCGCTTATTTTAACTGCTCTCGGCGGCGTATTTTCCGAGAGATCAGGCGTTGTAAATATCGGTCTCGAAGGCCTCATGATTATCGGAGCATTCACCAGTGTTTTATTCAATTTATTTTTAGGCCCTGAATTGGGAGCCGCGGCGCCATGGCTCTCACTCGTTGCCGCCATGGCAGCCGGCGCGCTGTTTTCACTGATTCACGCGGCAGCGGCGATATCGTTTCGCGCAGATCAGACAGTCAGCGGCGTCGCCATTAATATGCTGGCGCTTGGGGCTACTTTATTTATCGTAAAGCTGATTTACGGAAAAGCGCAAACAGACAAAATTCCCGAGCCTTTTTATAAAACGAGTATTCCCGGCTTGAGCGACATCCCTGTATTGGGAAAAATCTTCTTTTCAGATGTCTATTATACGTCTATTCTCGCAATTGTCCTGGCCTTTATTTCGTGGTTTATCTTGTTTAAAACGCCGTTCGGCCTCCGTATTCGTTCCGTCGGAGAACATCCGATGGCGGCCGATACTATGGGGATCAATGTCTACAAAATGCGCTATATCGGCGTGATGATCAGCGGATTGTTCGGCGGCCTCGGGGGCGGCGTATATGCGTCAACCATTGCGCTCGACTTTACGCATTCTACCATTTCCGGGCAAGGGTTTATCGCACTCGCGGCACTTGTATTCGGAAAATGGCATCCGATCGGCGCACTCGGCGCCGCCCTGTTTTTCGGATTCGCCCAAAGCTTAAGCATCATCGGCTCTCTGCTCCCTCTTTTTAAGGACATACCGAATGTATATATGCTGATTGCCCCTTACGTATTAACCATTCTGGCCTTAACCGGCTTTATCGGACGCGCAGATGCGCCAAAAGCAAACGGTGTGCCTTATATCAAAGGAAAACGGTAAGCATATCTCCCTGGGAAGCGGCTTCTCAGGGATTTTTTCTGATCCAAAATACCCTCTTAATTTAATTGTTTATTAATTATTTAACTTAAAAAAATATCCTTTGTTAGCGCTTTCTTGTAGACTGTAACAAACAATACATGGGGGTGTACGACAATGGGAGCAATTCACAAAACAGAGGAAGTTTTACCTGAGCACAAAGACACACAGGAGAAAAGCCTGTTTAAAAAAATATGGACCTGGGAAATCGGCGTGATTCCTCTCCCATTATATACAGCATTAGCTGTCATTATTATTCTTTCGGCTTATTACAACGAGCTGCCCGCAAACATGCTGGGCGGGTTTGCCATCATTATGATTTTAGGTGTCTTTCTTGGCGATATCGGCCAGCGGATCCCGATTTTGAAGGATATTGGCGGTCCTGCTATTCTATCTTTGTTTGTGCCATCTTTTTTAGTTTTTTATAATGTGTTGAATCCATCATCAATAGATGCTGTTACCAATTTAATGAAAACATCTAACTTTCTTTATTTCTATATCGCTTGTCTTGTTGTAGGAAGCATTCTTGGAATGAACAGAACTGTTTTAATACAGGGATTCATCAGAATGTTCGTTCCTTTAGTAGCGGGCACAATTGCGGCGGTTGCGGCTGGTGTGCTCGTCGGATTCATCTTCGGCTACAGTGCCTATGATTCCTTTTTCTTTGTTGTTGTGCCGATTATTGCCGGGGGAATAGGTGAAGGAATTTTGCCTCTCTCCATTGCTTATTCGCAAATATTGGGGTCTTCCGCTGATGTGTATGTGTCGCAGCTGGTTCCTGCCGCTATCATTGGAAACGTTTTCGCTATTATCTGTGCTGCTTTAATGAAAAAACTGGGCGAAAAACGTCCTGATCTAAACGGCAATGGGCGTCTCGTTAAATCTAAGAAAGCAAACGATATTTTCAATCAAAAAGAGGCTGAAGCTAAAATTGACTTTAAACTGATGGGAGCCGGAGTACTGCTCGCCTGTACGTTCTTTATTTTCGGCGGTTTACTGGAGAAATTTATCTTCATCCCAGGTGCTATTTTAATGATTATTTCAGCAGCCGCAATCAAATATGCAAATATCCTTCCGAAAAAAATGGAGGAAGGCGCGTATCAGCTTTATAAGTTTATTTCATCAAGCTTTACATGGCCGCTTATGGTAGGCCTCGGGATTCTCTTTATCCCTTTAGATGACGTGGCATCTGTGATTTCTATACCGTTTGTCATCATTTGTATTTCAGTTGTCGTTGCCATGATTTCTTCCGGATATTTTGTAGGCAAACTGATGAACATGTACCCTGTTGAATCCGCAATCGTGACCTGCTGTCACAGCGGTCTCGGCGGAACGGGAGATGTCGCCATTTTGTCCGCTTCAGGAAGAATGGGTCTTATGCCATTCGCCCAAATTTCTACCCGCCTCGGCGGAGCAGGAACTGTCATTTGCGCGACAATTTTACTTCGCTTTTTCACTTCATAATCAGAAAAAGAGTTCCGTTTTAGACGGAACTCTTTTTTATTTGTTCACAATCCGCATATACTCCCTGGACCCAAACGGCCTATCCTTAGATTCCGCCTCACTCATGTTAGTTGACAGGTGGTGCTCCAATAAATACAGTTCCCAATCATCATTGTCTGCCACACGGGCACGGCCGTCATACTGATTCAGCATGAATGCCCCTGCAAATATCGAGCAGAATAAACCTGAGCACATAAGGACCTTTCTCTTCACATGATCAGCTCCTTACATACAGCTTGATCAGGAGCGATTTTAAATATACAAATGATCTGATTTTTGTTAAACTTATTTTGAGGTCAAAAGAACTCGTAAAATTCAATCGCGGAAGGTTGAAGCATGGCGGCTTCCAAAAAAGTGCGATATAATTTGGACTGGGTCGTTTGACCGTATATTCTAAATATTTATACATAGAACAGGTTTCAACTAGAGAAAAGGAGGTCTTGTCATTGCAGCTCTTACATTTTGCTATTTTATCGCCTTTTGTATTTGCTTTTATCATTCCCTTTCTGGCAAAATACGCAAAAAGAGTGCATACGGGCTGGTTTGTTCTAATCCTGCCCGTCTTGCTGTTTATATACTTTCTTCCAATGATCAGAATGACTCAATCGGGAGAAACATTACGATCGGTATTGGAGTGGATTCCTTCATTAGGCATTAACTTTACCGTTTATGTAGACGGTCTCGGACTGCTATTCGCCTTATTGATAACAGGGATCGGCTCGTTGGTCACTCTTTACAGTATCTTTTATTTATCGAAAGAAAAAGAACAGCTTGGGCCTTTTTATGTCTATTTATTAATGTTCATGGGCGCCATGCTCGGTGTTGTTCTTGTTGACAACGTCATGGTTCTCTACATGTTTTGGGAGCTTACCAGCCTTTCGTCCTTTTTGCTGATTGGATATTGGTACAAGCGTGAAAAATCTCGCTACGGCGCCGCAAAATCGCTCTTGATTACGGTAAGCGGCGGACTGTGTATGCTGGGAGGATTCATTCTCCTTTATCTGATCACAGATTCATTCAGTATCAGAGAAATGATCAATCAGGTTCAGTTGATTGCCGGCCATGATTTATTTATTCCGGCGATGATTTTGATTTTACTAGGCGCATTTACAAAGTCCGCCCAGTTTCCTTTTTACATTTGGCTGCCTGATGCCATGGAAGCGCCGACGCCTGTCAGCGCGTATCTCCATTCAGCCACGATGGTCAAAGCGGGAATTTATGTGATTGCACGATTCAGTCCGATTTTCGCCTTTTCAGCTCAGTGGTTTTGGATTGTTTCTCTCGTCGGGATTTTTACCATGGTTTGGGGTTCATTCCATGCCGTCAAACAAACCGACTTAAAATCCATTTTGGCGTTTTCAACGGTCAGCCAGCTCGGCATGATCATCTCGATGCTTGGTGTCAGCGCTGCAGCCCTGCATTACGGCCATACAGAGTATTACACAGTTGCCGCCATGGCTGCCATTTTCCATCTCATCAATCATGCTACCTTTAAAGGAAGCTTGTTTATGGCAGTCGGCATCATTGATCATGAAACAGGCACGCGGGATGTCAGAAAGCTCGGCGGACTGATGGCGATTATGCCGATTACGTTTACGATTTCCTTGATCGGCACATTTTCAATGGCTGGTCTCCCGCCGTTTAACGGATTTTTGAGTAAAGAAATGTTTTTCACCAGCATGCTTCGTGTGACACATGTCGATTTGTTCAACGTCCAGACGTGGGGAGCGCTGTTCCCTGTCCTCGCTTGGGCAGGAAGTGTGTTTACATTTATCTACAGCATGAAACTGCTGTTTAAAACATTTAAAGGCAATTACCAGCCTGAAAAACTCGAAAAACAGGCTCATGAAGCGCCGATTGGAATGCTCGTATCACCTGTCATTCTTGTTGCGCTCGCTGTCAGTCTCTTCTTTTTCCCGAATATATTGTCCTACAGCTTGATAGAGCCTGCGATGAATTCGATCTATCCGACACTGCTGGACAGCCATGAGAAGTTTCATGTTCATATTTCGCAGTGGCATGGGTTTACAGCCGAAGTCCTGATGACACTGGGCATTATCGTTGTCGGTACGATCGGATACTTGACGATGAATAGGTGGAAAGCGATCTATAAGCTGTTTCCATCGAAACTCACGCTCAATCGGTTATATGAGAAGCTCCTGACCATCATGGAAAAAGGCTCTTATCGAGTGACAAAACAATATATGACCGGATTTTTACGGGATTATCTTCTGTATATCTTCGCTGGATTTATCATTCTGATGAGCGGGGCTCTCGTTTTGAAAGGCGGTTTTTCATTTACAACTGAGGGGATGGCGAAAATCGGCATATTCGAAATGATTCTGACACTTGTGATGATCAGCGCAACAGCGGCGACTGTATTTGCCAGATCCAGACTGACGGCGATTATTTCACTTGGTGTTGTCGGTTATACGCTTGCATTGTTTTTTGTTATTTTCAGAGCGCCCGATTTGGCTTTGACCCAGCTGGTCATTGAGACGATTTCCGTCGCCCTGTTTCTGCTTTGTTTCTATCATTTGCCGAAACTGCGGCTGAAAAAGAAAACGAGAACGTTCCGAATGACAAACTTTATCATCGCTTTAGGAGTCGGCATGATTGTCACCCTGCTCGGTATCGCATCCTCAAGCCAGCGGACAAAAGACAGTATCGCCTCCTACTTTACAAAGCACAGCCATGATCTAGGCGGAGGAGATAATGTCGTCAATGTCATTCTCGTTGATTTCAGGGGTTTTGATACAATGTTTGAAATTACGGTATTAACGATTGCCGCTCTCGGCATCTTCAGCATGATTAAAACAAAAGTAAAAGAGGAGGGGAAAAGCGGTGAATGAACAAAAAACAAATGACCTTATTTTGCAGACCGTTACAAAGCTTGTATCCTTTATCATTTTGCTTTTCTCTTTCTATTTATTTTTATCAGGCCATAACGCGCCTGGAGGAGGATTTGTCGGCGGGCTGATCACATCCTCTTCCATCGTTTTGCTGCTGCTGGCTTATGATTTAAAAACCGTGCGTTGCATTTTGCCGGTTAATTTCATTTACGTCGCGGGAGCCGGTCTTCTGCTCGCTGTCTTAACAGGAGTTGGCTCCTTTGTCTTCGGTGCACCCTTCTTAACCCACACATTCGGTTACTTTCATCTGCCGATTTTAGGGAAAACGGAGCTTGCCACGGCGACGCTTTTTGATTTAGGCGTTTATCTAGTAGTCGTAGGCATTACGATGACCATTATTCAAACGATTGGAGAGGAAGAATAATGGAAATCTTAATGGCTGTTACGGCCGGTATTATATTTATGGCCGCTACCTATTTGCTGCTGTCTAAAAGCCTGCTTCGGGTCATTATCGGAACAGCGCTTTTAAGCCACGGCGTTCATTTAATGCTTTTAACTATGGGAGGATTAAAAAAAGGCGCCGCTCCGATTTTGAGCGAGCATGCCAAGTCATTTGTCGATCCGCTTCCGCAAGCCCTGATTTTGACCGCTATTGTCATTTCTTTTGGGGTTACATCCTTCATCCTCGTCATGGCGTTTCGGGCCTATCAGGAATTGAAATCGGACAATATGGATCAAATGAGGGGAAATGATCAACATGAATAATTTTGTTATATTGCCAATCCTGATCCCGCTCTTGTCGGCCATTCTGCTGATTTTCATGAACAAACACATCATGCTCATGCGGATCTTCAGCACTGCTGCATCCGCACTCGGGATTGTGATCAGCGCTTTACTCGTACAGACCGTTTTTACAAACGGCATTCAGACACTGAATTTGGGCGGCTGGAAAGCCCCCTACGGAATTGTGCTTGTTGCAGATCAATTTGCCAGCCTGCTCGTTCTCACAACGGCAGTTATCGGCTTATTGGTTGTGCTTTATTCCTTCCGTTCTATCGGTGAGAAACGGGAAAAAGCCTTTTATTACTCCGGCGTGCAGTTTTTGCTGGCCGGGGTAAGCGGAGCGTTTTTAACAGGCGATTTATTTAATATGTACGTATTTTTCGAGCTTCTGCTGATCGCTTCTTATATGCTGATTGTATTAGGCGGCACAAAAATTCAGCTGCGGGAATCGATTAAATACATTGTGTTTAATATCGTGTCATCAGCATTGTTTGTCATCGGCGTAGGCTTTTTATACGCTGTGACCGGCACCTTAAACATGGCGGATTTAAGTGTGAGAATCAGCGAATCCGGCCAAACTGGGCTGATTACTGTAATCGGTGTCCTGTTACTCATCGTGTTTGGTATGAAGGGCGGAATTTTCCCTCTCTACTTTTGGCTTCCCGGCTCTTATTACGCTCCTCCGGCTGCCATCTCCGCATTGTTCGGCGCATTGCTGACAAAGGTCGGATTATATGCGATCACAAGAGTGTTCACACTGATTTTCATTCACGATACAGCGTTTACCCACCAGCTGATGATATGGCTCGCGGCTCTCACTGTCATCTTCGGTGTCATCGGTTCACTTGCCTATCAGAATGTCATGAAAATCGTGATCTATAACATTATTACCGCTGTCGGCGTTATTTTGTTCGGTGTTGCAGTTCATACGCCAGCATCCATTCAAGGTGCGATTTACTATCTGATTCACGACATGCTGATTAAAGGCGCATTATTTATGCTGGCAGGCACGCTGATTGCTTTGACTGGAACAGCAAGCCTTCAACGAATGGGCGGGCTGATCAAGCGATACCCCATTCTTGGATGGATGTTCTTCATTTCGGCTATATCTCTTGCCGGCATCCCGCCTCTCAGCGGATTTGTAGGCAAATTTAAAATTGCGGAAGGCGGCTTCGCTGAGGGTGAATTTACGATTTCCATGCTGATCCTGCTTTCAAGCCTGCTCGTCCTGTATTCCGTGTTGAGGATCTTTATTCATGCGTTTTGGGGCGAAGAAAAAGAAACACCAAAGCAAAATTTTAGAACAGCTAAAGGACTTCTATATCCGGCAGCTATTTTTCTCTTCCTGTCTCTTCTCTTCGGATTGGGTACAGAATGGGTGTCACCGTACGTTGATCAAGCGGCCGAGACATTGCTGAATCCGGAAAAATATATTGAAGCTGTTTTGAAGGAGTAGATCGCATGGCATTTCAAATTTTATTAAATGTGTTTCTTGCTTTTTGCTGGATGTTCCTGAGCAATGATGGAAGCGCCGCCGGATTCATTACAGGCTTTATCCTGGGAATGATCTCCCTCTTTTTCTTCCGGCGCTTCCTTGCTCATCCGTTTTATCTCTGGAAAATGTTTTCGATTATCAAACTTTTTTTGATCTTTATAAGGGAATTATACCTTGCCAACGTCAGTGTGCTGAAAACAGTCCTATCGCCAAAACTGGATATCAAACCAGGCATATTCGCATTTAAAACGGAACTGACAACGGATTGGGAAATTACCCTGCTTTCACTGCTTATTACATTAACACCGGGAACATTGGTAATGGATATTTCCGATGACCGGACCATTCTCTATATTCACGCGATGGATATTGAGGATGCGGAAAAAGCGATTTTTGATATTCGTGAGTCATTTGAAAAAGCCATACAGGAGGTGAGCCGCTGATGTTTACGTTAATCCTTCAAATCGCGCTCGGCATTATGGCGGTGTCCACCCTGTTGTATGTCATTCGCGTCATCAAAGGGCCGACTGTTCCTGACCGGGTTGTGGCTCTGGATGCAATCGGCATTAATCTGATAGCGATGACAGCGCTTGTCTCCATCCTGCTGAATACGAGTATTTTTCTTGATATCATATTATTGCTGGGTATTTTGTCTTTTATCGGAACCATTGCGTTTTCTAAATTCTTAGAGAAAGGGGAGATTATCGAAAATGATCGTGATCGCTAAAATAGCAGTGGCAATATTGATCCTAATGGGGGCGCTAATTTGTCTTGTGGCTTCCTTCGGGACGCTTCGCCTTCCCGATATGTACACACGCTCTCACGCTGCTTCTAAAGGCTCAACGTTAGGCGTCAATATGATTCTGCTCGGTGTCTTCTTCTTTTTGTGGTTTATAACAGGAGAGATATCGGCAAAAATTCTGCTCGGAATTTTCTTTATCTTTATTACGTCGCCGGTCGGGGGACACTTGATCTGCCGAGCTGCGTACAACTCTGGCGTCAAGCTGGATGAAAGAAGTGTACAGGATGACTATAACGGAATCAGAAACTTTGTGATTAAACGAAAAGAGGATTCTTACCTATAAAAATGAGCAGCCGGACAGGCAGAGTTCCGGCTGTTTTTTTATTTTGTGATGACAGCCAGCGTGCATCTGGATATACAGATCAGCCTTTCTTGCTCGTCA
This sequence comes from Bacillus mojavensis RO-H-1 = KCTC 3706, assembly GCF_000245335.1. Classification (GTDB taxonomy): domain Bacteria; phylum Bacillota; class Bacilli; order Bacillales; family Bacillaceae; genus Bacillus; species Bacillus mojavensis. The sequence goes on from NZ_JH600279.1 coordinate 76,275, forward strand.
TAAATGTGAATCTGATACACAATGGTTGTTCTGCCTTTATGAACGGGCTCGGCTACGGCCTTTACCGTCCCTTCCTTGACAGATTTCAGATGATTGGCGTTGATCTCCAAACCGAAACATACTTGTGTACTAGAATCGATTAGATGCTGCGCACCCACGCTCGCCGCAGTTTCCGCAAGAGCCACTGAAGCGCCTCCATGCAAATAACCAAAGGGCTGGACTGTCCGGTGATCCACCGGCATCACTGCCACGCAGCGTTCCGCTGTGCTTTCTACAATTTCAATTCCCAGCGCGCCAAGCAATGTATGTTTTATATCCATAGTTTACACTCCCTTATTTAAAGCACACCGTCTGATTTTGCAATCAACACCGCTTCCGTCCGGGAACCGACATTAAGCTTGTTGAAAATCGACGTCAGGCTGTATTCAATGGACCGCTTGCTTAAATGAAGCGCATCTGCAATTTCTTGGTTGGTAAAACCTTTTTCAACTTCTTGAAGAATCAGGCATTCTCTTGGTGTGAGCACATCTTGTTCTTTTTGAGAGGAAGGGGCCGGCTTTGTTTTTTGCTGAGTCATCAGCTGTTTAAAGTAAGCGAAATCGACTAAAATTTCTCCGTTGAGCACGTGATATATGTATTGGGTGATCTTTTCCTTTGATTCAGTTTTGCTGATGGCGCCGTGCAGACCCGCACGAATCGCTTCCTCAAAATAATCCTCGACCTCATAACCGGTATATACGATAATTTTACAATGAGGATTCTCTTGTAAAATCTGTTTAGAAAGCTCCATCCCATTGACATCGCCGCCTAAGTTCAAATCCATTAAAATGAGATCATATGATGAGAAATCATGCTGGCGTATGAACTGTTCGCTGGGTTCAGGACTGAGACAATCAACAGACAAATTCGAATCCGTTTCCAAAATTGTCTTGGTGCCTTCCATGACAGCCGGATGGTCATCAATCACTAGTATCTTTTTCATGTTTTCCTCCCTTTTACTCACTCATTTCCATTTTATAAAAAAGACTTGGCTTATGCCAAGTCGTTTCCGTTATAAAACCATTACAATTCCATTTCAATATCGGCCTTAAAGCCCTTTCCTTCACTTGTTTCGATTCGGAGGCGTCCATCTAAAGCCCTGACTCGCTCCTTAATGCCAGAAAGACCCATACTCATGGAATGTTCGTTGGTTTTCTCTTGATCAAATCCCACACCATCGTCCTCATAATGGAGAACAATTTTGTTTTGAATACTGATCAGCATAATAAGCACTTCCGTCGCCTGAGAGTGTTTCACTGCATTCGATAAAAACTCTTGAATGATCCGGTACAAATTCAGCTGCGAATCCAAATCAAGCGACGCCGTAAATCTGCCGGTATTTAAGCGAATATGAAACGGAACCCGCTCCTGCTGCTGCGCCACCAGCTTGGACAGTGCCTTCACCAGTCCCAAATCATACAAAAGCTGCGGCCGCAATTCATGACACGTCTCCCTCGTCATCGAAATCACATCAGACATCTGCTCATTCATCTGCACGAGCTTGTCCTGCACCTCTTCACGGCATGGATCATCATCCTTCTTAAAATCAGCCAAAAACAGCTCACACTGCCGTTTTAATGATATCAAATCCTGAAGAACTGAATCGTGGAGATCGCGGGCGAGATCAGAGCGTTGTTTTTCCTCGATGGTGTACATGAGTTTTTTGAGCCATACCGGGTTGGATTCCTGTTGTTTTATTTCTTCTAAATGACTCATCAACTCTTCGATTTTCATGACGTTCTCAATCGATACGTTTGTATAAAACGCCAAGGTTTTCAGCCAAGAAAGTTCTTCAAGTGTGAGACGGGGCGTATTCATTTTAGATAAACAAAGGATCACAAATGATTTACCACCGCGTTCACCTATCTTCATGACAAAGCCTTTATTAAATTCAACGATCTTTCCTATTTCGGATGTGACTTTTCTAAACTGTTTTTGGTAAATATCGTGGTATGGATTTGAGTTTATTTCTTCGTAAGGTTTTATATTCCCATCCAAAGAAACTTCATAAATATAGGCTCTGCTAACAAGCAAAACCTCAAGAACAGTAGTTTTCAGTTCCCCAAAAACCTGAGATACAGAAGATGAATCTCTAATCAGTTGCGTGAACTTATATATACTGTCTTGATAATTAAACCTTTCAGAAACCCTTTTTAATCTAAATCTGAAATCAAGTACTTCTTTATAATAAAAGACCGCCAACATTATAATATAAATTAAAAAGGTTAGTTTAACACTATAAAACTCACTCTCAGGGCTCCTAATCAACTCAATTGTTGTTATTAAAATAATTGTTGGCGTTAAAGCTAAAAAGCCATAATATCTTAATCTGCTTAAAATAAAATCTACATTATAGATTTTATTTGTCATGAATTGATATACCAATGAGAATGGTATTAGCAGCATAAATGAAGCCGCTAAAAAAGAAGAAACATAATGTGCATTTAAAAACACGTAAGGTATCAAATATAAACACAGAAAAGGTGAAAAAGAAAAGATATTAATGATAGTGAGGACCTTAATAATATGCGCTTGTTCAGTATCTTTATTTTTAATTAAAATGATACTAAAATAAATCCCTACTATGATAAATAAAAAGAAAAAAGCAAGTAAATTTAATTTAGGAACATAATCACGAAAGAAAAGATGTGAACGAAACATTTCACATACTACATTTATGACCGGAATCAAATATAAAATAAAAACTTTTTTATCAAATAATTTGGTGCCTAATTCTTTAAAATATTGATAAAGAAAGAGAAGATAGTTTAGCGGCACAGATATTAATGTTACCACCATTATAAGCCTGCTCAGCATATCTCCCTTAGCAGACCCTCCAGCGCTTATATATGCAATAGAGGCAGATAACAGAAAGATAATTAAAACTACAGCTGAGAGGAGGTTTTTTGATTCATTTATTTTCAATATAAATAAGCAACAAAATAAACAAACGATATAAAATATTAATGGTATTAAGTAAGTAGTAAAATTTTTATCATTAAATAAGGTCATTTTCAGCTCTAGATTCTGTCCATTTCTTTCCACAATCATTGAACTTACATTTTTTAGTTTGTTCATCTTTATTTCGTTTGTGTTTATCTTTTTATTATTAATACTCTTTACGATATCTCCTTTTTCTATACCGCTGTATGATGCCATTGAAAATTCATCTACATTGGTAATTACAATGTCACCATTTTTTGCTTTAGAAACAGTTGCCCCGACTAATAAATTATTATTGCTTATATAGGTCAAATAAATAACATATATCAAACTTAATAAAACTAACACTACAGAAATTTTGTTATTTCTAGACTTCATTTAAACCTCAGTACTTCCAATCAAGCATTGAATAAATTTCTAAACCTTTAAAACCATTTATTATACATTCAGATTGATCTTTATCAACACCCAATAAACAAGCATTACCTTCCATTACTTCCCTTAAAACATTTGGGTATTTAATTAAGTATCCTACCATTTCTTGCATAATAAATCCCTCCTTATTTAATCATAACAGACAATAATTTTTCAGTTTTATCATCTTCTAATTTTAATTGTGACATTTCTTTTTTTATTTTCTGGAGAGATAAATGTTTCATCACCAGCAAATATTGTATAACGCCTGCTTCTGTTAACTTTTGTTTCAAAGTCTTAGTATTAATAGAAACAAATTCCTCTGGTTTTTGATATAAACTTAGTAGCTCAACTGAAGCATCATTAAATTGTTTTTTTAAGTATAAGTATGCCAATGTATTTTTTTTCTGAACAAAATCGTTATTTAAGTAAAACAAACCTTTATAATCATTATCGATCTGCGACATAATGCCAAGTTCATAAGAATAAGAAGCCACTATGGGATGGTATTTGCCGGTTGCCAGCATTACTCCCATAACACAGGGCAATGCCGTTAGCGCTCCTGATTTATTTTTGATCATTTCAAGACAGGTTTCTTCAGTTTGCGGCGCATTCACAATATCATCATGCTGGCCTTGAATTGATTGTAACGCAAAATTCAATATCTTTTGTGAAAATTCTGGTTCATGACTAGCTTGACACATCACCTGTATACTTAGGGTGTAAAGAGCTGTAACGGCATTTAAAGCGATAGACGAGTCAATCTTCATCCATACAGCATTTCTATTATCTTTATCCTCTAAGTCATCATAAATATCGAATGAGAGTATAAGCAATTCAATTCCGGTAGCTAGCAATTCGATTGCTTTTTTGTCCTGACCGTTAAAAGCTAAATAATGATGAAGAGCCAAATCAGCAAACTCAAAAGTATCCTTAGACTCAATAAAATTCTGAAGATATCGTTCCAAGTCCCGATTCATTATTTTTCGGCTTACAATCTCCTTCATTCTCTCCTTGATCTGGACAGAATCTAAACATATCTGCTCAATAACGACTTCCCCCCTCCCCTTCCATTTTACTAAATGGGACATTTAAAGGACAGCAGGTTTTTCGTTTTTTAACAATCATATAATACTTTATCCATTTATTGTATGGGTAGAACGAAAAAAAAGACTTGTTTCCAAGTCTTTTTTACGAAATTTTCATTGCGTATGTGAATTTATCGAGCTGATCAATGCTTTTGTTAATGTTTCGTAATGAATCTGTCGTTTCTTTAATATCAAGTTCGAGTCGGAATAACAATTGTTTTACTTCTTCAAGTTTCTTTTCCATCGTTTCCACACTCCTTTTTTTGAAAGATCAATGAATTGTGTATGGTGAACGAGTCCTAGGTATTTGATCTGTTACTAATAGTGTATCTGGTTTCGAGTTATTTTTCACCGAAAAGTATACAAAAAGATCCTGCGTGACACCGCAAATATCAATAGGTCTTTGTGCTTAAAGGAATCACAATGAGAACAGGACTATTTTTCTACGTGTGAAAACGGTGATTTCGGATGGAATTGAGAAAGATTCTTAATTCCTTTGATTTTATTGTATTTAACTGTTTCACCAAGTAAGACTATAGTCCCCCTTGCTGCTTTTTCAAAGTTTAATACGCGATTCTTGGCGTATCGTGACCGACAAACACCGAAAAGACCGCAACGCAAAGTTGTGGCCTTTTTGCTTTGTCATATTCGGCACCTGAGTGATCTATACATATAGACATATCCCCTTTTTGCGAGGTGCTTCCATGAGATATCCTTATCCTTGGCTCTACGTCTATCCGTACGACATACGCCGTCCGCCCGCTCCTGCCGCCAATACAGCGACCTTTATCCGTTCCGCACAGGATGCCGCCGGGCTGCTTGCTGATGCTCAGCTTGTACTTAGGCGCATTGCGGGGTCACAGGAGCTTTCGCGCCGCATCATGACCGCAGCGGAGCAGTCAGATAAACAGACAGTAAAACGTCTGATCAAACAGACAGGCGTCCGGCATGATGTGGATTCGGTCTTTAATCCCGATGGCATATACATCAGCCTAATCAGCACGCAAAGCCGAATCATCGTGGCGTTGCGGTGGTCAGAAGACCGCAATTACTTTTCGCCCATGAGCTTATGACACCACTCCAAGGCTTCCAAATAACAGTCGTACGCTTCTTCCTTGTCCAATTCTTTTGCTAATTCTCCGCAAGTGTCCCAATTGTTGGTTTCGATTAACTTCACAAGTTCAAGCATTTGGTAATAGTCATTTTGATGACCTAATAACGCTTGACCTACTTCATCTATTAAAGGCAATTCTTGAATAATCTCTTCTATTTCTCTGTGCAAAAGGGTGTCTATGAGAGAAAACATCCCGATCAGCATATACGAGGCCGGCTGCGGGCGCGCTGTTTTTCTTGCCAACAGTTCACATAGTTTTGCTCTCATTAAAGAAATTTTTATGATTTCGTGTTTGCTGGAATTCCCTTTTCTGCTTAAATCCTTAAAGGATAGGATGTATATCCACCGTTTGATTTCGTTAAACCCAAGAAGCATGATAGCCTGCTTAATGCTGTCGATCTTTTGGGTTAAGCGGTTATGAGAAGAGTTTAAGAATTTTAAAATTTGATATGACAGTGATAAATCACGTTCTATGTACTCAGTTACACGCTGGATGTTAGGCTGCTCTTTGCTTAATTCGTTGAGCAATTCATAGTAAGAATAAAAATGGGTCGACAGATCATGGCCGCTGATGATACGCGGTTCGCTGAAAAAGTAGCCTTGAAATAACTGAAAGCCATCTTGCACCGCCTGTTCATATTCTTTGCGTGTTTCTACTTTCTCAGCTAAAAAAATCAGGCCGCAACTGCTGTAGGTTTGCAAAATGTTTCGGCGTTCCATTCGGGTGGTTTTAAGAAAATCAATTTTCAATATATCAATATAGCTCATGAGCTTTTCCAATAATTTTTCATTTTTCGGGTTTATCGCGTAAAAATCATCGAGTGCCAGCGTATACCCCATTTTTTTCAGCTCTCTGCACCTTGAGACGAGAGCCGGAGTGATCGGTATATCTTCAAGGATTTCAATCACAAGCTGTTTTGGATTGAAGGAGGTGGGGAGATCCGAAAACATCAGGCTTTCAGTGAAATTGACAAAACAGCGTTTTCCTTCCGTCAGCTTCTCGATTCCGATGTTTAAAAAGCTGTTAATCACCAAATCTGTTGTAGCCTGATCGCCGTCTGCAGCGGAATACACATTCTCTTCGCTCTCTCTATATAAAAGTTCATAAGCGACAACCTGTTCTTTTCGATTAAATATAGGCTGTCTTGCAACAAACACCCTCATTGATTTATCCTCCTTACAAAACACGCGGCTTTCCACCCTAAGTATATCAAATAATTTGACGAAATTTGTCTAAACATGAAAAATATTATTCCCACAAAAAAACTGGCCTCTTCGCGAACGAAAGGCCAGTTTGCTTTATTCTTCGAGCTCTTCTTCAAGTCTGCTTTTCACTTCATGGATCCGCTGCATTTTGTTGCTCCAGCAGTCCTCGCTTAAATCAACCGGGTATTCTTCAGGTTTGCTGATTCTCTTATATTCCTCCCACAGAAGGCTGAGGTTGTCTTGTACATATTGCTGAATGTCAGAAATCTCAGGGTTCTGGTAGCATAGGATGCCTTTTTCAAAAATCAGCTCGTGAAGATCCTTCGCATAGAAATTCGTGACGAATTTGCTGATGAAGGTATGAACCGGGTGGAACATTCTCAGCCGCTTCTGGTCATTCACCTGCTCGTCATAAAGCGCAATGTAATCACCTTCAGAATGATGATTTAACTGATTAATAATTCGGTACACTTTCTTTCTGCCAGGTGTCGTCACTTTGTCAGGGTTGGATGAAATTTTGATCGTGTCGACCATTTCTCCGTCTTCTTCGATGGCGACGAGCTTATAAACTGCGCCGAGAGCAGGCTGGTCATAGGCTGTAATCAACTTCGTGCCGACACCCCAGACATCTATGCGCGCTCCCTGAGCCTTTAAATTCATAATGGTATGCTCATCCAAGTCACTCGATGCAATGACTTTCGCGTCTGTAAACCCTGCTTCATCAAGCATTTTCCGGGCTTTTTTTGACAGGTACGCCAAATCGCCGCTATCCAGGCGGATGCCAATGAAGTTGATGCGGTCTCCGAATTCCTTGGCCACTTTAATCGCATTCGGCATGCCTGAACGGAGCGTATCATACGTGTCGACTAAGAAGACGCAATCCTTATGCGTTTCCGCATATTTTTTGAACGCTGTATATTCATCGCGGTAGGCCTGCACAAGCGCATGTGCATGTGTGCCTGATACCGGGATATTAAAGCGCTTTCCGGCTCTTACATTGCTTGTCGCGCTGAAGCCGCCGATTAAGGCTGCTCTCGCTCCCCACATAGCCGCATCCATTTCATGCGCCCGTCTTGTTCCGAATTCAAGTGCAATTTCGTCGCCAATGACGCCCTTGATGCGCGCCGCTTTTGTCGCGATTAATGTTTGGTAATTCACAATGTTAAGCAAAGCTGTTTCAATAAGCTGCGCTTCTACAAGGGGAGCTTCCACCCTCATAATCGGCTCATTGTTAAAAACCAGCTCTCCTTCTTTCATGGAATAAAGAGAACCTGTAAAAGATAAACCGCTCAAATAATCAATAAAATCTTCATGATAACCAAGCTCATCTCGTAAATAAGTCAGGTCACTATCGGTAAACTTGAAGTTTTCCAGATATTCAATGGCTTTTTCCAAGCCCGCAAAAACCGCATAGCCATTCTCAAACGGAAGCTTTCTGAAAAATAGCTCAAAAATCGCTTTCTTTTCATGAATGCCGTCTCTCCAGTAAGTTTCCGCCATATTGATTTGATAAAGGTCTGTATGTAATGACAGGCTGTCATCTTTAAAACCGTACTCTAACACTGTTTTTCCCCTTCCTTACTCTGCCACTTGCGCTCCGATGCTGTTTGCAAAATGGGAAAGAGCCCACGTATGCCCCTCCTGATTAAAGCTGGCAACAGCCTGTTTATGCACAACAATCCGGAAACCTTTGTTGTATGCATCAACCGCTGTATGCAAGACACAGATATCTGTGCAGACGCCGGCTAAATGCAGCTCGTCAATCTGCCGCTCTCTGAGCTTCAGCTCTAAATCAGTACCCGCAAAAGCAGAATATCTCGTTTTTTCCATGTAATATACATTATGATCATATGCATGTTTCTGATATAGAGGCAAAAGCTTTCCATACAGGTCTTTTCCTTCCGTACCCTTGATATTATGCGGTGGAAACAGACGGGTTTCAGGGTGATATTGATCCCCTTCATTGTGAGAATCTACTGCAAATACGACGTAATCACCGTTTGTGATAAAGTGTTCTGTCAAATTGACGATCGCCTCTTCAATCATTCTGCCGGGCTCCCCGCAGGTCAATTTTCCGTCACTCGCCACAAAATCATTTGTATAATCAATACAAATAAGTGCTTTTTTCATAGCCGGCCTCCCCGCCATCAGTATGAGAACATTATATCTTATCTCCCGTTGTAAGGGAATTGCCATGAATAAAAAGACAAACGGTCCGTTTGTCTCTTAAGATTTCAGCACCGACCGCTTAAAAATGTCGTCCTGAATATATATAGATTCATGATTTACCGCACTGTCCGCCGCAATGACAAGGCCTAAAGGCGTCTGAAACTGAAGATCAGATACGACTTTAAAAGGCACTCCATTTCGGTTCGCCATTTTTACATAAGGGGAATAAGACTGATACTGTAGCTCTCCATTGATCAGAAGAGATATATGTTTATTACGTTTAAACGCCTGCTCCGCTTCGTCATATGGTTTGCTTCTGAGCACCTGCCCTTTTGTCAGTGCCAAAAGCACTCTTTCCCGCAATGAGCCTAAAAACAAGTGGCGCTCGTCAGGTTTTGTTTCCAGCGGCCCGTACATTCCTTGCTGTAAATAGAGATCCAGCGTTTCATCACTCAAAAGCTCGTCCTCCCGTCTTGTTTGTCTTCATTATCGCCTGATCCTGCGGGGGCTAAACTTTCAACGGCTGTTACATTTCCGTTACCCAGTGAATGATTTTTTTTGCCAGCTCACCAGCAGGCTCTTCCTCTGTATGCCGGCGCAAAGAAGCCTCCAGCCGTTCTGGCAGCGATGATTTTTCTTCCTCGTATGAAATTATCGTGCTCCACTCCAGCTGCGGAACGGCTACGAGCGTATGCAGCTCTTTTCTGTTTTCATGCAGATATACATCAGTGATCATTCCTGTTTGTGTGCTGATATTTGCTTTTCTGATTTTCATAACATGACCTCGCTATTTAAAAGACTATCCATATTATACAATAAAAAAGCAACAGCCTCTCTAGAAAAGGCTGTTACCCGTTAAACGAAACGGTATCATCAATGATATCGGCATCGTTAAAATTTGTTTTACTATATTCGTTATTGATCTTCACAAAATCCCCAAGCTGAAATGTGCCAGACCCAGCACCTGTGTGATCAACGCTTTTCGGCGCAATCGCAAACACATCTCCAAAGCTGGCTGCAGCATCACCTGATATAGACATAATATATATTGGCCCTACAATCGCAGGCATTTCCCCACCTCCGCACTGATTTACAGCATCATATGCGGAAAGGAGCCGATGGTGCCCGCCTATTCAGCGGGACGTTCGTTTTCTTCAAGGCGTGACCGCTGGCGCAGCTTGATCAGCCGTACGATATTCAAGAAAAACGCCTTGACTACCGCATACACCGGCACAGCTAAAATCATGCCGAGAATGCCGCCGAAGCTTCCGGCTCCGATCAACAGCAAAATGATGGTAAGCGGGTGCGTATTCAAACGTTTTCCGATAACGAGCGGAGAAAGCAGATTTCCGTCGAGCTGCTGAACGATCACAACCACGATGATCGCAAAAAGCGCTTTGGCCGGTGAATCCATAAAGCCGATAATGACAGCCGGCGCAGCGCCGAGAAAAGGTCCGACATATGGAATGATATTTGTAATGGCCATGACAATTCCAAGAATCAGCGCATATGGCAGCCCTGTTATCAAGTATCCGATAAAGCACGCTGTCCCTACAAAAAGACAGATTAACAGCTGTCCCTGAAAATATGCAGCGAGTGTGTCGGATAAATCTTTAAAGATTTTTAGACCTTCTGTCCGGTAAGAAGCCGGAAGTATTTTGACTGCCAGGTGCGGAAAGCGGTGTCCATCCTTCAGCATATAAAAGAGGATAAACGGAACAGTGATAATGACAAGTGTGATATTAGTCACGACACCAAACACCGCGGATAAACTGGATGTAATATTTTGCGGCAGGTTTTGGAGAAAGCTTGTCAGAGACTGTTCAATTTTTGATATGGATACATAATCCTGTGTCATCATCCAGGTAAACCATTGAGAGTGAGATAAATCCTTTGTCAATGCCTGAATCTGTTTTATATATTCAGGAAGATTGTTAAACAGCCCAGTCACCTGCGATGTAATGACAGGCCCGACTGCCGCAGAAACAAAGGCAAGCAAACCGATAAATACTAAATAAATGAGCAGAATCGATAATGTCCGCGGCATTTTTTTCTCAAGCAGGCGGACGACCGGATTAAAAATAAAATACAGAATTCCTGCGATCAGCATCGGGAAAAACAATGTCGTGATAAACACGATAAACGGCTGAAACACAAATGAAACTTTTGTTGCTACGAAAATAATCAGCAAAACAAATAAAATTTGCAATGTCCAAAAATGGACTTTTGATTTCAACAAGCTTGTTCCTCCTAGTTTTTCTTTGTCTTACAGATAAAAGAACTTGCACCCCATTATTGTAACAAAAATGAACTGATATCAGAACTTTTAATCAGTGAATGGACTGTTGATTATGCAGACTGTGACATACGGCAGGGACGCCGGACTGACTTATGTACATAAGGTTTCTCTGTTTTCAACGATGACGGGGCGTTTTTACAGCGCTTAACTGAAAAATAGGACGTCCCGGTGTACGCCTATTTTTCAAACGCAAGCACTGTTACACCCGTTCACTGTAATCTGGCGTGACGGAAACCATGTGCTGGATACTGATTAAAAAAACAGAATTTCGGGCTGCTTCAATGATGATATGGTCTGGTTTTACATCAATCAGTCTGCCTCTGACCGTGTCTCGTACTGTTTGAATAATGAATTTTGAGCCGATGAGCTTTTTAATGGTCTGATAGACATAAGGATCGACTAATGAGACCAGTTGCGGACTACCTTGGTTGGCCATACTTCAATCCCCTTTATATGTTTTATCTCAGCTTATGCCACGGGTAAGGATAATGACACAGGCTTACCGGATAACACCAGGGGATGCGGAGACGATTGGGGAGTGTGGGTGTAAGGAAATGGTGATGAAACGGAGACAGCGAAGAAAACAGACGCTGTTCCGAATACAGGCGGGATCTATACAGGCTTTTTGATAGAAGACTGGGCTTGGTCGATTAAGCGGTCCAGCTTTTCTATTTTTTTCAGTGCGATTGCTTCGTCAATTTGTCGGTAATGATGATGGCCGCCAGGTTCTTCATCAAGTTCGTCCGCTTTTTTGACAATCTGCTGCAGCGTATTTTTATCGAGTTCACCTTCAGGCAGATAGGAATCGGTATGAAGCAAAATGGCAAGGGCAATCTCTTTTGCTGCTTTCGGTTCTTCACCAAGACGAATCAAGAGCTTATGCGCCCGTTCCGCCCCTTTAATGGCATGGATGTCATTTCTTCTGTATTTTTCATAATCCCATTTTCCGTCTGTATACCATTCATAATGGCCGATGTCATGCAGCAATGCCGCTTTTGTGGCTAAATCAGGGCTGATATCAGCCTTTACAGACAGCCTGTATGCATGATAGGCGCAGGCAATCGCATGAGCCACGCCTGAACGCTGTAAATATTTTTGTGCAATTGGATGGGTGAAGACATCCATTAATGTAACCTTTCTCATGGAAACCCCTCCTTTAGATATTTTTAGAATCCTAACATAATTTGAGGAGAAACTCAATTCTTATGTCATATCATTTTCGTTTACTTTTCATGTTTGTTATACCCTAAAAGCAGAGTTTCAGTCAGTATATGCAGCCGGACTCCAGAACGCTTAAGCTATCGCCTTTTTATATAAAAAAAGAGCAGATTCACTCTGCTCTATAAAAACTCTTTTATATCATATATGCGCCCGTTTTCCGCGCCTGTCTCTAATAAAGAAAGCAGCGTGCCGGCAATAAAGGCCGGACTGCGAAGGCTTCCTGTTTCATTCAATTTCCGGAACCGCTCGATGTCGTGAAAATCCTTTTTCGATGATGCACGGATGACGGCCTGCATGTCAGTGTCCATGACACCCGGTGAGAAAGAAATCATGTTCATCGGCCGTTCTTCGTCCTCCTGTTCAAATCCGAACGTTCTCGTAAACATATCAAGTCCGGCTTTTGAGCTGCAATACGCGCTCCACCCCTTGTATGGGTTTTTGGCCGCGCCAGAGGTAATATTGACGATTGTTTTTCTGCCGCTGTACAGAGCAAACTGTTTTGTAAACAGCTGGCTTAGGAGCACGGGAGCGGTCAGATTAAGCTGATAATGGTGCTGCAGCTCTTCTAGAGACGCTTCTCCGGCGCGTTTGATCGGCGTTACCATTCCGGCGTTATTGATCAGTGTGATGGCTGAATAATTAGCTGGATTGATGGATGAAAGCAATGTTTTAAATTGCTGTTCAGCCTCTGTCAGATTAATTAGGTCAATCTGATACTGTGTCAGTTTCTCATGTGAAACATCTGTTGTTGTTCTGGACAGGGCATGGACTTCATGGCCTTTTTCTAAAGCCTGTAATGCAATGGCTTTCCCCAGTCCTTTTGACGCCCCGGTGATGATATAAAGTTCCATTGGAAACCTCCTCCTTCCGTTCTTATTGTACGGACCGCTTTTAAGCAAAACAAGCGCGGGCGCTTACGCCTTTTTATTATCCTGCACGATAACCTTTGGTATGAGAAAAACAATGCCTGCGATCCCGAGCAGAATCAGCACAATATAGATGATCGGGAGCAGGAGTGAAGATGATTCTTTTTCTTCCATTTCCGTTGATGACGCTTTTGTGATCGGTTTCTCGGAAAATGTAATCCCCAGCTGTTTAGATTGAGCCGCGATGGTGTTGGAGCCCTCGGCATCTGTTGTTGTAAACAAATCCTTTATCAGCTCGGCATCCCGATCCTTCGGTTTTTCAAAGGTGATGTCCTTTTGTTCCTCAGGCAGTTCTGTTTTCTCCTCATAGGAAGAATCTTCATGCAAATAATTCGTATCGATTTCAATGTCTTTCTTCTCATATTGGTTTGGCGCGACATCCGTATTTTTTTCGGTTTCGGCAGCAGCGGCAGAGGGTATGAAAAGGGAAAAGGAGAGCATACATATCATGATCCCCTTTTCCAAGCTGCGATTACGCTTCATACGTTTCATCGCTTTCCGCTGTTTTTTCTGCTATCAAGCGAATGACAAGCGGCAGAGCCGCTGCAATCAACGTAATGATCAGCAGAACCGATATTCCCATTGTAAACAAATGCCCTGTTCCGTACTGGATGTCGATATATACCTTCGACACCGGATCTTCAAATGTGAAGTTCGGCATAATCAAGTCAATAAGCGGCGCAACATAGAATAAAATCATTGCCGCTGAAGCAACCCATCCAGGAATTGATCCGAATCGGAATGCCGCCCGAATAAAGGCAGAGCTCGCGACCAGCAATAAAATCGTAAACACAGACCACTTAATCGTCTGATCGTCCGGCAGTGAATAAATATTCAAACCGAACAAGCTGATCATCAATCCGACAAGGATATTCAGAATTCCGAAAAGCGCTCCTTTGACGAGCAGCGGCGCATTCTGGTAATACGAGCTGAAATATCCGATTAACAGACTGCTGATTAAAATAATAACCAGGATGACAACCGGCGGCACCGTCTGAATTTTTTCTTCCGGAACCTGACCGCTGATTTTAAGCGGGTTTGCCAAGTAATCATATACATAGCCGTTGTTTTGGCCATCTACTAATGTATTGCCCAGAATGCCGTATACGTCACTGCGTACAAGCTTCGTGGAGGCAACATTTTTACCCCAGTTGTTATTTAATGTGTCAGCTTTCGTCTGTACATCATTTACGCTTTGCTGCATGTTGGTTGTGTAATCAATAATGCCTGACTGGCGTTCCGATAATGAGCCCATCATGTCTGACATTTGCAGCACTTCCTGGCCGACCGTATCTTGCACGCTCAATGCCATTGTGCCTGACAGACCATCATTATTGAATGTTGCAGATTCCTGCGCTGCACCGGTTACAAGCTGTTCTGAGGCTTTAGACGCACTCTCAGAGATTTTCGTCAGTTCATCGAGAACACCGGCTTGAGAATCACGGATATAGCTGCCGTAGTTGTCTGCAAACTCGGTCATGCCATTGATGAAATTGTCGATGTCTTCATCGGTTTGCATCGTGTTGTTTTTGAGATCTTCCCAGCTTGCTGATTCTTCCGGTTTGATGGCTAGGACTGATTTGACGTTGCCCTGCTGGCCGTCAATGGCATAGTTTTTTGCAGTGCTGTCTATCGTTCCGGATAATACAGAGTCATACACAGATAAATATTTATAGTATCTCATTAAAGCGGAGATGCTTTCTGTGTTGATTTCCCCCGGGAATTGAAGCTGATCTTTATTCTCCAGCTCGCGAATCGCTCTGTAAATCCCTTCGAACTCCCTCTTCCGTTTCGCTTCAAGATTTTCAAGTTTACCTTCTAGCTTTTTTACTTGGTCTTTCAAGTCATCAATTTCATCATTAAGACCATCCATTTGCTCTTTTAGTTCTTCTAATTTCTTTTTCAGCTCTTCATTATGGGCAGTTTCTTTTTCTTTGAGCTCTTCTTCAATTTGCTTGATTCGCTCAGACGCTTTGCTGAGCTGTTCTTTCGCTTTTGCGATATCAGAAATGTCGTCATTTCCTGGTTGATCTTCATTTCCGGGCTCTGTTGTGTCTCCGTCGCTTCCGGTTCCGTCTTCATTTGCCAGCTGGATAAATTGAAGGGCTGAGTCAGATGAAGCAGTCTGTTCGGCAGATGTGCCCGTTTCGGTTTGTCCGCTGTCTGACTTACCATTGGAGGCATCTCCGTTCTGCTCCTGACCGTCTGTTCCCTGCTGCTGGTCTTGATCCTGAGTATTGCCGTCCGTTTGCCCGTCATTCCGGGTATCACTGCTGTTATCATCGTTTCCGGTGTCTCCCTGTGTATCATCGGGATTGGTGCTGCCTCCGTCATCTGGATGATCCGGCTTGTCAGTGGACGGCTCGTCTGTTCCCGGTTTTTCAGTTCCCGGGTCCTCCGGTGTCGGATCCTCTTTTTCAGGCTCCTTCAGATTGTCTGAAATATCTTGAATGTCAGCGGCAATGTTTTTCAATTCTTCACGCTGTTTTTCAAGATCGATTTTCAGTTCTTCAGGATTTTCTTCGTTCGGGTCTTTATCTTCATCATCTGAACCATCATCTCCATCAGGCTGCGGGTCAGCTTTCGCAACAGTGAGCGCCTCGCGCGCTTCAACAAGCAGTCCGTATACTTGGTTTAAAGCTGCCTGTCTTGATGCGGTCTGGTATTGGTTAATTAAATCGCTTTGTATCTTCGCCATACCAAGTTCCTGCTGAGGCACTTGGCCTTCCCTGATTTGCTGGGCGGCTGCCAGAACTGTGCTGGTTTGTCCAAGCTGTGTTTTCACTTGGCTGATACCTGTTGACAGGCCGCTCATCTGCTCGCTGAACTGATTGGCCTTTTGCTGTGCTGAAATGGCATCCAATCCTGTCTGGATTTGCTGCTGAGTTGAATCCTGGGCTGCCAATAGCAGCTTCTTTTGATTTTCTTGATATTCTTTGTATCGTTCCACAGTATCAACGAAGTCTTTCAGGGTGTTTTTGGCTTCCTCCGCTGTCGAAGCTTTTTCTTTTGTCGTGCCTTGGGCTTCATTCATTGATTTCTTCAGCTCATCGATTAGGTCTTTCTGGCGTTTGATTTCACCTGCTAAATCGTTAGAGCTTGGTTTGTAGAAATTGTACATGACATTTTGGAATTCAGATTCTTTATTGACGATTTTGTCAAACTCTCCTCTGATATTGTCCACTTTTTGTGAGACAAAGTTCCAATATAAGGCCGACATTTTTTTGTTCATTGTTTTTTGGGCATCTTCAAGCTCACGCTGCACTTTTTCTTTGTTGACCGCATTCAGGTTATCTTGAATGCTGAACTCAAGCGTGGCTTTTTGAGGACGCTCTTTGTCATAGCTCAAAATATTTTTTGAGAAATCTGAGGGAATGTAGACGATCGCATCGTATTTTTTCGATTTTAGGCCTGTTTCCGCTGCACTTCGGTTCACGACCGTCCAAGAATAATCAGGACGTTCCCCCAGAACGGCAGCTACTTCCTTACCGAACTGGGCGGATTGATCATCTTCATCGTCCGCTTTCACCTCATCACTCAATACGCCTGTGTCTTCATTCACCACTGCAATTTGCCGCGTGGAATTGGCTGCTTTTTTCGTCGGATCTTCCCCGATAAATCGGAAAAACAAAACCGGCAGCAGCAAAATAATGATGACGGCGGATATTAACTTGATTAAGTTTTTTCGTTGTTCTGTCATCTAGCACTCTCCCTTTCAGCAGAACATAAAGGAATTTGAACTTTTTGCTCCTTCCCGTTTTCCACAACATAACCGAAGCCCGGCTGAATCTCCGGCTCCTGTCTTTGGTACGGAAGAGGAATGACATTTTGTTCAGATTTTTTCATCAGCAGGATAGCGTGTCTGATTTGCTTCATCTCAGTCGTCAGGGAATCATAGCCTTTGGAGAACTCACTGTGATTGCCTGCCGGAATAAAGCTGAAGCCAAGATGCGCGTAAGATTTCATAAAGTTCGCCAAGCGGTCTTGAATTCTCGTATCGATCGTCTGCTGGAATCTCGTAATTCCGTCAATCATCAGAACCACTTGAGAGAATCGCAGGCTTTGTGCGTCTCCCTGGCGAACGGCTTCTACATACATTGCTTCTCTAGTTTTAAAAATATCTTCTGCTGTTTCAATCCACTGCTCAATATCATCTTTTGTTTCCAGATATGCGACATCTGTTTCTTTTGCATATTTGGATAAACCGCGGTCGATCGAGTCAAACAAACCGATCATTTCCGTTTCATCATCAAGCAGATGCTCGAGCATCACTTTTAAGACGTTTGTTTTTCCTCGCTGTGTCTGCCCTAATATCAGGCAATGCTTGTGCTTAGCCAAGTCAAAGTACACCGGGCTGACGGTTTCTTCATGAAGCCCGATCGGCACAGATAAAGGCTTGCGTTCCAGCTTGAAGCGGAGAGAAAACTCTCTCGTCGACAGGCTTTCCGGCAGCATCGGAATCGGAGCCGGCTGCTGAAGTGAAGTGTAGCGATCCTGAAGAACCTGCACTTCTGCTTTCAGCTCGTTGAACATGCCGATATCATCCTCTGCTTCAACAGGCAGGAACATTTGGGCGAAATAAAGCTCTTCTTTTTGAATGATCACGCGCCCCGGGATCGGCTCAAGGCTGAACTTCGGCCGTCCGTAAATGGAATATCCCTCGGATTGATCCATCAGGTAATGGACAACCTTTGTTTTCAGGTTGTTCAAGAGCGACTGGCGGACAGCATTTACGCGCGTCGCCGTCAGCATGAAGTAAATCCCCAAGCTTTGTCCGTCTCTGGAAAGCTGGACAAATTCCGATTCAAGCTCATGCATCTCATCCTTGACGATATCAAAGTTGTCGATTGTGATGAAAATGAATGGAAGCTCTTCTTCGCTCAGCGCATTGTACATTTTGATATGGCTGATTTCTTTTTCACGGAACAGACGTTTTCGGCGGTCAATTTCCTCTTTGATCCGGATCATGAACTTTTCAATTTTTCTCGACTGATCCATCAGGAAGTAATCCGCCGTGTGCGGCAGCTTCGCTAATGGCAGAAGCGTTCCGTTCCCGAAATCAAAGATATAGACATGAAGCTCTTCAGGCGTGTAGACGTCTGCAAAACTCATCAGGAATGTTGCCGCTGCAATCGATTTCCCATAGCCTGAGGAGCCGAAAATGCCGATATTTCCGTCTTCCATCATTTTATAAGCAATCGGTGCCTGTCTTTGCAGATCAGGTTCATCAACATAAGCAAAGTGGAAATGGTCCTTTTCTTCTGATGGGAAAAGGGTGCGCGGGATACGTTCCGCAAGCGGCGGCAGCCAAGGACTCGGCAGCTTCTCAATTCCCATTTCCTCTTGAATGCGTTCGATTTCGTCAACCACTGCTTCGATTTCTGATAGAACTTCTTTTTTCGCCATTTCTTCGGTGTCGACCTCAGAAAGCGGGATCAGGCCGGTATCGGTGACAATTGCGATTTCATCCTCTGTTCCGTAAACTTCCTCTAAGTAAGGGGCCCCGCTCCAGGCGGATTGGAACAGCTCGTACACTTCATTGTTTCCGACCTGCAAATAACCGCGTCCGGTAACAGTGATGTTCGCGGCATCGCTGTTTTTCAAAATCTCTTTACTATCGGTGGCATCCTGAACTTTAAGCGCTACTTTAAAGCGCGAGTTACTCCAAATTTGGTCGTCGATGATACCGCCCGGCTTCTGTGTCGCCAAAATCAAATGTACACCGAGGCTTCGGCCGATACGTGCGGCACTGACAAGCTCTCTGATAAAATCAGGCTCTTCGTTTTTCAGCTCTGCAAACTCATCGGAAATTAAGAATAAGTGCGGCATTGCTACTTCTGCTTTCCCCTGCTTGTACAGCTTTGTATAATCATTGATGTGATTGACTTGATATTGATCAAACAGACGCTGCCTTTTTTTCAGCTCGCTTTTAATCGAAGCAAGCGCACGCATACTGAAGTTTTGGCTGCCTTCAATATTGGTGATTGTGCCGAGCAGGTGGGGAATATTGCGGAACGGCTGCGCCATTCCTCCGCCTTTATAGTCAATTAATAAGAAAGCCGCCTCATGCGGGTGAAAGTGCACCGCAAGTGACAAGATATAGGTCTGGAGAAATTCACTTTTCCCCGAACCTGTTGTCCCCGCGAGCAAACCGTGCGGCCCGTGGGCTTTTTCGTGAAGGTTCAGATGTACAATGTCATCCTTCCCTTTATAGCCGATCGGCACCGACAGCGACTTCGACGATTCACTCGTCAGCCATCTTTGCTGGATTCCGATTTCTTTTACTTCCTTCGCATGGAAAAGCTCTAGGAACGAGACCATTTCCGGAATAGAGTTCGTAATGCCTACCTGGTGGTTCAGCGTGCGAAGCGTGCGTGAAAACCGTTCGTTGTCCTCGCGCTGATGTTGATCGAGCCTGAACGGGATTCTTACTGCTTTTTTCTTTTGTATTAAAATGTCGCCTTCATTTTCGTTGATATAGCGGACAAGGGTCGTAATGTTTTCTGATAAACTTTCCTTTGTGTCCGCAGCGACAATGGTAGAGATGCCCAGATGCTCATGCTGTCCTTCCAGATATTCAAGAATGACGTGCTCTGAAATCAGCTGCTGATTTGTAATGACAAAAACAAAATGCGGTTTAAACTGCACTTTTTCTTTGTCCTCTTCCAAGTCACGCTCTCTTATCAATTCGTAAAGAGAAGACAGGAGCTGGTCACGGGTCTGTTCATTATAAATAAAGCCTTTTGCATAAATATGGGGCATTTGAAATTGCGGAAGCCACTTCATCCACTCCCAGTCTTTATACTCTTCTTCATGAAAAATAAAAACGAAACGCAAATCGTGATAGCTGTTAAAGAACGACAGCTGGCCGATCAGCTGGTGAATCTCATTCTTAACAATCTGAGATTTCCCGACAAGGCCCATCGGTCCCTCCGCCAAATCCACCGTAACCGGCGCATTGCGGATGTCCTTATAGACACGCTGCATGTGCTGCGATTTCTCCATAAGGTCATCAATATCACGGTTCGCCAGGTCTCCGCCGCTCATATTGATTTCATAGCTTGCAGGAACTGTTCCGGTCCCGAGCCGAATCTGGAGATAATCCTTGCTTTCGAGTGATTTTTCCCAAATTCGGTCACTGATTTCACTTGTTAAGTATTTCATTTGTTCAAAAGAAGGAAAATGAAAGTCAAGAACCTGCTTTTGCTTTTCAGCAAGTGCCTGAAGCTCTTTTCTCTTATTATCTAAGTAAAGCTTATACACGCGCTCCCGCTTTTCCTCGCGTTTTTTCCGCTGGTTTTTATCCCGGAAATATTGAACGGTCGAGGTAATAAGGGTCATCATAAACATCGCCAAAGAAACGAGTATAAATATGCCGCGCGGCTGGATGATGGCGACAACGCCCATCACAATCAGCATCACAAGCGGCGGCAGGATGACGAGCCACAGCCCTCTATTGGTTTGATCGCTCTCCTGAGAGGGAAAACTGAAGGACACACGGTCATCTGGCAGGTCGTACACCATCCGCGGCGTTCTTCTGTACTGCGGATATTTTTTCTGCATTTCTGTGCTTGGTTTGACCGTTTTGGTTAACACTGTTTCAAGCGGTGTGTAATGAACGATTTCTAAGAGGTCTTGTTCAGTTACTCTCATTAGCGTAAAATTCCAGAATATTTCATCTCCCGGTTTGAGCGGTGCAGCACTTATTACCTTCTCTCCGTTCAAGAACACATTCCCGCTTTCTGGGAGAATCGACCATTTCTTGCCGATATGCAGTAATGAAAATGTGCTTTGCTCCGCAAAAGCAAAATCATTCGCGTTCAAGTAGATATCTGCTTCTGTCTTTTCTGAGGAACATGTCATCTCGTCCCTGTTTCCTGTAAAATAAACGGATTTTTCAGGCTTGCCGGCAATTAAAAACAGACGGATATCCTGCTGGTCCGTTTGAAGAGAAAATGATGCATCAGTTTCAAGACTGCCCAGGCAATCATTTCCCAGGAAAACATCGTACTGGCTGCCGGAATCCTTCCTCTGAAGAGAAATTACTCCGCTCTCAAACGGAATGGTACCGATAGTAATGGAATCCTTCACATCTGGCCCTATGGTCACCGGCTGGGACGCAGGGAGGTCAGACAGTTTTAGTTTTTGGACGTTTTGCTGGTAGAAAACCCATAATAGACTCAAATGGCGAACCCCCTAACGGCCGAAATGCGGCGTGCGATGACCTGAACTTCATGTTTCACTTTATTTGTCATCTTTTTTCTCATCTTTCTTTTCTTTCTCTTTTTTCTCTTGTTCTTCTTTTTTCGCTTTTTCCTCGGCTGCAGCCTTTTCTTCTGCCGCTTTCTCTTCAGCTTGCTGCTTTTCTTTGTCTGATTGTTCTTCAGTGGCTTGGCTGGCTGTATCAGTTTCTGCCGTGTCTGTTATCGCTTCTTCTTTTTGTTCTTTCATTTGTTTGGTAATTTGATCGATCTCGCTTTGTACCGTATCCAGTTCTTTTTGCTTTTCATCATCTTTCATACTGTCATCTGCTAATATTTCAGCCTTATATCGAATCAGCCCCAGCCCTATGTACGGGTTATACTCCAGCTTTCTTCCGATACTAACGGCTTCTTTATTCTCGCCTCTCCCTATATCTATCCAATAAAGAAAGTGCTGTGGGTCTGATTGGAGCGTGACCAAATTATTTTCAATTTGTTTCTTTTGAGTGTCGCCTAATTTTTCAACCTCAACATAAGACATTGCAAGCTGATACTGCACTGAATCAGGCAGGCTTTCCGCATCATATTTAGCCAGTGTGCTGATAACCTCACTGTACTGCTTGTTTAAGAAAGCACGGTTGCTTTCCACAATCGCCTGATGCTTTGGCTGCGCGAAAAATAAAGCATACATCGAATAAATCAGAGCCGGCACAAGCAACACAATGAGTCCCAGGCCGATATATCTTTGGATGTTCCATTTCTTTTTCGGGATATGTATGTATGTTTTGGCTTTGGCTTCGAGCTCATCGATATGTGTCTGAATCAGCTCGAGCAGTTCATCATAGGACTTCGCATCCAATATCGCTTTTGTCTCCGGAGAGAATGTCAGCGTTTCATTGAATTTCAAGTAGTCCTCAAATGCAAAAGCGCCGTCAACTGCCAAAGCCGCTGCAGCTTTTAGCTCCTGCCAGACTCTCTCCTCATCATGCTCGTAAGGAGGAATGCTTTCTTTTACGCCGTAATGAAGAAAATATGGGGTCAGCCCTTTATCGAATACAATGTTTTCCGGGGCCACAATCAAATGCAGCCTTGATAACTTGTGCTGCTGTACAGCCTGAACAAGCTGATAGGCAAACTGCCATTTGCTTTTTTTATCTTTAGCTTTTATCAAGCGAAATTCTTTATAGGTGGGAGGAGGTTGGATTGTGATGATCACTTCGTCTTCCGTCACATCGATCTCTTTATGAAAGAATGGATTTACATCCTTGATCACGTTCGCTTCGAGACCGTCCAGAAGCTTTATTTTTTCCCGTTGAAAGGTAAATGTAAAGCCGTCTTCCGTTTTCTTAGCAGCAGCTTCTAATTGGTTTTCTAAATATGATGTTTGTTCACCTGACATTCAACCAGATCCTTTCATAATATTTCAAGCCGGTCTCCGCTTGTAATGCCGCAATCAGATAGCTTGCATTCTCCGGAAAACACCGTATCCTTATTGACCACTCTGATCCAGTGCCCTTCGCGCGGAGGTATGGAAACGCTTTGGGCCTGCCAAGCGATGTCAATGACTTTTTTCACCGGGTGGTAATCTGACAATCTGAGATCGAAGACACTTCCGTTATAATGTTTCAAATCTATCGTAATATCAATATACATGTTTATTCACCCTTACATAGAAAGAGCGCCGTCTTCTGGTGAATCAGGCGCTCCTTCCCTTTCATACTGTTATCCGCGGATTTGATTTGCGATGTCTTGGTCAGTAGACTCAAGAGTATTTGCTGTTTGATCAAGCTGCTGGTTAACATCTTGAAGCAAATCTGACATTTTGATAAATGAAGGTTTGAGCTGCTCGTATTGATCTGCGAACGCTTCGCTAGAAGCACCTTCCCACATGCTTTTCAAATCAGAGATCATTCGGTTTAAACGATCAACCTGATTTAATACTTCTTGGCTTTCAACGCCATATTGCTTCGCCATCGCTCTTAGCTCTTCGGGTGTGACACGAATTAATCCTGCCATATTCCTCATTACCTCCTGTGCCATCAGCCTAAATATGGGCTAATTCACTTATTTTTAGAACGTAATTATTATAAAAACAGTTTTTCGGTACAGTCAAACAAATATGTTTTAATTTTACAAAATGAGTCCAATGGTTTACCTCTCACCTCTTAAAAATTACATATTTTGTTAAACAAATAGGTTTATTTTCTCAATCCATGTTGCCTTCTTGGGATAATCCAAAAGACCCAAATGATTCTCTAACTCCCAAAAAAAACCTTTCAGAAAATTTGATGCTACAGCACCATCTCTGAAAAGGTTCAGTTTTTCTGAAACACTCATCACAGAACATGTATCTCATTATATTTAAAAAGTGTTTTTTGGCTTTGTACACTTCTATTAAACTGTATTCTTTGTTGTTGATTTTCACAAACAAGAACAATCATAATAAAAGCAAGACGATTTGATGTCAAAGAGAACAAAGAATACAAGGATGGAAAAGTAGGGATAATGATGACCATGCCAAAGGATCCGTTTAAATACAGTTTTGACAGACTGGAAGATGTGGCTGATCATATCAGTGAAGTGCTGCAATGTCCGATCACCATTGAAGATGTGAACCACAAACTGCTAGCCTACAGCACCCACAGCGATTGCACTGACCCTGCCCGGACGTCTACGATCATTGGCAGAAGAGTGCCGGAGAAGGTTATTAATAAATTGTGGAAAGACGGGACGATTCCCGCGCTGCTAAAAACAGACCAGCCGATCAGAGTGAAGGAAATTGACGAAGTCGGACTAAGCAACCGCGTCGCGATTTCGATTTGGAAGAACAACCAAGTGCTGGGGTTTATTTGGGCGCTTGAAATTCAAAAAACATTGTCGGATGATGATCTGCTGACATTAAAAATGGCGGCTAATGCAGTAAGAAATAAGCTGCTTAAGCTCCAAATCAGAAAAACGAAAAATGAGGAACGCAGCCAAGAGTTTTTCTGGAAAATGCTGACTGGACACATCTATCAAGAACAGGACATGACGGATGGGTTTAACAAGCTTGGAATGGTCGTTCCCTCTGAATTTTCCGTGATGATCATCCGGGTAAACGGCGAGCTGACCGAAAAAACAGAACAGCAGCTTCATTATCTGCAGGAAACGACCCAGCAGGTTCATGCTCTGCTGACGACCGTTGATTCCAATGAACTTATCATTTTAACCGCGCCAAAAACGGATCGTCCTTTTCAAGATTTAAAACAGTTCGCTTTCAGCACGCAAAGACAGCTGAGGGAACGTTATAAAATAGAAGATGCTTCTATTGCATTTGGCGGAATATACAACTCGATTTCGTTTGTCTGCCGCTCATATCAGGAAGCACTGTCCGTATTGAAAGCAAAGGAACGGTTTGCTGAAGAAACCAAGCATCTCTTCAGTTTTTCAGAATTAGGCATTTATCAATACTTGGACGTGTTAGATGAGAAACGGAAGCAAACGGGATATTTCAACTACTCCCTTTCAAAACTCGAGCAGTACGACCGGGATCACCAGTCCAATATGGTCGAAACGCTCGAACGTTTTATTGAAGCCGACAGCAATGTGAATACCGCCTCTAAGGTCTTGAATATTCACGTTAATACATTGAATTACCGGCTGAAGCGAATCAGCCAGATCGCTGAGATCGATTTAAAAAATGTGAATCAAAAGTTTACTATATATTTGGATATCAAACTTCGAAACATGGGTTTGTGAAATTTCACAAACCCATGTTTTTTTATTTTCTGTTTCAAACAAAGAATTTTCCAAAAAATCAAGCTACACTAAACATATCACATATACGGGAGGAAATAGATATGATCATTGGGGTTCCTAAAGAGATAAAAAACAATGAAAACCGTGTCGCTTTGACGCCTGGGGGCGTTTCTCAGCTCGTTTCAAACGGTCACCGCGTGCTGGTTGAATCAGGCGCAGGCCTTGGAAGCGGCTTTGAAAATGAAGCCTATGAATCAGCAGGAGCGGAAATCATTGCTGATCCGAAACAGGTCTGGGACGCTGAAATGGTCATGAAGGTCAAAGAACCGCTTCCGGAAGAATATGCATACTTCCGAAAAGGGCTTGTACTGTTTACTTACCTCCACTTAGCGGCTGAACCGGAGCTTGCACAGGCACTGAAGGATAAAGGCGTCACAGCGATCGCGTATGAAACGGTAAGTGAGGGACGGGCATTGCCTCTGCTTACACCGATGTCCGAGGTGGCAGGCAGAATGGCAGCGCAGATCGGAGCCCAGTTCCTAGAGAAACCTAAAGGCGGAAAAGGAATCCTCCTTGCCGGAGTGCCTGGCGTTGCCCGAGGAAAAGTAACCATTATCGGTGGGGGCGTAGTCGGAACCAATGCGGCAAAAATGGCTGTCGGCCTAGGTGCAGATGTGACGATCATCGACTTAAACGCGGATCGCCTGCGTCAGCTTGATGATATATTCGGCCATCAAATTAAAACGTTAATTTCTAACCCTGTCAATATCGCCGATTCGGTAGCCGAAGCGGACCTTCTCATTTGCGCCGTGTTAATTCCTGGTGCTAAAGCGCCGACGCTTGTCACAGAGGAAATGGTGAAACAAATGAAGCCTGGTTCAGTGATTGTGGATGTTGCAATTGACCAAGGCGGCATCGTTGAAACTGTAGACCACATTACGACACACGATCAGCCGACATATGAAAAACACGGCGTCGTTCACTATGCTGTTGCGAACATGCCGGGCGCTGTGCCTCGCACTTCAACAATTGCGTTAACGAACGTTACGGTTCCATATGCACTGCAAATCGCAAACAAAGGGGCCGCAAAAGCACTCGAAGACAATGCGGCACTAAGAGCGGGATTAAACACAGCAAACGGCCACGTGACTTATGAGGCTGTTGCCAAAGATTTAGGATACGAATATGTCCCTGCCGAGAAAGCCTTACAGGATGAATCATCTGTGGCCGGCGCTTAATTCATATTGAGCTTGCAGAAAAATTTCTGCAGGCTTTTTTTATCTTTTAAAAAGGAAAAAGGAAATGACGTCTCGAATTAAAACGAAGAACTTGATCATAAAGGAGGATTCATATGGCTGTTCAGCAATATGGCGTGTTAAAAGGCGTTGTCTTAGATATGAAGCGGGAAACAGATGATGACAGTCCTCATTTCCAAGTCAAGATGCTAGGTGAAGAGAATACGTATTACAGGTGCGCCATCAATGTCATGTCCAGTTCCGAGGAATCTGAAGTATTGTATTTGGCAGACGATCAGTTTGATTCGAGCTCCATTACCATCCTTCCGAACATGCCGTATGGATATACGAAGATCAATGACGAAAACCGTGAAGTAGCACTGGATTATGTGCGGGGCAATCTTTTTGATTCACGGGAAATGAAGCCTTTGCCTCATGAAATCACGGGGCCTGATAATGATTTAAATGACTTTATTGAAACGTATATGAAGAAAGCGAAAGAAGAGAAAGCGCCGGTTTATATATTCGGGTCAAAATTTGGACCGGAACAGGCGGCAGATAAAATATTCGGCTTTACCCCGACAAACGGTATGCACAACATCCACATGAATCAAGGCAATGCACTGGATACCCGCTGGAAAAAAGACAACGGCTCTTGGCATGACGGAGGCATTCTGATTCAATTTGCCGATCAGTGGGCCGCTGTGTTTTTGGCGTTTTTATCCCAGTCATGGTGTACGGATGAAAACGGGAACCCCGTCAGAGATTGCGATCATACCCAAACGTCTGCGTAAGATAGAAAAAGAGACTGCCTGCTGCAGTCTCTTTTTTTTACCGTCAATGCATTTAGACATTTTCGACAGGCTTTAAGCTGTTCGGCCTCATATCGCTCCAATGCGATTGGATGTAGTCCAGACAAGCCTCACGCCCTTTTTGTTCATGAACGACTGTCCAGCCGCTCGGCACATCGATAAAGCCGGGCCACAAGGAATATTGGCCCTCTTCATTGATGAGAACAAGGTATACGCCATCCGCATTTTCAAAAGGATTTGCCATTGCTTTTCCTCCTTCATTGATTCATTTCTTCAAATTTAGCTGCCAAAACCCGGCCAATGACTGCGAGCGGTTCCGGCTGACAGAGATCTTTATGGCGGCAGTCAATGTCGATTTGTTCAATTTGTCCATCAATATAAGGCTTCCACGAATCAGGTTCAATCGGGTCAAACCATTCAGGAATGATAGTTGATCTGAAAAACAGAACATTTCCGCGGAAGGTTTTCGGCTTATATGAGCCTAAAATGCCGACAGAATTGACATACATATTCTTCAGATTTAAAATGACCGATTCGTCCAGACTGGCTAGTGCGCTGCCATCTCGCCGCAGAATCTCAATAGCTGTTTCAAAATCAAGCGGTTTGTCCCCTAAGCTGTCTGGGTCGTACCCGCCTAACGCGAGAAGGGCAATAAGCGCTTCTTCATCATCCGGTGCCTCTTTTATAGGAAGGAAGTGGTTTGGATAGGCGTCCAGCATAACCAATAGGGATACTTCTTCTCCTTGATTTTGCAGCTGGGTGGCCATCGCTTGAACGACATTCCCGCCTAGGGACCAGCCTAGCAAATGGTACGGCCCTTTCGGCTGGATCGTCCGAATCTGTTCTATATAGTCGGCAGCCATGTCATCGAGCGTTTTCGGAAGCGCCTCCTGCTGTCCAATTCCCCGCGCTTGCAGTCCATAGATGGGGTAATCCGTTCCTAATGATGTCATCAATCCTGCATAACACCAGCTAAGTCCGCCCGCCGGATGTACGCAAAACAACGGAAGCCGGTCTCCGCTTGTTCGGAGCGGCAGCAAAACATCAAGAGCGCTTTGGCTTGAACCCATCTCCAGTCTTTCGGCAAGCCCTGCCACAGTCGGTGCTTCAAATAGATTGCCAATGCTGAGTTCAACCCCGAGTGCTTCACGTATGCGGCTCATCAGCTGAACTGCGAGCAGGGAATGTCCGCCCAAATCGAAGAAACGGTCATCAATACCGACACGCGGCAAATGAAGCACTTCCATAAACAAGTCACAAAGGATTTCTTCCTGCGGGGTTCTCGGCCCGCGACCTGTCACCGCAGCAGCAAAATCTGGAGCAGGCAGCGCTTTACGGTCAAGCTTTCCATTCGGCGTCAGCGGCAATTCTTTCATCGTCACAAAGGCTGAAGGCACCATGTAATCCGGCAGTCTCTCGGCAGCATACCTCCGCAGTTCCGCCGTATCAAACGTTTCCTCCGAGGAAGGTATGACATAAGCTGCCAAACGTTTATCTCCCGGCTGATCCTCACGAACGATCACTGCCGCATCTTCCAGCTGTGAATGCTGAACAAGCGCGGCTTCAATTTCTCCCAGTTCAATTCGGAAGCCCCGAATTTTCACTTGATGATCGGCACGGCCGACATAATCGAGAGAACCGTCAGCACGCCTGCGGGCTACATCTCCCGTGCGGTACATCCGTGTGCCCGGTGGTCCGAATGGGTCAGCGATGAAGCGTTCCGCCGTTAAACCGGGCCGTCCTAAATAGCCTCGGGCCAATCCGGCTCCTGACACATACAGTTCTCCAGCCACACCCGGCGGAACGGGCTGTAAACGCTCATCCAGCACATACACGCCTAGATCGGGAATTCCGCAGCCGATCAGGCTGTTTGCTCTTATAGCTGCAATATTCCGGTCTAATTCGATATAGCTGACATGCACTGTTGTTTCGGTAATACCATACATATTGATCAGTTTTGGCGCCTGTTCAGGATGGCGATGGTACCAATCCTCTAATCGGCTGAGTTCAAGCGCTTCTCCGCCAAAAACAACATATCTAAGGCTGAGCGCCTGTCCGAGATCAGGCTGCTCCCTTTCCGCCTGCATAAACTGATAGAACGCTGATGGTGTCTGGTTCAAAATGGTCACACCCTCTTTTACCAGCAGACGCAGAAACGCTTCCGGAGATCTGCTGATATCATGAGGCACGATAACAAGCCGCCCGCCGTGCAGCAAAGGTCCCCAAATCTCCCAAACAGAAAAGTCAAACGCGTAGGTATGGAACATTGTCCACACATCGTCTGAACCGAAACGGAACCAGTGATCGGTCGCTCCAAACAACCTCGTCACATTTTGGTGAGGAATCATGACGCCTTTTGGAACGCCTGTTGAACCGGATGTATAAATAACATAAGCCGTGTTGAAAGGTGACAGCGGGCGAATCCTGTCCGTATGATCAGGATTCAAAGGACTATATGTTTTTAGTTTCTCGCATAATTCCGGATCATCCAGCACAATTTTCGGCACATTTTCTGCAGGCGGGATTTGATTTTCCACCTGTGAGCTCGTGATGATAATCGCAGGCCGGGCATCGTTCAGCATAAAAGCGATTCGGTCGGCCGGATAGTCCGGATCAAGCGGCAGGTATGCAGCTCCCGCTTTCAGTACCGCTAACAGTCCAATAGTCATATCCAAAGAGCGAGGCAATGCTAATGCCACAAATTGCTCCGTTCCGACGCCTTTGCTAATCAGCAGCCGGGCAAGCCGGTTCGCCCTTTCATTCAGCTCGGTATAGCTCATCGCCTTATCTTTATACACGACAGCAATGGAATCAGGGCTCGACACAGCTTGTTTCTCAAACAGCTCCGGGAGACACGCTTGCGGAATCTTTTCAGAAACACTTTGCCAATCCGTCGCCGTGATGCTGCGCTCCTCTGATGCTAGAATATCCAGGCTTCCGATTTTCTGGTCAGGAGCAGCCTCGGCAGCCTCAAGCAGCAGCAGA
Source organism: Bacillus mojavensis RO-H-1 = KCTC 3706 (assembly GCF_000245335.1). Taxonomy (GTDB): domain Bacteria; phylum Bacillota; class Bacilli; order Bacillales; family Bacillaceae; genus Bacillus; species Bacillus mojavensis. The sequence goes on from NZ_JH600279.1 coordinate 106,665, forward strand.
AGGCGATCAGCGAGAGCTTGAACAGTCTCACGTTTAAAAAGATCGGTGCTGTACTCAAGCAATCCTTCCAGTCCATTTGGTGTCCCGTCATCAAGACGGCTTTCACTGATTTCTAACGTTACATCAAATTTGGCAGATCCTACGCTATGAATGCGCAGGCTGCTTTCTGTACCAGGCAGGTTCAGCTCTGCGTCAGGCGTATTCTGGAACGCGAGCATGACTTGGAATAATGGATGCGTCGCCCGGGAGCGAACAGGATTGAGCACCTCTACAAGTCTCTCAAACGGCAGATCCTGATTTTCATAGGCTGCCAGATTCACTTCCCGCACTCTGTCCAGAAGCTCACGGAAACTCGGATCACCAGAGGTGTCTGTTCTGAGCACCAATGTATTGATAAACAGTCCCACAAGATCACCAAGCGCATCGTCATTCCGCCCCGCGATCGGGCTTCCAATCGGAATATCCGTTCCAGCTCCGAGCCTCGTCAGCAAGGCGGCAAGCCCTGATTGAAGCACCATAAACAGACTTACTTTATTGGCACGCGCCAGCTCCAGCAAGCGGCGGTGAAGCTCTGAGTCTATACGGAAATGGATTGTATCTCCCTGATGACTCGGCTCAGCCGGACGTGAATAATCAGTTGGCAGTTCGAGCTGATCGGGCAGGTCTTCCAGTCTCTCTTTCCAGAAAGCTAGCTGACCGGCAATCAAACTGTCTGGATCATGCTCGCTTCCGAGCAGACTTTGCTGCCAGAGCGCATAATCCGCATACTGCACAGCAAGCGGTGTCCATTCGGGGGCTCTCCCGTGACAACGGGCGGTATAAGCAGCAGCCAGATCACGAGTCAGAGGGGTCAATGACCATCCGTCTCCGACAATATGGTGCACGAGCAGCAGGAGCACGTACTCATCGGGACCGATAACAAAGAGCTCGGCACGGAAAGCAGGCTCAGCTGCAAGGTCAAAGCTGTAGCGAGCAGCAGCGGCAAGCCTCTTAGAAAGCTCCTCCTTCTTTATTTCTGTAACATATAAATCAGGACGGGCTTGATCGGCGTCTAAAATATGCTGATAAGATGTCCCCTGTGATTCAGGGAAGATGGTCCGAAGGCTTTCATGGCGGCTGATGAGATCATACAGTGCCGCTTGCAGCGCTTCTTGGTTCAGTTCACCTGAAAGACGGACGGCAACCGGGATATTATAAGTAGGACTTGGCCCTTCCAGACAATGGAGGAACCATAGCCGGCGCTGTGCAAAAGAAAGCGGAATGTTCTCGGGACGTTCAGCTCTTTGCAAAGCGGGACGGACACTCTGCGCCTGGTCAAGATGTGCAGCAAGTCCGGCAACTGTCGGTTCGTCAAAGAGCTTGGCGATGCCCAGCTCGGCTCCCATCGTCTCACGAATTCGGCTCATCAAACGGGCGGCAAGGAGAGAATGGCCGCCCAGCTCGAAGAAACTGTCATCAATACCTACGCGTGCAAGACCCAGAACCTCTGCAAACAGATCACACAGTATCTCTTCTTGAGGCGTTCGAGGTCCCCGGTCAGTGACAGATGCGCTAAAATCGGGTGCCGGCAATGCTTTCCGGTCTAGCTTGCCATTAGGTGTTAATGGCAGTTCATCGATCTCCACAAATGCCGCAGGCACCATATAATCAGGCAGACTGGCACCAACATAACGGCGAAGCTCAGCAATATCTAGAGCTGAAGAAACAACCAGATACGCCACTAATCGTCTATCTCCCGGCTGATCCTCTCGAACGACAACCGCAGCCTGTTCAATTTGCGGATGTTTAGCAAGCACGGCATCAATTTCTCCAAGCTCAATGCGGAAACCGCGAATCTTGATTTGATGATCGGCCCGCCCAATGTAATCCAGAGACCCATCCGCACGCCAGCGGGCCTGATCTCCGGTCCGGTACATCCGTGTGCCCGGCGGTCCGTACGGATCAGCAACAAAGCGCTCCGCCGTTAAATCAGGGCGTCCTAAATATCCGCGGGCCAAGCCGGTTCCGGCAATATAGAGCTCCCCAACAATGCCTGGCGGAACGGGCTGCAAACTATTATCGAGCACATATACCTGCGTATTCCAAATCGGCTTTCCGATCGGAGGCACACCCTGTACACCTTTTTCGAGAGAAGCTGCCGCAGACCAAATGGTTGTTTCAGTAGGGCCGTATAAATTAGTTACTGGACAATCAAGTGCCTGCAGGGCCTGCAAAAGTCCGCTCGGAAGTGCCTCTCCCCCGACAAGCACCCTGAGCTCCCGAAGTTTCTCAGGTTCGTTTGTGACCAACGCATGCCACAGGGTCGGCGTGGCCTGCATAATCGTTATATCAAAATATTCAATCATTTTAGCTAATGCCTGCGGCTCGCGGATTGTTTCTTTTTGAGCAACAACAATACTCGCTCCGCTGATAAGCGGGAGGAACAATTCCAAAGCAGAAATATCAAAAGCGACGGTCGTCACAGCCAGCAACCTGTCTTGTTCATTGAGAGAAAATGTCTCCTGCATAGACAGCAGAAAATTACTTAAACTTTTCAGCGTGACAACAACACCCTTTGGTCTTCCTGTTGATCCTGATGTATAGATGATATACGCCGGATGAACAAGAGATACATGTACATTTGGATTGTCGGCAGAATAACGCTTCACAATTTCTTTTGTCACAGGCTGATCCAGCACAAGCTGCGGTGCCGTTATATCATCAGGCAAAGTGGCTGCAATTTCCTCAGTCGTTATCATGCATGATGGCTTCGCATCCTTCAGCATGTATGAAATTCTGTCGGCTGGAAACTCCGGATCAAGCGGAAGATAAGCAGCGCCAGTCTTTAGTACGGCAAGCATTGCAGCTACCATCTCGGAAGACCGCGGCAGAGCCAAGGCGACAAACTGCTCCGGGCCAAGACCTTTTTCTATCAAAAGATGCGCAAGGCGGTTTGCTTGTTCATTCAGCTCTTGATAGCTTAATTGAATGTGATCGCAAATCAGGGCGATACGTTCAGGCGAACGTTTTGCCTGCTCCTCAAACATATCCGGAAGGCTGAGCAGCTGCTCGGGTTTTGCTGTCTCATTCCATTCGCTTATGACCCGTGCTTTTTCTGCCGGCAAAAGAAATTCCATTTGCCCAATCAGCATGTCCTCACCGGCTGATGCCGTTTGTAAAAGCTGTAAGATCCGCTGCTGATGCACCTTTATTTCTGACTCGCTGTACACTTCAGGATTGGCATCCACATCAATTCGCAGCCCGCTTCCGTCTGTTCTGTCATAGACATTTATCGACAAATCATCAACAGGACCGGCTGAAAGATTGTGCGTGGTCCCACGGGCTCCGGCAAAGTCGAGACCGTAATCAAAAGGCATCACATTAATTTGCGGGCCAAATAATCTATGATTTTCTCCTATTAGTTTTAGATCCCGCCGCAGTTCCTCATGGCGGTATTTATGATGCTGCCGGATACTGCGGATTTCCCGGGAAATTTGCAGCACAAGCTCAGAAAAGCTCATCGAAGGACTCACAGACAGCCTCAGCGGGAGAAGATTCATCACCATAGCCGGAACATTCAAGGATGCCGATCCCATCCGTCCCATCATTGGCAGTCCGAGCACAACATCCTCAGAGCCGGTCATGCGGTGTACATAAGCAGCTGATACCGCAATCACGACTTCATGCCAGCTTCCGGCATAATAGCGCGCCGCTTCTTTCAATGCGTTTACATCTGATGGCGGCAAATAAGCAGTCTGGCGCAGAAAGCTTTTTGAGGTTCTCGGCGCCCGTTCTGCCAAACTGACAACTTCAGGCCTGTCCGCAAAACGATTCAGCCAGAATTGACGATCCTCTTCATATGTATCAGACGAGCGGTACTCTGCGTCCTCCGCCAAAATATCCTGCAAAGAGCCGAAGGAACGATCATCAGCGGACCGCCCTCCTGCAAGTGCCGTATAGGCATGTGCAACCCGCTGGGCGATCAGAGAAAATCCAAAGCCGTCGATCGCAATATGGTGAATGCGCTGATACCAAAAGAAACGCTGAGGCCCGGCTTTAAACAAAGCTTCGCGGAACAACGTGTCATGCTGTAAATCGACCGGCTTTGCCAAGTCAGCTTTCATCCAGTTTAAAGCGGTCTTTTCCGGATTAGGTTCAGAGCTGACGTCAATGACTTGGAGCTGTACATCCGGTGATGGATTCATCATCTGCCAAGGCCCGTCCATATCTTCACCAAAGCGGACATGAAGTGATTCCGCTTCTTTTATGACGTGACGTAAAGCTTCTTCAAAAAGAGAAATATCGATTGGGCCGTTGATTTCTATATATTCGGCTGTATTGTAGATTGGATTATCCGGATCAAGCTGCTGAGCAAACCAAATACCGCTTTGCGCTCCGGTTAAAGAATATTGAAGATCTTTTGTATCAGGCATCCGTCTTTTTACCTCCTTTTATAAATAGTCCGCGTTTGGCAACACTCTCTCAATGCGGATTGAAAGCAATTTCTGCCATTCTTCTATCGTCGGCCGTTCAGCCAGTTCGACGAATGTCACCTCGGCTCCTTCACGGCGCCATTGTTCCACTAATGTCATGATCCTTACAGAATCAAGTCCCCTATTCAGTAAGTCCTCATTATCTGCAATGTCATCAGGAGATTCTTGTAGAAGCTCAGCAATTTGTGTGCGAATACTCTCGCAGGTAAATCTATCTTTTTCAGCTTTTTCTGATGGCTTCTGAGCCGCAGAAGGCGTATGTTTCAGCTGATCAAGCAAGCTGTCGGTCATCACCGTAAACGCACAGCGCCCAGCCGCATAATTAAGCGCCATTTTATGCTTGTCCTCAGAAAAATCCGCAACTGCATCAGCAACAAAAAACGCTTCGATGTCCTCCATAAACGCTTCACATGCTGTAACGAGACAGCCAATATGAGCATAAATCCCAGAGATGATCAGCTGATCACGCCCCTGTTCACGCATGATCTCAAGCAGATTCGTTCTCTTAAATGCGCTGTATCTCCATTTTGTCAATACAAGATCATTGTCTTCCGGCGCAAGCTCGGCCACAATTTTTTCCTCATAAGGGCCGCTGCTTAATCCAGGTCCCCAAAAATCAGTCAGCAATGCCCGGTCCTCCGGGTTTTGACTGCCGGGCTGCGCTGTGTAGACAACAGGTATCCCGAGTTGAACACATTGGTCCTTCAGTTTGCGTATATTTGCTGAAAGCTCTATTACTGGAGACGCTCCAGCTGTAAACGCGTCGACAAAATAGTTCTGCATATCGTGTATTAAGAAGACTGCCCGATTTGGATCAGGCACCCATGATACTTTGTTTGTTGGCATATCAGACGCTGTCGGCATTTGATACGGCTGAATGGCAGGAATAGCCATTTGAACACTCCCTTTCAAATCGTTTCTATTTTTTTGAACCTGCAAGAAGTTTTTCGGCGATCGTTTCGCGAAGCGCCTTTTTGCTTACCTTTCCTACCCCTGTCTGCGGGAAGGTCTCAACAAATTCAATCCGGTCTGGAATTTTATACGCTGCAAGCCCGCGTTCTCTTAGAAAAGCTTTGAGCTCTGCGGCTTTCGGCGCTTGATCCCGGGGAATAATGAACACACAAGATCTTTCACCAAGAAATTGGTCAGGCATTGATACCATCGCCGCATCATGCACAGCCGGATGCGCCAGAAGATGATTTTCAACCTCTTCCGCCGCCACTTTTTCTCCGCCGCGGTTGATTTGATCCTTTGCCCGTCCTTCCACGACAATATAGCCATCGGGTGTCAATCTCACTAGATCGCCAGTGCGGTAAAAACCGTCGTCGGTAAACGAAGCCGCATTGTGCTCATCAGCCTTATAGTAACCCCTGATCGTATACGGTCCCCGTGTCAGCAGGTGACCCGTTTCACCAGGTTTCACGTCACGATCTTGATCATCCCACACACGTATTTCATCGTAAGAAGACATCGGCTTACCCTGAGTATTTACAATAACTTCCTCTGGGTCATCAAGCCTTGTATAATTAACGAGCCCTTCTGCCATTCCGAAAACCTGCTGCAAGGTGCAGCCGAACACAGATTTCACTTTGCGCGCGGCTTCAGCGCTGAATTTCGCGCCGCCGACCTGCAGCACTTGAAGGCTTGATAAATCGTCATCTCGTGAGGCAGCAGCGTCCATCCATACCATTGCAAGCGGCGGGACAAGAGCTGTCATTGTCACCTGTTCCCGTTCAATCAAAGGGAACGAGTCGTCCGGACTCGGAGAAGGAGATAAAACCACTTTTCCTCCAGCGTATAATACGCCTAGCACCCCTGGTGAGCTCAGCGGGTAATTGTGCGCCATCGGCAATGCGGCCAAGTACACAGTGCTGTGATCAAGCCAGCAAACCTCCGCGCTCATCCGCAGGCTGTATATGTAATCATCATGGGTTCGCGGTATCAGTTTCGATAAGCCGGTGCTTCCTCCAGAAAGCTGTAGGAACGCCACATCCGAAGATTTTACTTCAGGCAGCTCGCCAGGTTCTGTATGCAATGCCTCAAGCGGCTGGAATTCCTCCGCCTCACCTGCGACAATGACGTGTTTCAAGGACGGCAGCTTGCTTCGAACCTGTCTGGCAAGTGTACGGTAGTCAAATCCCGAATGGGAATCGGGGATAATATAAGCCTCCGCTTCAGCAAACTCGCAAAAATATGTAATCTCACTGCTTCGATGAGAAGGCAGTGCAAAGACCGGGAGCGCTCCCAGCCGAAAAAGTGCAAAGATGACTTCAAAAAACTCCGCGATATTCGGCAGCTGCACGACTACACGATCCATTGGTTTAATACCGAGCTTTTGCAATCCGGCTGCCAGACGGTCAGCCCTTGTGTCAAGCTCTTGATAGCTCCAATGGGTGTCCCCGCATGTAATCGCGATTCGATCGCCATGTTTGGCAGCCCGGTCTCTTAACATGTCTCCAAAAGTCTCACCGGCCCAGCAACCGTTCTCCCGGTACTTTTCCGCAAACTCCTTGGGCCACGGCGTAAATCCATTCAGCATGCTGTTTCCCTCCTGCAATTATTTCTGATCATCTGATCATATGTGATTGACACCCATTGCCCGGAGCATCGTCCGAAACTTTGCGGATGTCTCCTGAAGCTCGTCCTCTGCTTTTGATCCGGCTACAACACCGGCCCCTGCAAAAAGACGAAGTGAGCGTTCTTCAGCCTCTGCACACCGAATCGTAACGATCCATTCGCCATCGCCTGCATCGTCACACCAGCCTACCATGCCGGTGAAGAAACCGCGGTCAAAAGGTTCAATTTCACGGATGGCTTCTCTTGCAAGGTCAGTCGGTGTTCCGCAGACTGCCGGCGTAGGATGAAGCGCGGCGGCTAGTTCCAGCGAGGTTACAGTCGGATCAGAAAGCTCTCCTTTAATGACACTGGACAAATGCCACATCGTCTCCGTTTGGATCAGCGAAGGCTTTTCCGGAACGTCCAGCGACCGGCAAAAAGGCCGCAGCCCGGCGGCAACCGCATCAGCCACAACAGCATGTTCATGAAGATCCTTTGCGGAAGAAAGCAATTCATCGGCCCGGCGCTGGTCCTCAACAGGATCATCACTGCGAGGTCTAGAGCCCGCTAACGGATTAGATACCACCTGAGTTCCCATTCTCGAAACGAGAAGCTCGGGACTTGCACCGAGTAATGTCCGATGGGAAGATGAATCATCTTGGCCGGATACATCGGCTGCAAAAGTATAACCGTGTGTATTATGCCGCGCCAGATGGTGAAGCAGTTCACCCGTTTGTATCGCTTCAGGTGATGTCAGATGCAGCGATCTGGACAGGACGATTTTGTTGAGTGTGCCGTCAGCAATGCTTGCCAATCCTTGTTCTACACCTTTTTTATAGTCCTCCGGTGCAGGAACAGGCTGTATGTGATATGTATGTTCCGGCTGCTGTTCAATCTGGGCATCACCGAATTGAAGCGGTCCCGACCACCGTACCTCCTCCGGAACGACGAGCCGGGGCGGTTTTAAATAATCAAATGGAACAGCTCCCACAACAACCGGACGGCTTTGCCCCGATTGCTTTGCTTTGTTTAGCGCCTCAGCAATGCGGCCGGGTAAGGTTTCTAATTGGTTTTGTCCGTCTGCATCCGGCACGGCTTCACTTATTCCTTTTCCAAGCAGCACACGATGAGGGGAAGCCAAGAAAAAAGTGCCCGGCTGATAATCACGAAGCAAATGCTCCGCCTTTGTTTCAGATATAACATTTTGTTCCAACATCTTCATAAACCTCCTTTGAGTTAACTTATATGCCTAGAGTCGCGCCGCCATCTACACATAAATTATGCATCGTAATATGGCCTGCCTGCTCAGAAACCAAAAAGAGCACGGCATCCGCAATATCCGAAGGCTGGGCCAGTTTTTTGAGCGGAATTCCCGTTTTAAATGTATCAAGCGATCCTTTGATGACTTGTTCTGCACCATTTTCATCAGCCCATAAAGACCACTGCATGTCTGTTTCCGTTGATCCGGGAGAAACAATATTGCAGCGAATGTTGTATTCTGCAAGCTCAAGGCCAAGGCACTTTGTAAACATCACGGCCGCTGCCTTTGATGAGGCGTATGCCGCCATAGATGTCCTTGGCACACCGGCTGCATTTGATCCTACCGTAACAATTGAACCGGATCTGCGGTTCATCATATATTTGCTGACTGAGCGTGACGCGTTAAAAACACCAGTCGAATTCACTGAGAAAGTGGCCTCCCATTCCTCATCACTGAGAGAATGAATCAGCCCGGGCCGAAGCACGCCCGCTACGTTCACCAATATGTCAATCGGGCCCATGTCACGTTCGATTCGAGCCGTGATATCGTCAATCGCCGCACTGTCTCTCACATCCGCCGGAAAGGCTTCGGCACGGCATCCCTCCGCTTTGAGGCTGTTCACGACTTTTTCAAGCTTTTCTGGATTGTAATCAACCGCAGCAATGTGTGCCCCTTGACCGGCAAGCGTCCGCGCTACAGCTTCACCTATTCCTTGGGCGGCCCCTGTAATCAATGCGATCTTGCCTTCTATACCTCTTACCTTCATTTCATCATTTCCTTTCTTCGCTTTTAACGCCAAAAAGGGCATGTCGCGAAAAAGACTGCTTCACCTTACTATTAACCGCAATCTATTGATAATGATTATCATTATCAATTATAAAAATAATCATATCCAAATGTCATCCGACAGTCAAATATAATTTTTGTGACAAATATGGGAGCTGAGGCAATTCTCAGCTCAATGAAATGTGCGGGCCGTCAGGGTGAAGCGCGAAACGCAAAGCCCTGCTGACCAAAACAGGAAGAACCGAAATATGTCCTTCTCCTGAAAACTCGCAAAATTCTGTCCGTACACCTTTTTCAGCCAAAGCGGACAGCCGCTCGTAAAGCTCCTTCGCGTTATCGTTCATTCGGCATTTATGATGCTTTTCCAATTCTCCTGCCGCTAGCAGAAGATTGACAGGCTGCTCGTTTTTCTTTAAACAGGAAGCGAAACGCTCAGCTTCCTTTTCAATAAATGGTTTGTTCCAATGAATGGACGGACTGCCTGCGATATACGTTTGGAATGCATCCGGTTTCGTTAAGAGCACCTGCAAAACGAAGAGCCCGCCAAGAGAGTGGCCAAAGATTGTTTGTCTGTTTCTGTCAATCTCATAATCTTGTTCAATCTCTGGTTTGAGGTCCTCTTCAATAAATCTTAAAAAGTCCCCCGCTCCTCCATGCTCCGGCCATTCTTTGCCGTCAGGCCTTACCGGCAGCTCCGTGTAAGACGTAGGCATTGTAAAATCCCGGTGGCGCGCAGAAGAAAACGGTTCTGTTGTGTCATAGCCAATACCGACAATCACAGCGGGAATTACCCCTGTTTTCTCAGGACGGCGCCCCTGTACCCGAACAGCTTCCGACATTGTACCGAAGATAGAATTGGCGTCGAGCAGATAAATAACCGGATAACCGGAAGGCGGCGGCTCCGTGCTCGGTTTTGAGATAAAGATTTGATAGCCGCGGCTGCCATTGCGTGAAGACATTTTACGCACTTCCGTTCCCGGAATGGTAAATGCGTTGTAGGTCCCGCCTTTAGCCCCATCTGTATTTTTCTCAATCATGCAGTACGACATTCCTCTCTTTAAAACTGGCTGCATTTATGATAATGATTTTCACTATCAACTAGACAACTCAAATAATAGGTTTTCTGGCAAACAAAGTCAACTTTTTCCTTAATAAAAAAGGCACCTTCTCTAAATAAGGTACCTGATGACTAGCAATATGGAAATAAAAACCTAAAAAAGGTGCTGATTATCCTACACTCACTAGAACCTTAATCCCATGTAAATCTCTGATTCTGCCAAGGGTCGCCTCTCATATGATAGCCGTTCTGCTCCCAAAAACCGGGATGATTTTCTTTCGTAAATTGGATGCCCCGCAGCCACTTAGCGCTTTTCCAGAAATACAAATGAGGAAACACTCCCCGCAGCGGGAAGCCGTGTTCAGGCGTTAAAGGTTCGCCGTTATGCGCATAAGCGAGCAGTGATGTTTCAGCCAAAAAGTCAACGAGCGGCAGATTTGTCGTCCAGCCCTCTTCCGCGTGTAAAATGACATAGCCCGCCTCTTCTTTTACTCCGGCTTTCTCCGCGATATCCCGTGTCCGCACACCCTGCCAAACGTTATCAAGCCGTGACCAGCCTGTTACGCAATGGATGTCATTTTCCGATTCGCACTGAGGAAAGGCTTTTATATCTTCAAAGCTTAAAAGCATCGGATGATCAACCAATCCGTATACTTGCAGATTCCACTTCGTCATATCCTCATAATACGGAACGTTTCCCGTATGAAGCACAGGAAACGAAGTCGTCACATTTTGATTGGGCGGCACTCTTCCTGACTGATCGGCCTGTTTTATTCTTCCGAAATACACGTAAACCCTCCTTTTGTTAACCTAAATGATATTCATGTTGACAATCGTTCGGATCTTTATTACTCTATGATTGTGTATGTAAACCTAAGGGGGAACAACGATGAAACAACATAAACTTCGTGCGGGTGATATGGCACTGATCGGCATGTTCGCCGCACTTATGGCTGTCGGCGCCAACATTACATCAGTCGCGCCCTTTTTGCAAGTTGCCGGCATTCCGCTGTCGATGCAGCCGTTTTTCTGCCTCTTGGCGGCTCTGCTTCTCGGCAGCAAACGCGCTGCTATCGCAATGCTTGTATATGCGCTTGTCGGATTGGCCGGGGCACCAGTATTCGCTCAGTTTTCCGCGGGCTTCGCACCATTTGCAGGTAAAAGCGGCGGCTTCATTATCTCATACATTCCGGCAGCATTTGCAGCTGGATGGTTAGTAGAACGCAAAATCCAGCCAAGTAAGATCCGTTTTCTGCTTGCTTCTCTTACCGGAACGGCCATTATGTATATCATCGGCACCACCTATATGTATCTTGCGCTGAAGCTGTGGATTCATACACCGATGAGCTACAGCACGGTTTGGGGCTTTATGACTTGGTTTATGGTAAAAGACACGGTACTGGCTGTGCTGCTGACGTTTATCGCACCTGCGATCTACCGCTCTATACATAAAGCAACCGGCTTTAACAGACATCAAATATCGTCCACTTAAAAACCGTTCCAATGAGCGGTTTTTTAAAATGATAAACGAAAAAGGCTCTCCCGTTAAGGAGAGCCTTTTTTCTATAAGACAAGCGCCGCAATCCAGCCAAAAATAACAAGCGGAATGTTATAAAAGATAAATGTCGGCACACAAGTGTCCCAAATGTGGTGATGCTGTCCGTCCGCACTCAGACCTGAAGTCGGCCCAAGTGTACTGTCGCTGGCAGGTGAACCGGCATCACCAAGCGCGGCAGCCGCTCCGATAATCGCAATCGTTGCCATCGGGCTGAATCCGAGCTGCATACATAGAGGCACAAAGATCGTTGTGATCACCGGAATCGTTGCAAAAGATGAGCCGATTCCCATAGTAATCAGCAATCCGACAATCAGCATCAGCAATGCGCCCATTGACTGGCTGTGCCCAATAATACCAGCTGATGTTTTGACCAATGACTCGACATCTCCGGTTTTTGTCAAGACATTTGAGAATCCGGCTGCAACAAGCATAACAAATCCGATAAAGGCCATTAATACCATACCGTCAGTAATCAATGAATCCGCCTCGTCACGTTTCATTACACCGCTGACAAACAGGATAATCAGGCCGGCCAGCGCCCCCATAATCATCCCTTCTACTCCCAAGGTCTGCGATAAATAAAGCTGGACGCCGAGTGACACTACAATGGCGAGAACCGCGATTCCCAGACTTTTTTTCGTATATGGAGATGGTTTCACACCTGAGATTTCTTTTGTTTCATACACTTTTGGTTTGCGATAAACGATTACTGATAAAATCAAACCGACAACCATGCCTGCAACCGGTATGATCAGCGCGTACGGAATATCGCCAAGCGGAACGTTTAAACCCGCATCAGCCATGTTGTCCTTCAGCATGCCTTGGAAAATCTGGCCGAAGCCGACAGGCAGCAAAATATAAGGAGCCGTTAAGCCGAACGTAATCACACATGCAATCAGCCTGCGGTCCATTTCAAGCTCATTAAAGATTTTCAAAAGCGGCGGTATCAGCACAGGAATAAATGCGATGTGAACCGGTACCACGTTTTGCGAAAAACAAGCTACGATTAAAATAATCAGTACAATGAGCACTTTAGACAGTGCCTTTTTTCGTGTATCTTCTTTATTTCCAATTAACTTCACAGAAGCTTCCACCATAGCATCCGGAAGACCTGTTTTCGTTAAAGCCGCAGCAAACGCACCTAGCATAGCGTAGCTGACTGCAACGGTGGCATTTCCGCCGAGCCCCTCTGTAAAGGCTTTAACCGTTTCACCAAGGCCGAGTCCTCCTGTTAAGCCGCCGGCCAAGGCACCTATGATTAAAGCAATAACTATATTGACACGCAGAAGGCTTAAGACAAGCATAAGCAGTACTGCGATGACGACTGCATTCATGATACCCCTCCAAAAATCCTTTAGTTTGCTAATGTAGTAGATAAATAAAGTACGAACGTATCGTATCATATCATAACACTTTAGTCAACTAAAGATTTTGGAGGAGAAAAACCCTGCCGCGAAATCGCAGCAGGGCTGTATTTGTTATGCTTTTGTGTGTTCTTCCGCTGTAAATCTTTCTGCCAGCGTAGCCAGTGTCCTTGCCATGACGCCGGTTGCACCGGACGGACCAAAGCAGCTTGTTTTACTTGAAGTTGCTGTGCCTGCAATATCAAGATGAACCCAAGGTGTCGTTTCAGCAAACTCACCAAGAAACGTTCCTGCCATAATTGCATGGCCTTCTCGTCCCGGTGAATTGTTTAAATCCGCCATTTGGCTGTTTTTCACACGTTTTTTATCCTTTTCTGTAATCGGCAGCTTCCAGATGGCCTCACCACACTCTTCCGCAGCTTCAGCCACCTGCTGATAAAAGCTCTCGTTATTTGTCATGGCGCCGGTTGTTTCTGTGCCCAATGCCACAACAACGCCGCCAGTGAGTGTTGCCACATCAACAAGAACAGACGCGCCATGCTGTTTCGCATATGTAAGGCCGTCTGCAAGCACAAGCCTTCCTTCTGCATCCGTATTAAGGATTTCAATCGTTTTTCCGCTTAATGACACGATGACATCGTCAGGCTTCATCGCCCCGCCTGAAATCATGTTGTCGGTTGACGGAATGACAGCCAGCACATTTTGCTCTGGACGAAGTTCGCCGATCGTTTCCATAGCACCAAGGACCGCTGCCGCTCCTCCCATATCGGATTTCATGCCGACAATTCCTGTTTTGGTTTTAATAGAGTAACCGCCTGTGTCAAAGGTAATTCCTTTTCCGACAAGTCCAATAACATTTTTCCATTCCTTTTTGCCCTGATACTTCAAGACAATCATTTTGGGCGGTTCGGCAGAGCCTTGGTTTACCGCAAGGATTCCGCCCATACCGAGCTCTTCCATATCCGATTTCTCCAATATTTCACACTCAAAATCATATTTCGCCGCAAGCTCGGACGCATATGAAGCCAGGTCAGTTGCTGTCAGCATATTTCCCGGCATATTCACAAGCGTTCTTGCCGAATTTGTGCCCTGCCCGTATGCCTGGCCGACAAGAAGCCCGGCCTGCACTTCTTGTGTATCTTCATCTGTGACGGCATAGATGGATTCAAGCTGTTTATCCGGCTCATTTGATTTGTGCTTATAATCCTGCACCTCATAAGAAGCAAGCAGGCAGCTCTCAGCTAATGCGTGAGCGGCATCCGCTGCGGGCACTTCTTCACAAATAAATGTGTCAAGCAGTACGGCAGCCTCTTGTTTCCTGTCTTTATGAATGGCTTGAAAAACATGGGCAAAGCTTTCCTTCGCCTCTTCAAATGAATAATTCGCCTCCCTTCCCAAACCGACAAAATAAATACGTTTCATACCAGCGGAGGACGGAGGGAATACTTTTGATACTTGATTCCGTTTGGCAGAGACATCACCGTCTTTCAGAAGCTGAGTCAGATGGCCTTCCAGTTTTTCATCAATTTCCTTTGCTTTGCCTGTCAGCTGGTCTTTTTTGAAAAAGTCCGACCACTAGGGTTTCAGTATGCTCTAATTGTTGAACCGCATAAAACATAAGGCTTACACTCCTAACGTAATGGGTATTTGTAATGAACAATGGTATAATAGGAAATACATTCTTTCCTTACATTTATTTTATCAAACAACAGACGAAGACCTGCTTTTTTCTTTTGTAACACGAAAGATTTTCATATAGAAAGGATGTCGCCTATGGAACTTTTTATGAATTTTCCTTTATTATCAAGCCTTGCTGCCATCATCTTTGCACAAGTCATTAAAGTGCCGATACAATTTATCGTATCCAGAAAACTGGACTGGTCGCTGGTGACAAGTACAGGCGGCATGCCGAGTTCCCATTCCGCGGCTGTGACGGCGCTCTCTACCGGCGTAGCCTTAGAGCATGGGATAGGTTCCTCTCTCTTTGCGGTTTCAGCTATTTTTGCAGTCATTACCATGTTTGACGCAACCGGCGTCAGACGTCATGCCGGCGAGCAGGCAACAGTCATTAATAAGCTTGTGATTGATTTTAACCGTTTTGTGAATGAAGCAAAAGATTTCCCGAAAGCTGAAGAGAAAGAAAAACAAAAAAAGCTGAAAGAGCTTCTCGGCCATCAGCCAATCGAGGTCTTTTTTGGCGGATTGACAGGAATTTTATTAACACTGGCACTGGCATATTTTTTTCTGTAAAAAAAACAACGCTTCAGCAGCTGCTGGAGCGTTTTATTCTTTCACTGTTTTGTATTGATTTCTGAACACCTGCAATGATTTTGTTTCATTAAGCTTTACCAGTTCATCCTCAGTGACTTTTCCGGTGCCCTTCTTAATTACATACACATCTAGGGTTTTTTTGCCCCATTCATTGTAGACATCATGAACGGTTTCAAAGTACAAATCAATGCGGTTTCCCTTGATGGCCGATCCTGTGTCCGCAACGACGCCCAAACCGTAGTTCGGGATGAATAAAATGGTGCCGATCGGAAAAACGGATGGATCGGCGGCAACCGTAGAGTATAAATCTCTTTTCACTTTAACACCTGAATATGTAAGCCCGTATAATGGATCTCCAGGCTTTTTACCCGTCGATTCGACTCCCGCTGTGTAGCCTGTAGCCGTTACTTTCCGTGCCGGATACTCGTCCCAGTCAAAGGCTTCTTCCAATGGTTTGTCTTTTGCTTTGTCTGCAGCGGACATCGTTTTTTCGTGTTTCTGCTGCAATGCTTTTAATGTCAGTCCAGTATTCTTCGAGTGCTTCTCATTATTTTCTTGCACCCATTTTGATAAGTCCTTCGCCTCTACTCCTGATACGGCTAAATATGTCGTGGCAAACGCGAGCAGAAATAAACAGGTCATCAGCAAACGTCTGATCATTTTCAACATTATTCACCTCTCCTCCGAATCATTGTTCCCACATAGCGGGAACAATATTCAAAATGGTGAATGTGCTGAAGGCACAAAAAAGCTTTCTTTAGAAAGAAAGCGGCATTAAAACATCTGATATCCTCTTTTTCTGAGCATGTTGATCGCTATGCCTGATACAATGGCGCCGGCCAGACCGCTGGCTAAAATCAATACATCTGCAGCAGCTAACGATACGACTCTCTGAAACAGGCCGGCAAAAGATTCGCCTGGTGATTGAATATAGCTGATCAGCTTTTCCTTACTGATAATGAAAAGGCATACAATCGGATAAATCACAGCCATAATCCAGGACATTCTCAGCAGCATGTTTAATAAGAAACCGATTCCAAAAAACAAAACAAAAAATAAAACAATTGAGATGATAACGACTGGCAGACTAATCAAAACCCCACCCCCTGCGTTACTTTTAGTGTACCGCGGGGGCTTTTAAAAAGTCAACGGCTGGAAAATGACTGACTGTCTTTACCTGTCCCTTGACATGACGGACAAGTTTCTGAACCGCCGAGGATTAATTGAAAATA
The DNA here is from genome assembly GCF_000245335.1 of Bacillus mojavensis RO-H-1 = KCTC 3706. Classification (GTDB taxonomy): domain Bacteria; phylum Bacillota; class Bacilli; order Bacillales; family Bacillaceae; genus Bacillus; species Bacillus mojavensis. The sequence goes on from NZ_JH600279.1 coordinate 123,222, forward strand.
CCCTTTCCCTGAGCAAAACGGGCATGCCTGTGAAGCGGTTGTCGTTGCGGTTTTCATCTTAGCATCACCTTTTTCTTAATTTTCAGATAATAATACCATATCAAGCTGTCAATGATAAAGTCAGATCATGTGACAAATCTTTTGATGTAAGCGGAAACATTTTTATTTTGCTCTTGTTCTCTTTTTATTTTGGCGTTTTTTAATAAAACAAAACCCGCGGAGCGCGGGTTTTTAGAAAAACTTAAATTTGCCTTTTTTCAGTGTGAGTCCGAGTCCGCCGATTAAAAACAGCGAACGGTTATCGATGACTTTTTTCATAAAAGAAGCCGGGGTGCCTTTCAGTTTTCTTCCGTACACGACTCCGACCGCATTATGCTCGCCGAGAGAAGCCACCGTTCCTTTTATGTCAGGTTTGAATTCTTCAAGCTCGCCGCCCTTAATGAGTTTTGCAATGTTTTTAGCGACCGTAGTTCCCTGCTGCATCGCGATTTGGGCGGTCGGCGGATAAGGACGGTCAGTGTCTTCATTGATAAACAGCGAGCTGTCGCCGAGAATAAACACGTTGTCATGTCCGGGCGCGCGAAGATCAGGATTGACTTTCACCCGGCCGCGCATATTTTCAAAGCCGGCTTCTTCAACAATCGGATGTCCGCGGACACCTGCTGCCCACACCACTGTTTGCGATTTGATTTGCTCTGGTTCCTCATCTTTTTTGCCGACTGTGACTCCTTCTGCAGTACACTCTTGAACCGCCGTGCCGATTTTAAACTCAACGCCATTCTCCTCAAGATAGTGAACAGCATAATCGACAAGCTCGGGATCAAAGCCCGGCAATACGGTCGGCGCTGCTTCTACACAGATAATGCGTACAAGACTTCTGTCAACGTCATACTCCTTGCAGAGCTCCGGCACACGGGCAGCCAGTTCGCCAAGGAATTCAATACCCGTAAATCCGGCTCCTCCGACAACGATTGTTAACCTGTCCGGCCGTTTTTCAGCTTCAATGTTGTAAGTCGCAAATTGCAGCTCAATATGTTCCCGTAGCACACGAGATGTATTGATATTGGCGATCGGAAACGCAAATTCTTTTAAGCCTTTAATGCCGAACGTTTCAGGTACCGCTCCGAGGCCGATAACTAAATAATCGTACTGCAGCTCTCCATTGGCAAGCACCACTTTCTTCTCGTCTATTTTGATTGCCTTCACGGTATCCTGTACAAAATTGACACGTGACTGGTTAATTACATCTTTTATCTGATAACGGCAGCGGTCATGATGGAGCGTGCCGGCGCTCGCTTCGTGCATCCATGTTGTTTCATAATGATAATTGTGTTTATTCACAAGCGTAATATCAGCATCATTCGGACCAACATGCTTCGTCAGCCTTGTCACTGTCATCAATCCGCCATAACCTGCACCTAAAATCACGATTTTGGGCTTATTCAATGCCATCACATCCACCTTCTCTTTTTTTTGCTGTTAGACGCATATAAAAATCATCATTTGTGTTATCTTCAGCTTATTGGCAGGATTTTATGAAATATATTGAAAAGTTTTTTGTGAAGTCCACACCCATAGCACTACTATCATGTTTATCCGGCTGGTTCATGAATCATTCAGAAAAAAGATGAATTCATTTTTTTCTTATCGTATCGGCCTGCGGGCATATGATCAAGAATGAATGCGCATACAAACGTACCGCGAATTTTTCTGCTGACTCGTCAATTTTAAGAGCAATATGGTATAATTAATAACAATTTTCATTTAGGAGGCAATTTTCGTATGCGAGAGGATACAAAGGTTTATGATATTACCATTATAGGCGGGGGACCGGTCGGCTTATTCACCGCTTTTTACGGAGGCATGAGACAGGCAAGCGTCAAAATTATCGAAAGCCTGCCTCAGCTTGGCGGACAGCTTAGCGCCCTGTACCCTGAGAAATATATATATGACGTAGCAGGATTCCCGAAAATCCGCGCCCAAGAGCTAGTGAACAACTTAAAAGAGCAAATGGCGAAATTCGACCAAACCATTTGTTTAGAGCAGGCGGTTGAATCTGTTGAAAAACAAGCAGACGGCGTGTTTAAGCTTGTGACAAACGAAGAAACCCATTACTCTAAAACGGTCATCATCACTGCAGGAAACGGCGCATTCAAACCAAGAAAGCTCGAGCTTGAAACAGCTGAACAATACGAAGGCAAAAACCTTCACTACTTCGTTGATGATTTACAAAAATTCGCCGGCCGACGCGTTGCGATTCTGGGCGGAGGAGATTCAGCGGTTGACTGGGCACTTATGCTTGAGCCAATTGCAAAAGAAGTTTCCATCGTTCACCGCCGCGATAAATTCCGCGCGCATGAGCACAGTGTGGAAAACCTTCACGCATCTAAGGTGAATGTCCTGACTCCATTTGTTCCGGCGGAGCTCATCGGAGAAGACAAAATCGAGCAGCTTGTGCTTGAGGAAGTGAAAGGCGAGCGCAAAGAGATTTTAGAAATCGACGACTTAATCGTCAACTACGGCTTCGTATCATCTCTTGGACCGATCAAAAACTGGGGACTTGAAATTGAGAAAAATTCTATTGTTGTTAAATCTACAATGGAAACAAACATCGAAGGCTTCTTCGCCGCAGGTGACATTTGCACATACGAAGGAAAAGTCAATCTGATCGCAAGCGGCTTCGGCGAAGCACCGACAGCTGTTAACAACGCGAAAGCATATATGGATCCGAAAGCTCGCGTACAGCCGCTGCACTCTACAAGTCTTTTTGAAAATAAGTAATAAAAAAAGGAGTTTGTGTCAAAGTGACACAGCTCCTTTTTTATTTGAAGATATTGATATAATTCATCGCAGTTCCAATAACCAGCGCAATCACAAGAGCTGCTACAATCCAGATCGTAGTCATGATAATGCGGTCTTGGATCTTTTGGGACTTCGGTGGTTTTTCTTCACTTTGAGTCATCTCCATTCGCTCCTTTCACATGTCCATGTCATAAAGAAAGCCTGGTGCTGAAGGACCAAGCTTTGCTGAACGTATATAATTTCGTTTTTATCCGCATTCTAAGTCCATTCAATTAAAACTATCATACCCAAACTCACAGTGCATGACAAGCTTCGGCACTTGCACTCACCTGTAAGCGAATAAAACGTTTGACATCCTAAATAAAACAGAGTACATTATACAAGGCGAACATTTGATATATTTTTATTATAAATATTCGTATTTAGGAGTGGATTCTATGGAAAACGTGTTTGATTACGAAGATATTCAGCTAATTCCTGCAAAATGCATTGTGAACAGCCGTTCTGAGTGTGACACATCCGTACGGTTAGGCGGACGTACATTTAAATTGCCCGTCGTTCCTGCCAATATGCAGACGATTATAGATGAGAAACTTGCGGTTTCATTAGCCGAAAACGGCTACTTTTATGTGATGCACCGCTTTGAACCTGAAAAACGGATTGACTTTATAAAGGACATGAACGCACGTGGACTATTCTCTTCTATCAGTGTTGGGGTCAAAGATGAGGAGTATGAATTTGTCCGTCACCTGGCAGAAGAAAATCTGGTACCTGAATACGTGACCATCGACATCGCTCACGGACATTCCAATGCCGTCATTGAGATGATTCAGCACCTTAAAAAGCATCTTCCGGACAGCTTTGTCATCGCGGGAAATGTCGGAACACCGGAAGCGGTAAGAGAGCTCGAAAATGCCGGAGCGGATGCCACAAAAGTCGGTATCGGACCGGGAAAAGTATGTATAACGAAAATTAAAACCGGCTTCGGCACAGGCGGATGGCAATTAGCCGCGCTGCGCTGGTGCGCAAAAGCCGCCAGCAAACCAATTATTGCTGATGGCGGAATCCGCACCCATGGCGACATCGCAAAATCAATCCGATTCGGCGCCACCATGGTCATGATCGGCTCACTATTTGCCGGACACGAGGAATCACCGGGACAAACCATTGAAAAAGACGGAAAGCTCTACAAAGAATACTTTGGCTCAGCCTCTGAATATCAAAAAGGCGAAAAGAAAAATGTCGAAGGCAAAAAAATGCATGTGGAGCATAAAGGCGCAATCATGGATACGCTGACTGAAATGGAACAGGATCTTCAATCTTCTATTTCTTATGCTGGCGGAACTAAGCTGGAGGCTATCCGCAATGTGGATTATGTCATTGTGAAGAATTCGATTTTTAATGGAGATAAGTATTAAAACAAAAAAGCCAAGTCAGCGGTTCGCCGCTTGACTTGGCTTTTTTCTATTATTAGCACTCTTCTGGTTTACCTGCATTCGTCGCTGTTCTGAAAGAAGAACCGCAGCCGCATGAGGCGATGGCGTTTGGATTATCGATGGTAAAGCCGCCGCCAAGCATGGATTGCTTAAAGTCTATAATAGTGCCGTTCATGATATCAAGGCTTTCTTTGTCAACGAGAACAGTAATGCCGTGCTCCTCAAACATACTGTCTGCTTCGCTTTTTTCATGCTCAAAGCCCATTCCGTATGAAAGGCCGCTGCAGCCGCCGCCTTTAACGCCGACACGCAGAAACGCGTTTTCTTCTTCATGCTCTTTCATCATATCTTTTATATGCAAAGCTGCTGCTTCTGTAATTGTTACAGGGTTGCTCATTATGGTGAACCTCCTTTTAAAAACCGGATGTTGTCTTATATTATAAACTTGATGGGCCCATTTCTCAAACTAGCTGTTTTATAAAAAATAGACGCCCTCACAAACAGTCTCCGCCGGACCTGTCATCATCACATGGCCATTCTCTTTCCAGTTAATGACCAGATCTCCGCCCGCCAAATGAACCGTAATGTCTTCATTTTGTTTTGATACACCGTTTAAAACAGATGCGACAGCTGCTGCACATGCGCCTGTACCGCATGCCTGTGTGATGCCTGATCCCCGTTCCCACACGCGGAAGTGCAGTTCATGTTCATTCACGGTTTCCACAAACTCGACATTCACACCTTCCGGAAATCTAGGATCTTTCTCAATCACCGGCCCCAGTGTCGTCAGCGGTGCCTGTTCAATATCGGCAATCGGAAAAACGATATGCGGATTGCCCATTGAAACTGCGGTGCCTTTTAGTTCAGCTTCGCCAAATGTCATTGCTTCATTAATGGTTTGCTCCTCACCGCCGCCAAGCATCGGAAGATCGGCTTTTGTCAGACGAGGTTCACCCATATCGACAGTGACAACATTCACCTTTCCGTTTTCAACTTGAACCTCCGCTTTCACAAGTCCGGAGAGGGTTTCAATCAGAAATGATGTTTCCTCAACCAGCTTATGCTCATACGCGTATTTTGCAACGCATCGCAGGCCGTTGCCGCAGTTTTTCCCTTCAGATCCGTCATTATTAAAAATCCGCATTTTGACAGGCGCTTGATCTGAAGGGCATATGAGGATCATTCCGTCGGAGCCGATCCCTGTATAAACGGAAGACACCTGAATCGCTATTTCAGACAGTTGTTCTTCCGGCAGTTGTTCTTCAAATTGATTCACGTATATATAGCTGTTTCCAAGACCGTGCATTTTGGTAAATCGAAATGAGTTCATAGATGCCTCCAACTTTTTCTCTTTTTCTTAGTATAAAAGCTATTATAAACGGACACAATACAATTATCCCCCGTTTTTCATACATAAAAGCTCCTTGCAATTGACGCAAGGAGCTTTTATCTTTTATATGAACATGCCGGCAATAGCCGCGCTCAGCAGATTGGCTAATGTTCCCGCTAGAACCGCCTTCAACCCAAGGCGTGCGATATCTGAGCGGCGGCTTGGCGCTAAACCGCCAAGCGTACCGAGCATAATCGCAATCGAGGAGAAATTTGCGAATCCGCATAACGCAAAGCTGATAATCGTAGCGGTTTTTTTAGAAAACTCGCCGATGTGCGGACCGAAGTTAGAATAAGCAACAAACTCATTCAGCACTAATTTCTGGCCGATAAAGCTTCCAGCATGCAACGCTTCATGCCATGGCACACCAATCAAAAAGGCGATTGGAGAAAACACATAGCCGAGAAGAGATTCTAATGTGACATCTTTTAAACCGAACAATCCGAAAACACCGCCGAGAATACCGTTGACCACGGCGATTAATGCGACAAATGCAAGCAGCATCGCACCAACGTTCAGCGCAATTTGCAGACCTGTTGACGCACCTTTTGCAGCCGCGTCAATTACATTGGCCGCTCCTTCGCCTTCATCCATTTTGAAATCGCCTTTTACTGTTTGCGGCGTTTCCGTTTCAGGAATGATTAATTTCCCGAAAACCAGACCCGCGGGAGCAGCCATGAAGCTCGCCGCAAGCAAGTATTCAATCGGAATACCGAGAAGGGCGTAGCCAAACAAAGTTGAACCCGCAACAGCCGATAGACCGCTCGTCATAATTGTAAACAGTTCAGAGCGCGTCAGCCCTGCAATGAGGGGCCTGATCACCAAAGGAGATTCCGATTGCCCTACAAAAATATTAGCAGCAGCCGCAAGAGATTCCGTCTTGCTTGTCCCAAGAAGCTTCGACAACCCGCCGCCAATCACACGGAAAATGAGCTGCATGATTTTTAAATGATATAAAACTGCGATCAGTGCTGAGAAAAAGATGATGACAGGCAGTACACTTAAAGCAAACGCCGGGCTGTCGCCGACTTTTAAAAGCGGCCCAAATATGAAACTGATGCCTTCATTCGCATAATCAATCAAAAGCTGTACACGGCTTGAAAACCATAAAAAAACAGCGCGTCCCGCTTCCCATTTCAACACGATGTATCCAAACGCCACCTGTATACATAAACCAACGATGACGGTTCTTATTCTAATATTGCTTTTCTTTTCTGAAAATAAAAACGCGATGGCGATTATTCCAACTGCGCCAAGCAGTCCCCACAGAACATTCATGAATACACCTACACCTCTTAAAATTTATTTAAAACAAATCTTTTATACGATAACAATAATATTTTTTGATGTCTACACATTTTTTCAGTCCTTTTGTACAGCAAAATAAAAAAGGGCCTGTCACAGGCCCTTTTCTTCAAAACATTGGGTTTTCTTCAATAAATGTATATATATTCTCAACAAGCTCAGCAGGTGTTTCACCCGTAACGACTTCTCCGTTTACTAAAGCGAATAGTGATTCCATACATTTCCCGCAATAGCTTAAACAGCCGTATTCAAGAACATCCAGATTCGGATCTTTCTCTAAAATCGCTCGGGCTTCCTGAGAGCCGTGAGCCAGATTGCTGACACAAAATTCAATCATTGGATTCATGCGATTTCACCTCACATATGAACATTATCGCGAATTTTTCACTATTCGTCAAAGACAACGAACACTTCAAAATTTATTATCGTAACATATCATTTCTTCAATAACGTTTTACTAATTTGCGTTTTAAGGCTAATTTGTAGGTTATTTTGAAACTAATATTGTGATTTTAGATCAAATTCGATATAATTCTAGATGTTATTTTACAAAGTTCGTATTTTCCATCAATGTATCTATCATACTCTTCGGGTTAAAGGGGAATTCAAATGAAAAAATTGGTCTTGATCGGCGGAGGTTACGGAAACATGCGTGTTCTTCATCGCTTATTGCCCAACCAGCTGCCTCATGATGTTTCAATCACGTTAATTGACAGAAATCCTTATCACTGCTTAAAAACAGAATATTATGCCCTTGCCGCAGGCACAATTTCTGACCACCATATCAGAGTGACGTTCCCAGAGCACCCTCGTCTGGATGTCGAGTACGGCGATATTTCATCAATTGATATTGCACAAAAACAAGTGCTGTTCCATGACCGCGAACCGATTTCTTACGATGACGCAGTGATCGGGCTCGGCTGCGAGGATAAATATCATAACGTGCCGGGAGCGCCTGAATTCACCTACAGCATTCAAACCATCGATCAGTCCCGCGAAACCTATCAAAAGCTGAACAACTTAAGCGCCGAAGCGACTGTTGCCATTGTCGGAGCAGGCCTAAGCGGCGTTGAACTTGCAAGTGAGTTAAGAGAAAGCCGTGACGATCTGAACATTATTTTGTTTGACCGCGGAGATCTCATTTTATCAAGCTTTCCCGAACGTTTGAGCAAATATGTGCAAAAATGGTTCGAAGAGCACGGTGTCCGCATTATTAACAGGGCAAATATCACAAGAGTAGAAGAAGGCGTTGTATATAACCACGATGACGCAATTTCCGCAGACGCCATCGTATGGACAGCCGGCATACAGCCGAATAAAGTCGTCAGAGACTTGGATGTGGAAAAGGACGCACAAGGCCGTGTCGTGTTAACGCCTCATCACAATGTCCCGGGTGATGAACATCTGTATGTTGTCGGAGATTGCGCCAGCCTTCCTCACGCACCGAGTGCCCAGCTGGCAGAAGCTCAAGCAGAACAGATTGTCCAAATATTGCAAAAACGCTGGAATGGTGAAGCCCTTCCTGAATCAATGCCTCAATTTAAGCTGAAAGGCGTTTTAGGTTCACTCGGGAAAAAAGCCGGCTTCGGACTTGTTGCTGACCGGCCGCTGATCGGCCGTGTTCCGCGTTTGCTGAAATCCGGCTTGCTGTGGATGTACAAACACCATAACGGATAATAGCAGAACCGCTGATGAAGTCAGCGGTTTTCTGTGTAACCGTATCTCTCCATTTCCTCATATACATCCTTCAACTTTGGATTGCCTTCTCCGACAATTTTATTCTCTACGAGGACGAGCGGATAAAAATATTCGTCATTTCTGATTTTTTCCGCAAGCTGTTTTACGTTTTCGACATCAGGCGGCTCATAAATGTCGATGTATTGCATTTCAAAAGGCTGATTCGGATATTTTCTTTTCAGCGCAGCCTCAAGCCATTCATATGTATCTTTAGCTGTCGGCATATTGACACAGCTTGCACAAACGGTTTCTGCCCCGTATACGCTGAGCATGACTGTTTTTGTCATTGATAAGTGCCCCCATTTCTCTGTGTTACATTCTTTCTATTAAGTATACAGAGACAAAAGATGTTTTTATAGAAAAAAACCGTTTTTGTGTTCAAGTCTGAATGTGCTATAATAATGGGAGCAATTCTGCAAACCAAACAATAGATTTTTATTGTTACACTGAATATAATGGTTTTATGACGATGAAAGGAGCGAATGTCATGACTGAAGTTGAAATGAAAGAACAGGTGCAGGAAGTACTGGACAAACTTCGTCCGTTTTTACTTCGTGACGGCGGTGACTGTGAGCTTGTAGACGTTGATGAAGGTATTGTTAAGCTTCGTCTTCTAGGCGCGTGCGGCAGCTGCCCAAGTTCAACAATTACGCTGAAAGCCGGAATTGAACGCGCTCTTCTTGAAGAAGTGCCGGGTGTAATTGAAGTAGAACAAGTCTTTTAATAAAGCAGCCAGGCTGATATTTGATCAGCCTGGCTTTTTTTTATGAGAGATATTGGTCAAACCATGAGCTTATATAGGCCAGGCGCTTAATCCTCTGTCCCGGGTGTCCGCTGCGTGACAGATTATGCGTCGCTTTCGGAAAACGAACCAGCACAGTTTCTTTGTCCATTTTTTTCAAGGCAATAAAAAGCTGTTCAGCCTGTTCAATAGGACACCGGTCATCACGTTCGCCATGAAGAATTAAAAGAGGCGTCTCCACGTTTGCCGCATATTTTAAAGGGGAACGGTCCCACAGCTTTTCTGTATCGGTAAACATATCATGCTCAAGCTGCCAGTCCGTGAAAAAATAGCCGATATCACTAACGCCGTGAAAGCTGAGCCAGTTTGAAATCGAACGCTGGGTGACAGCTGCTTTAAAACGTTTTGTCTGCCCCACGATCCAGTTGGTCATAAAGCCTCCGTAGCTTCCGCCTGTGACGCCTATCCGCTCGGCATCAATCTGCGGGTCTCTTTTAATCGCCTCATCTACTGCCTGCATCACATCCAGATAGTCTTTTCCGCCATAATCCCCTCTGACTGCATTCACAAATTCCTGTCCGTAGCCATGACTTCCTCTTGGATTTACATAAACCACTGCATATCCTTTCGCCGCCAGCACCTGTAATTCGTGAAAATATGTATGCCCGTACATCATATGCGGACCGCCATGTATATTGAGAATAAGCGGATATTGTTTGCCCTCTGCAGCCTGAGCAGGTTTCATCAGCCAGCCGTTCACCGTCATCCCGTCTTCTGTCACATATTGAATGTCTTCAGGTAACGAAATGAGGTGCTCGTCAACAAACTTGTCATTCGCATCAGTCAGCCGTTTTTCTTCCTGTCCAAGAGGAATGCTGTATAGCTCACTAGGTCTGTCGGGCTTTGTCACACTGGCAATAAAGCTTTGTTCGTCAGGATGCATGGAAAAGCTGTTGATATATTCTTTTTCTAACCGAATCGGGTATACGAGTCCTTCTATAGAAACATAATAGATTCCCGTGCTGCCTTGTTCTGTACCGATGACATAAAACCCTTGACTGTCTTTCGTCCAAACCGGACGCTGTTCAGCACCTCCGATCAATGAATCCCCAATCAGCGCATCGGCTAAGTGAACGTCCAGCATATCAGTGAGACACGACAGGCGGTCTTGTTCTAGATCATAAAGCCACGCCTTTTCGAGCGTTGCATTCCGATATTCCTGTTCATGTCCAAGCAAAGCAAGATACCTTCCGTCCGGTGAAAATGAGCTTGGTCCGAATGAGCCGCGATGAGAGGTAATCAGCTTGAGATCTTCAGTCTCCAGCGACAACATGCAAACATCATGAGGTTTTCTGGCATCATCCGTTTCAGTCATATTAGCCGAAAAAACGAGAGATTTGCCGTCAGGAGAAAAAGCCGGGTCGAAGTGGTCAGCTTTTTCGTTAGTCAGCTGTTTGACCTCACCAGACTTCACGCTGACAAGTACAAGCTGTGCATACGCGCCTCTCGTCAGCCCTTTTCCGTCCCGTTTATAGGCTAAACCATGCACTTCAACCGGTTCAAAGCTGTCGGGTTCCGTTTTCTCTTGATCATAAACACTTTCACCATCTCCAAGGCTGACCGTGACAAGCACTGACTCGCCATCCGGAGACCATACCGGCTGAGAGACGCCATACGGAATATCAGTCAGTTTTTTTGCCTCACCGCCTTCAGCGCTCATTATATAAAGCTGAGACACATCGCCATCACGGTCAGAAACAAATGCAATCTGGCGTCCGTCTGGAGACCATCTAGGATCAGCGCTCCGCTTTTCTCCGTATGTCCAAGGGGCGGACGTCCCGCTATCCGCATCATATACCCATATATTTGAAGTATATGAATCTTTCTCTTTGTTTGCTTGTGACTTCACATATGCCACACGCTTGCCGTCCGGGGCGTATTGAGGGTCCGTCACCGAGACAATGGCTGTCATATCTTCGGCGGTCATCAGTTTTTTCATATCATTCTCCTCCTTTTTACATGTATTTCGTTTTTCTAAATAAAAATCCCTTTTATATCATGAAGAAAAAAAGCGTTCCTCTGCTGACGCTGAGGAACGCTTAGAATGCTCTATACACTTTTCATTTGATAGAAAGGATTTCGCTCTATTATACTTCCCTCTTTCGGAACGGTCAAAGCGTCGACTTCACAATGCGGGAAATGAAGTGCGAGCTGCTCTTTCAGCGCGTCCCCTTTTCCTTTTTCGGTCATGACGAGAATCGTCGGGCCCGCTCCGCTGAGAGCAGTTCCATAAGCGCCTTTCATCTCGGCAACATGCTCCACTTTAGACAACTCTGGGACTAGCATCGCCCGATACGGCTGATGGAACATATCCTTTTTCATGATTTTTCCGACGAGCGGCCAATCCTTTGACATGATCGCCGCGATGAGAAGGTTGCTGACAGCACTGGCTTTTACAGCGTCCGCATAGAGAAACTCTGTCGGAAGCACGTCTCGCGCGTCTCTTGTCAGCACCTCGTAAAAAGGAATGACAACCACAACATCAATGTCGGCATCCGGCACGCGGATCATTTGTGTCTCGTCGTCTTCATGCAGCCCGATCACAAGCCCGCCGACGAGAGAAGCGCCTGCATTGTCCGGATGTCCTTCTTCAAGGCTGGCTAAATGCAGCTTGTCCGCTTCGGAGAGCTTTAACCCGCATAATTCGTCAGCCAGTTCTATAGCCGCCACTATAGCAGCAGCACTGCTGCCAAGACCACGTGCAAGCGGGATGTCGCTCCACACTTTCACATGTACAGGTGGCATTTCTTTTCCGTACATATCTGCCGTCCGTTTAGCCACTTGATAGATCATATTATCTGTACCCGCCGGTATTCCGGCGACTGTTTCTGTTTCAGCTTCAAAAGACCATTGATCGCTTTCATAGACGGTCAGCTTTAAATATCTGCTGAGCGCCATTCCGACTGAATCAAAGCCGGGGCCTAGGTTAGCTGTGCTTCCGGGAACAGTGACAGAGAACAGCATGTCGGCATCATTCATACACGAGCCGCTCCTTTTAAGTATTCGAGGATGCTGTCTTCATCAGTCGGCAGGGTGACCGGCTTCATTTCAGAAATGTCGACCGCTGCGTTCGGGTCTTTCAGCCCGTTTCCTGTTAACACAGCCACAACCTTGCTGCCTTTCGGAATTTCTCCGGATTTTACTTGTTTCAGCACACCTGCAATAGATGCGCAGGAGCCCGGTTCTGCAAACACGCCTTCTTCACGGGCAATCAGCTGATACGCATGAAGAATTTCATCGTCAGTGACTTCGTCAATTTTTCCATTGGACTCCTCAGCCGCTTTTACAGCTTTATCCCAGCTTGCTGGGTTTCCGATACGAATCGCTGTTGCCACGGTTTCCGGATTTTCAATGACTTCGTTGCGGACGATCGCAGCTGCCCCTTCCGCTTCAAAACCGCGCATTTTCGGAAGGCCAGTGCCGTTTTTCTCATGATATTCTTTGAAGCCCTTCCAGTACGCTGTGATGTTTCCCGCGTTTCCGACCGGAATCGCCAAAACGTCCGGGGCTTCGCCCAGCTGTTCGCACACTTCGAAGGCAGCTGTTTTTTGGCCTTCAATACGGTAAGGGTTGACCGAGTTGACAAGCGCGATCGGTGATTTTTCGCAAATTGAGCGGACAATTTTAAGCGCATCGTCAAAGTTGCCATCGATCGCAATGATTTCAGCTCCGTACATGACTGCCTGAGCAAGCTTGCCAAACGCGATTTTTCCGTTCGGGATGATGACAATACATTTCATATTAGCGCGGGCTGCATAAGCAGCCGCAGCCGCTGATGTATTTCCGGTTGACGCACACATAATCGTGTCGTTGCCTTCTTCTTTCGCCTTTGCCACCGCCATAACCATCCCGCGGTCTTTAAAAGATCCAGTAGGGTTTACGCCTTCTGTTTTGACATGAAGCTCAATCCCAAGCTGTTCAGAAAGCTTCGGCAAATGAATGAGCGGCGTATTGCCTTCATGTAACGTAAGCGCCGGTGTTTGATCCGTTACAGGTAAAAACTCTTTATATTGATGGATAAGTCCTTTCCACATTAGCTTCAACCGTTCCCTTCTACACGATATGTGCTTTTTACTTCTTGAACGACTTCTAAATCATTTAAGTTTTGCAGGATATCACTGAAATCAGCTTCTGATGTATGATGTGTGACGATGACGATTTCTGCTAGCTCATCATGCCCCTTAATCGGCAGCTGAAGGATTTTTTCAAAACTGACGCCCCGTTCTGAGAACACAGACGTGATTTTCGAGAATGAGCCTACCTCATCCTTCACATGAATTCTCAAAAATTGCTGTGCGTAAATGTCGGACGGCGACTTCATGTTTTTCTCGTATTGTGGCGCAACAAAGCTGTTGCCGGTTACGCCGAGACGCATGTTTTTCATGACAGCGACCAGGTCAGACACAACTGATGTGGCTGTCGGCATGCTTCCCGCTCCCGGGCCATAGAACATCGTCTCTCCGACAGCTTCGCCATATACGTAGACGGCGTTAAATTCATTATGCACGGCAGAAAGCGGATGGTGGTCTGGAAGCAGCGTCGGCTGAACGCTGACTTCAATTTTGCTGCCGTCACGCTGGGCAATCCCGATCAGCTTCATTGTGTAGCCGAGGCGTTTGCTGAAGCTGATATCCTCGTCTGTAATCTGGGAGATCCCCTTCACTTTGACATCTTCCAGATCGACGTTCATTGAGAAGCCGAGACGCGCCAATATTGCCATTTTCCGCGCGGCGTCAAGCCCTTCAACATCTGAAGTCGGGTCAGCTTCGGCAAACCCCAGATTCTGCGCTTCCTTAAGCACATCCTCGTAAGGGCTTTTCTCTTTAATCATTTTGGTTAAGATAAAGTTCGTTGTTCCGTTTACGATTCCCATCATTTTAGTAATCCTGTCTGATGAGAGGCCTTCCTCTAATGTGCGAAGAATTGGAATCCCGCCAGCAACGCTGGCTTCGAAGTAAATATCACAGCCATTTTCCTTTGCTTCAGCTAGCAGTTCAGAACCGTACACGGCCATTAAATCTTTGTTTGCCGTGACAACGTGTTTTTTCGATCTCAAAGCGTCGAGCAAATATTGCTTTGTCTGCTCAACACCGCCGATCACCTCGATGATGACATCAACATCAGGGTCGTCGATCACATCATATACTTCTGTCGTGAGCACTTCCTTCGGCAAATCTACTTCTCTTTTTTCTCTAAATCTTTTACAAGCACTTTTTTTATCGTAATGGGACAGCCAACCTGATGCATCAGCTTATCCTGATGGTCTTGAATAATTTTAACAACACCGCTTCCGACGGTACCTAAGCCTAAAAGCCCTACACGAATTGCTTTCAAAAAAACTCCACCCTTCTTCAGATTGTCCTCTCAAGAGAGACAATTGTTAACTCAACACAGACATATAAGTTACAAATATTATATAAGCCCACTCCTGTTTTGACAAGACAACAATCTGCTGAATTTTGTGAATGTAAACGCTTAATCAATTGATATGACAAGATTCTTTATTTTCTAATTATTTTTGTCAGATTTTCTCCTTCCTTACAAGCCGCCCTTTCCGAGCCAGCTGACAGGGGGAACAAACATGTTCTGCGCTCTCATGTTCATAAACTCCTGGGCGGCATTCAGAAATTGTTCATAGCCCGAATCACTGAGAATGTAGTCGAGCTGCTCTTCATAATAGTGCTTTTCCGACTCTGAAGAAATATAGTAGCCTTCCACGATTTCATAATAATGAAGGGGAAAAAGGAGACGGCTGTACAAAAGACGCTTCGAAAATGAAGACAGCGGTGTGATTTGCTCGTATTCCTGCAAAAAGCGAAAGCCCTGCCGGTTAAAATCATCACGGTGATGCAAAAATGAGTGTCTCATATATTCGGCTAAATCGCGTGCAGCGTGGTCAAATACCCAGTCAGCTGGAATCCTGATAAGGGATTCAGGAGACCACGTATTTCTTTCCATCCGCTGATGGCATATCGTTCCTGAATCAGTTGCTTGCGGTTTGTCATCGAGCTCAGTATCAACTAAATATTGAATCGCGTTTTCTGACAGCCCTAAATAGTATGGAAACGATTCAATCATTTTTTTTATCAAAAGGCTCGTGCGGAGGGGTATGAACCTTTCGCTGCCAAAACGCTTCAAGCTGATCAATGCGTTTCCCCCACAGGTCTTTCCACTGCCCGATTCTCCCTGCCTCCTTCACTTCGTACGGGTATCCTCTGCCCTTTCGATGAAACTCCGCCAGTTCTGTCCCTATGGAAAATGCACGATTTGAAAAAGGAGGAGCCGCCTTCAGCAGGGCGTACGTTTTTCCCTCATGTTCAAAGGTCAGTTCGCCTTCTTTTGTAAAGATAAAAACGGAAACGTATGGGTCACTTTGTTCTTGTAAATACTGACTCATGTAATAAAGCTCCGCCAGCTCCGCATCTGAAAAATGGGAAACGGGAACAATCAAAAAGAAGGAATTCGGTGTTTGAAAGCATTGATACGTATGCTGATACATGGAAAGCTGCCTGATATGAATGCCGTATTTTTCTTTTATTGTGCCTTTCACAATGATCACCTGCCTGTTGAATTAGGGCTCATCACATCGTAGTCATACACAGCCGGAATTATGAATACATATTTTAATCCGACGAAGGAGCGAGAAAAAGTCGTAAACATCTCATACGTTTTGTATAAACTAGTAAAAAAAGATTGGGTGAAGTTGATGTCAGATAAAGAACAAATCAGTCAGATGGAAGCTAAAGCAAGAGAACGGATGAAGGAGCGCGGCGTTGAGGTATCCGATATTGCCGAGCTTGTCTTTTTTCTGCAGAAAAAATATCATCCGGATTTAACCATGGATGAATGCACGTTGAATGTGAATCGGGTCCTCGCAAAACGCGAGGTGCAAAACGCGATTTTAACGGGCATTGAATTGGACGTTCTTGCTGAGCAGAAAAAACTGTCTGAACCGCTGCAAACAATGCTGGAGATAGATGAAAGCCTATATGGAGTAGATGAAGTTCTGGCATTTTCCATCGTGAATATTTACGGGTCCATCGGGTTTACAAACTATGGCTACATCGACAAAGAAAAACCCGGTATCCTCGGCCGTTTGAATGATAAATCAAACGGCGAATGCCATACATTTCTTGATGACATTGTCGGCGCCATTTCCGCTGCGGCCTCCAGCAGGCTCGCACACCGCGCACGGCATACAGAATAAAGGGCACCCTTTTGGGGCGCCCTTTTTTTATATATGTTGAATCCACTCAGTCAGAGAATCAATAGCGTGAGTCGGTTTTTCCATATCGTCTGTCATATGCTCTCTTTTCGTTACGCCTGTGTGGACAAGCAGTGTATCCATCCCTGCATTAATGCCTGCCATAATATCAGTCGCGTAGTTGTCGCCGACCATAAGTGTTTCGGATACATCAGTGCCAAGAACACGCATCGCCTGCTCCATGATGATGGATTCCGGCTTGCCGATAAACACCGGCTGCACGCCTGTGGATACGGTTAACACAGAGGTCAGTGAACCATTGCCCGGCAGGAGACCCCTTTCAGTCGGTATAGCAATGTCACCGTTTGTGGAAATAAAGCGGGCGCCATTTCTAATTGCGAGGCAGCCAATGGCAAGTTTTTCATATGTAATCCCACGGTCAATTCCGACAACAACAAAGTCCGCGTCTTCCTCTGCAAAGGTCAGGCCGTTCTCTTCAATCGCCTGGCGAATGCCTTCTTCCCCGATCACATACACAGACGCGTCTTTTTTCTGCTGGGCGATATGCTGGGCAGTCGCCATGCTTGTCGTAAAGACCTGCTCCTCTGTTGCCGGAATATCAAAAGAGACTAGCTTGTCCGCCACCTGCTTCGGTGTACGGGAAGAGTTGTTTGTCACAAAAAGATAAGGAATGCCGCGGTCTTTCAGCGTTCTGACAAATTCACACGCTTCCTCAATTTTTTCTGTGCCGTTGTACATCGTTCCGTCTAAATCAATTAAATACCCTTTATATGTTTTCATTTTTAACACTCCTGTGGCTTTCCTGTCGTTATTTAAACGCGGAAACAGGGCCCAGCTCTGTTTCCAAGTAGATTCTGATTCGTTTCGGAAAGGCTTGAAGGACCGCTAGATGCGCGGTGATCAGCTTGTAAAGCTCTGCGCTGTCAGCGAGCTGGTATTGCTGAACCAATGTTTTTCGGTACGCAATCAATTGCTTCAGCTGTGCTCCCTCTTCTTCCGTTACGACTTTTTCATCAACCAGTATGTCCATGATATCATCATAGCTGCCCGGGTCCCGCATTATAAAACCGTCGATCATGTCATTTCCTGTATCTAGAATGCATTCGATTAACAGGTGGCCGATGCGTTCAAGCGCGAGCCCCTCGATCTCGGATTTCCAGTCTGTTTGCGAATGAAACAGCGCCAGCTGACGCTCGAAGAACCCGAGTGTATGCTCTATCTTGTTTCTGTCAACAAAATACATGACAGCATCCCCTTTGTGAAATAGTTATTTTCTGATCCGTTTTAAGACAAAATACGCACAGCCGAAATTACAGTATTCGTAAATGTATTCGTCCAATGTGCTGATTTTCGTTTCAAAGGTCGCCTTTTGATTCTGGTCATCAAAGAAGCCCTTGAGCCTGAGCTGGCCGTATCCCCAGTCTCCCACAATGTAATCGTATTTATTTAAAATATCGGAATAACGAGCTTTAAAAGCCTCTTCGTTAAAGCCGTCTTTGAAATTGTGCACCAACTCAAATTCGGCATTTTGAATAAGAATCATGATCTCACCTCTTTTTCACTCATTCCTATCATAATTCATTGCCCCTTCCCCATCAATTGCTAAAGAATAATTCGTGTGATTTGGCTACCCTACACATAAGGAGGGATTACAAATGAAACGAACTGCTGTCAGCCTCTGCCTGATGACCGGGCTTTTATCCGGATGCGGAGGCGTAGGATTCAATAACGCTGAGCAGAATGTCCAGCATCAAAATAAAACCAAGCCCATTCATGTATCTGACCGCGATGAGGCTTTTAATAGGCATGATAAGAATGAACAATTTGGTTATGTTCGTTATCAAAAAGAACAAATTGACGGCGAACAGCAGGAGACACCGGCGCCAGACCGTGAAGAAACCGCTCACATCATATCAAGCTTAACGGTTCAGCTCCCTCATATTCAAGATGCCGCAGTGCTCGTAACTGACCAAGAAGTGCTTGTCGTGTACAAAACCGATTCAAGAAACCGTGAACTGACAGCTGATCAAGTGAAAAAAACGGCGGTTTCGGTGATTCCGCGTTACTATCATGTGTACATTTCCGACAATCCGAATCACATGCAGGCCATCAAAAATTACAGCAATCTGAACTCCGGTTCAAGAGATGTCAGAGACATCATGTCAGGGACGATACAAGAAATGAAAAACTCCCCGCAAGGAAGCCCTGTGTCGGAAAACGAAAATGCCAATGGAGAAACACGCCAGGACAAGGAAACGAATAGGAATGACAAAAACGCCAGATGATCTGGCGTTTTGGCATTATGCTTGCGCTTGGCGTTTTTTTGATGCTTCGTTAACCTGTTCATCCGCATGGTAGGAGGAACGGACAAGCGGACCGGCTTCACAGTGACTGAAGCCTTTTTGCATCGCGATTTCCTTCAATTCTGCAAATTCATCAGGATGATAATATTTTTGGACTTTTAAGTGCTTCTTCGACGGCTGCAGGTATTGGCCGATTGCCATAATATCAACATTGTTTGCCAAGAGGTCGTCCATCACTTCGATAATTTCTTCTTTCGTTTCACCGAGTCCGATCATGATGCTTGATTTTGTGGGAATGTCTGGCTGCATTTCTTTCGCGCGGCGCAAAAATTCCAATGAACGGTCGTATGTCGCACGCGCGCGGACTCTTGGCGTCAGGCGGCGAACCGTTTCGATATTGTGATTCAGGATGTCAGGGCGCGTATCCATTAACGTTTTTAAGTTATCATAGTTTCCACCCATATCTGACGGAAGCACCTCAATAGTCGTAAATGGGCTTTTTCTGCGGATTGCACGGACAGTTTCCGCGAAGATACCCGCACCGCCGTCTTTTTGGTCATCACGCGCAACAGCTGTGATAACCGCGTGTTTCAGATTCATCAGAGCGACGGAATCTGCTACGCGTTCCGGCTCTTGCAGGTCAAGCTCAGTCGGAAGGCCCGTTTTGACAGCGCAGAAACGGCACGCTCTCGTACAAACAGATCCTAAAATCATAAATGTCGCTGTACGTCTCACTGCCCAGCATTCATGAATATTCGGACATTTTGCTTCTTCACATACGGTGTGCAGATTGTTTTCCCGCATGAGTTTTTTGAGCCCTGTATAATTTTCATTTGTATTTAATTTGATTTTGAGCCATTCGGGCTTTCTGAGGTGTTCGTCTTTCTTTGCCAATTCCCATCATCTCCAATATCCAATATACTCAATTTCTGACACGAAACATTCTGAAAACGAGATAGGTGCAGTTCTTTCATTTCTGCAACAAAAATAATGTTTTTCTAACTAAAGAAAGTCTTTTCTTTAGACACTTTAACATAGGAAAAATTTCTCGACAAGGGAAGATGATTACTGACATTTTCTCGCCGGGTTGCCGCAAACTATGTGTATTCAATATTGAAAGGAGATTATTTTGTGAAAGTTGTGTTATCTGCCCTTCTTCTCCTTTTGTTTGCATTTGAACCTTTTGCGTCTGGAAAAGAGCTTTCAGATCCGGTGCTTTCTAAACGGATGGAATTATATCATAAAGTCGAAGCTGTGACGCAGATTCCTTGGTATGCGCTAGCCGCTGTTGATCAATACGAGGAGAATGTGCGGAGCAACAGAAAGGATCTGCCTGACAAAACGGGAATCATCAGCATCTATGTACCGGATGAAATCTGGAGCGGACCAGAAAACCCGAATCCGAAAGACGATGCACCGTTAAGCATAAAAGTGTTTGACGGAATCGGAATGGACGGTGACGGCGATGGGAAAGCCGAGGTCAGCAATGACGAAGACATTTTGTATACATTCGCACAATATCTGCTGTCGCACGGCACAGATGAGGAAAATATCCGCATCGGGCTCTGGAATTACTACCGCCGTGATCAAACAGTGGGAATCATATCCGAGTTCATGAAGCTGTTTAAGGCATACGGTCATATTGATTTGGGCGAGCATGCGTTTCCGCTTCCAATCAGAACGGATTACAGCTATCGGAGCACATGGGGGGACGCCCGCGGCTTTGGAGGAAGGCGGATTCA
Source organism: Bacillus mojavensis RO-H-1 = KCTC 3706 (assembly GCF_000245335.1). Classification (GTDB taxonomy): domain Bacteria; phylum Bacillota; class Bacilli; order Bacillales; family Bacillaceae; genus Bacillus; species Bacillus mojavensis. The sequence goes on from NZ_JH600279.1 coordinate 143,964, forward strand.
TGAAGGAACGGATATCTTTGCCCATTATGGCCTTCCTGTGAAATCCACCTGTTACGGCGTCATTGAAATGAAAGGCTGGAACCGCTTTGGAGGATGGAGAATCGGCATCAGAGATATTAACAATACGTATCATTATTTCGCCCACCTCAATGGGTTTGCGAAAGGCATTAAACCAGGGCAGATCGTTGAGCCCGGCCAAGTGATCGGGTCAGTCGGCAGCTCAGGATACGGCCCGCCTGGCACAGCCGGAAAATTTCCGCCGCACCTGCACTATGGCATGTATAAGGATAATGGAAAAACGGAATGGTCGTTTGATCCTTATCCTCATTTGAGAGCGTGGGAGCGCTATGAGTACAAGAAAAAGAAATGACGAAAGCCGCCTCATGAAAAGGCGGCTTTATTTTTTGTTTTTTTCATTTTTTGAATCATGGCTTTCTTCTTCTTTGCTGCTTGGAAGCTGGACAGAAGGCGTAACACCTGAACCGCCGCTTCCGTTATAAAATTGCGGGACTTCGCCCTGCACTGCTTTAATTGATACAGGAACATTATTGGTGACCACGGCCGTTTTGCTTGCGAACGGGATGATGACCTTCACTTTAATTTCTACAAAGATGCTGATATCAATCAGTGCGTTATTAATGCCGTATGGCTTTATTTTTGTTTTGACGTCCGTAAAGGCGTCACCGATCAAATTGAACCGGACCGGAATTTTCGGGCCGAGGTTTCCAAGAAGGCTGTTTCCTGTCACCTGTCCCAATGGGATGTTAATCATAATATTTTCACTGGCACCGCTGTGTCCCGTGTGGGTTTCCATCTCTTTCAAATGAGACTGAAGCTGCTTTGTCACCTTTGTTTTCACACTGTTTATAACCTGTGTATTAAAATCGATTGTCGTTAAATTTCCGTTTTCATCAGAATTCATTTGAAACATATCTTTCATATTTTCGCTGTCAGACATATAATCCTCAATGGAATCCTGAATCACCTCTGTTGCCACACGCTTCGTTTCCATTTCACCGATGCTCATTAATACCGGTTTAATAGAGCCGTTGATCATCCAAAGGCTGACTGTTGTCGATATAATAAAAAATACGAGTGACAGCAACAGCACGTACCGGAAAGGCAAAGGTCCTCTCTTGCGAAGAGGGCCGCGATATCTTGGCAAGAAAATCCCCCCTTACATATCACAATGTATGCTTGTAAGGGGGGACATAGTAATAGCCGGGCCAATTTATTTTATTTCACCATTTTTAAAAGCGCTTCTCTGCCGCTCATGCCGGCATGAATGCCAAGATCCTCTGCGGCATAGGTGACGGATTCTAAAGGGGCGTCTAACAGCTGGTCAATTGTTCGTACACCAACCGCCCGTCCCGCCACAATTCCACGCTCCTTTAATTTTTCATTCAGCAGCGCCACATCAAGCGCGCCGCACATAATATATCCGTGATCATTGGAGACTGCCATGAAATTTGTTTTTGGAAGTTTTACTGTCACAGCTGTAAAAGGCTGTCCTTCTATCATAATCGGTGTCAGATTTACCACGTCAACCAACTCCCTTCATTTATCACTTTATGATGAAGGGCACGGCTTGTTGTGGGCTGACTTCCTTATTGTGCAAGCTTCCAGGCAAGCAGATCCCGCAAAAATTCCGGCATAAAATATTCTTTTTCTGCGGCGTCGCGGATGATCGGAAACATCCTGCCGAGCGTAAACATGTCGAGAACCGCAACGGAGTATTGTTTATGTTTTTCAATCTCTTCCCCGTTCAGCGTGATCCGTGTGACATGCGTGATTCCGTCATCCAAGCGTTTCGTTTCGACATCGACACCCGCGTACACCATTTTCCCCATCACTTCTCCCCGGAAGCCCAATCCTTTAATTCGAAGCTGCTCCACCTGTTCTGAAGCAGCATGGAGAATCGTTTCTTTCAGTTCCTCTCCCGTCAGGCGGACAGTAACCGGGTTGATGGGGTGAGGACAGATGCGGTGCAGGTCAAGCTTCGTCACCGGGCCGGCTTTAAGCGGTCCGAGGATGACGCCGGAATTCACCATGCTGATGTCGGCTCCGCACCATTCCTTTAACGCATATGCCAAAAGTAAAGGCAGCTCGGATTCTTCAAACCACTTGACTTCAGCATCTTGCGCAAGCTCCGCAACGGCAACGGACAGCTTTTCCTCGGCTTCACGTTCTTTTTCCTCAAGAAATGCTTTGGTTTCCGCCGATTCCCCTGTCCATTCCGCCACATTTTGAACAGACGCTGTTTTGCTGATGATTTTTCGCTTTTCGCTGTCAAACGTGATGTCTACACAGCCGACATAGTTTCCGTATTTCTCAGCGCTGGCAAGCAATACACCGTTGACCATCTGTCCATTTTCAAGCAGGTGGTGAGTATGAGACTCGAGGATTACGTCAATCTCCGGAACTGCTTCAGCAACCGCTTGATCGTCAAGAATTCCCAAATGCGACAGGAGAACGATGATATCAGCCTGCCCTTTCACTTCCTGTATGGTTTCTTTTATACTTTCGAGCGCATCAGTAACAGTCCATTCCAGCTTGTCATAGACGGGATAATAAGGCACCGTTACGCCTAACAAAGCGATGGTCATGCCGTTTCCCAATGTTTTGATATGGTAAGGAACCGCCCAGGACGGGCGGTTTCCGTTTTTGTCATACAGATTAGAGACGATAACGGGAAACTCGGCATGATCATATAAAGAAGCAAGCTCTTCATGAGGAAGCGTAATTCCCTCGTTATTGCCGATAGCCGCTCCATCAATTTGAAGACGGTTTAAGAGGTCTACATTCGCTTTTCCGAATGTTGCCTCAGTCACAAAATGAAAACGATCAATATGATCACCAATATCAAAAACGAGCGTCTCTTCGCTGTGCAGCTGATGTTCTTTTCTTTTATGCTCAATATAATCTGTTATTTTTGGCCAATTTTCAAAATGGCTGTGCAAATCATTTGTGTGATATAAGCGGAGCTTCTCTTTCATACCATTCTCTCCTAATCGTTCAGCTGAAAATGCCTTCATAAATGAGCTGGCAGCCGATCAAAATTAATACGATCCGCATGATCATGACGATCGTTTTCGTCTGCATTTTTCGGTTGATGGCGGCTCCAAGCTTTCCGCCGAACCAAGCGCCGGGCACAAGCGCGAGGGCATACAGCCAATTCACATGCCAGGACATAATATGTGATACAGATCCTGTCATAGAAGACAGGAAAATAATGAACATGGACGTTGCCACCGCAACCTTTGGCGGGAACAGGAATAACAGCATCATGGCCGGAACCATCAGCGAGCCGCCGCCTATTCCAAAGAGCCCGCCTAAAAAGCCGACAACAAAGGCGATGGCAATCCCGACAGACGCCTGATACGAGTAAGTATAGGGCTCTCCGGCATCATCATGAAAAGTCCGTATTATTCCTCTGTGCTCTTTGTTTACCGGCCGCGCCTTCGCTTTCAGCATTAAGGATAATGAAATAAGAATCATAAATATGCCAAACCAAATGGAAAACGAGCTGGAATTAAAAAGCTTTGATACATAGGCCCCGATTATGCTGCCGGGACCTGAACCGATAAAGAAAATGAGCCCGCTTTTATAATCAACCGTTTTATATTTAATATAAGCCAAAGTTGAGGAAAGACCCGTAAAAATAATGACCAGAAGCGAAGTACCGATGGCGACCTGCGGCGTCACATCCTGAAAATACGGCGTCACCGCGCTTAAAAACATCATGGCCGGAACGATGACAATCCCGCCGCCGAGTCCAATCAAACTTCCTACCGTACCCGCAATAAATCCCAGTACGACCAAAATCACAAACGACATCAATCAAAACCTCTTTTCTAAAATAAACCGAGCTGTCTCGGAGAAAGTCCGGAGTACTCGATATCAAGCAGTTCAAGCATTTGCTTGCCGTTATCCGCGGCGTCTCCGCCGGAATTGTTGTTGAAGAGGACAAATACATCTTTACATTGCTGCTGCAATGCGTTCAGATGCTTTTTCCAGTCTTCCAGCTCCTGTTTGTTATAGCGGTATAAATATCTGACCTCACGCCAGTTTTTCCCGCCATCGGGCTTCATCCAGCCCTGCTTATTGCGTCCGTGAAACCTGACGAGCGTTTTGTTTTCATCGGTCGCCCGCAAAACAGTCGGAACGCTTCCCTCGCCGATTTGCGGTTCGTCACAGACACTGTGAATCCAGCCTTCCGCTTTCATAAAGGAAAGCGTCTGCTCATAAAATGGCGGGGAAAACCAGGAGCGGTTTCTGAACTCAAGCGCGCAAGGAATATCACCCATTTGATTTTTGCACCATCTTAAATAAGCGACATTTTCTTTCTTGCAGTCAAACCACGGCGGAAATTGAAACAGCACCATGGCGAGCTTATTGCTATGTAAATATGGCGTTAAGGACAGCTTAAAAGCATCAAACATCTCCTCTTTCGAGTCAAACGGAATGTCGCCGCGCTGATGCCCCGTCATGCCCTGGTACGCTTTAATGATAAATTGGAAGGTTTCCGGTGTTTCCTTCACCCACTTTTCATTGTTGCGCGCCGGCTGAATCGCGTAAAAGCTCGCGTCTACTTCCACGATCGGAAAATGGGAGGAATAGGCCTGCAATTTTTTCTGGCTGGGCGTTTTCGGCGGATAAATGCTGTCATGATCCCCCCATCCCGTCAGTCCGATATAAATCACAATCATTCACCTCTCTTCCAGTTTATCACACGCGTTTTCAGGTTTCCTCGGAAATGCTGTTCATATTGCGGAAAAACGCTGAGCGCAGATGCTGATATTGTTCCTCATTGGTATCCAAAAACGCCTCCTCTCTTGAGGAAGGGATATTTTGGTACACAATAGGCTCCTGAAACTGTTCACTCGTAAAGTCATACACAGCCCCATTTATGCTGTTATAAAAGTGCCAGCTCTCACCGACCTTTGTTTTGAAAATATCGCCCCCGAATTGCTCCTGTACCACCAATGCCGTCACGCCGCATTGGCCGCATGCCGGGCATTCTTTCGTCCATTTAGAACTCGTATGCAGCGACCATGATTGGTTTAGTATGTGTTTGACGTGTTCCATCATCGCAGCCCCCTTTTTAAAAAGATACCACGATGCTTGATTTTTAAAAACCAAAGTCACTGACATAAAAAAACCCGCAGATTTCAATCTGCCGGGTTTACGAAGGAACGACCAGCGCTCCCTCAATTCCGCTGTCTGCTTTCTCCCCATCACTGTACACGCACCGTCCTCTGCTGTAGGTGGATGAGATGCGGCAGGGGAAGGTATGTCCTTCATAAATGCTCTGCTTATGCTTTGCAAACATCGTCTCTGTTGTGACTGTGTACGGCTCCATGCTGACGAGAACGACATCCGCGTCCCGTCCCTCTTCAAGCCTCCCTTTTTGCTGAAGGCCGAATCGCTTCGCGGGTGCCCCCGCTGTCCATTCAGCAATGGTTTCAAATGGAATATCCCGCTCAAGGGCCAGTTCAAGCATGGCCAATAAAGTAAACTGCCCGCCGCTGATTCCGCCCCATGACAAAAACATATTATCCTCCCGCTTCAGAGAAGGACGGCAGGGGGAGTGGTCCGAGGACACCATGTCAATATCCCCCGCGATCAGCATATCAATTAACGCCTCTTTTGATGGCTGCGATCTGAGCGGAGGGGCGCATTTTGCGACAGAGCCCTTTTCCCTTAAATCGTCATGGCTGAACAAAACATAATGCGGGCATGTTTCGACCGAAACATCAAGCCCTTCCCGTTTCGCCTCTCTGATCAGCCGGACCGCTATCGCCGTGCTGATATGGACAAAATGAACTGAACAGCCTGTCACCTTCGCATACTGAATCGTGCGATACACTGCTTCAGCTTCGGCTTCTTCCGGGCGGGAGGCCGCGTATGCATCCGCATTCACTTTCCCTTTATTCGCCCATTCCATCTGCAAAAAGCTTGTGATCGCATCGCTTTCTGCGTGAAGAGCAAGGATTTTTCCTGCGGCCGCGATTTCTTTCATGCCTTTAAGCAAGGTCCGTTCATCAACAGAGCGAAACTCCTCTGTGCCTGATTTTGATAAAAATGCTTTAAATCCTATCGCACCCGCTTCAGCCATTGGATGTATGTCATCAATATGACCGGGCACAAGGCCGCCCCATAACGCAAAATCCACCGCCGATTTTCGCCTGCCGATTTCAGCTTTTGCGAGAAGGTTTTCAGCCGTCACCGTGGATGGAATGCAGTTCAGCGGCATATCAAAATAAGTGGTGCAGCCGCCTGCAGCCATCATCCGCGAGCCCGTTTCAAACCCTTCCCAATCCTCTCTGCCGGGTTCGTTGAAATGAACATGACAATCGACCGCACCCGGAAAAACATATTGACCGCTAGCCTCCACAACCGGTGCCCCCTCTGCTTCAATTGCAGAACCGATCTTGGCAATGATCCCGTTTTTCATTGCAATATCAGCTTCTTTAACACCATCCGGCGTGACTGCCTTCGCTCCTTTTATCACCAAATCGTAAGCCATACTGATCCCTCCCCTGTATGATGATGAATTTTTATGTCAGTTTATGTAACACATTCAGTCTATTTTCAACATTTTACTGTTACTATGATCGTATTACATCAGCAAAACAGCTAGAATTAATAATGAAATTTATTCATCTTAACCAATGATTATTTTTTGCAAGAAAAGGAGATTGAGCTATGAATATTTTTGATGTGATGAAAATACCGGCTTACGAAAATGCAGTCTTAATTGCGGGAAAAGCGGGAGGAGAAAGAGAGGTTCAGCATGTCAACATGATGGATGCTCCTGATATCGCGGATTTTTTGCATAAAGACGAGCTGCTCGTCACCACCGCATATCACCTGAAGGACAATCCTCACCAGTTATCAGAGCTGATTCGGCAAATGGCAAAACGCGGCTGTGCCGGTCTCGGCATTAAAACAAAACGCTACCTGGAGGATATCCCGAAAGAAATCATCGACCTGGCCGATTCACACGCATTTCCGATTATCGAGCTCCCTGAGCATATACGCCTCGGAGACATTGTCAATGCCACGCTGAGCCACATTCTTGACATGCGTTCAAACGAGCTTCAGCAAGCCATTTACGCACATAAAAAGTTCACAAACCACATTATGAGCGGCAAGGGGCTGCAATCTCTGCTCAAAAAGGTATCAGACCTCCTTCATCTTCCCGTGCTGCTCCTTGACAAGCATGCCAAAATGCTTTCTGCCTCTCATCAGATGTCAGTTGAAACCGAAAAGCTCAAAAGCACGCTGCACACCGTGTCCGGACCGTTTTTCACTTGTTTCTCTTCGATCTCGAATCAGAAAACATATTCTGTCCTTCCTATCTATAATCACGAAAAAAGCTGCGGCTACCTGCTGATACCGGAAATGATCCAAGCCGCTGATAAAGGATTGATTCTCACCATTGAACAGGCTGCGAACGTGATTTCCTTTGAGCTGCTGAAGGAAAACGCGCTGAAGCAATACAGCCGGCGGGCGCGGAATGAATTTTTCAGTAATTTTATCGAGCGGTCGTTCTCTTCGGACGACGAAATCAAAAACCGGGCAAAAGAATTTAAGCTCTGCTGGGATCAAAAATATATGTGCATTGCCGGAAAGCTCGACCGGAATGACAGATCGATCAGCTTTACTGAAAATCAGCTGGCCTCTGACAGTGTCTTTGAATTTCTCGAAGGCGAATTGTCTGCCTTCCCGTTTCCGCCTCACCTCTTTATTAAAGGAAATGTCGGCATTCTGCTGATCGAGGCGACAGACAGCTGGAGTGAAATGCACGCCTCGGTGATCAGCTTTTTAGAACAGTTTCAGGCACAGGTTAAAAACCAATTTAAACGGACATTGTCCTTTGGCATCAGCAACATTTGCCAAAAGCTGATCGATGTTCCGGACGCTTTCACAGAAGCGTCTGACGCTCTCCAATCAGGGCATTTATCAAGAAGCACAGAGTTTATCCAAGTGTACCACGCGAAAGATGTACCTGAGCTTCTCCGCCTGCTCCCGGTTGAGGATTTGAAGAAGTTTTACAATTCCACTCTTCAAAGCCTGGCTGAAAAGCAGCAGGAGGATCAAAGCCTGCTTCACACACTGTCTGTCTATCTAGAGACACACTGCCAGATTTCCGAGACGGCAAAACGCTTGTACGTGCATCGCAATACGGTCATCTACCGCCTCGAAAAGTGTGAAGAATTACTGGGCAAAAGCTTAAAAGATCCCGAAACGACCATGCGGTTGCGGCTTGCCTTGCGGATGCAGCGGCTGATCAGCTAGCATTTGTCACATTATCTTACAAAAGAAATGGCTTTTCGTTACTTTCAGCAATAACGCTCCTATTTTTCAGCTACTGTACCCAATGACATCTGGCAAACGGCACGCTATCATGTTACTAAAGTTCACATGTAAAAGGAGGAGCTATAGTGAAACAAAAACCGTTTGCGGTGTTCACTCTTGGCCTGCAGCATGTGCTGGCCATGTACGCAGGTGCGATTTTGGTGCCTCTGCTTGTCGGCAGAGCGCTGAATGTAACGTCGGAACAGCTGTCCTACCTATTGGCGATTGACCTGTTAACATGCGGAGCCGCGACGCTTTTGCAGACCTGGCGAGGAGCGTACATCGGCATCGGCCTTCCCGTCATGCTCGGCAGCTCGTTTGTGGCCGTCACCCCGATGATTGCAATTGGTGCAAATTACGGCATTTCAGTGATTTACGGTTCAATCATTGCAGCCGGTGTCTTGATCTTCTTGTGTGCCCGTTTCTTCGGCAAGCTGACCGTGTTATTCCCTCCTGTCGTAACAGGAACTGTTGTGACCTTGATTGGTCTTTCTCTTGTTCCGACAGGTGTAAAAAATATGGCTGGCGGTGAAAAAGTAAACGGCAGCGCCAATCCCGAATACGGTTCGCTCGAAAACCTTCTTCTTTCTGTCGGCGTCCTTATCCTGATCTTAGTCCTCAACCGCTTTCTCAAAGGGTTTGCCCAAACGCTTTCCGTTCTGATCGGGATTGCTGCGGGCACTGCGGCGGCTGCCGTCATGGGCAAGGTCAGCTTTTCATCTGTATCTGAAGCCCCATTCTTTCAAATCCCGAAGCCGTTTTACTTCGGCGCTCCATCTTTTGAAATCGGTCCAATCATCACGATGCTGCTCGTCGGAATTGTCATTATTGTTGAATCAACCGGCGTTTTTTACGCCATCGGAAAGATATGCGGCCGGCCTCTAACTGAAAAAGACCTGGTCAAAGGCTACCGGGCAGAGGGAATCGCCATTATGATAGGCGGGCTGTTCAACGCCTTTCCCTATAATACATTTGCACAAAACGCCGGATTATTGCAGCTGACAAAGGTGAAAACGAGAAATGTCGTCGTCACCGCGGGCTGTATCCTTCTTTTCCTTGGGCTGATTCCTAAGTTTGCCGCTCTTGCTTCCTCCGTTCCCGCGGCTGTACTCGGCGGCGCAACTGTTGTCATGTTCGGCATGGTTATCGCCTCCGGAGTAAAAATGCTTAGTACAGTGGATCTGAAAAACCAATATCATCTGCTGACCATCGCCTGCTCAATCGCACTCGGTATCGGCGCCAGCACAGTACCGACGATTTTCACAGAGTTTCCCGCTCCGATCCGCATTCTGGTCAGTGACGGCATGATCACAGGAAGCCTGACTGCAATCTTTTTAAACCTATTCTTCAGTTTGCGCGCCAAACAGGAAAAAATCGTTCAGAAGGAAGAACTGCCCGTATTAGAAAACAAACTTGTTTTAGAAAAAGAGGTGTAAATAGAGATGAAGGAACAGCAAAATTCCTTTCAGCTTTTGATGCTTGGGCTTCAGCATATGCTGGCGATGTATGCGGGAGCCATTCTCGTCCCTCTGATCGTCGGAGCTGCGATCGGGCTGAATGCGGGCCAGCTGACATATTTAATTGCCATTGATTTGTTTATGTGCGGGGCGGCCACTCTTTTACAGCTCTGGAGCAACCGCTATTTCGGCATCGGCCTTCCCGTTGTCCTCGGCTGTACATTTACTGCAGTCGGCCCGATGATTTCCATTGGCAGCATATACGGTGTTTCAGCGATTTACGGTGCGATTATCGCAGCCGGGCTGATAGTCGTTTTAGCCGCGGGCTTCTTTGGAAAGCTTGTCCGTTTTTTCCCGCCGGTCGTAACCGGCTCAGTCGTTATGATTATCGGCATCAGCCTGATTCCGACGGCGATGAATAACCTGGCCGGCGGTGAAGGCAGCAAAGACTTCGGCTCACTAGGCAACGTGCTGCTTGGCTTTGCCGTTACAGCCTTTATTTTAGTGCTGTTTTATTTCTTTAAAGGGTTCATCCGCTCCATTGCGATTTTACTCGGCCTTGCAGCTGGAACGGCAGCCGCTTTCTTTATGGGAAAAGTCGATTTTTCTGAGGTCGCGGAGGCGTCCTGGGTTCATGTTCCTTCTATATTTTATTTCGGCACGCCAACCTTTGAGCTGCCTGCCATTCTCACCATGCTATTGGTTGCGATTGTCAGCCTTGTTGAATCAACGGGTGTTTACTTTGCTCTTTCCGATATGACAAACCGGAAACTAACAGAGAAAGATCTTGAGAAAGGCTACCGTGCGGAAGGGCTTGCAATTGTGCTGGGCGGCTTGTTTAACGCGTTTCCGTATACGGCTTTCTCGCAAAACGTCGGCATCGTTCAGCTTTCAAAAATCAAAAGCGTCCATGTCATTGCCACCACTGGATTTATGCTGATGGCAATCGGGCTGATGCCAAAAGCCGCGGCATTGACGACCGTGATCCCGAATGCAGTTCTCGGCGGCGCGATGATCGTTATGTTTGGCATGGTCATTTCTTACGGTATTAAAATGCTTTCTGGCGTCGATTTTGAAACACAGGGCAATCTGCTGATCATTGCTTCTTCTGTCAGCTTAGGGCTTGGCGCCACCACGGTGCCCGCCTTGTTTTCCTCTCTCCCGGGAGCCGCTTCCGTGTTGACCGGAAGCGGCATTGTCATTGGCAGCTTAACCGCGATTGCATTGAACACTTTTTTTCAATGCAAACAGCCCCATAGCGCGGAAATCAATACGTAAAGGGGAGATGGTTCATGTTCACAATTGACGACCTGAATCAAATGGATAGGCAAACACTGACTGACACACTCGGATCTATTTTTGAGCACTCTGCTTGGATTGCGGAGGAAGCCGCGGCACTGCGCCCCTTCTCCTCTCTTTCTGATTTGCATCAAAAAATGTCCCGCTTTGTAAAAGCTGCCGACCGCAAGACACAGCTAGAGCTCATCTGCAAACACCCTCGTCTCGGCACCAAGAAAACAATGAGCGCTTCCTCAGTAAAAGAGCAGCAAAACGCAGGGCTCAGTAAGCTTGAACAGCAGGAATACGAGGAGTTTCTCAAACTAAATGAAGACTACTCTCAAAACTTCGGTTTTCCTTTTATTTTAGCGGTAAAGGAAAAAACGAAACAGGAGATCCGCGAAGCTCTGCTGACAAGACTGAAGAACAAACCGGAAACAGAATTCCAGCAGGCTCTTGAGGAAATATACCGCATCGCCCGCTTTCGTTTAGAGGACATCATAACAGAAAAAGGAGAGATTCAAATGAAAAGAACCATGTCTTACGGCAAAGGAAATGTGTTTGCATACCGAACGTTTTTAAAACCGCTCACAGGCATAAAGAAAATCCCTGAGTCTTCATTTACAGGGAGAACCAATACAGTTGTTGGCATTGATGTGACATGTGAAATTGGCGGAGATGCCTTTTTGCCGTCATTTACAGACGGAGATAATACGCTTATCGTGGCTACGGATTCGATGAAAAACTTTATTCAGCGCCACCTCGCTTCCTATGAGGGAACAAGCACCGAGGGCTTCTTGCATTATGTGGCTCACAGATTTTTAGACACCTATTCTCATATGGATACGATCACTCTGACAGGTGAAGACATTCCGTTTGAAGCGATGCCTGCATACGAGGATCAAGAGCTCGGCACAAGCCGGCTTGTCTTCAGAAGATCGCGCAATGAACGCGCCCGGTCGGTGCTCAAAGCAGAACGAACTGGGGATACGATAACGATGAAGGAGCAATACAGCGAAATCACGGATCTCCAGCTTGTCAAAGTGAGCGGAAACTCCTTCGTCGGCTTTATCAGAGACGAATATACGACTCTTCCTGAAGATGGCAATCGTCCGCTCTTTGTCTACTTAAACATCAGCTGGCGTTATGAACATGCGGAAGATGCATACGCCGCCGATCCCGCCCGTTACGTGGCGGCTGAACAAATCCGTGACTTAGCGAGCACTGTATTTCACGAACTCGAAACTCCTTCCATTCAAAACTTAATCTATCATATCGGATGCCGAATATTAATGAGGTTCCCTCAGCTCACGAATGTCAGCTTCCAATCTCAAAATCACACATGGGATACAGTCGTCGAAGAGATTCCGGGCACAAAAGGAAAAGTCTACACAGAACCGCGCCCGCCATTCGGTTTCCAGCGTTTCACCGTGACGAGAGAAGACGCCGAGAAAGAAAAACGGAATGCCGGGGAAGCATTAGGGAGCCTGAATGCCTGATGGGGAAGCTCACAACACATATCTTGGATTTAACCTGCGGCAAACCCGCGGCAAACGTAAAAATCGAATTGAAGCGGCTGTGCGAAGACAAAAGTCTTACTTTTATCAAAGGGGCTTTTACGAATAAAGACGGCCGAGTCGATGCTCCGCTCCTTGCGGGAGAAGAGCTGAAGTCGGGGGAGTATGTGATGGAGTTCCATGCAGGGGAATACTTTGCGGAAAAGAAAGCAAACACGGCTGAGCCGTTTTTAACGATTGTAACAGTTCGTTTCCATCTTTCTGATCCGGAAGCTGATTATCATATCCCGCTTTTACTGTCGCCGTTTGGTTATCAGGTGTATAGAGGGAGTTAAGAAGGAGGAAGCCCGCTGGTGAGGCGGGCTCCGCATATGTTTAGGGGTTTACTGGATCACTGCATAAATAAAAGACCTTCTCTATTGTGAGAAGGTTCCTGCGAATTATGTTTGAGCCTGTTTCGATTTGGCCAAACAGATCTTTTTCTATATCATCCATGAAATCAAATAAGATTGATTCATATTCACCATTACGCATAGAGTTTTTATGCCCTTTTGGACTGCGCCGCCTTTATTCCCTTTTGCATTTTGATTGCCTTGTGGAGCACCCGGACGAAAAGAAGTGCTCCCTTTCAATTTTTCCTTCCCAATCATCGTTTGCCATCCATTTGTGAACAGTGTTGCTTGTGACGCCTAATATCTCGGCAATGTCTTTAACTTCTTGCTTCCGCCGCTCTCTTCCCACAAACGAAAAGCTTCGTCTCTGCGTGGATCTCGTGGTCTTGGCATTACATCTCACCCGCCCCGGACCTCGTATTTGAGTTTGTTATTAATTTTTCGTTCTCTATTTCTACTTAGACTAAAAAATCATTTAAAATTTACTAAACTAGCGTCACTATCAAGTTATCTCCATCAGCATATCATGTACTATCCTCTTTTAAGGGAGGTGAAGTTATGAGGTCATTCCCTTTGATCGTGGTGCTATTCATCCTATTAATCATCGTTGGTACTTCTTTCTTCGGTGGCTATTAAGAACTCACCTTACCCCATATCCGTCAGACGCCATAAGAAACCTTTATGGCGTTTGTTTTGCTATAGCGACAAGGTTTTGAGCAGGGAAATATAACACTTGCTACAGATCCTTATCTTTCTGAAGCTCTATGAGCTTTGTTAAACCTTCTACAGTATTCACCTAAATATGGCCACTTTGAAAATCCTTGACCCACTGGGCGATACCTGCTTGAATGATTTTCCGATATTTCTCTTTTGATTGACTGATGTTCTCTGACAACTCGGCACTATGCAGGAGAAGGAGATTTTCTTTTTCATCATAGAAAGGGAACTTATGTCTCTATTTTCTATTACCATACTCTCTGTCCTCCATTACAATATGAGATGAGAGCGTGATGTTTTCCCACAACGCGGCCGTTCCCCAAAAAGAATTATTTGATTTTTTCAATCGATTTAACAGGTACTTCCGGTGGATTGAGTATTAAGTCAATCCGTTGAACAGTGACAAAGACGACAGAAAAAATCAAGGAACAAAGAAAGGCTAGTAAAAGTATTTTCCACCAATTTAAGTTATTCATCATCTCTCCCTCTTTTCTTGATTAGTAATATTATCTATTTCCAGTTTTAAACACAACTAGGTAAAAAACACAAGGGAAAAAGGGAACATTTTGTTAAAATCCTTGAAGTGTATAGGTCAAAAAGATAAACACTACAATTATTGTTACGACAACAACTGCTTCTTTAAATTCATTTTTGTCTTCTTTTTACATCTATACTTTTGTTGAACTTCTTTCTTCTTTTCATTCGTATTCATGATTAAACCCCTCTGAATCCATTTTTATTTAGATTCATTATTCCATCCCCCTTTTAATTCATTGCGATTTTAACGCACAACAATTAAGTACAACAGTGTAAAAAGCCTTGGCTATATCCGAACTAAGGCTCACTCACTTTGTAGATCTTTGACGTCTCAGGGAAAAACAGCCCTTAGATTATTCCAAGAGCTGTTGCAATGGCATTGATAGCATGCTTCTTTAACATATAAAATTGATCCGATATTATGCCAAGCTCCATATAGATAGCAGTATTCGTTCTTTGCTTAGCTTTCAGCTCATTATATCCGGTGCTTTGCTGTAGCTGCAGGAAAAGTCCAATGACTCCCTTTTCCCGCAGCTCAACTCTTTTCTAATCCTGCAAGCCGACCGCATAATCCCTCCATAACCGGTACACCGGCACAAATTGCCCGCCAGCCCTTCTTCAATATCTTCGTCTGTAGGTTGCGGGGTTTCCTGAAACAGAGCTTTAAGTGCAATCGTCATCCCGGGTGTGCAATATCCGCATTGGAAGCCTCCTTCCTCCAGGAAAGCGGTTTGGCAGATATCCAGTTCTTCTTTTTGAAGCCCCTCAATGGTTGTGATCGAATGGCCGGCCGCTTGATAGGCCATGGTCATACACGCATTGGCGAGCGTGCCGTCTAGCAGGACAGAACATGCTCCGCAACGGCCGATTTCGCAGGAAATCTTTGTTCCGGTCAGCTGGAATTCCGTCCGCAGAAGGTCACTCAAGCGAGCTGTAGGAACCGCATCAACCTCCTGCTCTATTCCATTCACAGTCATTCGGAACCGCTGCTTTCTTTCAGAGAAAGATCCTGCTTCTTTTACGTCCATTGTTTTATCCCCTTTCTGTCTATCGCATCAAGCAGCTCTTCACGCGAAATCGGCAGCTTG
The DNA here is from genome assembly GCF_000245335.1 of Bacillus mojavensis RO-H-1 = KCTC 3706. Classification (GTDB taxonomy): domain Bacteria; phylum Bacillota; class Bacilli; order Bacillales; family Bacillaceae; genus Bacillus; species Bacillus mojavensis. Next base: position 159,314 of record NZ_JH600279.1, read on the forward strand.
TTCACCCAGCAGCCGACTGCATCATGTACGGCCTTTACAATCGCCGGGGTGATGGCGATCGTCCCTATTTCTCCGACACCGCGCGGGCCATATGGGTCACCATCCATCAGCTCTTCTATCGCGGTCAGTTTCATTGCCGGAACATCTTTGATTCCCGGAATGACATACTGATCCAAATTCTCCGCTGCGTAACGGCTGTCCGTCATTTTTGCTTCCTCCATCAACGTATAGCCGAGCGCCATAGCAGCGCCGCCTTCGATTTGCCCCAAATAACCCTGCGGACTGACAACCGGACCTGCCGCAATGGCGTGCTCACAATCTATCACTCTGACATCGCCTGTTAATAGATCAACCTCCACCTCCACAGCAGCCGCTCCAAATGAGTAGAGAAAATGGCCGCCGACCACAGGATCAGGCGTTGTCGGAAAATCGAATGCTGTTTCCTCCATCAAAGGGCCTTTTTCAGCCAGCTCTCTATACGTCACCACAAGTTCCTTTGTGTATAGATCACGTAAGCCCGCGGAGCCGAGTGTAAGGTTTTCCGCTGAACAACCGCTCCATTCTGCGGCCCGTTTTTTCAGCTGAGCTAGAAACGGTTTCTTCAAACGCTGGATCGCGTGCCACACCATGCTCGTGCCGCGTGATGCTGTGGAGGAGCCTGACTTTGGCACTTTTGCGGTATCTCCGATGATAATGGAAATATCCTCAGCCGCGCAGCCCAGCTCTTCGGTGACAATATGTTCAATCGCGGCGAGTATGCCCTGGCCGCACTCTTCAAATCCAAATGAAGCCGTGATGTTGCCGTCACTTGAAAGGGAAAGACGCCCTCCTGCGGCATCCATCCGGCCATAGCCAAGCCCGCCGCCATGCATGGTAATCGCAGTTCCAACACCCCTTCGTTTATAACGAGACGTCTGATGTTTTCTTTTGAGAATAGGAGATGCAGAAATGACGTTCAACACCTGCGCCGCTCCGTCAGTGGGCGCAATCCGGTGCTCAAGCGGCCCCGGGTCATGCGGTTTTCTGATATTTTTTCTTCGCAGCTCCAACGGGTCGATGCGGAGCATGCTGCTGAGGCGATCAAGATGGGTTTCAAGCGCAAATGTGATTTGATTGCCGCCAAAGCCTCGGAATTCTCCCGCCACCCCATTGTTCGTAAACACAGAGATCCCTTCAGTGCGGATATTAGGGATGCGGTACGGACCCGCGGCATGCTCAGCAGAAAAGTCCAGGACTGCCGGTCCCAGCGTGGCGTAAGCGCCTGTATCGGCAATGATTTTCACATCATGAGCCAGAAGCTTTCCTGTTTGATCAGCCCCTGTTTTGATCGTGATTTTCATCGGGTGGCGTTTGATTCCTGAGCGTACAGATTCCTGCCTCGTCTGATGAATTTTGACCGGGCGTCCGCTTTTACGGGCCAAAAGCGCGGCATACGGCTGAATATTCAGCTCATCCTTTCCGCCAAATGAGCCGCCCATCGGACTCGACACAACCCGAATCTTCTCTTCATGAATACCAAAAATGCGGGCAAGCTGAAAACGGTCCTTGTAGCCGTGCTGAGTGCCAGCGTACATTGTAAAACCCCCGTCACGTTCCGGAACAGCTACGCCCCCTTCCGTTTCCATATACGTATGCATCTGCCGCGGCAGTTCGTAGGTTTCTTCAAGAATCGTGTGACACGATTGGAACCCCGCTTCCACATCGCCGTGCGAGAAAAACGCACGATGAAGGATGTTCCCGTCCGGGTGCAGCATATGCGCATCTGGTTCGAGCGCTTTTTCCGGAGAATCAATGACCGTCAGCTTCCTGTACACCACGTGAATCAGCTCCAGCGCGGCTTCAGCAATGTCTTCCGTTTCTGCTGCGACGGCCGCCACTGCATCTCCGACATAACGTACTCTATCCTCGCATAGAACCGGCTGGTCAGGAATGACGATCCCAAAACGGTTTAAACCTGGAACGTCCTTATGGGTGACGACCGCTCGCACACCTTCCATTTCTTCAGCCTTTTTTGTGCAAATCGACACGATTTCCGCATGAGGATAAGCGCTTCTCAGGATTTTGCCATACAGCATCCCCGGAAAGGTGAGATCAGTCATATACTTCAATTCACCCGTGACCTTTCCCCTTCCATCCGGCCTTATTCTTGACGGTTTGCTTATGCCCATTTATTCCCCTCCCTCAATCAAAAGCTCGGACATGATGACGTTGGCAGCCGCCTTTTTTCTGTATGCCGCTGACACGAAAGCATCGGCTGAAAACGGCAGCTCCTTGATAAGTGTTTCGTACAGTTCATGTGCCTCCCTTTCAGGCTCCATCCATTTCCCTTCGCTCTCTATTAATCTTTTCGGCCTGATATCAGCATGGCCCGCTGCGAGGCGAATGTCACTGTCTTTCAGTAAACGTCCTGCCGTCACAGCAACCGCTCCGGTAAATGCCTGCCTCCTTCCCAGCTTGCGGAAAAACACACGATCTCCCTCTGGACGCGGGATGATCACACGGGTCACGATTCCATGTGGATACGCTTCACTGGAGATCCATTCAGCAAGCGGCAGCCTGACAAGCTCCTTCTGATAAACGATGAGCTCCGCATCAAGCACAAGCAGGAGCGGAATCAAATCCCCTATTTTACTCGCTATGTTACCGCCAATTGTGGCCCGGCTTCGGATTCCCGGCGCTGCAACAGCAGAAACTGCTTCACATAAGCAAGCCAGCTCCTGCTTGATAAGGCTGTTTTTTCTGCATTCATTCAGTGTGGTGAGCGCCCCGATCGACACGTGGGTGTCATCAGCGGTAATGCCTTTCATTTCTTCGATGGCTTCAAGGCTGATGAGATGCGTTTTTGGAAGAATTCCTTTGTCCCATTGGAGCTGGAGCAGCGTGCTGCCCGATGCTGCACACACATCTGGCGCAAACTGCTCCAATAGAGAAAATGCCTCATCAAGCGCTGCCGGCCTCCATAATTGAATGTTCATCCGTGCTTGTGTCACTTGTCCATTCATGAATTTGCCTCCTAACAGTGTCATATCCCTCCGGTGTGTCAATATCTTCCAGTTCCTCGCAATCTTTCACTACCACTACCGTTCCAATGCCAAGCTGTCCGTTTTTGAGCAGCCTGCGGGCACCCTCATCTCCCTTTAACTTCTTTACATATGGAAAACAGGCGGATGAGAAATAAATAGGCGGACTGAGTGTACGCAAAGACGCTGACACGGCAAATATTTCGTGAGCCCTTGATATCAGGGCATTTACATGGTCGACGGAAAGCTGCGGCTGGTCACCCAACAGAATGACGACTCCGTCTGCCCCCATGCTTTCCGCTTTTCTCACCCCGCTGCTGACAGAATGACCTTGGCCCTTTTCCGCTTCTTTACAGACATGCAGGCTCCAGCGATCCAGAAAAGGCGGTGAATAATATTGCTCCCCGATCCACTCAAGTGAAGCATGTTCTGTTCTCTCGACAATCAGCACATGGTCAAGACGGGATAATAGAGCTGCTTTTAATGAAGCCGATCCGATCGTTTCTCCTTTTAGCGGCAATGCCAGCTTGTTTGTGCCCATTCTCTCGCTTTTTCCGGCCGCCAAAAATACACCGATAATGCTCATATAACCGCCAGCCGTTTTCGTGTTTGAAGGATTTCCGCAATGATGCTGACGGCAATTTCCTCTGGGCCTTCCGCGCTGATTTTCAACCCGACCGGGCTGTAAAAATGAGCGGGCGGCTGTTTTCCATTCAGCAGCCGTTTCGTGCGGTTTTCAGAGCCTAGAAGTCCGATATAATGAAGGTCTCGAGATAATAAGGATTCAACGATGACTTGATCGTGCTGAAAATGGTGAGTCGCCACAACAGCGAAATCCTGAGGCGAAAATTCAAATTCACTCAGCATCTGCTCCGGAAAGACAGTGATCAGCTGATCTGCTTTTGGAAAATGAGAGGCTGTGCAATACGCGGGCCGCCAATCTGTCACAATGACAGAAAATCCGGTCTCAGCCGCCAAATTGGCGAGCGGTATCATATCTGGGCCCGCCCCAAACAGAATGAGACGCGGCTTCGGCTCAATACGCTGAATAAAAATGTTTGATGATCGATCAAAATGCGGCAAATGAAACGTTGAAGCAGTGCGTTGAATGTCTTGAAGCGGCGCATCCGGCCAGTGCCCAAAATGCCCGGTCTCTGACAAAAACAGATAACGCCCTGACTGTGAGGATTCAATCTGTGTAACAGCTGTTACGGCTTTTCCTGCATAAAGGCAGTCTCTTACTCTTTCATAGTGCCGCTTTTTTTCCTGAGAGATTCGTTCCGCATAGATATGAATAACGCCATTGCAGCCGACTCCCATGCCCCATGAAAGATCGTCTTCAGCCCGCATGTCATAGGATATAAGCGCTGTAGGCAGCTGATCGCCGAGCTCACCGATTCTTTGGGATAAATCCTCTTCCAGACACCCGCCGCTGAGCAAGCCAATTCTTTCTCCATTTTTCTTAAAGAGCATGGTGGCGCCCGCTTTTCGATATGCGGAGCCTTCAACTTGAACAATGGTCGCCAGCACAGCCTCATCCTGATCTTCCAGAAGCGCATCTAAAATCATGTGAAAATACTCCAATGCCGAATCCTCCTCTCAAAAAATGCCGTAAGAAATAAAACGTCATTTAATAGGGCCGTGTATAAAGAATAGATGAAAAAAGATAAAATGACTCATGCCCCGTCAGAAAATGCAACACAGAGAAAACGGATTTGTAAAAAGAGTCAAACAGAGAAATTCAGATTGGAGAAAGAGCGAAAAAAAAGCGTGCGGAATTCCGCACGCTTTTTCTTTAAATCGCCGTCTGGATTTTAGCATTTTCATATACATCAAGCGCGGCCTGAAGTGCTTTTCCCGCTTCAATCACAGCGCCGTGTCTGAGAAGCACAGCTTCTAATCCGGCAAGCACAAACAGTACGTTTTCCCGTCTGCAGCTGTAGCCCATCGTACCAATTCTCCAAATCTTCCCGGCTAAAGGGCCGAATGAGCTGGCGATTTCGATTCCGAACTGTGTCAAAAGCATATGGCGGACTGACTCTCCATCTACGCCGTCCGGGATTTGCACACAGGTGACAACAGGCATTTTGCAGCTCTCATCCCCAAACAGCTTCAGCCCCATCGCCTTAATCCCGGCTATTAACGCGGCCTCATGGTGCTGATGCCGCTCGAAACGAGCTTTGAGGCCTTCATCTAGCACCAGTCTCACGCCCTCACGCAAGGCATAAAGCATCGTTGTCGCTTCTGTATGATGATTGAGCCGCCGTTCGCTCCAATAATCCTCGAGCTGGCTCAAATCAAAATAATTGCTTATGATCGGGCGATTTCCGGAAAGCTGCGCCTTGTCTGCCTGGGTCGCAATTCCGCGTTCCACCTTTTTGCGCGCCGCAATAATATCTGCCACCCGTTCATTATATGTAATTGGTGCCATGCCAGACGGAACAGACAAACACTTTTGCGTACCGCCGATAGCTGCGTCAATGTTCCATTCATCCACTTTCACCTCGCAGCCCCCAATTGTCGCTACCGCATCGACAATAAACAGTACATCCCGAGCACGGCACGCTTCTCCAATCACTTTCAGCGGATGGATTCGGCCAGTTGATGTTTCCCCGTGCACCATCGCCACAATTTTCGGCTTCACCTTTTTCATTTCCCGTATAATTTCGTCAGGGTCAAAAACCGTTCCCCACTCACACTCAATCGTATGAACATTCGCCCCGTACCGCTCAGCGATTTCAGTCAGCAAAAAGCCGAAGCGGCCGTATATCGGAATTAGCACGTCATCTCCCGGTTCAATGACACTCGCTAACACCGCTTCGATTCCCGCCCGTGATGTGCCGTCAATCGGATACGCCCAGCGGTTTTTCGTTTGAAACAATTCTCGGAGCATCTCCATCGTTTCATTCATGATATCGGTAAACGCCGGGTCAAATTGGCCGACAACCGGCGTGCTCATCACTCTTAATACACGCGGATCGACCTCTACAGGCCCCGGTGTCATAATCGTTCTTAACGGTGTACATAATTCTTTTCTGCCTGACACAGCCATACCTCCTTCATCAGTAAGCCAGTTTATATAATAAATGAGTCAATGTGCGGACGCCGATCTCAAGCTGACGTGCAGAAGTAAATTCCTCCGGGGAATGGCTGATGCCGCCTCTGCTCGGCACAAACAGCATACAAGCGGGACAGCTCCTTCCGATCATTTGCGCATCATGCCCTGCCCCGCTCACCATTTCTTCACAGCTGATACCGTTTTCTGCCGCTGTCTCAAGAGCCTTGGCAGAAAGCGTTTCGTCCATCGGCACAGGCTCTATTCGCATATATTCATCAATCATGGCGTGAATCCCTTTTTCGTCACAAATACCGTTGATAACAGCTGTCATTTCTTCATGAAAATGCTCCAGCACACGCTGATGCTGATGTCGAATATCGATTGAAAACTGCACCCGTCCAGGTATGACATTAGCCACATTGGGCTCCACCGTCATTTTTCCGCATGTCAGGCGAAGCTCATCCGGCTGTTCTTCAGCACGAAGCAGCAGTTCATGAATCATTCGGCTGCTGGCTGCGAGCGGGTCCTTGCGCCATTTCATGGAGGTGGTCCCTGCGTGGTTGCATTCTCCCTCAAGCGTAATCAAATATCTTCTCTGCCCGACTATACTTGTCACCACACCGAGATCTCGTCCTGACATTTCAAGCGTCTGTCCTTGTTCAATGTGAATTTCTATAAAAGCGTTGATATCTGTCCTGTGCGCTGACGGATACACGCCTCTGCCAAAACCGTTGTCATGCATCGCCTCTTGTAATGAAACACCTGATCCGTCCCTCGGTACTTCCGCATGCTTCAATGACAAAGCACCCATCATATTCCCTGATCCCCAGTATGTCATCGGAAAACGGCTGCCCTCTTCCTCACATAAAGACACGGCCTCAAGCGTTTTTTTCGGCGCTCCGTATGTTTCTTTGAGCTGCTTTAAAGCAAGCATTGCCGCAAGCACGCCATATGAGCCGTCATACTTTCCCCCATTGATCACAGTATCGATATGTGAGCCGGCTAAAATCACATCATCCGGAGACTGGGTGCCCTGAAGCCTTCCAAAGACATTGCCGACATCGTCAAATCTGGCGTCAAGCCCAAATGCCGACATCTCCGCTTTCACGGCGAGCTGCGCGTCCATCCACTCTTTGGTGTACAAAAGTCTCGTTACCCCGCCATCAGCAGACACGCCGAATTGGGCAAGCCAATCAATGTAATCAGCAATGCCGCTTTTTACTGAAAGCCTCTGCTTTTCCATGTGCTTCCTCCTCTGGCCGTTATGGTGACTTCATTATAGAGGGAGGAAGACATTAGTTCATCAGCACATAAACCAAAAAAATGTTTGTTTTTTAGTCATCATAACCAGTCTGCCATTCCATTTTAGAAAAAGCAGCCAGTAAGGAAGAAAGTCAATTAGCAGCAATGAATTTTGAATTAAAAAAACAGCAAGAGGAAAAAAAGGGGATGAACTACTAGTGAGATTCACGGGAAGAAAATATTTCAGTGAAGCAAGCAATGTGCAGACCGCAGCGTTGTTACAAGCGAATGAAGCAGCACTCAATCAAGGAAAAACGCAGACTAAAGATCCTGAAACAATAGAGTTCCGCCTCCTCCAAAGGTACTAATTTACAATTTTAATGAAAAATATACAAAATGACACTTCTAACCTTTCATTCAATTTTAGATAATAGACATGATCTGATCTAAAGGAGGGCAAGTGATGACAACAAAAGCAAGGTTTCTGCCGCTCGTCTGTGTATTACTGATTTCCGGATGGTTTGCGCCCTCTGCTTCAGCAAGCGCGCAAACCGGATTGAACCTGAATGACCGTGCAGCTATTTCTCCCGCAGCCTCCGGAGGCATTCTCTCATTGGTCTCTCCCGCTGCACCATACACCGACACAGACACCTATTATGAAGGTGCTGAAGGAAAAAGCGGAGAGGCGTTAAAAAGCGCGCTGCACCGCATCATCAGCGGACATACGATGCTGTCTTACAGCGAGGTATGGAACGCGCTGAAAGAAACGGATGCAGATCCGGCAAATCCGAATAACGTCATCCTGCTCTATACGAATGAATCGCGTTCGAAAAACCTAAACGGCGGCAATGTCGGGGACTGGAACCGGGAGCATGTCTGGGCGAAATCCCATGGCGATTTTGGTACAAGCAAAGGGCCCGGCACTGACATTCATCACTTGCGTCCAGCAGACGTCCAAGTAAACAGCGCCAGAGGCAACTTGGACTTTGACAACGGCGGCAACGAGTATGCGAAAGCGCCTGGAAATTACTATGATGGAGATTCATGGGAGCCCCGCGATGATGTGAAAGGCGATGTCGCCCGCATGCTGTTTTACATGGCTGTCCGTTATGAAGGAGATGACGGCTACCCTGACCTTGAGCTCAATGATAAAACAGGAAACGGCTCTGCTCCTTATCACGGAAAACAATCCGCCTTGCTTGAATGGAATAGGCAGGACCCTGTTGATGCCCGCGAAAGAAAAAGAAATGAAATCATTTATGAAAAATATCAGCACAACCGAAATCCATTTATCGATCACCCTGAATGGGCAGACGACATTTGGCCGTAAGAAAAAGGTGCTCCCCGAAGGGAGCACCTTTTCTAATACACAGCCTGTTCCGTTTCAGCATCGAAAAAGACGGCGTGATCCATTTTCACCGCCAGCTGAATCGAGTCGCCCGCGGCGATTCGATTGCTGCCGTCCAGCCTTACCGTAAGTCGCTCGTTCCCGGTGCTGGCATGCACAATCAGCTCAGATCCCAAATTTTCATTCACTTCCACCGTCGCTTTCAACACGGAATCAAACAGCCGGTCATTTCCAGTCATTTGTACGATGTGCTCCGGCCGTACACCGAGTGTCATCGGTTGCCCGGCATAGCCTTTTTCCTTCAGCCGTTTTGCCTTTTCTTCAGGAATATGAAACCGGATCGAAGGATTTGTAAAAAACAGCTCGCCATGCTGCTCTTCAATCATGCCTTTGAAAAAGTTCATTCCGGGAGAGCCAATAAACCCGGCCACGAACAGGTTTGCCGGATAATGATAGATATCATGAGGCTTGGCCACTTGCTGAATTTCGCCTTCATTCATGACGACAATCCGATCACCCATCGTCATCGCTTCAGTCTGATCATGGGTGACATAGATAATGGTTGCTTCTAGCCGCTGGTGAAGCTTGCTGATTTCTGTCCGCATCGTCACTCTCAGCTTCGCATCCAGATTAGAAAGCGGCTCGTCCATTAAAAAGACCTTCGGTTCCCGCACGATAGACCTGCCGAGAGCCACCCTTTGCCGCTGGCCGCCGGAAAGTGCCTTCGGTTTTCTCTTCAGCAAATGCTCAATCTCCAAAATGTTTGCAGCTGCATGCACCCGCTCGGCAATTTCTTGTTTCGGCATTTTTCTGAGCTTCAATCCAAATGCCATGTTATCGAAAACAGTCATATGCGGATACAGCGCGTAGTTTTGGAACACCATCGCGATATCACGCTCCTTCGGCGGAAGATCATTGACCCGTTCCCCATCGATAAAGAGGCTTCCTTCCGAAATGCTTTCCAGCCCCGCCACCATCCGCAGGGTTGTCGATTTGCCGCAGCCTGACGGCCCCACCAGCACCAAAAGCTCCTTATCTTTTACATCTAAATCAAAGTCTTTCACCGTTAATTGTGAATGATATGATTTTTTGACATGTTCAAATGTTAATGAAGCCATCAGAAAACGCCCCCTATCTTTTTTCTCCGTTATTTCGTCACTGGAAACAACTCGGTCTTTCTGTTATTTTTAGAGTAATCAATTCCCATATTTGCTATATTTCTAAAATAAAAAACGCAAATTTGTATTATAACGTCATAATACATTATAATATAAATAATAGCTTAAAAGGAGGCTACCCCTTGTTAAACAACGGAAGTTCAACACCTTTATACATTCAGCTAAAACAAATCATAACAGATGACATTAAAAAGGGCTTGTATTCCCCGGCTGCCAAGCTGCCCACAGAAAACGAGCTTTGCAGCAAGTATAATGTCAGCCGCATTACCGTCAGAAAAGCCATTCTCGATCTGGTCGAAGAAGGCTATCTGATCAGGCAGCAGGGAAAAGGAACGTTCGTTAAAAGCCCTAAATTGAAGAGAGAGCTGATTGCAGTAAACGGCTACTCTGAATTTATGGAATCAACCGGAAAAAAGCCGAAGCACCAGGTTCTGTCCCATGAAATCATTCCAGCATCGAAACCGATTGCCGAAAAGCTTCAAATTAAAACCGAGAGCCCTGTCGTTGAATTAAAACGGATTTTATATAATGATGATCAGCCGCTCACCTTTGAAATCACGCATTATCCGCTGGAGCTGTTTCCTGCCATCAATACGTTTATTGCGGACGGCGTATCTATGCATGATATTTTGAAGCAGCAATACCAAGTCGTTCCCACTCACAATACGAAACTATTAAACGTTGTATATGCCCAGCAGGAGGAAAGCAAATACTTGGATTGCGATATTGGAGATGCACTGTTTGAAATCGATAAAACCGCATTTACCTCAAACGATCAGCCGATCTACTGCTCACTGTTTTTAATGCACACAAACCGTGTCACATTTACAATCAACAGCCCCTACACATAACAGGCATAAAAAACGAGACACTGCTTATAGTATTCTCGTTTTTTCACTGCTTCCCCCTTCCTCCAGGCGGTAGGGATAGCCGTAGCCGAATGCCCCGTACACTCCGCATGTTTTCGCAGCTGTTTCCGCTCCTTGGCGCAAAGCGTCCGCCATATCCTGCTTCTCACAGAAGGCAGTCAAAAATCCCGCGATAAATGAATCTCCTGCTCCGAGTGTATCAATTATATCAGCTTCCACAATCGGCTGATGATAGATTCGGTCTCCCGCAGACAGGATCGCCCCTTGCCCGCCGCGGGTCATACATACGATTTTTGCTCCGTACTCATGTGCCTTTTCGGCAAGCTGTCCGCACTCCGTCTCACTCAGATCGCTTCCTGAAAAGAACGCGTACGTCACATATGGACAGACCTTTTTCAAATACTCATCCTCTCGATTTGTTGAAAAATCAAAAGAGACCGGAATCAGACCGCACAGCTGCGGCAAATCGTTCTCAAGCCTGCTGTACACACTGGTATGCAGCAGATCATGCCCGCTGATAAAAGATAAGTCCTTTTCCTGAAACACAAGACGGAGACGCGACTGGATGCCCCCCTTATTCGATCGGACAAAGATCCGGTCCCCCTGTTCATCAAGGGTAACGATTGCCATTCCGTTTTCCCCATGCGCCTGGCGAATAAAATCCGCGTTAACCTTCTCCAATTTCAGCACATTCAGCAGATGAGCCGCGGCTTCGTCATTGCCGACGATTCCGATATAAGAAGCCTCATGTCCAAGCCGTTTTGCAAGCACTGCGACATTTAAAGCGTTTCCTCCCGGGTAGAATGTTTCTTGATCCTGATAGTAGTCTACAACGTTGTCTCCAACAGCAATTAATTTCATTGTGCTTCCTCCTTTATCCTTTTACGCTTCCGCTTGCAATCCCGCGGACAAAATATTTCTGCATAAATAAAAATAGAATAATAATCGGCGCAGCAGAAATCGTTAATCCCGCCAGCAAGACGCCCCAATCCGTCTGCAGTGCATCTCGGAACTGCATCAGCCCCGCCGGAATGGTCCGCAAATTCTCGTCATCTATGAAAATAATCGCAAACATAAACTCATTCCACGTATGGTAAGCCGTCAAAATGCCCGACGTCACTAAAATAGGCACACTCATTGGTAAGAAAATTCTGAAAAATACTCCAAAACTCGTACACCCATCTAAATAAGCCGCCTCCTCCAATTCTTTAGAAATAGAAAGAAAATAAGAGCGGATCAAAATGATGGTAAACGGAATCCGATAAGCCGCATAAGGCAATATCAAAGCCCAATACGTATTGTAAAGCCCCAGCGACTGAATAATGGAATAAAGCGGCACAAGACTGACCTGAGGTGTCAGCATCAAACCGCCAAGACAAAGCACCAAAAAGAACCCTTTTCCTTTAAACTCGAACCTCGAAAGCCCGTACGCTCCCCATGCGCTGATAAAGACAGTGATTACACATGTCAGCGCCGTCACGATCACACTGTTCATAAAATAAGAAGAAATTCCCTGATTCCAGGCGGACACAAAATTCTCCGGATGCCACGAAGACGGCAGCGACCAGCTGTTCTCAAAAATATCATCCGAGCTTTTAAAGGCGCTCATGACCATCCATAAAAGCGGATAAGCAATCGCGATAAGATAGAGAAACAGAAAAACCCACACAGACGTTTCTCCGATATACCATTTTCGCCTCGGCTTTCTCTTCACCTCGATGTGCCGGTCAGGCACAGGCTCTAATCTGAATGAATCTGTCTTCTTTTGAGGCAGCATCTGTTAGTCCTCCTTTCCGGTTTTAAAGAACTTCATTTGCATGAGCGACAAAGCAAGCGTAATGATTAACACAACAGTGGCAATCGCTGAAGCATAGCCCATCATATCCTTTGTAAAGGCGCTTTTATATAAGAACGTGCTTAATACCTCAGAAGCGTTTCCCGGTCCACCGCCTGTCAATATGTACGGCTCGTTAAATACCGTAAAGGCGCCGGTCAGCGTCATGACCACTGCAACAAAAGACATCTCTTTCGTCTGGGGAATGGTAATGTGAAAAAACTGCTGAATTTTTCCCGCGCCGTCAAGACGCGCCGCTTCATACAGTTCATCCGGTATTTTTTGAATCGACACAATGTACAGCATTGCGATATAACCGACAGACTGCCACTGAGATACAAAGATGACAGAAAGCATAGCCGTGCTGTCATCCCCGAGCCATGCCCTCGTCAGCTGATCAAGACCAACCGCCTGAAGCAGCTGATTCAAAAGCCCCGTCTCAGGGTTGTAAATAAAATCGAACAAAAGCGCGATAACCGTCATCGAGATGACAACCGGCAAAAAGAAAACGGTACGAAAAAAAGGCGACCATTTTCTGACCAGCTTATCCTCAAGCACCGCCGCCAAAATTAAACCGCCAAACACCTGGCATACAATTGAGATCACTGCGTAGAGCACGTTATTCGTGAGGGCTTGATAAAAGACAGGATCACGAAATAATTCAACATAGTTCTTCAATCCGATAAACGTTTTTTCCGGAGAAAAAGAGCTCCATTGAAACAGACTGAGAAAGACATTCTCAAAAATCGGGATATAAACGAAAAATAAAAAAACAAGAGCCGGCAGCAAAAACAAATAGGGGATTATTCTATTTTGATTGACCAAGGATAACTCATCTCCTTTATAAAAAGAAAAGGTGCGTCGCTTCACCTTTTCTTTGATTTATTCAGCTGACGCCCGCACTTGCTTGGCTGCTTTTTGAACGGCTTTCATGACCTGCTTCGGTGTCATGTCGCCGCCAAGCATTTGCTGGACGCTTGTTAAGTACACATCTGCGATTTCAACATCAACATCCATGTCGAACCACGGAACCATTGATTTGGCATCTACGATATCCTTAACGGCTTCACGCTGTATGGCTGTAGAATTTTCTTCGGTTGCCGTCCCTTGCACCGCACTGTATTTGCCGACGTCTTTGACGAGCTTTTCACCCATTTTTCTCGACGTCAGAAATTGCAAAAATTCCACTGCTTCCTTTGGATGTTTTGTTTTCGAGGAAATCATAAATCCTTCAGGCGCCCCCGTTAACGCTTCTGAAGATCCTTTTTGCCCGCTGATTTCAGGGAATGAGAACATCCCTAGATTCACTGGCTCAACCAGTTTGATTTCAGCAGTTTCTGCATATATCATCGCCGACTTTCCGCTCTTAAATTGTTGTCTCACATATTCATGGTCGACGGAGTTTACATGTTTATTGAAGTAAGGCATCAGTTCCTGCAGCTTTTCAAGTGCTTTCACATAGCCTTCATCGGTAAATTCACCCGTTTTGGCGTTATAGTCCTTTTCTCTTGTTTTTTCATCGACCATCCGCTGATTCAGCGTGCCGATATAATGTGAGATTGTCCAAGTCGCTTTTGTTCCGAAACTAATCGGTGTATAGCCATTTTCTTTCAGCTTCTTCGAGACATCGATGAGTTCATCCCAAGTCGCCGGGGGCTCTAGATTGAGCTTTTTAAATATGTCTTTATTATAGAAAAATGATTTAGCGTCCATTTGCCACGGCACGCCATATTGTTTGTTTTCATACGTAAATGGTGTAACTTGCGATTGAACGAGCTGTGATGACCAATCTGTATCATCTTTGTAGTAGGACGAGAGATCAAGTGCTTTCTTTCCTCTGATAAATTTAAAAGCAAACTCGTCACTCCATGAGAAGTAAATATCAGGAGGGCTGCTGGTTCCCAGCATAACTTTAATTTTATCTTTATAGGAGTCATTCAAAACCGCTTCAGTCTGAATGTCGATATCCGGATGCTCTTTTTCAAATTCCTTTACAACCTCTTCAAAATACCTTTTTTCCGGCTCCTTCGGCCATCTGTGGAAAAATTTCAATGTCACCTTTCCATCGGCTGAACTGCCCTGGCTCGAACAGCCCGCAATGGTGAGCATACTGACAGCTGCAATGATCAAAAATAAAAACATTTTCTTCAAAGGGTTGGCCTCCTCTGGACATTAGACTATAATGTTATATAACATTATAGTCTAATGCATAATGGTTCCTCTTTTTCAGATCAATACTCAACTTTCCACATGTATCTTCTATGAGATAAAGGATGATTTCTCGCTTCTGCCAAAGCGTCCGCATAGCTTCTCAGCACACGGTTAAGAACGAGCGGAGCAAGATAGCCTTTTACTGAATCGTCAATTGCAGTGAAGTCGTAAGATGCGGCATCGAGCACAGTCAGCTTTTTGCCATATTTTTTCGAGAAGGTAAGCGCCCGCTCTTCAAGTGGCCTTGTTTCATCTAAACCGAGCAGGATGATAAACGGCACGGACTCATCAATAATTTCAAACGGTCCGTGAAAATATTCTCCGGCATGAATGGCGTGGGAATGAATCCATTGCATTTCCATGAGAATGCAGATGCTGTAGGAGTAAGCGACACCGTAGTTTGCACCGCTTGCCATTGTATAAATGATGCTTTCTTTGTCATGTGTTTTTGCAAATTGCTGTGCGTTGTCAGCTTCCTGCTTAAGGGCTTCATCATACACAGCCTGCAATTGATCTAAACCTTCAATTGCTTGTTCAAATGTCGTATTGTTTTCTAATACCTGCAAAGCGCCGAAAACGATTTGATATAGAACACCATAGTTCGTATTGATCGCCTGCGCCTCATCACCCCAGTCATACTGGGCGACATATTGCGCTTCCTGCGCTAAAGGAGACTCCGGCTTATACGTCATTGCAATCGTAAGCGCGCCTTTGCTTCTCGCAAATGCAGCGGCTTTTACCGTTTCCGGGGTATTTCCCGAGTGCGAGCACAAAATGACAAGAGACTTTTCACCAAGCTGCACAGGGTTTCGCTGAATAAATTCATTAGAGCTGTAAAGGTCAGAGCTGATTGATTTTGACTCCCTGTCAAACACATATTTACTCGGATACATAATGGCCGAAGACCCTCCGCATGCGACAAAGAATACATGGTCGATGGTTTTTCCTTTCAAATCCTGCAAGAAAGCTTGAACCTCACGATTAACTTTTGCTGTGACCTGACTCAAATCCTTCACTCCTCGTTTTTATTATATAACGTTATATAACATTATATATTGTTATATTAAAGTCCGGAGATAAGAATGTCAATATTATTTTCTGAAATTTCTCATTAATTTACTCGAATAATAGACGAATATCTATCTGCGGAAAAATGCCCAAATGAAAAGCCAGAACTTAATATAAGCTCTGGCCTCGCTGTTCAATCCGCAGACTGACTTCTTATTTAAAAAATACCTTGTCTATATTATACTTCGAGTGCTGTGTATTGATGATATAGGTTTCATAAATTTCTCTTTCCATTGGATCTTCGACTACACATACTTCAATTTTATAAACTTCGTCCCTGTGATTTTTAATCGGTGAGACAGTGTCTTCAAAATGTTTCTTAATTCTCTGTCTTAACTTTCTGGCTTTACCGACAAATAGCAGTTCGTCATGAATGTTGTAAAACATGAAGATGCCGCCTTTATCCCTTGGTATCTGGTGAAAGTCGATGAACCCGTAAATCGCCTTTATTTTCGGCTCGTTATCATTAGCTGACTGCTGTCGTTCAGTGATGGTGACATTCGGTGCGGGTATATCAATTTTTATCAAAATCAGTTCACGTCCTCTTTTTCATTAAAGATAAATGCTAACACAGACAGGAAAGAAAAGCTAGAACAGCTTTATTATATTTGTTTGTCATGCCTTTCATTATTATGCAAGCGCACAGGCAAGATCATAAGGGCTAAGGTCTATTTCTGTCTGCTTTCCGAGAACTAGCTTTGCCAGCTCTGAACCGAGAAACGGTCCCATCGTTAACCCCGACGCGCCTAAACCGTTAGCGGCGTAAAGTCCTTGAACATTCGGCACGGCACCCACCACTGGCAGAAACCCCGGTGTAAACGGTCTGAAGCCCACTCGTGTTTCAATGACTGTGCTGTCAGCAAGCCCAGGGGCTGCGGCAAGTGCTTTGTTCAAGACTTCATGCTGTCCCCCTGCTGTCACACGCAGGTCTTTAAGATCGGCCTCATTTTCATGGGTGGCGCCTGCTACAATTCTGCCGTCATCAAAGGACAAAATATATTGGTCATTCGGCGGCATCACCACCGGCCACGATGCGGTATCTGCACCAGGAATTTCAAAATGCATAATTTGCGCCTTCTGAAAGGATACTTGAAAATGAATGCCCAGAGGCTTCATCAACTCATTGGCCCATGCCCCTCCAGTCACGATCACATTATCAGCCTCAAACTGCTGCTTGTCTGTTTGGACACCGGTGACTCTTCCGTTCCCAAAAAGCAAGGACGCGTTTCCTTTTACAATGACTGCACCATGTTTCTCGGCAGCGTTTAAAAGCGACCGGCATAGCGCCCTCCCGTTCACACGAGCGGCGCCGCTAATATGAACCGATTCATAGCCATCAGCTAAAATGGGAAACAGCTTTTTCGTTTCACTCGCGGACAAACGGGTGATGTCACCGATCTCCGGCGCATGCTCGCGCCTCTTATACGCCCGCTCCTCCATCTTATCGAGCTTCGCCGCATCAGTGTGAATGCTGATCGCACCGACACGCTTGTATCCGGTGTCTGTTTCACCGTCCTCTTCCAGTTGATTGATTAAATCATTATAGTATCGCGCTCCGCCCTTAGCGAGCTGATACCAATCCTGATTGCGGCGCTGCGAAAGCCAAGGGCAGACAATCCCTGCCGCCGCATCCGTCGCTTGTCCCGGCTCATTCCGGTCAATCACCGTAACCCGGGCTCCTGATTTTGCGAGATGATAGGCCGTCGATGCACCTAGTATGCCTGCGCCGACGATGATGTAAGACTTCATATGCAAACACCTTTTCTTTTATAATATCTATTCATTTTACCAAATAGAGTGCTTTCCTTCGACCTTTAGCCCCAATGTGGAAAAACCGCGAAGTTCGTCCAATCTCTTCACTCTCCTATCGAATATCCTGTCACTATCAATAGAGAAAGGATGATACCATGAGCGAAAATCGTCATGAAAATGAAGAAAACACAGACCGCAATACAGCAGTTGCAAAAGTCCAAAACAGCGGCAATTCAAATGTTGTGGTCAACGTGAATACTGATCAGGACCAGGCACAGGCGCAGTCACAAGACGGGGAAGACTAATGAACGAAAACATCATTCCTCTCAACAGACATACTCAAGAGATACCCACTACTGAATCTGTTATCAAAAACAGCGGCAACTCAGAGGTCCATATCGACATTCACATTGATACAATGCCAATTGCTTTTGCTATATTATGCTCTGCATTAGCCGCAAAGCAGATGACAAAAGAGGAATTCGATATGGCTTATACTCAATTGCGAGAGATGAACAGAGAAAATAACAGCAGATCATCTGTAAAGCAAATTATCAATCAGGAGACAGAAGAAGAGTAAAAAACCGCGGGCCCTGTGGCCAGCGGTTTTTCTTCTGCATACAAAAAGGACGCGACTGAATCGGTTACTTCTGTACAATTTGAATAAGGTTACCGCATGTATCGTCGAAGACAGCTATTGTGACTTCGCCCATTTTTGTCGGTTCCATCGTAAACGTCACGCCTTTTCCCTTTAATCGGTTGTACTCTTTTTGAATATCTGCAACGCCACACATTGTGGCCGGGAAGCCTTCGGAGAATATCTTCTTTTGATACTCCTTCGCGGCAGGATGTTCATTAGGTTCAAGTAAAAGCTCGGTTCCGTCTTGATCATCTGGAGAAACAAGCGTTATCCACCTGAATTTCCCCATGGGAACATCCTCCTTTTTTACAAACCCCAGTTTTTCTGTATAGAACTTCAGTGCCTTGTCTTGATCTTGCACGAATATACTAGTCACAATGATTTTCATATTGTTGTTGCCTCCTTTGATATTTATGGTGCATGGTACTGTGCAAACAATCCGGCTTCAAGCAAAACAAACCAACATTTGTCAGAAACTCAGTACTGGTTTCATAAAATTACTCTATCCATCCTTTCAGCAAATTTTTAAGCGGTTCGTTGTTGAATATAAGTACTCGATATTTTCCCTTTCGTTTTGATGTTACGAGTCCTGCATCCTCCAGTACAGAAAGATGTTTAGCTATCGCCTGTCGCGTAATGGAAAGGTTATGCTTCGTAATGAGACGTACCGTAAGTTCATACAACGTCAGCTCGTTGCGTTCAGATAATTCGTCTAATATAAGCCGCCGAGTCGAATCGCCGAGTGCTCTGAATATAGCGTCTTTGTTCCAATTCATATATTGAGTATAAGCAACCATATAGTTGCATTTTAAGCATAAGCAACTGTATGGTTGCTGGATAAAAGAACTGTATCATGCAGCCGTTAAAGTCACATTTGAACCTTATAGGTAAAGTTTACATGGATTAGTATTATTAAAAAGAACAAAAGAGACGGCATAATGTGGTCATTATCACAACAAGAACAGGCTTTTGGAAAAAAAAGAAAAAGCAAAAACTGTCTGAACCTGGCGCAAGTCTGAAATATGTATCTAATCTAAAAGCATTAAAACAACAGCCAATACTTATTTTAATATCACTGAAAAAATAAAAGAAGGCGAACTTCAAAAGTTCGCCTTCTGCACACGAAATCGGCATGCCGACAATTTTAAAATTTATAATATCCCTTAAACCCTTGATAAACCAAGGTGTTTTCGTCATTAACCAATAGAAACTTCCATCATGAACTTGATTAATTTTGCTGCTTAAATCATAACGAAATGATTTATAAAAAGGTCGGTCAAAGCCTGATATAAAGCTATTTCTTCAAATAGAAATAATTTGTAATTTCATCTTGGCGCAAACTTGGCTCGGGTTTGGCACGGGAAATTTGACTTATTAAACCAAGTAGAAGGCTATAACTTTAGGACTCACAGTTTAACCTGTGGGTTCTTTTCAATTTACTCATAAATTTCAACAGTACCAAACCACACCAATTATCAACGTTAACTGGTAATAAGCCACTAAGTTAATTTCTATTTTAAAGTTTCAGTCACTACTTCTTGTTGGCTCATTTGAGATACTCTCCTTACTGCAATTCCCCTTCTAGTAGTTCTTCTTTCTACCTCATTTACTTCAAATGAAGCTGCAAATATTCTTTCAATAAGTGTTTTCCAATCTCCCGAAGAACACTCATCCCATGTTGCACCCCAATTTGAATTAATATATTCGTAGGCTTTGAATGGCTTTTCAGAAGTAGATGCAGTATATCCAAGTAAATCTTCAATACAATTTTCTAAAGGAAATATGCAGTCTTCGCCTACTAAATCAAGAATTGGTTGATTAAAGACCTCAGCACCCACAGTTCCTGTGTCTTTGTCGTGAATAACAAAAGGACGTAGACCCATAGCATTAAGGTATTTTACTAATGATATAATAGAAGCTTTTCCTCTTGCCTTTACAATATGCCAATTATGAAGTATATCCTTTCTTACTTCCGTAGGCATTCTATGAATAGTTTCCCGTAATACGATATCTTCAGTATCACCTTCAACAATAAGAACATTTTCAACGAAGAATATTTTTGCCATATGGTCATCCATTCGAACAATCATCTTTACATATTGTTTATCTTCACGGGTTAGGTTTTGAAAGGCTTCAGTAATATTGAATGGATTTGCTTGTATCTTCTGTACAATATATTGTTGCCTCTGGTAACTACACGTCTCTTCTACAGTATAAAAATGATTTAGTACCTGTTCCGATTTTCTACTCAAATCAATCATAAAAGGAGAATGTGTTGTACAGATAATTTGATTGTTTTCTGAATTAGCTAAATCATATATTGTATCACGTAATTGATGTGCAGCATTTGGATGTAAATATATCTCTGGTTCTTCAAAGCCAATTATTAGCGGCATTGTACCTTGTGCATTCTCACGCATATTTCTGTATCTCAACATAGCAAACACAGCTGATCTAATAACTCCAGTACCTTGATTCTCAACTTTCGTGTTGACATTACTAGTCATCTTTACTTCAAAGACTGGTTTTATGCTTCTATTTGCGTCTGATAAACTTGCTGCTGCGAATAATTTTGTATTTGGAAATACACCATCTAAAATATTGTTCAATTCGTTCATCATTTTTCCGAATTCTTTTGTTTCGTCATCTGGGTCTAATTCTTGTTGAAGTAAAGCAAGATACTTCTGAGCCTCTTGAAAGTTTGGTGAAGCATTCCGAACTTCTTCAAACAAGTTATTTAATGTTTTTAACAATGCACCACTTGTCCCAGAAAGTTCGTCGATTTTATCCTGTGCAGGAATAAGGAGGAAATTAGGTAATCGGGATAAAACATTCCCAGCAATTCCACCTGGATTAAGGAACCACTCCTCCGCATCTTCGTCAATGTCATATAAATCATCAAACAGTTGAATTTGCTTCTTCTGAGCGGCAACAAGATTCTTCGCCCTGTCAACTCCTGGGAATTCCTCCGATATCAATTCTTCACTTAAGCCATTTTGAATGTAATCATCGAGGGTTCGACATTGCGAAAAGCAAGGTTTTAGGTTTCTTTTGAGTTGTTTCATTTCTCTTTTAACATTTGCCCCTTTTTCAAAGGTTTTTCTATAAAAAATTCTATACCCAGTTTCATCTGGACAGCTTGAATTGTCATAGGTAAAAACTCTTCCCTTCAGCCCTCTCCAAGTATTGGCTTCAGCAGGACAATTTCTAAATTCTGCCGTTAAAATTATCTTATCTGTTAACAATTGGTTTTGATTTGAATCCATATCTAAGGTGCTTAAAAATTCATCATAATCGTCAATTTTTTTAATATCTGTCAATAGATACTCTAGTGCTTTAAAAACTGTACTTTTACCAATGTTATTCTGTCCTATTAAAAATGTGCTAGCACCAAAATGAATTGTGGTATCAAGATGCTTCCTTAATCCCTGAATACGCAAACTATGTATTTTCAAACCTTCTCCCCCTTTATCTTTCATTACTTTCGAAATTATTCTGAATATCTTAATTATATATTTAATAAATACAAAGTTTAACAAATTTTTCAATAAAAATGACATTCGTTAAAAGAGTGCCTTTAAGATTATTAAAACTATACCAAAGTTCTTTTTCAATCCGATATTTATTCTTGAATAATTGCATCCTATTTCATTATGTGAACGTTTAATAGCAAAATAAAAACCCCTAGAAAAGGGGCTTAAATTATGAGTGAGCAAGGTACAACTTTTTTATAAACTTAATGAATTTATTTCAAATTTACATCTACGATTTCCAACGGTTTCCCGAATCTGCTGTTTGAACAGATACGTTAATTATGCGTAATAGCAAATCAAAAATGTAGCGTTCATCATCAGAGTACAGGCTAGATCATCCACAATACCTGGCTTATTATCCGTCTTCACTTGATACTGGTCATAATCCATTGAATTATGCTAGGCGACCATTTACCACGTACTCATACGTCTTCTGACGTATATTCCTAATAGTAATGTCCATATTTAACACATTCTTATCTAAAACGCCCTTCTTAGGGTGCTTCATCTTCGTGACTTTGAACGAAGGGTTTGCTTTTCCTTCAATCACAACTTCTGAATATACCTCAACCGTTTCGTAGTTAAGGTGTAATCCAGACAATTTTCGCCCAGATTCAACATACTTATCTTTTTTCAAGATGGGAATAAGTGGCAATGCTTTTTTCAAATCACTTGGCATACTTCTCACGGTATTCAATTGAGTGTAAAACGCCATAAACATAATAAAACACATTATCATCTTAGGGTTCTAATTTCCCTTTTAATGAATCGTTTATGTTGCGTATCTACTAAAAAAGCATCTGTTACTGTTAGGCTATTATCATTACGATAGAACTCTTGTCCTTTTTCCATCAATTCTAGGTTAGGAATTTTGTCTACAAACAAACAAGAATAATCTCGACTAGCAAGCACCACTAACAACCTTATTCTCTGAATCGAAAACACCCTTATATTTACTAGGGAGTTAAATAACATCTGTTGATAATTCAAATATTTCTTTTTGTAAGGACGATATATGCTTATTGTTATTGAATTATCATTTAATTCAATTCTCGTCCCTTTAGCTAGTTTCTGCTTAAGTTCTGTACTCCATTTAACAATATCGTCAGAATAATTCTATTGGTTAATTTCCCCTTTTTATCTCTAATACTACTTAAACGAACAACTTCTAAATTGTATTTTCCAACCATTCGCTGGGTATTGTGTATCACTTTATTTTGATTAAATCCAAACACCCAAGCATCATTGTTTATGCTAACACCGATAGCTTTACATATGAATACCCTGCCCTCTTAGCATCTTATAATTCAGCCTTGAAGAATTAAATCAGTTATTGGATTTTATGAAAACATATAAGCATCAACGTTTTCTGGAATATCAGCTTTATTACATCTTAATGCTCTTTTTAAGCAAAACCGGCTTGAGAATATCTGAAGCATTAGCTTTAAGTTGTGAAGATATTGATGATGATAAAATAAGCATTAACAATCAAGCCGTGATGATAATAACAGAGTGAAGCTAACAACTTTAAAAAAAGCTTCATCTTATCGCACAATTAAAATTGAAAATGAAGTAATACGTGAATTTAAGAAGTTCACGATGAAACAAATCCGTGAAACAATACAGGATAATTGTAAAAAGCCGGTTTTGAATATAAAGGCTTACATGTTTTCAGACATACACATGCTGTTCTGCTTCTTGAATCAGGGGTAAGCCTTAAATACGTATCTAAACGTTTGGGGCATAAATTCATCAAAACAACAGCGGACACTTATCTAGATATTACTGGAAAAACAGAAGAAGACGAACTTAAAAAGTTCGCCTCCTACACTAAAAGATAATTCAACTTGGCACGAATTTGGCACGCCACCAAGTTGGCACGGTATGAAATCCTCTCAAACCTTTGATATAAATAGTTTATATCTATATTAACCGATCGACCCTTCCATTTCGAACTTAATCAAACGGTTCATTTCAACTGCGTATTCCATTGGAAGCTCTTTTGTGAATGGCTCGATGAAGCCCATTACGATCATTTCAGTCGCTTCTTCTTCGGAAATACCGCGGCTCATCAAGTAGAAGAGCTGCTCTTCAGATACTTTAGACACTTTCGCTTCGTGCTCTAATGAAATGTTATCATTTAAGATTTCATTGTAAGGAATTGTGTCTGAAGTAGATTTGTTATCCATAATGAGCGTATCGCACTCGATGTTGGAACGGGCGCCTTCCGCTTTGCGTCCGAAGTGGACGATTCCGCGGTACGTTACTTTTCCGCCTTGTTTTGAAATCGATTTTGATACGATTGTGGATGATGTGTTTGGTGCAAGGTGAATCATTTTCGCACCCGCATCCTGATGCTGGCCTTTACCTGCAAGAGCGATAGAAAGCGTCATACCGCGAGCGCCTTCGCCTTTTAGGATACAAGCAGGATATTTCATTGTCAGTTTAGAACCGATGTTGCCGTCGATCCATTCCATCGTTGCGTTTTCTTCACATACTGTACGCTTCGTTACTAGGTTGTAAACGTTGTTCGCCCAGTTTTGGATCGTTGTATAACGGCAGTAGCCGCCTTTTTTCACGATAATCTCAACAACCGCACTGTGAAGTGAGTTTGTTGTGTAAACAGGCGCAGTACATCCCTCAACGTAATGCACACTTGCTTCTTCGTCAACGATGATCAGCGTACGTTCGAACTGACCCATGTTTTCAGAGTTGATACGGAAGTAAGCTTGAAGCGGTGTTTCAACCTTTACGCCTTTTGGCACGTAGATGAAAGATCCGCCGGACCAAACAGCTGAGTTCAGCGCCGCAAACTTGTTATCAGTCGGCGGAATCACTTTTGCCCAGTGCTCACGGAAAATGTCTTCATTTTCTTTCAGCGCGCTGTCTGTGTCTTTAAAGACGATGCCTTGCGCTTCAAGATCTTCCTTCATGTTGTGGTATACAACCTCAGATTCGTACTGAGCAGAAACACCCGCAAGGTATTTTTGTTCAGCTTCAGGAATCCCGAGCTTGTCGAATGTTTGCTTAATTTCTTCAGGAACTTCATCCCAAGAACGCTCTGAACGCTCAGACGGTTTTACGTAGTACGTAATTTCGTCAAAGTTCAGTGAGTTTAGATCTCCGCCCCATTGTGGCATTGGCATGTTGTAGAAATGTTCAAGTGATTTCAAGCGGAAATCAAGCATCCATTGAGGCTCTTCTTTCATGCGAGAAATTTCTTCTACGATTTCTTTTGTCAATCCGCGCTCTGAACGGAAAATGGAAACGTCCTTGTCGTGAAAACCATATTTGTATTCACCAATATCAGGCATTTTTTTAGCCATCCATTTTCACTCCAATCCTTTTAATTGCCGCCCTCTTCTTTAGCGACTCCTTTTTCAAGTGCCTTCCATGACAGGGTTGCACATTTAATACGGGCCGGGAATTTTGAAACGCCTTGAAGGGCTTCAATATCACCCAAATCTATAGAATCATCGTATTCTTTCCCTTGCATCATATCTGAGAAAATCTTAGACATGGAAAGGGCTGTTTCAATATCTTTCCCTTTAATCGCCTGAGTCATCATCGAAGCGGATGCCATTGAAATGGAACAGCCTTCCCCTTCAAATTTCGCATCTTCCACGATGTCTCCGTCAAGCTTCATTGTCAGTCTGATACGGTCGCCGCATGTCGGATTGTTCATATCCACGACGATGCTGTCATTCAAAACCCCTTTGTTGCGCGGGTTTTTGTAATGATCCATAATCACTTGTCTGTACAATGTATCTAAGTTTGCATTAAAAGACATTTGTAAAATACTCCTTTGTCTTTTGAAGAGCTTCCACAAGCTTATCAATCTCTTCCTCTGTATTATACAGATAAAAGCTTGCTCTCGCAGTAGCAGTTACATCCAGCCATTTCATCAGCGGCTGGGCGCAATGGTGACCGGCTCTGACAGCGATCCCTTCCGCATCAAGTACGGTTGCCACATCGTGCGGATGAACATCATCAAGATTAAATGTGATCAGCCCGGCACGCTCTTCCGGTCCGTAAACCGTCACGCCGTCAAGCTGACGGAAGCGTTCAAGCGCATAAGCTGCAAGCTTGTGCTCGTGGCGGGAAATCTCATCAAGGCCGATTTCTTCAAGAAAATCAATGGCGGCACCAAGACCGATTGCTCCAGCAATAATCGGAGTACCCGCTTCGAATTTCCACGGAAGCTCTTTCCAAGTTGATTCATAAAGCCCGACAAAGTCGATCATTTCACCGCCGAATTCGGCAGGCTCCATGTTTTCCAGCAGGGCTCTCTTTCCGTACAGCACACCTACTCCGGTAGGGCCGCACATTTTGTGGGAAGAAAGTGCAAAGAAGTCGCAATCGAGATCCTGCACGTCAATTTTCATGTGAGGCGCGCTTTGTGCACCGTCCACCACAATGACTGCCCCATTGTCATGAGCGATTTTCGCCATTTCTTTTATCGGGTTGACCGTGCCGAGAACGTTAGACACATGAGATACCGCAACAATCTTTGTATTGCTTGTGACCGTTGCTCTGACATCATCTAATGAAATCGTGCCGTCTTCCTGCAGCGGAATATATTTTAATGTGGCGCCAGTCGCTTTGACAGCCTGCTGCCACGGAATGATATTCGCATGATGCTCCATATAGGTGATGACCACTTCATCACCCGGCTTGAGGTTGGCGCGTGCATAGCTTAGCGCCACCATGTTCAGTGATGTGGTCGTGCCTTTTGTGAAAATAATCTCAGCCATTGACTTCGCGTTAATAAACTTGCGGACTTTTTCACGCGCTCCTTCATAACCGTCTGTCGCTCTGGTTCCAAGCGTATGGACGCCCCGGTGAACATTGGAATTGTATTGGTTATAATACTTATCCAGTGTTTCAATGACAGCACGCGGCTTCTGGGAAGTCGCCGCGCTGTCGAGATAAACGAGATCATGTCCGTTCACTTGCTGATGAAGGATCGGGAACTGTTCACGAATATCTGTGATATTCATTACTTCACTTTCCTTTCGATAACAGAAACCAATTGTTTCTTAACGCCTTCAATCGGAAGTTCGTTAACTACAGGCGCAAGGAATCCGTAGATGACTAAGCGTTCTGCTTCTTCTTTCGAAATACCGCGGCTCATCAGGTAGTAAAGCTGAATAGGGTCCACACGGCCGACAGATGCCGCATGTCCTGCCGTTACATCGTCTTCGTCAATTAAAAGAATAGGGTTTGCGTCTCCGCGCGCTTTTTCGCTGAGCATCAGCACTCGGGATTCCTGTTCCGCATTCGCTTTAGAAGCGCCATGTTCGATTTTGCCGATTCCGTTAAAGATAGAAGAAGCGGAATCCTTCATCACACCGTGCTTCAAGATATATCCTTCAGAAGCTTTACCGAAATGAATGATTTGTGTCGTAAAGTTTTCTGTTTGCTCTCCTCTTCCGACAACAACCGTTTTCGTGTCGCCGTAAGTGCCGTCACCGTAAAGGTTTGTTGTGTTTTCGGAAATGGTGTCGCCATCGTTCATGAGGCCGAGTGCCCACTCGATTTTGCTGTCGCGTCCGCGCGCAGCACCACGGCGGTTGACATAAGTTGTCACGCCGGAAGACAGAGTATCCACCGCACCGTATGTCACACTGGCATTATCACCTGTGATAACCTCACTGATAATATTGAATACAGCATCTTTCGGGTTAACCGTGCTGATGTAGTTTTCTACATACGTTACTGAGCTATGGTCTTCCGCCACAATCAATACGTGGTTGAATAGAGCTGTATCGTTGCTCTCGTGGACATAAACAGCCTGAACCGGCGTCTCCACCTGAACATTTTTCGGAACATATAGGAATGCCCCTCCGTTCACAAGAGCTGCGTGAAGTGCGGTTAATTTATGCTCATCAACCTTCACGCCGTCTTTCATAAAGTATTTCTCCACTAAGTCGCTGTGCTCGCGTGCAGCAGTCAAAATATCAGTAAAGATGACGCCTTTGTCTTTCAATTCCTGAGAAAGAGAAAGGAATGCAGGCGTCTGATCACGCTGAACATATAACGTTTTATCTTCGTTTTCAACATCGATCAGCGCTTTTGCTTCATCAGTCAAATCCTCTAATGAAGAAAGCGGCTCATTATCAACTGTATGCTTCGCGAAGTTCGTGAAGTTCCAGTTTGTAATTTTTGTTTTGTCAGGCTTCGGCATCGGCAGATCCTCAGCTTGTTCAAGAGCCTGTAAGCGCAGGTTTTTCAGCCAGGCAGGTTCTTGATGCTTTTCGGAAAAGCTTTTGAGATACTCCTGATCTACGGATAGTTTTGTATCTAGTGTCATATTAATCCCCCTAACGCTTACGCTTCTTGGCCTACAGTTTCGTCTTCAATGCCAAGTTCTTTTTTGATCCAGTCATAACCTTCTGCTTCAAGACGCTGTGCAAGCTCTGCACCGCCGGATTTTACAACGCGGCCTTGCATCATAACGTGAACAACATCAGGAGTAATGTAGTTTAACAGGCGCTGATAGTGAGTGATCATCAGGCAGCCGAAGCTTTCGCTGCGCATTTTGTTGATCCCTTTTGATACAACTTTCAGAGCATCAATATCAAGACCTGAGTCGATTTCATCAAGGATGGCGATTTTCGGTTCAATCATCATTAATTGAAGAATTTCGTTGCGTTTTTTCTCCCCGCCTGAGAAACCTTCGTTGAGGTAGCGCTGAGCCATTTCAGGGTCCATTTCTAAGAATTCCATGTTTTCGTCCATTTTGCGGATGAATTTCATAAGAGAAATTTCATCGCCTTCTTCTCTGCGCGCGTTGATCGCAGAACGAAGGAAGTCGGCATTTGTCACACCGCTGATTTCACTTGGGTACTGCATTGCAAGGAACAAACCTGCCTGCGCACGCTCGTCCACTTCCATCTCCAGTACATCTTTGCCGTCAAGCGTGATGCTGCCTTTTGTTACTTCATATTTAGGATGCCCCATAATGGCAGCTGACAGAGTTGATTTACCAGTACCGTTCGGTCCCATTACCGCGTGGAACTCTCCGCCTTTTATTTCAAGGTTTACACCTTTTAAGATCTCTTTCCCTTCGATTTCAACGTGAAGATCTTTGATCGTTAATGTTGAAGCAGCCATATCTATACCTCCAAAAATATATAATCATTATTCTCATTTTATTCTCATTCTAATTTTATAACAAATGAAAAGTAAATACAACTTTTTATCGTGCCTTGCACATTTCTCAAGTTTAACAAAGTTCAGCACTTTATTAAAGCAATTGAAAAAGAAAAAGAGTGGATTCCCACCCTTTTTTTAAAGACCGATTTTCTCATTAAGCTCAGCAGAATACCGCTTGCATTTTTTATATTCAAGCTCTCTCTGCCGCTCAACTTCCATTCTTGTATCCAGCCGGCGTCCGTATTCCTCGTATCCGATTCCATGAGACAGCTGCATCGCTTTTTCCATTTCTGACGTATAATCGAGGTCCAGTCTGTCCTGGCTGCTGCAAATAATGAATCAATCCCTTCATTTATTTACTGCTATTGTATCAGCTCCAAGACCGATGCTGCAAAATGGATATGGCTTGATATAACATCGGATGAGACGAAAGGACCCTTTGAGTTAAAATGAGAATCGTTTTTCGGAATATTCCTTCTTCTAATGCGTAGTGTTTCCAAATTCCTCTATGCACTGCTGGACAACTGTCACACCTTGGCTTAGAGCAGCTCCGCCTCCGAATGCCGCTGCCACACTGACTGCTTCGAGAATGTTTTCTTCTGTCGCTCCCTCATCAAGACAGCCTTTTGTGTGATAGATCATGCAATATTCATCCTGAGCATTGATGGCGATTCCGAGGGCGATCAGCTGTTTTTCTCTTTCAGTCAGAGAATTGCCGGCAAAGCATTGTTCAGTAAACTCGTTAAACTTTCTTCCCATTAGCGGCATCTTTTGTTCAAATGTGCCTAAACCTAATTTATACTGTTTTAGCGCGTCCTGCATGCTTCCTCTGTCTTGATTCAAAGAAAATCCCTCCATCTGTTTAACATTCCTTTTTATTATGAACAGCTTTTAGGAAAATACCCGAAAAAAACCCCGGATTTCTCATCCGGGGTTTCAATCTTATTCAGAGACTGGGAGAACAGCTCCGTCATATTTCTTCTCGATGAAGTCTTTAATCTTTTTAGAGTGAAGAACTTCCATCAGCGCTTTGATTTTTGCAGAATCCTCTTCGCCATCTCTCACTGCAATGATATTAGCGTAAGGGTTATCTTTTGTTGATTCCACTTCAATCGCGTCTTTTTTAGGATTTAATTTATTTTGGATCGCGTAGTTCACATTGATGAAGGCCGCGTCTCCTTCTTTGTTTTCATATGCTTTTGCCGTTAATTCAGGCGCTACTTTTTTAAACTGAAGGTGTTTCGGGTTTTTCTTAATGTCTTTCAGTGTTGCATCGACTGTCTCCACTTTGGAGTCAAGTGTAATTAATCCTGCATTCTCAAGCATTGCAAGCATACGGCCTTGTTCAGCAACGTTATTTGTCAGGATAATTGTCGCACCGTCGGGAAGCTCTTTTAATGATTTATATTTTTTAGAATAAATACCGAATGGCTCTAAGTGAATCGCACCGGCATTCACAAGTTTATAATCTTTGTTTTCTTTCATTTCTTGCTCAAGGTAAGGAATGTGCTGGAAGAAGTTTGCATCCACTTCTTTATCAGCTAAGGCTTTGTTGTACATTTTGTAATCACTAAGCACTTTCACTTTCAGTGTGTAGCCTTTTTCTTTTAACAATGGTTCAGCTTCTTTTAAAATTTCTGCATGCGGTGTTTTTGTAGCTGCAACAACAATTTCTTTCTTGCCGGATTCAGCGTTATTAGAACCGCAGGCAGCCATAACTCCTGCAAATACAAGTAGTAATGCGCCCAAAAATAGCTTTTTCAAAGTAAATCCTCCCTTATCGTTTATCTATTATATTTGTTATGACATCACCGATCATTTGAATAATGAAAACGATGATTAAAATAAATACAGTAGCAACGAAGGTAACATCAGTATTATTAGACTGATATCCTTCTACATATGCAAGGTTTCCAAGTCCTCCTGAACCGATGGCGCCCGCAATGGCTGTTGAGCCGATCAAAGCAATGGCCGTAACCGTGATCCCAGAAATAAGGGCCGGCATGGATTCCGGGAGCAGCACTTTGAAAATAATAGTTGATGTTTTGGCTCCCATTGATTTTGCAGCTTCGATGACGCCCTTATCCACCTCACGCAGCGCAATTTCAGCGAGCCGCGCGTAAAACGGGGCTGAGCCGATGACTAACGCCGGAAGTGCCGCGTTCGGGCCTAAGATGGTGCCGACTAAAAACTTCGTAAAACCTAGTAATAAAATAATTAAAATGAGGAACGGAATAGACCTGAATACATTGACAATAGCCGCAATTACAGTGTTGACCGCTTTGTTCTGCCAGAGGCTCCCTTTGCTTGTGAGAAAGAGCAGCAGGCCGAGGATCACCCCGATTACAAAGGCAAAAACCAAGGAGATCAGCGTCATATAAAGCGTTTCGTATGTCGCGTTCCATAATTCAGTTACATCAACGTTCGGGAAGTATTTTTCAAACATTCGTGATCACCTCTGCTTTCACCTGTTTGTCATTAATAAACCGGATCACGTTTTGCACTTCTTCCTCGTCACCGTCAATATGGATAAACAATGAACCGTATGCCCCGTCCTTCGTCTGCGAGATTTTCCCCTGCAGAATATTGACGCTGACATTGAAGTTTCTGATCATCTCTGTAATCAGAGGCTGTTCAGCTGAATCACCGACAAATGTGAGCTGAACCGTTGTTCCTGACGCTTTTTCGTCAAGAAGATGCTGAAGTGTTTCTTTTGTTTCTTCAGGCTCAGTCACCTGCTGAACAAACCGTTTTGTCATGTCTTCCTTTGGATTCTTGAAGACATCGAGAACTTCTCCTTCTTCAACAACCTTTCCGTTTTCCATAACAGCGACTCTGTTGCAGATTTTGCGGATGACGTGCATTTCGTGTGTGATCAGCACAATCGTCAAACCGAGTCTTTCATTAATATCGGACAAAAGATCCAAGATTGAATCGGTTGTTTGCGGATCTAAAGCTGATGTCGCTTCATCACAAAGGAGAACCTTCGGATTGTTTGCGAGCGCTCTGGCGATTCCGACCCTCTGCTTTTGTCCGCCGCTCAGCTGAGACGGGTAAGATTTCTCTTTTCCTTCTAAACCTACCAGTTTAATCAGTTCATTGGCACGCTTAATCCGCTCGCTTTTTTTCACCCCGGCAATTTCTAAAGGAAACATGATGTTATCTCTGACAGTTCGCGACCAGAGCAAATTGAAGTGCTGGAAAATCATACTGATGTCATGGCGCGCTTTTCTTAAATCGCGTCCGTTTACTTCATTAATCTTCGTTCCCGCCACTTCCACGATTCCTGAGCTTGGTTTCTCAAGTCCGTTCAGCAGACGGATTAAGGAACTTTTACCAGCTCCGCTATATCCTATAATTCCAAAAATCTCACCTTTTTTAATGGAAAGCGAGACATTTTGGACAGCATTGACATCTCCATGTTTCGACTTATACACTTTTGAAACATCCTGAAGATTGATCAAAGCAATCACCTGCCTTAACACTATTCTAAGAAATCTTCCGGTTTTTTCTGCAAAAGAAAAGCCTTTCTGCACACTTGAGCAGAAAGGCTTATATAAAACGCCTTTCTCTCATCTTTCAAAGCTTAACGCTTCGTGTGAATTGGCACCATTTCAACAATGTTGATGGTTGCCGGGCTTCATAGGGCACTTCCCTCCACCTCTCTTGATAAGAGAAATATATAGTCTTTTTCGTCCGGAAATTCTTAATGTAGAATAGCATGGCGGATCATAAAATGTCAATAAAATAAATGATGTAAACTTTTACTATTATAATAATTTGCTATTTTTTAATTCTTTAGAATCCTCTGAAAAAAACCGTTTGTCAGCCAAAGAATGGCTTCCAGCTTTAACAGCGCTCTGAATGAACCCTTTACCTTTAGGCTTCCGCTCTGGATCAGGTGCTGAAGGGAAATGTCTCCATGCAAAAGATGAATGATTTCTGTTTGGTTTCCATAAAAGGTCAGGTTGGACGTTTGGGGCGGAGAAATTTTTGTCATTTCTCCCTGTTCGTTTATTGAGACGGTTAAGGCTTCTGTTTCTCCTTGGAAGGTAATGAGCAATGTCGAAGCGTTCAAAAGGGGTTTTAAAAACAGATGCTGTAAATCATCTTCTAAAACTTCCGCTTTCTCCATTTGTACAACCTCCTAGTTTGTTGGTCATACATACACATTTCTCTCTTCAGCGCAAGAACCCCTTTATAAAACGAACGACAAATTCATTGGAATGCGCCGAGAAAAATGTCATAAATGAGATGCAGAAGATGATTTTTGTTTGATCAGCTCATATAAATAAGAAACGGAATGAAACGCATACCCTCTTTCAATTACTTTTCCGTTCTTAAACAATAGAAAACAAGGGACGCTTTCAATTTGATATGCTTTAGCAAACGCCGGAGAATAGTTGAGATTATTTTTATAGAAGGCGACAGACGGGAGCATGTCTTCGACGACCGTCAGCATTTTGCTTGCCAGCTGGCAGGTACCGCAAAACGGAGTATATAAATATAGGAGATACACATCATCAGTAATGTGTTCAAGCTCTTGTTCTTGGAGTTCTTTCACGTTATAACACCTCAGGTCTTTCTTTCAAGAAAATTCGTATGGACATTCAGATTCGCGCTCAGTAATACAGATGCTATATGGTGTCTGGGCGCCGCCTCCACTTCCTTATAGGCTCTGTCGATATATAAATGGTAGGCTTCATTAAATTCCCTTTTCAGCTGTTTTCTCAATTTCTCGCCTGATTCATCGGCATCAACCAAAATATAGACGTCCTTCTCGTAAAGCTCGTCTGCCAATTCCTCCAGCTTCAGCTGGCTGATTGTTCCGTTTGTGCAGATAATGCGCACTGGCTCATTCAGGACGCTTTCGATCTTTTCTTTATCTGATTTCCCTTCAACAATCATGACTTTTTCCAGTTCGTCCATGTTCATCTGCTTCACCTGCCGCGTCGAATTTGAAACGTTCAGATTGTAAAAGAAGGCAGTGAAATTCACCGCCAACATCAACACCAGCCGCTTTCGTAGTCACAATCAACATATTTCTGATCGTCTCCTGAAACCACGTCGGCTGTCTTATAAAATTTTTCATTTTCATAGGTAAAGCCGGACTTTAGCTCATATTCATTCATGCCTGTCATTTGGCCGATCATCTCATCTTCATGATATAACGAGAGCCGGCCATTTTGAAAGCGGCCTGTCACATCATTGGTGACATCGAGCTTTTGTTTGCTGAAAGCCATATTGGACACCTCCCATAGCGTTAGCGTATCCAATTGCCTGCTCAGCTATCCAGTTTTAGTCTTGTTGTGTCATCTCTTCGTATTGCTCTGCTGTCATTAGTTTTTCAATTTCAGACGCGTCAGACGGTTCAACGACAATCATCCATGCTTTTTCATACGGAGATTCGTTGACGAATTCCGGGCTGTCATCAAGATCCTCGTTTACTTCCACTACAGTTCCGTTAATCGGTGCGTAAAGCTCAGATACCGTTTTTACGGATTCTACACTTCCGAAAGGCTCGTCCGCTTTGATTTCAGCGCCGACTTCAGGAAGCTCAACAAACACGATGTCACCGAGCTCGGACTGGGCAAAATGGGTAATGCCGATTTTGGCTTTTTCTCCTTCAACTTTTACCCACTCGTGTTCTTCTGAGTAACGCAAATCTTTAGGTATGCTCAATTGAATCCCTCCATTTTTTACAGCACTATAATAAGAAGATACCACACTTTTCAAAAAAAATTTACATTATGACCAGTTTTCTTCAAATTGATCTTCTTTAAAGCCAACTGTCACTTTTTCGCCGTCTGTTGTGAGCGGGCGCTTAATCAGCATTCCGTCTGAAGCCAGCAGTTCAAGCTGTTCGTCCTCTGACATGTGATACAGCTTTTCCTTCAGATTCAGTTCACGGTATTTCATGCCGCTTGTGTTGAAGAATTTCTTTACATCCAGCCCGCTTTTTTCATAAAGCGCTTTTAGCTCCTCTTTGCTTGGAGGCTGCTCTGCAATATGTATTTCGTTGATTTCTTTTCCATGCTCTTCAAGCCATTTTTTCGCTTTGCGGCACGTTCCGCATTTAGGGTACCAGTAAAAAGTTAACGACATCTTCTTCCCCCTCAATAAAATAATCGAGGTTATTTTAACACAGTTTGTTTTAAAAACCTAAAACAGTGCTTCATAAAAAAAGAGCTCCGGATGTGCGGAGCTCCTTGGGACTCAGACAATATATTTTTCAGCCTCGAACACACCCGCTGCCGCTTCACGTTTTTTCCGAATGACATTTTTAGGCGTCACGCGTGTCAGCTTGCGGAGGGCCGAGAGCATCATACGGAGAGAATCTCCTTCTTCCATTGCAAGTAAAGATTCTTTCGCATGGGCTTCAATTTCATTAAAGGCTTCTTGAACGAAAATTTCTGTGTACAGCAGCTTTTGCGCTGCTTTATCGCTTCCTTGCGCGGCAATTGCCTTTTCCGTTCTGAGCACCGCTGATTCCATTGCATATACATTGCTGACAATATCAGCAACGTTTACGAGGATTTCTTGTTCGCGGTCGATCGCTTTTCCGTATTTTTGCGCGGCAAGGCCCGCGGCAAACAGGGCGATTTTTTTGGCTTGCTTGACGATATATTTCTCTTGCTCTAATACGCCAGTGCCCGGCTCCTCAGGCATAAGCATCATGAGTTCTTCTTGAAGCGCCTGTGCTTTTTCAAAAAGAGGCAGCTCGCCTTTCATTGCTTTCTTCAGGAAGGTGCTTGGCACGATTAACCGGTTAATTTCATTGGTTCCTTCGAAAATTCGGTTGATCCTGGAATCCCGATAGGCTCTTTCCACTTCATACTCCTGCATAAATCCGTAGCCGCCGTGAATTTGCACACCTTCATCAACAATATAATCAAGCGTTTCAGAGCCAAACACTTTGTTAAGAGAGCATTCAATGGCGTATTCGGCAATGGACTTTGCTATTTGCCTTCCGTCCTTTTGGTCTTCAGCTGTGAACTGGCTCATATTGTCTTCAAACAGCCCAACGGTTCTGTACACGGAGCTTTCCATTGCGTACAGCCTTGATGCCATCGTCGCAATTTTTTCCTGTGTCAGCGAAAAGCCTGCGATCGGCGTTTTAAATTGGCGGCGCTGATTTGCGTAAGCGGCGGACAGCTCGATCACCCGTTTTGACGCGCCGATCGTTCCTACTGCAAGCTTGTAGCGGCCTATATTTAAAATATTAAAGGCGATAACATGCCCTTTGCCGATTTCTCCAAGAAGGTTTTCCTTCGGCACCTCAGCCTGATCTAAAATGAGGGTTCTCGTCGATGAACCTTTAATTCCCATTTTCTTTTCTTCAGGTCCGGTTGATACGCCAGGAAAATCTTTTTCTACAATAAAAGCGGAGAACTTTTCGCCATCCACTTTTGCGTAAACGACAAAGACATCGGCAAAGGCGGAGTTGGTAATCCACTGTTTTTCCCCGGTTAATACGTAATGCGTTCCTGCTTCATTCAGCACCGCGGTCGTTTTTGCGCCTAACGCATCAGATCCGGAACCTGGCTCAGTCAGTGCGTACGCAGCGATTTTTTCCCCTGAAGCCAAATCAGGGAGATATTTTTTCTTTTGTTCTTCCGTTCCAAAGAAGACGATCGGCAAGGAACCGATACCGACATGCGCACCGTAAGAAAGTGAAAAGCTTCCCGCCCGCGAAAATTTTTCAGTGATCAGCGCCGAGCTGATTTTATCAAGACCCAGCCCGCCGTATTCCTCAGGAACATCGGCACCGAGAAGGCCGAGTTCTCCCGCTTTCTTTAAAAGCCGGACGGAATGTTCAAATTGATGGTTCTCAATTTCATCTATATGCGGCAGAACGTCTTGTTCAATGTAATCCTCCGTTGTTTTCGCAATCATTTTATGCTCGTCGGTGAAATCCTCCGGTGTATACATCTGATCATATGTGACTTCCTCTATTAAGAAGCCGCCGCCTTTTTGTACTTCAGCCGTTTTTCTCGTCATTTGTTTTTCCCCCTTTAGCATAATTCAAATACGCCGGCTGCTCCCATCCCGCCGCCGATACACATTGTGACGACTCCAAATTGCTCGTTTCTCCGTTTCATTTCGTGAATCAGTGAGAGTGTCAGCTTTGTGCCCGTACATCCAAGCGGGTGCCCGAGTGCGATAGCGCCTCCATTGACATTCACTTTCTCCTCATCAATCCCCAGCTCCCTGATGACTTGGATGGCTTGTGATGCAAACGCTTCGTTCAATTCGAACAGCCCAATGTCCTGCAGTTGAAGCCCGGCAAGCTTCAGTGCACGCGGAATGGCTTCGACGGGTCCGATGCCCATGACTTCCGGCGGCACCCCGCCAACGGCAAAGGAACGGAATTTGACAAGCGGCGCCAAACCAAGCGCATCCGCTTTTTCGCGATCCATCAGCATGACAGCCGCCGCCCCGTCACTAGTTTGCGAGGAATTTCCGGCAGTGACTGTTCCGTCAACGGAAAAGGCCGGGCGCAGTGTGGCTAAAATATCTGCGGTCGTTTGCGGGCGTACACCTTCATCCTGAGAAAAAACAGTATGTTTTTCCTGAGGCTTATGGTTTTCGCCGATTTCTGTCACTCTGACTTCGACTGGGACAATTTCATCTTTAAATTTCCCCTCTGCAAGAGCTTTGGCAGCTTTCTGGTGACTGCGCACTGCAAAAGCATCCTGATCTTCACGGGAAACGCCGTATTTTTTCGCAACCTGTTCTGCTGTGTGTCCCATGCTCATGTAATACTCCGGCGCTTTTTCGGCCAATGTGAGGTTCGGACGGGTCACGTGCCCCATCATCGGAACCTGTGACATGGATTCTGCTCCGCCTGCAATGGCTGTATCGTAAGCGCCAAGCATAATTTTTTCTGCCGCATATGCGATGGACTGAAGACCTGAGGAACAGTAGCGGTTGACTGTAATCGCCGGCACCGTATATGGCAGACCCGCAAGCGCGCCGATATTTCTCGCCATATTGAGCCCCTGTTCCGCTTCAGGTGTCGCACAGCCTATAATTAAATCGTCAATATTGCCCTCGTAACCGCCTGCTCGTTTCAGCGTTTCTTTCACGCAAATGGCTCCCAAATCATCCGGGCGAACGGTGGCCAATGATCCTTTTTTCGCTTTCCCAACCGGTGTTCTTGCTCCTGCCACAATGACTGCCTCTTTCATAAACTCCCTCCTAGTTCCGTAAAGGTTTGCCTTTCACCAGCATATGCTGCATTCTCGCCTGAGATTTCGCCTCGCCTGCCAGACTTAAAAACGCTTCTCTCTCAATTTCTAATAAATACTCTTCATCCACCTCTGTACCGAACGGCACTTTTCCGCCGGCAATCACAAAAGCGAGTTTTTTTGCAATTTTCATATCATGCTCAGATAGGTAGCCGGACAGCCTCATTTGCTCTGCACCGAGCAGAAGCGCGGCATAGCCTGTTTCCCCCGCCACCTTGACCTTTTCTTTTACAGGCGGCCGCCAGCCGGTATCGTATAAAGAGGCGGCTAGCTGCTTTGCATCGTACAGGAGGTGATCCTGGTTAGTGCTGATACGGTCAGCCTCTTTTAAAATATTCAGTTCCCGTGCCTCTTGGGCGGAAGTTGACACCTTAGCCATTGCAATCGTTTCAAAAGTTTTTATGGCCGCATTCATCGGATCAAGACCGCGGCGAAGATGATTGATGTACAGTTCTTTATTGCCCCCTCCGCCAGGGATGAGGCCGACTCCTGATTCCACAAGTCCCATATAGGCTTCGCTTGCCGCTTGTATCCGTGCAGCAGGGAGACACACTTCCGTCCCTCCGCCGAGCGTCATGCCAAATGGAGCGGCAACAACAGGTTTCGTGCTGTATTTGATGTTCATCATTGTCTCTTGAAAACGCCGTATCACCAAATCAACTTCCATAAAGTTGTCATCCTGCACTTCCATTAAGATCATGGCAAGATTGGCGCCTACGCAGAAATTTTTTCCTTGATTGCCGATGACAAGCCCTTTGTAATTCCGCTCTGTTTCTTCCAATGCTTTGTTGATCATTTGAATGATGTCGAGCCCGATGGCATTGCTTTTCGAGTGAAATTCCAGAAGCGCTACATCGTCACCAAGATCGATCAAGCTCGCTCCGCTGTTTTTCGCAATGACGCCGTTTGTTTCTTTAACTGACTGTAAATGGATGCGTTTCTTGTTTTCTTTTACGGCCCTGTATTCGCCGCTTTCGTAATAAAGCACTGTTCCGTTTTCTCTGATGTAGAAGGTTTCATTCCCTTTGTCCAGCATATCTTTTATCCAGCCAGGAATCTCCGCTCCAAGCTGTTCAAGCTTTTCCGCCGACTGTCTGAGACCGATTGCATCCCAGATTTCGAATGGCCCCAGTTCCCAGCCGAATCCCCATTTCATGGCTTGGTCAATTGCATGAATATCGTCGGCGATTTCTCCGAGCAGCTGGGCTGAGTAAAGCAGCGTTTGCGACGTGATATTCCACAGCAGCCGGCCAGCCCTGTCTTCCGAATAAATAAGCGCTTTCATTTTGGCTTTTGTCCCTTTAGCCTGTTTTGCCGCTTCAAGAGCCGGCGTTTTCATCTTTGTCCGTTCTCCGTAAGTAAGCGTCATCGGGTCAAGCTCATAAATCGTTTTTCCTTCTTTTTTATAAAAGCCTTGACCGGATTTGCTTCCGATCCAGCCTTTTTGCAGCATGTCATTCATGAAGTCAGGCAGGCGAAATACTTCTTTTTCGTCTCCCTCTGCTTTGTCATACACGTTTCGGGCGACGTGGGCAAAAGTATCGAGGCCGACAACATCCAGCGTTCTGAAGGTTGCGCTTTTCGGTCTTCCGATCAGCGGGCCTGTGATGGAATCGACTTCTCCGACCTGATAGCCGCCTTTCAGCATTTCTTGAACCGTAATGAGAAGTCCGTACGTCCCGATTCGGTTTGCGATAAAATTTGGTGTGTCCTTAGCTGTGACCATACCTTTGCCGAGGACATTTTCACCGAAGGATGTCATAAACGCCAGGATGTCAGGATCAGTTTCCTTAATCGGAATGATCTCCAGCAGCTTTAAATATCGCGCCGGGTTAAAAAAATGCGTTCCGAGAAAATGAGCTTTAAAATCATCAGACCTGCCTTCAGCCATCGCCTGCACTGAGATGCCGGACGTGTTGCTCGAGACGATGCTGCCCGGTTTCCGATGCTCATCCACGAGAGAGAAAATCTTCTTTTTGACCTCAAGATTTTCGACAACGACCTCAATAATCCAATCAGCTTCCTTCAGCTTATCGACATCATCTTCTAGATTGCCGGGAGTAATATAAGCGGTGTTTTGTGCTGACGTAAGAGGGGCGGGTTTTTGTTTCAGCAGCTTTTTCACCGCAGATCTGCTCAGCCTGCTGCGCACCTCCGGACTTTCCTTGGTCAGCCCCTTTTCTCCTCTTCCTTCGTTAAATCGTTCGGCACAATATCAAGCAGCAGGACCGGAATTCCGATGTTAGCCAAATGCGCAGCAATACCGGAACCCATAACCCCCGATCCTAAAACGGCTGCTTTTTGAATGTGTTTGTGCATGAGACATCCCCCTTGATCGTTGAATGAATAATCATTCATTTTTTGGTCAAAAAAAATGGAAACCCGTTTCTTCTTTCATCATAAAAGATTTTTGTTTCGACTTCAATAGCTAATTTGTTATTTTTTTGTAATGAAGCAGATAGAAGACGGGAAACTTAAACCCGGAGGTGAAGGGAATGGTGAGAGAGAAAAAGAACCCGTCTTCAGCAGCAGTAAGCGCGGCGAGCGTAAAAGGAGATGCCGGTCCGACACAGCATTACGGCGGCGGAAAACGGACAAGCCAAAATCAGCAGTATAAGAAACATAACATGGAACAATAACAATGCAGCCCGCGTCCCGCGGCTGCTTTCACTTTTTGAAAATCCCTTTTAACACAAAAGCCGCATTAGCGGGTCTTTCGGCGATTCTTCTCATAAAGTAACTAAACCAATCGGTTCCATACGGGACATATACACGCATCTTGTATCCTTCCTTCACGAGTTCCTTCTGCCGCTCCGGCCTGATGCCATAAAGCATTTGAAACTCAAATTGGGACAATGGGATATGATGCTCGGCAACGAGTTTCTTCGTAAACGCAATGATGTCATCATCGTGTGTAGCGACGGCAGTATAGTTCCCGCTCAGCAGCTGCAGTTTAATCAAGCTCTGGAAGTGAAGGTCTGTTCCTTTTTTATCAGGGAACGTAACAGCCGTAGATTCCTTGTAAGCGCCTTTGACGAGTCTGAGATTCGGCTTCAGATCGTGCAGCTTACGGATATCTTCTGCCGCCCGGTAAAGATACGCCTGTATCACCGTACCCAGCATGTCAAATTCCTGCTTGCACTGCCTGTATATGGCAAGTGTCTGTTCATAATGTGAGTAGTCCTCCATATCGATC
This sequence comes from Bacillus mojavensis RO-H-1 = KCTC 3706, assembly GCF_000245335.1. Lineage (GTDB taxonomy): Bacteria > Bacillota > Bacilli > Bacillales > Bacillaceae > Bacillus > Bacillus mojavensis. The sequence goes on from NZ_JH600279.1 coordinate 200,672, forward strand.
GTCACAGCCACGTCATTTTCCTTCGCAGCAGATAAAATGTCACGCAAATGTGAAACCGCCAGCTCTTCTGAAATATCGAGCCCTAATGACGTCAGCTTAAGGGAAAGCTCGGAATCTAACCGGTGTTCGGCAATCGCTTGAATGGCCTTCTTGCATTCTGCCGCGACTCGACTTGCTTCTTTATGTGTAGCCGCATACTCGCCTAAATAATCAATGGTTGTGCACAAACCGGATTGATTCAGCTTTTTAATGGTCCGAACAGCCGATTCAATCGTGTCCCCCGCGACAAATCTCCGCGCCCCCAGCCGTGATCCGTATGCTTTGGCAAGTTTGGTGAGCGTTTTATTTTGAGATAAGAATAAAAACATATGTCTCAACATCCAATTCCTCCTGACGATACAGCCTTCTTCAAAACACCTGTATATAACTCCCATACTGAAGGAAACATAAAACGAATAGAACGCAAAGGAGGATTACAATGAACAATCAGCAGCAATCTCAAATGCCGCCCTCTGTCATTTCAACAAAGGATCATTTGTATCTGAATGACATGCTGAACTGGAATCTGCTCGCGATGAAAAAAGCGCATTTTATGGCGCAGCAGTGCCAGGATCAAACATTAAAACAAGAACTAGACCGCGTCGGACATATGCATCACGATCACTATCAAAGAATATTAAAGCACCTGCAGCCAGGCCAGCAGCAGTCCGGCTACATCCAATAAGGAGGCGCCAAAATGAATCAGCAAAATCAGAAAATCAGCAACCCGCAAACACCTGTGCCGACTACATCAGAAATGAATGACAGAGATTTCGTCAATGAGCTTTTGACAACGGAAAAATACATGACCACTGCGTATTGCACTGCTCTGCACGAGTTCAGCCATGAATCTCTCTATCAGGATATTCAAACCATTTTTGATGAGTCACAAAAAGCGCAAAGAAAACTGTATGATCTCATGTTCCAATATGGGTGGTATGCTGTTGAAGCAGAGGACGCCCAAAAGCTGCAGCAATCCTATCAAAAGTTCCAGCAGACCATTCAGCAGCAGTCTCCTTATCAGCAATAAAGTTTATCAATCAGATCAGCAAAAGGGTACGATGTGCTTTACTGGCATCTATCCTTTTTTTTTGTGTAAAATCAGTTGACTTTTCATTAACACTTATTTATATTTAATAAGCATTAACTATTTTAATGCATTAAATATAAACAATAGTTATATTAAAGAGGAGAAATGAAGATGAAGAGTGCGGATCAGTTAATGTCTGATATTCAATTATCGCTTCAGACGCTCTTTCAAAAGATACAGCCTGAAATGCTGGATAGCATGGAGAAACAAGGGGTTACCCCCGCGCAGCTGTTTGTGCTCGCGAGCTTAAAAAAGAATGGCAGCCTTAAAATTTCTGAAATTGCCGAACGGATGGAGGTCAAGCCAAGCGCGGTTACGTTAATGGCAGACCGCCTTGAACAAAAAAATCTGATCGTCAGAAAACACAATACACAAGACAGGCGAGTCATTAATATCAGCCTTACCGATGAAGGAGACAGAAAGTTCGAGGACGTTTTGGCGGGCAGAAAAGCCATAATGGCACGATACCTTTCCTACCTGACAGATGAAGAAATGATGCAGGCAGCACATATTACGAAAAAGCTGGCACAAGCTGCTGCCGAAACCAATGAAAAGTAAATTAGGAAAAGAGGAAATGGATGAAATGAGTAATGAAGGAAAACAATCAAAACGGACTTTATTAATAACCGGCTTAATCATTGCCATGTTTTTCTCAGCCCTTGACGGCACCATTGTCGGAACTGCCATGCCGAAAATCGTCGGAGATCTTGGCGGTCTAAGCATGATGACCTGGCTGACTACAGCGTATTTGTTAACATCAACAACGGTCGTGCCGATCGCCGGTAAATTAGCCGACTTATTGGGGCGCCGGATCGTCTATGTATCAGGTTTGCTTATTTTTATGGCTGCTTCAGCTCTGTGCGGAATGGCCAACAATATGACAGAATTAATTATTTTCCGCGGTTTGCAGGGAATTGGCGGAGGTATTATGATGCCAATGGCCATGATTGTCATTGGTGACTTATTTACAGGAAAACAGCGTGCCAAATTCCAAGGGGTCTTTGGTGCCATTTACGGACTTGCTTCTGTTATCGGTCCGCAAATCGGCGGCTGGATCGTTGATTCATTAAACTGGAAATGGGTTTTCTATATTAACCTTCCTGTTGGAATTATCGCCGTTATTTTTATCGCCAGAGGATTGCAGGGCCGTAAGCAGACTGGTCCGATCAACTTTGATATCGCCGGTATTTTTACAATGATTGTCGGGGTTGTCAGCCTTCTTCTTGCCCTAAGCTTCGGCGGAAAAGATTACGCTTGGGGCTCATGGCAGATTCTCGGCTTGTTCGCTCTCGCATTGATTGGTATTGTGAGTTTTATTATTGTTGAGTCGAAAGCGAAAGAACCGATCCTTCCTATGTATCTATTTAAAAATAGAACATTTACGTTTTTGAACCTGATCGGCTTTTTTATGAGTATCGGAATGTTTGGCGCAATTACGTTTGTTCCTTTCTTTATGCAGGGAATTGTCGGTGTAAGCGCGTCTGAATCAGGGACGATTATGACACCAATGATGATCTCAATGATTATCACAAGCATTATCGGCGGCCAGCTTGTTTACAAAATAGGAATTAAACCGCAAATCATAACAGGCATGCTGATTATGGCTGGCGGATTCCTTCTGTTAACCACCTTGGACCTAGATACGAGCAAACTTATCGCAACATCCTATATGGCCATTATTGGTCTTGGAATGGGTCTTGTTATGCCGATTCTGACGCTGGCTTTACAGGAAAGCTTTTCGAAAGAGGAGCTTGGGGTCGTCACCTCTTCCAGCCAATTCTTCCGTTCTATCGGGGGCACATTCGGCATTACCATGCTGGGCGCTATAATGAACGCCCGATCCGGAAGCTTGCTGACTGATAAACTGGTTCCATATTTAGACTCGCTTCCGGCACAGGCAAACGCCTTTGCTTCTCAATTAAAGGGCATGATTGACACAAATCCGCAAGGGCTGCTGCAATCACTGTTCAGCCCGGACGCAATCAAACAAATTCCTGCGGCTTTCTCATCCCATGTCGTGCCGATTTTAAAAACATCATTAATGGATTCACTCCACAGTGTTTTTTATGCAGGCCTCATCTTTATCGCTGTCGGAGCTGTATTTACCTTATTCTTAAGACCTATTAAGCTTTCGAATAAGAACACGGATGAACAAAAGGAAAAAGCGGCTCAAGCCGTTGAATCCCCTTCTCATTAATAGAGCAACCCGCGGACATAACCGCGGGGCTTTTTTATTCGATCATCTGAGCCCTTCCATCCCCAAAGGACCAATCTTCATCCTGATTTCCAGCCAGTATGATAAACACATCTTCTTTTCTTACACCGAGCTCCGAATGAATCCGGCTTGCCACTGAATGGTAAAACGATTTCTTCTGCTCTGTTGTTCTTGAATCTTTCAATGTAAAATGGATGTAAATCAGTTCATCTGTGCGCTCTACCTGTAAATAACACGGATCATAAAAAAATTCGCTTTTTTGGTATTGCCGGATCACTTGAAAGTAATCATCAGCCGGCACATTGATTTCTTCGATCATAGACTGGTGAATGGCACTGCTTAGTGTTTGAAGCCATTCTTTGCTTCTCCCCGCTCGTAAATGAATCTGTACAAATGGCATCTCTCAAGCCGCTCCTTTCTTTACATCGTCTGGCCGCTGTCAATCGTGATGATTTGTCCTGTCAGGGATTCCTGTTCAAGCACGGAACAAATCAGCTGTGCCACATCACCCGCTTCAGCAATTCGCTGCAACAGCAAAGTGCCGCTCATGTTTTTCATTTTTTCTTCACGTCCTGCCCACCATCTTGTCGCAACAGCTCCGGGTGCGACACCGCACACTCTGATTTCTGGCGCCAAAGCGTGTGCCAATGATTTTGTCAGGCCGTGCACCGCTGCTTTTGACACAGCGTATGGCATAGAAGAGCCCGCCCCGGTTGCCCCCGCGATACTGCCAATATTAACGATCGCCCCAGCCTTGCTTTTTTTCATGAAAGGAGCCGCTGCTCTCGCGCAAAAAAACATTCCTTTGACATTGACCGCATATATCTTATCCCATACGTCCTCTGTCGCGGCATCAAGATCATCCATTGGAATATGCTGTGTAATACTTGCATTGTTGATTAAAACGTCAATCGTGCCGTATTGCTTTCCTATTGATTGAACCATGTCCTGCACGTCACTGTTTTTGGACACATCGGCTTGGATAGCAACGGCCTGCCCGCCCTCTCTTTTGATGATGTCTGCTGTTTCCTCAGCCTCAGCACGCGAGCGTGAATAATTCACCGCAACAATCGCTCCCCGTTTCGCTAATTCAATACATGCTGCTCTTCCGATTCCCGTGCCGCCCCCAGTGACGAGAGCTATTTTGTTCTTAAGATCCATTGCCGCCACTCCTTGTTGTTTGTATATATTTTGAAATCTAAACTGCTGGTTCTATTGTAATGCAGGTTTGGTGTTCCGTATAATGATTGTTAAAGATACTTGCTATCATTTAGATTGATAGCAAAAGAGCGGGGGATTCAACATGGAAAGCGGAGATCTACGTGTGTTTCAAATGGTAGCCCGTGAAGGCTCAATTACGAAAGCCGCACTGCAGCTTGGCTACGTGCAATCAAATGTGACGGCCAGAATTCAGCAATTGGAAGCTGAGCTCGGCACCACCCTTTTTTTGCGCCATAATCGAGGCATGACACTCTCTTCCAGCGGAAAGCTTCTGTTGGATTATACGAATAAAATTATCGGGCTGCTGGATGAGGCGTCCAAAGCGCTCTCTTCCTCAACTGAGCCGAGCGGACAGCTGATGATCGGTTCCACTCAGACAGCCGCCGCAGTCAGGCTTCCCAAACTGCTTGCTTCGTATTATGAAGAGTATCCAAACGTACAGCTGTCTTTAATAACAGGGCATACACAATTTTTAATTGATAAAGTTCTTCGGTATGAACTCGATGGCGCGTTTATCGGCTGTGAATGCAATCATCCTGAGCTCCAGTCCTTTCCCGCATTTGAGGAGGAGCCCGTAGTCGTGTCCGCTGCATCTGTGTCCTGTGCAGAAGAAGCGATCACAAAGCCGATTCTCGTTTACAGCACAGGCTGTTCGTACCGAGATACCCTTGAAAAATGGCTGCACTCTGCCGGCGTCACACAGCCGGTTATTATGGAGTTCGGCACACTTGAAGCGATTATAGGCGGGGTGACAGCGGGCCTTGGCATCTCCTTGCTCCCGCGGACTGTTGTACAAAAACACGAGTCTGAAGGTTCGATCCGATTGTACACGCTCCCTGAACCTCTCAGACAGATGAAAACGGAGTTTATTCTCCGTAAGGATTCGTTTATCAGCAGCGCGCTGCGCACCTTTATGGCTTCCTTCGCACCAAATGAAACCGCAACATAACAAAAAGCAGTCTGCCGTTTATAAGCGGCAGACTGCTTTTTTAGCCTATTCTTTGTTTCGGTGCTCTTCATTTAACTGTTTGATATGCTGTATGATGTCTTTAATGCCCTGCTTTGCGTCAGGATATGTCGTATTCCAATGCTTGGCGAGCGGAGGCATGCTTTTGGCGATATGCGTGTACACAATCCACTGCTTCACTTCTTCTTTTAATTCACGATTTGACTCCCCAAGGAGAAGCTCGGTATATTTTTCAAGCAATCCATCCAGCTGTTCTTGCAGTTTTTGTTCCATTCATACATCTTCCTTTCGAGAAAACAGCAAGGAGCTTTCTCATTGATGAAAGCTCCTTTAGCCGTGTTATTTATCCATGTGATGTGAAAGCCGCTTCCCGGACAATGCATCTGCCCCGGCCATAAGGAATGCAAAGAGGCGTTCCGAACAGCGGGTCCTGTGTGACCTGACAGTTCATAGAAAACACATTTTGCACCAGATCACAAGTAATGACCTCTTCTGGACGGCCTTCAGCGTAAATCTGTTTATCTTTAATAGCCACAAGGTGATGTGCGTAGCGGCACGCTAAATTCAGATCATGGAGCACCATGACGATCGTCCGCTGTTCCTTCTCATTCAGCTCAAACAGCAAATCAAGAATTTCAATTTGATGCGTCATATCCAAATACGTTGTCGGTTCATCCAGAAGGATAATATCCGTTTCCTGGGCAAGTGTCATCGCTATCCAAGCCCGCTGGCGCTGCCCGCCTGATAAGGAATCGACGGCGCGGTCAGCCATATCCTCCAGCTTTGTGGCTTTTAGCGCTCTCTCTACAGCTGCCTCATCCTCTTTTGACCACTGTTTCAGCCAGTTTTGATAAGGATACCTTCCCTGCTTTACAAGCTGATGCACCGTCAGTCCCTCCGGAGCAGAAGGCCCCTGCGGCAGGATGGCAAGCTCCTTTGCGACTTCCTTTGTCGGAAGCTTGGCGATCGCTCTTCCTTCCAATAGCACTGAACCGCCTCTCGGCTTCATCAGCCGCGCCAACGAACGTAAAAGTGTCGATTTTCCGCAGCCATTGCTGCCGATAAATACGGTAATTTCACCTTTTGGAATCGTTAAATTCAGTTCATCAATAATAACGGCATCCCCGTACCCTAAGCTCAGCGTTTCTGTAGAAATTGCACTCATACCCATAACCGCTCCTTTTTGCTGGCTTTTTAGCAGCACTATGTATTGCTACGTTTTATATAGACATGCATGTAAGTAAATTGTCATCAATGCAAGTGATACAATATTCAGTCTCTGATATGGTCATATATCCATCATTGTAGCAGAAAACAGTGACTTTGAAAATCATTTTCAATTAGTTTTCTGGTCAAAAATGGCGGTTATGGGTTTTTCAGCACATGATTATTTTTTAATTTCTCTGACAGTGCCATTCTTAAGCTTCACTTTTAAGTCGAAATGATCATAGTGGCTGTCAAGGTTAAAAGCCGCCAGCACACTGTGAATCACTTCTTTCTCAGCCATTTGATCTGTCACGGACAGCTCGCTTAGAATCATTTTCATCTCATCCAGCGCTTCTTCTCCCTCTTGATTGATGCCAGAGAGCTTATCTTGTATTTCTGCCGTTTCATGAGTTCCGTTTTTTTCGTATATTCCTTCATAGCGGTTATGCTCACCGTCACCGTAGCTGACGCGAAGCGAAAAATTGCTGTAAGGAACGGATTTCATATGAGTAACTGCCGTATTTTCTCCTTCTGCTAGCTGCTGTTCTTCATTGAGACGGCAGCCCGCAATCAGAACAACTGCGAGACAAACGGCCCCGGCCGCTCTGATCAAATGCATAATGGTTCCCCCCTGTAGAATTCCATTTCTTTTAGGTATGTCCAAGGAATGGAATCCTCATTCAGAGAAGAGAACAGAAAAAGCCGGGCTTCAGCGCCCGGCTTTCCTTTTATGATTCAGTCATTTGCAAAAAGGCTTCGGCGTCCTGCACGGCCAGCTTGATGGCATTTTCCCAAAAGTCTCTCTTCGTGATGTCTGCGCCTAAATGCTTCATCGCTAAATCTTCTACGGTCATGGATGCCGTATCACGCAATAGCGCTATATATTTCTCTTCAAACGTGTTTTTTTCTTCAAGCGCCAGAGCGTAAATGCCGAGGGAAAACAGATAGCCGAACGTATAAGGGTAATTGTAAAACGGCACTCTCGTAATATGAAAGTGAAGCTTTGACGCCCAGAATAGCGGATGATACTCGTCTAAAGCGCCGCAGAACGCTTCTTTTTGCGCCTCTTCCATCAGCTCATTTAAACGGTCCGCCGGCACAATTCCCCGTTTTCGTTCTTCGTAAAACCTCGTTTCAAATAAAAATCTCGCGTGGATATTCATAAAAAAAGCAACGCTTCTTTGCACTTTATCCTCCAAAAGCACAAGCTTTTCTTCCTTTGTTTCCGCCTGATTGACAGTCGCGTCTGCCACAATCATTTCCGCAAAAGTTGACGCAGTTTCCGCTACATTCATAGCATAGGATCGATTTAACGGCCTTACATTGAGCATCGCTTCCTGATGAAAGGCATGCCCGAGTTCATGGGCAAGCGTTGAGACGTTCGAGGCGCTGCCGGAAAACGTCATGAAGATACGGGATTCCCCGCTGTCAGGAAAGCTTGTGCAAAAGCCGCCGACTCTTTTCCCGCTTCTGTCCTCAGCTTCAATCCAGCGGTCACGGAACGCCTTTTCTGTAAAGGCGGACAACTTTCGGCCGAACGTGGAAAATTGGCTGATGATTAAGTTTGCGGCTTCATCGTATGAGTATTCCTTCCCGGCAGACCCAATCGGTGCCTCAACGTCGTACCAATTGAGCTTTTCGAGACCAAGCATGGATGCTTTCCGGTTAAGAAACTGAACGAACGGCTGCTTATTTTCAGTAATGACCTGCCACATCGTATCCAGCGTTTCTTTTTTCATCCGGTTGATTTGCAGCGGCTCCTTCAGAACATCCTGCCATCCCCGCGCTTTGTAGGTTTCCAGCCGGAACCCCGCCAAATGATTCAGCGTGCTGCTGAAAATATCCTGTTCCCGCTCCCATGCATGATTGATGCGTTCAAAAACGGTTTTCCTGACAGTACGGTCCTGATGAGACATCATGTTTTCCGCCTGTCCGACAGATAATTGTTTTTCCTCAAACGGAATGGTCATTTTTCCGACAACGATATGATATAAATCATCCCAGGCATGATAGCCGTCAACCGCAAGGCTTCCAATCAGTTTTTCTTTGTCTGGGCTGAGCTTTTCGGCAACCCGTTCTCTTCTTTCATTTAATATGTATGATACCTCTCGCAGCCCGGGTGTTTTGAGCAATTCTTCCCACACGCCTTGATCAATCTCCACAAGTTTATGATCCAATGTGACAAGGGAGGACTGAAAATCTGCGACTAACTGATGCATGAATGATTTATGCTCATTCGCCTTCTGATCGCTAATGTTCTGTGCCTGAAGACACGAGACAAAAGCACCGGCCTGCTGCAGCTTGACCGAATTTTGTTCAAATGCATCGAGCAGTGTGGTCAGCCTTCCAGCATCAGCCGGCGTTTCTGGCGGCTCAAAAGCATCCGTCATGTCTTGAAATGCACGCAGGCTTTGTGACAGCTTTTCAATATATCTCTTGAATTCTTCTGACTGGCTCCCGCCTTTAAAAAACGAATCCAGATCCCATGTTTTGTCTACCCCTTGCAATCCCATGACTCAAAACCCCTTTCCTCATTTGATTTTATTATAGAACAACTCTGAATTATTGTATAAAAATTTCTTTTATAGGCGTCATTCTCTGTGCATCATTGTACAATAGCTGTAGCGCCAAACAGGAGGATATGGAAAATGAATAAAAAAATAGCTATCGTAACAGGAGCGTCAAGCGGTTTTGGTCTGTTGGCGGCAGTCAAACTGGCTCAGTCATTTTTCGTCATTGCCACAGCAAGGCAGCCCGAGAAAGCGGAACAGCTGCGCGGTTTAGCAGCAAAACATCATGTAGCTGACTCCATTCATATCACCGCTCTCGATGTCACTGATGAACACTCGATCGAAGCGTTTGGAAAAACCATAAGTGCGTATGCCCCAATTGATGTACTCGTTAATAACGCGGGTACAGCTTACGGGGGATTTATCGAGGATGTGCCGATGGAGCATTTCAGAAAACAATTTGAAACGAATGTTTTCGGATTGATCAATGTCACAAAAACCGTCCTGCCTTACATAAGAAAGCATAGCGGGGCAAAGATTATAAACGTAAGCAGTATCAGCGGTTTGACCGGATTTCCGGCACTGTCGCCTTACGCCGCTTCCAAGTATGCATTAGAAGGATTTTCTGAAAGTCTGCGCTTGGAGCTGCTTCCTTTCGGCATTGAAACCGCTCTGATCGAGCCAGGCTCATACAAGACATCGATCTGGACAACATCTTTATCGAATCACATGACTGTGCCGGCTGACGATTCAGCCTATCATCAATACTATAAACAGATTCTTTCCTACGTTGAAAAAAACGCAGATGAAAGCGGAGACCCCCAAGAGGTTGCCGACCTCATTTATCAATTAGCGATGAAACAGCGCGTAAAGAAATTGCGTTATCCGATCGGAAAAGGCGTCAAGCTCACCCTGCTATTCCGTGCACTTTTTCCTTGGTCCGCTTGGGAATCTATCTTGAAGAAAAAACTATTCACCCGACTAAATTATAATTATTATAATTTAGTATTGATTTTTAATTAATATGTGATATAATTAAATTAACAGATCACAAGGAGGACGTAATATTATGAAAACCGAAAACGCAAAAACAAACCTGACATTAGTTGAGAATTCAATGAACACCCAATTATCAAACTGGTTTCTTCTATATTCCAAGCTGCACCGTTTTCATTGGTATGTAAAAGGGCCTCACTTCTTTACATTGCATGAAAAATTTGAAGAACTGTATGACCACGCGGCAGAAACTGTCGATACGATTGCTGAGCGCCTGCTGGCTATCGGAGGACAGCCTGTTGCCACTTTGAAAGAATACACTGAGCAAGCATCCATCACAGACGGCGGAAACGAAACGTCAGCTTCAGAAATGGTCCAAGCTTTGGTGAACGACTATAAACAAATCAGCAGCGAGTCTAAATTCGTCATCGGCCTTGCGGAAGAAAATCAAGACAATGTGACAGCAGACTTGTTTGTCGGACTTATAGAAGAAGTCGAAAAACAAGTGTGGATGCTTTCCTCTTATTTAGGCTAAAAAAAAGCTGAACCCTCTTCGGGTTCAGCTTTTTTGCCAGTTAGCTGCTGAGGCTCTCTGTCTTCTTGGTCAATGTCACATTCAGGTTTTTCGTTTTTCCGTTGCGTATCACTTGAATTGTTGTTTTATCTCCGACTTTTAAATCTTTATAAAGAATTTGACGGATATCCGCACTGCTTTGGATATCTTTGCCGTTTAATTTAACAATCACATCCTCAGGTTTCATTCCTGCTTTAGCCGCCGGTGAATTTGATTGAACTTCCTTGACGTAGACACCTTTGCTCAATTGATCCCCAAACAGGCCGAGTGTATTTTCCTGGTACGTTTCAGGAACTTGTGACATATCAATCATCTGCACGCCTAAGAATGGACGGTCCACTTTTCCGTTTTCAAGAAGCTGGTCAACAATTGGCTCTACATCGTTGCTTGGAATCGCAAAACCGAGTGACTCAACCCCGCTTTCACTCACTTTCAGACTGTTGATTCCGATCACTTGGCCGTTTGAATTGATTAACGGGCCGCCGCTGTTCCCCGGATTGATTGCGGCGTCTGTTTGCAGCACATTCATTTCAACGGTACCTTGAGTCGTATCGACATCAATCGTCCGGTTAAGTCCGCTAATGATCCCTTGTGTCACTGTTCCTGAGAACTGCTGGCCGAGCGGATTACCGATGGCGATGACTTTTTCACCTGTGCGCAGCTGCGAAGAATCACCGAAGCTCGCCACTTTTTTGACGTTCTTGCTGTTGATTTCCAAAACAGCCAAATCCGTAATTGCATCGCTTCCCACAAGCTTTGCTGTCTCCGTTTTACCATTGTACAGGGTAACAGTCAGCTTATTCGCTCCTTCCACTACGTGGTTGTTTGTAATGATATATGCTTTGTTATTGTCTTTTTTGAAAATAACCCCTGACCCTGTTCCGCTTTCACTTTCTGAACCGGAGCTGCCTTCTGTGCCGAATGTGTTATTATGAGAGGTTTGGATATTTGAGATGCCGACAATCGTCGGCTCTAAGTCCTCTACCATATCAGCTACGTTGGTCGCGTTTGTCACAGGTGTCGTTGTAAAATTGTCGGATTGCACCTGTTTATTTGCGGAAGCCGTCTCAGTTGTCTCATTATGGTCAGACGGCAAATAAGGCGCGATGCCGAGCATCAGTCCGCCGCCGATGATCCCGCCTAAAATCGGGCTCAGCCATGCCGCTCTCCGCTTCTTCTCTTTTTTTACAGCTGTTTCTTTCTTTTCCATTTCTAAAGCGGAAGCCGTTTCTTTTCGTCCCGCTTCATAAGAATGAGGCGGATCAAGCAATGTTTGTTCAGGATGCTCAATCGGCTTCCGGTTATCTGTATTCACGTTTTCTGTATGTGAAGGTTCCGTTTGTTGTTCCCCGTTTTGGTCATCACGTCGGTAATCCATATGCATACACTCCTTATTCGGTTTTTCGTTTATCGTTACATATTCATCGCATGTACAAGTTCAATTGTCCCAATAATGAGGAGAAAAGCAAAGCACCAAAATAGAATATGTTTGATCATCCTGCATCTTCCCCGCTCTTTTTTCCCTTTCTTCCCTTATACACATGATAAACAAACATTGTGGGATAAAAATGAAAAGAATATGTGAAATTATGAAAATTGCCTGCCGTATGTTAAAACTAGTTTATAATGACGTTGAAAGGATGTGAAGGGCCTTGTCATATACCATTTATCTAGTTGAAGATGAGGATAATCTGAATGAATTGCTGACGAAGTATTTAGAGAATGAGGGCTGGAACATTACATCTTTTACGAAAGGCGAAGACGCCAGAAAAAAAATGACGCCGTCTCCCCACCTCTGGATTCTCGATATCATGCTGCCGGATACTGACGGCTATACATTAATAAAAGAAATTAAAGAGAAGGACCCTGACGTGCCGGTCATTTTTATTTCCGCACGAGACGCCGATATTGACAGAGTGCTTGGGTTAGAGCTTGGAAGCAATGACTATATTTCAAAACCATTTCTCCCGCGGGAACTGATTATACGTGTGCAAAAGCTGTTGCAGCTTGTCTATAAGGAAGCGCCGTCCGCACAAAAGAACGAAACTGTCGTTTCCTCCTATCGGATCGCAGAAGACGCCCGAGAGGTTTATGATGAAAACGGCAATTTGATTAATTTAACGTCGAAGGAATTTGATCTCCTCCTCTTATTTATCCATCATAAAGGACATCCATACTCCCGTGAGGATATTCTCGTCAAGGTATGGGGACATGATTACTTTGGAACTGACCGCGTTGTTGACGATCTTGTCCGGAGGCTGCGTAAAAAGATGCCTGAACTTAAAGTGGAGACCATTTACGGGTTTGGCTACAGGATGATGACATCATGAAAAACAAGCCTCTCTCGTTTCAAATATGGGTTGTCATCTCCGGCATCCTGTTAGCCATATCGATTTTATTGCTTGTTTTATTTTCAAACACGCTGCGTGATTTTTTCACCAATGAAACGTACACCACCATTGAAAATGAACAGCATGTTCTGACTGAGTACCGCCTGCCTGGTTCAATCGAAAGGCGCTATTACAGCGAGGAAGCCACGGCACCGACGACCGTGCGCTCTGTTCAGCACGTGCTTCTGCCCGAAAACGAAGCGGCTTCTTCAGACAAGGATTTACGAATCCTATCGTCTGATTTTATTCATAAGGTATACCAGCTGGCTGATAAACAGGAAGCCAAAAAAAAACGATACAGCGCTGAAATTAATGGCGAAAAAGTGTTTTTTGTCATTAAGAAGGGACTTTCCGTAAACGGGCAATCCGCCATGATGCTGTCCTATGCACTTGATTCTTATCGGGACGATCTGGCCTTCACTCTGTTCAAACAGCTGCTGTTTATTATAGCGGTTGTCATTTTATTGAGCTGGATTCCGGCGATTTGGCTTGCGAAATATTTATCAAGGCCTCTCGTTTCGTTTGAAAAGCACGTCAAACGGATTTCAGAACAGGATTGGGATGATCCTGTCATAGTGGATCGGAAAGATGAAATCGGCAAATTGGGGCATACCATCGAAGAAATGCGCCAAAAGCTTGTGCAAAAGGATGAAACAGAAAGAACCCTTTTACAAAATATTTCACACGATTTAAAAACGCCGGTTATGGTGATCAGGGGATACACCCAGTCCATTAAAGACGGGATTTTTCCTAAAGGAGATCTTGAAAACACAGTAGATGTCATTGAAGGCGAAGCCCTTAAGCTGGAGAAAAAAATAAAAGATTTATTATATTTAACAAAGCTCGATTATTTATCTAAGCAAAAAGTACAACATGAAACATTCAGTATTATGGAAGTGACAGAAGAAGTCATTGAAAGACTGAAATGGGCGCGAAAAGAATTATCATGGGGAATTGATGTAGATGAAGACATTCTTATGCCGGGTGATCCCGAGCAATGGAACAAGCTTCTGGAGAACATACTGGAAAATCAAATCCGTTACGCCGCAACAAAGATTGAAATCATCATGAAACAGGATGATCAGAATATCTTTATCACCATTAAAAATGACGGACCGCATATTGAAGATGAGATGCTTTCCAGCCTCTATGAGCCTTTTAATAAAGGGAAGAAAGGCGAATTCGGCATTGGTCTCAGCATCGTAAAACGTATTTTAACTCTTCATAAGGCGTCTATCTCAATTGAAAATGACAAAACGGGTGTAACATACCGCATAGCAGTGCCAAAATAGACTGTAGATATTTTTGCAGTCTATTTTTTATGTGAAAGAATAGCCGTTAAAATCTCTGTAATTTGTTTTGAGCGGCTGTTTGCATTGATGAACCCATTTTTTCTCTGACAACGTCTGCTTCGGATATTTGACTTTTTCCACTTTAATTCCTCTGTTTCGCAAGCGGCTGATCATTTCGTCCAATTCTCTCATTTCAGATTCACCCTTTCGCTTGAGCTTTGACCGTTCGGTCATCTCAATCTATAATATAAATAATACATGATAAAAAAACAAGTTACAATAAGGTTAAATTTAAAACGTACGGTATGACTATATGGTCATATCCTATGTAGGCCTCAAGCTCCGAAAGGGTGGAACCATTTGAAGGAAAAAGAGAAGCTGATTATTGAAACAGCCATTAAACTGTTTGCCCAAAAAGGATATAACGCAACATCAGTTCAAGAAATCGCCAAAGCATGCAAGATTTCCAAAGGCGCTTTTTATATTTATTTTCCTTCTAAAGAAGCGCTGCTTTTATCTATGCTGAATTTCTATTATGATAAAACATTTACCCGTATTTTAAATATTAAAACGAAAGACGACAGCCCTAGAACAGCTTACCGCAAGCAGCTTACCGTGTTCTATGAAAACATCCTTGAACACAAAGACTTTATTACAATGCAAATGAAGGAAGGTTCTCTGCCTTACACGGATGAAGTAGAGCAATGCGCAAAAAAAATCCGCCAGACTTCCCTTCAATTTCACATTGACAGTCTGTTAAACATATACGGAGAAAAAGCTGAACCATATACAGCGGAGCTTTGTTTTCTAATAGAAGGAATCAGCCAGATTTACCTGGAATGCATGATTTTGCTCGGGTATACTGTGAAGCCGGATCAATTAGCAGATATCGTTATTAACCGCATTGATGATATGGTTAAAGGCATGTCTGAACGAAACGATGAGCCTTTCATCACATTAGAAGAAGCAAGCTCTTTATTCGGGCCCCTGTCTCACGGACGGCCTGACCCGCTGACTGAATCGATTGTGAAAAGCCTTCGTGAGAAAATAAAAAGCTTGAACACAAACTCCTCCCTTGAATTATCGGAGAGCTTGGACATACTTGAAGCAGAAATGAAGAAAAAAACACCGAAGCTGGTGATCATAAAAGGAATGATCCATAACCTGATGGAGTCGGAAGCTCTCGCAGAAGATGCCGAGCAGCTTACATTTCTCTTGAAACATCAATATATTTAGAAGAACGGCTGCTTCACAAGCAGCCGTTTTTTCTCTATTACGCCTTTGGTTTTACCATATCTTCCGGTTTCACCATTTCGTTAAATTGTTCTTCTGTCAGCAATTCAAGCTTCAAAGCCGCTTCTTTCAGCGTCAATCCCTCTTTATGGGCAAGCTTGGCAATTTTTGCGGCGTTTTCATATCCGATATGCGGATTCAGCGCCGTAACCAGCATTAAGGAATTCGACAAGTTTTCCTGAATCGTTTCTTTATTTGGCTCGATACCGACAGCACACTTATCATGGAAGGAGTTCATTCCGTCACTCAGCAGCTGCACGGATTGCAGGAAGTTGTAAATGATCACAGGTTTAAATACGTTTAGTTCAAAGTTCCCCTGACTTGCGGCAAAGCCGATTGTCGCATCGTTCCCCATAATTTGCGCTGCGATCATCGTCAGTGCTTCACTTTGTGTCGGGTTCACTTTTCCAGGCATAATGGAGCTGCCAGGCTCATTTTCAGGAATGACAATCTCCCCGATGCCGCAGCGAGGTCCGCTCGCAAGCCATCTGACATCGTTTGCGATTTTCATTAAATCAGCGGCAAGAGCTTTTAAGGCGCCGTGTGCATATGTGATTTCGTCATGGCTTGTCAGCGCGTGGAATTTATTCGATGAGCTGTTAAACGTTTGACCTGTCAGTTTCGTGATCTCCTCTGAAACAAGCTCTCCAAATTCCGGGTGAGCATTGATTCCTGTTCCGACAGCTGTACCTCCGATTGCAAGCGCACGCATTTTGTCTGTCGCTTCTAAAATCATTTCCTTCGAGCGATCGAGCATGTGCACCCATCCGCTGATTTCCTGTCCAAGCGTCAGAGGTGTGGCATCCTGAAGATGCGTACGTCCGATTTTTACAATATCATTGTATGCTTTCGCTTTTTCGTCTAACGTATTGCGAAGCTGATCAAGCGCAGGCACAAGCTGTTCATAGACAGATAAAACGGCAGCAACGTGCATCGCTGTCGGGAACGTATCGTTTGAGCTTTGGCTGCGGTTAACGTCATCATTTGGATGAATTGTTTGATCAGAGTTCTTTTCTTTTAATAACGCAGTCGCGCGATTGGCCACCACTTCGTTCATGTTCATGTTGCTTTGTGTTCCGCTTCCGGTCTGCCATACAACAAGCGGGAAGTTATCATCATATTTGCCTTTGAGCACATCATCACAAACTGCTGCAATAGCTTCCGCTTTTTCCGCATCTAGGTTGCCTAAGCGTTTATTAGCGATCGCCGTGCTGCGTTTCAATATTGCAAACGCCTTCACAACACGCATCGGCATTTTTTCAGAACCAATCTTGAAGTTCTCCTTGCTTCGCTGTGTTTGGGCGCCCCAAAATTTATCAGCAGGAACTTTTACTTCTCCCATGGTGTCTCTTTCAATTCTGTAGTCCATTTTATGTATCCCTCCATAACGGTTGCTTCAATAGATCAAATTCGCCAGTGATATAAAAAATCCTTTTTATTTTTCGATCTTGGCAGATTTTAATTTTAATTCAAGATATACGCGGGAGTCCTTTGAATATTTGTACTTCGGATTCGTTCGCCCGTACTCCCTTGATGTATAAGAGACATCGTAATGCTTTTCAAATGATTTAATGAGCTGTTCTATTTCTTCTTGTTTTCCTGCAAGTCTTACCTGTGCCACTTCATATCCTCCGCTTTCATAAAAAAACTTCTGCCATAAAATACTGTAACACAGTATATCATTTTTTTAACAGGAAAAGATAACCTCTACTAAGGTTTTGGACAAGAGGTGACCTCGTTGGAACAAACAGAGTTTAAGGAATATATACACGATAATTTAGCATTGGTGCTTCCAAAATTAAAAGAAAACGATGATCTGGTGAAAAACAAAAAAATGCTGGCAAACGGACTTGTTTTTTACTTTCTCTACTTTAGTGAATTGAATGACCAGCAGAAGGTTTTAGAATCGATTAAAACCTTAATGAAGGATGAGGAGACGCTGACGCTTGACCAGGTCAAAAATCGTCTCGACCAAATTGACGCAAGGCCGGTAGAAACGGCCGACAAAACGGTTAAGGAAATTCTCAGCGGCAATTGCGCGGTGTTTGTGAATGGCCTCAACAAAGCCTATATTCTATCCACAGAAAAGAAACAAACAAGAAGCCTGACAGAGCCGACAACTGAAAAAGTGGTTCGCGGACCAAAGGTTGCGTTTGTGGAGGACATCGATACAAATCTTGCGCTAATCAGACAAAGAACCTCTCATCCGAAACTCATTACCAAAAAAATCATGATCGGCGAAAACAAGCTGAAGCCGGCGGCGATGATGTACATTGAAGGCAAAGCAAAAAAGTCCGTTGTAAAAGAGGTAAAAGCGCGGCTTAACAATATCAAACTGGAGGATATCCAGGACAGCGGAACGCTTGAAGAACTTATTGAAGATAATAAATACTCGCCATTTCCGCAAATTCAAAATACGGAAAGGCCCGATAAAGTTTCGTCCGCCCTGTTCAACGGCAGGGTTGCGATCTTGGTGGACAGTTCCCCATTTGTGCTTTTGGTGCCGGTTTCTCTCGGTGTACTGATGCAATCTCCGGATGATTACTACGAACGCTGGATCTCGGCATCCCTCATCCGGTCGCTGCGTTTTGCTTCTATATTCATCACCTTGTTTTTGTCATCGATTTATATCGCGCTCGTGTCATTTCATCAAGGGCTGCTGCCGACCGCGCTCGCCGTCACGATTTCGGCAAACAGGGAAAACGTGCCGTTTCCTCCGATATTTGAAGCCTTGCTGATGGAAGTGACGATCGAGCTGCTCAGAGAAGCCGGGCTGCGTCTTCCCAACCCGCTTGGCCAGACGATCGGCCTCGTTGGGGGCGTAGTCATCGGACAAGCGGCGGTAGAAGCGAATCTCGTCAGTTCGATTATGGTCATTGTCGTCAGTGTCATTGCCCTTGCATCCTTTACCGTTCCCCAATACGGAATGGGGCTGTCTTTCCGGGTGCTGCGTTTTATTTCGATGTTTTCCGCTGCAATACTCGGGCTGTACGGGATTATTTTATTTATGCTGGTCATTTATACGCACCTAACGAGACAAACGAGCTTTGGATCTCCGTATTTTTCGCCAAATGGATTTTTCAGCCTGAAAAATACAGAGGATTCCATTATCCGTCTCCCAATTAAAAACAAACCAAAAGAGGCGAATAATCCAAATGAGCCAAAAACAGACTCCACTCAAACTTAATACCTTTCAAGGTATTTCTGTTGTTGCAAATACAATGCTCGGTGCCGGTCTTTTAACATTGCCCCGAGCGCTGACCACTAAGGGTAATACTCCCGACGGCTGGATCGTGTTGATATTAGAAGGTGTCATTTTCATTTTTTTCATTTATTTAAACACGCTCATTCAGAAAAAACATCAATATCCCTCACTGTTTGAGTATTTGCGGGAAGGCCTTGGGAAATGGATTGGCAGCATCATGGGGCTTTTGATCTCCTGCTATTTTATCGGAGTGGCCAGTTTTGAAACCAGGGCGATGGCTGAAATGGTGAAGTTTTTCCTTCTGGAGAAAACGCCGATTCAAATCATTATTTTAACGTTTATCTGCTGCGGCATCTATTTAATTGTTGGGGGGCTAAGTGATGTTTCGCGGCTGTTTCCCTTTTATTTAACGATTACGATTATTATATTGCTGATCGTGTTTGGGATCAGTTTTAAAATTTTTGACATCAATAATTTGCGCCCTGTTTTAGGTGAGGGCTTGGGGCCCATTGCGAACTCCCTAACTGTCGTTTCCATCTCTTTTTTAGGAATGGAAGTGATGCTGTTTCTTCCTGAACATATGAAGAAAAAGAAATACACATTCAGATACGCGGCTATTGGCTTTATGATTCCGATTATATTATATATCCTGACATATATTATCGTTGTCGGGGCTTTGACAGCTCCTGAGGTGAAATCGCTGATCTGGCCGACCATTTCTCTCTTTCAATCCTTTGAGCTAAAAGGCATATTCATTGAACGGTTTGAATCGTTTTTACTGGTCGTCTGGATTATTCAGTTTTTCACAACGTTTGTCGTTTACGGGTATTTTGCCGCTAACGGACTGAAGAAGACGTTTGGATTATCGACTAAAAAAAGCATGGTTCTCATTGGCGCGGCTGTCTATTACTTTTCTCTATGGCCGGATGACTCTAATCAGGTCATGATGTATAGCGATTATCTCGGATACATTTTCGTCTGCCTGTTTTTACTTCCCTTCATTCTCTTTTTCATCGTAGCTGTCAAAAGGAGGATTACAGCAAAATGAAAATCCGGATTTTAAGTATTTTCATATGCGCCCTCTTACTGTCCGGATGCTGGGACAGTAAGAATATCGAAGAATTAAGCCTGGTGATCGGAGTAGGCTTAGACAAGCCGGATGATCATAATTTACAACTGACACAGCAAATTCTTGTGCCGAAAAAAATCAGTTCAAAGGAAGGCTCTTCATCTGATCCGACACAGATTGCTGTCACAAAGGGTGAAACAGTCCATCAAATGATGAGAACATCGGCATTAAAGCACAATCCTACGTTTTCCCAGCATTTACGTCTCATTTTATTTTCCAAGGGCGTGCTTGAAGATTTTCGAATGGACTCGATCATTAATCAATTTGTCAGAGACAACGGGACAAGGCGGAGTTCATATGTGTTTGTCACCGACGGCCGCACAAAGGACATATTTAAGATGAATGATGAAGGCGAGCCCGCATCCAATGTAATTTATAATCTGACAGAGAATGATCAGGTGACCATTAGAATGATGGAGCCTGTTACATTGGGGGAGATTTCAGAACACTTGACCTCTGACGATTCGTTCCTCATTCCCCATGTCGGTGAGGAAAACGGCAAACTCGCAATCAACGGAGCTGCTATCATAAAAGATAAGTTATGGAGCAGAAATTTAACACCGGGTGAAGTCCAAAATATTAACTTATTTACCGGCGCGGTCAAAGGCGGCGTCATTGATTTGAAACGTAATGGCTACCTTTTTTCTTATGAAGTGTATTCCAGCAATCGAAAGATCAAGACAGCCTACAAGGACGGAAAGTTTATATTCACCGTCACACGTAATATTGAAGGGCGTTTATCCGAGGATTGGAATCCTAATGAAGATTCGTTTAAGGATTCATATATTAAAGATATTGAAAAAACAGTCGAAAAACGATTAGAAGAAACAGTAACA
Organism: Bacillus mojavensis RO-H-1 = KCTC 3706; assembly: GCF_000245335.1. Classification (GTDB taxonomy): domain Bacteria; phylum Bacillota; class Bacilli; order Bacillales; family Bacillaceae; genus Bacillus; species Bacillus mojavensis. Next base: position 221,635 of record NZ_JH600279.1, read on the forward strand.
GCATTTATTAAGGACACGCTGCAGAAAGAGATCAAAACAGACGTGACCGGACTGGGTAACGAAGTCAGAATCCATTATCCTCAGAAATGGAAGAAGATTTCAAAAAAATGGGATGATCATTTCAGCAATGCGGAAATAAAATATCATGTCAATGTGGTCGTCAGAGACTTCGGAACGAAGGGCGCGTCTAAATAACCGACGCCTATTTCACGAGGTGATTGCGGTGTGCGTAGACGGCTGCTTGTGTCCGGTCGCTGACATCCAGCTTTGATAAAATATTGGTGATGTGGGTTTTGACTGTTTTGATCGTGATAAACAGCTCCTCACCTATCTCTTTATTTGTTTTTCCTTCTGCAATCAGACAGAGAATCTCAAACTCCCGTTTCGTGAGGGATTCATGCGGGAGCGCGTTTTCACCTGAGTGGCGCAGCCGGGATAATACTTTCCCCGCCACTTTTGATTCTAGCTTTGGCTCTCCCTTGCTTGCGGCACGGATCGCATCAGCGATTTCGGCCGCTTTTGATGTTTTTAGTAAGTAGCTGAGCGCTCCCGCTTCAATAACCGGATACACTTTATCATCATCAATGAAGCTTGTGAGCACAATAATTTTCGGATCGGAAAGCTTCTGGCAAATTTGCTTTGTCGCTTCAATACCGTCCATGCCTTCCATGACAAGATCCATTAAAATCACATCAGGCTGTAATTCAACAGCAAGCTGTACACCCTCGCTGCCATCAGACGCTTCGCCGATGACATCTATATCGGGCTGCGCCTCCAAAAAAGCGGCGAGTCCCATTCTGACCATTTCATGATCATCAATCAACAATACTCGAATCACGTTCGTTCTCTCCTTTTTCTTCCGGGAAAATCGGGACCTTTACTTCAATTTGTGTGCCTTTTCCTTCAACCGAAATCACCTCGGCGACTCCGCCGATTTCGCTTGCACGTTCTTTCATCGAATTCAAGCCGTAGGATGACGCTTTTACCTGCTCCATCTTGAATCCTTTTCCGTTATCAATGACCTTCAGCCGCAGATGATTGTTTTTTGCGCCGAGAATCACGGATACTTTTGAGGCTTTTGAGTGCCTGAATACATTGGAAAGAGCCTCCTGTACGATCCTGAATAAATGATCCTCTACGCCTTTGGAAATCGGCGTATCCTGTATGTCCCATTCGATATCAAGCGGCTGTTTTTTCCGAAACTCGTCCAAAAGCTCCGTAAGCCCCTCCTTCAGCCCCTTCCCTTCGAGCGTCACAGGTCTTAAATGGAGCAGCAGCGCCCTCATTTCATTTTGGGCTTCTCCCGCCATGTGCTCTACCATCTTGATCCGTTTCACCGTTTTATCATCCGTATCTTTTACGTGTTCTAATACAGCGGAGGTCATCATCGATATCGCAAAGAGCTGCTGGCTGACAGCATCGTGCAGGTCTCTGGCCAATCGCTGGCGTTCTTCTGTGATGACTGATTTTTTCATTTGCACCTGCCATTCAGCCCGTTCATTTGAAAGCTTTTGCAAGGAAGCTACTTGAAGTTCAACCCGCTTCGCCATTTCATTCAGCTGATCGGCTGCAAGCCCGATTTCATCGTCCCCGAGCGGCGGTATACGATAAGCGAAGTTGCCATTTTCAAATGTTAAAATCGATTCAATCAATGTATCGACCCTTGTTTTCAGCCGGTTGCCGTACATGTACCCTGACGCAAAACCGATCGTAAGGCTGATCAGCACCAAAATCAGGATAAACGGAATCCCGAACCAGCTTGACGACAGCAACACAAACGGATCGAGCCGATAGTAAACCATCATAAAAGAAATCAAGCAGACAAATAGAAGCAGACTGATTCCCGTTGTCATGCGAATGGCACGCCATTGGAGACTGACAAGCAGTTTTTTTCTCATACGTATTTCACATCCACATCACCGATAAATAGGGAGACGGATACTTTCACCCGGCGTTTGGACTCGCTGAAATCAGAAGACGCGGCGTATACCTTTGTGCTTAATCCGCTTTTCTTCGAACCGATCAGATTAATGTCGCCGATAAAAACGGACGAGCTGACAGCCACTTCAAGATCTGATGGAACATAAATATCAACGTTTCCGATCACTCCGCTGATGACAATGGTGCTCTCTCCCTCCGGAATCATCGCTTTTGACAAGTCGATTTTCACATCGCCTATAAAACCCGATACAGTTAAATCATTCAGATCAAACGGCTGCTTCATCATCAGAAGTTCGCCGATAAAAAAGCTTCGCATGTCAGGATGTTTCACATCTTTTGGGGGCTCGGACTGTTTTTCTTTTTTTGTTAAATCGGTAGGTTTCTCATTTGGTTCAAAAATAGGCTTTCCTTTCACAAGCCGGTAGCCGGCGTAAATTAAAAATGCGGCAAACGCGTAGCCAAATAAGTTAAAGGTGATGCTGAACAGATTTTTCAAAAATAAGAAAGCAGCAAAGATGTACATGACGGACCCAAGCCAGTCACGGGAGTATTTTTTCAAAAAATAACCGGCAATCAGAAAAAAGAGCGGCCAAAACAGCAGATCGCCTACTCCGATAATTTGCAAAAACATGCTGATGCCAAATAAAACAATGATAAGTCCAAGAAGCTGTTTTTTTGTCATTCTGGTTGTTCCGCCTCCTTTCTTCTGCCAGATGCTACCGTATCGCTACATCCCCGCTGCCTGTTTTAATATCGACTAGATGCTGTCCGCTTCCTTGTAAGCCTTTGATTTGATGATGATCTTTATGTGTTGTATCAGCAAATGGGTACGCCGAACTGACGCTTCCGCTCTCTGAAGCAGCATTGACTTTGAAACTGCCGTTTTCGGGAAGCTCCAGATTCACATCACCGCTCGTCAATGTGACAGCTGAAGAGCCCGCTGCCTTTTTTAAATCCGCGTCAACGTTTCCTGATGTCATCCGTACATCAAGTGAGCCTGAAACACCATCCAAATTTGCGTCGCCTGAAGTTAAGCGGATGCCGGCCGTTTTAGCGTCTGTATTTGATATCGACACATCTCCGGAAGAGCCCTTCACCTCCAGCTCCTGAAGGCGGATACCCGTTACGGTCATATTCCCGCTTGCAGATGCTGCGTTCAGCTTAGAAAGCGTGAGATGTTTATTACCGTCTACAGACACGTCGCCGCTTGAGGTTCTCACAGCCAAACCGCCTTTGTACGTGTATGGAATGCGGACGACAAGGGCAGATCGATGAAATCCATTCAAAAATTGAAATTCTTTTTCCTTTGCCGTCAGCTCCAGCTTTCTTCTCTTTTCAGCCACAAACAATTTCCCCGAGTCACCTGAGATGGTTGCTGATATGTCATTACGCTCTTCCGCTATGATCTTCACATTCTTGTTATCCGATTCAATGATTACGCTTTCGATCTCATGCGGTGAAGCACTGGCTGAATCAGCTTCAGTTCCGTTTATGAATGAAAGACCTTCAGCAAACACGTCTTTGATAACAACCGCAGAAAAAATAAGAATACCGGCAATGATCAGCAGTTTGCCCAGCATTTTTTTCATTTGTTTTCATCCTTCTCATTTATTCTATTATAAAGGAAAAGCCTGTGTATGAATACGTGCGGAAGGGAAGGACTTGACGAAAACCCTTCCCTGTCCTGTTTATTCATTTGCTGCATGTGAGGTTTGATCTGATTTTTTCAAAGAGAGTTCCCGCATCTTTTCGATTTCAGCTTCTACTTCGTCTGCAAATTCACTTTGGCTCGTTTCTGTGCCGGCTTCCGCTGACTTCGAATAATCGGCACGGATTTCCAATTCCTCAATTCGGTTTTCTATCCGGAGAAATTCCCGATACGCGCTTTCACTGTCAATTTTGTCGAATGTCGCGTTCATATGCTCTTTTGCTTTTGCAGCGTTTGCCCGGGCAATCAGCGCCTGTTTTTTATCCTTTACGTCCTGTAGCCTTGTTTCAAGTGTGGCAAGCTGTTCTTTCAGCTCAGCCAGCTGGCTGCTTGCCTGTTCATAGGAAGCTTTGTGCTCTGCTGCCTTTCCCTCTAAATACTTCATTTCTGTCAGCGCTTTTTTCGCAAGCTCTTCTTCACCGGCATCAAAAGCGAGCTGAGCTTGATTCTTACGCTTTCCAGCCACTTCATTTGCTTCTTCATATTTTTTCTTAAATTGATAGGCGATCGTATGCTGTTTGACGATCGTTTGTTTTGCTTTTGCAATATCGCTTTCCATATCACGAACGTACTGATTCAACATCACCTTAGGATTCTCCAGTTTATCCAAGCCTTCATGAACTGACGCAACAAACATATCTCTCATTCTTTTTAATACCATACTGTTATTCCTCCTCATATCATGTGTTATTTTTTCTTTAAGAAATTTTCCCATTCGTCATCAAAATGAGACTGGTAGCCGGCAGAAGCTGGTTCAGGGTCAAAGCTTGACATATCGCTTTCCGCGGATCCGTTTTTCATCAGTTTCCAGCCGTAATACACCATAGCAGCCGCGAGTGCAATGCCGACGAGAAACGGAAGTGAGCAAATGAGCATCATCGCCCCGATTCCGCCCAAGATGATACCTGTGATGGTTTTGCCTGCTGCGAATCTTTTAATTCCCGCGTATGTCAGCAATCCTCCGATCGCAAGCGGAATGATAAAGCCAAAGCTGCCGCCCCCAAAAAAGACGGAGATTCCAAATACAATTAATAAGAATCCGCCTATCGTTTTCTTGTTGATCTTCATGCAGATCCTCCTTTCGTTTTCCTTGTCTTCATCTTATACAAAACACAAGATGAGCAAAACGAATCAGAGATTGATTTTTGGATAAGACCAGAGTCGTAGACAGCACCGGACCCAGCGGCATAAAAAAAGCCATGCACGAGGCATGGCATCTTCAAAAACCTTTACATATGAACACTTGCTTCCCTTTCTTTTACCAAATCGGATTGTTCTGCTTTGGCCAGCTTTGTAAACAGAAGAATTCCAATCCCCGCGATAATTTCCACAACTCCCCCGGCAGCGATCACATTTCCTGAACCAAAAGCGGTTGCGGCATATCCGCAAATGACAGCGCCGGCCGGAATTGAAATATTTGAGATCATATGTATGACGGCATAAACTTGCGGCTGGTCCTCACTATCGACAGATGTCTGTATAATTGTATACTCGGGAACATTGATTGCACTGACTGCAGCGCCAAATGTAAAAGCGGCGAAAAAGACGAGCGGCAAAAAGGTATTCATTCCGGTAATAAAGAAAGCGAATCCTTCAATGATGCCGGCGGTTACGAAAAGCAGTCCGTACTTGTTTACTTTTACTTTTGTCAGTACAAACCCCAATAAAAACGCGCCTATTGCGGTGGTGGCTTTTAATAGCGAATACACAATCGGCTGTCCGTTTAAATCCTCCGCAACATATACAGCGGAGAGCGCTTCCCAAGGGGCTGCCGCGAAATTCATAAAGATACAATAGATAGCAAGCGGATATAAGATTTGGTGTTTTCTGACTAGGACAAAACCGCGTTTCAGTCTGCCAAAATATGTACCTCTCTGTGCAACGGCCGCTGATTCCGATTTTGTTTCAACAGCAGTGTATTTAATAAAGAGAACAAGAAAACCAGAAATAAGATATAGTACGAGAGCCATAAGCATTGTATAAGAAGGACTGATAAACGTAAGGAGAGCGCCGCATAGTGTCACAGCTCCAAGACGGACAATTTGGGCGGACGACTGCAGCACAGCATTTGCTTTTTGAATGCCTTTTTCATCTACAATTTGCGGGATTAAAGCAATTGAAGCAGGATTATAGGCAGCGCCAGTAGCTGAATGCACAATCATAAGAGTCATAACAAACCACAGCGGAGAGAATCCGCCGAAATGGCAGAGCGGAATGATTAAAACAACCGCGGCTCTTGTCAGGTCTGAAAAGTACATCCAGAATTTCAATGTATTCTGTTTCATGAAAGGACCCGTCACAGGTGCTAAAACAGCTTCCGGCAAAAAGGTGACAGCAATCAATAAAGCAGTTCCGATCGCACCTTCACCGTCAAAAATTAAAAACCATAATATCGAATTAAATGCGAACATATCGCCGGAAATCTTGACTATTCTTGAGAAGAAAAGGAAGTTGAAATTTCTCTTCCAGACGCTATCACTTTCAATGAATCTCACCATCAATCAGAGCCCCCCACTGCCTATTTTTTACATCAATTTGTTACAATATCTCATTTTTCCATTTTTCAGTCAATAATTCATAAGGTTCATTTTTTGTCGTAAAAAGGGAAATTGACAAAATGAAAAAATAAAAAGCCGGCATGTATTGAAAATGCCAGCTTTCATTCATGTTTTTTTATGATCCGCTGCTGTTTCGATCGCGAAACACAATAGCGCTTCTTTCATACTCCACGTCGTCAATACCGCTTCTCACATTGACAACCCGTGCTGCGGCAAAGAAATAGTCGGACAATCGATTGAGATAACGGAGCACCATTTCATGGATCTCTTCCGTTTTCATCAGCGCCACCACTTGACGTTCCGCCCGCCTTGTAATGGTGCGCGCCACATGGAGAAGCGAAGCGGCCTTTGATCCGCCCGGAAGAATAAATCTCTTTAGTTCAGGTGCCTCTTCTGTATAGGCATCGATTCGCATTTCTAAATAGGAAACGGATTCTTCCTTCAATTTATATTCTCTTTTTTCTGTGATGATTGCCAGATCGCCCCCGCAGTCAAAGAGCTCGTGCTGAATGTTGAGCAGCTCGGCCGTTAGATCCTCAAAGTCACGCTTTTCGGAGAGCTCAGCCAAGGCCAGCCCGACAAAACTGTTCAGCTCATCAATCGTGCCGTAGCTTTCTACTCGGAGGCTGTCCTTATCTGTTCTGCCTCCGATTAAGCTCGTTTGCCCGTTATCGCCTGTTTTTGTATATAGTTTCATCATATCTGTCTCCTTTACAGACTTATTCAAGCAGGTCCGCAGCCTCTCGCACACATTCAGCTGTCCCAAACCGAATCAATTGTTTCAGCCGTTTTTCTATGTTTTCTTCTGAAGATGTCTCTTTAGTTTGTGTCGCTGCAACGAGGATTTCTCCAGGTTCATTTTGTTCACCGCCCAGCACTTTCATGCGCTCGGCTTCCGCTCCCATGACAGCCCTGACGAAGAATTGGTCTGTCGCAAAGCCGTTGATCAAAATCCATATCGAAAAGCCAGACATGACACAAATACAAACGGACAGCTCTTCGTCTTCAAACGTACGGCACACAAGCCGGTCAAGTCTGCCGGAGGAGGCCATCGCACAGGTTTCCTGCGGATAAAAGCCGTTTTCAGATAAATAGGCTGTAAGCCCTTCTTTTTGATCTGAATGGGCAGACAGCCGTTTATGGAGAAACGTCCGGTTCCAAGAAAAGCCTGAACCGATAGGAGCCGAGGACAGCGTCCGGAGCGGGATTTCCGTTTGCAAAAGGATCTCGTCGCGCCGCACTTGCAGCAAAGTTTTAAACGGAATCGCCTGCAGCTTTAGGGCGGCCTCTTCAGGCTGAATCGCAATAAGCGGTTTAGGCAATTGATGATGGAGTAAGGCGCTGACTTTCGTGTTATACAACGCCTTTATGTGCTCTTCTGTGATGGCGGTTTCCGGTTTTTGCTTAGGACCGGCTGTTCCGTTTTTTATAAAGACGATTTCATCACAGTACAGGCTAGCGGTATTCAGATCGTGAAAAACACTGACAGCAGTCAGCCCATTTTCTCTCGTCAGGCGCTTAATAAGATCGAGCAGTTCTTTTTGATAGGCCAAATCCAGAAAATTAGTCGGTTCGTCTAAAAATAAAATGCGCGGCTGCTGCGCCAGTGCTTGAGCCAAATAAACCCGCTGCTGTTCACCCCCGCTTAGATCACGAATCGATTTGTCAGCGAAGGCAAGTACCCCTGTTTGTTTCATCGCATTCTCAATGATGGCTTCATCCTCTTCAGTCTGCTGGCTGAACAGCCCTTTTTGAAATGGATATCTGCCGAAGGATACGGTTTCTTTGACAGTAAAGCTAAAGGCTTGATCTGTTTTTTGCGGCAGAACTGCCATTATTTGCGCCAGTTCCTTCGGCTTATATTCAGTGAGTGGTTTGCCAGCCAGACAAACGGAGCCTTCTATTGCCGGAAGTGTTCCTATCAGCAAGTGAAGCAGTGTTGTTTTTCCACTCCCATTCGGTCCGAGAATGCCAAGAAATTCTCCCTTCTTCACTGTTAAACTGATATTTTTAATCAGCCGGCTGTCTCCGTAACCTCCCGACAGCCCTTCTGCCTTAATCATAAGCTTCTCCCCCCTCGATGCTGCCGAATTAAAATCAGAGCGAAAACAGGAGCTCCCGCTAAAGCTGTAATAATGCCGATCGGCAATTCAATCGGCTCAATCATTGTTCTCGATAGCAAATCGGCCAAGACGAGAAATCCCGCGCCAAGCAAGGCAGACAGCGGCAATAAATGCCGATGATCCGTTCCCCACAGCAATCTTGTGATATGCGGAATCACAAGTCCGACAAAGCCAATGGTGCCGGATACAGCCACAGCGCCGCCCGTCAGCAGTGACCCTGCAATTAAAATCATCATTTTTCTATGCTGGACGCTGACCCCGAGAAGCCTTGCTTTCTCCTCTCCATAGGTCATCACGTTGAGTTCCCTTCCGTTTATGATCAGCAGCATGATTCCTAAAAGAAAAAACGGGAGAAACAGTGCAACGTAGCTCCAGCCTCTCATCGAGACGCTGCCAAGCAGCCAATGCACAATAGGCAGTAAATTATCTCCTGTCAGAGCAATGACAAGAGAAATAAATGCGCCCAAAAATGAATTTATGATGACACCGGTCAAAATGAGGGTGGAAACAGACATTGATGCATGAACGAGGCGGCTGAAGAAAAGGACCGCCGCCATCGTGACAAGTGCCGCGGCTACACTCACAACCGGCAGTGTAAAGCCTCCGATGACAGGAAGCTGCAGGCTAAAGAATAGGGTCACAACCGCCCCCACTGAAGCACCGGATGAAACACCGAGCGTGTAGGGATCAGCAAGCGGATTTTTCAACAGCCCCTGAAAAGCAGCCCCAGCGATAGAAAGAGCCGCCCCCACAAGGGCGGCCAGCACAACTCTCGGCAGTCTGATATTCATCATAATATTTGTATACATTGGATCATAGGAGCCGGCAGAGCCGCCAAAGCCTTCATGCCAAAAGATAAGGAAGATGGCGGGTATCGGAATTTGCAGACTGCCGCAGGAAATCCCCGATATGATACTAGCGGCTAAAAATAAGAAACTGATGCTATAAGCAGCAAAACGATTATTCTTTAAACGTATCCGGGTAAATGCTTTCCGCAAGTTCTTCGACCCCTTCGATCAGACGCGGACCTGAACGTGTGACGAGATCAGGATCAACATCATAAACGCGATGATGTTTCACAGCATTGATTCCGCTCCAGCCATCGCGCTTTTCCACCGCATCCGCTTTTACACCGTCCGTTGTGACAATGGTGTCTGGATTCAGCTTAACGATGGCCTCGTCTGTCATTTGCACCCAGCCTTTTTGATCCGCTGCAGCGTTTTTAGCATGGATGACATTCAGCATTTCATTCATAAACGTGTCTTTTCCGGTTGTGTAAATGTCAGGATCAGGCGAAACCTCAATAAAGACGCTTTTTTCCTCGTCTTTTGAAATGGATTTCGCTTTTTCTTTAATCTCCTGCAGGTCTGATTTCATGCTGTTGACCAGTTGGCCCGCTTTTTTCTCGACCCCGGCAGCTTCACCGATCATTTCGATTGATTTGTATACCTCTGCGAAAGATTGTGCATCATTGACAGTCAGCACAGGAATGCCAGCGTCTTTCAGCTGCTTAATGGCATCAGCTGAGGCTGACATGGAAGATTCATGGGCGAGAACGAGATCAGGTTTAAGAGAAATGACTTTCTCAACGTTTACATTCATATCCCCAACCTTCTCAACCTGTTTGACTTCCTTTGGATATGTATCGTTTTTGGTGACGCCGACCACTTTGTCACCGAGTCCGAGAGCATATATAATTTCCGTGTTGCTCGGCATTAATGAAACAATTTTTTCCGGCTCCTTTTTGATGGTAACGTCTTCGTTTGACGCATCATCAATTGTGACAGGGAACGCTTCAGACGCGGCTGTCTTTTGCTTTGCAACGGAATCCTTCTCATCTGCCGCATTGCCGCAGCCTGAAATCATAATGGCGGTCAGCAGAAGCGCCGTCCATATTCCGGCTAATTTTTTCATACCCTTTCCTCCTAAATGAACTAAAAAAGCATCTCTACGATGGTAAAGACGCTGTAAACAACAAAAAAGCCTATTGTTTACACATCATCTGTCCTCGCAGACTTCGTGCTTATCAAACAGGCAGGTATCCTGGCTCTTGGCGCAAAGGCCAATTACAGTGGCGGGACCGCACCGGCTTTTACCGGTTTCCCTATTAAGCCGGCTATTTTCACGTACCGGCACCTGTTTGACTTTCGTATCCTTTTTCGGAGTTATTATACTATATGGCTGACAGGCTTGTATATGCAGTATGAATGACTTTTCCGCCGCGCATGTATGGAAGCAAAATTCTCGTAAACACTAAATTTCATCTTGTATACTAAGTAGCATGATCAATAAAAAAGGAATGATTTTTATGGACTTACAGCTAAAAGACAAGCTCGTCTTAATCACAGGCTCAACTTCCGGCATCGGGAAAGCCGCGGCGAAAAGCTTTTTGCAAGAAGGTGCAGCCGTTGTAGTCAATGGCCGAACACAAGAGACAGTCGATCGCACGGTTGAGGAGCTTTCTTCCTATGGAACGGTGCATGGAGCAGCCGCCGACTTATCAAAACCGGATGAAGCAGCAGCTTTTCTGGAAAAAGTGAAGCAGATCGGAGATATAGATGTTCTTGTCAACAACCTCGGTTTCTTTGAAGTGAAGGATTTCGCCGAGGTAACGGATGAAGAATGGAATCAATATTTTGAAGTAAACGTGATGAGCGCTGTTCGGACAAGCCGTCACTTCCTTCCAAAGATGCTTGCCAAAAACAGCGGCCGCATTTTGAATATTGCAAGTGAAGCAGGCGTTAAACCGCTTCCGACTATGATTCCTTATTCAATGACCAAAACAGCGCTGATCAGCCTGTCCAGAGGAATGGCTGAAATGACGAAGGGCACAAACGTTACGGTTAATTCAGTGCTTCCGGGACCTACTTGGACAGAAGGCGTTGCGTCCTATATGGAGGGCGCCGCAAAGGCAGCCGGCCAGGATACAGATACATTTGTGCAAGACTATTTTAAAGTGAATGAGCCGACTTCACTCATTCAAAGATACGCAACAGCTGAAGAAGTCGCCAACACAATTGTATTCCTCGCATCTGATGCCGCATCTGCCATTAATGGCACGGCACAGCGTGTGGAAGGCGGAATTATCCGTTCACTTTAAATGCAAAAACGCATCCGTTTTCGGATGCGTTTTTTTTATAACTCCCCAGCGAATGGAACCGGCTGATATCCGCCCGTTTCAAGTCTGGCTGAAAACAATCCGCCCGCATGAGGCTGTTCATATCTTTCTGTTTCGGTCATTTGTTCAGTAGCTGTTGTGATGTAAAGGGTTTTCATGTCTTGGCCGCCGAACGCACAGCACGTGACATATTTGGCCGGAACACTTATTGAATCAATTTCTTTTTTCTGAAAAGGATCAATGTGAACCACACGGCTTCCGCCAAACAGCGCTACCCACAGCATGCCGTTTTGATCAATTGTCATGCCATCCGGCAGCCCATCCGATTTTTCAAAACGATAGACAGTCTCGGGGTTTGAGACGTTTCCGCTTTCGGGATCGTATTGATAGCACACAATCTCCTGCGTCGGCGTGTCAATGTAGTACATCAGGTTGCGTTCGCGATCCCAATCCAAACCGTTCGAGGTTGAGACTTGATCTTTCATTTTGACAAGGCTCCCATCTGCGTCCAAACGATAAAGCGAAGCTTGTTTTTGTTCGCCTTCCATGCTCGTCGTCCCTGCCCAAAGCCTTCCGTACGGATCACATTTGGCATCGTTAAACCGAAGGCTCTCATGCATATCCTTCGGCTGTTTGATTTTTTCAAGACTGTCATCATGAAGATGATACAGGTAAAAACCGTCTTTCATCGTCATGATCAGCTCATCCTTTGAATACTTCGCAAGCGCCGTCACAAAGGATGTAAATTTGACCGAACGATTGATTTTTTCTTTAGGATCAAAAATATGGAGCTCACTTCCTAAAATATCAACCCAGTATAGTCGGCCGTTTTCTTCATCCCATAACGGGCCTTCACCGATTACTGCCCTAGTGTCTGCTTCTAATACTGCATCCATGTGTAACACCTCTTTAGCTTCATTCTATATATTGTTATTCCCGGCAAAGAGATGTCCAAACCACATGCCTTATTCTTTTTTGAAAAGGATAGTAATGACGGAGCCAATATTGATCCTGCTGTTGACGTGAATCGTTCCGTTATGCAGGTGCACCAGCTCTTTGGCAATCGCCAGTCCAAGCCCCGTCCCGGCAGCCGGATCTTTTGTATTGGTTCCCCTGTAATAGCGGTTAAATAAATGGGTGATCGTCTCCTCATCCATTCCTCTCCCATTGTCTTTGACCTTCAATGAAATATGATTTTTTGTCTGTTCAAGAATCACCTGAATTGCTGTTCCTTTATCGTTGTGCTTCACAGCATTTCCGAGCAGATTTTCCAGGATGCGTCTGAACCAGGCTTCATCCAGTGCAAATTCAATATGCTCTTCTCTTGATACAAATGAGATATCATACCCTTCAGAAAACGGATTTTTCTTGAAATCCTCAATGACATTTTTAAAGAACGGAATGAGGCTTGTGAGGTTTCTCTCCATCGGCAGAGCGTCATTTTTTAGACGGTACGTTAAATTTAAGTCCTCGATGAGCTTTGACATGTATTCCGATTTCTCTCTGACCACCTGCCCCATTTCCTTCACTTCATCAGGAGACCAGTCGTATTGCTTCGATTCAAGCATCATGCTGTAGCCGTAAATGCTGCTGAGGGGTGTTTTTAAATCATGAGACAAACCGGCGATCCATTCTTCCCGTGTCGCCTGAATTTTTTCTCGGTTTCTCTTGTCCCGTCGCAGCGTTTCCGTCAGCTGATCCATAGATTCAAATATCTCACCGAAGAAACGGTACGGCTGTTTGATTTTCCCCTTTTTGTTTTTGCTGACCGGGCGCCCTTTACGGTTTTTCGGCTCTTCAAGCTTTCCTTTCGATAGATTGACGAGCCATTTGATTGTATGAAAAATCGGCAGGCCAAACCTGAACATATACCAGGCCGTCATCCAAAAAATATAGAGAAGCAGAACGCCCATAATCAGGAACATCGCTTTAAGGACAACATTAAGAAACGATTTGTTAAACTCCTGATCGGTTACATAGACAGGGTTCGGCACCGTAGCGACCATCCATCTGTCTTTATTGAGGATCTTAACGGAAATTTCCCGTTTATAGTTCCAGGGTTTAGAGCTGTATTTGAGCAGTTCCAGCTGGTTCATCGTTTTTCTTTCACTTTTTGTACTGTTGATGCTGTCGAGAATGTTCCCATCGCTGTCCAATAAGTAAATGGCGCCTTTTTCCCGCTTAATATAGTCAACTGTACCGGACTTATATTGTGACAAAGAGTCGAGGGACGGTTCACGGCTTTCAATGGAAGTCAGCAGCTGCTCGCTCTTTGACTTCCAGCCGAACAAGAGGAGATATGACTTGTCTTCAATATTGATTGCCCAATAATTCAGCTTATAGTTATCAAGCTTCTTGCTTTTATAAATAGACAAAAGCTCCTTCTTTGTGTAGGTGCCGGGCACGTCTTTCGGCACACTGTAGGAATAATCCGTTTTTCCATTAGAATCAATGATTTGCATCCAGCCGTGCTGTTTATCAACAGATTTCTTCAGGAAATCGTCCACTTCCCATGACCCGTCTTCGTTTACATCGAGGTATGCCTCAAGCGTGTCAGTCGTTGCCTTTGTCAGCCCTGAATTGGATTCCGCATCGCTAAATCGTGAGTCTAAATAGAAAAAGGAAGCCACAAGCATGATCGAAAGAAGAAGGATAACAATCAGCATCTGCCCGAAAAAGTGAAACAGAAACTTCCATCTTAACCTCATGGGCGCTTTCCGTTTCCTTCTGGACTCGGAATAAAACGGTATCCGAGACCGCGAACGGTTACGATATATTCAGGATTGCTCGGGTCACGCTCAATTTTTTCCCGGAGTTTGCGGATATGAACCATGACGGTATTGTTATCTCCGTACGAAGGATAGCCCCATACTTTTTCATAAATTTGATCTTTAGAAAGCACCACATTGGGATGTTCGCAAAAATATTGAAGCAGCTGCAGAAGCTGAGCCGAACAGGCGACAGTTTCCCCGCCCACAATCAGCTCGGCATTTTGCGGAGAAAATGTAAAGTAATCATATGTATAGGTTTTGTTTGTTTCAGCTGGTTTCGACTGATACGTACGCTTTAAATGCGCTCTGATCCGCGCGGCTAATTCCAGCGGATTAAATGGTTTTGTAATATAATCATCAGCTCCGACCGCAAAACCAGATAATTTGTCAGCGTCCGATGATCTCGCCGTCAGGAAAAAAATCGGGGCGTCTGAATACTCCCTGATTAATGTGCAGGCCTCAAAACCGGTCATTCCGCCCATCATGACATCCAATACAATTAAATCAACCTTATTTGTCTTTACGATCGGAATGGCTTCCTCTGCACTTGCCGCATCCATTATATGTCGATAACCTTCTTTTTCGAGAACGCGTTTGATCATATCCACAATCGCTTTCTCATCGTCTACGATTAAAATTGACGCATTTTCCACTTTTATGTTCCTTTCTTTCACTGTTTTTTTTCATCTTATCATTATATCGTTTCTTTTTGGTACATTTTTGAATAGGAGGGCTCTGACGGGGGTGAACAGCAGAAAACGGGAACCTGCAAAAATGTTCCCGTTTTCTTAGAATGAGGTATCGTTATGAGTTCTCGTCTACCATGTATAAAATAAACTCCCAAAATCCCGGAACATCCTGACACAGAAGCATATCAGCCTTTTCAAACATTTTGATTTTCAGCTCCTGCTCTAAATCTTCTCTTTCTTGATAGGACGTATTGCTGAGTTTTTTTCTGATCATCGGTGAAAAGCATGCAATCAGATGCTCAATGTCGTACATTTCATCATGATCCCTATTATGTTCAAACTGGCCGCTCACAGTTTACTTTTCCCCCTTTTTTTGCGCCGCTAGCTGCTTTCTAATATTTTCTAATCCCTTTTTATGAATATTAGAGATATTTTGCCGGGACTCACCTAATGAATCAGCGATTTCCTGCATCGTGGCACCGTGAAGATAGACTTTTGTCAGCACGCTTTTTTGTTTGTCAGTCAGATTCTGAATCGCTTGATAAAGCTGATAATCCTGGACATGCTGGCTCAAATCATCCTGCAGGTCTAAAAACTCCTCAAACGCGTCACTTCCCGTTTCGGAAGGAAGTCGTTCTCCTGCTTCCGGATGATCAACCGTCAGCGGATACCGTTTCTGATTTTTGCGAACCCGCTTATCAAAATCGATGGAAAAAATCCGAATCATTGAATTCATATACTTGACGATGCGAATCTCCTTATAAAATTGCTTGAATTGCTCGTCCAGCGATTTTGCATCCTTTTCATTCGGGTTTTCCATTACATTTTTGAACAAACGGTAATGCTGAGGATTGCTCAAAAAGTGCTTCACGATGGGATGCTTCATAATCTCCTTACATTTCGATCGCAACAGACCCTGATAGTCCATCAAACCGCCTCCCTACTAAATTAAATGAAGGAAAGCAAAAAAAAGTAAACTACTACTTTCAGACTAGCGCTTGCTGAAGCAAACCTTCCAGTCATGGTTTACGATTTCTTGGATTCCCTTCACTTACTTACATGACTGCACAAAAAGGAAGGAGGTGTTTTTCATGGATCAGGTTTTTATAGAGGAGGTCGTCAAGCAGATCAGCAATCTGGGGTTCCCGGCACTGATTGCGATGTACCTGCTGACCCGTTTCGAGAAAAAGTTCGATCAGCTTATTGAATTGATGACAGAGGTGAAAGATCAGAAAGCGAAACATTAATTTTGTATCGAAGTTGACTTTTCATCGTTTCTTTTCACTTAACAAGACAGAAGGGAAAACGAAAGGCCTTTCACATTCTCTTTCTGCGTCACATTTATTTTTAAGGAGGAGACAGGAAAATGAAAAAACAAAACGACATTCCACAGCCAATCAGAGGAGATAAGGGAGCGACAGTGAAAATACCGCGTAATATTGAAAGGGACCGGCAGAATCCCGATATGCTCGTACCGCCGGAAACCGATCATGGCACCGTTGAAAATATGAAGTTTTCTTTCTCAGATACTCATAACCGTTTAGAAAAAGGCGGGTACGCCCGTGAAGTTACCGTACGTGAGCTGCCGATTTCAGAAAACCTGGCTTCTGTTAATATGCGGCTGAAGCCAGGCGCCATTCGCGAGCTTCATTGGCATAAGGAAGCAGAGTGGGCATACATGATCTATGGGAAAGCACGCGTCACGATTGTGGATGAAAAGGGCCGCAGCTTTATTGATGATGTAGGCGAGGGAGATTTATGGTACTTCCCGTCAGGCCTGCCGCACTCGATTCAAGCACTCGAAGAAGGGGCAGAGTTCCTGCTCGTGTTTGACGACGGGTCATTCTCTGAAAACAGCACGTTTCAGCTGACAGACTGGCTTGCCCACACCCCTAAAGAAGTGATTGCCGCTAATTTTGGCGTGACAGAAGAAGAAATCGCCAATTTGCCAGGCAAAGAAAAATATATATTTGAAAAACCTGTACCCGGCTGTTTAAAAGATGACATTGTGGAAGGGCCGTACGGCGAAGTGCCTTATCCGTTTACGTACCGCCTTCTTGAACAGGAGCCGATTGCATCAGAAGGAGGAAAGGTGTACATTGCGGATTCGACAAACTTTACTGTGTCTAAAACCATTGCATCAGCGCTCGTAACTGTGGAACCTGGCGCAATGAGAGAGCTTCACTGGCATCCGAATACGCATGAATGGCAATATTACATCTCCGGTAAAGCGAGAATGACCGTTTTTGCTGCTGACGGCCATGCGAGAACCTTTAACTATCAAGCCGGTGATGTCGGTTATGTTCCATTTGCGATGGGCCACTACGTAGAAAACCTCGGCGATGAACCGCTCGTTTTTTTAGAAATCTTTAAAGATGACCATTATGCCGATGTGTCTTTAAACCAATGGCTCGCAATGCTTCCTGAAACCTTCGTCCAAGAACACCTTGACTTAGGCAAAGAATTTACGGATGTCCTTTCAAAGGAAAAGCATCCGGTTGTGAAAAAGAAAAGCAGTAAATAATAAACAACTGGCAGCTTGCAGAGAGCGCTCGTTCTCTGCAAGCGCTGATAAGGAGCTGAATCAGTGCTACATCAAAAAGATACAATAAAGCAGGCCGTACAGTACGTGCTGGCAGCGGCGGCTGTGTTATTTTGCTATTTCACTATCATTCTCAGTGTTTTTTCTTTGGCGAGAATGAGCTACCGATCAGCTGCTCATGTCCTGCTATTTGCTGTGTTATTTCTTGTGATCGGACTATGCTTTGAGCCTTTTGAACGGCTGATGATACATAGTTTTACGTTTTTCAAGACTGGAAGACGAGCTTTTATCCTTATGGCCGGCACCGTCCAGCTGCTGTTTTTATGGATAACCGCTTATACGACAGATCAAATGATTCATGACATTTGGCTGTCAACCACAGAAGAGATGATTCTCGCAGCCGTTTTTCTTATTTTGGATAAATGCAATTCATCACTGCCCAGCTAAAAAAAGAACGACATCCGATTGGATGCGTTCTTTTTATTCATATCGAAGCGCGTCGACAGGCTGAAGCTTCGATGCCTTAATGGACGGCAGCAAGCCGAAAATAATGCCGACTGCCATTGAGAAAATGAGTGCTCCGATAACTGCCGGAACGGAGATGATGAAAGGCATCGGAAAGATAATCGTGATAAGTTTAGCGATGCCAAAGCCCGCAAGCACACCGAGAATTCCGCCAATACTTGTCAGCACGACGGCCTCTGTTAAAAATTGAAATAAAATCACGCGCCGTTTTGCACCGAGCGCCTTCTTAATTCCGATTTCCCGCGTGCGCTCCGTCACTGAAACGAGCATAATGTTCATGACACCGATGCCTCCGACCAAAAGTGAAATGCTGGCAATTCCGCCAAGCAGCAGAGCAAATGACTGGTTAAAGGATTCCACTTCCTGAGCGACCTCCTGAAGATCCATCACGCTGTACTCCGCTTTTTCCAAATCAGCATCTGACAGTCCTTGATTTAGAAGATCCGCGGCCATTACACCGGCTTCTTGGATATGCTCAGAAGAGTCTGCCTGCACTGCAATCTGTGTCGGCGCGTCGAATCCTTCAATTAGCGGCCACACTTTTTTCGGCGCATATAAAACCGGATTCGCATAGTCGCCACCAAACATGCTTTCTTCCTGTTTCTTTTCTTGAAAAACACCGGCAACCCGGAACGGCACACCGTTCATTTCGATGTTTTTGTGCAGAGCGTCACCGTCAGGAAACAGCTCATCTCTTGCAGCCTCATTGATCATAACCACTTGGTGTGTGCTGTTTAATTCTTTTTCCGTCAGTTTTCTCCCCTCGGTGATGCTAATCGGGAACATATCAAAATAATCAGCATCAACTCCGTACACTTGAGGATATGAAACGTTCGTTAAGTGAAAAACAGAGGCGCCTTCAGACAGGTAATATAAAGATAACCCTTTTACAACAGGGTCTGATTTTATCGTCTCAATCGTTTCTTCAGATACAGGGGGTGCGGACGTATAAGAAACCTCCTGGTAACCGCCTTCCTCCTCCCCGCCTGTTGGCTGGTACACTACATTAATCGCGTTATTTCCCATGCCAATCATACTTTGCTTTAATTGCTCGCTTTGGCCTTTCAGCATAGAAACGATCGCAATGATCGCCGCTATACCGATAATGACACCAAGCATCGTAAGAATCGACCTCAGCTTATGTGAAAAAATAGATTGAAAGGAGATCCGAATATGTTCAAGCATGGCTAATCCCTCTCTCGTCTAACACTAATTCTCCGTCTCTGATAAAAACGGTTCTGTCGGCTTTTCTGGCGACGTCCGGGTCATGGGTGATCATGATAATCGTTGTGCCTTCCTGATGCAATTGTGAAAACAGCGACAAAATTTGTTCACTTGATTTTGTATCAAGCGCCCCGGTCGGTTCATCTGCCAGAATAAACCGCGGCTGATTGACAAGGGCTCTTGCAATCGCCACCCGCTGCTTTTGTCCGCCGGACAGCTTTGGCGGTTTGTAGGATATCCTATCTTTCAAACCAACCTTTTCAAGAGCTTCGTAGGCTCTTTGCCTTCTTTCTTTTTTCTTTACCTTATTGTAAATCATCGGCAGCTCGACATTTTGCAATGCGGTAAGGCGCGGCAGCAAATGAAAGGTTTGAAACACAAATCCGATTGATTCGTTGCGAATGTCAGCCAAAGCACCGTCTTTCCCTTTTAATACATCCATCTGGTCTAGCATATAGGTTCCGGAGGTCGGCCTATCCAAACAGCCTATAATATTCATTAACGTAGACTTTCCTGAACCGGACGGCCCCATAATGGCCAGAAATTCACCAGCCTTGACGGTGAGATTAATCTGCTTTAAGATCGGCACCTCTTCTTTGCCCAGCTTGTACGATTTAGAAACATTATTCAGTGTCAGCATTGACTGTAACCTGCTTTCCTTCCTTGACCGCGGGATCAGGATAGATCACATAATCTTCCGGTGTCAGGCCGCTTTTGATTTCGACCATGTCACTTTCGTCTGTTTCCCCGATTTCAACAGGCTGTTTAACCGCCTTCTGATCCTCATCCGTCTTCCAAACATACGGTTCGCCATCGTCCTGGATAATCATGTCGGAAGGCAGCTTAATGGTATTCGCATCAGCTTCGTCACTAATGACTTCAATGTTGACATGATAGCCGACTTCAAGGCCCTTATGGCTGTCCAATAAAACAGTGAAAGGATAGTTAGAAGATTGGGGATTCATTTCCTCTTCAGCATAACTTTCTGACGCTTCCCCCTCACCTGTTCCAGCAGGAAGCTTGCCGATTGAAGTAATTTTGCCTTTCCACTCGCCTTCACTGCCTGTTTTCAGCGTAACTCTGACCTTGCTGCCTTTTTTAATCGTGTCCATTAACAGCTCGTTGATTTGGCTTTTTACAAGGTATTTGCCCGTTGAAACGATTTGGATATACGGTCCTGCTGCCTGATCACCAGTGGCGCCGTCCGCAATATCCTGATTGACGCTTTGAACAATACCGTCATGCTTGCTTGTGATCACATTTGAACCTTTGTTTTTCGATTGTGCAGCCAGTTCTTTTTGGTGCTGCTTCAGTTCAAGCTGGCTTGTCTTTAAATCAAAATTGGCCTGGTCAAGTTCGTCTTGAAGCTGTGCTTTCTCGTCTTTTCCGGCTGTTTTCAGCTTCTTCTCTGTTTCTGCTATTGATTTTTGCAAGCGGCTGATTTGAAGGTTTGTCATTTCAATTTGTAAATTGCTTTGCTCAATTTCGTCAGAATGATCCTCGCCCTCGTACTCAAAAAGCTTATCGCCTTTTTTGACCTTATCGCCTTCTTTGACGTACGTTTTTTTAATGCTTCCTTTCTCTGAATCTATGTATACTTTTTGCTGTTTCTCTGGTTCAACTTTTCCTGAAAACGATTGGGCTGATTCAGATTCACCGCCCATATACACCGCGACTGATTCAGCATAAGGCTCCGATGAGACGGCAACTTGATTCATGTGAGTAAAAAAGTAAAAACCGCCGGCGCCGATCCCCGCCAGTACGAGCACACCGGCACATATCGAACCGGCAATAAGCCATTTTTTCTTCTTGGACACAATGATCTCCTCTTTCTGTAATCTTCGTAATATTTTCGAAACATTCTAACCAATATTATCTATTAATTCAAATAGACTTTCAATCTTTTTCTTCAAAATACGGAATTTGTAAGTAAAATTACATTTTTGGGGTTGAAAATAAAAAATCCCGGCGTTATACCGGGATTTTTCTTACACAGAAACAAGCTGTTTTTCAGTTTTAATCAGGTCATAGGTTAAGCATACGGGTTTATTTGTACGAGGATCAGAGACGATTTCAGCATCAATCTGGAATACCCGCTTCAAAATATCCGGCGTCATGACCTCCAGTGCGGTCCCTTCCTTGATGACCTTGCCTTTTTTGAGCGCAATCATATAATGGGAAAAACGGGCCGCATGATTCAGATCATGAATGACCATTAAAATCGTCCGCCCCTGTTCCTTGTTCAGTCTGTCAAGCAGCTGCAGGATTTCGAGCTGATGTGCGAGATCGAGATATGTTGTAGGCTCGTCAAGCAAAAGCAGCTCTGTCCCTTGTGCAAGCGCCATCGCAATCCACACGCGCTGACGCTGTCCGCCTGACAATGCCTCAATCGGACGCTCATGGTATTCCGCCATGCCGGTTTCTTCGAGTGCCCATTTGATGATGCGGCGATCTTCATCATTTAATCTGCCGAAGCCTGATTGATGGGGAAATCTGCCGTACGACACCAATTCGTACACCGTTAATCCGCTCGGAGCCTCAGGCGTCTGCGGCAGAATGGCCATATCCTTCGCAATGTCCTTCGTAGACATTTTATGAATCGCATTGCCGTTTAAGTAAACAGCACCTTGATGTGAGCGCATAATTCTGGACATCGTTTTTAATATCGTTGACTTCCCGCAGCCATTTGGCCCAATTAAGGTTGTTATTTTTCCTTTAGGAATGGATATATTTAAATCTTTTACAATCAGCCTGTCGCCATAACCGATCCCAAGCTGTTCCGTTGATAATGAATTCAAGTTCGGTCCCCTCCTCAATTCGATTTCATCAATAAATAAACAAAGTAAGGCGCACCTAAAACGGAGATGACAAGTCCGACCGGAATTTCTGATGGTGCCAATACATTTCTCGCCAGCGTATCAGCCAGCAGAAACAGAAACGCGCCGATAAAGGCGGAAACGGGTATAAGCGTCTGATGGCGGGGACCGGTAAGCCTTCTTGCCACATGCGGTGCGATTAATCCGAGGAACGCGATGCCTCCTGCAGCTGCCACACAGGATGCGGCAAGAGCGACCGCTGCCAGAAGGAGAATCCGTCTTTCCTTTTCAACAGCAGTGCCAAGGCCGGTCGCTAATTGGTCTCCCAGCTGTAAAATGTTCAGATAGCGTGCTTTATATAAAGTAAAAGGAAGCAAAATCACAAACCAGGGGAGTACCGCCCAGATCATGTTCCAATTGGCCCCCCATATCGAGCCTGATATCCAAACTGCAGCCTGCATAAAGTCATGCGGGTCCATTTTGAGCTGAAAAATCAGCAAAAGGGCATTAAATCCCGCATTCACACCGATGCCGACCAGGATCAGCCGAATCGGAGTCACACCTTTTTTCCAAGCCAGGAGATAAATGAGAAACGCAGCGAGGAACGCGCCTGCCAGAGCACTGAACGGCAGCATAAACGTCCCTAAGAAGCCCAGATCTGATGCCGACCCTTGAAAAAAGTAAATAAAGAGCACAACAGCAAGCGAACCCCCCGCGTTAATCCCGAGAATACCCGGTTCAGCCAAATCATTTTGAGACACGCTTTGCAAAATGGCTCCGGCAACAGCGATACCCGCCCCAACAAGCAACGACAAAACTATTCGCGGCAGCCTGAACTCAAATAAGACAAGCTCATCCCGCGCCGTCCCTTGCCCGAAAAAGACCTTGAGCGTTTGCAATGGAGCAATTTTTATGACACCCAGATTCAGACTGATAAAAAAGACAAGCATGATCAGCAGTAAAGTCACCGCTATCACAACAAGAGGTTTTTTCGTTTTTGTTTTCATTACAGCCCTCTCCTTTCACGACGTGCCAAATAAAAGAAAAAGGGAACACCGATGAGAGAGGTCAGAGCGCCGACAGGCGTTTCAAACGGCGCGTTCACGAGTCTGGCCGCAATGTCAGCAAAAACAAGCAAAACAGCCCCAAGCACCGCCGAGCAAGGAATGATCCACCGATAATCAACCCCTACCAAAAACCTTGTGATATGAGGAATGATCAGTCCAATAAATGCAATAGTGCCGGCAATGGAAACAGCAGCACCGGTCAACACCACAACGACAAGCATCCCAACCAGTTTTACCGCAGAGGTATACTGCCCAAGCCCCTTCGCCAGATCGTCACCAAGGCTTAATACTGTCACAGACCGGGCAATGATAAACGCAAGCGTTATACCGACAGCTCCTGCGATAACCAGCAGCTGTACGCCTGACCATTTCACACCCGCTACCCCGCCTGCGTACCAAAAGCTGACATCCTGTGCTACATCAAAACGGAGCGCAATTGCGGTTGAAATGCCCGTAAAGAAATAACTGACGGCCGTTCCGGCAAGAGCAAGCTTTACAGGCGTGAGACCGCCTCTGGAAAACATGCCGATGCCCAATACTGTCGATGCCCCCAGTCCCGCACCCGCAAAGGACCACAGCACAAGCCCGATGGCTGAAAGCCCTGGAAAAAAAGCAAACGCAATTGAAATGGCAAAAGCAGAGCCAGATGTTATCCCCATGATAGAAGGCTCCGCCAATGGGTTTCTTGTCATGCCCTGCATGATCGCCCCAGACACGGCTAACAATGCGCCGACAAGTGCGGCAGCAGCCGTTCTTGGCAGCCGAAGATCGTGTATAATTTGGTGTGAGGTTTCATTTGGCTGAAAATGAAAGATAGCGTCCCACACAGTTCGTAAATGGATATCCGCAGCACCGAGAGAAATGGACAGCATCGCGCCGAAGCATAGTAAGCACAACCCCGCAACAAGCACAATGACCGCACCTAACGACCGGGATGTCCATTGAATTTCTTCATCTGATATCATCTGTTTATTTTTCATGTGACTCAACAGCCGTACTTCCTTTCGATAATGATAATGATTATCAATTGCTGTTTCAGTATATCACTTTTTTCCGCTGATTTAATAGAGCGTTTTGATAAAAATGAGAATATAAATGCAAAAATATCGTGTCAACTGGCACTTGTGATGGTATAATCACAGATGATAATGATTCTCTTTATCATCTATTTTTTTGAAAGAAGGTATGAGATATGACCCATACATACAAGAAGCTTGGAGCCGCTTTTTTTGCTCTTTTATTGATTGCAGCGCTGGCAGCCTGCGGAAATAATTCAGAAAGCAAAGGCTCTTCCTCTGATTCAAAAGACCAAGAAACCGTTACATACAAGGCTGAAAACGGAAATGTGAAAATTCCTAAACATCCTAAACGGGTGGTTGTCATGGCTGACGGCTACTACGGAGACTTCAAAACACTGGGCATCAACGTCGTCGGTGCACCTGAAAATGTATTTAAAAACCCTTACTACAAAGGTAAAACCGACGGAGTCACAAATATCGGAGACGGCACTTCTGTTGAAAAAGTGATTGATTTAAAGCCTGACCTGATCATCGTTTGGACAACACAAGGCGCCGATATTAAAAAGCTCGAAAAAATCGCACCAACTGTTGCGGTGAAATACGATAAGCTCGACAACATTGAACAGCTGAAAGAATTTGCAAAAATGACAGGAACGGAAGATAAAGCGGAGGAGTGGCTTGCCGAATGGGACAAAAAAGTAGCGGCAGCCAAAACAAAAATTCAAAAAGTCATCGGTGACAAAACAGTTTCCATTATGCAAACAAACGGCAAGGACATTTATGTATTCGGTAAAGATTTCGGAAGAGGCGGAAGCATCGTCTACAAAGATCTTGGTTTACAGGCCACAAAGCTGACAAAGGAAAAAGCCATTGACCAAGGCCCAGGATATACCAGCATTTCTTTAGAAAAGCTCCCTGACTTCGCCGGAGATTACATTTTCGCGGGTCCATGGCAATCAGGCGGAGATGACGGCGGCGTATTTGACAGTTCCATTTGGAAAAACCTCGATGCTGTCAAAAATGATCATGTCTATAAAATTGACCCAATCGGCTTCTATTTCACAGACCCAATCTCACTAGAAGGACAGCTGAAATTTATCACCGAAAGCTTAACAAAATAAACAAAGAGCCGCACTGATCTGCGGCTCTTTTCTATTTTGCAAAGAAACCGACAAGCCGGAGCACCTCATACTGAACCACATCGCATATTTTCTTACTCCATTCATGCGAAGCGCGTTTCTGTCAGCTATTTTGTGTATGACATTCGTGGAGTAATATAAAAAAGACACCTGACTGCATTGTCAGGTGTCTTTTTTTATGCTTGTTTTTCTTTCGAGAATTTCTTAATCACAAACGGATAAATCACCAGACCGACAAAGAACAAACCGATGCCGAGAATAAATGTCGTTAAATCGGCAGTTCCTGTTACGATAACAAACAATGAGTAAACACATGCTAACAACGCGATCATTCCGTCTTTTACGCGGGAGCCTTTCAGCTGATCATACGTTTCGCCTTTTATAACAAGCTTTAGGCTGTAGATCGCAGACACTAAATACGGAATTAAATACGCAAGAGTCGCTGCTGTCGTTAAAAATGTAAATGCGTCACTTATTGTCCGGGAAATAACAGAGAATATGAAGACCTGTGACATCACATTTGTAATGATCAGAGAAATAACCGGGCTTCCCTTTTTATTCGTTTTCGCAAAGACCGCCGGAAAATCGCCTGCTTTAGCAGCTTGGTATGGAACCTCAGAGCCAAGCAAAATCCAGCCGAGCATCGTTCCGAATAAGCAAAGAATCGCAAGTAGTGCCATGATCACGCTTCCTGCGTTTCCGACAATCGCATACAGCACATCAACGAACGGTTTTTCAGATCCGACAAGTTTATCGTGCGGCAGAACACCCATCGTGATCAATGTCACTATAATGTAGATGCTTAACGCGATCAACAACCCTGTGATTGTTGCACGTTTGACATCACGCTGAGTACGCGCGCGTCCAGACAAGATCACTGCTGATTCAATTCCGACAAACGCCCATAGAGTAGAAATGGCGGCGTTGTGAACCTGTCCGCCGATGCCAATGGTTGTGCCATTTTCACCTTGAACCGGAAAATAAAAATGATCGAATAATGTCGTTTGAAACACAAACAATCCGGCAATGATAAAGAAAACAAAACCTAATACTTTCGAAAACGTTGTGATAAAGTTTAATTTACTTGCACCGTTAATGCTTGCAACAAGAATCGTGTGCGTTCCCCAGAGCAAAATCGTACATACAGCAAACGTCAGCAATTGGCCGAGTGTCACCTCTTGGCTGCCGACAGCAAACAGTACACGTTTATCAACTAAGATCGGGAAAAACGAAGTTAAGTAACCGGCGAGACTTGTGATAATCGCCACGTTACTGATCCAGCTCGCCACCCAGTAGCCCCACACCATTGTGAATCCGGCAGCGTTCCCTTTCTTCGGATCAGAAAACAGCGCTCTCGCGTAACTTTGCGGCCCCGCTGTCAGCTCAGGCTTGCGAATGGACAAGTGCCCGAAGACAAGCGCAATCATCAGCACGCCCGCACCTGTCAAAAGCCAGGCGGACGTGGCGCCAAGCGGACTTGCAATCGAAGCAAGCGAACTCGGCAGGGAGAAAATTCCCGATCCAACCATATTTCCAACGACAAACGCCGTTAATAACCAAAAACCCCATTTTTTTGTCTGTTCCATTCCAGTACCTCCAATGATTCTTTGTACGGACCAGAACCCGAGATCATGTAAATACAAAAAAAGCCTGAACAAAAGTCCATGCTTAAAGAAACACACACCCTTGATCTCCGGATAGCCCTCCGCGAAAAAGCACGCGGCAGTCCTGCACTTATTCAGATACAGTCCCAGCATAGAGAAGGATCGGCTTTCTCCACACTTCGGCGCTGATGCCTTTTACACATGTTTAACAGCTCCTGTCAGCCTGGCATGTGTGACTCATCATCCGCGCAACCTCTACCTCACTGAGAAAGAGTGAGGATTTATTTATTCAGTTACTCCAGAAGGTTATCAAAGAAAGAATGATCTGTCAAAGGGAACAGATGGA
Source organism: Bacillus mojavensis RO-H-1 = KCTC 3706 (assembly GCF_000245335.1). GTDB lineage: Bacteria > Bacillota > Bacilli > Bacillales > Bacillaceae > Bacillus > Bacillus mojavensis. The sequence continues at coordinate 248,825 of NZ_JH600279.1, forward strand.
AAATGCGGATAGAGCCAAGCCCTATCCGCATACGGTTAGCGATTATTTTTCTTTTTTTGCACAGCTTCTTGAAGCGGATCATCTTTAAGAGCTGAACCGGCATCCTCAAGAGCTCCTTGGATTACGTTTTTTTCTTTTTCAGATCGTTTCCCTTTATCTTTATTAAAGAAAGCCATTCGTATCACCTCTTTTAAAAAATAGGTACATCTTTAAGATGCCTTTTTCTCAGAAAATTATGCGGCTCATTTTTTTATCGGCCAAAGTTCTGTTGCTCAAACATACATTCTCTTGATATATTTGTAATTCAGAGATTTTTGCAAAAGATAAAGGAGAAGCGGGGAAATGACAGGAAAAACACACATCATGGGAGGCATCGCTTCTTGTACCGCAGCAGCTTATTATTATGGATTTGACCCAGTACTCATGGCGGCGTCCGGCGCGGTTGGCGCATTAATTCCCGACATCTGCCACACACAAAGTAAAATCGGAAGAAGATTTCCTATCTTATCGAAAATAGTAAGTTCCGTATTTGGCCATCGCACCTTTACACACAGCCTGCTGTTTCTGCTCATCATTGTTTTTTATCACAGCTACATATATTCGGGATAAAAACATATCAGCAGGGCTGATGATCGGAATGGCAAGCCACTTGGTTCTGGATGCCTGGACAGTGAATGGCATCAAATTGTTATTCCCTTCAACCATTCGCATACGGCTGCCGCTGTATATGAAGACAGGCAGTTTTTCCGAACAGCTTGTGTTGGCCGGTCTGACAATAGCATCATGCTATTATTTTTATATGCTGTTCCATGGGCGCATGTTTTAAACCGAGTGCTGAAGCTTGTCTAAGAAGACTGTTTTTAGTAGGTTTTACATAAGAAGCATCTCATGGCAGATGTTCAAGAAAACGTGAGGAGTTATAAATTGATGAAAGGAACCTTTTTTCACAATCAGCGTTTTTTAAGTTTATCCATCTTATTCATGTGGATCAAAACTTATGTGATCTATAAACTGGGCTTTGATTTGCAGACCGACTCTCTATTACAGGAGCTGATTCTGCTGATCAATCCGCTTAGCTTCATACTCCCTCTATTTGGAATTGGCCTGCTTTTACAGGGCAGCAAGCAGCGCATCTTTTTGCTGATTGCCAATTTGGTTCTGACTGCCATTTTGATCTCCAACACGATTTTTTACGGCTTTTATATCGATTTTATTACTATCCCGGTTTTGTTTCAGGCAAGCAACATGAGCGATATGGGCAGCAGTGTAAAAGAGCTGTTCAATCCTTTGTTCATCGCTCTGTTTGCGGATTTGACTTTTCTTCTTCTGCTCTCCAGAAAAGAAAAGAGACCGGAGTCAAAAGCGAACCCTCGTACGGTCAAACGGTACTATGCCGCTTCCTGCGGGATTCTTATATGTACGCTGGGGCTTGCCGAAATTGAACAGCCGAAGCTCTTGGCTCATTCCTTCGACCGGGAAGTGCTCGTCAAAAGTATTGGTCTGTTTCAGTTTCACATCTACGATACCATTTCACAGACTGTCAATATGAGTGCGAAGGCATTTGCCGATGAAGACAGCCTCTCTACAATCAAAAACTACACTGAGGCTGACTACAGCAAGCCCAATCAAAGCAAGTTCGGACTGGCAAAGGGACGGAATGTGATTTTTGTGACGCTTGAATCGACTCAAAGCTTTGTTCTGAATGAAAAGGTAAACGGAAAAGAAATTACCCCGTTCATGAATGACCTGATGAAAAAGAGCTATACCTTTGATCATTTTTATCAGCAAACAGAGCAAGGCAAAACGTCTGATTCGGAATTTATCGTCGCTAACTCTCTATACCCTTCCCTAAGCGGCGCCGTCTTTTTTACGAAAAGCGACCATCAATTTCATACGATGTACAAATCACTCAAGCAGCATGACTATTATTCAGCCGTCTTTCACGCCAATCATAAGACATTTTGGAACAGAGATGTGATGTATGAAACGTTTGGGATTGACCGCTTTTTTGATGTCGATGAGTTCCATGTGACTCCTGAAACCTCAACAGGCTGGGGATTAAAGGATAAGGAATTTCTGGAACAGTCAGCTGGTAAACTGAAAAGCCTGCCGCAGCCGTTCTACAGCAATTTCATCACATTGACGAACCATTTTCCGTTTGAAATTGACGAAAAGGATCAGCTGATTGATGAATATGATTCAAGCAGCGACCTGTTAAACCGCTATGTGACGACAGTTCGCTATGAGGATGAAGCACTGAAGCATTTTATCAAAAAGCTCAAGGAAGAAGGCTTATACGAAAACTCGATGATTGTCTTTATGGGAGATCATTACGGCATCTCAGAAGCCCATAATAAAGCCCTGGCAGAGTTTTTAGGAAAAAGTGACATTACGCCGTATGACACCGTCCAGCTTCAGCGGGTGCCGTTTATCATTCATATTCCTGGAATCACTGATCAAAATCCGGAAACAATCTCCGATGCCGGAGGGCAGGTTGACGTTAGGCCGACCCTGATGCACCTGCTCGGAATCAATACAAAAGGTGATATTCAGTTCGGCAATGATTTGCTGTCAAACGACCGAACGCCATTTGCCGTGCTGAGAAACGGCAGCTTTATCACGAACGACTATGTGTATACGAAAAACACATGCTACAGCCAAAAAACAGGAGAAGTGTTAGAAAACCAAGATGCGTGCACTCCCTATAAGGAAAAAGCAAATGAAGAGCTGTCTCTCTCTGATAAAATGTTAAACGGAGACCTTCTGCGTTTTTATGGTCAATAAAAAAATCCCTCTAAGAGGGATTTTTTTCATGTTTCGTATATCACTTTGCCTGTCAGCTTCGTTTGATAGCCATTGAGATGAGACAGGTTGGCCTTATATTCTTCCGATTTCAAGATGCTCTTTACAGCTTTAAGCAGCTGCTGGTGTTTTTTCAAAATGACAACGTCGTATTGCTCCTCGATGAGCGGGATAAAATCAACGGTTCCCATATGTGCCGCGTGCTGCGCCCCGATTCCCGCGTCTGCCTGTCCGCTTGAGACTTGGGAGGCAACAGCATAATGATCAGTCACAGTGTCACTGTACCCCTTGACATCTGAAGGCGTCACACCAAGCAGACCGAGCTGTTCGTCAAGCAGCACTCTTGCGCCCGATCCTTTTTCTCTGTTGATGATGCGGATGTCAGTTCGTTTCAGGTCATTCCAGCCTTGTATATTTTTTGGATTTCCTTTTTGAACGTATAGGCCGGCTTTGCGAAGAACAACATTCATCTGACAAAACGGTTCGCCTGTCAGAATGCGTTTGACATAAGGCGTGTTATATTGAGCGGTTTCCGCATCGTACAGATGCAGGCTGACAATGTCGCATTTGCCTTGGTACATGTCAATCAGGCTGTTTAAGCTGCCTTTGTATTGGCGGAGCGGCGTCTCTTGAATGGCATTTTCCAAATGCTTGCTGAGCAGATCCATCGATATATCCTGTCCGCTGATAACGACATTCTGCCTGCCCTCTGGCATCGGCTCCTGTGCCTTTCTTGGCTCTTCGTGTGTAGACACAGGCTGAGACATCCTCATGTTTGTCTTATATTGCTTTAAATCTGCTTCATCGACACGCATCTGCCTTCCGACACGGTAAGCAGGGATCATGCCTTTTTTAATCAAATCATAAACGGTCAGCTTTGATACCTTCAGCAGACCAGCAACTTCTTCTATCGTATAGGAAGAGGTTTCATTCATTATCATCACTCTCCTATTTCATTATACCTTTTCGGAGAATGTATAAAAACCCACATAACCCAAACATAATCCGTTATAATTAGATATAACTAAACATAAGGGGTGCAATCATGTTTAAGAAGTATTCCATTCTGACCGCAGCATTAACTGTTTTTCTGCTTGCAGCAGGCTGCTCTGCCAACCAGTCATCAAGTGAAAATGAGAAAGAAGTGACCTTAACTGTCTCAGCAGCTGCCAGTGCCCAGGATGCACTCGAGGAAATTCAAAAGAATTATGAGAAAACCCATCACAATATTACAATCCAAGATAACTTTGGCTCATCAGGCGCCTTACAAAAGCAAATTTCTCAAGGAGCCGGGGCTGATCTGTTCTTCTCAGCCGCTGAGGACAAATTCCAAAAGCTTGTAGATGATGAGGATATCGCTAAAAAAGACAGCACTGATGTAGTCGGAAATGAAATTGTGCTGGTCGTGCCAAAAGACGGAGATTCACCTGTCAAAAGCTTCGACAATCTGACTGATTCAGAAAAAATCGCTCTTGGAACCCCGGAATCCGTGCCGGCAGGAGCTTATGGAAAAGAATCACTGACAAAGCTGTCTCTATGGGACAAAATAAAAGATAAGATCGTTTACGGAAAAGACGTTCGCCAGGTTCTTTCATATGTAGAAACAGGCAATGTAGACGCAGGCGTCGTTTATAAAACGGACGCGCTGATCTCTAAGAAAGTCAAAATCGTCGACGAGGCAAAAGCTGACACACACAGCCCGATTGTTTATCCGTTAGGAATTGTAAAAGATACGGAACACTATAAGGAAGCGAAGGAATTTTACGATTACCTGCAAACAGATGAAGCGATGAAAGTGTTTGAGAAATATGGTTTTACTGCTGAATAACACCAGCACTTCAGAATTTTTTACGCCGGTTGCGCTTTCCTTTCAAGTGGCGGCGGTCGCCGGAATCGCGGTGATCATTCTCGGTACATTAGCGGGAGCGTGGATGGCGCGGGCTTCATTTTTCGGAAAAACTGCACTCGAAACGATTTTTATGCTTCCTCTCGTTCTTCCGCCCACCGTTGTCGGTTTTATTTTGATTGTCATTTTTGGAAAGCACAGCTTCATCGGACAAGCGATCGAATGGATCTTTCACCAGCCCGTCATTTTCACCTGGTGGGCCGCTGTGATTGCTTCTGCTATCGTAGCTTTTCCGCTTATGTATCAATCGGCCAAAACTGGATTTTCCGATATTGACCCTGATATAGAGGGAGCGGCAATGGTAGACGGCGCAAGCAGATGGAAGGTGTTTATCCATATCTCCATTCCGCTGGCATATCCATCATTGCTGACCGGAAGCATCCTCAGTCTGGCGCGGGCGCTCGGTGAATTCGGCGCCACCTTGATGTTTGCCGGGAATATCCCGGGTGTTACCCAAACACTGCCGACGGCCATTTATGTGGCTTTGGATTCCGGCAACAACACACTTGCGTGGGCTTGGGTCATCTGTATCATCGTGATTTCCTTTCTGATGCTGTTTTTGATTCAACTGAAAAAAACACATGAAAAAACTCCCCGTACTTAGACGGGGAGTTTTTGATTAAAACAGAAGCTCATCGGGGTTTGGACCGACACGTTCATCTTGATTTAACGCATCAATTTTGTCCATGTCTTCTTGAGACAATTCAAAATCAAAAATATCAGCGTTTTCGATAATACGGTGTTCTTTAATGGATTTTGGAATCGTTACAACTTCATGCTGAAGATCCCAGCGCAAAATCACTTGTGCTACAGATTTATTATATTTTTCAGCGATCTGTGTGAGCACATCGTTATCCAGCAGCTGCCCCTGCATAAGCGGAGACCATGCTTCCAGCTGGATGCCTTGCGCTTTGCAGTAGTCTCTTAATTCTTTCTGTGTCAAACGAGGGTGAAATTCAACTTGGTTCACCATCGGTTTGATTTCAGCATCTTTCAAAAGCTCTTCTAAATGATGAACTTGGAAGTTGCTGACGCCGATCGCGCGGATTTTGCCGTCTTTATACAGCTTTTCAAGCGCGCGCCATGTATCTTTATATTTATCCTTGCCAGGCCAGTGGATTAAATATAAGTCTAAGTAATCAAGCTGAAGTCTTTCCAGGCTTTTTTCAAAGGCAGCAAGCGTTGTGTCATAGCCCTGATCTTCATTCCATACCTTTGACGTAATGAAGAGCTCTTCTCTTGCAACACCGGATTCTTTGATGCCGATGCCTACACCTTCTTCATTTTTATAGACAGCCGCTGTATCAATGCTGCGGTAGCCATTTTTAATCGCAGCTTTAACAGATTCAGTCGCTTCACTGCCGTTTTCTACTTTAAAAACGCCAAGACCGAACCAAGGCATTTCAACTCCGTTATGTAGCTTTACAGTATCTTTTAAACTTGTTGCCACTTGAACATCCACCCTTTCATTGAAATGTAAGCGTCTATATTATCTCACATTCCTCTCAGCAGATACCAATAATACGCTTAAGAGCCTCTTATTGCTTCTTTTTTCATAAGGATGGACTTCATCTCATAGTAAATTATGAGCATTACCGCTAATTTTTTCCTATTTTATCAATTATAAGATTAGTTAGACAGCGAGCAGGGTAAGCGAATACTGTAGCCCACAAAAACATAGAGGAGGAAACAAATTGAAACGTATTCGTATCCCAATGACTATTGCTCTTGGCGCTGCTTTGACAATTGCCCCTTTTTCCCTTGCCTCTGCTGAGGAAAATCCCGCACCGAAGATCTCACAGAAAACAACCGCCGGAACTGCTGCCGCAGAAGTCGGTTTAAACGTTAACCTTGATTTGCTTGGAATTGCCAACCAAATTTCAGATGCCATTAAATCAGCCCAGAACCGCGATGGTTTTGTGAAAAATCTCATGGAATCTTCCTTCTACGCATCCGGCCAAAAATATAACGTCATGGTTTTTAACTTAAGCCAGGAATATGAAGATCATTTAAATGGTGTGCAGTTTTACGGCTCGGCCGTTTATGACGGCATTACGTACGGCATTTGGGTATTTGAAGACGGAAGCTTCACAAACAAAGGAGACGGCGGCTGGATCAACTGGGCCTTCAGAGGCTGGTTCGACCGGCATGACAACACTGTCGAATTCCATCGCCCCTAACCTATAGAAAAAAGCTGGCATCCGATGCCAGCTTTTTTTCTTGAAGTTATTCGCCGCCTTCTAGCATTGCGGCTTCCACATCATTAATATATTGGCGAAGCTCATGAGAGATGTCCCGGGAAATTTCCCGCTCCTCAAAGAGTGTCTGAATCTCATTTCTGATCGCCTGCACAGCCTTCAGCTTTACTTCCAGCTTCTGATTTTCGAAATGGGCGCTCGATTTATGTTCGTGATGGCTGTGCTTCAATCTGAAAATTAATTGTTTATAAAACGAGATGACAGATAAAAATACTTCCTTATGTTCTTCCGGTATATGCTTTTCCAAATGTTCAAGCGCGGCTTTAGCCGTTTTAACTCTAGTTGCTCTCATTAATCCCTCTTCGTTTAAAATCGACATCTCCGGCTTTTTATGCTCTCCGAAGAAAATCCAATGCATCAGCCGTTTCAGCCTTGTCTTTGATAAACCGACTTTAAACGGGTTGGCATACAAAATTTCTAATTCATTAAACCGTTCCTGCAGGGCGTTTGCCGTTTCTTCCGGGATGTCTCCCCGCTCCAGCAGTTTCATCAGTTCTTCTTGCTCGGCTTTAATCCCTTGAGCGCGGATTTTCCGTTCATACTTTTTTATGCGGGTTGACGTTGTGTATTGCTGAAAACGAAGGTTTTTCATTTTCTCATTGTATTCAGCAATGACCGCAAGAGACGCCGTTTTGTTTGTATCATTCATGCCTTCTTTAATCGTTTTGAGAGCCGTTTTAATCAGCTTGCGTCTCGCCGTCAGCAGCTTCTTATTTTTTTCTTCGTCATCTTCTTCTTTTTCAGTCAGAAGCGGAAGCACAACGGTGGCAATGACAAGCGTACATAAAATGACGCCTGCGGCTAAAAAGAGAATCAGATTTCTTTGCGGAAACGGTGTGCCGTCTTCCAAGAAATATGGGATGGAGAATGAACCTGCAAGCGTAACTGCTCCCCGCACACCGGAAATGGAAATTAACAGTGTAGAACGAAGTCCCGGCTTATAAATGGTTTGATCTTTATTAAAGAACCACTTGCCGTTCCAGAAGAACAGCACCCACAGAAATCTGAGGAGCATTAACGTAAATGTAATGACCAGAATATAGCCGATCACTTTCATGTTGCTGATCGCTGTATCATTAAAAATGACGGAAATGACATCCGGAATCTGTGTGCCAAGGATGACAAAGACAAGACCGTTCAAAATAAATAAAATAATATTCCACGTACTCGATGAGACGATTTGCAGCTTGACCATCGTCGATTCGAGACGATCCTGTTCAACCGCATGCGTAATACCGCCTGCCACAACGGCTAAAATGCCGGAAACACCAATTTCCTCCGCTGCCAAATAAATCACAAACGGCGTCAGAATTTGAATCAGCATGTGCATCGTGACATCCTGCATGCCAAGGCGGCGCAGGAATAGACGAAAGCGGATAATCAAGAACGAAATCACAACCCCGCACAAAAGGCCGCCAACAGAAATAAACACGAAGCTGACAGCTGCTTGGGCCAATGAAAATGCCCCGGTAACCGCTGCGGCAATCGCAAACTTAAAGGCAACCAGACCTGATGCATCATTCATCAGTCCTTCCCCTTCAAGCAGGCGCAGAATTCCTTTGGGCATCTTCACCCTTCCTGATAATGCGCTGACAGCGACAACATCAGTCGGTGAAAGAATGGCTGCCAGTCCAAAGGCCGCTGCCAGCGGAATATCAGGAATCATCCAGTGGATCGTGAATCCTCCTACAATCACAGTGGCAAATACAAGGCCAAGTGCAAGCAATAAAATGGGGGCTCTTAAATTCCAAAGCTCCGCCCGAGGCGTCCTCTTTCCATCATTAAATAGAAGAGGCGCAATAAACAAAACGAAAAACAATTCCGTGTTTAATTCAAAATGAAGCCCCTGTGGAAATGAGGCGGCAATAATCCCAAGCGCCACCTGAATCAGAGGCACTGGAATAAACGGGATAAACCGATTGACAATGTTAGAAATCGCAATAATAGCCAGTAAAACAAGGACGACTAAAAATATGTCCAAATGCATAACCTCCTTAATCTGTTGCGTATCTGCATGATGAGTTAATCAATATTTGTCCGAAGAGGCTGAGGCTTGCAAAAGATAAAAGATGGCCTTACATCCCATACTGGATTCCGCAGGAGTCTCCTCCACACTAGTCTTCTTTTATAGTACCCTTTTTAGGGTATTTTTTCTCATGATATGCTCATGGTGAACTTTTTTGCCGTAAAGCAAAATGAAAAAGAGACAGGGCAGTCCTCCCTGTCTCTCGTCTCTATAATCAATCATGAAAATTCGTGCCGTCAGTTGTCGCTTTAATGATACCGGCGCGAATGACGAAATCACCGAAGTGCTCGCCTTCCTCGCGTTCTTTCGCATAGCGGGAAAGCAGGACGCGCAGCTCGCTCAATATGTCTTCTTCTCCGATATTTTCGCGGTACATTTTGCTTAAGCGGCTGCCGTCAAACGCAGCGCCTAGATACATATTATATTTGCCAGGCGCCTTTCCGATAAATCCAATCTCTCCGAGCGCATGGCGGGCGCAGCCGTTCGGGCAGCCTGTCATGCGAATGGTAATTTCCTCATCACGAAGACCGTTTTCGTCAATAATCTCTTCTACTTTATCTAAAAGGGACGGCAAGTAACGTTCTGCTTCAGCCATTGCCAATCCGCAGGTCGGAAGTGCGACACATGCCATAGAGCTGCGACGGAGCGCTGAATGATGCTTCCCGTCAGTTAAACCGTATTGGTCGATTAACGCGTTGATTTCGTCCTTTTTCTCGCTTGAAACGTTACCGATAATCAAATTCTGATTGGCTGTCAGACGAAAATCACCTGTATGAACTTTAGCAATTTCACGCAAGCCTGTCATCAGCTTATAATCCTCGTAATCCGTCACGCGGCCGCCTTCGACAAACAGCGTAAAATGCCATTTATCCTCAATGCCTTCTACCCAGCCGTAGCGGTCGCCGTTATGGTCAAAATGGTACGGCTTCGCTTCTTCCAGGCTCCAGCCGAGACGATTTTCCAATTCCTCTTTCACTGTTTCCAAACCGAGGCGGTCAACTGTGTATTTGAAACGGGCATTTTTACGGACGGAACGGTTTCCGTAGTCTCGCTGAATGGTAATTGTTTTTTCAGCAACGTCATACATTTGTTCAGGGCGGCAGAATCCAATTACCTTGGCTAATTGCGGATATGTCGCTTTGTCGCCGTGCGTCATTCCCATACCGCCGCCGATTGCCACGTTAAATCCGATAAGCTTGCCATCTTCCACAATTGCAATGAATCCGAGATCCTGAGAAAAGACATCAATATCGTTTGACGGCGGAACCGCAATACCGATTTTGAATTTCCGCGGCAGGTAAAGCGGCCCGTACATTGGCTCGACTTCTTCTGCGTCAGGTGTGCCGGCCACTCTTTCTTCATCAAGCCAAATTTCATGATACGCTCTCGTCCGAGGCAGGAGATCGTCACTTAATGTTTTGGACCATTCGTATACTTCAGAATGGATTTCAGACTGGTAAGGATTCGATGTACACATGACATTCCGGTTTACATCTCCGCAAGCTGCGATTGTATCCAGAAGAGCCGAGTGGATCGTCTGAATGGTTTTTTTCATGTTCCATTTTAAAATCCCATGCATTTGGAACGTCTCACGAGTCGTCAGCTTTAGGGTGCCGTTACCGTATTTCTGTGAAAGATCATCCATCACGAGCCATTGCTCAGGCGTTGATACGCCGCCCGGCATACGGACACGCAGCATGAACTGATAAGCCGGTTCAAGCTTTTGCTTTTGGCGTTCATTGCGGAGGTCCCGGTCATCCTGCAAATAACTGCCGTGGTGTTTCATCAGGCGGTTATCATCATCCGGAATTCCCGCACTGATCCGATCCAGCATCACTTCTTTCAGTGTGCCGCGCAAATAATCGCTTTCTTCTTTAATGCGCTCGACGTCACTTGGAGAGCCGTCCGGTGCTTTTAAGATTTTGGTCACCATGTTGAAAAACTCCTTTCAGGTCAAATCAGTATACATCACGCTGATAACGTTTTTGCTGCTGCATATCGGCAAGATAAACTTCCGCTTCTTCACGGGTCATATTGCCTTCTTTTTCTATAATTTCTAAAAGGGTGTTATGGACATCGTGTGCCATGTACTTTTCATCTCCGCAAATGTAAACAGCCGCTCCTTCTTGAAGCCATTCAAACAGTTCTGCACTCTGTTCAAGCATGCGGTGCTGCACATACACTTTTTCTTCCGTATCGCGTGAAAACGCAACGTCCATTTTTGTAAGCACGCCGTCTTTCAGCCAATTCTGCCACTCTGTCTGATAAAGGAAATCTGTAACAAAATGCTGATCACCGAAGAACATCCATGCTTTTCCTTCAGCTCCCGTCTCCTCTCGTTCCTGCATAAAGGAACGGAACGGCGCAACGCCTGTCCCAGGGCCGACCATGATAATCGGTGTTTCAGGATCCTTCGGAAGCTTGAAGTTCTGATTATGCTGGACATAAACCGGCAGTGTGTCTCCCGGCTGCAGACGCTCCGCGCATAAAATCGAGCAGACGCCTTTTCGTTCGCGGCCATGCGCGTCGTACCGGACTGCACCAATCGTTAAATGCACTTCATCCGGGTTTGCGGATAAGCTGCTCGCAATTGAATAGAGGCGGGCCGGCATTTTTCGAAGAATGGATACAAATTCTTGCGCCGTTACACTGAACGGGCCATAATCCCGGATCAAATCAAGCAAATCGCGCCCTTCCATATACGCTTTCACTTTCCCCTTATTTCCCGGTGCTAAAAGCTCTCTAAGCTCCTCGCTTCCCGTCAAATGAGCAGCCTGTTCAAGAAGCGGCTTTGTGAGAACAGTAATTTCATAATGGGAAATCAGCGCATCTTTCAGCGGACGGACATCGCCTTGCTTATTCAGCGTCACAATTTCTTCGGGATCCCAATTCATTTCCTGAAGCAGCGCATCGACAAGCTCCGGATCATTTTCCGGATAGACGCCGAGGCTATCACCAGGTTCATACGTAAGGCCTGATCCTTCAAGAGACAATTCCACATGGCGTGTTTCTTTATTTGATCCGCGACCGTTTAAATTTAAATTTTCTAACACTTCCGCTCGAAACGGATTTGTTCTTGAATACGCAGATTCACCAGTTTGAGGCGCTGCTGCCGGCGCAGGCGCGGCGCTTCCGCCCTCGGCTTCACTTAAGCCCTCAAATACGCTTTCCAGCCATTCAGCAGCCGGCTCATCATAGTCCAAATCACAATCAACGCGCGGAGAGATTCGTTTCCCGCCAAGCTCTTCCAAGCGCTGATCAAATTCTTTTCCTGTCTGACAGAAGAATTCGTATGAACTGTCACCAAGCGCCAAAACAGAAAAGCGAAGATCCTCAAGCTTAGGCGCCCGTCTTCCGTGCAAAAATTCGTGAAACGACAGTGCGTTATCAGGCGGCTCGCCTTCGCCATGCGTACTGACGACAATCAGAAGATTGTTAATTTTCTTGAGCTGGTTCGGCTTAAAATCACTCATAGATGAAACGGTGACTTGAAAGCCTCGCTCCTCAAGCTGCTTGCCGGCGTTCTCTGCAAGCCCTTGTGCGTTTCCCGTCTGTGAACCGTAAAGAACGGTGACTTCTTTTGAAATGGCCGGTGCCGTTACACCCGCAGACTCAGCAGCCGGCGCCCCCGCTGTTTCCAGTACGGAAACAGATTGCGCTGATAAATAGCCGCTCAGCCAAATTTTCTGAGATTCTGTCAAGGTTGGCAGAAGGCGGTTAAGGAGCTCTGCCTGCTCCTGATTAAACGGACTGTTCATGACCTGAAGTTGCAACGTATCCACCTCACAAAATTGTATAAACTGATCGAAATAGTATCTAATTGAACTTTACCGGAAGACACACCGCAAGTAAAATATATTTACATGATGATAACGATTAAGATTATTAATGATAAAACCCTTTGTCTCATTGAAATGAAGAAAAAAGAGAAGGGATCCCTTCTCTTTCAATCAACACTCTTATATAAATGAGGGGGCACAGCACTCACAAACGGACTTGGCTCACCGATAGAAGAAACAGTCAGCCCGTGCATGGCCCGGGTGCAGGCAGTGTACAGCAGCCTGCGGTCGTGCTCTGTTCTATATTGCTCTTCTGAGGCATCATAGACAAGTACTGCGTCAAACTCAATTCCCTTCGCTAAATAAACCGGAATAACACAGACTCCCTTTTGAAACGTTTGGTTTTCTTTATGAATCAGCCGAATATCGATATATTCGCTCATTTGAGCGTGTGCCTGTCTTGACTGCTGCGCCGTTTTGCAAATAACGGCAATGGTTTCATGCCCTTTCTTTCTAAGGCGCCCAATTTCTTTCGTAAGCTTTTGGCAAAGATCCTCGCGACCCTCGCTTTTTAACACGCAGGGCATTTCCCCATCTCTGTTAAAAGGCTCGATATCCGCCCCGTCCTGAAGCAGCGCCTTTGTCAATTCCACAATTTGTCTCGTTGATCTGTACGTTCTTTTTAAACGGACACATTCAGCCTGCTCATCTTCAAAGCCGGCATCCATACGCGCTGCACCGTTTATTGCATGGGCGTAAATAGACTGATTGATGTCACCGAGCACCGTCATGCTGGCAGACGGGAAAATACTCCTTATATACGCCATCTGGAATGGAGAATAATCTTGAGCTTCATCGATAAATAGATGTTTGATCTGCGTGTTTTTCTTTCTGCCTTCTAGCAAATCCTGCAAATATAGAAATGGAGACGCGTCCTCATAGAGCAGTTTATTTTCTCCAAATGCCGATCTTGTCAGCTCCCCTATGGCCGCAGTCGAATCCGTTTGGTATTTGCTTCCCCAGTCAGAAAACAATTGCAGATACAGCTGTTTGACATCAAGAAACGCCAGCTGTCTGACTGCCTGTTTAATTGGGCTGAAAGCCTTTTTTACAATCATGGCGGCAAGCAGCTGCTGTTCTCTTTGATGATCGTTAAATGTACTCTCACTAAACCGTTTCCTTGCCTGCAGCTTTTTGTACACTTTCAAATATTCCTCTTTGTCGAGAAGCTCGGCTTCCTGTACGACCCAATCCTGTCGCCGTTCCTTTTTCTCCAGCTTGTTAAGCTCACTCAGCAGCCAATTTGCTGTTTGTTCCATTCGGTTCGGAATGGACTGGCTTTGATCGAGCGAGTAAAAATATGCTTGGACCTGTTCCTTTGTGATCAGTTTTTGCTCGCGGAAAACGATATTTTTAAAGATCATTCCTTCAGAAGACAGCCTGCTGACGTATTCATCAATAAATTGCTGAAAAGATAAACCTGCCTTCCACGTGATTCCGGCAAGCCTTGATTGAAAACGGCCATCTTTTGTTTTGGTCAGGCAATATTCCAGCTGATCAAAGGGGCTTTCACATTGAAACTTGCGGCCAAGCCGATGCTCGATATATTCCTGAAACGTCGCCTGCTCCATATTTTCTTCGCCTAATTCAGGCAAAACTGAGGAGACATAGCTGTTAAACAAAAAGTTGGGAGAAAATAAAACGATTTGTCCGGCATCAATGACACCGCGGTGCCTGTATAACAAATAAGCGACACGCTGGAGCGCCGCTGACGTTTTTCCGCTGCCTGCCGCACCCTGCACAATCAGAAATTTGCTTTTTTCATTTCGGATAATCTGATTTTGTTCTTTTTGGATCGTGGACACAATGTTTTTCATTTGTGTATCAGAGTGGTGGCTTAACACCTCTTGGAGCATCTCATCTCCGATCGTCATATCTGTATTAAACATCGCTTTGAGAGCGCCGTTTTTAATGATAAACTGGCGCTTCAGCACCATTTCCCCTTCTATCGTTTCACCGGGTACCTCGTATTCGGCTTTTCCTGGGGAATAATTATAGTAAAGGCTTGATATCGGCGCTCTCCAATCATAAATCAGAAAGTGTTCCTCCTGCTCATCCATACAGGATGCTAAACCGATATAGATCTGCTCTGCCTGTTTGTCGCCGTTTTCAATAAAATCAATCCGGCCGAAATAAGGCGTTGCTTTTAATTGATGAATTCGCTTGAGCTGCTGATCCATATGCCGATGATTCCGTTCCCGATCAGACAGCAGCTCTGCTTGCTGCTTAATGCTAGCCATCGTTTCAACAGCTTCATGAGCGTCATCAAAGTTAACCGTGACATCTTCCCAGAAGTTTTTTCGTAATCCGATAATATCATGCTTTAACCCGCCCGCGGACGTTTCGAGAAGCCGCTCTTTATTCTCGAGCTCCTGCAGTACATCATCTATTCTTGACTGCTCTTCTTTCCATTCCTTATCATGCTGATTCATGAACGGCACCTCCAGAAAATAGTTGACAAACGAAGAAGAAATAAGGTAAAATAGAATTGGATATATATTTAATATATGATAAAAACAGGCAAATACAATTTATAATAGCACATTCACCCAACATCGTTCAAGGTTTGGGTTATTTATATGCATTAAAAAACCGATTTCAACTCGAGATCGGTTTTTTATTTTAAGATTTCACATTGATCACTGCTGGACGTGCTTTTCTTAGGTTGCGAATCTTCTCTTTCATCAGTATCGATTCCTTATTCCATTCAACCTTCGATAGAATATATCTTTTTCATTTTAAAAACACCGCAGAACTTTACCGTGTTTGTCCGTTCATCTAACATGAAGAATGACTAAACTGGCTGTTATTGTTATCTTCCATAAAGCAACTACATCCTTGCTATCGTACCTATAGTCGCAGTAAAATAGTCATTTTCCATCCAATTTCGACATATTTCAACAAATTGAAGTTTTTAATTTGGGAGAATAGGACGATGTTACATTATTTCTCTCGGTTTATGATATGAACATGAAGAAAGAACCAGAATAAGTTAGGAGGAAATACTCAGTGAAGACAAAGCTATCTATGATGTTGCTGGCACTCGTCGTAGCCGTTACAAGTTTTACGGCGATTGACCTAGTAAACAACAAAGCGGAAGCTAAAGATTGGGTTAAAAAAGGGCAAATATGGAGTACTCATTACCATTCGGGCTCGTTTAAAAACTATACTTACTCGCCAACTTTTCATATTTATTATCCAGGGCAAGGAACTTGGGCCAACATTAAGGCAAACGGATCAGGCAGCGGGAAAATTACAGCAACTCTGCAACAAAAGACAAATAAAGGCTGGAAAAATGTTAAAACTTTTTATGCAACGAAAAAAGGCTCTACAAATTTAAGTTACAAACAAGCTTCTAAAAGCTACAAAACAACATACAGATTCAAATTCACTAACACAGGAACTAAAAAAACCATCAGCTATACCTTTTGGGCTACCTATTAATTTTCAAACAGCTTTGCTCTGTGCGGTCAGCATTCAAAAGGACTTTTTATTTGATCCCAGCAGGCTACCATAAAAGAAACCTCTCCATGACGGAGAGGTTTCTTTTATTACTGACTATCTAAGCGAAAATAACGGTTTGGCAGCTTCCAATTGAACATATAAGAACAAACGCGGCATACGACGAGCACAAAAAACAGCGCGTATAAACCGATCGAGTTTCCGGTCCAGCCCAAGCCGACGATTAAACCGCCGAGCGCCGCCCATACCGCATAGATTTCCGCTTTCAGCACGAGCGGCTTGCGACCGGCAAGCAGGTCCCGAATGATTCCTCCGCCGCTTCCCGTCAGCACCGCAGCCACGATAACGGCACTAAGCGGATGCCCCATTTTAACGGCATACAGGGCGCCCTGAATAGCGAAGGCTGCAAGACCAATCGCATCCGATAAATTTCCCCATTTGTTCCAATGCTTCAGCAGCAGCTTTGGAAACAAGAAAACGATCGTGATCGATACCAGAGCGATTTGAAAGTACGCACCCTGCTCCCACAATGCTGACACCGGAACGCCGATCAGCAAATTGCGGATCGCTCCTCCTCCAAAAGCTGTGACAATCCCTAATATATAAACACCTAAAATATCATATTCTTCTTCCATTGCAACAATTGCGCCGCTGACCGCAAACGCAATGATGCCGATCACACTGAGCAGCTCCCAAGCCATTCTGATGACTCCCTTTATATTTGTTAAATTTTCTGACGACCTCTAGATTTTATAACCGCTTCAGGTGAAAATCAATAACATTTTTATGATAAAAAAGATAAATTTAGAGGAAAAAACGGAAAAATTCGATCAGCATGAGTCTGCTGCTGGCAGTGCCTATCATTTGTACCGTAAAAAAAGCGCCCTGCATTCGCGGGCGCTTTTTTCTTATTCAGATTTTTCACCTTTTAAAAGGCACATAAAAATGATGATCAGAATAAAAGCAATCAAGGCCAGAAACGGAATGGTTACAAAACCGAACCAGTTAATATATTGACCCGAGCAAGGCACACCGCTTACACATGGCTTGATGCCGCTAAAGCCCGGCACTTTTTGCTCCAGATAGTGCATAATCGAAATAAAGGCGCCGATAATCGCCATCGGCAGCACATATTTTTTCACGCGTGTGTCACCCTGAAAGGTGGCGATTCCTAAAATCAGAACGAGCGGATACATGAGAATACGCTGGTACCAGCACAGTTCACACGGGATGAACTTTCTGATTTCACTGAAATACAGGCTGCCCAGCATGGCAATTAGAGCGACAACCCAGGAAGTATATAAAAAAACCATTCTATTTTTCATGCGCTTACTTCCCTTTCAGCTCTTTTTCTATCGTTTTTTTAATTTCTTTATAACTCGAAAAATCGCTTATCACTTTATCATTAACGTAAATCGTAGGCGTTGCTTTTATGTTCATTTTATTATTAAGAGCTGAATCCTTTTCCACTGCAGAAGCAAACGTTTCCTTATCAAGATTGTCCTTCAGCGTATCAGGGTTTACCTTCGTCGTGCTTTTTGCAATATCACCGAGAACCGCTGGCGTTACCCATTCCTGCTCTGTGTCCGGCTGCTTATCAAACAGCTTCTCATGAAATGCCCAGAAAGAATCAGGATCTTCTTTCCATACTTCCTCTGAGGCAAGAGCTGCTAACGTTGAGCCTTTTCCATGGAACATGACGTTCACGAAAGAAAATTTCACATCGCCCTTGTCAATAAAGTCTTTTTGGATTTTGGGGAAGATGTCGCTGTTAAACATCTTGCAAGACGGACATTTGTAATCTCCGAATTCCACTACTGTTACCGGTGCATCATCCTCGCCAAGCACAGGCTGGCCTTTGATAGACGGCTGTCCTGACACTGCTTCGTTGCCTTGCTCTGTTTTGTTATTAATGATGACAATTGCTGCTAATAAGACAACAACGACAACCGTAAGGATGACCGCGAATTTCGCAGAAGACTGCTGTTTCTTTTTCACTCCGACACCTCATCGTTTTAAAATTAAAAAAGAAGCGGATCTCCATTGACCCACTTCTTTATTTTAACAAGACAACCGTCTATAAGAAAAGCCCGAAATAGTGAATTCTGTCCGACAATTATCTCATTTTGAGGCGCATCACACGCATGGCGTTTGCAACAGCAAGAAGCGTAACACCGACATCTGAGAAAACCGCCTCCCACATGGTCGCAAATCCAAACGCTCCGAGTAAAAGGAAAATAGCCTTAACACCTAAAGCAAAGCCGATGTTTTGCCACACGATTCGCCGAGTCCGTTTGGCAATCCGAATCGCTTCCGCTATTTTCGACGGCTGATCTGTCATCAGCACAACATCCGCGGCTTCTACAGCTGCATCTGATCCGAGTCCGCCCATCGCTGCTCCGATATCCGCGCGCGCAAGCACCGGCGTGTCATTAATTCCGTCACCGACAAAAATGAGCTTTTCATTCGGGAGCAGCTTCGATTCCAGTGCTTCTACCCGCTCCACTTTATCCTCCGGCAGCAGCTCCGCGTAAACCTCGTCGAGGCCGAGCTGTTTTCCGACTGTTTCTCCTGTCTGTTTTGAATCGCCCGTCAGCATGACTGTCTGTTTGATACCGAGTGATTTCAAATCTGCGATTGCTTGTTTTGCGTCTTCCTTTACTTCATCTGCTATGATGATCGCCCCGGCATAGCGCTGATCAATAGCCACGTGAACAATTGTACCGGCGTTTTCATCCGGGACGCTCTTAATCTGTTCTCTTTCCATCAGCTTCTTGTTCCCCGCAAGGATTTCTTTTCCGTTCACCTTAGCGAAAATACCGTGGCCGGATATTTCCTCATATGACTCGATTTTGTCTGGAGAAAGCGGCTTACCATAGGCTTTCCGGACAGATTCTGCAATCGGGTGCCGAGAGTGAAGCTCAGCGTATGCCGCGGCTTCGAGTAAAGTCTCCTTCGAAAGGCCTTCCGCAGGTTTGATCTCTGTCACTTCAAAGCTGCCTTTTGTCAGGGTGCCTGTTTTATCAAACACAGCGTACTTCACTTGATGTAAGGCTTCTAAATAATTGCTTCCTTTCACAAGCACCCCAGCCTTCGAAGCTGCACCGATTCCGCCGAAGAAACCGAGCGGAATGGAGACTACAAGGGCGCATGGGCATGAAATGACTAAGAAAATAAGCGCGCGGTACACCCAATCAGAAAGTAAAGCGCCAGGAATAACCAGCGGCGGGACAAATGCCAGCAGAGCGGCGATGATGACGACAGCCGGTGTATAATACTTGGCAAACTTCGTGATAAAGTTTTCAGTCCGCGCTTTGCGGCTGCTCGCATTTTGAACCAAATCTAATATTTTGGATACCGCGGAATCCTTATAGCCTTTTGTTACTTCGATATGCAGAACGCCGTTTTGATTGATAAAGCCGGACATGACTTCTTGTCCTTCTGCCGCTTTTCTTGGAACAGATTCTCCTGTCAGCGCTGATGTATCAACCATCGCTGATCCCTGTACGACTTTTCCGTCCAGCGGTATGCTTTCTCCCGGGTTGACGACAATGATATCTCCTGTTTGCACGTCCTCCGGAGAAACGGTCTTGATGCCGTCCCCTGTTTTCATATTGGCGTAATCCGGCCTGATATCCATTAATGCACTGATCGATTTTCTTGAACGGCTGACCGCGGCTCCTTGAAACAGCTCACCGATTTGATAAAACAGCATTACAGCAACGCCTTCCGGGTATTGCTGAATCAAAAAAGCGCCGATTGTAGCAAGAGCCATTAAAAAATGTTCATCAAACACTTGTCCGCGGCTGATGTTTTTGACCGCTCGAACGACAATATCCCCCCGATTATCAAGTAGGCGGCAAAGAATAATAAAAATTCCAGTATTGGGCCGGCATGAATCAAATATGCCGCTGCTCCGAGAATGACCGCTGCTGCCATTCTGATCAGCATATTGATCATTCTTTTTCGATAACCGTCATCTGCTGATTTCTTTTTATGTTTCGGACGAACGGTTACATGAGGATCAATTGATTTTACTTTTTTCTCGACCTTATTGGTGACCCATTGTTCTTCTTTGCCATCGGCTGAGACAGTCAGTGTGCTTGCTGCAAAGTTAACCGCGCATCCGTCAACGCCTTTGATGCCTTTGACGCCATTTTCAATTTTTTGTGCGCAGTTGCTGCAATCCAAACCGTCCAGAACATATTCCCGCTTCACTTGTTTCATTTGTCTCACCTTACCTTCCGATTTAGGATTCCCTCATCAAAGCAGATGAATGAGTGTGAGTATCAAAATTACATATATGAGCATATACTCATATAATAGTTACATCTATTATATGGTGTCTTCCAAGAAAGTGTCAATGAAAAATAAAAACCGGCAAAACACCGGTTTTTATTTTACTTTTTGCAGACGCAATGCATTCAGAACAACAGATACAGAGCTAAAAGCCATTGCCGCTCCCGCTATCCATGGCGCTAAAAATCCAAGGGCCGCGACTGGAATGCCGAGACTGTTATAGCCAAGTGCCCAGAATAAGTTTTGTTTAATGTTTTTCATGGTAAGTCTGCTCATACGGATGGCGTCCGCAATACTGTTCAGATCACCGCGAATGAGCGTGATGTCCGCTGTTTCCATCGCGATGTCGGTGCCTGTTCCAATTGCCATGCCGATATCCGCTGTGGCAAGCGCGGGTGCATCGTTGATTCCATCACCGACCATTGCTGTCTGGCGTCCTTCTTTTTGCAGACGGGAGATTTCCGCTGCCTTTTGCTCAGGAAGGACCTCAGCAATGACGCTGGCAATTCCAGCTTCCTTCGCAATCGCTTCTGCCGTTCTGCGATTGTCCCCGGTCATCATGATGACATCCAGCCCCATCTCTTTCAGGCGGGTGACTGCCTCCCGCGATGTGTCTTTTATCGTATCGGCAACCGCTATAAGTCCCGCTGCGGCACCATCAATGGACACGAGCATCACCGTTTTCCCTTCTCCTTCAAGCTCCTCCATCCGAGGAAGAAGAGCCTCATGCTCAATCCGTTCGCTCTCCATTAACCGTCTTGTGCCGACGAGTATCGTTTTGCCTCCGGCTTCGGCTGATATACCCGCGCCTACTTTTGCTTCAAAATGGGTCAGCTTTGGTATCTCCAGCCCTTTATCTTTCACACCGGCAACGATCGCTTCACCTAGCGGGTGTTCCGAGCCCGTCTCAGCAGCTGCTGCGAACCGGAGCAGCTCTGTTTCTTCAAAGGCATCAGATGGAAGGGCATCCGTCAGCTTCGGCTTTCCGTTTGTCACTGTTCCTGTTTTATCAAGAACAATGGTATCAAGGCGATGTGTTTTTTCTAAATGCTCTCCGCCTTTAAAAAGAATGCCAAATTCAGCCGCCCGTCCGGATCCTGCCATAATGCTTGTCGGGGTGGCAAGTCCCAGTGCACATGGACAGGCGATGACGAGAACCGCAATAAACTTGCTGATCGCTTCAGCAAAATCACCTGGAGACGCCCAAAGATACCAAATAAGGAACGTGAGAACGGCGATCCCCAATACAATCGGCACAAAAATGCCTGAGATCTGGTCGGCGAGACGCTGAATCGGCGCTTTTGATCCCTGTGCTTCCTCCACAATTTTGATGATATGAGAAAGCGCTGTTTCTTTCCCGACGTTCACAGCCTTGATTTTCAGAAAACCGTTTGAGTTCACAGTCGCCCCTGTCACGCTGTCACCGGGAGATTTGTCAACGGGAAGACTTTCTCCTGTGATCATGGATTCATCTACAGCCGAGCGGCCTTCCAGCACCTCTCCATCGACAGGAATTCGTTCGCCTGGTTTGACATGAACAATATCACCAACAGCCACTTCATCTATCGGGATGATTTGCTCCTGTCCGTCTCTTACAACCGCCGCTGTTTTGGCTTGCAGCTTCATGAGCTTTTTAATCGCATCTGATGAGCGCCCTTTCGCCTTTGTTTCAAACAGCTTTCCTAACAAAATGAGCGTCAGCAAAATCGCGCTAGTTTCATAGTAAAGGCCGTCAGTATGCCCATGGGAACCGAGGCTTTGAATCGTAAGATAAAGACTGTAAGCATAAGCAGCCGTTGTTCCGAGTGCAACCAATACATCCATATTGGCGCTTTTATTTCTGAGCGCCTTATATGCGCCGACGTAAAACGGCCAGCCGATCAAAAACTGCACCGGAGTCGCAAGGGCAAATTGCATCCACGGATTGAGGAATAAATCCGGCACCCAAATGAACGAAGTAAATGTAAAATGGCTCACCATTACCCACAGCAAAGGAAATGACAGAATAGCTGAAAAGATCAGTCTCGCTGTTTGCTGCCGTTCTTCTTTCTTTTTAGAAGCAGCGGCTTCGCTATCCTCATCGCCTTTCAGCTTAAGCTTATATCCGAGCTTATCAACGGCTTCTTTAAAATCGCTGACAGCCGCTTCTTTTGGGTTGTATTCAACTGTCACAGTTTCTAAAGCAAAGTTCACCGGAGCATTTGTAACGCCTTCTAATTTGTTAAGCCGTTTTTCAATCCGATTGGCGCATGCCGCACAGGTCATGCCCTCAATATCAAACTCAGCTTTTTCCGTTACGACGTGATAGCCCAGTTTTTCTATTTTTTCTTGGATTTTTTCTGTTCCTGTTTCAGCAGGGTCATAGGTGACATTTGACGTTTCCGTCGCCAGATTCACATTGGCGTCTGTGACACCAGGCATCCGTTTCAAGCCTTTTTCAATTCTGGCGGCACACGCCGCACAAGTCATACCAGATACCTGCATCGCAATTTCCTTTTGCTCACTCAATACACTCACTCCTTTATATACACCCGGGGGGTATATAAAAATGAAAGAAATATCGCACCTTCATCAAGGTGCGATACCGTGAATCAGTTGGCTACATCATAGCCTTGGTCTTCTATCGCATCCGCAATGTCTTTGACTGACACTTTGCCGGCATCAAACGTGACATCAACTTTTCCTGCTTCAAGATGAACGCGAACAGCGCTAATGCCGTCCAGCTCTCCCACACTCGTTTCAACTGCTTTGACGCAGTGCTGACAAGACATGCCTTTAACTTGTAATGTTTTTTGTTCCATATCAATACCTCCTGTTTGTTTTGTCTGTTTTCATCCTACCATACCCCTGTAGGGTATTACAATGATGAAAGCATGATTATTTCGTTAATTTTTTAAATACGTCTAATAGCTCGGAAATGGCTTGATCCCCGTCTCCGCTTTTGATGGCGTCTGCTACGCAATGATGGGCGTGATCTTCAAGCAAGTGGAGAGCCACTTTTTGCATTGCCGCCTGAACAGCTGAAATCTGCACTAGAATGTCAACACAATATCGGTCGTTTTCCACCATATTTTGAATGCCTCTGACTTGGCCTTCAATCCGTTTCAATCGATTTGTAATTTGATCCTTTTCTTTCGAGCTTTTATGGTTTAATGCTTTATGTTCATTATGCTTCTCCATGCGCACACCTCTGTTTCATATATTAATTCCCATTATACTGATTGTCCAAACCGTTGTCTAAGCTTGCAGCGGCAAAAAAATTCACTATGCAGGTTTTACCATTTGAAGGAAAGGGTATATTCCTTTATCAAAGCACTTTTAAAAGGGGAGAAGAAAAGTGGATACGATACAGGTAGGGATATTAGGGTATGGACTGTCAGGCTCCGTCTTTCACGCGCCGCTGCTTGCCGTTCTGGATGAGTATCATATCAGTAAGGTGATGACGTCGCGAACGGAAGAGGTGAAGCGTGATTTCCCTGATGCCGAAGTAGTACATGAGCTTGAGGAGATGACAAATGACCCGGCAATTGAGCTTGTCATCGTCACCACTCCGAGCGGCCTCCACTACGAGCACGCATTGGCATGCATTCAGGCGGGCAAACATGTCGTCATCGAAAAACCAATGACAGCCACTGCTGAAGAAGGGGAAAAATTAAAAAAAGCGGCCGACGAACGAGGCGTATTGTTAAGCGTATACCATAACAGACGATGGGATAATGACTTTTTAACTAATAAAAAACTGATTGATGACGGGTCTCTTGAAGATATCAATACATATCAGGTCTCCTATGACCGATACAAACCAGAGGTTCAAGCAAGATGGCGGGAAAAAGAAGGGGCTGCCACCGGTACGCTGTATGATCTCGGCTCCCATATCATAGACCAGGCACTGCATTTATTCGGAATGCCTAAAGCTGTAACCGCAAAAGTCATGGCTCAAAGGGAACATGCTGAAACCGTTGATTATTTTCATCTGACAATGAATTACGGTAAGCTTCAAGCCATTCTATACGGCGGATCAATCGCCGCGGCAAACGGCCCGCGTTATCAAATTCACGGACAGCATACAAGTTTTATCAAATACGGGATCGACGGACAGGAAGATGCCCTCAGAGCCGGAAAAAAACCGGAGAATGACAGCTGGGGTGCGGATGATCCCGAATCATACGGTCAGCTGACAACAGTTCATGGCGAAAACAAAAAAACTGAAACCATTCCATCAGTTAACGGCTCTTACCTTACCTATTACCGCAAAATAGCGGACAGCATACGCAAAGGCGCGCCGCTCCCTGTCACAGCTGAAGAGGGAATTGATGTCATCCGGATTATTGAAGCGGCTGTGAAAAGCAGTGAAGAGAAACGGACCATTTCGTTAGAACAATAAATAAAGCCTCCCTTTATACGGGGAGGCTTTTTTCATTAGAATGTTTTTCCTGCTTCTTTTGCGCGGGCAATTGCATCTTCTTTGATTTGCTGTGCTTTGTCAGGCTCTGCATTATGGCCCTCTACGAAAATGCCATCGAAGGATGGAACGCCGAAGAAGTTCATCATAATGCCGATGTAGCGGTGGCCCATTTCCATTTCAGCCGCAGGGCCTTCTGAATAATAGCCGCCGCGCGCTTGAATGTGAATCGCTTTTTTATCAGTTAACAAGCCGACTGGACCTTGTTCAGTGTATTTAAAAGACTTTCCTGCTACTGCAACTGAATCAAGGTATGCTTTCATCACTGGCGGGAATGAGAAGTTCCATAGTGGCGTGACGAACACATATTTATCAGCAGATGCAAATTGATCGCTAAGCCCTCCTAAACGGCCCACTTTCGCTTTTTCGTTTTCAGAAAGTTCATCGCCGGACTGGAGCTTGCCCCAGCCGCTGAATACATCAGCATCAATGTGAGGAATGTTTTCTTTGTACAAGTCGATATGTACAACTTCATCATTTGGATTTGCTTCTTTGTATGATTCAATAAACGCTTTACCTGTTGCCATGCTGTAAGAAGTTGCTTCATCATGCGGGTGAGCAGTGATATACAATACTTTTGCCATTTTTACCAGCCCTTTCAATTTTAAAATTACACATCCGTTATTATCATTCAGACGCGTCATGATTATTCCTTATCTCTTAATCCTTATTATAGGTGTAATAAAAATTGCTTTCAAGTAAAATATCTCGAATTAAAGATTTTTTCAAACCCGTACGAACAGCTTACTTTTCATAAGCTGTTCGCAAACCTGTATACAATGTGTAGAGTTCCCCGCTGATTCGCGGATAATACGGAAAACGCGGCACTTCTATCACAGCCGGCGGCATTTTCATCAATACTGATTGCTCAGCCTGTTCAAAAAACGCTCTCAAATGGTTTATTTCTTGTTGAGAAACCGGAGAGGGCGGGCGGTGATGGGCTTGGGCGGAGAGCAAATAATAACCCAAGTGCTGGACTCCAGAGATCGCCGGCCACAGCGTATCCGCTTTCGCTTTTGGAAAATCTCCTAGTGCTTTATCATATGCATCCCGCAGCCTGACTAAGCTCACTCTTAGCTGATGTCCGTCTATTTGCTGTCCTGCTAACAGCCTCTCCATAAACTGTCCTTCCAGCCGGATCACTTCCCTCATGTGTTCAGGCAGGCGTTTTGCTGAAAAACGTCTCCACAAAAGGATCGTTCCCAATAGTCCAATTGTGCTACCGACAGCGACATCGGTCAGCCTCGCCGCTATAAAATAACCGGTCCCTAAGCCGCCATGCATGCTTTCTGTGATAACAAGCGCATTTGCGGTCAGAAAAGGAACCGCCAAAGCATAATTGCGGACAATCAGCATTTCAAGAAGAAATTGAAGCATTGTGATACATAAAGCAATATACACGCCGGCTGGCTTAAAGAACAGGATCGCCCCTGCCAGCATCACGCCAAGCACGGTTCCTGCCGAACGCTGAATGGCTCTATGCAGCGTAAAGACAACAGTCGTGCCCAGCATCACTGCCGCTGCCGAGAGCGGGATCCAATAAGAACGGTGAAAACCGAAGGCATTGGCAAACAACGCAGCCGCAAACAGCACAATTCCATACTTTAATGCCCGAATCAAAACAGGTGACTTCCAGTCAAAGGCATTTCTCAGAAAATAATAGGAGGATGGCAGCCGGCTTGGCTCCGCATCCGATGGATCATCATTCCGTCCTGAAGCGATACTCAAAACCTCGTTGATTCCTTCATACAGCTTCCGGGTTGGCTCCGCTTCATCCTCCTTGATAGGAAACGCATCGGAAACACGAGCCTGTTCAAGCATATCGGCAGTTTGGCGAAATGCCTTTGCGAGCTGAACTGTAGCTGCGTTTGGTGTTTCAGCAGAAAAATGAATGATGGCGATAAAAAGATTATCAGCTTTTTCCAGTAAACGGATAACCCGTTCATCATGAGGCGACTTTCTCCATCTGTTTCCTTTGCCGAGTACCGTTTGACGGGCTGTTCTCAGCATCAGCACGGTCTGATGCTGCGCGTTATGAAAATCAGGAGTTCCGACAGCAGAAAGGCAAGATGCTAGCTGGCGGTATGTGGTTTGCAGCACTTCATTTTCCGGTCCATGTCTGTTATTGATCCAGCCAATCAAGGCGATTCCCGTGGCGAAAAGCCCGCCGGCAAATGTCAGTCCCGCTCTGAGCGGAGCTTCTGAAGGATCTGCCGGCAAACCCGAACTCACCAAAAACGCAAGGACAAAAAACATGGGTGCTGGACCTTGAATCCCAAGCGCGCCAAAAATAAACATTGCAGCTGCCCCGATAAGCCCCAGAACAGCTGCCATGCTCCAAAAAGTCCCTGCCAACAGCGTCCCCAATCCAAACGAAACGGCGATCCCTATTGAAACAAACAGCAGCTTCAGGATACGTTTCGTATACGATTCCCCGCCTGCATATATAAAAACAAAACCGCCGATGCTTGCGGTTAGACCATAATCCGTGTGTCCCGACAATGCGCCGACAAACACAGGAAGTCCTGAAGCGATGCCTGAACCGATCGCCTTTTTCCATGGAAAAGGAGTTGCATGAATGCGAAAGGCATCCTTGACAACACTTGGCACTGTTCTACGATTTTGATCAGAAGACTTGTTCATATCACATAACCCTCTTCTACAACGAAATGATGTAGGTCTCTTCCCGTTTATTCGCCATAGTATGCCCAGAAACCGACTCATCTTCTCATTGGATATGCTCTCATCAAAAAAGACAGAGACCCATCTTCTCTGCCTTCATTACACAAGTTTTTTCTCAATGTCCTGCATTGGTTTGATCCAGTTGCTGTATGTCAGCTCAACCGCCTTTTCCGGTCCTTCTCCTTATATGCTTGAATGATTTGCTTATGTTCTTCAATAGAATTCTGCGGAGACTTGAAAAAGAGGTACTCAAGCCGAAGAATATGCATATGAAGAACAGAGGTAAAATTGCTGATATATTCATTATCAGCCGCCTCAATAATCACATCATGAAACGCTTTATCAATGCCAAGCACTTCATAGATTTCGTTTTGATCAATTGCCGCTTTCATTTCGTAATTGATGGCTGTCAGCTGCTCTATATGAGACGATTGAATGTTTTCAATCGCCAATTCGGCAGCGGTGGACTGGAGAGACGCCATCGGCGGATAGACTTTGAAGACATCGTTTTTTTCAATCTGTGAAATTCGTGTTTCTTTTCCCGGCGACATTTCAACAAACCCCTGCATCTCTAATAATTGCAAGGCTTCTCTGACCGGTGTTCTGCTGACGCCAAGCGCTTTGGCCAATGCGTCGTCATTCAATTTTTCTCCGGGCATGAGCACTCCTTCCACGATCCACTTTTGAATTTGCTCAAACGCAAGCTTTTTGGCAGTCTGGCGTTTCGGCTTCGGGGCATTTGCCGGTATCGGCATAAAGCATCACCTCTGAATATTGTTTTTTAATGCTGCCGTTTTGCCGGCACTTTTCTTCTGTGAAAGGACAAAAATCATGACTAAAATGCATGCCGCTCCTGCCGCCTGAAATAACCCAAAGGACACACCAAGCCAAAGAATAGAAGACGCGACTGCGGCAACCGGCTCTGTGCATCCCAGCATGCTCGCTTCTTGGGGAAATAAATATTTCAAGCTTTCTAGATACATGCAGAATCCCAATAACGTTCCGAAAATGACAATAAAAGCGACCGATACAATTCCAGAAACCGTCCAGCCTTCTGCCTGGACAGCCCAAGGCGGACGAATAAAGCTCATGCCGACGCCCCCGACCAGCATCCCCCAGCCTATGACGATAGCCGACCCCCATGTTTTCAAAAGAGAACTGGAATACAGCGTATAGAAGGCAAGCGCGCCAGCAGACAGAATCCCCCACACAACAGACAAAGGAGAAACTGTTAAATTGCTGATGTTTCCATTCGTCAGCAGCAAAAAAGTGCCTCCTAAAGCCAACAAAAGCCCCAAAAAATCGAAAAACTGAAATGAATTCTTTCGGGTTAGAAGCAAATACAGCATAATCAGAACAGGCGCTAAGTATTGGAGCAGCGTGGCCACCGCTGCGTTCCCGGTTCCGATTGAAGCTAAAAATGTATACTGAACACCCAGCATGCCGGCAATCCCGAAAACAATAAGCTGGACAGCCGCTTTTTTATCTTTCCATATGCCCCAAACTGCCCTCCTGTTTTTACCGGCGGATACTATAATTAGCACCAACAGGCCTGATAACAGTAAACGCACCGTTACAAGCCACTCCACCGATACATCACCCGTTTCAAATAAATGCTGGGCAACCGTACCCGATAATCCCCAAAAAGCGGCTCCGACAATCACCATAAAAAAGCCGTACAACCGTTGTTTCTGAGTCGCCAACGTATATCCTCCTGACATGTAATATGCAATATATTACATATTGTATCGTTAAATTTTCTGAAAACAAGTTGTTTTCGAAAAATAAAAGCAGTGCTACTCGCACTGCTTAGATAAGAGTCTGTGAATAAAAAATAAAGGATAAATCAAAAGGTATCCATTAAACAGCCACCATGCAAGATCAAAATCCCCGCTAAATGTCCAGAATGATAAAGCCTGAAGGCCTGAACAGAAGGTCAGCACAAGAGAAATCAGCGCCATTTGCCTCCATATTGCTCTTTTGACGCGCTGCAAATACAAGCTGTACAAACCAGTCATGGAGATTAAAATATCCAAGGGAAAAAAGGACCAATTCCAAGCGATCATAAATGGATCTTGATAATGTTTAAAGGCCCAGCTTTCCGGCATTAATGAAAAGCCGGTAGACAGCCAGTACAATATAAAACCGATATCAGTCACGAGAAAGAACAGTTTCATCACTCTCATGTTAATGCTCACTTTTATGTACCGTTTGAGGCTCCGCCCCTTGATCGATCAGGTTTAAAGACACTACACCGGCAATAATCAGCCCGATTGAAATCAGTTTCATGACACTTATATTTTCTTGAAAATACAAAAACCCGACAACTGTGATCAGGACAATGCCCATCCCCGACCAGACAGCGTAAGCAATAGATACATCGATTGATTTGAGCGTAAGCGTCAGAAAGAAAAGACTCCCGCCATAAAAAAACATCAATAGCACACTCGGCAGAAGCCTTGTAAAACCCGATGAAAGCTTCATACTGACCGTTCCGGCAACTTCAAATAAAATGGCCAAACATAAAAACATCCACTGCACGCGCCACCAGCCTCCTCATTTTTCTGTTATGCCGTTACATAATACATCTACGATTGATTCAAGAACCTCTCCTGTTGTGTACTGATGTTTAAGGGGATAATCAGGATCGTACACTTGGTTGATGCTCCCTATATACATTTGAACCAATAAATCTATATTGATGTTTCTGATCTTCTTTTGCTCCTTGCATTCGTTTAACAAATCGATAACAACTGACCATTCTTCCTTCATAAAGATGTCTAATGTGAGCCACGCATCGTAATGGGATTTCTTCAGCTCTTGTAATAACCCCATGTTCAGCAGTTCCATTTCCTTTGGAAGACCGATCAGCAATTGCTTCACCTTTTCAAGCGCATCTAGGGTCTCATCTTCATAGATGCTTTTTTCCATTTGCTTCATCTCTGAGATGAACTGCTCCACGACGGCCTCCGCAAGCTGATCTTTCGACGAATAATGCGCATAAAGCGTCCGCTTGCTTGTTCCAAGCGCTGCCGCCAGATCGTTCATTGTAAATGAAAAACCTTTCTGTCTGATCAGCCGAATGGTTTCCGCCAATATTCTTTTCTCCAAATCAACCACCTCGCCTTCGGTACTATCAAAACTATTCCGGTACCGACATTATACGACAGCAGTTTCTGGAAATCAATATAAGAAAAAAACCTCTTCCCAGAGGGAGAGGTTTTCTAAAAGACGCTGCGGACCAAGCCGCCGTCCGCCCGCAGTGCCGCGCCATTAATTGCGGAAGACAGCGGACTGCTTAGGAATGTAACAAAATGGGCAATTTCTTCCGGCCGAATCAGCCTTTGGATAATTGAAGTCGGACGGTTTTCCTTCATAAAACGGGTCTCGGCTTCTTGAACAGTCAGGTTTTCACCAGGATAAAGAGAGTTCAGCATTGTTTCCACTCCCTCTGTTAAGGTTGAACCCGGCATGACTGTATTTACCGTTACATTTGTGCCGGTTGCCAGCTCAGCCAAGCTGCGGGAAATGGAAAGCTGCATCGTTTTCGTCGCGCTGTAATGGGCCATTTCCTGTGAAGGCATGATTGCCGCTTCACTGGCAATAAAAATCACCCGGCCTTCTTTTTTCTCTATCATCTTGTGTAAATACTTGCGTGTGAGCCTCACACCGCTCATAATATTCACTTCAAAAAATCGGAACCACTCCTCATCAGGAATATCAAAATACTCCGCCGGTTCAAAAATCCCTAAATTATTGACCAAAATATCAACCTGCGGATATGCCTGAAACAGGTCATTGCAGCCTTCATCGGTTCCAAGGTCAAATGCGGCCGGATAAAACACAGCCTCTGCATGCTGTTTTTTCAAATCGTCTATCGTCTGATTCACTTTTTCTTCCCGGCGTCCGTTAATGATAACCGCCGCGCCTTCTTCCGCTAACGAAGCGGCAATCGCTTTGCCGATCCCCGACGTTGAGCCAGTCACCAGTGCGCTTTTTCCATGCAAATTCAGCTTCATTGGTTCATCCCTCCGTTTTTGTTTCCTCTTATTTATTAACAGAAATGTGATTGGTGAAACATCTGCTGTAAAACCAGTATGAAACAGCTGGGTTTGAAATGGAAGTACGCACTTTTTGGTGCCTGTTATACGAAAAAAAAAGCAGAACCTGTAAAAGGTTCTGCTTTTTTTGCATTATGTATGGAGACGGTGGGAGTCGAACCCACGTCCAGAAACATCGATTACTTAAGCGTCTACGAGCATAGCCTGCATACTTATGTTTTCACTCATCTTCTTGCCTGCGGGCGGGCCTTCCGAGAGCTAGTCTGTTTGTCTCTTCTTACGTTCTCAGACAGGAACGCAAGCGTAGCCTACTTGGATGTGCTCTTCACAGACACATAGGCAATGTCAGGAAGAGCTCGCTGCGCTTATTAGGCAGCTAATGCTACGTTTTGGTTAAAACTGTTAGTTTTGCCAGTTATATTTATGTGCGTGTTTACGAGATCGCCTCTCGGCTCGCAGCTCAAGCTCGATCCATCCCTGTCGAATCCGTAACGTCCCCTTGTTATAAGGGAAATACGGGAGAAATATCAAGCTCTCACTCAAACTGGCTACATTCCTATTATAACATGATCACGGCTTATTTCAATTGACAAATCCTTCAAGAAAAGACCGTGTCATCTCATCGTGAAATCAGTATAGCACAGGCTGGATTTCAGTATCAAGCGTTATGCTTTTAGAACCCTTTTTGACTGTCTCTGAACGCTCTTTCAATTTCACGCTTCGCATCCTTGCGCTTCAGATCTTCACGTTTGTCATAGTTTTTCTTCCCTTTACCCAGGCCGAGAAGAACTTTGGCAAAGCCGTTCTTCAAATATAGCTTGAGCGGAACGAGTGAATAACCTTTTTCCTTTGTTAAGCCGATAAGCTTATTAATTTCCTTACGGTGCATTAACAGCTTTCTCGTCCGGAGCGGATCGTGGTTATAGCGGTTTCCCTGCTCATACGGGCTGACGTGCATATTGTGGAGAAATACTTCTCCCCGTTCAATTTTGGCGAAGGAATCCTTAAGGTTCACGCGGCCGGCGCGAATTGCTTTGATTTCTGTTCCTTGCAATACAATGCCTGTTTCATATGTTTCTTCTATAAAATAATCGTGATTGGCTTTTTTGTTTTGAGATAATACTTTTCCTGACCCTTTCGGCATGCCAGAACCTCCTCTCACTAAGGAAAACTGTCCACCTTTGCGATACGCTCTATTTTACCAAATGTCACGCATGGCGACAATGAAAAGCTGTTTCCGAAAGAAAGCAAATAGAGCACTGCGGCCCTATTTGCTGGTTGAGCTGCTATTTCTTCTTTTTCCGTTTCTGCTTCGGTGCGTTTTGAAAGCCTCGTTTTTTCTTTTTCTTCTTCGGCTTTGTGAACCACTCTCCTTTTTCCTCGGAAGGAGCAGGAGATACAGGCGTATTTGTGCTTAACACGCGTTTTCTGGCAGGTTTTCCGCGTTTTCGGCTGCGGCTGTCCATTTCTCTCGGACGACGCGGGGTGCCTTTCATACCGACGATCTCGAAGTCAATATTGCGCTCGTCTTTATTGACGTCAACGACTTTGACTGTAATTTCATCCCCGATACGGAACACATTCCCCGTCCGTTCGCCGATCATCGCAAAATGCTGCTCATCAAAGCGATAATAGTCATCCGTCATAAAGCTGACGTGGACGAGTCCTTCAATTGTATTCGGCAGCTCGACAAACATCCCGAAGTTTGTCACAGAGCTGATCATGCCGTCAAATTCTTCACCAATTTTATCAAGCATATATTCCGCTTTTTTCAAATCATCTGTTTCACGCTCTGCGTCAACTGCACGGCG
Organism: Bacillus mojavensis RO-H-1 = KCTC 3706; assembly: GCF_000245335.1. Classification (GTDB taxonomy): domain Bacteria; phylum Bacillota; class Bacilli; order Bacillales; family Bacillaceae; genus Bacillus; species Bacillus mojavensis. The sequence continues at coordinate 282,433 of NZ_JH600279.1, forward strand.
TTCCATTGATGAAGTATGTTCAGCGATATCCGGAAGTCGTTCAGCCCACTTCTCCTGTGTCGCTTCATCGACTTTGCCGTTGATTAAGTACGTTCTGATCAACCGGTGAACGATCAAATCCGGATAACGGCGGATCGGCGATGTGAAATGAGTATAGAATTCCGTTGACAGGCCAAAGTGCCCCAAGCTTTGCGGATCATATTTCGCCTGTTTCATGGAACGAAGCATGACAGTAGATATCACTGTTTCCTCCGGTCTGTCACGAACAGCGTCAAGAATGCTTTGCAGCGCGCGCGGATGAATATTTCCCGCCGTACCTTTTACAACATAGCCAAATGTCGTCACAAACTCTAAAAACTTTTGCAGTTTTTCAGCATTGGGCTCTTCATGTATCCGGTAAATAAACGGAACGTTCATCCAATGGAAATGCTCTGCAACAGTTTCGTTCGCAACAAGCATAAATTCTTCAATCAGTTTTTCGGCGACAGAGCGTTCTCTGATCACAACGTCCTTGACCGCGCCTTCTTCATCAACAAGCACCTTTGCTTCTTTGAAGTCAAAATCAACGGCGCCGCGGTTCATCCGCTTTTCGCGAAGAATTTCTGCCAGTCGCTCCATGTCTTTGAACATCGGCACAAGCGGTTCGTATTTTTGTTTTAATTCTTCATCATCATCAACAAGAATTTGATTCACATCGGAATATGTCATTCTTTCCGTTGTTTTGATGACGCTTTGGAAGATTTCGTGCTCTGTGACTTCACCCTGGCTGTTAATGGTCATTTCACAAGAAAGTGTCAGGCGATCAACCTTCGGATTTAATGAACAAATACCATTTGACAGTCTGTGCGGAATCATCGGAATCACACGGTCAACCAAATACACACTCGTTCCTCTTTCCATCGCTTCTTTGTCAATCGGCGAATTTTCAGTCACGTAATGGCTGACGTCGGCAATATGAACGCCAAGCTTATAGCTGCCGTCATCCAGCTTTGTCACTGTAACCGCGTCATCCAGGTCCTTCGCGTCTGCTCCGTCAATCGTAACAATGACCTGGTCACGGAGATCACGGCGGTCTTTCAGATCTTTTTCATCAATCGTATCAGGCGTGCTTGTCGCTTGTTCCATTGCGTCGGCAGGGAATTCTCCCGGCAGGCCGTGCTTATGGATGACCGATAAAATATCAATGCCCGGATCATTTTTATGGCCGAGAATGGATTCAATCTCACCCTCTGCGTTCATGCGGCCTTCAGGGTAGCTGGTCAGCTTAACAACAACCTTATGTCCTTCAGCCGCTCCGTTTTTCCCGCTATTAGGAATAAATATATCGCTTGTGATTTTTTTGTCATCCGGAATCACAAAACCGAAGTTTTTTGTTTCTGTATACGTTCCGACAACACGCTGAATCGCCCTTTCTAAAATGCGTATGACGGTGCCCTCTTGTCTGGAGCCGCTTGACTGCGAATTCAGGCGTACCATTACGATATCGCCGTTCATAGCTGTATTTAGCTCATTAGGCGGAATAAACACATCGCTTAACGATGTATCCTCAGGCAGCAAAAAGGCAAATCCCTTCGGATGCGCTGAAAGCTTTCCTTTAATTAAATTCATTTTTTCCGGAATGCCATAACGGTCGCTTCTCGTCCGCACGATAAGCCCTTTTTCTTCCAGCGCAACCAGCGCTTTGACGAGCTCTTTAAATTCCTCGGCTTCCGTAATCTGTAACATCTCCTCAAGTTCCTGAACAGTCAGAGGCTTATATGCCTCTTCCTTCATAAACGAGAGAAGCTTATCCATAAATGCTTCTTTTTCCATCATCCGACCTCCTGTTAGTTACCAATCCAGCTTCTCTAAAAATTCATACACATCCTGATGTACGATGTCCCGTTCCTTGTCCAGCGTGATAACATGGCCTGATTCCTCATACCATTTCAGCTGTTTATCGTCAGTTTCCACTTCATTATAAATAATATTGGCACTTTCGGTATTAATCATGTGATCATGACGGGCTTGCACAACAAATGTCGGAGAATAAATCATATCGACATTCTTTCGCACATCGGCAATCAAGTCTTGCAGCGCCTTAAGGGTTTTCATCGGCGTTTTTTCAAATTCCTTCATTTCCTCTTCTATTTGTTCCGGGCTTTTCCCCTCGAATTTTTTGTAATTGCGCGCATAGGAAAGGACGCCCTGATACATGACCTCTTCGCTTTTGATATGCATTGGCGCGCACATTGGAACAATTCCCTTTATGGGTACAGTGTAACCCAATTTCAGCGAAAAAACCCCGCCAAGCGACAGTCCGCAGGCAGCAATGTTCTCATAGCCTTCAGATTTTAAATAATCATAGCCATCCATGACGTTTTTCCACCAGTCTTCCGGCCCCGTATGTACCAATTCTTCAGGAGGAACGCCGTGTCCTTCATATTGTGGCGCGTGGCACGTATAGCCTCGTTCATTCAAATAACGTCCCAGCATTCTCACATCCGCTGTATTCCCTGTAAAGCCGTGCAGCAGAAGCACCGCTTTGTCTCCGCCTTTAAATGTAAATGGTTTTGGTGTCACAACTTTCATGCTCATTTCTCCCTTTCTTTCTGCACGATCATTTTAGTTTTCCACAGTTTGATCAGAAAAAAACGCTCTGATATCAGCCAGAAACGTGAAAAAGGCCTGACTTTACATCAGACCTTATACAAACATTGCCCTATAAGATATAAGCAAGCGCAATCGTCAACACGAAAAACAAGACTGCCAGCACAACCGTAATGCGGTGCAGAATCAAATCAAGACCTCTTGCTTTTTGTTTCCCGAAGAGCTGCTCCGCTCCGCCTGAAATCGCACCAGATAATCCGGCGCTTTTACTGGATTGAAGCAAAACGACAATAATAAGTGCAATACTGACGATAACCAATAAGGTAATCAAAACCGCGTGCATCCCTTACACCTCCAGACTCACTGGCCTACATTACTTCTATTTTACATGAAAAGGTTTGGCATGTCACGCCGTATCAGACGCCAAAAGGCCGGATAAGACATTTTGTTTTGGTTAGCCTATTCATATGAATTGAGCGAAAAAGGAGAACAGCAATGCCGATCATCAGCACAGTCATTAAGAAACAACTATATTATGAGGAATATGGACAGGGAATCCCTGTCATTTTTATTCACCCGCCAGGCATGGGACGCAAGGTTTTTTATTATCAGCGCCTTCTGGCGGATCATTTCAGGGTGATATTTCCCGATTTAAGCGGTCATGGCGACAGCGATCACGCAGACCAGCAAATCTCGATTTCCTATTACGCAAACGAGATCGTGCAATTTATGGATCGTTTGCACATTGATCAGGCTGCAGTATTCGGGTATTCCGCCGGCAGCTTAATTGCACAGCACATTGGCTTCACCCGGCCGGACAAAGTGTCTCATTTGGTGTTGGCCGGCGCTTACCCCGCTGTTCATACCATGGTCGGTCAGCAGCTTCACAAAATGGGAATGTATCTTCTTGAAAAAAATCCCGGCATGCTGATGAAAATCATCGCCAGCAGCCATACGAAAAACAGACAGCTCCGAAATCTATTAACGAGTCATATGAAGAAAGCTGATCTTGGCCATTGGTATCAATATTATCAGGATTCGCTCCGCTACAGCTGCCTTGAACAATTGCGCCGTTTTAACATGCCGATGCTGTTTATGTATGGCGGCCTGCGCGACTGGACCTTTACACATGCAGGCTATTACCGGAAAGCATGCAGCCACGCTGAATTTTTCAGGTTGGAATATCAGGGCCATCAGCTGCCGACAAAGCAATGGAAAACTTGTAATGAACTTGTGACGGGTTTTGTATTGACACATTAATCAAAGGCTTAGAAAACGCTTGGTTCCCCAGGCGTTTTTGCATCATTGACTTTTGTCAATAAAATCATAGTAAAAAAGATCCTCAAACTTCAAGTCAAAATAGTGAAGCATTTTTCCGATCACAAGCTGTCCCGGCCGTCTTTCTCCATTCAGCACACGGCTCAGTGTGGCGGGTGAGACTCCGATTTCCAGCGCAAGCTGATTGAGGGAATAATCATTATTGACCATATACTGCAATACATAATCACGTCTAATCTGTATCTTTTCTACTGGCACTTTCCTCACCTTCCGTTCATGAAAAAACTTTTTTCTATACATTTACATTACGGCGTTTGTTAACTTTTGTCAATACATTTCCAGCCTTATTCCCTTTAGTCAATAAACATACTAAAATATGAGTAACAGTGAGGGACGGGGTGAGACCTATGGAAAGCTTTGGCGAACAATTACGGGCATTGCGTGAGGAGAGAAAGTTAACCGTCAACCAGCTGGCGACTTATTCCGGTGTAAGTGCGGCCGGCATCTCCAGAATTGAAAACGGCAAACGCGGCGTTCCTAAACCTGCCACCATCAAAAAATTGGCGGAAGCCTTAAAAATTCCTTATGAAGGGCTTATGTATAAAGCGGGATATATCGAAGAGGTTCATGAAGCCAGAGCGCCTTATGAAACGAAGTGCCAGCTGCTTGAAAAGGCGGAGGCTTATGACCTGAAAAATCTTGCCCTTCTTGAGAGTGAAAAATGGCAGTATCTCAATAAAGAGGATTTGCTCATGCTGGATCATTATTTCTCCTTTATTTCAGACGAAGCCAAAAAACGATCTGCTGATCAATAACTCTTAGTAGAAATGCGAGGCGATTATCACGTCAACATTCGGACAGGAATTAAGGGCGCTGCGCCGCGCCCGCAAACTAACAGTGAACCAGCTTGCAGTGTATTCGGGCATCAGCTCAGCGACCATTTCAAAAATAGAAAACGGCAAGCGCGGCACACCGAAGCCCGCGACCATAAAAAAGCTCGCAGCTGTGCTGAAAATACCGCACGAAAACCTGATGGCAGCTGCAGGGCACATCACCGCTTTTCCTGAAGAAATTCGAGAGGCTTCAGAAGGCTATCAGTCTATTTATGCGATTTATCAGACAGCAGTCACTCGCGGAGCGGGGAACCTGTCTCTTTTTAACAGCAAGGAATGGAAGCACCTCTCAAAAAAGGATATTGAAAATCTCAGCAAATACTTCGATTTTTTAGCTTCCGAAGCGAAAAAACGCTCTTCTTCCACGTGATCCTCTGCATCTCTTTCCGCATTTTATCAATCACGCATGCATACGTTCCCTCGTTATTTGCGTTATAATAATGAACAGACGAGGTGAAAAAGCATGAACCAATCAGAAATGTGTCCTAGATTTGAAAAAGCAGTCGACATCTTGAGCAAACGCTGGGTTGCTTTAATCGTTTTTCAACTGTTGAACGGTCAGCAGCGATTTAGCGAAATAGAAGCAGCACTTCCAAATCTAAGCGGCAGAGTTCTGTCAGAAAGGCTGAAAGAACTTGAGCTAGAAGGAGTGGTTAAGCGGGATGTCATCCCCGAAACTCCAGTTCGCATCGAATATTCATTAACCGACAAAGGAATGGCGTTAGCGCCCATTCTGGGTGAAATCTCCAAATGGGCGACTGAATGGATTGACCCTTCCTTTCATATGTAATTGCTAAAACGGATCTGATCTCAACGGAGAGAAGATCCGTTTTTTATTTTTTATTTCCAGGTGAAAAAACAATTTCTCAGCCGATATAAAGTACATCACATCACTTTTTTTAAAAGGAGAACACTTATATGCGACTGACGATTTCCCGCAAATTCAGCCTGGTATTTTTGACACTGATCCTCATCAATCTGCTTATAGGCGGAATAGGCGCTTTCAATATGCAGCACATCATCAAAAAGACAGATGAAATCAACACAAAATGGATAGACGGCATTAAAGAAATCACATCTATTAATTATTTGACAGAGCACCTTTCCTCTACGGAAAAGGATTTCCTGATTTATACAGACAAAGATAAAATGGATACGCTGGAACAAGATATGAACCAGATTCTTAAGGATATCAATGAAAAGCTTGATAACTATGAAAAAACAATCTCTAACGACAAAGAGCGCAGCATTTTCGAACAGCTCAAGACTGAAGTCAACTCATATACGAATATTCATAACCAGATTTTAGAGAGCGGACGCACGAATGATATAGATAAAGCAAGGGGTTTATTGGTACAGACTGAAGCAAGCTTTGAAGACATGAAAAAATCAATCACTGAACTGGTTGACTTTAATAAAGAAGGCAGCAACACGGCGGTGAAAGAAACCAAGGACGTTTATTATAAAGGCCTCATTTACACGGCTTTGCTTCTGGCAGCTTCCATCGTCATCAGCATATGTATTTGGCTTTATATCAATCGCAGCATTGTAAAACCGATTATTCGAATGAAATCATCTGCGAATGAAATCGCCGAGGGCAATCTGTCAAATGACATAGAGCCGCTGGCATCAAAAGACGAGCTTGGCGATCTGAACGAAGCGCTTCAGAAAATGGTAGGGAATTTAAGAGATATCGTCGGGTATTCAAAAGAAATTTCCACCCGCGTGCTTTCTTCATCACAAGTGCTGACCACTGCAACGAATGAAACAAGAACCGGCAGCAGGCATATTACCGAAACGATGAACGAAATGGCTGAAGGCTCCGAGCAGCAGGCGCAAGACGCTGTGACGATTGCCGAATCAATGAATGAATTTACAGAAAGCATTGATAAAGCCTACAATCACGGCATGACGATCAGCGATACGTCTCAAAACGTTCTCGAACTCGCCGTAAACGGAAACGAAAATATGAATACGTCAGTGCAGCAAATGAAAACGATACATCATATCGTTCAGGAAGCCGTTCACAAAGTGAGATCGCTGGAACAGCATTCACAGGACATCAACAAGCTTGTTCAGGTCATCAACGGCATTGCCGAGCAAACGAACTTACTATCACTTAATGCCGCAATTGAGGCAGCCCGCGCAGGAGAAAGCGGCAAAGGCTTCGCCGTTGTGGCCGAAGAGGTCCGAAAGCTAGCAGACGGCGTATCTGACTCCGTTCAGGATATCACTAAAATAGTAGGCGGCACACAGCAGGAGATCAACACTGTCATTCAATACCTGGAAAGCAGCTTTACCGAAGTAGAAAAAGGTACCGAAAACCTGACTGACACTGGACAGGCCATGCAGAACATTAAGCAATCGGTCACCTATGTAGCGGATAGCATTAAGGAAGTAACGGACGGATTAAAGCAGTTAACAAACCAATCGATCACAATTAACCAATCGATTGAAAATATCGCCTCCGTTTCTGAAGAATCCGCCGCCGGCATTGAAGAAACATTTTCCATTACCGAGCAATCCGCCCATTCAATGGATCAAGTGCTTCAAAATGCTGAGGAGCTTGAGCGTTTGGCGAAAGAACTTAATGAGAAAATGGATCAGTTTACAATTTAAATATGAAAAAAGAGGCTGGAATCATCCAAGCCTCTTTTTTGTTCCTATGCAGCTGTTTGAATACGTCTCACCTTGGTTCTTTTTTTCTTAACCGGATGTAACGCCCGCTCCAGCCAAGCCATGAGCAAATCAGCCGCAACCGCCATTACCGCAGTCGGAATCGCGCCTGCTAGAATAATCGCCGTTCCGTTTGTGGCGTTTGACCCGCGGACAATCATATCCCCAAGGCCGCCAGCGCCGACAAATGTGCCGATGGCTGTAATGCCGATGGCGATGACGAGAGCCGTTCGAAGGCCTGCCATAATGACAGAAAGCGCGAGCGGGAGCTCAACCATCCGAAGAATCTGGAATTTCGTCATCCCCATCGCTTTTCCTGATTCTAAGGTTGCGTGTTCAATGCTGACAATGCCTGTGTACGTGTTTCGGATAATCGGAAGCAGGGAATACAAAAATAATGATAAAATCACGGTGTTTGCACCGAGCCCCATAACAAGCATCAAGACTGCCAGCATGGCGAGCGCCGGAATCGTCTGAATGACATTTGTAACGGCGAATACCCAACCTGACAAGCGGCGGAAATGCGCAATGAGGATCCCCACCGGAACACCGACAACAGCGGCAAACAAGACGCCGTAAGCCGACATGAGAAAATGGCGGCCGAATTCTTCTATGACGTAGCTGCCGTTCTGTGCATAATACGACATTAACTGTTCCAGCACATTCATTGGTCAATCCCCCTTTCACGATTCGAAGTAGTGATGCTTTTGCAAATATTCCTTGGCAACGACAGACGGTTCTTTTAGGTTACCGTCGACTTCATAGTTGAGCTCCTGCATCGTGGCTGTATCGATTTTTCCGATCATTTTTTGAATGATGCTTTCCAGTTCAGGATGTTCTTTCAGCACCTGTTCCGGAACAACCGGGGAGCAGTCGTACGGCGGGAAAAATTGTTTATCATCCTTTAGCATTTTGAGATCATAGGACTTAATTCTCCCGTCCGTGGAGTAAGCGAGGACAATGTCCATTTTTCCGCTTTTTACCGCGTCATACACAAGCCCGATCTGCATTGGATACGTGCCGCCGAATGTCATGCCGTAGGTTTTCGTAAAATCCTGATAGCCATTCCCCTTCAGCTTCATCCAATAGTTGTCGACGCCCAGCTTTAATTGCGGCGCCCATTTTTTGACGTCTGATACGTTTTCTAAATGATATTGGTCCGCAAGCTTCTTGCTGACGGTAAAGGCATACGTATTATCAAACCCGTAGGAGTCATACCATTTTAAATCATATCTTTTTTTAAACTCCCGCTGTGTCAGCGCCAGCGCTTTGTCCGGATCTTTTTCAGGTTTCATCCTCAGCGTGCCTGTCAGCGCGTCACCTGTATATCTTGTGGCCGCTATATCGATTTCTCCGTTCAATAAGGCCTGCTGCTGTACCGCGTTGGAGCCTAGATTTTTAATGGTCGTTGTTTTTAGATCCGTATGGTGTTCGATCAGCTGGCCAAGCATGCTGGCGATGATTTCTGATTCACTCATGCTTTGCGCGCCGATTTTAATGGTCTGGTCTGAAGCGGCGCTGAGACCCGGAAGCGAACAGCCGCTTAGCATCAGCATTACTGCGAGCGGTAAACCGATCATCCACTTGAGATATTTTCTTTTCATGAGCCGCCTCCTTATGAAACTTCCTTCAATCTCTGCATGCCGGCAGGTGTCAGTTTTCGTTCAGTTACTGACAGCACATAATCAATGACAATCGCCAATATCGTGACAGGAACCGCTCCTCCGATGATATATTCCGGCTGATATAAATTCAGGCCGATGAAAATATAATCACCCAATCCGCCGCCGCCGATAAAGGACGCAAGCGTCGCCCATCCGATTAAATAAATCGTAGATGTTCTGATCCCCGCCATGATGACGGGCGCGGCAAGCGGCAGTTCTACGAGGCGAATCTGTTCAGCAGCCGTCATCCCGATGCCTTTTCCTGATTCAAGCAGATTTTTGTTAACGCCGTGAATCCCGGTATACGTGTTGCGCAGGATCGGCAAAACGGAATAGAAAAACAAGGCCGCAATAGCCGGGACTTTTCCGACTCCCAAGAGCGGGATAAAGAAAGCGAGGATTGCCAGACTAGGCAGCGTCTGAATGATATTTACAATACCGATAATGGTGCCGGCTCCTTTTTTCATTCTGGTCAGCACAACCCCAAGGGGCACAGCGGCAGCAATGCCTAAAATGACGGCGATGAGAGAAATGGTGATATGCTCATATGTTTTGTAAAGCAGCTCGCCCCCGTTGGTTTGCAAAAATTCAATAATATGATTCACGTCTTACAACCTCCCTATGACAATATTGCGAGCTGTTTTTCTTCTCCCCAGATAGACTCATATACAATGTCAACCAGGCTCGCTCTCGTCACAATTCCTATTAAACGGCGGTCTTCATCTACAACCGGCACATACTTTACACCCCGTTTTAAAATTTTGTGTACTGTATCCCGCAGCAGTGTGCCCCCCAATACGGTGTAGATGTCTTGATGCAGGACCTCGCCTACCAGATTGGCTTTCTTCCGGCATTGATCAATGATTTCCACATCCACATAGCCTAGAAGAACATGGCTGTCATCTACAACCAGCAGCGAGTCGACACGCTTCTGCCTCATCAGCTGGATCGCTTCAGAGAGCGTTTTATCTGCCGTAATGGCCACCGGGTGTGTACTCATCATTTGATCAACCCGCTCAACTTCAGGACTTGATGACTGAATCAGGCGCTCCTTGCCGATAAATTCCTCAACAAATTCGTTTGCCGGATTTCTCAGAATATCATCAGGCGTTCCGACCTGAACAATCTCTCCGCCTTTTAAAATGACAATCCGGTCTGCAAGCTTAATCGCTTCATCCATATCATGGGTAACAAATACGATGGTTTTATGTAAGGTTTTTTGCAGTTTTTTAAATTCTTCCTGAAGGGAATCCCGCGTAATCGGGTCAAGCGCCCCAAACGGTTCATCCATTAAGATAAGCGGCGGTTCCGCGGCAAGTGCCCGTAATACACCTATTCGCTGCTGCTGTCCCCCGCTTAATTCATGAGGATAACGGTCTAAATAGTCAGGTCCCATATCGACCAATTTTAAAAGCTCACGCGCACGTTCTTTCCGCTGCTGCTCCGGCCATTTCAGCAGCTTAGGCACAAGTGAAATGTTCTGCTGAATGGTCATATGGGGGAACAGACCGATCTGCTGAATGACATAGCCGATCTTACGTCTGAGTTCTACCGGGTTTTGTTCCATAATGTTCTCGCCGTCAATAAAAATCTGGCCGGCTGACGGCTCAATTAATCGATTAATCATTTTCATCGTTGTCGTTTTTCCGCAGCCGCTTGGACCGATAAAACAGATAAATTCACCTTTTTCAATCTCCAGATTCACGCTGTTCACAGCTTTTTTGCCGCCCTTATATGTTTTCGAGACATTTTGTAATGTCAGCAAACATCGCACCTCCAAAATTAAATTCATTCAATTCGTTCAATTCATATTTAATTTTTCAGACAATTGAATGCTTCTCATTATAGAATAAAGTTTATAAAATAAAAAGTTTACAATTTGTTCATATTATTTATAAAGTATGTGTAAGCCCTGATTTACCCGTATTGACCGGTAATGATCTCCTTATTGCTCCAATTTCCTGCCAAATTCTATGGTTACAGCATTTCCGCCGCATCAAAAATGTGGTATATTGACATCGGAATTGTTAGCTGAAAGGATTGAAACTGTTGGAGAAAGATCCGTTAACGGTAATTGAACAGACTGAAGACCACCTCATAGAAAGAATCGCGGAAAACATGCAAGCATTTGGAATGCCCTCTACCGTTGGCCGTGTGCTGGGCATTATTTATATGAATCGCAAGCCGATGACGCTGACGGAATTATCAGATGCGACTGGCATGAGCAAAACGCGAATGAGCCAGGTCGTGCGGGACATGCTCGATGCCAACATCGCCGAGAAGGTGTTCGAAAAGGGCGTGCGAAAAGACTTGTACGATGTTGAAGAGGATTACTACCAAACCTTTATCACACTGTTTACAGCCACTTGGAGCAAAGTCGTCAGCAAAAATAAAATGATGCATAAAAAACTCAACCGGGAGCTGCTCAGTATCTTGGATCAAGAGCTTTCTCCTGAAGCGGAAGAAAAGGTGAATGAGCTGTTGAAGGAATTAAAGGAATGGCTCGACTATTACAATTGGCTCGGCCGTCTGATTGAATTTTTTGAGAGTGAAGAGATTTTTAAATATGTGCCGAAACCGTAAAAACGCCCTGTCATGAACAAGGCGTTTTTTTACTAAGCTGCACTGAGCAGTTTTTTCTTTTTTTTAATCGGGCTTAACACGCGTTCAAGCCAGCCCATGACCAAATCAGCTATCACCGCCATAAGGGCTGTCGGGATCGCACCAGCTAATATAATCGCGGTCCCGTTTGTTGCGTTAGATCCCCTGACGATAATGTCTCCGAGGCCTCCGGCGCCGACAAATGTCCCGATGGCTGTAATGCCGATGGCAATGACGAGCGCGGTGCGAAGGCCGGCCATAATGACAGAAAGCGCCAGCGGAAGCTCGACCATCCGCAGCACTTGAAACTTTGTCATGCCCATCGCTTTTCCGGATTCAAGATAGGCATGTTCAATGCTGACAATGCCTGTATACGTATTTCTGATGATCGGCAGCAGTGAATAAAGAAATAACGATAAAATGACCGTATTGGCGCCAAGCCCCATCACTAGCATCAGCACGGCCAACATGGCGAGCGCCGGCACCGTCTGAATCACGTTCGTGACGGCGAAAACCCAGCCGCTTAATGTTCGATATCTGGCAATCAGGATGCCAAGCGGAATACCGACGATGGCCGCAAACAAAACGCCGTACACCGACATCAGAAAATGGCGGTAAAACTCTTGCAGCACATAACCGCCGTTTTGCGAATAGTAAGTGCCAAGCTGCTGTAATACTTCCATTTAATCTGCCTCTTTTCTTAGTCAAAATAATGATGTTTCTCTAAAAATTCCTTTGCCACAACAGACGGCTCCTTCAGCTTGCCGTCTACTTCGTAGTTGAGCTCCTGCATGGTTTCCGTATCAATCTTCCCGATCAGTTTATGAATAATGCCTTCAAGCTCAGGATGGTCTTTAAGCACCTTTTCCGGAATCACAGGTGAACAGTCATACGGCGGGAAAAACTGTTTGTCGTCTTTTAGGATTTTCAGATCATACGCCTTAATCCGGCCGTCTGTGGAATAAGCAAGAACGGCGTCCATTTTCCCGTTTTTGACTGCGTCATAGACAAGTCCGATTTGCATCGGATAGGTTGTTCCAAACTCAAATCCATACATGCTGACAAAGCCTTTATACCCGTCGCCCTTCCGTTTCAGCCAGGCATTGTCGACGCCCAGTTTATATTCAGAAGCGTTTTTCTTCAGGTCAGACACAGTGTTTACATGCTCCTTTTCCGCAAACTTTTTTGTTACGGTAAAGGCGTATGTGTTATCAAACCCGTAAGAATCAAACCATTTATATTTAAAACGTTTGTCAAATTCTTTCTGCACGATATTTAAGGCTTTTTCCGGATCCTTTTCAGCCTCCATTCCGAGGGTGCTCGTTAAATCGGTCCCTGAGTAGCGCGTGGCGGAGATGTCAATGTCACCGCCAAGCATCGCCTGGTGCTGAACATAGTTTGATCCGAGATTTTTGACTAACGCCGTATTTAAATCCGTATCATGTTCAATGAGCTGCGTAATCATATTCGCTAAGATTTCTGATTCTGTCATGCTTTGCGCTCCGACCTTGATCGTATCTTTGGAGGCGCCGCCAAGTCCCGGCAAAGAACAGCCGCTCAGCAGCATGACAAAGGCGAAAGCGAGCGCGCCGATCCATCTGATTTTTTTCGTTTTCAACACAGCCAACTCCTTAAGAAACTTCCTTCATTCCTTGCAATCCCTTCGGTGTCACTTTTCGTTCCGTCACGGCTAACAAGTAATCAATGATAATGGCTAAGATCGTTACCGGCACAGCACCGCCAATGATGTATTCAGGCTGATACAGGTTCAGTCCGATAAAAATGTAATCACCGAGACCGCCGCCGCCAATAAATGAGGCAAGGGTCGCCCAGCCGATTAAATAAATCGTTGATGTACGGATTCCCGCCATAATAATCGGGATCGCCAGCGGAATCTCGACGAGCCGAATCTGCTCCCAGACGGTCATTCCAATCCCTTTTCCTGACTCAAGCAGATTTTTGTTTACACCTTTAATGCCTGTATACGTATTGCGCAGAATCGGAAGCACCGAATAGAAAAATAAAGCGACGATCGCCGGCACTTTTCCCACACCGAGAAGCGGGATAAAAAACGCCAGAATCGCCAGACTTGGCAAGGTTTGCACAATGTTGACGGCACCTATAACTGCGCCAGCGCCTTTTTTCATTCTGGTCAGCAGAACACCGAGCGGCACCGCAACGATAATGCCCAACACAACAGCAACGAGCGAAATGTATAAATGTTCACCTGTTTTATACAGCAGCTCACCGCCGTTCGTCTGTAAAAAAGTCATCATTTGATTCATGTATAAGAGCTCCTCCCCTGATCAGATCGTCATTAGCTGGTTTTCCTCACCCCATATGGAATCGTATACGATGTCCACAAGGCTTGCTCTTGTCACAATCCCTGCTAAATGGTGCTCTTCATCAACAACGGGAACATACTTCATTCCTTGCTTCAAGATTTTCCGGACGGTATCTCGGAGAAGGGCTCCTTTTTGCACGGTATACATATCCGATCGGTACACTTCACCAACAACGCTCGCTTTTTTGCGGTTTTGATCAATGATTTCAACATCTACGTATCCCTTCAGCACATTTTGCTCATCTACAACAAGCAGCGAGTCGACGCGTTTTTCTCTCATCAGCTGAATGGCCTGAGAAAGCGTTTTGTCCGCTGTGACCGTGACAGGCATCCTGTTCATCATCTGCTCAACCCGCTCAATTTCAGGTCTTGTCTGGATCAGGCGCTCTTTCCCGATAAATTCCTCTACAAATTCATTTGCCGGATTTCTGAGAATCTCATCAGGTGTGCCGACCTGAACGATTTCACCCGCTTTTAAAATCACAATCCGGTCAGCTAGCTTAATGGCTTCGTCCATGTCATGGGTCACAAACACTATGGTTTTGTTCAACGTTCTCTGCAGTTTTTTAAATTCTTCCTGAAGGGAATCCCGCGTGATCGGGTCAAGCGCTCCGAACGGTTCATCCATTAAAATGAGAGGGGGTTCCGCAGCCAGTGCGCGCAGCACGCCGATTCTTTGCTGCTGTCCGCCGCTGAGCTCGTGGGGATAACGGTCTAAATATTCAGGGCCCATATCAACAAGCTTTAACAGCTCGCTCGCCCGTTCTTTCCGTTTTTCTTCAGGCCATTTCAGCAGTTTCGGTACGAGTGAAATGTTCTGCTGAATGGTCATGTGGGGAAACAAACCAATCTGCTGAATCACATAGCCGATTTTTCTCCTCAGTTCAACCGGGTCCTGTTCCATTATGTTTTCTCCGTCGATAAAGATCTTTCCTGACGACGGTTCAATCAGTCGATTAATCATCTTCATCGTCGTCGTTTTTCCGCAGCCGCTCGGGCCGATAAAACAGATAAATTCGCCTTTGGCAATATCTAAATCAATGCTGTTCACGGCTTTTTTGCCGCCTTTATATACTTTTGACACTTGTTCTAATTTCAGCAATCCGTGCACCTCCGCAGGTTTCCATTCATTTTTCTGAAAAGTATAATCTTTATTATAATTTGAACTTTATAAAATAAAAAGTTTACAATGTGTTGAAATTATATGTTATTTACAGATATTTATTGCTATGACTCAGGCAGAGAAGGTGTTCTTACAATTACGCCGGATACCTCTCGCTTCCTCCGCATACAGCTGTTTTCAACAACTGGCAGAAATATGATATATTGACACCATCAATTGCCATTTGAAGGGATGATCAGCTGTGGAAAAAACTGCTCTCGACATCATTGAACATGCTGAAGAGCATCTCATTGAGAAGATTGCCGAAAATATGCATACGTTTGGAATGCCTTCTACTGTCGGGCGTGTGCTCGGGATTATTTATATGAATCGAAAACCGATGACGTTAAGCGAGCTGTCAGAAGCAACAGGCATGAGCAAAACACGGATGAGCCAGGTCGTCCGTGAAATGATTGATGCCAACATTGCCGAAAAAGTCTTTGAAAAAGGCGTAAGAAAAGATCTTTACGACGTAGAGCAGGATTATTACCAAACCTTCATATCTTTATTTGCGGCGAATTGGACAAAGGTCGTGAGCAAAAACAAAGTGCTATATAAAAAATTAAACCGGGAGCTGACAGACCTTTTACAAAGGGACGGGCTTACCCCCGAAGCGGAAGAGAAAGTCAATCAGCTGCTGAATGAATTAAGAGAATGGCTCCATTACTATGACTGGCTGAGCCGCTTAATTGAGTTTTTTGAGAGTGAGGAAGTATTTGAATACGTGCCGAAAACAGCTGAAAGCAGCTCCCTGAAGTAAGGGAGCTGCTTTTCTACATGATGAGATGAATAGTGGAAACATCATATATGAGAACATCGTATACTTCCTCCATGTGACATTGGCCTTACCCAGAGGCTGATTCTTCGCAAACGTTTATAGCCGTTCGGAAACGCCACATGCTACAATAAAGTGACTATGTAAATAGGAAGGATGTATCTATATGTTCAAGAAAATTGCAGCAGATGCACTTGGATTATCAGATATCGGAAAAATTATCGAACCTCAGGATTATGACAAAACAGATGCTGATGATTATGTCATGCATGAAGACAACGAAAAAATTTATTTCCTGATTAAAACAAAAGCCGATGAATATTGCTTCACGAATCTGGCGCTGATCCATGTTGACGGCGAACGTGCCACTTCCTCTAAACGAACGCTGAAACGCTACCCTTATTCCCAATATAAAATCTCTGATGTTTTTCTGGAAACTGCCGGGAAAGTCGATTTGGATGTTGAAATCAAGTTCAAGCTGGGCTCTGAACAATTTGATATCGATGTGCATAAAGAGCAAATTGAAAAGCTAAAAGATTTGTATAAAGCCCTTCTCCGTATCTCTGAAACGATCTATGAAAATGACATTTTGATCAATCAGGCTGAACAAAGTCTGGAACGAGCAGTCACCATCCTTCAGCATACCCGCCCTGAGCACGTCAATATTGAAACACAATACAAAGAGCTGACCGAATTTGGATTTACATGGGTCACTTCCGTCCGCTCGCAGTACCATATTAAAGATTTCGGTGACGTATTTGAAAAATATATAAATAACTAGAAAAAAGACACGGGTTCGCATCTGGCAGCCCGTGTCTTTTTTCTGATACATATCTTGGAGAAAATTTTTGGATAGATATTGGTTACTTTTCTACTTTTTTCTTTTATAATGACCTTATTAGTCTATTTTCCCTATATTACATGTAAAAGGAGTCATCATATGTTTTGTCCTCAATGCGGCCATCAAGCAGATGGCGGAAAATTTTGTGAGAAATGCGGATCGCCTCTTCCACGCCAAGCGGGCGAAAATCAAGGAGCACAGGCGGGAGCTGAGGCTGCAAAACAAGCAGCAAAGCAGTTCGGTTCATTTGTCCTGGCTGTTCTGAAACGCCCTTATCAGGAGTGCAAAACAACAGGCGGAGAACAGCTGATCAGCGGAATCATTACAATGGTGCTTTTCAGTTTACTAACTCCGCTGATGTTTTATATTCTTTTTTCAAATGGTCCCGGCAGTGCGAGCTTTACAGAAATCTTTTTCAAGCCAACCATTTACTTTGCCCTTTATATTTTCGGGTTGCATGCATTGATCTTTTTTTCCTTAAAAATCGCGGGAAACCACGTGTCATTTAAAGATTCACTATCCAGATTTGGTGCGTTTCTTATTCCGTTTACAGCTATTTTGATTCTTGCACTTCTATTGTTTTTATTACATACAGATCTTTGTTTCACCGTGTTAGCAATTGGTTTAATCGGCGCATTCTTCGCAATTCCCCCTACGATGCTGAGCAGTTACCAGCATTCCTATAAAGGAAAGGCTGATATCATTTACTCAACCATTGTGATTTATCTGATCACGTGCGTTGCGTTTCGGCTCATCATCGAACATTATATCAAAGAGATTTTCCGTTATATCTTCTTTTAAAAAACAACCCCATCACCTGCTGGTGATGGGGGTTTGTTTTTATTGAATAGATGTTAAATAAATTCTTCCGTCTTTCACTACGCCGGTGTAGGTCCAGTTGTATGTTCTGCGCTTTGTACTGCCGCCTGATTTTGTAATATCAAATTCTTCATATGTTTTAATTGTGATAGTCGAGCCGCTTTGATTAAAGCTTTTTACCTCTACATCAATAAATACTTCAGTCGTCCCCTCGCTGTACAGCTTCTTAACCAATTTCTGCTGATCATTATATAATGAACTTCCTTTTTCCAGATTGCCTTCCATAACCGCAAATTCATTTAAATTCACTGCGGTTGATTGATTTGTCAGATAACTAACCATAAATGATGTCACTTGTTCATCCGTGACATCGCCGGTCGATGGGCTTACGCTTGCTTTCTTGCCTTTTGCGTCTGCCCAGGCTGACGTGTACGTCTCTGCATGATCATTTTTTATTTTCTTTATGTTTGTTCCGGCAGAATCAAAAGTTGATTCCGTATCTTCGAAAATCCACTTTTTCTGTTTTTTATCATATGAAAGCAGATATTCATAGCTCGGGCTTTCATCCGACATTTCAGGTTTCGTATAGTCATTATAATTAGCGGACTGGTGAAGTTCTTTTCCTTTTACCGTCGCCTGCCATGTACCGTCATTCTTCTGGGATAGAGCAAATGTATCCAAATCAAAGTCTGTTTCCAGATATTTATCTTTTAAGTAAGAATCCGTGTTTTTCATCGAGTCCACGTTCTCTTTTACTTCGGCTTTCCAACTGGCACTTGCCTCTGTCATCTGAGCTGTATTTCCATCAGAAAGCGCTTTGGAATATTGCTTTGTCGTTTTGACAATCGTGTTCATGATTGTTTCTTGTGTGTCTTGGTCAGGAATTAACGTTAACTCCATTTCTTTGCTATCAATCGGCACGCCCGCTGTTTTTGTTTTTCCCCATGGAAACTCTGCTTCGACCGCAGCTGTCATTGATCCGTCTGTCAGAAGCGGGCCGTATGTGACAGATTTGAACGGATCTTTATGAATGGATGTACCGTTAATGAGCAACTCTCCCTTTCCATCCTTGATGTCATCCGCTAAGCTGAATGTTACATTGTCTGCTTCTAATGAGAGATCAACATGAAAGCTGTTGTCACCAACCGCCTGAATGTCTTCCTTTTTCACAAGATCGACTACATCGTTTTTCAGTTTGGCTGAGACAGTATATTCGCCGGGAATGTACGGTCCGAGGGTTTGTGCTTGATCCGCTTTCTTTATAGATCCTGCATCCTCTTTATTCACATAGAGATCCGTATGTTTATAATTGCTGGTTACTTCAAAATAAACAGGTGCTATTTTTAAATCATAATGGTCAAACACTAGCAAGCTTTTCCCATCTTTCTCCGCGTATACAATATCCTTTTGGACTGTTTCAGCACGCAGCGATGCAAAAAGCTCATCTTTTTTGTCAGGATGATCCTTCAAATATGTAAGAAACGGCTTTACATTATTTTTAGTCAGCTTAAGCTTATCATTTACCGGCGTAAGGAGAGACGCGATTTGGTCTTTATCTTCCTCATTTACAGCCTGTTCAAACTTGTCGACTAACCTATCCTTTGAAGTCAAGTACGCTCCGGTTTTATATGCGGCGAATAATATGACGCACGCTGCGGCAATGCTGCTCCATAACATGATGGTTTTCTTAGGGATTGGTTTTCGCGGTGCCTGCCTCGTTTCAGCAGTGCTTGCTGTTTCTTTATTTGCCTGTCTGCCGATCCCTCCGATCGGGGTGCCGCACTCTTTACAAAACTTGGCCCCTTCATTATTTTTTTGACCGCATTCCTTACAAAACATGTGACTTTCCTCCTATTTGCTATCCACTATTTTGTACATATTTCCTATGTTACATATTTTATAATAGAATGGTATGAAATTGGAGGAAATCACGAAAATATCTCTATAAACATGTGAAAAGGTGGAATGATGATGCAACAGCTCACCATTCAAAAAGCGACAAACTATGATCAAGCGCTGTATGAGCTTCTGCTGCTCGCCGATCCGTCAAAAGAAATTGTTGATGAATACATTGCCAGAGGAGAATGCTACACAGCTTATATATCGGGCGAATTAGCTGGTGTATACGTGATCATCACAACTAGACCGCAAACCGTAGAAATCGTTAACATCGCAGTAAAACAAACCATGCAACAACAAGGCATCGGCAAGCTTCTTATCCGCGACGCCATCGAACAAGCGAAACATATGGGAGCAAAGGTGATTGAGATTGGCACTGGGAATTCCAGCATCCATCAGCTTTCTCTTTATCAAAAATGCGGATTTCGCCTGCAAGCGATCGACCATGATTTTTTTATTAGACATTATGAGGAGGAGATCTTTGAAAACGGCATTCAATGCCGTGATATGGTGAGGCTTTATTTGGATCTGTAAAAAGCACCAAAAAAACCGCCGAGATTTCTCTCGGCGGTCATTTTATTACTTGTTTAAGTTGTAGAAAGAGTTAATACCGTGGTATTGAGCAGTTTCAGCCAACTGATCTTCGATGCGAAGAAGCTGGTTGTATTTCGCAACACGGTCCGTACGTGACGGAGCACCTGTTTTGATTTGTCCTGCGTTTGTTGCCACAGCGATGTCAGCGATTGTGCTGTCTTCAGTTTCACCAGAACGGTGAGAGATAACAGCAGTGTAGCCTGCGCGTTTCGCCATTTCGATCGCATCGAATGTTTCAGTCAATGTACCGATTTGGTTTACTTTGATCAGGATAGAGTTGCCTACGCCGTTTTTGATACCTTCAGCAAGTTTTTTCGTGTTTGTAACGAAGAGGTCATCACCAACAAGCTGAACTTTTTTGCCAAGACGCTCAGTAAGAAGCTTGTGGCCTTCCCAGTCGTTTTCGTCAAGTCCATCTTCGATAGAGATGATTGGGTATTTAGAAACCATTTCTTCGTACCAGTCAACCATTTCAGCAGACGTTTTCACAACGCCTTCGCCAGACAGATGGTATTTGCCGTCTTCTTTGTTGTAGAACTCAGAAGATGCAGCATCCATTGCAAGTTTTACTTCTTCGCCAGGTTTGAAGCCGGCTTTTTCGATTGCTTCAACGATTGTTTGAAGCGCTTCTTCGTTAGAACCAAGGTTTGGAGCGAATCCGCCTTCATCACCTACAGCTGTGTTCATTCCTTTAGCAGAAAGAACAGATTTCAGGCTGTGGAAGATTTGAGCGCCCATGCGAAGTGCTTCACGGAAGTTAGGAGCACCTACAGGCATGATCATGAATTCTTGAATATCTACGTTGTTGTCAGCATGCTCTCCGCCGTTGACGATGTTCATCATCGGTACAGGAAGCGTTTTTGAGTTGAATCCTCCAAGGTATTGGTAAAGAGGAATCTGTAAGAAATCAGCAGCAGCACGCGCACAAGCCATAGATACGCCAAGAATTGCGTTCGCACCAAGTTTGCCTTTGTTTTCAGTACCGTCAAGCTCGATTAAAAGCTGATCGATTGCGTTTTGTTCAGTTACATCAAAGCCAAGAAGCTCTGGAGCAATGATTTCGTTTACGTTGTTAACAGCTGTTAACACGCCTTTTCCAAGGTAACGGTCTTTGTCGCCGTCACGAAGCTCAACTGCTTCGTATTCACCTGTAGAAGCTCCGCTTGGCACTAATGCGCGGCCGAATGCTCCTGTTTCTGTATATACTTCAACTTCAACTGTTGGGTTGCCGCGGGAGTCTAATACTTCGCGTGCATAAACATCAACAATGTATGGCATGAGTTTGTCTCTCCTTTGATTTTCAGCTTATTTTTGAATTAAAGATGTTCCAGTCATTTCTTTCGGTTTTTCAACACCGAGAAGGTCTAATAACGTTGGTGCAAGGTCGCCTAGGATTCCGCCTTCACGCAGCGTGATGCCTTCTTTCGTTACAATTACAGGGACTGGATTTGTTGTATGTGCAGTGTGCGGTTCGCCTGATTCTGTAATCAGAATATCAGCATTACCGTGATCAGCGGTAATGATGGCGTGTCCGCCTTTAGCGAGAATCGCGTCAACGACTTCGCCTAAGCATTCGTCCACTGCTTCAATTGCTTTAATTGTAGGTTCAACCATTCCGGAGTGGCCGACCATGTCTGGGTTTGCGAAGTTAAGGATAATCGCGTCATGCTTGTCAGCTTCGATTTCTTTGACAAGCGCGTCCTTCACTTCATACGCACTCATTTCAGGCTTCAAGTCGTATGTTGCGACTTTCGGCGAGTTGATAAGAATACGCTCTTCACCCGGGAATTCAGCTTCACGGCCGCCGCTCATAAAGAACGTGACGTGCGGATACTTTTCAGTTTCTGCAATTCGAAGCTGTTTTAATCCTTGCTGAGATAATACTTCTCCGACTGTATTATCAAGATTTATCGGTTTAAACGCCACATAGCCGTCAACTGTTTCACTGAAGTGAGTCAGGCAGACGAAATGCAGGTTTTTCGGATAATTCTCGCCGCGGTCGAAATCACGGAAGTCTTTGTTCGTGAACGTGTTGGAAATCTGGATGGCGCGGTCCGGTCTGAAATTATAGAAAATCACAGAATCGCCGTCTTGGATTTTCGCAACAGGCTCATCGTTTTCTTTTGTGATGACAGATGGAATAACAAATTCATCGTGAATTCCATTCGCATATGAATCATCAACAACATCCAATGCGCTGCGGTAAGTCGGGCCTTCGCCGTATGCCATTGCACGGTACGCTTTTTCTACACGGTCCCAGCGTTTATCGCGGTCCATTGAGTAGTAACGTCCGGAAATGCTGGCGATTTCTCCGACACCGATCTCCTTGATTTGTTCGTTCAGCTGGTTGATGTACGTTTTCGCAGTTTGCGGACCTACATCACGGCCGTCAAGGAAGCCATGGATATATACCTTTGTCAGCCCTTCTTTTTTCGCAAGCTTTAACAGCGCGAATAAATGATTGATATGGCTGTGCACACCGCCGTCTGATAAAAGGCCGAACAGATGCAGGGCTTTGTTGTTTTCTTTCGCATTGCTGATCGCGTCAAGGAATGTTTGATTTTGTTCGAACTCTCCCTCGCGAATGGCAACATTTACGCGTGTTAAGCTTTGATACACAATACGGCCCGCACCGATATTTAAGTGCCCTACTTCGGAGTTCCCCATCTGTCCGTCAGGAAGACCTACAGCCTCGCCTGAAGCAGTCAGTGTCTGATGAGGATACTGATTCCAATAGCGGTCAAAGTTCGGTTTTTTCGCCAAAGCGACTGCGTTCCCTACTGTTTCGTTTCGTAATCCGAACCCATCAAGAATGATGAGTGCAGCTGGTTTTTTACTCATATTGACCTTCCTCCAATAATTGAACGAATGACTGTGGCTCAAGGCTCGCGCCGCCGACCAAAGCACCGTCAATATCGGACTCTGCCATATATTCTTTAATGTTTGCAGGCTTTACGCTTCCGCCATATTGAATGCGAAGCTTGTCTGCCGCTTCTTGGCCGAAGCTTTCAGCGACGGTTTTACGGATATGCGCACACACGTCGTTCGCATCTTTAGATGTAGAAGATTTGCCTGTTCCGATTGCCCAGATTGGCTCATAAGCAATAACAGAAGCTGCAACTTGTTCTTCAGAAAGACCCGCTAGGCCTTTTTTCACTTGGTCAGCCACAAGATCATTTGTTTTGCCGGCTTCACGCTCTTCAAGCGTTTCACCAACACAGATGATCGGCACAATACCGTGTTTGAAAGCAGCATGTGCTTTTTTGTTAACTGTTTCATCAGTTTCAGCGAACATTTCACGGCGCTCAGAGTGGCCGATGACGCAGTAGTCAACGCCAAGGTCTTTCAGAGCAACCGGGCTGATTTCGCCTGTGAACGCGCCGCTTTCTTCAAAGTGCATGTTTTGAGCGCCGACTTTAAGGTCAGTGCCTTTCACAGCAGAAGTCAGCTTTTCTAAGAAAAGCGCTGGCGCGCAAACAACAGCTTCCGCTTTGTCTGCTGCTGGAATGGAAGATTTCACTTCTTCAACGAAGCTGACAGCCTCGCCGAGTGTTTTGTTCATTTTCCAGTTACCGGCTATAATTGGTTTTCTCATCTGTTCCACTTCCTTATAGCAGTTTTAAAATTATTTATCGTTCAGTGCAGCTACCCCTGGAAGCTCTTTGCCTTCCATGAACTCAAGAGATGCGCCGCCTCCTGTTGAGATGTGGCTCATTTTGTCAGCTAGGCCGAATTTTTCAACCGCTGCTGCAGAGTCTCCTCCACCGATGACAGAGTATGTATCTTTCGCCTCTGCCAATGCTTCCGCAACCGCTTTTGTTCCTTGAGCGAACAAATCGATTTCGAATACACCCATCGGTCCGTTCCACACGACAAGTTTGCTGTTTTTGATGACATCAGCATACGTTTCGCGTGTTTTCGTACCAATGTCGATTGCTTCTAAATCACTAGGGATTTCAGAGATCGGCACAATTTTTACGTTTGCATCGTTAGAGAAATCATCTGCAACGAGTACATCTTCAGGCATGTAGAAGTTAACGCCTTTTTCTTTCGCGCGATCCATAAATGTTTTCGCAAGCTCGATTTTATCTTCTTCAAGAAGAGATTTACCAACCTCATAACCAAGCGCTTTAACGAATGTGTAAGCAAGACCGCCGCCGATGATCAGGTTGTCTACTTTATCAAGAAGACTTTCGATGACGCCGATTTTATCTTTTACTTTCGCTCCGCCGATAATGGCAGTGAACGGACGATCAGGGTTGGAAATTGCTTTTCCGAGTACGTCAAGCTCTTTTTCCATTAAGAAACCTGCAACCGCTGGCAGATGCTCGGCAATTCCAGCTGTAGATGCATGGGCACGGTGGGCAGCACCGAATGCGTCATTCACATATACATCTGCAATCTCAGCAAATGCTTTTGCAAGCTCAGGATCATTTTTCTCTTCACCAGGGTAGAAACGTACGTTTTCCAATACAAGAACGTCTCCGTCCTTCATGTCGGAAATTTGCGATTTTACAGCATCACCGTATGCTTCATCCGCTTTTTTCACTTCTTTGCCAAGCAGTTCGCCGAGGCGTGCAGCAACAGGAGTTAAACGAAGCTCCTCAACGACTTCGCCTTTCGGGCGGCCTAAGTGGCTCGCAAGAAGGACTTTCGCGCCTTGGTCTGCAAGGTGTTTGATTGTCGGAAGTGCAGCACGGATACGTGTATCGTCTGTTACTTCCCCGTCTTTCATTGGAACGTTAAAGTCAACGCGGCAGAATACAACTTTGCCTTTTACGTCGATGTCTTTGAGAGTTTTCTTATTCATGCTTTAGGAGATCCTCCTTCAAAATGGTTTGCATGCAGCACGAAAAACGTGAAACCGTCTGATCAAGCGATGACTCCGCGAGGGCAGATCGCATACTTTTCGGCACAGGGCAGATCGTCTGAAGCCAGGGCAGTGGCCGCAGGCGAAGGCGCCGGAAAGCTGCAAAGCGCAGATGCTTCTCTTTCACAGAACGTTTTCTGAAAGCCGGTCTTCATGGAAAAAGGGAAAGGGAGTCCGTCCCCTTCCCTTGTCCGCTTTCATTATAGCGCTTCTATTCAAAAGAACCAAGTAAGGTCCTTTTTTCAGCTATGAATTAAAGACCTTTTTTAGCGATGTAAGCTGCAAGGTCAACAACGCGGTTAGAGTAGCCGCTTTCGTTATCGTACCAAGAGATTACTTTTACCATGCTGCCTTCCATAACCATTGTAGAAAGAGCATCGATTGTAGAAGAATTTTTGTTTCCGTTGTAGTCGCCAGAAACTAATGGCTCTTCGCTGTAGCCAAGGATTCCTTTAAGATCTCCTTCAGCCGCTTCTTTAAGAGCTGCATTTACATCTTCAGCTGTTACTTCTTGGTTCAGTTCAGCAACCAAGTCAACTAAAGAAACGTTTGGAGTTGGAACACGCATTGCTCCGCCGTTCAGTTTGCCTTTTAGTTCAGGAAGAACTAGAGAAACTGCTTTAGCAGCACCAGTTGAAGTTGGGATGATGTTTTCAGCTGCTGCACGCGCACGACGGTAGTCTTTGTGCGGAAGATCAAGAATTTGCTGATCGTTTGTGTAAGAGTGAACTGTTGTCATCATACCGCGTTTGATGCCGAATTTGTCGTTAAGTACTTTTGCAAACGGCGCAAGGCAGTTTGTTGTGCAAGATGCGTTAGAAATAACGTCGTGGTTAGCCGCATCGTATTTATCTTCGTTAACACCCATAACGATTGTGATATCTTCTTCGTTAGCAGGAGCAGAGATGATTACTTTTTTCGCGCCAGCTTCTAAGTGTTTCGCAGCGTCTGCGCGTTTTGTGAAGAAACCAGTAGATTCAACAACGATTTCAACGCCTTGTTTACCCCAGCTAAGTTTAGCAGGATCGCGTTCTGCAGAAACTTCAATTGTTTTACCGTTAACAACAAGGTTGTTACCGTCAACTGAAACCTCAGCGTCTAATTTTCCGTGTACAGAATCATATTGTAAAAGGTGAGCGAGCATGTTAGCATCTGTTAAATCGTTAACCGCTACTACCTCAACTTCAGGATTGTTTAATGCTGCGCGGAATACGTTACGTCCAATACGACCAAAACCGTTAATACCGACTTTTACTGCCATGATTGTTTCCTCCTTTAAATAAGTGAGAGATATTTATATTGAGGGATTATTCATCCCTTAATAACTTCTTTGCGGCTCCTTCGTCAGTGACGAGAACCGTGTTGCGCGGCTTTTTAAAGTAAGCCTCGATCGCCCCGGCTTTTGATGATCCGCCGGCTACCGCTATAATATCGGGAATGGCGTCTATGTCATCCAGCTGCATTCCGACAGAATGCACTTTGTGGACCACTTCGCCGTCCGCGTTAAAGTAGTAGCCGAACGCTTCTGTCACCGCGTCTTTATCATCTATTTTCTTTAAGTCTTCTAAAGGTGTGTTTCTCCGCTCAGCCATAGTTTTAGCTTCGCCGATTCCGTGAACCAGCATACTCGCTGATTTAATCGTGTTCAGCACCTCTTTGACAGAAGGTTCTTCAATAATAGATGAATAGGCGCCTTGTGACAGCTGTCCCGGAACAAACAAAAGCCGGTAAGTGCCTGAAGCCTTTTCCGCCATATGCGCGCATATGGTGTTCGCCTGGTTTTTTACGTCTTCGCCTAAACCGCCTCTTGCAGGCACAAACAAAAGCTCGCGGTTTTTAGAATCCGGCGTCATCATCTCGGCGACAGCTTCAATTGTCGTACCGCCGGTCACAGCGACGATATTTTTGCCTGAAAATCTTTTTTTCATACATGCGACAGCCGCTCTTCCCATTTCTTTTTTGACCCATGGGGATTGGTCGCTGTCTCCGGATACGATAATGACATCCTTTAGATTTAATCGTTCTTTTAATGTCTTTTCCAAAAGCGTCAAACCTAAAACATCTTTCATCGTATCTTCTAAAACGGAAAGCAGTTCATAACCCTCTTCTGTCAGCGTCATGCCGTTTGTTTTAATATCGACCAGATTCTGTTCCTTTAAAAACTGAACCTCGCTTCTCAGCACACGCTCGCTGATTCCGAGACTGGCAGAGAGGCTTCTGCGGCCGATGGGTTCTGTCAGCCTGATATACTGCAAGATTTCGAACCTCTTTTGCATAACGAGCAGAAGATCAGGCAATAATTTTTTTTGAGCTTGTATTAACTGGTTCATGACTCAAACGTTCCTTCCTTTTTTTGCTGGACACCAAACGTCCCGCTATGACAAAAAACGTCCCATCATAGCCAAAAAAAATTATTTCTGCTTTCTTTAATTATTTTAACAGGGTGGAAATGTTTATTCAACTGTTAAGAGCCAATTCATCGACAATATTCGCGCAGTTTTATGCAGCTGCGTTTCTCTTTCATTATTTTTCCCTCTATATTTCTATCTTATACAGCAAACCTTTAATGGTGCGCACAAAATAAAAAGCCCTTCTCAATCGAAAGGGCTTCACTTTTTAAAGCGTTTTCATTTTATCCAAAGCTTTTCAATCTCTTCGAGCGATTTATTCTTCGTCTCCGGACAGATTGTGACGACAAACAGGAAGCAGAGAATGTTAATGACGGCAAAGATCCAGAACGTGTAGGCCAGCCCGAACGAGCTGATCATCATCGGCACAAACTGCCCGATCGCCCAGTTTGCTCCCCATAAAAAGATGGTGGCGATCCCAGCTGCTCTCGCCCGCAGATGGTTCGGGAAGATTTCAGAAATCATAATCCATGTGATCGGCCCGACCGATACACAGAACGCGGCGACAAAACCTAATATAAAGAAGATCAGCATAAATCCGCTTGTTAACTGAAAATAAAACGACGTTCCGATTAAGATCATGAAAATCGCCATAAAAGCTGAACCGATGGACATCAGTTTTTTGCGCCCAACTTTATCAATCAATAAAACCGCGATGACAGTAAAAATGACCTCCACGACACC
This sequence comes from Bacillus mojavensis RO-H-1 = KCTC 3706, assembly GCF_000245335.1. Lineage (GTDB taxonomy): Bacteria > Bacillota > Bacilli > Bacillales > Bacillaceae > Bacillus > Bacillus mojavensis. The sequence goes on from NZ_JH600279.1 coordinate 310,530, forward strand.
GACAATACAGGTTGTCACAAATCCGGCATTTTGTCCGAATCCCATCATTTTAAAGATTTCCGGCCCGTAGTAGGTGATGGCGTTCATGCCGATCACTTGATTAAAGAGCGCCAGCAGGATTCCAATAATAAGCGCTTTTCTGAGGCCTGGTTTGAAGAGCTGTGATAGTGAGCCCATTTGTTCTATTTTTAAAGAGTTTTCAATGTTCTTCAATTCTTCTTTTGCGACAGTTTCTCCATTAATACGTGTCAGAATCGATAACGCTTCTTTTGTTCTGCCCGCTTTCGCCAGCCATCTAGGACTTTCCGGCACGACCAGCAGGACAAGGAAAAAGATAACGGATGGCACCATTCCGTAAGCGAGCATCCATCTCCAGCCGGTTTGCACGCCCCATTCATATGTTCCGGAGCGCTGGACAGCGAGATTAATAAAGTACGTTGCGGAAATACCCAGTATCGTAAAGAGCTGATATAAGGAAGATAAACTTCCGCGTATGGCGGGCGGCGCCGCTTCCGTAATATAAGTGACGGATAATGACGAACCCATTCCGATCCCCAAACCTCCGATAATCCTCGCAATGATTAAGGTCGACACGTCTTGTGAAACAGCAGAAACAACTGCTGATACCGCAAATAACAGGGCCGCTGTCATTAAGATTTTTCTGCGCCCGAACCAGTCGCTTAAGAACCCGGATATCCCGACTCCCGCAACTCCTCCAATCATAATGCTTGAAATGACAAGCCCCTCCATGAACGGACTCAGGCTGTATAAATCCTTGAGAAAACCAATAGCACCAGAAATAACTGCAGTGTCATAGCCGTACAATAAACCGCCAAGCCCCGCCGCGCATGATATCAAAATCACAAATCCCATTGAATGGCTTCTTGTTACAGGAGCATTTGGTTCTAATTGAGTTGGAGTGTTCTTCATTTCTCTGCCCTCCCGAAAGTTGAGTAAAGCGTTTACATTTTCTATTACAATTGTACGTACTTATTTAAAATTTTAACGAAATTTGTTCTTCATTAGTACGTACAAATATAGAATAATCCTGTTTGTATTTTCTGTCAATGTTTTCTTGTATAGATCACTGTGATATACTAAAATTTGTCCGTATACATTTTGGAGGAATAGATATGTTACCAAAATATGCTCAAGTAAAAGAAGAAATCAGTTCATGGATTAATCAAGGTAAAATTCTGCCCGATCAAAAGATCCCTACCGAAAACGAGTTAATGCAGCAATTTGGCGTCAGCCGGCATACCATTCGTAAAGCCATTGGAGACCTCGTATCACAAGGGCTGCTATACAGCGTGCAAGGAGGGGGCACCTTTGTCGCTTCACGCTCCGCTAAATCAGCGCTGCATTCCAATAAAACGATCGGCGTTCTGACGACCTACATATCAGACTATATTTTCCCGAGCATCATTAGGGGAATCGAGTCTTATTTAAGCGAGCAGGGATATTCTATGCTTTTGACAAGCACAAACAACAATCCGGACAATGAACGCAGAGGATTAGAAAACCTGCTGTCACAGCATATTGACGGGTTGATTGTAGAACCGACCAAAAGCGCTCTGCAAACGCCGAATATTGGCTACTATCTCAATTTAGAGAAAAACGGCATTCCTTTTGCGATGATTAATGCGTCATACGCCGAACTTGCCGCACCAAGTTTTACTCTCGATGATGTGAAAGGCGGCATGATGGCTGCGGAGCACCTGCTCTCTCTCGGCCATACGCACATGATGGGTATTTTTAAAGCTGATGACACACAAGGTGTCAAACGGATGAACGGATTTATACAGGCGCATCGTGAGCATGAGTTATTCCCTTCCCCGGATATGATTGTGACGTTTACGACGGAGGAAAAGGAATCGAAGCTGCTGGAGAAAGTAAAAGAGACACTGGAGAAAAACAGCAAAAACATGCCGACTGCTATCCTTTGCTATAATGATGAAATTGCACTGAAGGTGATTGATATGCTTCGGGAGATGGATATCAAGGTGCCTGAGGATATGTCCATCGTCGGGTATGATGACTCTCATTTCGCGCAAATTTCCGAGGTGAAATTAACCTCCGTGAAGCACCCGAAGTCTGTTCTGGGTAAAGCTGCCGCAAAATATGTTATTGACTGTTTGGAGCATAAAAAGCCTAAGCAGGAAGATGTCATTTTTGAACCTGAGCTGATCATCCGTCAGTCCGCAAGAAAGCTGAATGAATAAAAAAGCAATGTATGGGTTTCCCCTTTACATTGCTTTTTTATGGCCTTTATCTGTTTTTCCAAATGTCAGCCACGATTTCAAATGAACGCATTCTGTCAGCGTGATCAAAGGTTTCTGAGTTGACCATAATTTCATCGGCCTGAGTTGTTTTGACAAAGTCTTCAAGCTTTTCCTTCACCTCTTCAGGACCTCCGACGATGGTTGAACTGAGCTGTTGATGAACCATTGCTTTTTCATATGGGCTCCAGATTTGATCCATGTCTTCTACTGGCGGCTTCAGCTGGTTTGGCGTACCGCGGACAAGATCAAGGAATCGCTGGTAATGGGATGTAGCCAGGTGCTGTGCTTTCTCGTTTGTATCTGCGGCGATAATCGTTACGCCGACCATCGCATACGGTTCGTTGAGCACTTCTGACGGCGTAAAGGAATTGCGGTACAGCTCCAACGCGGGAACCGTATTCGCCGGTGAGAAATGAGCAGCGAATGCAAACGGAAGACCCAGCTCACCTGCCAGACGGGCACTAAAGTCGCTTGAGCCCAGCAGCCAAATCGGCACATCTATGCCCTCTCCGGGAATGGCGCGGACTTGATTGCGCACATTTCCTGACGGTTTAAAGTAATTGCGCAGTTCCTCTAATTGTTCTGGGAAATCTTCACCGCTGCTGATGTTTCTGCGGAGCGCCCTTGCAGTCAATTGGTCTGTTCCCGGCGCACGTCCGAGCCCCAAATCAATCCGTCCGGGATACAGCGTTTCCAGGGTGCCGAATTGTTCAGCGATTACAAGAGATGAGTGGTTCGGGAGCATAATGCCGCCGGAGCCGACGCGGATTTTCTTTGTGCCGCCGGCAATATGGCCGATCAGTACGGCGGTGGCAGAGCTTGCGACACCTTCGATATTATGATGCTCTGCAAGCCAATAACGGTGATAGCCCCACTCCTCTGCACGGCGCGCCAAGTCCATGCTGTTTCGGAATGACTCTGCTATCGTTCCCCCTTGAACAACAGGAGATAAATTCAAGACAGAAAGCAAGGTATCTTTGCGTTGATTGTTAGACATATTGTTCTCCTTTACAGTTGTGATATAAGTAAACAGCCTCATGCTGTTATGTCTCTATCGAAAGGACTTCTATCACACCTTAACACAACTGCGTTTAGGATGAAAAGAATTTGATTCGATGAAATTCGAACAATAAAAAAGGCGTTCATCATTTGATTTTTATACAAAAAGCTCCTGGGCCATCTCAATGAAAAGCTTAGCCGCCAAAGAAGCCTCATGTAATGAAGGAACGGCAAGCTGCACATCCCGATACACCTCCGGATCGAGATCCCTAGTCACCACATGCTCCGGCAGCGTCATTCCCGACATTGACATTTCTGATAAAATCGCCAGGCCCAAACCTTCTTTGATCATGCTGATCGAGGTGTTAACGTTATAGACAGTGAAAGCAGTGTGCAGCGTTGAACCAGCTTGCTTGAACTTATCGATAAAAGGGGATTCATAGCCGCCGTCGCAGACAACCATCGGCTCACAATCGAGATCTTTCAGCGTAATGGCTGATCGGCTGCACAGCGGATGATCATCACGCAGCACGACGACCATTTTGTCTTTTTTCAGCCGAATGTACTCCATCTTGTCTGCCGGATACAGAAGAATGCCGGCATCAATCATCCGTGTATGGAGCCACTCCTTGACTTCGTCTACGGTTCCTTCATGCAAAACAAGCTCCAATTTCGGATACCTTTGTTTAAACTCGCTGATCAGCTTCGGCATAAAATAAGCGGAGGCGGTTGGAAATGTGCCGATATGAATCGTCCCCAGCTCAAGCCCTTTTTCTGCCGCTGCGACCTGCTCAACTTTTTCGATTCCTTTTAACACTTCTCTGATATGGACTAAGATCTTTTTTCCTGTATCTGTAAGCATCAGGCCGTTTCGGCGGTCACGGATGATCAATTTCACATCAAGTTCGGCTTCAATCGCAGAAATAGCATGGCTGACAGCCGGCTGTGTCATGTTCAGCAACTGTCCCGCTTTTGTAAAACTCCCCGTTTCAGCTACTTTGACGAAAACTCTTAATTGTGTAATGGTCATAACTATTCACTTATGCTCCTCATAAAAAAGATTCATTTTATTTATCTTATGTTCTACCGTATCATATGAAAGAAATGATCTACAAGGAGTGATCAAAAAAGTGAAACAGCTATCAAAAACGCGGACAGCGCTCCTTCTCGCCTTTCTCGTTATCATGTGGGGCATCAATTGGCCGCTGTCGAAAGCCGCGCTCGCCTTTTCGCCGCCTTTATTGTTTGCGGGCATCCGGACGCTGATCGGCGGGCTTTTATTAGTGATTGTTGCACTGCCGCGTATTCATAAACTGCGTTTTAAAGAGACGTGGCCGATTTATCTTGTTTCTGCTCTTTTAAATATTACGTTATTCTACGGACTGCAAACGATCGGGCTGAATTATCTTCCGGCTGGTCTGTTTTCCGCTATTGTATTCTTTCAGCCGGTGCTGATGGGTGTCTTTTCTTGGATGTGGCTCGGTGAATCCATGTTTACGTTAAAAGTGATTGGGCTTGTACTCGGTTTTGCCGGGGTTGCTGTCATCAGTGCCGCGGGCTTTGGCGGGCATATTTCTGTCATAGGGGTTCTGCTGGCTCTAGGTTCCGCGCTCAGCTGGGCATTCGGAACAGTATTTATGAAAAGAACAGGCAGCCGCGTCGATTCCATCTGGATGGTCGCCTTGCAGCTGACGATTGGCAGTGTATTCTTGCTCGTATCCGGCTTCTGGACAGAGAGCTTTTCCTCGATCCAATGGACAGTCCCGTTTGTCGCCAGTCTAATGTTCATCTCAGTGTTTGTCATCGCGCTTGGCTGGCTTGTTTTTTTTACGCTTGTCGGTTCAGGAGAAGCAAGCAAGGTCGCATCCTACACCTTTTTGATTCCGCTCATTTCGATCGTAGCCAGCTCCATTTTTCTGCATGAACCGCTTACCTTAAGCCTCTTGGCGGGTCTGCTGCTGATTGTCACAAGCATCTGCCTCGTGAATTCAAAATCAAAAGCACAGAAAGCTGCGTTGATCTGTGTAAATGAGAAGGCTTCACAATAATAAAACCCTCTTGTCGGATGTGACAAGAGGGTTTCTTATTTACTGGTGCTTGCGGCCTTTAACCAAATATGCAACTGTAATCAAAAGGTAGATCGCCGCAGTAATGCTGGTAATGACAATTGACGTTGTCATGATGACCCCGATCAGAATGGCGAGTAACGCCAGAATCGCAAACCATGTGGTGTACGGGAACCATTTTACATAATAGGCTGGCGTTTCTGTTTGCCCTTTTCTCGATTTCAAATGAGCAAATCCGATGATCAGCCAAATAAATAAGACTGTATATCCCAGTGACCCCATTAAGTAATTAAACGTCTGGCTTCCGGCGAACAGAGAAATCAATACACCAATATATAAAGAAGAAGTGCACATCAGGATCGCAAACATCGGGACGTTTTTCGATGAAAGCTTAGAAAAGACCCGCGGCAATCTTCCGTCAGTTGCCTGTGTATACAAAATGCGGGACGATCCGTATAAACCTGAATTCATAGAGGAAATGATGGCAAGCAGGATGACTGCATTCATGATATGGTCTGCCCCCGGAATGCCTACCATTTTAAAGACCATCACAAAAGGACTTTCAGGAACAGAATTCACTTGATTCCACGGGATCAGGCTGACAATGATGAAAAACGGAAGCAGGTAGAACGCGACAATCCGTGTTAATGTGCTGCGGACTGCTTTCGGGACAACCTTTTCCGGGTTCTTTGTTTCAGCAAGCGTCACTCCGATAATTTCTGTACCGCCGTAAGAGTAGATCACGACAAGCATCGCCGTAATCAGCCCAGTGCCTCCGTGCGGGAAAAATCCGCCGTGCTCTGTCAGATTCGAAAAACCGGCCGCTGTATGGTCACCGAATGAAACAAATAAGAGCAGCAATCCTAATAAAATAAAAATAATAATAACGGTAATCTTGATCATAGCCAGCCAATATTCCGTTTCGGCGAAAATTTTTACAGAAAGCAAGTTCACAATTGTAACAACAAGAGAAATTGCTAATGCCAGCACCCAGATCGGGCAGCCCGGCAGCCAATATTGAATAAAAATTGCAGCTACAACAGCTTCAGCTGCAATGTTAAGCACCCACATTTTCCAGTAGATCCAGTCCAAGAAATATGCAGCATAATTTCCTAACACCTGCTGCACAAGATCACGGAAGGTTCTCGCGTTTCGGTTGCGCACAGCCATTTCTGCGAGCCCCTGCATTATAAACAGCAAAATAATGCCGCCGAGCAGGTATGCGATAATGACCGATGGCCCTGCCACATCGATTGCCGAGCTGCTTCCTTTAAATAAACCTGCACCGATTGCTCCGCCCAGCGCCATCATCATAATATGACGGGATGTCATCGTGCGTTTTAACGTCTGATTGTCCTTTTCCATCCTTTTTTCCCTCTCCTTCTCGTCTTCAAAAACAAAAAAGCCCGCCGTCTCCTATCTATACGAATAGATAAAGAGACGACGAGCCTTCGGCTGACCGCGGTACCACTCTTGTTGATTCTTCCTAGAAGAATCCAGCTTTTTTGACCCTGTAACGAAGGTTAGCCGTTAAAACATAAGGAATATTCAATCTATTCCGTTTCGTCCTACCACTCCCGGGCGAGTTCAAAGAAGAATCAGACTGCGTCGCACCACCCCGCAGCTCTCTGTTACTGATCCTTTCTTTTACTGCTCCCATTCTATGTGTTTTAGTTTTCTGAAAAACTCAAATTTTACGTTCTGAATATATTAACATAATATACGTGCTTCTGTTTTCTCTGTCAATAACTTGCGAGAAAAAACAAACTGTTATTTTGTCCCTTTTTGAACGGCCTTCCAGAAGGATTCCGATTCGTGTCCTAAAGCGTAGACAGAGACACCGGCTATTTTATATTGTTTCGCTAGGCGGCTTTTTGTTTCGATTGTTTTTTCATTTTCATACCAAACGACATGTTTATGTTTCTTTTTGTCAATGTAAGAAAACGTCATAGAACCTGTTTTTTTATTGAATGCCGGCTTTGCTTTCTGCTTCTTCATGAGGGACTTGATGTCATTCCATTCCCTCGCTGAGCTGCCGCTCCCGTCTTTCAGATCCCAATCATAGCCGTAAGCAGGGACTCCCATGATCACTTTATTTCCTTTGATTTTTTTGACAGAAAACTGCAGCGAGCGCTTGATCCAGCTTGTGCTTGCCACTGAGCCAGGTTCGCCCCAAATGCCGTGTTCGTCGTAAGTCATGACTTGTACATAGTCCGCATATTTTCCGATTTTCGCATAATCATACGGCCAGCTCCAGTCATCGTTTTTATTATCGGCACTTTTGGCCGGAACGGATACCATTGTTTTGATATGTTTCTTTTTCAGAGCTTGTGAGACATATTGAATGAAGCTAGAGTATGCAGAACGGTCTTTCGGATTAACTGCCTCAAAGTCAATATTGACTCCGTAATAGTGGTGCTTTTTTGCCAAAGAAATAAGCTGGTCAGTGAATCGTTTTCTCGCTGTTTTGTCAGTCATGACCCGATGCGCTAAGTTTCCGTCAAAATCATAAATAGCGTCATTATAATTGGAAATGACGGCCCACGTTTTGATTTTATTTTTTTCCGCGTATGTAAGCTGCTTGCTCGGGACATCGCCAATCACACGTCCGTTTTTATCAAACGCAAACGTATCAGTGGCAATAGAGCTGATATATTTATGATACTTCGTAAGAGAATTGTATGATGCCGTATCCCCAGTTGTATAGCCTAATGTCATACCGGCCGCCTTTGCTTCTGTTTTTGTATACATAAACAGAACGATTGCTATCGCTAGTGAAACAGCTATGATCAGCCATTTTTTCATTTCGTTTCCTCCTTTTTCACGTCATACTCTTCTCATCGGCCAAATTTTTGGAAAATGAAGTTTTTTCAAGCAGAAAGCCCGGCATAGGTAGCCGGGCTTTCTGGATCATCGGTCAGATACGAGAATATAAGCTGCTTTTACCGGACCGTGAACACCGACCACCAAATCCATTTCGATGTCGGCGGAGTTGCTCGGTCCTGTAATGTAGTTAATGCACGAGGGAACCGTGATGCCGTCAGCCATATTTTGCCTGATGATATCACTGGCTTGTGTCATTCTCGGCACGATGCTTGATTTTGGCACAATGGCGATATAGGTTGTCGGCAGAAGGCTGACAGAGCGGCCGATGTCTTTTGAAGAATAAAGGACAACCGTACCCGACTCGGCCAGTGTGATTTCACTGAATGTAATCCCCACATTGGCTTGCTCCGCTTTTTTGATATTTTCTTCACCTTTGTCAGCATCCCATTCCCAGACTTGCGTTCCTTCACCAGGCCATTCTTTGGTGAGCAGGCTTTTTAAACCGTAAGCCTCGAACCGGGGATCCTTCGGAATGATGACAGGCCCTCCAGAAAACCGGCTGACTTGTTCACGCAAGGCATCGTACAGACCGATTGAATCCGTCTCAATCAGCTCAGTATGGATTTTGACACAATGGTTTTTGAGCACCGTGACTAAATCATCGGGCGAATACCCTTCAAATGTTTTATATTGCGGCTGATGCGCCCACTCAGGGACGGCCACGCCGCCTGTTCTTCTTTCACGGCCAAGGCGTGACGCGATCCGGTTTAAAAAGCTTTCTTGATTCTGAATGGTTCCCTTCGTCATCACTGCTCCTCCTTTGTGTGCTCAGCTGTCTCTCTGTCTGTAAACCAGTCTCTGAATCTTGATTTATGCGGTGCCGGGAAATCGCGGATTTGCGTCCAGCCTTTTAGCGGACCGGGTCCTTTCGAAATTTTGTCATCCTCTGTAAAAGGCGTCATGGCGGCAGGCGCCCATTTTGAGCCCATTTTATAAAGCGACAAAGAGGAAGACCCAAGACCGAACGCTTTCATCGCAAGCTTTTCACTGATCGGCGCTCTGCCTTCTTTTTCGACGATGTTCTGACGATGCTTGAGAAGCAGCTCATGAAGCGGAATTTTGACCGGGCAGGCTTCTGAACAAGCCGCGCACAGTGTAGACGCGTACGGCAGCTCCTTGTAATCGTCATAACCGCCGAGCAGCGGCGATAAAACGGCTCCAATCGGCCCCGAGTAAATCGAGCCGTATGAGTGTCCGCCGACATGGCGGTACACAGGGCAGACATTGATACAGGCCGCACAGCGGATACATTGCAGCACAGACTGAAATTCGGTGCCCAGAATGTTGGACCGGCCGTTATCCACGATGACAAGGTGGAATTCCTCCGGGCCGTCTATTTCGTCTTCCAGTTTTGGGCCGGTTAAGGCCGTAATATAACTCGTCAGCCGCTGTCCGACAGCGCTTCTTGTCAGCATGCCGACAAGCACTTCAAATTCGGAAAATGACGGGACAATGCGTTCCATTCCCATGACAGTGATTTGTGTTTTCGGCAATGTCGTGACAAGCCGCCCGTTTCCTTCATTGGTTACAAGGCTGACTGAACCCGTGTCGGCAATGGCAAAGTTGCAGCCGGTAATGCCGATGTCGGCTTCCAGAAATTTTTGCCGCAGGATGCCGCGCGCATGCATGACGAGCTCTTCCGGTTTCTCTGTCTGTTTATAATCCAGTCTTTCTTTAAACACATCGCGAATCTGCTCTTTATTTTTATGAAGAGCCGGCGCCACAATATGTGACGGCGGGTCGTGATCATCAATCTGCAAAATATATTCGCCGAGGTCGGTTTCGACCACTTCGCAGCCTTCCTTCTCCAGCACTTCATTCAGATTGATTTCTTCTGTCACCATAGATTTAGACTTTACGATTTTTTTGCCGTTTTTCTTTTGAATCACGCTGCGGATATAAGAGGAAGCTTCTTCAGCTGTTTCAGCAAAATAAACGTGTCCTCCTCTGTTTGATACATTGGATGCTAGCTGTTCCAAATAAAAATCAAGATTTTCAAGGACATGCTGCCTGATCTCCTCAGATAACGAACGCCATTCTTCCCAGTTTCCCAGCTCTTCGGCCGCTTCCAGCCGTCTCGTCCGCAGACGCTCCTGCGCACCCGAGACAGCGCCTCTCATAAATTCATTATCGATCCCCTGTGATACCCGCTCTTTAAAAGCGTCAGTACCGATTTTCATCGCCATGATCCTTTTCCCCCTCTGTATCCAGTGTTATCTGCTGTTGAGCACTTCGGCGATGTGCATCACTTTGACATTCTTGTCCTTACGATCAAGCCGACCTCCGATATTCATCAAACAGCCGCAGTCAGCGCCGATGAGCACCTCTGCTCCCGTATCCTCCACACATGCGACTTTCTCATCAACCATCTGCTCAGAAATCTGCGCCATTTTGACAGAGAATGTTCCTCCGAATCCGCAGCAGTTGTGTTTCCCCGGAAGTGACGTGAATTCAAGCCCATTTACATGGCTCAGCAGTTTCATCGGCTCCTCCGATACGCCGAGCAGCCTTGTCATATGGCATGACGTATGTAAGGTCGCTCTTTTATGAAGGGTTGCGCCGACATCCTCTACCCCAAGGACATTGACGATAAAATCGGTTAATTCATACGTTTTATCGGCCAGCTTCTGCGCTTTATCCGCCCATTTCGGATCATCTTTAAACAGGTGCGGATACTCCCTGAACATTGTGGTGCAGGAACCGGATGGACTGACGACATAATCTGACTCCTGAAACGTTTCGATCATTCGTTTCATTGCTTTTTTGGCGTCATTTACGTAACCGCTGTTGTAAGCCGGCTGGCCGCAGCAGATCTGCCCCTCCGGAAAATCAACCTCACATCCGAGCCGCTCAAGCAGCTCTACCGTTGCTTTTCCTACGTTTGTTTGAAACATATCAACAAGACAAGTGACAAAAAGTGAGACTTTCATGATGAACCCCTCTCTCATCCCCAATATATGATCTGGTCATCTGATGACCTGAAGTTAAAGCATTTACCAATATCGTACACTATTTGGACACAAAATTGAAAGCATTTTCTAATGATTTCAGCAATAAAAAAACGCCTGTACATAGGACAGCGCGTTTAAAAAAGCGATACTGCTTTTTCATGTTCTTGCACACACTTTCTGTATTTCTTATATGTTTTCACAAAGAGATAAAGGAACGAAAGACCTCATGAGCGCAAAAGCATTTCAAACAAAAAAGCACCGACGACCGCTGAACCTGACATATCCATAACCCCGATGTATAGTACAAGCTTTGCGGACGGACAGATAAGAAAACCAGAAAATAACCATGTAAATAAAAAGGAACCTGGTTCTGTACGATTCACCAGGTTCCTCATTAAATCCATCCTTTCTCCTCAGCTATACTAGCCGCTTCTGTCCGATTTTTTGCATTCAGTTTTTGGATGATTTCTGAGATATAGTTTCGGACTGTGCCTTGAGATAAATAGAGTTCAAGTGTGATGTCTTTTGTTGTCTTGCCTAAAGCAGCCAGCCGCAGTATTTGTTGTTCTCTTACAGTCAGCGGATTTTCATCACGAATCATGTTGAAGGTTAATTCCGGGCTGAACATCCGTTTTCCCTTTACACACTTTCGTATGGCATCTGCCAGATCGTCGATTTCCCCATCCTTCAAAAGATACCCGTGTACGCCGGCTTTGACGGCGCGTTCAAAATATCCGGGGCGGGCAAAGGTTGTCAGAATAATGACCTTGCTTTTACAGCCTTTTTTCATTAGCTCCTCTGCAACCTCCAGCCCGCTGTAAACCGGCATTTCAATGTCCATGATGCAGACATCCGGCTCCAGCTTGAGAATGGCTTTCAGCGCCTCTTCTCCATTTAACGCTTGTCCGATGACCTTCATATCCTCTTCCAGGTCAAGCAAGGATCCCAGAGCGCCTAAAAGCATTCGCTGGTCCTCGGCAATAAATAGACGAATCATCTATTTCGTCCTCCTCCTATCATTCTGCTTTTCTAATGAGCGGAATCGTCAGTGTTAACACCGTTCCGTTTTGGGCTGAAAGAGTCAGTCCTCCGTCAATAAACATCAGCCGCTCTTCCATTCCCCGCAATCCATTCCCAAACATCTTCTCCTTCACCGCTCCAGTTCCGTCATCCCGTATGAGAACGGTCATTTTGTCGGCATATTGAGAAATGGTGACTGCACAATGGGTCGCTTTGCTGTGCTTGATGATATTTGTCACTGCCTCCCGCATACACATACTGACAATATTTTGAGTGACGGGAGAGATGTCTGAAAAATCTTCGGTCCCTTCGTATTGAAAGGTAATATTACCCGCTCTTAAAATGTGCCGAATGTTGGCTAGCTCTTCCGTCATGGTGACCGTTCTCATATCCGCAACAAGCTCACGAACTTGTTTGAGTGCCGCACGCGAGCTTGTTTCCATTTCTTTCGCTTCAAGCTTGGTCCGTTCTGCATCTGCTGCCGCCAGCCGCTGAATCAGCTGGCTTTTTAACGTGAGGAGCGAGAGGGTATGGCCGAGTGTATCATGAAGATCGCGTGCTATCCGAACACGTTCTTCCCTTTTGGTGAGTTCCTTTATATGTTCGTTGGCTTGGTCAAGCTTTTTTTCAAGCTCTATCCTTCGAAACATGGAACGAATTCCGAAGGGAGAAATCAGCATAATGACCAGAAACGGCAGAACAGAAAACAGCTCCCTGATCGAGGCCGAATCCGCCAGAAAATGATACACGCAAGGAAATACCAGCATGAAAACAAGACCAAAGAAAGCACGGTTGAACTTCGTTTTCTCGCGGTAATAGCCCACAAAGTTTGCCGGGAAAAAGCCTAAATAAATATAGCTGATATGATAAAACAAACTATAAATAAAAATAATGGCCATTTGCGCGCATAACCAATACGTAAATGAAGGTCTGTCCGCACTGACGAACAATTGACGATATGTCACAACAAATAGGAGCAGCATGCCATATCCCAGCACTTGTTTGCTGCCCGATTCTCTCAATAAAGAAAGAAACGGCATAATGGTATACACCAAAAAGATATAAGGGAAAAAACCGAATTGCTTGGGGAATATGGATTTTATAAGTTTCATGTATTACACCGCTTCTTGTTTTCTTCTTATATACTTAAATAGTAGCATGAAGATCACTAAATAAGCGATTAACATCAGAACATTTTTCCAGGTTGGAAGCTCGCCCTGAACAAGAGCCCACGCTCCGCTCCCAAAATGATAAGACGGGAGCCACTGCCCTATGTTTTTCAATATGTCCGGCATGACCTCGATCGGCATCCACATGCCCCCGCTTATCGCCAGCAGCATGTAAAGCACATTACTGACCCCGGCTGCCGTTTCTACTTTTCTCATGAGACCGATTAATGTTCCTAACGCTAAGAACGGAAATGCGCCAATTAAAATCCAAAGCCCGCTCATCACCCATTCAAACAGTGACAAGTCAATGCTGTTTATGATGGCGCCGGCAAGAAAGATGACAGTAATAGATAAAAGATGAATGACACTTTGCCCGATCATCTGAGCCGCCAAATAAATATGATCCGGCAGAGGCGTGATGCGGATAAAAACTGACCAGCCTTGTGCCCGTTCTTGTACCAAGCGGATTCCAAGCGTCATCATAGACGAACCCATTACGCTGAAAGTAGTCATAGACATTAAATAATGGGCATTCCAGGCGCCTTTGTCAGCGACATTGGTATTCACTACGTTTGTAAAGAGATAGTAAAAGGCAATCGGCATAACAAGCGACCAAAACACAAAATATTTATTCCTGAGCACCCTTTTCATTTCAGCTATGCACTGTTTCCTTAACATGTTCATCTCACATCGCCTCCCTGTTCCCGTCAGCAAGCTGTCGAAATGCCTCATCAAGTGTTCCTTGTTCGATTCGAATATCACGTGCATTGATGTGTTCTTGAAAGATGAGCGCCAACACTTTATCAGTATTTGACGTTTGAATACTGACTCGCTGATACTTTTGCGTCACTCGTTCTACTTCCGGATGCCGATAAAGCTTTTCCAATGATTCATCCGATGAAACCTTAAAAGAAACAGACTGTTTCTGAATCCTTGCCCTGATTTGTTTCGGCGTTTCGTCTGCGGCAAGCCGTCCTTCAGCAAAAAACAAAATGCGCTGTGCGGCATCATCTGCTTCCTGTAAATAATGGGTTGAAAAAATAATGGTCTTTCCTTGATCCGCCAAGCTATTCACTGTCTTCCAAAACTGGTGTCTGGATGTCGTGTCCATTCCGACAGTCGGTTCATCAAATACTAGTAACTCCGGATTGCCGGCAAGTGCCAAAGCAAAGCTCAGACGGCGTTTTTGTCCGCCGGATAATTTCTCTGCCGGTGTTTTCAAATCTTCTTTTGTGAGTGCTGTCAGCGAAACAAGCTCTTTCATGGATAATGGATGGGGATAATAACTGCGGATAAGCTCGAGGGTTTCGCAGACCTTTAATCCCGGCATAACACTCACCTCCTGCAGCATGGTGCCGATTTTTTGACGCACCTGCTTTTCATCAGGCTGACGGTTAAATAATTTGATTTCACCCTCACTTGGCTTCAGCAATCCCAGCATCATAGAGATCGCTGTTGTCTTCCCTGCGCCATTCGGGCCGAGGATGGCGACAATCTCTCCTTTTCCTATGCTGAATTGAATGTTCTTCACTGCTGTTTTTTGCTGAAAATATTTTGTGACATTTCTTACTGACACAACCTCATTCATCACATGAGCACCTCCTGATTGCTTACATCAATTGTAAAATACCGGAACAGATGATTTTTAGTAAGGGGTGTCATGAATATGAGATGACAAATGTCATTTGTCACATTCAGATGATATGACCGCCTTATATTATTTCCGGCATCCAGGCAATCCTTCCGCTACATCTTCCCATCAATCCTGCTCTCCATGCCGCATGTCCTCTATCTGCAAGACTCCTATTTACTTTCATAGGAAGCCCGCAATTCACACCCCGAAGTGGTATGATATACATAGTAATCTTCATGTCGTTTTGGCTGAAAGGAGCAGACTATGAATCAATCAATTTTGACTAGGAATCATGTGAAGGTGAGGGGGAACGGCACAACACCAATTGTATTTGCACCTGGATTCGGGTGTGATCAAAGTGTGTGGGATGCCGTAGTTCCTGCCTTTGAAGACGAATATCAGCTGATTTTATTTGATTACGTGGGTGCGGGGAATTCTGATTTGCGGGCATATGATATGAATCGTTACAGCACACTTGACGGCTATGCACAAGATGTTATCGATGTTTGCGAAGCCTTAGATCTGTCAAAAATTGTGTTTGTGGGGCATTCTGTCGGGGCTGTCATTGGCATGCTTGCATCATTACGCCGTCCTGAGCTTTTTTCACAACTGATTATGGTGGGGCCTTCTCCTTGCTATTTAAATGATCCGCCTGAGTATTACGGAGGTTTTGAGGAAGAGCAGCTCCTTGGGTTAATCGAGATGATGGAGAAAAATTACATTGGCTGGGCAACCGTTTTTGCGGCGACCGTAGTGAATCAGCCGGATCGTCCAGAAATTAAGGAAGAGCTGGAAAGCCGTTTTTGTTCTACTGATCCTATCATCGCACGGCAATTCGCGAAGGCGGCGTTTTTTTCAGATCATCGAAAAGATCTTCCAAAGGTGACCGTGCCTTCGCTTATCCTGCAATGTTCGAATGATGTCATTGCACCGTCAGCAGTAGGTGAGTATATGCAAAAGCATCTCCCTTACAGCACACTCATACAGATGAAAGCCAACGGGCACTGCCCGCATATGAGCCATCCCGAAGAGACAGTACAACTGATCAGGGATTATTTGAATGCATACGTGATTTAGGAACGAAAGGGATAGAGGTGACCCTCTGAATGGATCAACAATTGAATTATGCACCATGCGGTTTCCTTACTTTATCTGAAGAGGGTACAATTTTAGCTGTCAATCACACCTTGCTTAAGATTCTTGATTATGAACCGGAACAGGTGATCGGCCAGCATATCAATGCTCTTTTACCCATTCCTGCAAAGCTTTTTTATCAGCTTTATTTTGTTCCGCTTTTGCAGCTGGAGCAACACATTGAAGAAATGTACATCTCCCTGGAAACAAACAATGGGGAAGAAATCCCGGTCCTAGTAAACGCTGTTCAGAGAACGGATCAGGAAGCTGCTGTAACAGAATGCGTTGTCATTCCGATGCGGAAGCGAAATGAATATGAAAATGAACTGCTGATTGCCAGAAACGAGGTCGAGGAAGCACTGCTCGCCAAACAGAAAGCAAATGCGGAGTTAGAAAATGCTTTGCAGACGCTGAAGGAGAAACAAGAAGAGCTTCTCGCGATCAATAAGGAAAATCAGCAATTCAGATCGAATACAAAAAGAGAGCTTGAACTCGCCAGAAAGATCCAAGAAAATTCATTGACCGAACCGATGATGACGGATCATATTCAAATTGAATCGTATTATAAAGCATCCAGTGACTTATCAGGCGACTTATATGGATTTTATCAAATCGATGAGCACCGCTATGGCTTGATCATCCTTGATGTAATGGGACACGGCATTTCTTCTGCATTAGTTACGATGTCCCTCCATCCTTTGTTCCAGCGATTAATGACGCAGGGACTCAGTCCCGACAAAGTCATGAAAGAGCTAGACTACCATCTTCACAGCTTGTTTCAAAACGATGAGGAGGCAAGGCATTATTGCACCGCTATTTGTCTTATCATTGATACAGACCGGCAAAGAATTGAATATGTCAACGCGGGCCATCCGCCCGCATTATGGCAGGATGCTAAGGGAACCCAATTAACGCTGGACGCAACCGCTCCGCCAATCGGGATGTTTGAAGAAGCGGTGTTTCAGTCAAGAACCCTTCACTATACACACGGCGGAAGGCTGCTTCTGTATACAGACGGTGTGATGGACCCGACGGCTTCATGTTATTTAGTCCATTTATTAAAGGATCATCCTGTTTTGCCTATAACTGAACTGAAAAACAAAATCCTCTCATCTCTTCAAGCTGAGCCTAAAAATGATGATGAGTGTTTTATTTTAATAGATGTAAAATAAAAGAATCCATGAGAGATAACAATGCATTGTTACGCCTCATGGATTTTCATTTTTTCAGTGTTTTTTCGGGATATGGCCTGTTTCCGCGTATTTGAATACCTGTAAGGACGGCAGCGGGTGTCCGTTGAAATCAAACAAAGCTTGATTATCCACTGCACTTCCCCCGTACCACTTACCTGCGTCTTCAGGATCGTATTCGGCTGCATAGCTGGCGGCCCAGCCGGAACCGTATGTTTCCCATATCGTTTTATTTCTCTCCAATTGCGTCTTCGGGCCGACAGGAATCCATGCAGGCTCCCAATAAAAAACACCCAGTCCGGCCGTTCCTGTTTTTGCCACTGCATCCATCACATCTCTCACGGCACTTGCCTGGCCTTGCACTGAAATCGGGTATGGCAGCGTCTGACTGCTTTTAGGCGCTGTGTTTTCATGTCCGTCTCCGTCCTCAGCCGTATAGGTGTATGACGTTTCCGCCACCATGACTTTTTTGCCGTACGTATCCGCAACAGCTTTCAGTACGGAGGACAAATTGTGTAACGTACCGTGCCAGAATGGATAATACGAGCTGGCAAATACATCATAATCGACTTTGTTTTTGTTGAGGGTTTCAGCAATAAATGAATATCGTCCTGGCGTTTCTGGGTTGGTGAAATGCAGCGCGACCAATATGTCTCGATTTATTTCCCTGACTGCCCGGCTACCTTCATTGAATAATTGACTCATCTTCTTCCAATCCGTTTCACCGGCAATTGCTCCTGTTGTTTCGTTTCCGACCTGTACCATACCGATATCAATGCCTTCCCTGACCATGGCCTGCAGACTTTGTTTTGTAAATGTATAGAGCTTTGCTTTCTTTGCTTCGAAGCTTAAGTTCACCCAAGCTTTTGGCACCTTCTGTTTTGCAGGATCAGCCCAGAAATCGGAATAATGAAAGTCTGCCAGCAGCTTCATCCCGTTCGCGGTTGCCCTTTTTCCAATTTGGATGGCTTTTTGAACATCATTATTGCCTCCCCCATAACCATTGCCATGAGCGTTATACGGGTCATTCCAGATGCGGACGCGGACATAGTTGACGCCTGCTTGCTTTAAGGTTGTAAAGATGTCCTGACGTTTCCCGCTTCCATTGTAAAAGGTCACACCGCTGTTCTCTAAAGCAATAATGCTCGACACGTCAACTCCTTTGATAAAGTCCTTGTTCATGCCCGCTACCTTTTTAACAAAAAGGTCATCCGCACGAAGCTCCGATACATATTTCTTCCCCTCTGCCGCAGCATACCCAGTCGAACTTTCGGTCCCGCTCCAGACGATGACAGCGGCTAACAGCATGATGATTTTGCTTTTCATATTTCCACCCTCTCACGTAAGCGATTTCAAAAAAGACCCCGCCCATATCGAGCGGAGGCACACCTAATGTGAGTTCACGACAATTCTCACTTCATATTTTTCCAAGATCAAGTCTCCTGAAAGCATTTCACCAGTAACGATATCCTTCACACGCTTATCAAACGAAACCAGCTGCTGTTGTTCCGTAAAATTCATGATGAAAATATAATCATTGTGCTGATCCTGTCTCGCCTGTACGGAGACGCCTTTTCCATGCTTAACCGGAAAAACCGGAGATAAAGACAGTTCTTTTATCAAACTCAAATAAAAATCCCGGTGAAATTGATCCTCTAAACGCGCGCCGATAAAATACGCTTTTCCTTGTTCATATTGATGGCTTGTAACCGCGGGGGTATGCGCATAAAAGTCATCCTGATACACACCCTCTGCCGTTGCGGCTTTCAATTCGATCACCGTTGCATAATCTTTCATTTCATACGTTTGATTGCGATAGCTGACAGCATTTCGATCTTTCGGATACAGCGTATCTGTTTCGAGCGTCTCAATTCCAAATATCGTTTGCAAGTCTGGATGCCAACCGCCTGTGTACGTTAAATCATGCTCATTGACGATTCCGCTGATATACGTCATCACCAAGGTGCCCCCGTTAGCCGTAAACTTCTTTAATCGCGAAATGGTTTCTTCACTGATTACATACAGCATGGGGACGATCAGCAGCTTATACGCTGAAAAATCATGTTCTTTTGTAATCACGTCGACCGGGATATCCTGTTCCCAGAAAGTGCGGTAATGCTGCTGCAGTGTTTGCGGATAACGCTTTGTCGCTTTTGCAAATCCCTGAGCGTCCTGAAGCGCCCAGTCATTTTCCCAATCATACAAAATAGCAGCTTCAGACGGCCTCTTCGTTCCAACGATATCAGCAAGCTTTTCCAATGTCTCCCCGACTTTTGCCACTTCTTGAAAGAAACGGTTCTTTGGGCTGTTGTCATGATCCACAATCGCCCCATGCAGTTTTTCCGACGATCCCCGTGATTTTCGAAATTGGAAATAGAGAATGCTGTCTGATCCGTGGGCAATCATTTGCATAGATGAAAGCAGGTTCATGCCGGGACGCTTTGCTTTATTGACGTTATGCCAATTGACAGCGCTGGGCGTACACTCCATTAATAAAAAGGGCTGCTGCTTCAGGCTTCGGTAAAGATCATTGATAAAGCCGACCTTCATCGCCAAATCTGCTGTGCTTTCCCAATCATTGTGCCACACAGGATAAGCGTCCCAGCTGATGACATCCACATGCTTTGCAAATTTGCTGTAGTCCAGGCCTTGATACGGAATCAAATCCGGTGTGTCAGCCATAAAGTTCGTTGTGATAGGAATATCAGGCGTCAGTTCTTTCAGCGGAATGATTTCATTTTCATAAAACGAAATGGTTTGATCCGTGACAAACCGGCGCCAGTCTAAGTTCAGTCCATGCAAGCCATTTTCTCCAATCGGGGAAGGGCTTTCAATTTGAGACCAGTCATTAAATGTATGGCTCCAAAACGGTGTCCACCACGCGTTATTCAATGCCTTGAGACTATTATCATATTTCATTCTCAGCCACTCTCTGAAAGCGTTCTGGCATAGGTCACAGTGGCATTCTCCTCCATATTCATTGGAAATATGCCACATCAAAAGCGCCGGATGACCGCCGTATCTTTCTGCTAATAAACGGTTGATGTGCCGCGTTTTTTCACGATAGACCTTGGACGTCAGACAGTGGTTGTGCCGTCCGCCGTGCAGCTGTTTCACCCTAGAGGCATTGACCCGCAGCACTTCAGGATAGGTTTGCGACAGCCAGGCAGGACGCGCTCCGCTCGGCGTTGCTAAAATGACACGGCCGCCGATGCTGTGAATACGGTCAAAAACATCATCAAGCCATTCAAATTGATATACACCTTCCTCTGGCTCAAGCGCACTCCATGCAAAAATGCCGACAGAAAACGTATTGGTATGGGAAAGCTTCATCAGCTTTATATCGTCGGCTAAAATATCCGGCCGATCCAGCCATTGATCAGGATTGTAGTCTCCTCCGTGGAGCATAAACTTCGCTTTTGTAACGTGCGTTTTTTCAAGCTTTGACATGATTTTCTCCCCCTTATTCTCTTATCCTTTCGTTCCGCCTGCGGTTAATCCGGACACAAAGTTCTTTTGCAGCATGATAAAGATGACGGCAACCGGTATACTGATGAGCAAGGCACCCGCCGCAAATGTCGTATAGCTTGCTCCCATGACATCATTGACTAAATTGAATAAGCCTACGGGCAATGTATATGATTCCGGTGTTCTCAATATCGTTGATGACAAAACAAAATCTCCGAGCGGACCGGTAAAGCCATTCATCGCAACCACTGCCGCCATCGGTTTTGATAAAGGCAGGATGATCTGCAAAAAGATCCTCGTGCTGCTTGCTCCGTCCATTTTTGCACTTTCGTCTAAATCAATCGGAATGGAATCCATATATCCTTTCATCAAGTACGTATTCATCGGGATCAGGCCGCCGATATAAAGCAGGATCAGCAGCCAATGGCTATTGACCATTCCTAATATTTGAGCCAGCACAAACAGGGCAATCAAAGCAGAAAACTGAGGGATCATTTGCAGCAATAAAAAGAGTGTTAATGCGTATTTCCTTCCTTTAAACCGAAAGCGGGAAAATGCATAAGCCGTAAACGTCACACAGATCAGTGAGCCAGCCATCGTAAACAGGCTGATTTTTATCGAGTTGATATACCACTGCACATATTGAAGGCTTTCCTTGCCCGCAAATAATTCTTTGTAGTGGTCAAATGTCGGATTCTTCGGAATGAGGGATGTACTGATTAAACTGTTGCCGGGATTAAAGCTGGCGCCTGCCGTCCAAAGGAGAGGATACACAATGATGACCGCCATGCAGGCTAAAAACAAGTAAGAGAAAAGGAGCCGCACAAATTTTCTGACCTTCATATCTGCCAGCATGTCTTATGCCTCCTCTTTAAAAGACTTCGTCTGTCTGAATTGCCACAATGCAATGGCAATCACAAACACAGACAATAAAATGGTTAAAGCAGCCGCAAGGGAATATTGGCTCGACTGCATCGTCAATTTATAAATCCACGATACGAGGATATCTGTTCCGCCGGCTGTTGATCCGGCTACAGCCGGACCGCCACCATTGAAAAGATAAATAATATTAAAGTTATTAAAATTAAATGTGAACTGTGTAATGATAATCGGAGCCATCGCAATGAACACCATCGGGAGCGTGATGTATCTCAGCTTTGAGAAGATGGAAGCGCCATCAATTGTCGCCGCTTCATAAAGATCTTCAGGAATCGATTGCAAAACACCCGTTGAAACAAGGAAGATATACGGAAAGCCAAGCCAGCCCTGCATGAGGATCAGCGCCAGCCTCGACCAATTCGCATCTGTCATCCACGGAAGCGGATCAATGCCAAAGAAAGCCAAAATGTCTTGATTCATTGCGCCGAAACTATCGTTAAACAAACCGGCAAAAATTAAAATCGTGACAAAGCCGGGAACAGCCCATGGCAAAATCAAAATGGTCCGGAAAAACCGTTTAAACCGGATGTCTTTCTGATTCACAATGATCGCCAGACATATCCCCAGACTGACTTGCAGAGTGGAGGCACAAAGTGTCCACACCACTGTCCAAGCCAGCACATCAAAAAAGGTCGAGCGCCAAATATCAACAGTGAAAATATCAGTGAATGTTTGAAAACCAACCCAATCTACTAATTTAGCAGGAGGGGAATGATATAAATCATAGTTTGTAAAAGCTAAGGCAAAGCTGAATAAGATGGGAAAGATCACTGCGAAAATTAAAATAAACAGAGATGGTCCGCTGACGACATATGGATAGCCTTGAGCAATAATATTTTGATATTGTTCTTTGAGAGAGCTCATAGGCTTCTTTTCATCTCGCCGTTTTCCGCTTTGATAAGCGTCTCGCAAATTCACATAATATACCGCGAGTCCAAAGCATGTCACAATGACAGCGATAATGCCTTCCGCCAGCAAAAACACCGAGTTATCCCGCGGCACTTCTGTTCCCAGCGTAAAAATTCCCCAAAGCCCCATATTCAGCAAATCTCCAAATACCGCAAAAAACGATGCGCCCAGTAGGAGAAACAAGAGGCCTTTTATCCATTGTTTGTTGTAGAATTGCCCAAGGCCCGGAATGATTGACAGTAACAAAGCGACTTTACGATGCTGCACCGTTTTCACCTCTCTTACAATACAAATCTTCTTTTCTCTTTATTTTCCGCTATGCTTTGCCTTCATCTGCCCTTTGGCCGTTTCAGCAGCCTGATCTAAGGCTTTTTTTGGGTTCGCTTTTCCTGTTGCAATCGTTTGTAATGCTGAATCCGCCGGGGTCCATATTTCGTTCATTTCCGGTATATTCGGCGTCTGCTCTGAGTAGCGGGATTGCTCGGTGACCGCCCGTGCCGCTTCGCTTTTCATGATCGCCTTGTCACTCGCTAAAGATTGAACGGCCGGAACTTCTTTCGTTTGTTCATATCGTTTTTTAGAATTCTTTTCATTAGCCAGAAAAACGGCTAACTCTTGTGCCAGCTCTGCATGTTTTGAAAATGCGCTGACATTGTAGCTTTTGACGCCGATAAACGAGCTCATGTTTTTGCCGTTTTCCAGCTTAGGAAGCTTTGTGATGCCATAATCAATTCCCGCTTTTGAAAAGGCTTCTACATTCCACGGGCCTGAGATTATCGCGGCAGCCTTTCCTTCTGTAAACAGTGATTCGAGTACATTGATTCCCTGCTCTCCGACAATGCCGGCCGGGAATAAGCCGTCTTGATAAAACTTCTGAATCAGCTCAGCACCTTTGACAGCGCCTTCATTATTGATTCCAAGATCAGACGGGTCATCGTTTCCGTCTTTATCCTTTCCAAAGATATATCCGCCGTACCCGCCCATGACACTTTGCGCGTAATAAATTTGATCAAATAAGGCTAAAAATCCAAATTTGCTGCCATCAGCCGTTTTTTTAGAGTAGTCGTACCACTCTTCCAGCGTTTGCGGCAATTCGTCCTCTGAGATGAGATCTTTGTTATAAAAAAGCACTGTTGTTTCGACGGCTTTAGGCAGGCCATAAAGCTTCTGATCCACCATTTGAGACTGAATGGATGCGTCTGTGTAGAGCGATCGAACATCCTTTTCGACGTTAAATTCTTTGATTAATCCCTCTGTGACAGCCGTTCCGATCTGGTCACCGGGCATCGTCAACACGTCAGGCCCTGTGCCGGCCGGACCGTCCATACGCAAATCTTCAATCTGCTGGGCATAAGGTTTTTCAACAACTTTGACCTTTACATCATGCTCTTTTTCAAATTCGGCAACAGCGTCTTTAATGCCGATGCTTTTTTCTTTATCCTCCCACACGACAAGCTCCGAGCCCTTTGAACTTGTTTTTTCGCTGCTGCTTTCCTGCGGGCCGCAGGCGGTTAAAGATAAACTGACAGCCACGCAGAGCATGACACCGGCGTACTTTTTTACCATTTTCATCAATTGTCACCCTTTCGCTCTTAATGAAAGCGCTTTAAAAATAATATAGCACGGCTGAGAAAATGTGTAAACAAACTATTTACTCACATCGGTAAATTTTTTTACTCAACAAAAAAATGACTTAGACTCCTAAGCCATTTTGAAATATGATTTAATTTAGGCTCTTTCTAACGATTAATTCAGCCCCCATATATAACGTTTTAACCGTTTTCCGTTTTTCCAGCACTCGCTCAAGCAATAATTCCACAGCGTTTTTGCATAGTTCCTTGATATCAATATGAAAGGTCGTCAGCGGCGGGGAGACGTACTTGGCAAAGCTGATGTTATTGATGCTCACGACGCTCACTCTGTTTGGTATCGCGATTCCTTTTTCATTAAGGGCTTGCAGACAGCCGACCGCGATCGGGTCTGCCGCGATAAAAAAGGCGGTCGGAAGCTGATCGCCCAATGCTTCAATCGCTTTAGTCATCAGGCGGTAGCCATTTTCGACGGAGAAGCCGCGGTGGCATAAAATATAGCGCTCGTCCAGCATCCCTTTTTCCTGCATATAGGATCGGAACGTTTTTTCACGAATATCCATTTCATCCTGATTCGTGTTCGGATTTTTGTACGTGCCGCCAATAAATCCGATATTCTTATGCCCTTTTTCAAGCAGGATGTTTACCGTTTTCTTCGTCATTTGCGCTAAGTCCGGCCTGACCGAATCAAAATGGTCGGGATCAGGGGAAGAGTCAATAAAAACGCCGTTCTCCGTCAGATTTCTGAGAAACGCTAATTCTTTATCAGAAAAGGTGCCCACGGCAATAAAACCTTCTGTATGAACTGGAATGCATTCAATACCGTCCGTTATTTTATAGGTCGTCATGTCGACATTGAAGGTTTTCGCCAAATTCTCTACTTCTAATCTCATTGTTTTGAAATAGACATCTTCCAGCTCCTCTTGATCTGTCAGCCAATATAAAAAAGCGATGTGTTTCACCAGCGGCCTTACAGTTTTCTTGCGATAATTAAGTTTCTCTGCGGCTTCATAGATCTTTTCACGCGTCTCGTCCGGTACAGAAAGGCTCTCATCGTTATTTAAAACGCGGGAAACGGTTGAAATCGAAAATCCCGCGGCTTGTGCGATATCTTTAATTGTCGCCATTATATCTGCCTCCATTTTTAAGCATGCCAGTGGCCATTTTAGTAAAACATTTACTTCCTTTTTCTTAAATGTCAAGCAGTGTAAGCTGCACAAAGTAAATAAGACTGAACCATTGCAGCTCAGTCTTGATTGTTTGTATGCACGAGCAGCATTGCCCGGGAAATGAGTCGGTTATTGGACGTTTTCCTCAAAATATCCCGAAAGGACATCTTCCACATTCGTCAAGTGTGCCAGCATCGCTTCTTCCGCCTTTGCTCCGTCCTGGGCAGCCACGGCATTATAAATCCGTTCATGCTCCTCGTAAAGCCGCTGCACCGAGGTCTTCTTGGAAAACAGCCAGATTTTCCGCGTTTCTCTCATGGTTTCCAGAAGCAATGATGATACGTGATTCATCAAATGTTTGAGCAGATCGTTTTGTGAAGCGTCAGCAAGTGCCAAATGAAAAGCGAAGTCTGCTTTTTCACCGAGCTCCCCGTCTGTTTCAATCTCACCCATCTCCTTTAATGCCGCATAAATGCTTTGGAGATCCTCTTCTGTCCGTTTTTCGGCAGCTAATGAAGCCACGCCGATTTCAAGCAGTTTTCTGACCTCGAGCAGCTGTTTGACATCTTCTTTTTTCATTAAAAGTGCGGCTGACAGAGGCTGAGAAATTTGATCGGGTTCAAACTCCTTCAGGTAAGTGCCTTCGCCCTGTTTCATTTCGACAAGCCCCATCGCTTTTAATGCGGAAAGCGCTTCGCGCACCGCTGAACGGCTGACTTGAAAGCTTTCGGAAAGCGCCTGAACGGAGTCTAATTTATCCCCTGGCTTCAGTTGGCCGTTTTTGATCATTTCTAATAATGCATCTGCTACTTCTTCATATATCTTCTTTGTTTTAATCTGTTTATATTTCAATGCAATTCACCCCGCAACTTGTAGGTCTGGCTGTTTACGATCTATTATACTCCCTTTTGGGCGCCGCCAAAAGATTTAGACAATTTCGTTAAAAAGTCTTGTACTTTGATTTTTTTCAAAATATAATGCTAGGTAACTGGTCTTATTATCCAGTCATCAGATGATCATATCATCTTTAGAAACCGCTTACAAAAAGCCAGTTATGTTTGAAGGAGGGGTTTGGGATGCAATGGACACAGGCCTATACGCCTATAGGGGGAAATTTGCTTTTATCTGCGCTTGCCGCACTTGTACCGATTATTTTCTTTTTTTGGTCACTCGCCATTAAACGAATGAAGGGGTATACCGCGGGATTGTCCACCTTGGGAATCGCGCTGCTGATTGCGGTATTGGTTTACGGAATGCCGGCGGAAAAAGCGCTGATGTCCGCTACACAAGGAGCCGTATACGGCATTTTGCCGATCGGCTGGATCATTGTGACGTCTGTTTTTTTGTATAAAATCACCGTGAAAACGGGACAGTTTGATATCATTCGCAGCTCTGTTCTCTCGATTACCGATGACCGACGGCTTCAGGCGCTGCTGATCGCTTTCTCATTCGGGGCTTTTTTAGAAGGGGCGGCGGGCTTTGGGGCGCCGGTCGCGATTTCAGCCGCGTTGCTTGTCGGCCTCGGTTTTAACCCTCTTTATGCGGCGGGAATCTGTTTGATTGCCAATACGGCACCAGTAGCCTTCGGGGCGATTGGGATTCCGATTACAGCCGTTGAAGGGCCTACCGGAATTCCGGCGATGGAGATTTCTCAGATGGTTGGGCGGCAGCTGCCGTTTTTATCTGTATTTATTCCTCTTTATTTAATTATCATTATGAGCGGGTTCAAGAAAGCCTTTGAGGTGTGGCCGGCGATTCTCGTTTCAGGTGTTTCCTTTGCCGCTGTTCAGTATCTCAGCTCCAACTTTCTGGGGCCAGAGCTGCCGGATGTTTTGTCGGCGCTAGTGTCGATGGCTGCGCTAGCTGTGTTTTTAAAATGGTGGAAGCCGAAGAAGACATTCCGGTTTGCGGGGGAACAGGAATCGGCAGCCGCGATTGAAACGGCAAAACTGCACCCTGATGCACCGGCTTACACCGGCGGGCAGATTTTTAAGGCCTGGTCGCCGTTTCTGCTGCTGACGGTGATGATTTCGGTTTGGGGCATTCCTTCGGTCAAGTCCGCGCTGACAGGACATTACGAAGGCACAGCCGTTCTCTTGAAGTGGCTGAATGTGATTGGAGAAAAGCTGACTTTTGCTCCTGGGGTGCCTTTTTTGAACAATCAGATCGTCAATGCTGACGGCACTCCGATTGAAGCGGTGTATAAGCTTGAGGTCCTCGGTTCGGCAGGCACCGCAATTTTAATTGCCGCATTGCTGTCAAAATTCATCACGTCGATTTCGTGGAAAGACTGGGGAGCTGTTTTTAGCGAAACACTGCAGGAATTGAAATTTCCGATTTTGACGATCGCCTCGGTCGTTGGTTTTGCATATGTCACCAACTCCTCGGGGATGAGCACGACGCTCGGCATGACGCTTGCGCTGACAGGCTCGATGTTTACCTTCTTTTCGCCGGTTCTCGGCTGGCTCGGCGTCTTTATTACCGGCTCGGATACGTCAGCTAACCTGCTGTTTGGCAACCTGCAGAAAGTAACGGCCTTATCGGTCGGAATGGACCCTGTTCTATCAGTCGCGGCCAATTCATCAGGCGGCGTCACCGGCAAAATGATTTCTCCGCAATCGATCGCGGTCGCGTGTGCGGCAGTCGGGCTCGCCGGGAAGGAGTCGGATCTTTTCCGCTTTACAATTAAGCACAGCTTGTTTTTGCTGCTGCTCGTCTGTATCATCACCTTTTTGCAGCACCAGTTTTTCAGCTGGATGATTCCGTAAAAAAATCCTCCTTACAGGGAGGATTTTATTTGTACCGTTTTCTGGCTGCCGATGACGGAATGTTCAATTGATCGCGGTATTTCGCCACTGTGCGTCTGGAGATTTGGATGCGGTGCTGTTCATATAACAGGTCGGCAAGCTTTTGATCTGAGAGGGGTTTTGTTTTATCCTCTTGCTGTATCAATGCTTCAAGATGCGTTTTGACCGCATAGTTGGATGTATCGCCATCCCCAGAGGCCTCCGCTTTTCCTGAGAAGAACATCTTCATCTCAAACAATCCGTAAGGCGTTTGTATCGTTTTCCCTTTAATGGCCCGGCTGATGGTAGATTCATGCAGGCCTAGACAATCCGCCACCTCTCTCAGTGTCAGCGGCTTCATGGCGCTCCGGCCTTTCAGGAAAAAATCACTTTGACGCGCGGTCAGCTCATTTACAATTCTGGTGATCGTCTGCTTCCGCTGCCTCAGCGCGCGGCTCAGCCAGCGCCACTCCTGATATTTAGTAGATAAATAGGAAACCGTATCCTGACAGGCGCCCGACGATAGAAGCGGCCTGTACTGCGGATGCAGCTCAATCTCCGGGAACGAGCGGCTGTTCAGTTCCGCTGTAATGTGGCCGTTTTTAACGGTGATGAAAATGTCGGGTTCAATATACATATCATGCTCCGGACTGGCAAACAGAAGGCCGGGTCTTGGGTGAAGCGCAGCAATTTTATCAGAAATGTCCTGAATCGTGTGAAGCGGCATTCCAGTTTCTTTTGAAAGCGCTTTCCAGTTTTTTTGCGCAAATACATCAAAGTGTTCTGAAACAAGCAGTTCTGCCTGTTCATTTCTGCTCGGGAGACGCTGTAATTGCAGCAAGATACACTCTTGAAGAGATCTTGCGCCGATGCCCGCTGGTTCAAGAGACTGAAGTTTTCTCAGAACCGCTTCCGCTTCCTCTGCCGAAACGGACAGGCGCCAGGCTGCTTCCTCCACATCTTCCTCCAGATATCCGTTTGAATCTAGCGAATGTATCAGATAATTAAAAATCTTTTTTTCAGTGTTTGACAGATTCATATCCAGCGATTGCTGTTTGAGGACATCCTGCAGTGTTTTTTGCAGATTGCTTAATTGAAGGCCCGCCTCCTGCCTGCTGATCCTGTTTTTGTTTGTTTTATGGTAAGATAGTGGCGGTGTGTCTGTTTCCTTTCGTTCAATAAGAGGGTTTTCCAGTGAGAGCTCATCAATGTATTCGGCCAGTTCCGCCGAATGATAGCTAAGCAGCGTGATGGCCTGCCTGAGCTCCTGTGTCAGTTGAGGCTTTAGTACTTGTACTTGCTGAAGTTTCATATCCATCTTGCTCACTCCCCTTTCTTCATTGTACATGATTGGGATGACACCGTATACATTTATGAAAAAGGAGCTGCCAAAGAAATGTCTGAGCTTTTTTCTGTACCGTATTTTATTGAAAACTTAAAGCAGCATATTGAAATGAACCCGTCTGAGGATAAGATCCACGCAATGAACAGCTACTACCGTTCTGTGGTCTCAACACTTGTGCAGGACCAGCTGACAAAAAACTCAGTTGTCCTGAAGCGGATTCAGCATTTAGATGAAGCCTACAACAAGGTAAAACGCGGAGAAACAAAATAAACCTTCCGCTCACATATGAGCAGGAAGGTTTTCCTTCTTTGAGGCGTCCCGAATGATTTGAGTGTTTGGCACTCCCTCCATCCAAGTATGATAGTAGTTGGCGTTTTTTCCGTAGGAATTATCAATGACCGTGTTTTCTTTTTGAAGAAGTGAAGACAAAATGTGGCCGTGCAGCCTTGACGTTTCCACCGATTTGTAACGGCTAAAAAAACGAATGGCTTTATTGATGATGTAATCTGAATATTTTCTCCATATAAATGCGATTGGCAGAGGATTGCCCGCTTTTTTGTTCAGGACGTTCAGCGTTTGGAGAAAAGCGATTGTCCGGCGGTCTGAAGCTGATAGCACGGTGCGCCAGTCATAGCTTTCCGCTTGCGCATGTCTTTGAAGCTCATCATTTGCTTCATGATCTGTTCTGATAAATCTCAACTTTTGACCGGTCGGCTGCTGTGTCGGAATGATGGGAAACAGCTGGTGGGCCATATCAGGCAAGAGCTTGATATGATTGTTTTGAAAGTACGCCTGTGCCGTGGCATAGGAGGCTTTTTCTCTTGTGATGATATGCAGATTTGAATGGGCAGAGAAAATGTCAGCTGTCCGTTTTAAGTTATCTTCATTCTGATAATAGATCGATTGCGGCAGGATGACGATTTTGTGGTCCGGATAGGTTTGAACGATTTTCTCTCTAAATCCTTGATAGTACGGATATAAATCCCCGAAGTTGCCGCCTCCCTGACAGACGATGATCAGATTCGGATCAAGCTTTCGTCCGATTGGAAAATTGTCTGGGTTCCAGCGTTTTCTGACCTGAATGTCATTTTCTTTAAAGAAGGCTTCCGTTCCTTTCATAATAAACAAATCCCCTACATTTCCGTATAGAGGATAGTCGGCGTAAATGATTTCGGATTGCTTCGGTATCATATCGAGCAGCCCGGCCAGTTTTTTCTTCAGGCTGATCATTGAATGCTTGCTGTCCATCTCTTCACCTCTGTTGTTTGGAATAAGTGTAACAACACATCGATTACTCGGTCTTGATCTTCTTCGGTCATATTTGTTCCGGATGGGAGGCAGATCCCTCGCCTGAATAAGGTGTCGCACACACTTTCAGAATCTGTATGGGAATAAAATGCTGATGACGCAAACAGCGGCTGGGTATGCAGCGGCTTCCAAAGCGGTCTCGCTTCAATCTGTTCTTCAGCAAGATGCTGAACCACGTCATATGGAGTCAGCCCGTTATCGAGCGTGAGTGCAGTAAGCCAGCGGTTGGACACGCCTTCCGAGTATTCCGGCATAAAGCAAACGCCATCTATGCTGCCAAGCGCTTTTTCGTACCTCGCAAAAATCTCCCGTCTTTTCTCCACCCGCTCATCCAGCACCTCAAGCTGGGCAATACCGACTCCTGCAAGAATATTGCTCAATCTGTAGTTGTGCCCGATTTCACTGTGCTGATAATGAACAGCGGGATCGCGGGCCTGTGAAGCGAGAAATCTTGCTTTTTCAATGGCGGCTTCATCGTCTGACACAAGCATCCCGCCTCCTGAAGTCGTGATGATTTTATTTCCGTTAAATGAATAAATGCCGAAACGGCCGAATGTCCCGCTCTGCTTCCCTTTATAGACAGCACCGAGGGATTCAGCCGCATCCTCAATGACCGGCACTCCGTATGAATCGCACAGGCTTACAATGTCATCCATTTTCGCGCTTTGTCCGTACAGGTTGACGGCAATGACCGCTTTTGGCGGATTTCCATTTCGTTTCGCTTCCTCCAGTGCTCTTTCAAGGGCTTTCGGAGACATATTCCACGTATCTGGCTCAGAATCTATAAAGACAGGCACCGCTTTTTCATATAAAATCGGGTTTGCCGTTGCCACAAATGTAAAAGACGGACAAAACACGGTATCTCCCGCTTTGACATCCAGCAAACGTAGCGCCAAATGAATTGCGGCGGTGCCTGAGCTGACCGCAGCCGCCCCTTTGGCGCCGACTCGTTGAGCCAATTTTTCTTCAAATGTATTCACAAGCGGCCCAAGCGGCGCAATCCAGTTTGAGTGAAAGGCTTCTGAAATATAGTGCTGCTCCCTGCCGCTCATATGAGGAGCTGATAAGTAGATTTTTTTATGCATGTAATCATCCTTTGCTTTATGTTTGAATAGAAGAAATCACGCGCGCCGGGGTGCCTACAGCCGTTACGCCGTCAGGGATGGAGCGGATCACCGCAGAGCCTGCGCCGACGATGCTCCAGGAGCCGATTGTGATCTGCGGAATGACGGAGGCCCCGGTGCCCACATGAGCCCCTTCTTGAACCGCAATACCTCCAGAAAGCGTGGCGCGCGGAGAAAGATGGACGAAGTCGCCGATCTGATTGTCGTGCTCTGCGATCGCGCCCGTATTGATGATACAGTGGGCGCCGATCCGAACATCCGCCTGAATAATCGCACCGGCCATAATAACCGTTCCTTCCCCGATGACAGCCGATTTGCTGATGATGGCTGACGGGTGGATTAATGTGATGAAATCTTCTTTATATAATCCCAGCCGCTCCGCCAGCTGTTTTCTGACGCTGTTGTTTCCAATTGCAATCACAAACATGACGTCAGGGATCAGCCTGCGCACTTCAGAAATGGCTTCCGAGGGGCCTGTGTACAGCTCTCTCCCGGCATCAAATGTGCTGAATTTATCGTCCAGCACCGCAGCTAAGCGCGTGTCTGAACGGGCGCTTATGAGTTCTCTGATCACCTTTCCGTGACCGCCGTCTCCCACAATGGCCACGTTTCTCATGAAGACACATCTCCGCTTCCTGTGAAGCGTTCTGCCGTCACATGATTGGTTTGCTGAATGCCTTCTGAAACAAGAACTTTGCGTACCGTCAGACATAAAATTTTCAAATCGAGCAAGAATGAACGGTTGTCAACGTACCAAACATCCAGTTCAAATTTCTTTTCCCAGGAGATCGCGTTTCTGCCGTTGACCTGCGCCCAGCCTGTAATCCCGGGCTTCACCTCGTGGCGCCGTGCCTGCTGTTTTGTGTAAAGCGGCAGATAATCCATCAGCAGCGGCCGAGGGCCGACGAGGCTGAGGTCTCCCTTCACTACATTCAGCAGCTGCGGCAGCTCATCAATGCTCAGCTTTCTGATCAGCCTGCCTGTTTTCGTAAGCCGGACTGCATCCGGCAGCAGGTTTCCCTCACTGTCCCGTTCATCCGTCATCGTTCTGAATTTATAGAGGGTGAACGGCTTCCCCCCCAGGCCGGGACGTACTTGTTTAAAAAAGACAGGCGATCCTATTTTCAGCCTGACAATGGCGATGGTGAAAAGAATGATGACACTCGTGCAGCACAATAAAAGAATAGCGGCCGTCAGATCAAAAAGACGTTTCAGGATCAAATATTTACAGCTCCTTTCGTTTTTCTAAACCGTTTCAGCACCATCTGTCGTTCTTCTTTCGTACAAACAAGCATAAAAGCGAAAACCGCGTAGCAGCAGCTGACAGCGGCACCTGCAGCAATCAGTGATGTCCAGCTTTCAATGGTGATAAATAACTGGATGGCCTCACAAATCGCCCATGCAAACAAAGCGGCAAAGACCGGACCGAACATGCCTGTAAAAAACACATGCTTTTTGTAACCGGTAATGCGTGAGACATAAAGCGGCGTAAAGATAACATTTTTCAGCACAAGCGATATTGCCCCGGCAAGTGTAATGCCGTAAAGCCCAAGATGAGCCGGCCCGCTTAATGTGACCGCCAGCACAACATTCACTGCGCCTAACAGCAGAGTGACGAGCGCCGGTGTTTTTTGTTGATTAAAGGCGGTCCATATATAAAACAGCGGCATAAAGGCAAGGCTGACCGCCAAATATCCGGCGTGAATATATAATAGCGGCGCTACAGAGGAAAAGGACGGTCCAAGCCAGATCGTCAGAAAAGGCCCGGCCAAACCTCCCAATAAGGCAGCCGGAAGCGCAAGCAAAAGCCCGTTCAGTCTCACTGCCTGATTGGCGTACTTGACCAAGCCGTCCATATCGCCTTTTGAATAATAAGAAGTAATGACAGGCGCAAATAGAGATGCGACTGTTCCTGCCAAACTGCGCAGCAGCAGCGGAAACTGGATAATCGCCGCATATTTTCCCGCTTCAGATGCACCCAGCACCAAGTTGGCGGTTAATAGGTCGATCTGCAAAAAAAGCAGCACGCCGATCTGATTGACTGAGTTCCAGGTTCCTGCCTGAAACAGTTCCTTGCTTACGCGAAATGACAAGTCTTTCAGCTTAAATGAAAACCATGGAATCAGTTTTCTGAAAAAGCGGAAAGACAGGATAGACGCTATGACGGCACCGGCTAAAGCGGCAAGCTGAATCTGCCAGATTTTTGGCGTGAAGCAGGCAAACAGCGCCAGCACACACAGCACGCGGATGAGCATTTGCACCGCCTGAATGGAACTGGTGATATACAGTTTGTTTGCATAAAACGGCGCCGCTCCAAACCCCGCCATCAAAAAAGTTAAAAGAAACAGCAGACTTCCAATCAAAATCGACAGCCGAACATCAGCCAAAAGATCCTGTGGGACGTTCATGACGCGGTCAATAAAAAAAGCCGCACTCATAAGAGGCAGCAGAAGCAGCAATGAAATCAAAACAGACGCAGCCAAATAATTGCTGATATACGCATTTGCTTTTTCCTGCTCTCCCCTGTGGGCTGCGACAGAAAAAAAACGCACAACCACGGAGCTGAGCGCCACCGTGATAATGGAAAAATAATTAATCACATTTTGTGTTAAATTCACAAAGCCGAAAGCCTCCACACCAAGCGTTTTGACAATAAAAGGCGTCATCCAGACAGACAGGAATACGGACAGAAGAAAAGCTGTGAGATTGGCGCTGAAGTTTATGGTGAATTTCATGCCTGCTTTGCACTGCCTTTCATGGTTCCGCGAGTCTCAAAAAACAGCTTGATGAGAAAGATCAGCCGCCATTTGCACAGCGCTAAGACCAATCGCTCGCCTCTGCCTAATTTCTCATGCTGGAACGGTGTGTGTCTGACAGCCTGCCGCACCATGTCATAGGATAAAATCTGTCTGATCTGTTTTTTGATGTCTTTCGGCGGCTGCGGTGAGGCACAGGCGTTTGCCAGAAGCATCGGAAGCTGGTGCTTGCAAATATACACATCCAAATCTTCTTTGCACACAGCCGATAAGCCGCGCTGATTATAAAATGCGATTTTGGCTTGATATTGTTTTTGGATATTTTCATCCATTGCAGGTTTATAAGGAATTTCCGTCAGGCTGTTCGGATTTTCACGGTATATGTACAAGCCTTCATCCAGCATTTTTACCCGCTCGGCTTCATAAAAAGCAGATAAATTAAAGGGCGAGTCTTCAGCAAAACGGATGTCTTCATCAAACCACAGACTCGCCCTTTCCAAAAGCTCACGGCGATACACATACCGCCATACATACCAGATAAATCTCGTTTCGTGGGCTTGTCGGAGCTGCTCAGCTATATCCGCTTTTGTCAGCACACGCCCTGTTTCGAGCTGCGGCGGCACGTATACCCGCCTGTCTTTGGACTGTTTATAAAATCCGCAGCCAGCAATATCGAGCCGGTGCTGCTCTGCTTCGTCTGCAAGCCTTTGAAACATGGCGGGAGAGACATAATCGTCTCCGTCTACAAACCCGATATACGTACCCCGCGCCGCTTTGATTCCCGCGTTTCGAGCCGAACTCAAGCCGCCATTTTTTTTATGAATGACTTGAACTCTTGTATCCCGTTTCGCGTATGCCTCTGCCATCTCACCAGATCGATCGGGTGTTCCATCATTAACCAGGATAACTTCTATATCAGAAAGCGTTTGGGTCAGCAGCGAATCGATGCAATCTTCAATAAAAGGTTCAACGTTATACATCGGGACAATAATACTGACGAGCGGTGTCATCGTGCTTCACCGCTGATTTTATCGCGCAGCCCTTTAAAATACATGTCCCGCGGAAAGCCGGCACGGTTTGTTTCTTTTGTCAGCAACTCTTTCACTGCGGCTGTCACACGTTCCGGCTCCGGCTGTTCAATCAGCTTCATCATTGGAACCTCTTTCAGCCATTGGTAGCCTTCCATGACTTTGTGATCAAAAGAACGAATCACGACACATGGCGTTCCTGTCAATGCACAAAAAATCATGCCGTGCAGCCTGTCAGTGACAACGGCTTCAGCACTCTGCAGCTTAGACCAAAGCGCTTCCAGCTCCTGTTCCCGTGTATCGCGGCTGACCCGGCGCCCGACCGTTGTCGTAAAAGCTTTGATCTCGCCAAATTCATCAAAAAGAGCGGCCTTCACGCGGTTTCTCTGTTCCTCCTGAAGCACGCTTTCCTGATCCTCGCGCAAACATATATACACCCCTTCGCGTTCCGCAGAGGCATTGCTTCTATCTAAATACAGCACCATATCGGGCTGCTTCAGGATCTTTTTTTCTTTAAAATGCCGCTTCATAAATTGGTACGTAGTTTCATCACGCGCCATCAGCAATAAACCGGGGTGCGCGTTATAAATTTTCTGCGCCCGTTCCAGCTCTTTTCGTCCCTTTTTCGTATCAGAAAAATGAACGGTTGCCGGAAGCTGGACGATTTGATAATCATGAAACGTTTTAATGATAAAGCGGCGCGTCCACTCTTCATACCGGTATAAATCCCCCATATTTCCGCCGCCGATGATAAAGACCATATCCTCCGGGTGGCGGGAGCGGATCAGCGCTTTTGCTGATTTGTATATGTCCTTCATATCGACCTCAACAATCTCAAAATCGGAGTATTCCTGCTCAAGAAACGCTTTGCTGGCATAAGCAATGGCATGATCCCCCAAATTGTCATGGGAAGGCAGCAGGGTCAGTATGATTTTCTTCTTATGTGCGGCAGCCTTTACCGGCTGATCGGCCGCACCCAGCAAAAATTGGGACGGGTACTTAACCTTTAGCAGCAGCCATTCTGCAAGATTAATTTTCAATGAATGTAACGACATCTCTTCACCCTCTGATTTTCATTTTGTACTCGATCACTCGCTGATACACGGCGGACGCCATGGCAACGAACGGAATCATTCTGTATTTCGCCATCAGCAGCAGGCATGACCGTTTTGTGTCAAAAGGCGCTGTCCCCGTTTTCGACAGGCTGCCTTGAAACACCGGATCAGCGCAAATTACGCCGACCGTTTTGAGCCTTTCCAAAAGGCGCCGGCTGCCACTTGTTTTCCATTCGTTCAGCAGACAGATGGTGCTATGGAGAACGATAAAGAAATCAAGCTCCTTACGGTACTCCTCCAGCTTGTTGTTCTCCTGTAAAAACGCTGCGTTCGCCTGATACAGCGCCAGTCCTGATTCAAACAGTTTTTTCTGATAACCCTGCACGATGGAGGAAAGATGAATTCGGTAATGGTAGAGAGGCGCTTCTACATAGGAAACCGAGCGGGCGAAAAAATGTGCCCTGAAGCTGAAAAACTGATCCTCGACATGCTCCAGCTCACCTCTGAGCGGGAACGAAAGCCGGTGCGCGTCAATCATGCTTCTTCGATACAGTTTATTCCACGAAAATCCCCTGACCTTCCCTTCGAATAACGCCTTGATATAGGACTCCTTGGGCTGATCCCGATAGGTTTCTGCAATGTCTGAGACAACGGTTTTTTCAGTGTCCTCAAACTCTGCGGTGTAGTTGCAAATCACCAGATCGGTTTCCTCTGATGCTGCCTGAACCATTTGCAAGCAATAATCAGGCTCGATCCAATCGTCTGAATCTATAAATGCCACAAATTCTCCGCGGGCCGCCTCGATCCCTTTGTTCCGAACAGCACCGAGCCCTTGGTTTTCCTGGTGAATGACTCTGAATCGTTTATCCTTTTCTGCATATTCCTCCGCGATGTCCGGGCTGGCGTCTGCCGAACCGTCATTGACGATGATAATTTCAATATTGTCCAATGTCTGGTTCTTTAACGATTCAAGACAGTTTCTGATATAGGTTTCTGTATTATAAACAGCGACTAACAGACTAACCGCAGGTGTTTCCATAATGACCGGCTCCTCTTGCATAAATTACCGGGAAAAAATCGTTCTGTACGGCAGAACAGATGAATCAACCGGCATAAGCAAATAACTGTATAAAAAATAACAAACCACAATGGCGATATAGATCAACGCATTCGATTTCTCATCAAATATTCTGACAAAATAAGGAACTAAGATCATTTGATACAGCCCGAAGTAAATATTAAATCTGGCAAAGATCACGTCCTTTGTGGCCAAGAGACCGAATAAAAACCCGAGAAGGCACAAATTAACGACAATATCGATTTGCGGCCACAGCTTTCGGAGACGCTCTCTGTAACAAAAGGCCAGAAACAGCGGCAGGACCAAAACAGCGATTTTGACCACATTCATTCCGTTTGTATTGGTCATCAGCCACTTTTCATAATGGCTGTATGAGCTGTTTTCAAGCACAACGACAAATACCGAAATAAATTTCTGGTATAAAAAGGTCATGCCGAGAAATAAAGCTGAGAGACCGAATATTGCCGGTGACCAGGCTTTTCTTCTGACAATAAAATAGACCGGAATCATCACCAGCGCCGAGGAGTGAAAGAGCGAACTGACCAGCACAATCAGAAAGTAACGCTTCCAGTTTCCATTGATGATATAGCGAATCGCCCAAAACAAAGCGGCTGCCACCATGTATTGTCTGATTCCGTTAAAGGATGCGTAATAATGAAAGGTTCCTAAAAATAAAAAGACGCTCAGCTCAAACGGTCTGCCGTAGTCTGCCAGCGTCTTGATAATAAAGATATAGGTCACGGCCGCAACAGTGACATACATGATTTGCGGGTCCTTCGTGATGAAATTCATCAGCCATAACAGCGCGGTAAAGCCCGGATCTGTTGCCGTTTTCGCTGTGCCAAAACCAAATATCTGCCAAATGCTTTGATAGTCTCCTGCCATTTGATACAGCAGCGTATACGTCTGAAAATCTGTACCGACCCTGTAACGCAGCCCTGAAACAAGCACAAGTGAGGCGAGCGGAATCCAAATGAGAAGCTTGTTCGGTCGATAGCCCGTAGCAAGTGACCCATCACGGCCGCCGCACATTTTAGCAAACCAAGACCAAATATATACAATTCCCATATTGAC
This sequence comes from Bacillus mojavensis RO-H-1 = KCTC 3706, assembly GCF_000245335.1. Taxonomy (GTDB): domain Bacteria; phylum Bacillota; class Bacilli; order Bacillales; family Bacillaceae; genus Bacillus; species Bacillus mojavensis. Next base: position 349,488 of record NZ_JH600279.1, read on the forward strand.
GACATACACAATCATTTTTTATTGTCCTTTTTCAGTGCTAATCTGATATAAATTCATCAATGCACCTACATTTTGCTGCGCATCATAGCCGAGTTTTGCAAGGGTACTTTTAACGAGCTCCCGCTTCGGCCTGCCTGCGGCGGCCGCTCTTACAATCGTTTCAGCCCAAATGTCCATCGGCTTAGAGAGACTCACCCTTTTCACAAGTCCGAGCCCCGTATCGACTTTTTCTGTGATCGTGTCTGAAATAATACACGGAAGACCCGAAGCCTGCGCTTCCACAAGCACAACAGGCAAGCCTTCGTACAATGATGGCATGACAAATACATCAAAGGTGCGCATGAGCTCATGAATGTGTTCTTCAGTTCCTAAAAAGAGAACATCGGAAAGCAGATTCAGCCGCCGCGCTTCCTCCTCCATCTGCTCCCGCAGCGGTCCGTCTCCTGCGAGAACCATCTGAAAGCGAACTCCCCGTTTTTTCAGGTGAACGGCAAGCTTCAGCAAAAACGCGTGATTTTTCACTTCATGAAATCGGGCCACATGACCAATGATCAGCCGGTCAGACGCTATGCCGCGTGCTTTTTTTTCGTCATCGGGCGCCTTGCCGGCTGGAGAAAACAGATCAAGGTCTATTCCGTTCGGCAGCAGATGAACCCGCTTCCGCTCCATATTGGATCGCCCGAATAAAAACCGTCCCGCATCCTCTCCGCAAGCGCACAATTCAGTCGCATATGACAAAATGAGGCGTCTGAACACCATCAGCTGCAGGCGGTCCTTCCAATTGAAGGCGGTCTTCCACGAGGTGTTATGGGAATGGCATACTCTGACCTGCACTCCAGCTAGCCTTGCCGCAAGCGCGATAAAGCCGGTTTGAAAATCTGTGTGCGCATGAACCGCGCTGAACGGCCCGTTTTCTTTTATTGTGTTTCTTACATTCTTCACAAATGTGATGGGATTGCTTTGTCCGATACTCGGGACATAAAAAAGCCGCCCGCCTAGCGATAAAATTTCTTCATCATAAGCGCACGGATCATTTCGATAGGTTAAAAAATCAAATTGCACCTTGCTTCTATCCATTTTCCGATATAAATTCATGACCATGGTTTCCGCGCCGCCCCTGTTCATGCCGCTGAGAACATGGAGCACGCGCTGTTGGCTGTTATTCATGCTTCACAAGCCCTTCCTTCTGATTCATCACTCTTTTTTTATGGTAACGATTCATCACAGCAGGAGGCATAAACGCGCGAATGAGCGGTTTTGCGATATATATGTAAGCGGAAAAAGGAAGCTTCAGTCGTCTGCAAGCCTGGTATACAAGAATGGCGTTGTCGATTGAGTAGGTAAAAGACCGCCTCTTGAATGCGTCGCTGTCTTCCCTTACTTTATACAGCGCTTCTTGGAGGTTATAGCCTCGAAAGCCCTCTTCAAAAAAGCGGAGCCACAAATCGATATCCTCCATTCGCCTTGTCCGCCGCACCGAACGATAGCCTTTCAGCGTCTGGTAAGCGCTGGCTCTCATCATGATTGTCCCATGGCAAAACGGCGTCCCTTTCGCCATAATGGCCGGATCCGGAACAGAAGGCAGCATCCGTGTGCCCCTTACGCCAAATTCATCAAACACAAGCATGCCGGTGCCGACCACCTGGTAGTGCCGATGCTTCTCTAAAAAGGCAACCTGCTTCTCCAGACGGCGCGGAAAGGACAGATCATCTCCGTCCTGGCGGGCGATATACTCGCCTGTCGCATAAGAAAGACAGTGATTTAATGAAGCGGCAAGCCGCTTGTTTTTTTGATTGTGAATGAGCTTGATGCGGTCGCTGTAATGAGCGGCATACTGCTTCGCAATACGGAGCGTGCCGTCTGTTGACGCATCATCGCACATGATCAGCTCCCAATTTTTATAGGATTGGCTGAGAATGGATTCAATGCTTTCCGCCAAAGTGGATTCACAATTATAAATGCCCATAATGACAGAAACTTTCGGTCCTGAATTCATACGCTTTTCTCCTTTTTATCCATGTACACGGAATAAATATCTGCCATTTCTTCTACCGTTCGCGCTTCAGAAAAGCGCAAGGCTGTTTGGCGGCCTTCCTGTCCAAGTGTTCTGCGCAGTTCCGGCTCAAGGTAGAGCTGTTCAATCCGGTCAGCAAAAGCAGCGCTGTCGCCCATTTTGATGAGGAAACCGTTTTTTCCGTCACGGATGATTTCCCGGTGTCCGCGGTTATCAGTGGCAATTGCCGGCTTTTCCGCCGCCATGCCCTCAAGCACATTCATGCCGAGGCCTTCTCTGATGCTGGATGCGACAGAAACATCCGCAAGCTGGATCAGCTCGTGAATATCGCGGCAAAAGCCGTAAAAGCAAACATTGCGGGAAGCTCCTAACTTTTCAGCTAAATCCCGATACGTTTGTTCCATCGTTCCTTCTCCGGCAAAAACAAGACGGAGCTCCGGTATCTTATCTTTCAGCAGTGCTGCAGCTTCAATTAACAGCTTCTGATTTTTATTGAGGTTCAATTCAGCCGGATAGATCAATATAAAGTCGTCTTTTTGGAAGCCGTGCTTTTCTCTCAGCCTATGCTGCTCTTCAAGGCTGGCTGGCCTAAACCTGTCTGTATTAACGCCGATGCCGTGAATTTTTTCTGTCATCCCGCCCGGTCTTTGAAGCCCTTTCGCTCGCGTGTAATCTTCTTCATTTATGGTGATCAGGCAGTCTGTATAGGCAGAAAGCCATTTTTCAACCGGATAATAAAGGACCCAGTTTTTCATCGGCGCTCCGCTGCAAAAATGAAATCCGTGTGCGGTGTAGAGCACCTTTGTTCCGTTTCGTCTCGCTTGCCTTGACGCAAGCCGTGCGAGAACGCCGCCGACCGGCGTATGGCAATGGACGATGTCGTACTCGTTGGTTTCGATCACTTTCTTCAGCTGTCTGTAAACGGCAAGGTTCTGAGGATGGAAGGGTGACCTTCGGATCGGAATGGAGAATTTCTCATCGACATACGGCAGCCGCGTCTGCCCGCTCGCAGCAACGTGAACCTCCCAGCCCAATTGTTTAAACCATTTAAAGTAAGGAAGATGAAAGGCTTTAAAATGATAATCGACAGTGGCACAAAATAATATTTTTTTCGTCATCTTCACTCCCCCTAACGAATGCCGGCAGCCGTCATTTCGTTTGATGTGTCTATTGCCGCAAACAGCCGCTCTCTGAGCTCGGCTTCCGGCAGCTGATTAAAATCTTCTATAAAACGCATCAGCAATGGCCAGTCGCCGTCCACCGCTTTGCCGATATGGATTTTCGGAAAAACTTGTTCGGCATGAACTTCATTTTTGTTCAGTAGCTCCTCATACATTTTTTCACCCGGGCGAATACCTGTGAACTCAATTGGAATCTGCTCCGTCGTGTAGCCAGATAAATGAATGAGGTTTTTGGCGAGATCGACAATCTTCACGGGCTCTCCCATATCAAGAACAAAAATCTGCCGGCCTTTCGCCAGCGCTCCAGCTTGGATGACAAGCCGTGACGCTTCGGGAATGGTCATAAAATAGCGGGTCATCGCCGGATGTGTCACCGTAACGGGACCGCCTTTTTCAATCTGTTTCTTAAAAATCGGAATGACGCTGCCCCTGCTGCCGAGAACATTGCCAAAGCGAACCGCAACGAATTTCGTTCTGCTGAATTTCCCCAGATTCATAATAATCATTTCGGCAAATCGTTTCGTTGCTCCCATTACATTGGCCGGGTTCACCGCTTTATCCGATGAAATGAGCACAAACGTCTCTGTCCCGCACATATCTGCCGCTTCCGCCACGTTTTTTGTTCCGATGATGTTGTTTTTGACTGCCTCTTCAGGGTTGTGTTCCATTAAAGGCACGTGCTTATGGGCAGCCGCGTGATAGACGACGTGTGGTTCGTATTTTTTCATTAAGGTAAACATTTTGTCACGGTCTTGCACATCCGCAATTTCTGTGTGGAACACGATGTGTTTTCCGAATCGTCCATTCAGTTCAGAATAAATAGAATGAATGCTGTTTTCCCCATGGCCGAGAAGAACGATTTCCTTAGGCTGGAACGCACTGATCTGCCGGCAGATTTCCGAGCCGATTGAACCGCCCGCTCCGGTGACGAGAACTGTTTTTCCTTTGATGCGGTTTGAAATTTCGCTTGTGTCGAGGGTTACCGGCTTCCTGCCCAGCAGATCCTCGGCCTTTACATCTCTGATTTGACCGGCAGTGCGCGTTCCAAGCAGCATTTCATCAAAATGAGGCATGATTTTGATGTTCACTCCGGTTCGCACGCATTCTTTGTACAGCGCCTGCAGTTCATGGGTACGGAGAGAAGGAATCGCAATAATGATATAGTTAATTTTGAGCTTTTGTACCGCAGGCATGATACTTTCTTTGCCGCCGATGACGGGCAGCCCCATCATTTCCAGCTTATGTTTCGTTTGATCGTCATCAATAAAAGCGACAGGTGTAATGTCGGGATCATCTTTTTGCAGCAGCTGCCTGACCATCAGGGTTCCGCCTGATCCCGCTCCGATAATCAATGCGCGGGCCGATGTGCTGCGTTTTTTTCTGATGCTTTCTTTTAAGATTCTCGATAAAACGCGGGTTCCCCCAATGAACAGAAGCTGAAGCACCCAGCACGCTGTTAACAGCCGGAAAAACATCGTATGATACACAGCGTACTGTATGATGCCGGTCACAGCGGCTGAAATCGTAATGACCTTAAGCAGAGCAATCAGTTCGCCGAGTCCGGTGTATGTCCAGACCTGTTTATACTGATGGAACAGGATAGCACATACATGATAGCTGAGGAGCAAGCTGACTGCGGTAAGCAATAATGCTCCGGAGTCATAAAATTGATAAGAATCTTTTAAAAATTGATATCCTGCAATAACTGAATTTAAAACGAGATAAGTATCCAGCGCGATAATCATTGACAGTCTTCTCCGGTAACTCAACCTTTTCCCCCCTAATACTTTTATCGGTTTAGCTGCGGCGGTTTTCGTCTTCTAAAAAATCGACAGCAGCTAAACCGATAACATTTCCTATGTATATCAAATAAGTGGGCATTTAACCCGTCCTCACGCCCCGCCAGCGACGACCAGCATCTAAGGCAGCCTGTTCAAGCTGCCCACAGCGGAGCCGAGTGCCTCCATTGATACAGGTAAGGAGACATCACCTAAAAGCACAAATTAATAGGAATAGTGTTCTGATTTTTTCATTTTCTTTTTATTTAAAAGAGCACCTAGCAGCTTTGCATTGGATTGCTCCAGTGCGTCCTTCGCTTTCAGGACGGTATCGGTTTTTGTTTTTCCGCTTAAGACAACGAGCACGCTTCCATCTGTCTGGTTCGCTAAAATTTGAGCGTCCGCGACAGCTAAGAGCGGAGGAGAATCAAAGATCACCAGACTGAATTGGTCATAGATATCTGATATCAAATCTCCCATTGCTTTCGAGGATAACAGTTCAGCCGGATTCGGCGGCGTCGGTCCGCTTGTCAGCACATATAAGTTATCGATCGGTGTCTTTAGCACCGTTTCACTGAGAGAAGCATTGCCGACCAGCACATTTGTCAGCCCGGTCAAATTTTCAACCTGAAACGTCTGGTTAATTGTCGGTTTTCTTAAATCGGCATCCACCAGCAGCACTTTCTTTTCCTGCTGCTGCGCAAAAACTGCCGCAAGATTCGCTGCACTGAACGATTTTCCTTCACCAGGCACAGAGGAGGTGACGAGAATGGACCGCAAGTTGGTCTGTACGGATGAAAACTCAATGTTTGTCCGAATGGTGCGATATTGTTCCGCAACAATTGATTTATGATGTAAAACGGATATTTGAGCCAAACCTCGCCTTGCTTTCTTTTTTCTAAAGACCACTCACTTCACTCCTCGAAATGTTTTATCCAACCCTGCGATTCCGTTTCTTTTTGACATCAGGGACAGAGCCCAAGCAGGGCAATCCGGTTTTCTCGCTGAGCTGCCGTGCGCTTTTGCACGTATCATCGAGAAAATGCAGAAAAAATGCCAGTGTAATGCCGCCCATCACGGCCGCTCCAAAAGCCATGACCATATTTCTCATCCGGGACGGCTTAATCATTGGGCTTTCAGAAGCCTTCGCCTCTGAAAGAATATGTACGCCTTGCACATTCATTCTTTCATCTACTTCTTTTTCAAACTTGTTCACTAACGTGTTTGCAATCTTAGCCGCTCTCTCCGGATTGTGATCCTGAACGGCAACGGTGATGATTTCCGATTCATTTTCACTGCTGGTCATCACTTTTCCTTTCAGCGAGGAAGCTGATTCAGAAAGATGCAACTCCGCCTTGACCTCTTCCATCAAGGCCGTGCTTTTGATAATCGATTGAAACGTGCTGCTGTACTGAAGATTTCTCTGGATGTCACTGAGATTCGAGTTTTCTTCACCGTCTGATTCATGAATCAGCACTTGAGTCGACGCCTGATAAGTCGGTGAAATGACCTTAAATTGGACAAAACCTGTAATAAAGGTGACGCCTATTGTGATGAGCAGAATCAGCACGAATCTATGTCTGACAATTGCGTATAACTCTTTAAAACTCATATTCTCATTCATATATTCATAGCCTTCAGCCTTCTCACGGCTGGCTTCCCGCGCCCCTTTCTGTTAATGATTGGATTATAAAAGAAAACTTTATTATTTAAAAATTGCAAAATAAGCCAATAAGTTCTCTTTAGAGAACAAAATCATGATTTTCCTCTTATTTACTGCACTTCCCTTATTATTTTAAATTTTATAAAGAACGAATAATTCCTTATAATGAACGAAATAACGACAGGAATAGAGGAGAATTTCATATTATGATTGGAAGAATTATCCGCTTGTACCGCAAAAGAAAAGGCTATTCTATTAATCAGCTGGCTATTGAGTCAGGCGTTTCTAAATCTTATTTAAGCAAGATTGAAAGAGGCGTTCATACGAATCCATCCGTTCAATTTTTGAAAAAAGTATCAGCAACCCTGGATGTCGAATTAACAGAATTATTTGACGCTGAAACGATGATGTATCAAAAGATCAGCGGCGGAGAGGAAGAATGGCGTGTGCATCTTGTACAAGCTGTTCAAGCCGGAATGGAAAAGGAAGAATTGTTCACTTTTACGAACAAGTTAAAGAAAGGGGAGCCTGAAACCGCCTCCTACCGAAACCGAAAGCTGACAGAATCGAATATAGAAGAGTGGAAAGCGCTGATGGCGGAAGCGAGAGAAATCGGCCTGACGGTTCAGGAAGTCAAATCCTTTTTAAAAACGATGGGAAAATGAATATCGTAGAAGGGCTGAGGTTCGCATCATCAGGACAAATCTGTTTATAATGGGGGAAAAAGGGAGAGAATGCTATGTCTGAATCAATGGTCAAAACGCAATACGGCACAGTGAAAGGCATTTCAAAAAACGGTGTCCACATATGGAAAGGCATCCCCTACGCAAAGCCGCCCGTCGGACAATTGCGGTTTAAAGCACCTGAGCCGCCGGCGGCCTGGGAAGGCGTACTGGACGCAACTGCGTACGGCCCGGTTTGCCCGCAGCCGCCTGATTTACTGTCATATTCATACCCTGAACTCCCCCGCCAGTCTGAGGACTGCCTGTATGTAAATGTATTTGCACCTGACACTCCGGGCAAAAATCGTCCTGTCATGGTGTGGATTCATGGCGGCACATTTTATCTCGGCGCGGGCAGTGAGCCTTTATACGAGGGCTCGAACCTGGCAGCTCAGGGAGATGTCATTGTCGTCACACTGAACTATCGGCTGGGGCCATTCGGCTTTTTGCATTTGTCTTCCATTGATGAAGCGTATTCCAACAACCTTGGGCTGCTTGACCAAACCGCGGCTCTGAAATGGGTCAAGGACAATATCTCTGCGTTTGGCGGCGATCCGGAAAATGTAACGGTGTTTGGAGAATCAGCGGGCGGTATGAGCATTGCCGCGCTGCTAGCCATGCCTGCTGCAAAAGGCCTGTTCCAGAAAGCAATCTTAGAAAGCGGCTCTTCCCGAACCATGACAGAAGAAAAAGCGGCAAGCACCGCGCATGCTTTTTTACGAATCCTTGGAATTGACGGTCACCAATTGGACAGGCTGCATACTGTGTCTGCTGAAGATTTGCTTAAAGCCGCCGACCAGCTGCGAAAAACCGAAAATGAAAATATCTTTCAGCTGTTATTCCAGCCTGCACTTGATCCGAAAACACTGCCTGCTGAGCCGGAGAAAGCCATCGCTGAAGGGGCTGCTGACGGCATTCCGCTGTTAATCGGAACAAATCGTGATGAAGGGTATTTATTTTTCACGCCGGATTCAGAAGTTCACTCTCAGGAAACAATTGATGAAGCGCTTGAGTATCTATTGGGTCAGCCGCTGGCAAAGAAAGCAGCCGATCTGTATCCGCGCTCTCTGGAAAGCCAAATTCATATCATGACGGATTTGCTGTTTTGGCGCCCGTCCGTCGCCTGCGCTTCCGCCCAATCCCGTTACGCACCTGTTTGGATGTACCGATTCGATTGGCACCCGGACAAGCCGCCGTACAATAAAGCGGTTCACGCACTGGAACTGCCGTTTGTGTTCGGCAATCTAAACGGACTGAAACGAATGGTACAAGCAGACATTACGGATGAAGTCAAACAGCTTTCACACACGATACAATCAGCGTGGCTTGCCTTCGCAAAAACAGGAAGTCCAAGCTGCGAAGATATACAATGGCCGGCTTATACTGAAGACAAACGAGAAACCTTGATTTTGGATTCCGAACTTTCTATTGAGCACGATCCTGATGGTGAGAAGCGGAAAAAACTATTACACTCGTAAGGAGAATCACATGGGAAAAACAGGCTGCATGGGTGCCGTCATCGTTGTGGCAGCATGTATCTTCATTTTATCAGCAGTCGTTTATTTACAAGACACCGCCTATTACCAGCCCATCCGCTGGATTGGGATCCTACTGTTTTTCGCGGGAATTGTGATGGTGCCCACATACTCAGCAAAAAGAAAACCCGGTAAAGAGAAGTAATTCTCTCTTTACCGGGTTTTTGTTTTCTTACAATTTCCCTGCGCGAATATCGTCTGTCATTCCTTCATAAGGCGCCTTAGAAATGACTTCCTCATTATCGGCTCCCTCATTTTTCAGAAATGTAATGTCAGCAAATTCGGGCACTACGTATTTGGGATAGGTTTCGTATTTCTCGCGTGATTCCTTCATCAGGTCAATGTGGTCATTTTGGTAGCAGACCGTAATTTCAGGATGTTCATGCACCCATTTTGGGAAGAAAATAATGCCGTGCATCCGTTTTTCATTCGGCATAAAGTTTAATGAAACATCTGTACCTGTCGGCTCTGTCCAAGACACTTTATATACGCCCTCTGTCAGTTTGACAATGTTCACTTCCTGATCCCGAACCCAGCGTCCGGCCACCATTCCGCTATGAATTCTATAATCAATTGTATGGTCATTTTTAATATAAATCTCGTATTCCCAACCGTTTTCGTAAGTATAAATCATGTGGCTTCCGATAAAGTTTTCCATATTTCACACTCTCCTTAGTCTTTTACTCTACTTCATAAATGTCTAATCGAACGTAATCAGGGGTTCTTTCTGCGGAACCGATAAACAAGCGGTCATGCAGCCATTGATAGGTTTCACTGCCTGTCTCAAATGTCGGCACCGTGCGGAAATAAACATGCTCGGTGTCAATCACTTCCCCGGCCGCTGCTCGTGTTCGGAACGGCTCGCTGACTTGCCGTATTCCATTGTTTTCAAGGTAAATCAGCTCATGATCTGCTGTTTCTATGACATATCTGGCAGATAAATCTGTTCTGCCGTCAGCGCGAATGATTTGCGAATCAGCTCCGCCAGGCAAAATACGTCCTTCCACTTCTCCGGTTACTGTTCCCGATCGAATCGGAATCCATCGTCTCAGCCCTAAACCTGTCTCACCAATGGTGATTGGAGGATCAACCTTAATGTCTAGGGAGACGAATTTCTTTAAAACTGGCTTCTTCATAAGCACCACCTGATCTTCAGAAGAAATCATGTAACTATTTACATGTTTACTTTAACACCATTGCATGAGGCTGTCAAACGATAAGAACACAAAAAAACAAGAGCCGATTACATACAGCCCTTGTTGAATGGTTCATTTTGATAGGTAAGATACGTGCTGACCGTGCTTTTTGCGAGGCAATCAGAGGAATCGATAATCGGGATATCACCGTGAACATGATCTAACACCGTGTTTAAATCTGTACAAGCCGAAATGATGAGATCCGCTCTTTTACCGATTTCCAAATATAGCTCCCGCCATATGTCCTGAGTTTTCTGAACATGATTCGGCTGTTTGATCGCGGCGATGAGCTGATTGACTTCCCGCTGCCAATGTGTCTCATGAATAAACTCATATCCCCCCGCCTTCAAACCTTTTTGATAAAGACAGGATTGTATGGTTGCATCTGTTCCTAAAACAGCCACTTTTTGCGCTGAATCCGGAAGCTCCTTCATCGTTTCCTCAATGATATGTAACAAAGGAATCGACAATGCCTGCTGGATGTCTTCAAAATAGACATGTGCCGTATTACAAGGAAGAGAAATAAAGTCCGCACCGGTCTTCTCCAGCTTGACGGCCCCATCGATAATCGCTTTTTTCATTTCATCATGATCGATTGGGCGATCGACATAAAAAGGGGTCGGACAGGAATAAATCATCATCTGCGGGTAATCGATATCATGTGAAGCGCCATATAGCTTCTGACAGTAATCAATGACCTTATCTAAAAATGGAGAGGTCGATTTCGGGCCCATTCCAGCTAATATCCCAATCATCAAATTCATTCCTTTCTAATTCGTCCGGACCGCTTCTCCCTCTGTTCCGTCCTGATAAACGATAAAACTTTTCGCAGTATCATCCCCTAACATAAATTCAACTTCAACAGGCAATGATTGCAGAAAGAAACGGGTTTCCAAGGAAGGAAATAATTCAAACCTCATCTGTCCGGTGATTTGCAGATAAAGCCGCTCATTCTCAGCTGTCACCGTCGCAGCGGTACCATCGTGAAAGGAGTAGCTGCCAACATAGCGGCTGTAAATCGCTGTATCAATTTCTTTTTTCTTTTTATCAGCTGGACGTTCAGGGATCTTATAAGGCTGGTCAAATAAAATATTCTCCGCCGCCTTCAGTATCGCTTGTTCATAATCAGCATCCTGTTCCATATTGCTCAAATAGATCAGCGTTTTACCATGATCTATATATCGGATCATCATCGTCGAATAGCCGGGCCACCCTCCGCTATGGCTGACAATCCGCCCTTTTTCAGGACTGTTTTGCAGCACCCAGCCAAATCCGTAGTCAACCGTTTCCCCATTGCTCAATTGTACAGGAGAAAATGCGGCTTCCTTAGAAGCCTTGCTGATCAATTTGTCCTGATATAAAGCCTGATCAAATCGAAATAAATCGCTTGTGACAGAATTCACTGTACCGTCTCCCTGTATTCTATCCAGATACACAACATAGCTCGTTTCCTCCAGGTCATCTGGAAGAACGTACTGGCCGGAATGCACATCATACACATATCCATACGCATAGTCATCGATCTGCTCAGGACGCAGCCTCCTGTTATATACTCTCGTGTTCGCCATACCGACCGGGGTGAAAATATGCTGTTTCAAAAAATCCGCATAGCTCATGCCGGATGCCTTCTCAATCAAAACTGCCAGCAGCACATACCCCGTATTGCTGTACAGCCAGCCTTCATTCGGAGCAAAATAGCAAGGAGGCTGCTCATTCATCAGCATATCCACTACATCCTGATTCACTGCGACTCTGCTTTTATCCCAATTGACAAAAAAACACTCTATATATTCCGGAAGCCCGGACGTATGGTTCAATAAGTGCCGTATCGTAACGCCTTCATATGGAAATCCGGGAATCCAGCGCTCCACCTTATCCTCATAACCAAGCAACCCTTTCTCCTCCAATAAAACAACTGCCAGCGCTGTAAAAGGCTTTGATAGTGATGCCAGCTCAAACAAAGAATTTTCTTGCAAAAGCCGTTTTTCCGGCAAATCCGCATAACCGAAAGCGTGATGGTATAAGATGCCGCCATCCTCTGCAGCTAAAACCGCCCCGTTGAAATGATTTCTTTCGCCTAATGTTTCAAATAAAATCTTAAGGTCATTCCTTTTATCCTGCTTCATTGTTTCACCTCCCCTTTTTTGTACGATACTGAGCTATTAATGTTTCAATTATTTTGAAAATATAAAAAAATCTGATCAATCCTCAAACAGGAAAAATCAACTTTAGATTTACACGAATCAAAAATCCCTTTTTACGCAGTCGGAGAAGGAACTCTGGCGGCTGCAAAACGGGTTCTCGGAGTTGCTTGAATGACTCCGGCGGCAGTACTTCTCATTGCAACTGTCACCGTATCTCCGGCGTTTAACTGAAGAATTTCTGTAATGGCTACGACAGCCGGGAGATTCCCTGCTTGAAATGTGTTATTTCCGCCTATCACATCTTGATTCACAAGAAATACGACTTCTAAGTTGAAGTCAACAATCGCATTCGTTTGAAACTCAACTGATGCGTTAAGAGAATATACGCCTGCTGTTCTCGGTGAAAATGTAGATGTGTTGGGGTTATATTCATTCGCCAAATCAAATTCTACATTTTGAAATAAGACTCCGCTAGCTGCATTTGCAGCCACTGACAGATTTGTATTGCTGGTGGCTCTGAAAGCGGAAATAGGCTGGTTCGTATTTGCTGTAGCTGGTGCAAAGCCCTGGTTTTGTTGAGCGGATGAGGAATTTCCATTTCTTCCTTGCATGACACTTGGGGATAAAAGAGGTTCCGGCCGATCGTTCCTCTTAATCCATTTAGTTGGCCGTGGCGGCATGACTTTTTCCTCCCTATACATTTTCTATCGCTTCTATCATTTGTTTGCTTTCGCAATACATTATTATATTAATCGTTACAGGCTTTGAAACGGTATCTGCCCCCAAAGCTCACAGAAATAAAAGCAGCTAATCCAAAACAGAATACTGTTTCTATTAAAAGATTTATAAAAAAATATAAGATCCATCCACACTTAAATTGCCATTACGAGATTCAGCAATGCCAATATCGTTAGGTCGCCCTCTGTTATCTGCCGGTCACCATCATAAAAAAGCCGGAAGACGATTCTCCCGGCCTTTCCAGCTTATTTACCTGTTTCCGCAAAACGTTTGAGCCGCTCGCCGATTTCGTCACGAACACGCTGAAAGAACGCCCATTTTTCCGCTTCGGATCCTTCCGCTTTTGCAGGGTCATCAAAGCCCCAGTGCTCGCGCTTGACGTGAGGCGGCGTCATCGGGCATTTATCAGCCGCGTCTCCGCAAAGCGTCACGACAAGATCAGCACAGTTTAAAATAGCCGGATCGATGATATCTGATGTTTGGCCGGATATGTCGATCCCCGCTTCCTTCATCGCTTTTACAGCATTCGGATTGAGCCCATGCGCTTCGATCCCCGCGCTGTATACGTTCCATTTATCTTCTAGATATTGTTTCGCCCAGCCTTCAGCCATTTGGCTGCGGCAGGAGTTGCCCGTGCATAAAAAGTAGATGGTTTTTTTAGGCATGTTTGTTCATCTCCCAAATGTTTTAGTGAATGATCAATAACCAGATATAAAGGCCGAATAGAGTCATCAGCAGGGTCGGAACCGTCAGGATAATCCCTGTTTTCACGTATGTCCCCCAAGAGATTTTCACTCCTTTTTGGGCGAGAACATGAAGCCATAACAGCGTCGCCAGCGACCCAATCGGCGTGATTTTCGGTCCCAGATCAGAACCGATGACATTTGCATAAATTAAGGCTTCTCTCATTATTCCATGTGTATCTGTACCGGCTATCGCAATAGCATCAATCATGACGGTCGGCATGTTATTCATTATCGATGATAAAATAGCCGCGATAAAACCCATTCCAATGGTTCCCGCCAATAGCCCCTGATCTGCGGCTGTCTGTATAAGGCTGGACAGAAGGTCTGTTAAGCCGGCGTTTCTTAACCCGTACACGACGACATACATCCCAATGGAAAAAAACACAATCGCCCACGGTGCCCCTTTGACCACCTGCTTCGTATGAACGGCCGGGCTGTTCTTCGCCATAATAAGAAAGAAAACAGCCACCGCACCGGCGATAAAGGATACGGGGATGGACCATATCTCGCTTACAAAATAACCGATTAATAACATGCCCAGCACAAGCCAAGACATACGAAACATGTATATATCTTTAATGGCGTCAGCCGGTCTCTTCACCTGACTGAGATCATAATGTTTCGGAATCCCTTTTCTGAAAAATAAGTATAAAACGAGTATGCTTGCCGCAAGCGAAAAGAGATTCGGGACAATCATCCGTGCCGCATATTCAATGAACCCGACGTGAAAGAAATCGGCCGACACGATATTGACCAAATTGCTGACCACAAGCGGAAGCGATGTTGTATCAGCGATAAACCCGCTCGCGATAATAAATGGGAACACCAGCTTTTCTTCAAAACTCAAAGCCCGCATCATCGCAAGCACAATTGGCGTTAAAATAAGCGCCGCACCGTCATTGGCAAAAAACGCCGCCACGACAGCGCCTAAAACGGAAATATAAATAAACATACGCAGGCCGCTTCCTTTAGCCGCCTTCGCCATATGCAAAGCAGCCCATTCAAAAAAGCCAATGTGGTCTAAAATGAGCGAGATGAGAATGATCGCCACAAACGCCAGAGTGGCATTCCATACAATGCCCGTAACGTCCGCCACATCCTTCACGCTCACAACCCCCGCAAGCAAAGCCAAAACCGCTCCCCCGCAGGCTGGCCAGCCAATAGACAGATGTTTCGGCTGCCAAATAACAAAAATAAGTGTAAGAATAAAGATCATTGTTGCTAAAACCGCTGAACTCAAACGAGAACCTCCTACTTACAAGAAACTTGAGTTTCTTTTTTCTGAATAGACTGCAACACGTCATCATTTGATCTGATGTGACCGAGAATCGATTGAATCAATCCATATTCAGGACAAGCCGAATTAATTGAATAAAACCGCCACTGTCCCTTTTTCTCTTCATTCACAAATCCAGCCTGTTTCAGCTTCCGCAAATGCTGGCTGATAGCTGGCTGGCTCATGTCAAACATCTCGACAAACTGGCAGACACAGTATGTTTTTTCCTCCAGCTTCTTCATGATCAAAAGCCTGGTTTGATCATGAAGAAGCTTCAGGCAGCGACTGATTTCAGTAGATGTCAAGGCATGCTTCATGAAAGCATCAGCTCCCTTCCGCGTTCATTGTATAATCCACTGAATATATAAGTCAATACTTATATAATAGAAGAAATAGGACCTCCGCTTAAAAATTTTTTTTACGGAAATGGCTTTATTTATACTGTCACATATTGTGAATGATTTATGAATTTACATTTCTTTATCACTTTTGTGTTGTTCTGATAGGCTTGATAAAAAGGAACTTTATGCCCATGCGAAAGCTTGTGATAACCTATAGAAGATGTAAAGAAATAATCAGCCTGATTAGTCCATAAGACCTGTACTCTTAAAATCTTTTTATTCATTTTCTATCAAACAAAAGAGGAAAATAGACCCGTTGAAATAAGGTCCAGTGTCTAATAGAATAATGTCGAAAAGTAAATTACGCAGGTTTGTTACTGATAAAGCAGGCAAGACCTAAAATGTGTTAAGGGCAAAGTGTATTCTTTGGCGTCACCCCTTTACATATTTTAGGTCTTTTTTTATTGCACGTAACCGACTTGCCACTCAACAGGAGGGCTGGAAGAAAGCAGACAGCTAACACAGTACATAAAAAAGGAGACATGAACGATGAACATCAAAAAGTTTGCCAAACAGGCAACAGCATTAACCTTTACAACCGCACTGCTGGCAGGAGGCGCGACTCAAGCGTTTGCGAAAGAAGCAGATCACAAACCGTATAAAGAGACATACGGCATTTCCCATATTACCCGCCACGACATGCTGCAAATCCCTGAACAGCAAAAGAATGAAAAATATCAGGTGCCTGAATTTGACCAATCAAAGATTAAAAACATCTCTTCCGCAAAAGGTTTGGACGTGTGGGACAGCTGGCCATTGCAAAACGCGGACGGCACAGTCGCAAACTATCACGGCTATCACATTGTCTTTGCATTAGCCGGAGACCCTAAAAACGCGGATGACACATCAATTTACATGTTCTATCAAAAAGTTGGCGAGACTTCCATTGACAGCTGGAAAAACGCAGGCCGTGTCTTTAAAGACAGTGACAAGTTTGACGCAAATGATCCCATCTTAAAAGATCAAACACAAGAATGGTCAGGATCAGCTACATTTACATCTGATGGCAAAATCCGTTTATTCTACACTGACTTTTCCGGTAAACATTACGGCAAACAAACACTGACAACTGCGCAGGTTAACGTGTCAACTTCAGACAGTTCTCTTACGATTAACGGTGTAGAAGATCACAAATCAATTTTTGACGGGGACGGCAAAACGTATCAAAATGTTCAACAGTTCATTGATGAGGGCAACTATAGTTCAGGCGATAACCATACGCTGAGAGATCCTCACTATGTGGAAGATCACGGCCGCAAATACCTAGTATTTGAAGCAAACACAGGAACTGAAGACGGCTACCAAGGCGAAGAATCTTTATTTAACAAAGCTTATTATGGCAAAAGCTCATCATTCTTCCGTCAAGAAAGTCAAAAACTTCTGCAAAGCGATAAGAAACGCACTGCAGAATTAGCTAACGGCGCACTTGGCATTATTGAGCTTAACGATGACTACACATTGAAGAAAGTCATGAAGCCGCTGATCACGTCTAACACAGTGACTGACGAAATCGAACGTGCAAATGTCTTCAAAATGAACGGCAAATGGTATCTGTTCACTGACTCTAGAGGATCAAAAATGACAATCGACGGCATTACGTCTAACGATATTTACATGCTGGGTTATGTTTCCAACTCCTTAACAGGCCCGTACAAGCCGCTGAACAAAACCGGCCTTGTGCTGAAAATGGATCTTGATCCTAACGACGTGACCTTTACTTACTCACACTTTGCCGTACCGCAAGCTGAAGGTAACAATGTCGTTATTACAAGCTACATGACAAACAGAGGCTTCTATGCAGACAAGCAGGCAACGTTCGCGCCAAGCTTCTTATTGAACATCAAAGGCAAAAAGACATCTGTTGTGAAAAACAGCATCCTTGAACAAGGCCAACTAACAGTTAACAAATAAACGCAAAAGAAAATGCCGATACCCTATTGGCATTTTCTTTTATTTCTTTATTAAAATCTAAAGCGGAGAAACCGAAATGACATATAAAAAAACATGCAAATGGTCAGCGGTATTCCTTATCTTTTTAGGAATCCTTTTGTTTATAGACCTATGGCCAAAAGAGGAACCAGTCAAAAAATCAAAATCAACCCATAAGCCGGACTACCGGGCGGCATATCATTTTACGGCTCCTGACAAATGGAAAAACGACCCACAAAAACCCATCTATTTCGATGGAGAGTATCATTACTATTATCTGTATAACGGGGATTATCCAAACGGCAACGGCACGGAATGGCGGCATGCCGTATCAGAGGATTTGGTGCATTGGACAGATGAAGGCGTGGCGATTCCCAAATACACAAATCCAAACGGCGACATCTGGACCGGATCATTCGTCATCGATAAAGAAAATACAGCCGGCTTTGGCAAAAATGCACTTGTCGCCATTGTGACTCAGCCTTCAGCCAAAGACAAAAAGCAGGAGCAGCATTTATGGTACAGCACAGACAAAGGGAAAACATTTAAGCCCTACACTGCTGATCCCATTATGCCCAATCCGGGGACAAATGATTTCAGAGACCCTAAAGTCATATGGGATGATCAGGATCATAAATGGGTAATGGTCATGGCCGAAGGAACAAAAATCGGCTTTTATGAATCCGATAATTTAAAGGATTGGCAGTACACAAGCGGTTTTATTACGAAGCAGGCAGGCATGATCGAATGCCCCGACCTATACATGATGCGGGCAAGTGACGGGACGACGAAGTGGATTCTCGGCGCAAGCGCAAACGGGAAACCGTGGGGCAAACCCAATACGTACGCCTACTGGACCGGAGGCTTTGACGGAAAAGAATTTTCTGCGGATCAAACCGAACCCCAATGGCTTGATTACGGATTTGACTGGTACGGGGGCGTAACGTTTGAGGACGGGAAAGACACAGATCAATTGAATAAGCGTTACGCGCTGGCTTGGATGAATAATTGGGATTACGCGAATAACACGCCGACCCGAAAAAATGGCTTTAACGGCACAGACTCAATCGTGCGTGAAATCCGGCTCCAGCAGCAGGACGGCACATACAGCCTCGTCTCACAGCCTGTCGAAGCATTGCAGCAGCTTTCCGCTTCCACTGACGAAGTGAAAGAACTGAGTGTCAGCGGCTCCAAAACCCTGTCCATAACAGGCGATACGTATCAGCTGGATATGGATCTTTCTTGGTCAGACATGAAAAACGCCGGCGTCCGGCTGAGAGAATCGGCAGACAAAAAACGCCATATTGATGTCGGCATATTTGCTGAAGGCGGCTATGCGTATGTCAACAGAGCTTTCACAGACCAGCCTGATAAAAGCAAAAGGTTCGTTGAAAGCAAAGCGCCCTATGACAGCAGCAAACAAAATTTGCACTTAAAAATACTCGTTGATAAAACAACGATAGAAGTGTTTGTCGGTGACGGGAAAACCGTTTTCTCAAATGAAGTGTTCCCAAAATCCGAGGATAAAGGCATTACTCTTTTTTCTGAAGGCGGCTCAGCTTCCTTTAAGAATATAAAAGTGAAACATTTTGATACGATTCATCAATAAAAACAGATGCAGCGCTTGCTGCATCTGTTTTTATTGTGAGAGCCGAAAGCAATCAGCAGGTGCGTATTGTCTGTTTCATATTGGGCATTGTAAGAAATATAAGGCTTGTTTCTAAGGAGGAAGCGGATGTCTAAACAAGGAAATTTTCAAAAATCGATGTCTCTGTTTGATCTGATTTTGATCGGGATGGGAGCTATCTTTGGATCAGCATGGCTGTTCGCTGTCAGTAATGTCGCTTCAAAAGCAGGACCCTCCGGCGCTTTTTCCTGGATTATGGGAGGAGCCATTATTCTGTTAATCGGACTGGTGTACGCGGAGCTCGGAGCCGCTTTACCCCGCACTGGAGGCATCATCAGGTATCCCGTTTATTCACACGGCCATCTGGTCGGCTATTTAATTTCATTTGTCACAATTGTCGCTTACACAAGCCTGATTTCGATTGAAGTCACAGCTGTCCGGCAATATGTGGCCTATTGGTTTCCGGGCCTGACCAAAGAGGGCTCTGACTCCCCGACTATCGCAGGCTGGATTTTGCAGTTTGCCTTGCTCTGCTTGTTTTTCCTGCTGAATTATTGGAGCGTCAAAACCTTTGCTAAGGCCAATTTCATTATTTCTATTTTTAAATATATCGTTCCGGTCACGATCATTATTGTGCTAATTTTCCATTTTCAGCCAGGGAACTTATCGGTTGAAGGGTTTGCGCCTTTTGGTTTTACAGGCATACAGGCCGCCATTTCGACCGGGGGTGTCATGTTTGCGTATCTCGGGCTGCACCCTATCGTATCTGTTGCCGGCGAGGTGCAAAACCCGAAGCGTAACATCCCAATCGCATTAATTATCTGTATTATCGTTTCCACCATCATTTATACTGTTTTGCAAGTTACCTTTATCGGTGCGATTCCGACAGAAACGCTGAAAAACGGTTGGCCGGCAATCGGCCGTGAGTTTTCATTGCCGTTTAAAGATATTGCGGTCATGCTTGGTTTAGGATGGCTTGCAACGCTTGTCATTCTGGATGCGATCCTGTCCCCCGGAGGAAATGGGAATATATTTATGAATACGACGTCTCGTCTCGTTTACGCCTGGGCACGGAACGGCACGTTATTCCGTGTATTTTCAAAGGTCAATCAAGAAACCGGTACCCCCCGGGCGTCTCTATGGCTTTCGTTCGGTCTCTCGATATTCTGGACGCTTCCCTTTCCTTCATGGAACGCGCTCGTCAATGTTTGTTCTGTTGCCTTAATCCTTTCTTATGCGATTGCGCCGATTTCTTCAGCCGCACTGAGAGTAAATGCGAAGGACTTAAACAGGCCATTTTATTTAAAAGGAATGAGCATTATCGGGCCGCTTTCATTTATATTTACGGCGTTTATTGTGTACTGGTCAGGATGGACAACCGTTTCCTGGCTTCTCGGCTCACAGCTCGTCATGTTTTTGATCTATCTCTGCTTCAGCAAATACGCGCCTAAAGAAGATGTAAGCCTTGCCCAGCAGCTGAAATCAGCCTGGTGGCTCGTCGGATTTTATGTCATGATGCTGATTTTTTCCTATATCGGCTCTTTCGGGCATGGCCTAGGCATGATCAGCAATCCCGTCGATCTCATATT
The DNA here is from genome assembly GCF_000245335.1 of Bacillus mojavensis RO-H-1 = KCTC 3706. Taxonomy (GTDB): domain Bacteria; phylum Bacillota; class Bacilli; order Bacillales; family Bacillaceae; genus Bacillus; species Bacillus mojavensis. The sequence goes on from NZ_JH600279.1 coordinate 370,027, forward strand.
GGTTGCTGTCGGCTCGCTTGCGATTTATTATTGGGCAAAGTATACTGGGCTCCCGAAAGCCGCGATTGATTATGATAAATAAAGAAGCAGGAGTTTCTCTTGCTTCTTTTTTGCTTTACAAACACCCATCATTCGAGATAAAATGAATGATAGTCAGTCATTATAGGAGGTGCTCCTCATGCCAAAACAAACATCAGGAAAATATGAAAAGATTCTGCAGGCGGCAATTGAAGTCATTTCTGAAAAGGGACTCGATAAGGCCTCCATCTCAGATATCGTAAAAAAAGCCGGGACTGCCCAAGGAACGTTTTATTTATATTTTTCATCCAAAAATGCTTTGATTCCGGCCATAGCGGAAAACCTTCTCACTCACACGCTAGAGCAAATCAAAGGAAGACTGAATGGCGAGGAAGATTTTTGGACCGTCTTACAAACCTTAATTGATGAGACGTTTCACATCACAGAGCGCCATAAAGATATTATTGTCCTCTGCTACTCGGGGCTTGCCATCGACCATTCCATGGAAAAATGGGAGACCATTTATCAGCCTTATTATTCCTGGCTGGAGAACATCATTAATATGGCGGTTGAAAACCAAGATGTGATTGAAGGCATCAATGCAAAGTGGACGGCAAGAACCATCATCAATTTAGTTGAGAACACAGCAGAACGGTTTTATATCGGGTTTGAACAGGATGAGCATCTTGAAGTATCTAAAAAAGAAATTTTTACATTCTTAAAACGGAGCTTAGGTAAAGCTTAAAAAATGACTGGGTGACACCGCTCATTTTTTAATATCCAAAAATGACTGACGTTCATTCATAAAAAGAGGTGTTTATGTTGTATTGGATGCTTGTTTTAATAGCAGGGCTTCTAGAAGTGGTTTGGGCCTCCTCCCTCAAACATGCGGATACGCTTTTTGATTGGATCATCGTATTTCTATTAATAGCGATAAGCTTTATACTGTTAATCCGCTCTTATCGAAAAATCCCTATGGCCGCAGCGTATACTGTATTTGTCGGAATTGGAACGGTCGGAACCTACACGACCGGAATCTACTTAGGCGAATCCTTCTCAGCAGCCCAAATCTTCTTTTTAATGCTGCTGCTAGCCGGCATTTTAGGAATGAAGCTTTTCACAAAAGAAAGTAAAACTCAGCCGAGAGGTGAAAAATAATGGCGTGGTTTTTATTATTCATTGCGGGTATAGAAGAAATTATAGCTGCGATCGCCATGAAATATATAGACGGCACAAAAGAAAAAATGGCCCATTATTGTGATGACTGCCGGATTTGCTTTATCTTTTTACTGCCTTTCACAGGCCATGCAAATCCTGCCATCCGGTGTTGCTTATGCCGTTTGGACCGGTATAGGCAGCATAGGCGTAACAGCAGTCAGCCTGATTTGGTTTAAGGAACGGTTTCAGCTTTCTCAGCTGATTTCTCTTTGCCTGATCCTTGCCGGTGTCATCGGCCTGCGTCTTACGTCTTAATCATAAAAGGCATATACAGATAGCTGTATATGCCTTTTATCTTTTACTCATCATCTTGATGTTTATGAAGGTGAAGCGGCGGCGGGATCAGCCAGCCCTTGTTTTTCAGCAGCCTTAAGTATTTTGCTCCTGTTGCTGCCTTGCTCATATGAAATTGCCCAAACATCATGGCAATGTCTTCGCGGATCGACTGCCCCATAATTTTGCTGCATGTCACAAGACCCGCAGCATTCTGCGCCGCTGCAGATGCGGCCACATCCGGATCGAGAAACCGCGCGCCCGGCGGAATCTCGTTTAGATCTGCGTCCGGCGGCTCAGGAGAAGCAGGCGGAAGCGCCACGCCGTTTTCTTTCAGGATATTGCTGACCTGTTTGATTTCATCTTGACACTTCTCAATGGACTCATGAAGCAGCTTCTTTAAGTCGGCATCACCAACATGATGCAATAACATCTGATAATTGCCGATCATTTTATTTCCCGCCATCACATAACTCCACAGGCTGAATACCTCACCATAATGCATCGGTTCTTCCTGCGGATTACCGCTTAAAATTCCCATTGTCATCCTCCTTAGCAAATTCAATACTGTTCATTTACCTACGATGCCCTGCAGGGGGAAAATTATGTATTTGCGAGAATGTTTTCTTGTACAACACAAAAAAGACAAGAGCGGCAATCGCCAAACCCTTGTCTTTCCTGTTGTTCTATTGGACGCGCTCGGAGGGATTCGAACCCCCGACAGACGTGGTACCGGAAACCACCGCTCTATCCAACTGAGCTACGAGCGCATATTGACATATTTTCACTGCGTGATGATAACGTCAGCATAACTCATTATACGGCATTTCAGCTAAAATAACAACCCTCTTTTTGAAAGGGCTGTTTTTTTAAGAAGACACATCATCTTCTTTCAGAACCTCACATACGATGGTTTGAACCGTTGTATTTTTGGGGAAAATGGGAAAAAGAGAAGAGTTTGCATGTCAAGCCAGCTTTTTGTTTGACCTTTATTGACCAAAAATGTATCATGTAACTACATACTTACCTAAAAGGTGAAGGAGGAGCATTATGAATTTAATACCTACAGTCATTGAACAAACGAACCGCGGGGAAAGAGCGTATGACATTTATTCTCGTTTATTAAAGGATCGTATCATCATGCTTGGATCTGCGATTGATGACAACGTTGCGAACTCCATCGTGTCACAGCTTTTATTCTTAGAAGCAGAAGACCCTGAAAAAGATATTTCTATTTACATCAACAGCCCGGGCGGCTCTATCACAGCCGGTATGGCGATTTATGATACCATGCAGTTTATTAAGCCAAAGGTATCTACAATTTGTATCGGTATGGCTGCATCAATGGGTGCATTCCTGCTTGCTGCCGGAGAAAAAGGCAAACGCTATGCGCTTCCTAACAGTGAAGTTATGATTCACCAGCCACTTGGCGGAGCGCAAGGTCAGGCAACAGAAATTGAAATTGCTGCGAAACGCATTCTCTTGCTTCGCGACAAATTAAACAAAGTGCTTGCTGAACGCACAGGCCAGCCGCTTGAAGTCATTGAGCGCGATACTGACCGCGATAACTTCAAATCAGCCGAAGAAGCAATGGAATACGGCTTGATTGATAAGGTTTTGACACGCAACACAGAAGAGCAAAAGTAATACTGCGACCTGCAAGAGACATGTCTCTTGCAGGTTTTTTCATGCTAAAGCAGTTACTTACTGACAAGTGAACATACATACAAAATATCGGAAATTCAGCCCCTTTCTCCTCCTTTCACTTTTGAACAATATTTATTCTATACGACTTCCACTCTTCATTGAGCACATCAAACGACAAATCGCAAGTTTGCCTGACAATCAAATCAGCATCATGCATTGATTGTTCATGACCGACTCCAACCGCAAACATCCCGGCAGATTTAATGGCGGCGATACCCGCTTCAGCGTCTTCTATTGCCGCACAGTCAGCCGGAGAGACGCCAAGCAGCACTGCGGCGGTTAAAAATATCTCGGGATCAGGTTTCCCGTTCGCAAGAGCCGTCGGGTCAACAATCGCATGAAAATCGTTAATAATCTCTAAACGTTTTAAAACTTCGGGGGCGTTGCGGCTTGAAGATGCTAACCCAATTTTTATCTTTTCGCCTTTTAATTCACAAAGAAGCCTGCCGATTCCAGGCAAAAGATCTTCCGGCGTCAATTTGCTGATCAACGTTTGATAATATTTGTTTTTTTCATGCAGGAGATCTTGCTTCTCCGCATTTGTATATTTTGCTTCCGCACCGCTCCTGATCAGTATGTTTTCAAGCGACTTTTCTCTGCTGATTCCTTTGAGGCTTTCATTCACACTTCGGTCAAAGGGAATACCGATTTGTTCTACGATGTGCCTCCAAGCGAGAAAATGATATTCAGCAGTATCTGTTATCACTCCGTCTAAATCAAAAATGACTGCTTTCATATGCTGATGCCCATCACAGCTTCATAAGGTGCGAGGCAAATGCTCTTCAAGTCAGCCCGCTCCTCCGAATAGTTGGAAATGAGCACTTTCCAACGCTCATGAATCAGTTCCTGAGGTAATTCGAACAGCGCCTTGTCTTCCGACAAATTCACAACGACGAGAAGCTTTTCCCCTTGATATTCACGGATATAAGAGAAGATTTGCGGGTCATCCTCCAGCAGCAGCTGATAATCTCCATCTATCAAGATCTTATATTGCTTCCGCAATTGAATGAGCTTCTGGTAATAGTAGAAAATCGAATCTAGATCGTCCAAGGACTCCTTCACATTGATTTCATGATAGCGGGAATTTACCGCTATCCAAGGGTCTCCAACTGTGAATCCCGCATGTTTTCCGGCATCCCATTGCATCGGTGTTCTCGCGTGATCCCTTCCTTTTTTCGTTATAGCTTTTAGAAAATCTTTTTCTGACATCGTTTTGTTTTCAACGACTAATTCACGATATGCATTTTTTATTTCAAGATCGTCATACATTTCCAGCGGCATATCACTGTTGACCATCCCGATTTCTTCTCCTTGGTAAATAAACGGGGTTCCATTCATACCGTGAAGAACCGTTGCAAATGCCTTTGCACACAGCTTTCGCAGCTCGCCGTCATTGCCCCAGCGGGATATGACCCTTGGCTGATCATGGTTTTCAAAATACAGGGTATTCCAGCCGACATTCATTAACGCGTTCTGCCACCTTGTCATTGTCTTTTTTAAAGCGATCAGATCAAACGGCTTGATCTGCCATTTCCCATTTGGCGAATGTGGTTCCGTATCAATATCCATATGTTCAAACGTAAAGATCATATTCAGCTCATGTCTGCTTTCATCCGTATACTTTTTCGCCTCTTCTGTATCGGAACCGTTTGCCTCTCCCACCGTCATGCAATCGTAATGAGACAGCACTTCCCGGTTCATCTCTTGAATAAACTCATGCAGGCGGGGACCGTTTGAATGATAGCGGCCGACGATATAGCGGCGACTGCCATCTGTTTCGTAGTCCGGAAAATCGATGTATTTCGAAATAGAGCCGATCACATCCATGCGCCAGCCGTCAACGCCTTTATCCATCCAGAACCTCATCAAATCATAAACTTCCCGGCGTACCGCTTCATTTTCCCAGTTTAAATCAGGCTGCTTTTTCGAAAAGTAGTGCAAATAATACTGCCCTGTTCCTTCATCAAATGTCCACGCCGGGCCCGAGAAGATCGACCCCCAATTGTTCGGCTCTGAGCCGTCCGTTTTTGGATCTTTCCAATAATAATAATCCCGGTAAGGATTGTCCTTTGACTTGCGGCTTTCAGCAAACCAGGCATGCTCATCTGACGTGTGATTCACGACCAAATCCATGATGATTTTCATACCGCGCTGATGCACTTCATCAATTAACTGAAACATATCTTCATTTGTCCCAAATTTTTCGTACATGTTTCTGTAGTCGCTGATGTCATAGCCGTTATCATCCTGCGGGGAATCAAACACTGGGGAGAGCCAGATCACATCCGCCCCGAGATGTTTGATGTAATCCAGCTTTTGAATTACGCCTTGCAAATCCCCGAATCCATCTCCATTGGAATCATAAAAACTGCGTGGGTAAATTTGATAAACAACAGCTTCTTTCCACCATTCACTCATCAGGCGTTCTCCTTTCATATCGCTCATTTAGCACAACCGGCTCCTCATAAACTTTCATGTGCAGTGGCTCGCCTTTTAAAAGTTCAAAGATGGCGCTTTTTTCGTCAACCGTAACATTGATTAAGCGGTGTCGATAATTGATTTTGAACGAATATCCATCCCAATCTTTCGGCAAAAACGGAGCAAATGACAGCGTCTCATTCGTGACGCGCATGCCGGCAAAGCCCTGAACGATCGCGAGCCAGCTCCCCGTCATTGATGTAATATGCAGGCCTTCTTCCGTGTCATGATTGTAATTGTCAAGATCAAGCCTTGCTGTACGCTTACATAATTCAAGCGCTTTCTTTTCCATCTTAAGTTCGGCTGCGAGAACCGCATGGACAGAGGGCGATAGGCTTGATTCATGAACAGTCATTGGTTCATAAAATTCAAAGTTTCGCCGTTTTTCTTCCATTGTAAAACGGTCATGAAAAAGATAAATGCCTTGAAGCACATCTGCCTGCTTAATAAAATTCGAGCGGAGAATCTTGTCCCAGGACCAATTCTGATAAAGGGGCCGCTCAGCTGGATCTAATTTATCCGCTGATTGCAGGTCTTTATCCAAGAATGTGTCATGCTGAATGAAAATTTGCAGTTCTTCACTATACGGATAGTACATGTGCTGAATGATATTTCTCCAGACCTTCAGTTCTTCTTCCTGCACATCAAGCAGGCGGCGTTTTTCCGCTGAAATCCTTTCGAGATTTTCTAATGTATACTCCAGCGTCCAAGCCGCAATGACATTTGTATACCAATTGTTGTTGACATTGTTTTCGTATTCATTCGGCCCTGTGACGCCGTGGATCATATATTTGTTTTTTCGTTTTGAGAAGTGAACGCGGTCCGCCCAAAACCTGCTGACACCAACAAGAACGTCTATCCCGTATTCTTTCATATAGTCGTTGTCGCCTGTATATTGGATATAATTATAGATCGCATAGCAAATCGCGCCATTGCGGTGAATTTCTTCAAAGGTGATCTCCCATTCGTTGTGGCATTCATCACCTGTGAACGTCACCATCGGGTAAAGTGCCCCCTTCAATCCCAATTTAGCGGCATTTCGTTTGGCAGCCTCCAGATGGTGATATCGGTATAAAAGCAGGTGTTTCGTCACTTCCGGATCGGCAGCAGCCAAATACATCGGCACGGCATATGCCTCAGTATCCCAATATGCGGCGCCTCCGTATTTTTCGCCTGTAAATCCTTTCGGCCCGATATTCAAACGGGCATCGCCCCCGTAGTATGTCGAGAATAACTGAAAGATATTGTAGCGGATTCCTTGCTGAAGTTCCTCATCTCCTTTAATCTCTATGTCTGCTTTTGCCCATCTTTCCTTCCATTGATCAGTGTGCCTTCGTCTTGCTTCCTCATATCCGTTCTCAAGAATATCAGCCAAAAGCTCCTTGCCTTTCGATAAAAGCTCTGCCTCCCGAACATCACGGGAAGTCGTGACAATAATAAACTTTTTCAAAGAAGCCTTCGTTTGGTAGCTGTAGCGATTCTCAGCATACATGCCTGCTGTTTGAAAGCTTTCACTGACAAAGCCTTCTGTCACGTTTGCCATTGCGGCCGAAACAGTAAAACACGGTGTTCCAAACGGATTTTCGATCGTTTTCGTGATGACATGGCCGCGGTGAGAATCAGCCCCTTTCGCTTCTTCCTGCCAAAATTGTTCCTGGTAATTAGAATCTTCATTTGCGACATTTCCATTTAGGTAAGGAACAAGCGTAATGACAGCATTTCCCGTCAGGCACTCCGCTTCGTAATGAATCGCACAAAGCTCTTTAACGGCAAGGCTAAGAAATCGCTCAGATCTGATTCTCACGGTTTTATCCTGAATGCGGACAACAGCGCTACGCCGCAGAATCCCCTCTTTCATATTAAGTTCTAACTCAAATGATTCGATTTGGTTTTGATAGAGATCGACTTTTTCACCATCAATATATAAGTCTATGCCAATAAAATTCATCGCATTGATCACTTTGCCGAAATACTCCGGATACCCGTTTTTCCACCAGCCTACCCGCGTTTTGTCAGGGAACCACACGCCTGCGATATATGTGCCTTGATGGCTGTCACCTGAATAGCCTTCTTCAAAATTCCCTCTGACACCCATATAGCCGTTGGCAAGAGAAGTCAGGCTTTCCTGCAGCCGCATATGTTCCTTTTGAAAATGATTTGTTTTGATTTTCCATTCATCAATCTCGAATAACCGCTGATTTATCATAATTTCCTCCCGAATGTAAGTTTCCATTATAACGGCGGGTTTTGGTCAAATATCTAAATGCAAAAGAGATCATCAAGGTGACGCCACAAGAATGGATCATCAATACAGTGATCAAGTCAAAATGAACCATACCGACAGCAGCTGCCACAAAGGCTGGCAGTGCTGATGCGCAAATCGCTATAGATGCCGCTTCCTTAACTGACGCAATTGAGATCATGTTTGATAATTTTGTGATCCACATGCCTCCCGCAAGAACAGCCGTCAAAAAAAACTGGATCATAAAAATCACCGCATATGCCAGCATCATGATCATCGGCTTATACTGTGACAGCCACCATTTATTGATAAAACGCTCTACATCATGGGTGTTTGGATTCTTAAGCTTAACGTCCATTTTCGCATAGCGAACAGAAAACCCCGCTCCATTTTGATCGGTGATGATCAGATGATCAGACTGAAATATAATTGCGTTATCATATCCAGCCACTTTCAAACGTCCATTTTCACCGCTCGTCTTAAACTCATGCTTCATATCAACCGCCAGCAAATTCTGTCCATCTTCAATCCGATCAGAGCTTTTCCCGCCTGTCAGTTTTCCGTTTCTGATTTGAAAGCCTTGTAATTGATCAGCAAATCGATCATTGACCTTTTGAATAGCTGACGGCATGAAGGATTGAACGTTAAAGTGATCCATTTTCATAAACGAAACCGTCAACGGCGCCATCAAACACGCAGTTAAAAACATAAAGAGAAAAGAGAGCTGCAGCCAGCTGAATGTATTCCTATAACGGCAAACACCTGACGGAGATGCGGCCGCTTTCAGGCAGCGAATCATAAAGTTTTCATTTTGCAGATTCTTCATCGAACTACCCCTTTGTTCCGCCGGCTGTCAGCCCGGACACAAAGTTCTTTTGGAGAAAAAAGAACAAGACGCATATCGGCAGTGCGGCAAGTATCGCTCCGGCCGCAAACAGGGCGACTTTTTGCTGTTGCGGGTTTGAAATGAATGATTGCAGCCCCACAGCGATGGTCAGCCTTTCCGGTGCGCGAAGCAAAAACTTTGCCAGCAAATAGTCGCCAAACGGGGCCATAAAAGCCCAAAGCGCTTGTACCGCAAGCATCGGCTTAACAAGCGGCAAAACAATTGATGCGAAAATCCTCAGATGTCCCGCACCATCAATTCGCGCTGCTTCATCAATTTCTCTCGGCACAGTATCAAAATAACCTTTCATCAGCCACGTGTTCATCGGAATTCCGCCGCCGATATAGATTGCTGTCAAAAACCAGTATTGATCGAGGGCGCCTATCAGCATGGCCAGGACGTAAAAAGCAGTCAGCGCTGCCATCGTCGGCACCATTTGAATGATTAAAAAGAATACCAGGCTCTTTTTTCTGCCTGCAAACCGATAGCGGCTGTACGTATAGCCGGCGAGTGTCACAATCGTAACCTGCAATACCATGACCGATAGCGCGATGACAATTGTATTGCTGTACCAATGAAGATAAAGCGTCTCGTCAAATAGCCGCTTAAAATGGTCCAAAGTCCAAGAACCCGAAAAATCAAGCTGAAAAGCCGCCACATTCCCCACACGAAAAGCGGATGTTGCCGTAATCAGCAGCGGATATAGAATGACGATACTTAAAAGCGTCAAAAATAAATAGGTACAGATTCTATTAAGCATTCTGGCAGTTCTCGCCTTCACCTACATAACCTCCTCATTGCCAAAGGCATTCGATTTTTTAAAAGCAATCAGGGAAATTCCTATGACAATGAAAGAAATTAACAATGTAACAGCCGCCGCAACAGAATATTGCGGTGATGTGCCTGTTGTCAGTTTATAAATCCAAGAGATTAAAATATCGGTCGACCCGGCGCCTGCTCCCGCGCTGCCCGGTCCTCCCTCATTAAATAAGTAGATGATCGAGAAATTATTAAAATTAAACGTATACTGGGTAATCATCACAGGCGCTGTCGCAAATAAAATCATCGGGAATGTAATATGTTGAAAACGCTGAAAAAAAGTGGCCCCGTCAACCTTTGCCGCTTCATACAGTTCACCTGGAATCGCCTGAAGCACGCCCGTTACCATCACATAAATATAAGGAAAACCAAGCCAGGTCTGAATCATAATGAGAGCCGTCTTCGTCCAGAAAGGATCGGTCTTCCACGCGATCGCCGGCAGCTCTACAAACGGCAGGTGATTTAATAATGGTATCACCTGTGCATTCATCGCCCCTACGCTGTCGTTAAACATGTTGGAAAAACTCATGATTGTAATAAAAGCCGGAACAGCCCACGGGAATAAGAAGATCATTCGATATATCCGCTTGCCTTTTATAAAGTCTTGATTGACGAAAAGAGCCGTCACAATGCCCAAAATGATTTGCAGCGTTGTCGCACAGATTGTCCAGATGATTGTCCAGCCCAGTACATTCACAAATGTTTCACGATAGGAGCCAAGGAGAAAAATATTCAAGAAATTCTTAAAACCGACCCAGTCAATCAGACTATTAGGCGGAATATGATAAAAATCATAGTTTGTTAATGCAACAAACAGAGTCACCAAAACCGGAAAAATAATTACAAACACCATCATGATATATGCCGGCAGTGTAAATAAATATGGAAACCCTTTATCTCCCGCATGACAGATCATGTCCCTGGCTGTTGTATTGACCTTCAAACCCGCCGCTTTCATAGCGGCGGTCTTACGCGAATCATAAATATTAAAGATATAGAACATGAGGAACATCAGCGTCACGATCAATTGCAGTGTGCCTTCAATCAGCATAAACAGTGAGTGGTCTTTACCGGGAACACTCCCCAATGTAATCAATCCGGTTAGCGCCTGAATACCGAAAACGCATAATTCAAAAACAAACAAACCTGTGATGACCAGAAACAAGATCCCCTTTGAAAACTGATGATTCGCAAATTGCCCAAGCCCTGGAATGATCGATAAAAGCCCTGCCTTTCGTTTTTGCTTTGCATGTGTGTGGTGTTGATTCATTTTTTTCGCCCTCTATTCTTCCGGACGCTACCCCGCCGTTTTATTTCACATACTTTTCTTTTATATTTTCCTTCATGACGTTTACAGCATCATCCGCTGATTGTTGTGCTGCTTTTTTTCCTGTAGCTGCATCAAAAATCAAACTTTCCGCTCCTGTCCATACCTCAGCCATTTCCGGAATATTTGGAGTTGGTGTCGCTGTTTCATATTGTGTAATCACAGCTGACGTCAGCTCATTTTTTAGCTCATCCGCTTTCTTCCTTGCAGCTGTGTTGGCCGGAACTTCGTTTGTATCGTCATAAAAAACGTAGGCATTGGCATCATTTGTAGCATACTCAAGCCACTTTTCAGCCAGTTCGGGTTCTTTTGTATATTTTGAAGCAACCCAGCCCTTGCCGCCGGCAAAAGGGGCATATTCTTCTCCGTTTGGCAATGTCGGAATAGGAGCCGCTCCGTAGTTCAATTTAGCCTCTTTATAGTTGGCAGCTGACCAAGGTCCGCCGATGATAGCACCCGCTTTGCCATCTAAAAACATCTGCTGAATAAAATCATCTGCGCTTGAATTGTCTTGCATGCCTTTTGGCCAATAGGTTTTAAACCATCTCTCCGCATATTTCACAGCTTCTACTGCCCCTTTATTGTTCAGGCCGATATCCCCGGAATCTGTGCCGTTTTTCCCAAACACGTATCCGCCGTAACCCGCCAATAAACCGTATGACATATAAAAGTCAGTCCATTTCGCTAAAAATCCGGTTGATTTTCCATTTTCTGAAGCAAACGCAAAGCGGGAATCCTTTGCTAATTTTTCAAGGTCTTTAAATGTTTTTGGTGCTGTTTTTAAAAGATCTTTGTTGTAGTATAAAACAAGTGTTTCAATGACCAGCGGCATTCCATACACCTTTCCGTCAACCGTCACCTGCTGCATTTCTTTATCGCCGAAACTTTTTGTATGAGATGGCTTAATGTCTAGCAAATGTCCCTGCTGGCCCAAACCGCCGATCCGGTCGTATGCTGCAAGCATCACATCAGGTGCATTCCCCGCCGGACCATCGAGAGGAAGCGCTTCCAATTGATCGAACATTTGCTTTTCAACAATTTTTATTGTGACATCATTCTCTTTTTCAAACTTTGCTTTGATGCTTTCAATGTATTTTTTATAGGTTTCTTCAACAGACACAGTCAGTACCTTTTTGCCGTCAGAGCTTGCCGGATCTTTTGAACTTGAGCAGGCGGCAAGACCGAATGTCAGGACTGATGCTGCCAATAAGGCGAAGGCCTTTTTAAAAACTACCATCTCTTTTCCCCCTTCTATTTATGAATCTATAACAATTGTATGGCTCTGTAGAAAGCGGTTACAACATCTTTCGATTTGTTACCGATAACAGAATTTAAACAGGGGCGGCAGCACCCAAAATAAAAAATTCTCCCGGCTGAATGGCAATCACATCGCTATGATGAAGCGGCTGCTCTGTCCATGCATCGTAGATTTTCTTATTTCTTTCAATATTCAAATCTTGCAAACTGACATGTCGAGCCGCTTCCCCTTGATTAAAGAAATAAATCAGTTTTTTTTCATCAAGAGTCCGTGAAAAACGAATAAAATTGTTTTGGTCATCCAGCAGATTCCACTCAAGAGTTCCTTCAGTTAATACAGTGTTTTCTTGTTTGCGTAAAGCAATTAACCGTTTCATAAATGTGTGCATCTCTTGGTTTTGCTTCTCTTTGTCCCAAACCATACATTTCCGGCATAACGGATCATTTTCGCCGTCCAGCCCGATTTCCGTTCCGTAATAGATGCATGGTGAACCTGTCTGGGCAAACATAAAGGCCAGCAAAGCGCGTGCCTTTTTCTCGTCATTTCGGCATCTGGTCAAAAGGCGTTTTGTGTCATGGCTGTCCAGTAAATTAAACATCACCTCATTGACCTGCTTCATCCCATTCATCAAATGTGCATTTAACCGGTGGGCCATACGCGAGGCTGGAATCGCCCGGTCAGCAAAATATTCAATCATAGGCTCTGTAAAAGGATAGTTCATCACCGCATGAAATTCATCTCCTCTTAGCCAAGGTTCGGAAGAATGCCAGATTTCTCCCAGAATATAAATATCAGGCTTTTCTGCTGATACGGCTTGCTTGAATGTCTTCCAAAAAGCGTGATCCACTTCATTTGCCACGTCCAAACGCCAGCCGTCAATGTCAAATTCGCGAATCCAATACAAAGCAATATCAAGCAAATATCTCTGTACCTCGGGATTAGCCGTATGTAACTTCGGCATATCGGGAGTAAACGCAAATGTATCATAATTGCCTTCTGTGACAGGAAAAGAGTGAATATGGAACCAGTCTTTATAGCGGGATTGAGCTCCGTTTTTCACGACATCCTGCCACTGCGGAGAAGCACTGCCTATATGATTAAAAACAGCATCAAGCATAATTCTCATCCCCCGCTGATGAATCTGGCTGACCAATGTGCGAAAAAGCTCCGGATCTCCAAAATGCGGATCAATGGAATAGTAATCCAGCGTGTCGTATTTATGATTAGAAGGCGCGGAAAAAATAGGAGTTAAATAAATTCCGTTCACCCCTAAATCCTCTACATAATCAAGCTTGTCAACAATTCCTTGCAAATCTCCTCCAAAAAAATCATTGACGTCCGGATCTTTGCTCCCCCACGGCAATACATTTTCCGGCGATAAATCTTCTCTACCATTAGCAAAACGCTCCGGAAAAACTTGATACCAAACCGTTGATTTGGCCCACTCAGGCGCTTGGAATGTATCGGCCTCATGAACAAATGGAAGTTTAAAATAATAATGGATCGTCTCCAGCGTTTTTTCGTTATAAGGGCATACACCAGAGCTTCCGAAAAAGATGTCTTCATGATGGTCTGTTACAACAAACGCATATTGCAAACGCCTGAATGGCGGCACCACTTCAGCAAACCAATAATCATGCATGTCCGTTGCGGCGATTTTCCTCATCGGATGCTCGTTTGCCGCCCACCTGCCATCGTTGTACTCATAAGGATCGCCCCAAATTAATCGAATGTGATCGGCATCACCTTTTTTCGTCCGAATCTTGATATGCACTGTCCGCCCGTCATAAGAATAAGCATCAGAACTGAATGGCTGATGATGAATCGCTGCATATTCCATCATGTCTCCCCCTTTGATTTCCGTTTTAATCCGGTTCAATTTTGAAAGTATCATGATGAAATCGTAGGAACAATCCTTTTTGTCTTGTTATCGATAACAGAATAAGGCTCTTACAGAGTCGATTCACGCACGATTAACTCCGGCTCAAAAAATAGATGTCCTTGGGGAGCACCGCCTTCATTCATTTTTTTCAGCAGCATTCTCGCACAGGCCTCACCCATTTCAACTACTGGCTGTCTGACTGTAGTCAACCGGGGCGAGGAGATGCGATCAAGAAAAACACCGTCATTCCCGGTAACCGCAACGTCTTCCGGAATTCGTTTTCCAAGCGATTGCGCCGCACGAATGACACCGAGCGCGATTCGATCGGATGCGCAGACAAACGCTGCCTGTTTGTCCATGGATTTCAGTACTTCTCTCGCAAGGCATTCACTTTTCTTAGAACTGTTATCGATCCGAAACATATTCGTTTTGTTAAAGCTTTCATTCATCGCACGAATATACCCCTGTTCTCTTGAGCGTTCGAAAGGCTCATCTAAATCAATGCCAAAAAAGACAACTTCCCGCTCGCCCAGTCCCATGACATGGCGTGTTGCCATAAAAGTGCCTTTTTCGTTATTCACATCGATAAAGTCAAAGCCCATTTCATTTTGCCCAAATACGACTAGCGGTTTTTCAAAAGCTTTGATCACACCTTCAAAATCGGACTTTCTCAAGCCAGTGGCAATAATACCGTCGCATTGCCCAATATTAAGAGAATTTCTTGTCACAAGCTGCAAAGCATAATGACGGCGATCCAGCTCCCGGCTGATTCCGGTCAACAAGTTCATGTAATACGGCTCTGTCGTATCCATTTCCTCGAGAATCAACAGTTTGACAACCTGTGTTCTGTTTTGCACGAGCGCTCTTGCCGCATAATTAGGGATGTAATTCAGCTCTTTCATCGCGGAATGAACAAGCTTTTTTAATTCGTCTGTCACCGTCTCAGGGTGATTGATCACTCGTGATACCGTCATTTTAGAAACATTTGCTTTTTTCGCTACATCTGACAATGTTGCCATTTTCATCCCCTCCTCACCTGTGCTTATTACGCCTATCCAAACTAGTGAAAAAGTCCTTTATTATAGTAAATTATACTATGTAACCATTAAGAAACTAAAAAAGAGATTTCCTACAGGAAACCTCACATTGTAATAATCAGCTTTGATTGCTCACTAAATTTCTGTCCACTTTTTCTCTAAAATCGGATATGAGTAGTTCTTCATTTGCTCAATTAACTCATCGGGCCGTGAAGAGCTATGGATCAGTTTAAGATGAGAGTCGTTAGAAAATCCTTCTTGAATGCTGTATTTGATCATTTTCATCATCGGTTCAAAATATCCGTTGACATTATACAGTCCGATCGGCTTTTGATGAATGCCGATCTGCGCCCAGCAAAGCACTTCAAATAATTCTTCATATGTACCGAAACCGCCAGGCATGGCGATATAGCCGTCAGCCAGTTCGCTCATTTTTGCCTTTCGTTCATGCATGCCGTTGACTTCAATCAGCTCTGTCAGATTTTGATGGACAACCTCTCCGCTGAACAGGCCGCTCGGCATCACTCCAATTGCAGTGCCGCCGTTTTCCATTAATGCATCGGCAATCGCGCCCATCAAACCTACACGAGAGCCCCCGTATACCAGGCCGATTCCCTGCTCTGCCATATACACGCCAAGCTCCGTCGCTTTTCTTTTATACGCTTCATTTCCCCCCGGGTTTGAGCCCGCAAATACACAAATTGTTTTCATCTTGTCATCTCCGCATCTATATATCGTGTTAAAATTCAAAAAAACACACTATATATTGTCCCACCTTCATGTGATAATATCAATATGAAATACATAAAGAATGCAGGAGTGATGATGTTGCAGCTGGCTGATGCTGAAAAATGGATGAAAGAGTTTTACGAAAAAAGGGGCTGGACGGAATACGGACCGTTTATTCGAGTCGGGTTTTTAATGGAGGAAGCCGGAGAGCTGGCACGGGCTGTCCGGGCGTATGAAATCGGCAGAGACCGGCCGGATGAGAAAGAATCGACACGAGCTGAGCAAAAACAAGAATTGATTGAAGAAATGGGAGACGTCATCGGGAATATCGCCATCCTTGCTGATATGTACGGCGTTTCATTAGGTGACGTAATGAAAGCCCACCAAGAAAAACTGACAAAACGATTTGAGCATGCATAAAAAAAAACGGCCGCAATCGGCCGTTTTTTTCACCCTGTGATTTCATCATGATGATCAAAGAAATGCTGCTTCCCTATTTTGTGAAATAGGCCTGTTTTATGCAGCAGCTCCCTAGGCTGAGACTGCAGTCCTACAATCATCAGCTTTCCGTTGTGGCGTTTAATTCGGTTCATAACGTTCCCAAGCACTGCTTCTGCGGATGTATCCATGTAATGCACTTTATTCATGAGCAAAATGAGGGTCTTCGGCTTTTTCTGTACATGCTCTAACAGTGACGATTCAAGTGAATCAATCGATCCGAAAAACAGCGGTCCTTCTATGGAGTACATGCTGACCGAAGGATCTGTCCCCTGCTCCCTCTTAGCCGCTTTCGCAAGAGCTGGATGAGACTCCTGATTTTGAATACGGGTCGCTTCGCTCATTCTTCTGATGAAGAACACAAATGCGAGCAGCAATCCGGTCGCCACACCGACGATTAAATCGAACAGAACCGTCAGGACAAAGGTAGCGGCTAAAATGAAGGAATCGGCGTTTTTCAGTCTCAGCATGTTTGCGACTTCCTTCCGCTCACTCATATTCCATGCGACAACCATCAAAATCGGCGCCATACTTGCAAGCGGAACGTGGGAAGCATAAGGCGCGAATACAAGCAGTACAAGAAGAACCACGACGCCGTGAACGACACCTGAGACAGGTGAAACCGCTCCATTTTTAATATTGGTTGCCGTCCGCGCAATCGCTCCGGTAGCCGGGATTCCGCCAAACAGCGGCGCGGCCATATTCGCAATCCCCTGGCCGACAAGCTCTTTGTTGCTGTCGTGCTTTGACCCTTTCATATTATCGGCAACCATCGCGGATAATATGGACTCGAGGCCGCCAAGAAGCGCGATGACAAGCGCTGCCGGAAACAGCATGACCATTTTATCTATTGTCAGCTCCGGAAACTGAAATTCCGGCAAATGGCGAGGAATTTCTCCATAGGTTGAGCCAATCGTTGCCATGCGGTCAGGGAAAAACACAACCGCAACAAGCGTGGAAATGAGAAGAGCCAATAAAGCTCCGGGTATCTTCGGCATCACTTTGGCGGATACAAGCAAAATGACAAGTCCGATGACCGCTGTCAAAATGGCATATCCGTTAAAGGTGCCGAGCTTCTGTGCAATTTCAAACATGTTGTGATGAAAGTTCTCATGTTTTTCTACGTTTTTCAAACCGAGAAAATTAGCGATTTGTTCAGTGAAGATTAACACGGCGATTCCAGCCGTAAATCCGACGATAACTGGCTTCGGCACGTACTTCATAATTTTGCCGAGCTTAAACAATCCGAACAGCACCAGCATGACGCCTGCCATAAACCCCGCTATCAGCAGATTTTCCAGCCCATACTGCATCACGATACCGAATAAAATCGGGACAAACGCGCCTGTCGGACCGCCTATTTGATATTTAGATCCCCCGAACAAAGAAATACAGATCCCCGCCACAACAACAGTATACAGCCCATATTCAGGCTCGACTCCCGAGGCAATGGCAAACGCCATACCTAAAGGAATTGCCACGACTCCTACTACGATACCTGCAATCAGGTCTTTCTGAAATTTCTGTAAATTGTATCCCTTGAATCTCCCAGAGAATCGCATATTTTGTTAAAACCTCCCTTATGAATTAGTCTTTATGAACTCAGTTTCATAACCGTTAATCACGACGTCAAGTTTGCCTGTCTCCGGGTGTATCACAAGCCCGTGAACCGGCAGCTTTTTTGGCAGCAGCGGATGATTCTTGATCAGATTGACACTGTGGGAAACGCTTTCTTCCACACTGTGAAAGCCCGTCAGCCAGGTTTTCAAATCTAATCCGGCGCTATCAAGTAAACTCAGGCAGCTTGCTTCTACCCCGCGTTCCTTTGCTTTTTCTAGAATTGAGGTAGCATTCAGGCCTGACATCCCGCATTCATGGTGGCCGATGATGCAAACCTCTTCCGCCTGCAATTCATAAACGGCGACCAATATGCTGCGCATGACACTTCCAAATGGGTGAGAAACGATGGCTCCCGCGTTTTTTACAATCTTAGCATCGCCGTTTTTAAGCCCCATTGCTTGCGGAAGAAGTTCTGTGAGTCTTGTATCCATACAGGTAACAATAACGAGCTTTTTTGAAGGGAATTTTGTCGTTTTGTAGGGTTCGTACTTCTTCTCTCTGACAAACTGCTGATTGTGTTCCAAAATTGATGTTAAAGAAACCATTCTAAATTCATCTCCCATCCATATGATTTTGCAAGCCTTCTTGCCTAGCTTACAGTAAGGAATTATAGCATAGGAACAGGCCGCGAAAAGGCTTTCATTAAAAGACGATCTAATTGGACTGTAAAATAAAAACATAAACATTTATATCTTTCAAAGATAATAAAATTTATATTTATTGAATCCTATAATCCAGGTTTTGCTGATATTTTGGTGATTTGTCTGACAAAAAATATAGGCGAATTCAGATAATTAAAAAACTTATTTAAGCAGAGGCTGCTTTTTTTTCATTCATCGCAATCATTTTAAGTTCAAAAGAACCAGAAATTTAACAAACGCAGCAATATTTCTAACTTTTATCTCTTTCCGATATAATAAAATAGACAACAGCCATAAAGGGGGAGCCTTGTTGAAACCATTTGTATTTATCACCAAACCCATTCCTAAAGAGATTGAACACATGATCAGTGAGCATTGCCGTTATGAGATATGGCAGGAGGATTCACTTCCACAAGAGGTGCTATTCGAGAAAATGAAAGACGCTGAAGGGCTTTTAACGACTGGAACATCAGGGCCGTCCATCAACAGCGAGCTGCTTGAGCATGCTCCTAAGCTGAAGGTCGTCAGCAATCAATCTGTCGGATACGATAATTTTGATATAGAAGCGATGAAAGAAAGAAACGTCGTCGGCACTCATACACCTTATACACTGGATGATACAGTGGCCGATCTGGCCTTTTCTTTAATTCTTTCATCGGCCAGACGTGTTGCTGAGCTTGACCGTTTCGTCCGGGCCGGTAAATGGGGTACGGTTGAAGAAGAAGACCTTTTCGGCATTGACGTCCATCATCAAACATTAGGCATTATCGGTATGGGCAGAATCGGCGAGCAAGCGGCCAGACGTGCCAAATTCGGTTTCGATATGGACGTGCTTTATCATAACCGCCACCGCAAACAAGAAACTGAAGAAAGCATCGGCGTCAAATACGCTGAGCTTGACACACTCCTGGAGCAATCAGATTTTGTTCTGCTGATTACTCCGCTGACTGACGAAACGTATCACATGATCGGGGAACGCGAATTTAAACTGATGAAGGATTCCGCAATTTTCGTCAATATTTCCCGGGGAAAGACAGTTGATGAAAAAGCCCTCATCCGCGCTCTTCAAGAAGGCTGGATTCGTGGTGCCGGTTTAGACGTGTACGAAGAAGAACCTGTTGCAAAAGACAATCCGCTCTTGCAGCTTGACAATGTTACCCTACTGCCGCATATCGGCTCAGCAACAGCGAAAGTGCGCTTCAATATGTGTAAACAAGCCGCTGAAAACATGATTGCAGCTATCAAAGGGGAAACACCGAAAAATCTGACAAGAGAATTTCAGTAAATAAAAAAAATCCGGTCTGATGAAGACCGGATTTCATATTACATATGCTGAAGAACAGCACGTTTATAAATATGACGAGTGACGACATAATAAACAGCCTGGAATACAAAATAAATGGAGATGACAATCACGGCCTCAAGAAATAAGTTAGCATGCAGCATGTTGCTTAACGCCACATACGCAAAACCGGCGTGAATCGTACCCGCAATAAACGGGATGAAGAACAAAAACCCAATTTGTCTTCCAAGGATAGAGTGAATCTCTTTGTCCGTAACTCCCATTCTCTTTAATGCTAACACTTGCACTCTCGTATCTTCTATTTCAGTAAACATCCGCAAATACAGCATGCTGCCTTGAACAATAAAAAACAGTACGCTGACAAACAGACCGATAAACAGCATGAGTGCAACTCCCTGCTTCACAACTTGAAAACTCGGAGCACGCGTTTGAAAATCAGATGTATGTTCTTTCGGCACCATGTTTTCAAGCTTCTCAGAGACCTCCACCGTCTCCTGCCAATGCTCAAGCTCATAGCCTACCACTCTCGTCTGATCCTTCAGCGGCACCTCCTGTGTCAGGCTGTCAAAGCTTTTTTCGCTGACAACCAATAAACGGCTGACTCCTCCGACTGACATCAATATCCCTTTGTTTTGCTGCTTTTTCATGACATAGGAAAGTGATTTTCCTGACTTCATATGAAACGCTGCTTTTTCCCCTTCCCCGAACGTATCTTTCACCATCATTTGAAACGGAACATTGATAAACGCTTCATTTTCTTGTACATGAATAACAGGAAAACCTTTTTCCTTTGCGACTTGATTATAAATTTTCTCTGAAATCAGCAAGGCCTCTGCTTCCGCTTTCCTGTTCCCATACGGCAAGTCTGATTGAAATGTAACAGGAATACCTGTGGCATTCACCTTATATTTAATCTCAGTATTTGCTTTTTTCAATGTATTCTCAGCGGTCTCAGGCTTCATAACCTGAAAGCGGGAAGCGTCTTTTTCCACCCAGGCAACAGATTGAGGAATGCTTTGCTCCTCCTGCCTTTCTAAATCAGCATAAAACATATAGATCACACCTGTAGCGGTTAAAATGACTGCTGTAATCACCGAGGTTAAAAACAGCATGCGTGCGTGATCTTTCAGCCTGAATATCATGTTGGAACGCACAATGATATTGGTTCCTTTGTAAAAGCTGTGTTTCTTTCTGTACAGCATGCGAAAAAACGCGACACTGCTTTGTGTAAAAAAGAAATACGTGCCGATTAACACTAAAATCAAAATCGGAAAGACACGAAACATCATGTCGATCGCATTGGCTGTGGCAGACAGATAATAACCGCCAGCCAGACAAAGCAAAGACAGCACAGTGAGCCATTTTGAATAGGCCGGTAGATTTTTAGGTTTTTGAGCGGATTTAATCAAATCTATGATTTCGAGCTTGCGAATCTGCCCCAGCGATAAAATAAGCAGGACTTGAAACAATATGAGAAAACCGACCGCCGTCAGCACAAATGCTTTCGGTACAATCGCAAACGAGATCGGCACCTTCACACTGAGCATCCATGTCATGACCATAAAAAACAGTTTTGAAAATAACAGCCCCGTGCCTATACCGGCCGCAATCGCCGCAAGAGAAATCAGCGACTGCTCATAATAAATCATCTTTCGGAGCTGCTGCTTTGATGTCCCGAACAGCGTAAACAAGCCAAACTCTTTCTTTCTCGCTTGTAAAAATGCTGAATTTGAATAGGAAATAAAGAATATACAAAACACGATAATGACGATAAGAGCTGCGCTCAAACACGTTTTCACAAGGCTTCCGCCATACACATTGTCTTCCGTCACATCCGGGTGAAAAATAAAAGAGGTGAAGACGAAAAAGACCGAGACGGCAAACACACAGCTTAAGAAGTAAGCGACATATCTTTGCAGATTCCCAATAATGTTCTTACGGGCGATGGTTCTCAAATTCATGAAAATCGCCTCCCAACACACTCAGGGTATCCAGGATACTTTGATAAAACACCTGCTGATTCGTCCCCCTGCGGATCTCTGAAAAAAATCTTCCGTCTTTAATAAAGACGATTCGTTTACAGAAGCTTGCCGCTGTGGCATCATGCGTAACCAATAGTATCGTTGCTTCCTTTTCTTCATTCAGCTGAGCCAGCGTGTTCATCACCTGTTTTGCAGATTTTGAATCAAGGTTGCCTGTCGGTTCATCCGCCAGTATCAGAGCCGGATTATGAATAATGGCTCTTGCACAGGCCGCACGCTGCTGCTGGCCTCCCGACACTTCGTACGTACGGTGGTCCAGAATATGTTTGATTTGCAATGTATCTGCCAGTTCATCTAAGCGGTTTTCCATTTCACTCAGCTTTACCTTGTCCAACGCGAGCGGAAGCAGGATGTTTTCCCGAATCGTCAGCGTATCAAGCAGATTAAAGTCCTGAAAGACGAAGCCCAGCTCTCTTCTGCGAAACAGAGCCAGGTCTTGATCCTTTAACGTTTTCGGCTGGATGCCGTTGATCATCATCTCGCCCTGGGTCGGCTTATCAATGGTGGCCAGCAAATTCAGGAGCGTCGTTTTTCCGCTTCCTGACGGCCCCATGATGCCGACAAATTCTCCTTTATTTACACTGAGATCAAAATCGCTAAGCGCCTGATATGACATCGTTCCTTTATTTGAATAATATGTTTTTGACAGCTTCGTTGTTTGCAGTACGTTCATGCCTCTGATCCTCCTTTTTTCTTTATTATAAAAAGGAAGTCAGCAGCCTCCCATCGAACTTTCTTTCAATCTCGCTTTCGAACCTTACAATGCTGTCACCTTCGCCAGAGTGTCACTTGAAAAGACAATTGTCATCACGGTGCCCGCTCCCTCTTTTGATTGCGCGTCCAGTTTATGGCCCAGCTGGCTGCACACCTCTTTCGCCAAATAGAGGCCCATTCCTGTCGCCTGTGTCATGCTTCTCCCGTTTTCACCAGTAAAAAACGGATCAAAAATCCGGGGAAGATCCTGCGCCGGGATGCCGATACCGTCATCTGCAACTGATAAACGTGTCTCATGGCCTTGCGTTTCAATCCGGATGGTAATATGGTCACCAACGCCTTGCTTTGAATATTTCAGGGCATTGAAAAGGATTTGCTCCACAACAAAGGAAAGCCACTTTTGATCACTGGAAACTTGGACGGCGTTTGGCGGCACATGTAATTTCGGGAAAAGCCGCCGTTTAATAAACTGCCGTTTTTCCTGATTGATCAATGAGCGGACAAGCTCTGTCAAATCAAAGGTTTCAGGTTTTACATCAAAAGCGAATTCCTCCAGCCGGGCTGTTTGCAGCATCATATCCAGCCCGTGGCGAAACCGTTCATTTTCATCCTCCAGTTCCTCTAAAAATGTTTGAAAGGAAGAAGCGGTCCCGTTCTTTCCTTCTTGAATCATTAAGGAGATGACGGATACGGGTGTTTTCATATGGTGAATCCATTGATTCGTAAAAGTATAATGCTGTTTTTGTTTATTAATATATTGTGAGAGCTTTCCCGCGTATTGATCACCAAGCGCGTTAATCATTTTTGTCCAGAGGGCTTGTTCTCTAGTTCTTGGCTTGCGGGCTTCAAGTGACTGCCCTATGTCATTCGAAGCGGGTGCCTGATCGGCCAGTTTTTTCAAAAATGCCAGAAAGGAAACTTGCCGCATGTAGTCGGCAGTAAAACCAGCGGCCAAAAGGACACCAGGCAGGACCCATATGTATATCATATTTTCTGAAGCAGGCTCGGCACCGCTCTCTATAATGCTTAAATATGCGATAAACATGGCGGTACCTATGCTTAATAAGGAAAAAAGAATAATAGCTAATCGGTCGATGATATAAGTCTTTAACACTCCCGCTCATCCTTCCGATTGACTTCAAATACATAGCCCTGTCCCCTGATCGTAGCAATGGCGTCTTTCAATCCGGCATTCTCCAGCTTTCTCCGCAGCCGATTGACATTGACCGTTAATGTATTATCATCAACAAAATCAACGTCGTCCCATAATGCCTCCAGCAATTCATCACGCGAGACAATTTTTTTGTGCTCTCTTATGAAAATCGAAAGCAACTGAAATTCTTTTTGCGAAAACGAGATGCGGCTGTTCTTCCACTCCGCTTCATATTGATCTGGATATATCGTTAGACCGCCAAGCTCCACCAATCTTGATTCCTGAGACAAAGAAGGAGAATACTCACCATAGGTCCTGCGCAACACGCTTTTGATTTTGGCCATCACTACCTCTAAATGGAACGGCTTCGTGATATAATCATCGCCCCCGTTCTCAATCGCCATCACCTGATTCAGTTCATCAGTCCGCGCCGAGATAAAAATAATCGGGGCATTTGAAATCGTTCGGATTTGCCTGCACCAATAAAACCCGTCAAAAAAAGGCAGGTTGATATCAAGCAGCACAAGATCCGGTTTCATTTCCGAAAATTCTTCCTTTATGTCATTCAGCTTTTCAGCTATTTTTATATGATATCCGTATTTCTGAAGATGGCCGCCCAGCAATGACGCAATCCGTTCATCATCTTCCACGAGTAAGATCCGATACACGTTTATCCCCCTTATATATCTAACACGGTGATTTTTCTAGAAGATTCCAAAATTATTATAGCATGTGGGGGATAGTAAATCGGGCTTTTTCTATTCGTTATGGTAGAATGAAAAAAGGGAAAAATTTCTTAATAAGTAGGTGTCATTATGAAGATAATCATGCTACTTGTAACCATTACGTCAACTCTTTCAGCATGCCAGCCGAACTATACCGGGGAATACATAGAAATTGGAGATTCACTGACTGAATACGAAAAAGAGTGCTTTAAAGAGAATCACATTCCTTATCAATATGAAAAAGGGAAACTGTATATCCCGGAAGATGCATTTGATGTAGTAATCAATACTTGTTCATAAGAAAAAGCTTGCAGTATGTCTGCAAGCTTTTCACATTACAAAAAATAAGTGTTTAATTTCTCTTCAAACTCTGAAGGGGCGATGTCACTTTTTTGGCCTTCTCCGCCGTTTTCATGAACCGTAAAATGGCGGTCTGACATGACAATCCGTCCGTTCGGGGTCAGCTTAGAAGCAAGCAGTGATTTATTAAAAGGCGATTTTTCATGAGAGTGGATCATATCCTTCATCATGTCTAAATCACGGACGTCACTTTCATCAAGGGTAAAGGCATAACCGATTTGCCAGCCTTCTCCTTTGTCCATCAACAGAAGATGGGTGCCCATTTCCGTCGCTTTTTCCTTGATTCGGAATGCTCCCACAGGAGATTGTACCGTTTCTCCGGAAAGCGGTATCGGCTCCAGCGCCAGGTTGATGCCAAAACCAATATCAACAATGTAATCTCCCTTTTCTGCCGACAGCCATACAGCAGCATGGGTTCCTTCTAATGCCCACTCTTCTTGTTTTCCTGCATAAACTGTTCCGCGAATGAGCTTCACATGAAAACCGGCATCACGTAAGACATAGTAAAGAAAACCATTCAAGTCGTAGCATAGCCCCCCATGCTGTTCTTTGATCAGACGGCGCCAAAGCTCTTCTTTGGTTACCTTATAATTCTCTTTTGCAAGAACTGCCCGGTTTTCAAAAGGGTATCGGTACGCCATTGCTTTTAGAAAAAGGGAAAGATCCTCGAAGCTGACATGATCCTTCTCCCAGCCGATTTTCTTAAAACAGTCTTTCAGAAAATCACTCATTTTGTATCACCTAAACTTCCTCTTGAACATACGCCGAAAGCTTTTCCAGCGCCTCTTGTTCATCTTCTCCCTCGGCAATCAATATGACTTCTGTGCCTGTGCTTACCGCAAGGCTCATCAGCCCCATGATGCTTTTCGCATTTACTTTCTTCCCATCCTTCTCAAGAAACACATCTGACGTAAACCGGTTTGCTTCTTGTACAAACAAAGCAGCAGGACGCGCCTGCAGTCCTGTCTTTAATCGAACTTCCACTTTCTGCTGAACCATAAGATCTCCCCTTTTCTTTACGGTTATTTTAAAGTGACGGTTTGCCCTGTCCGCAGCTGTTCTGCAATTTCGTCAAGTTTTCTCAGCCTGTGATTGATCCCTGATTTGCTGATTTTCCCGCTCGCTACCATTTCCCCCAGCTCTTTCAGCGTCACTTCCTGGTAATCAATCCGCAGCTGCGCGATTTCCCGAAGTTTTTCAGGAAGCGCCTCCAAGCCGATTCTTTCATCGATGTATTTAATATTTTCCACCTGTCTGAGCGAAGCCCCGATGGTTTTGTTTAAGTTGGCTGTTTCACAATTGACAAGACGATTAACCGAATTTCTCATGTCTCTGACGATTCTGACATCCTCAAAACGCAGCAATGAATTATGTGCGCCGATCACGTTCAGAAATTCAGTAATCTTTTCAGCCTCTTTTAAGTAAGTGATATAGCCTTTTTTCCGCTCGAGCGTTTTGCTGTTTAATTGAAACTCATTTAACAGTTCGCATAATGAATCGTTATGCTCTTTATAGAGAGAAAAAATTTCTAAATGATACGAGGAGGTTTCCGGGTTATTGACTGAACCTCCCGCCAAAAATGCCCCTCTCATATAAGAACGCTTGCAGCATCTCTTTTTGACAAGCTCTTTTGAAATATTTCGTTCAAACACAAAATTCTCGCCGAGTATTTTTAAATCCTCTAAGATGAACTTTGCATTCTCTGAAAAACGCACAATATAGACGTTATTCTTTTTCAGCCGCATTTTCTTTCTGACCAGCAGATCAACCGACACATCATATTGTCTTTTCAGCAATGTATAGATGCGGCGGGCAATCGCTGCATTTTCAGTTTGAACATCAAGTACGAGATGGCGGTTAGCAAATGATAAAGATCCATTCATTCGGATAAGTGCAGACAGCTCTGCCTTAATGCAGCAATCCTTCACTTCCAGGTTCGTTAATTCTTTTTTTGTTTCCGATGCAAATGACATATAGCCACCTCATTTCAAGGCTTCATTCTTTCAATAAATCGACAAGAAGAGAGGCCACTTTATGTGTATCGTGACGAATTACGCCATTTTTATGTGTTACGATTTGATCTCTGATAACTTCAAGCCCCATTGCTTTCAGCTCTTCGATATCAAAATCAACAGGACGCGCCGATTCTACTGCGTACTTACGTTTTATTTCGTCAGGAATGTCTTCACTGTTAACCAGTATGGTATCGATAAAACCGCAGCCCATATGCTGATTGAGCGCTTTCACATGATCGGCAGCGGTATAATGCAGCGTTTCTCCGGGCTGTGTCATCACGTTGCAGATATATACTTTTTTCGCCGGCGCCTTGATCACTTCTTCTCCAATTTTTGGAACGAGCAAATTCGGAAGAATACTGGTATATAGGCTTCCCGGTCCGATAATAATCAGATCCGCTTCCTTGATCACATCTATTGTTTCCGGCAGGGGATCAATGTTTTCAGGCGTCAGAAAAACGCGCTTAATACGCTGGCCGTACTCCGGAATAGTGGACTCGCCTGTGACCACGCGGCCGTCTTCCATTTCGGCATGCAGAACAACACTGGCATTGGCTGCCGGCAACACCTTTCCTCTTACATTCAGCACCTTGCTCATTTCTGTGACAGCGTGAAAAAAATCACCGGTTATATTCGTCATCGCTGCCAAAATTAAATTTCCGAGTGAATGGCCCGTTAAATCGTTCCCCTTATTAAAGCGGTGCTGAAAGAGATCCTCAACTAGCGGCTCCACATCGGATAAAGCGGCAAGCACATTTCTGATGTCTCCGGGTGGCGGGATTTTCAGTTCGTTCCGCAGCCGCCCCGAGCTTCCTCCGTCATCAGCAACAGTGACAATCGCCGTAATATCAACGGGTTTATGCTTTAAGCCCCGAAGCAATACAGAAAGGCCCGTGCCGCCGCCAAAGATGGCAATTTTCGATTTTTGTTCCATCTTATTTCCGGCTTCTCTTTTCGATGTCCCGGTGAGTAACATGAGTATAGTAATCCTTTTTGAAATAGTCAGCTAAATACTCGGCAAGCGTCACAGAGCGGTGCTGGCCCCCTGTGCAGCCGATCGCAATGACGAGCTGGCTCTTTCCTTCTCTTTTGTAGGACGGCAGCATAAAGCTGAGTAAATCGATTAATTTTTCATTGAACTTTTGTGTTTCGTTCCACTTCATGACGTAAGACGATACCTCTTCATCTTTTCCGGTCAGCGGCCTCATGCTTTCGATATAATATGGGTTCGGCAGAAATCTGACATCAAACACGAGATCGGCATCAATGGGAATACCGTATTTAAAACCAAATGACATGACATTTACCGTAAATGTCTCGCCTTGGTTTGTCGCAAAATGCTTTACGATTTTCTCGCGCAGATCGCGCGGCTTCATGTCTGATGTATCATAAATCATTTGAGAGCGGCCTTTTAATTCCTCAAGCAGCTCACGTTCCAGCGCGATGCCTTCGAGCGGAAGACCAGTCGCTGCCATCGGATGCGAACGTCTCGTTTCTTTATATCTCGTCACGAGAATCGAATCCTTCGCGTCCAGGAATAAAATTCGCGGTGTAATCCACGGATTTTCCGCCATTTCATCCAGCGCCTCAATCAGCCGGTCAAAAAATTCACGGCCGCGCAAATCCATAACAAGCGCGACCTTGCTCATTTTCGAATTTGATTCCTTCATCAGTTCTAAAAATTTCGGAAGCAATGAAGGCGGCAGATTATCGACGCAGAAATACCCGAGATCCTCAAAGCTTTGAATCGCAACGGTTTTCCCCGCGCCCGACATGCCGGTTATAATGACAAGCTGAATATCATGTGATTCACTAACACTCATCTTTCTCCCCCCTGACTTGTCTTTCTATTTGATATGCTGCGGATCTAAACGATAACTGAGCAGCTCAAACTCCGGTGTATACGTAAATGTGCCGTGCAGCAGCCCTTGTCCCTTCATCATAAAGTCCAGGATATGGCCGTCTCCCGGAGCCATAGGCAGGTTTTGAATATCCTTCACATTGTGCCACTGCAAAATGCCTTCCTCTGATTCAGACACGTTTACTCCCGTATAGGAATCAGCGACAAACGTAAACATCATCCACTCGGACACAATATGGTCACCGTCTTTAATGATAAAGGTAAAAACGCCTTTTAGCTGAGGATTTATAATATAGATACCTGTCTCTTCTCTAAATTCTCTGATGACGGAATCCCTGACTGATTCTCCGCTCTCCATCTTGCCTCCCGGCGCGACCCACCAGCCACGTCTTGGCTTTTGGAGAAGAAGAACTTTGTCATCCGCCTTGAGAACACAATTTGTCACTCTTTGCAAGTACGTCACCTAACCTTCTCGTCCTGTCATCGTCTCTTTATTATACCGTTTCAAGATGCCTCTCACAATGAAGAGACATTGACAATCTTTCCTTCTATTTTACAGCATATTCTTCCCAGCGTTCAGATGATTTTATTGTGAAAGGAAATTGTCTTTTATTTTTGGACAAAAAAAGGACACGGATAACTGGAGAATCCGTGCCAAAAGTGTATTCATTATAAAAAGGGGGTCAATTACTTTATTAATCATAACCGATAAGTTTTACACAACTGTTACAGCGGAATTAAAACCCAGTAACGTTATGTGAAACTCGTATGACAGCCCTTTTTTATTTTAAGGTTTTCAGCGTTTCCTGGAGCTCTTCGACATAATGCTGTACGCTTTGTGCCGCAATACTTCCGTCTCCTGTAGCCGTTACGATTTGGCGCAATGATTTTTCACGAATGTCTCCGGCTGCGAAAATCCCTTCAACCTTTGTTTCCATTCGGTCGTTGGTTTCGATGTAGCCTTCTTCATTCGTGATGCCAAGGTTGTCAAACGGTTTAGACAGGGGAAGCATACCGATATAAATGAATACGCCGTCTGTTGTGAATTCACTTTCTTCACCGGTCACCGTATCCACAAGCGTCACTTTGCCGACTTTGCCGTTTTCCTCATGAATTTCCTTCACGGTTTTATTCCATAAGAAATCTACTTTTTCATTATCAAACGCTCTCGCTTGGAGAATGCTTTGCGCACGGAGTTGGTCACGTCTGTGAACGATCGTTACTTTTGAAGCGAAACGTGTTAAGTACACGCCTTCTTCAACCGCTGAGTCCCCTCCGCCGACAACAACCAGCTCTTTGCCTTTAAAGAAAGCGCCGTCACATACTGCACAATACGAAACACCGCGGCCGCCCAATTCTTTTTCGCCTGGCACGCCGATTTTTTTATATTCTGCACCTGCGGCAATGATGACAGCACGTGCTTTATACTCTTTTGAACCGGCTTTTACAACTTTGTACTCTTTGCCGTCCACAATTTCTTTAATATCGCCATAAGCGTATTCAGCGCCGAATTTCTTTGCATGTTCAAACATTTTGTTGGAAAGCTCAGGCCCGAGAATGCTTTCGAAACCAGGATAGTTCTCCACATCTTCCGTGTTTGCCATTTGGCCGCCCGGAATTCCTCTTTCAATCATTAATGTCGATAAGTTTGCTCTAGATGTGTATACAGCGGCCGTCATCCCAGCAGGACCTGCGCCGATAATAATCACGTCATATATTTTTTCTTCTGACACACTCACTCACTCCTTAAAACGTCTTTTCGAGTTGGGCTCTTCCTTATAAGATAAGAATCCCCATCAAACGTATTCCTTACCCATATCCTATAAAATCTCATGGTGATACGCCATTTTTTTGCTCATTTTTTTCGAAACGCGATTAGATGTATTACAAAAGGGTATGTATTTAATAAAAGAAAGAGCCTTCTGTCCATAGAAGGCCCTTGTCTTATTTATTATTGAACAACACGTCTTACAACGCCTTTGAATGCTTTTTTCCAGTACACGTTGTTCATAGAGTCGACAGAGACACCATGAGATGTATTGTCGTTCAGGAACGTACCGTTTCCTAAGTAGATTCCAACGTGACCATTTGTTTTGTATGTGTCAAAGAAAACTAAGTCTCCACGTTTCATGTCTGACGCGCTTACAGCTTGTCCTCTTCCAACTAAAGTATCAGTCGTTGTTCCGCCGACAGGCCCAAGGTTGACACCTGCAGAAGCGTAAGCCCAGCGAACGAATGATGAGCAGTCAAAAATACGGTTGTTGATATCAGACTGAGTGCGTCCGCCGCCAAACTTGTACGGAGATTGTCCGACAATGCTTGAACCAACGCTGATCGCACCTTCAATGCCGCCTGAGTTGCTGATGACAGTGCCGCCTGAATTGCTGTTTGAGCTGCTGTGCTTCTTAGAAGACGACCCGTTAGACGAACTGTTTGATGAACCGCTAGAAGAGTTATCTGAAGAATCATCATCAGATGAGCTAGCTTTTGCTGTTTCAGTAGTAGCCGTTTGGCCGTCTGTTTGTGTTTCATCAGATGCTTTTTGAGCTTCTTCCTGCTTTTTGATCAAAGCAGCTGCAGCTTCTTGTTGTTTTTTGATGCGTGCTTGTTCTGCTTCAGTATCTGCTTTTTGATTTGCAAGTTCAGACGCTTCTGATTTTAATTCAGAAATTGCCGCAGCCGTTTTCTTCTGGCTGTCTTTTGCTTCGTCGAAAAGCTTGTCTTTTTCATCTAGCTGTTTATCAAGGTCCTTTTGCATTGTTTCTAACTTAGCCAATGCAGCTTGTACTTCTTTCAGCTTATCATTCAGATCTGCTTCAGAGTCTTCAAGCTTCGCTTTATCCTGCTCTTGCTGCTTGATTAAATCTTTGTCTGCATCAACAATAGATGAAACCGCAGTAGCGCGTGAGATAAAATCACCAAAGCTTGTTGATCCTAAAAGTACATCTATGTATCCTTGAGATCCGCCGCTTTCCTGTAAAGAACGAACGCGTTTTTTCAGGATTTCGTTACGCTTTTCGATGCGTGCTTCTGTTTCTTTAATCTCTTTTTTCAGTTCTTTGATTTCTTTTTTCGTTTTATCGTTTTCTTCTTTTTTATCTTCGATTTTGTTGCTTGTATCGAGCGCCTTAGCGTTAATGTCTTTCAGTTCTTTTTCAATCTTTGATTGGTTTTCCTGAAGCTCAGTTAATTCTTTTTCCTTCGCTTCAATGCTGGAAGCAACCTCAGATTGCTTGCTTTCGATTTTTTGTTTCTTTTCATCTAATGTTTCCGCCGATGCAGTTTTACTTGTAAATGGGATCAAAAAACTGCTTGTCCCGATGACGGAAGCCAAACCAAGTGTCAATAAACTCTTTCTCACTTTTTATATCCTCCCTTTTACTGTGAACCTGATCTCATTTGGAATTGTATTTTGAACATCAAGTTTCGTTCCTCATATTCTACGAGGAATGATGATTGTTTATGGTTAATTATTCTGTGCATCTCTTATTCTGGGTGTATAGCGTTTATTTCACATCATATGTAAAAAACACTAATTCCTTATGTACGAGAATCATTATACCATCAAGTTTCGACAAATTAGCGATAAATTTTATTACATTTGTGTTTCAAACAGATGTCAGGTTGCACATCATTTGTCATCTTTCTTAAATTGATAAAAAACCTGTCGATATTATTTTAAAATATAATTTATAGAATAAAAAAAGAGTTGATTCTGCGAATCAACTCTCCATAAATATACTATTCTAAAATATCATCAATATATTTCATATATTTCGTCAAAGTGGCCGGAGAGATGCCAAATTGGGCTGCCGTTTCTTTTTTGGTGTCATGTTTGCCATGGGCTTCTTTCCAAATATAGTAGATAGCAGCAGCCCATCCGCTCACATTTTTCAGCGGCCCCGCTGCGCGGATTTGCTGTATCACATGGAATACCCAGCAGCTCATGACTTCTGTTTTCATCTCATCCTGTTCTGCTTCTTCCAGCAATTTAACCGTTTGATAAGCAAAAAGCGCATCCTCTGACACATCTGCTGCTGCGGAATCTCCGTGCAAGAGCAGCTTAACGAAATGGTTTTCAAACGGAGCGGTGATGCGCTTCGAGCGTATCACCGCTTCAAGATGCTCCGTTTCACCCTTGGTGCTGCTGATGTAATAGGCAGCCAATCGCTGTTCTACTGACGAAGGAAGTACTTCCCGCCGCTCAACCCATGGAGCCGGACGGTCCGCTCCGGGATATTGTGATTCGACTTTTCTCCATACCGTTTCGGCAAATTCTGTATGGCCCGTAAAGTAAGCAGAGCACGAGAGCCAGTAGTAGAATGTGTCGTCTCCTTCAAAACCGCTTTTATATAGTGATCTGAGCCATTTGTACCCGATATCATACCGGCCGACAAGCGACAGGGTGGCACCCAGTTTATAGCGCTGTTCAAATAACATCGGATATACATTTGAAAGCTGATCACTCAGCTCTGCCACCTTATCATCTTCTCTTTCATAATAGTAGAAAACGAGAAGATTACATAAAGCGTGAAGATTTCCTTCATTATTATTCAGCACTTGATAAGCCGTTTGTTTCGCTTTCACAACATTGCCGGAATAAAAGTGGGCAAGGGCGAGATTATTATAAGCGGACCAAAGCTCAGGATATTCGTTTGTGATTTCCTCAAGGGCCGCAACAGCTTCAGCAAGCTGACCGCTTTCAAGCAATGACTTCGCCCGGTCTTGTTTGATTAGCAATTCATCCTGATCATATAGAGAATCCTCAGGCCCGCCGTCTCCTAAATCAAGCAGATCAAGCAGACTATCATTCTCTTCGGAAAATTCACCGTCCGGATCAGCGTCTGAATAAGCTGCAGCTTCTTTATAAGCTTCCTGAAAGAGTCCCAGATGGGCAAAGTTATTTGCTTTAAAATAATGACATTCCGGCATTTCCGTCTCCAGATTCGCCAAAATATAATCAAGCAGATCGTTTGATTCCTGGTATTGCCCCATCTCTGAATAAATGACCGCAAGCTGCGAAAGCATCTCTGAATCCTTCGGCTCCAAATGAACCGCGCGCTGGATCAGTTTGCTTGCCCGCTTCAAATTGCGTTCTTTATACGCCTTCAAACCTTTATGAAAAAAATAATGTCCATCTTGAAGCAGCTGGACAATTTGTGCGTGATTTTTATGTTCAGAAGTGTGTTTTCCCACAACTACCCTCCGTTTTATACAATATTACCGTCAGTAGTATACCATAAATCGTAAGCTCCTCAATAGTTCAAAAGGAAGGATTGGGAAAATCCCTCCTCTTTTTTTACTGGCTGAATCAACCAGAATTTACCCGGCTTTGTTTTCTAAATCCGCATTCATTTTCAGCTGCTGTTCAGCAAAATCTCTGTAAAGGTCATGGGAAGCCATTAATTCATGGTGCGTGCCCCGTCCCGTAATTTCCCCTTTTTCAACAAATAATAGCTGATCTGCATCTACAACAGTCGATAAGCGGTGAGCGATGACAATTGTTGTCCGGCCTTCCATCAGCACCTCAAGTGCCTGCTGCACTGATTTTTCAGATTGACTGTCGAGGCTGGAAGTCGCTTCATCAAGCATCAGAATGCTCGGGTCCCGGAGAAGCGCCCTGGCAATCGCAATTCTTTGTCTCTGTCCGCCCGACAGCATGATGCCGCGTTCACCCACTTCAGTATCAAGCTGATTCGGCAGCTCCTTAATAAAATTAAGAGCGTATGCCATCTCCGCTGCTTTTTCGATTTCGGCATCCGTTACCTCGCGTTCTAGCCCATAACAAATATTGTCTCTGATCGTTCCCGACATTAACGGACTTTCCTGTGACACATAGCCGATATGCTGACGCCACGATTCGAGCGAATACGTATCCACCGGCTCATCTCCCAGCCGAATGGTCCCTTCAGTCGGAGAATAGAAACGCTCAAGCAGCTTAAACAGCGTGGTTTTTCCGCCGCCGCTCGGTCCAACAATTGCTGTTACTTTTCCCGCTTCAATAACGGCGCTGATATCCTTCAAGATCAGCTGCTCAGCATTATAGCCAAAGGACACATGATCGAGCCGGATAGGCAGATGCGCGTTGTCAATTTGGTTTCCTGTGACGGTATCCTCCTCTTCCTCTGCCAAAATCTCAATCATCCGTTCTGTTGCACCGATTGATTTTTGCAGCTGTGTGAAGAACGTTGTAATCTGGCCCATCGGCATAATGATTTGAAACAAATATAAAATAAAAGCCACGAGTGCCCCGGCAGTCAATTCGCCTGATGACACCTGCATACCGCCGTACCCAATAACAGCCACGAGCGCGGCCATTAATACGAGAGAAATAAGCGGTCCGACAAGCGATTGCACCTTCGCCTCACGAACCCCAAGCTGGAATAATGAAGAAATCCCCAGTTTCCCGCGTTTGTATTCGACTTCCTCTGCATTTGAAGCCTTCACAAGCCTGATTTCCGGAAGGATTTGATTCAGCAGCCCCGTAAAACGTGCGGTTTCATCCTGGGTTTCCCGAGAAATGGAGAACATCTTCTGCCCGATCGGCACTAGGATCAGAGCTGCTAATGGAACAACAACTAAAACAAGCAGCGTCAGCTTCCAGTTCATAATGAATAAGATAGTGAGTGATCCAATGACCGAAATGATGCCTGTTATAAATCCGCTGATATGGCTGGTAATCAGCTCTTTTACCACCATCGTATCATTCGTGACCCGGCTGACAGTTTCACCGGAAGCGTTAGTATCGAAATAAGATACAGGAAGCTTAATTAATTTCTTCCATAATAAATCCCTTAGCCCAGAGATGATTTTTTGCCCGCTATAGTTTAGTGCGTATGTAGCGTAGGCGCTTAAAGCGGCTTGGATAAGAAAAACGAGCGCAATCAGCCCGATTTGCGTGCCGGACAGCGCTGACATGGAAAAACCGTCGACAAGCTGTTTCGTTAATAGAGGAATCAGCAGGCTGACCAGTGTTGTGACAATACTGAGAATCAGCGCAAAGGCGAGCTTTCCATAGGATGGGTTTGTCTGTTTCACTAATGCAAAAAAAGCTTTGAATTTTCTTTTAGGTTGCTGTGTTGGCATAGTATTTTTCCTCCTGTTTCAATCCCTTTACGCGGTCAGCAAGGTTGAACGGAATATAATAGGATTATTTTTACTCTTTCTAAATCATATCAATGGAGAGAGACTTTTTCAGTATATTTTTCTTATACACTGAAAATAAAAATCCCCTATTCATGACTCGAATAGGAGACGTTTCATATTATAGATCCTTTTCAGGCTTCTTTTTTCGGTACGTTAAGGTAACATCTTGCTGTCTCAGGTCCTCAATGATCATTTTGAACCGGTCAACCTTTGCAGTATGCTCTTCTTTTATCGTTTGAAGTGCAGTCTTCTGCTTTTCGCTTTTCGATTCAAGCTCTTCTTTTATTTTTTTGACAATCATTCCTTTTTGCCCTTTGATTTCTTCTTTTAATGCAGATTCGAATTTTTTAGTCAGGCTGAGAATGTCGTTGATGGGTTTATTGAGACTGCCTGCTTTCCCCTTCATTTCGTCATGGGTTAGAAACATATAGGTGGTTGATACAACTTCTGTTTCACTTTCTGAAAATAAGGAAGTCACTCTGTCTATTCCTCCTAAGGCTGAAAATCGAATAACTGTGAGATCATTTCTTCTTTTTCAAATAGCTTTTCGATGCTCTCGCGGATATTTTTGATAAAATTCTTTTTTTCCGTTGTCTGTTTTTTGAGTTCTGCAACAATTCCGTCATTAGCAGGGAGTGCACCTGTATGGAACGATTCATGAACTGATATTTTCTCTAATTTATCGAATGTGTGACTGAAACCGGCCGCAAGCCGGAATTGAAGATCGAAGGCATATTGCGAAGGGTTTTCTTCCATATGTTGAATCGCCGTGATGATTGCCTGTTTTTTGTCTATAAACGCTTCATCGATTTCCTGCCGGAATACCTTTTGGTAGGCAGAAATCGCATCTTCCATATCTTCAACGATCTTCATGCCGTTTTGATAGATTCTGACAGCGGACGAGATATTGACTTTAATTGTTTCTCCCGAGCCGCTCTTCCCTGTAAAGTAAATATCGGAGCCTTTATAGCTGAAGCCTTTTTCCTTTGATAATGCGTTCAACATTTGAACGATGCTGTGGCCGTCGACGATGAGTTTTAATGCGTCTTTTGTTTCTGCGTCTAGCGTTTCAAAAGAAGAAATCATTGATTTTACATACTCCACAATTTCACTAACATCATTTAGAGCTTGCGTGAATTGGCCGTGCTTTAGATGATCAATGAAATCATCGTATCGTAATTCTATACCTTTCATACTCGCATTAAGATTAGATAATTCTTTTTTTATGACTTTTTTCTGTGTATCATCAATATAACCATTTTCAGCAAGCTGATCTACAATAGGCCCGCTGTTCCCCAACAGGGTGTGAAGAAAACCTAAAAAGGCTGGCAGCTGCTCTTTAATTCGGCCATACATTTGCTTAACATCATCAAAATTTTCATAAATAACACTTGCTTTCGCTAAAACGCCGTCTGTATGCTTTACTTTTTCTATCAATTCTATGTCTATCCCGCTGGCTGCTTTTACAAAACCGTTTAAGCCGTCTTTTTCATAGTCACCCTTATATTTTTGAAGGTATTCCTGCATCGACCTTACGTCTTCATCAGGAATCCCATCCATAATGTTTCGGATGCCTTTCACACTTGTGTTCGTATCCGCCATCTTCACATCGCCAAATGTAATGAAATCCGCCTTGCCGCTGACTCCATACAGCGGGTCATCTTTTGATATGCGTTGGGTGATGTTTGCTGTGACGCCTTTGTCTTCATAATATTTTTGGATTTCTTTTTTTAACTTCTCTGGTGGTATAGAATCAATATCTTCATATTTATAACTAAATTTTCTAATAACATATCTATATAAACTTTCATCAGTTTCAAGTAATTGATCGATATTGACTTGAGCCCCATTTACACCATAAACTTCATCATATTCTCCATTAATCAATTGCACCATTACTTGGTTATTATTAGCAAGTGAATGTCCTAAGGCGAATGTTTTTAAATCCTCAGAGTCACCTGCTGCTTTCTTTGCTTTTTTAGCAAACTCCTTTGTAGCCTCATACTGACTATGATCGATTCCTAAAAAAAGACCAAAAAAGTTATACGACCAATCCTTATTATCAGCACTGCCTTCTGAAATAATATGAAGCTGATCGATATGTTTTTTCGTATCTATTATATGGATTGCCGTCCCATCGTAACCTGATTCTCTGGTCGAACTTTCTATACTTGTATTCTGGTTTACAAGTTCACTGGAGGTGTATATTTCAATTTTTGTATTCTCTGGAAGATCACGGTGTGTTTCTTCTTTATAAATTCTGCGTACATCTGCTTCGAAATCCGATTTGGCTTCCTTAACTTCACTTGCATTGATTGAGGCAAACTTTTGTTTATAGTCATATTCTAAATCAATTAGTCGTAACTTTACGTTCTCATTCTCAAATACATTTTTATTTTCCATCTTATTTCTCCTTTTTATCTATTAAAAAGGTGATAGAATTAATTAATTTCTCTACTTTATTTTTAGCCTTTTCTTCATTTAAGGAGCATGGTTGATTTTCATTTTTGCATCCGAAAGTAAAGGCGTATTCTACTCCTAAGTTATCTTCTTCTGTAGATTTCACATATCCGAAGTAACTGTATGAATAATTATATTTTCTATCAATATCGTCAAAGATGTCTTTTTTCTTAGCAAAGTAGATGTCCGTTTTCTTTTTGCTACTTTTTTTGTATTCACCTTTATAATCATTTTTTCCACTTACAATATCTAACATTGTCTCAGGTTCATTCACAAAACTTTCTTCTTTGTAATATGTTACATGGCCATCAAACATTACATTGGTGTCTTTATCATAACTATTAAATCCAATACTTTCTTTGTTTCTCCCAGTTAAAGATGATCTTCTTGATAGATACTCCGTGTCCTCCGGAAATAACATCCTAAATCCTTTCAACTTAGATTCAAGCAAATAGTACCCAGGCTCCTCTTCCTTCGTTGACACCATGTACTCTCTCGTTTTCTCGTCCTGAAACGCGGGAACTTGCGGCAGGTCTTTTGGGTCCATGTCTTTTGGTTTTACGGCTTCTGTTTTATTGTCATTTGTGGTGTTTTTATCATTGTCGTTCATACTGCATCCTCCTGTCAGGGCAAGTAATAAGCTAAAGCAAATAAAGATAATCTTTTTCATTACGAACCTCCAAGGGTTTTGTGAGATGATTCCATTTTTCAAAAGTAATACTATTGACCCTGTTATGGGATGATTATATTATCCTTTTCCATGTTACATCATGGCGGAATTTGGATAAATAGGAAATCAGACTTGGTTTTGACCTTCTTTTATCCATTCGGAATGTGAAACACCTACAATATTACAAAATACCCATTACATTTTTCTTATAACAAAAAAAAGAGCCTACGGATAAAGGCTCTTTCCATTTACTATTCAGAATGGCGTTTTTTCAAGACGTCAAGCACATCATCCAGCGGCAATGCTTGCTCTCT
This sequence comes from Bacillus mojavensis RO-H-1 = KCTC 3706, assembly GCF_000245335.1. Taxonomy (GTDB): domain Bacteria; phylum Bacillota; class Bacilli; order Bacillales; family Bacillaceae; genus Bacillus; species Bacillus mojavensis. Next base: position 409,423 of record NZ_JH600279.1, read on the forward strand.
GAGCAGGACAAGGAGATGATACAGCAGGTCTGCCGCTTCCCATTTCAGTTCCTCGTGGTCACGGTTTTTGGCGGCGATGATGACTTCTGATGCTTCTTCGCCGACTTTTTTCAAAATCTTATCCACGCCTTCATGGAAGAGGTAAGTGGTGTAAGCTCCTTCAGGCATTTCAGCTTGGCGTTCTGCAATGACGCGCTCCAGCTCACTTAAGATGTCAAATCGCCCGGAGGTTTGTTCTTCTGTCTGTTCCTTTGTAAAACAGCTGTAGCTGCCGGTGTGGCATGCCGGACCGGACGGCTCTACAAGCACGACCAGTGCATCTTGGTCGCAGTCATATCGGATGCCTTTGACGGCTTGCGTATTCCCCGATGTTTCTCCCTTGTGCCATAGCTCCTGCCGCGAGCGGCTGTAAAACCATGTTTCTTTTGTTTCCATTGTTTTTTCGTATGATTCCCTGTTCATATATGCAAGTGTCAGCACTTCTTTGCTTGCCGCGTCCTGGACGATGGCAGGGATTAATCCGTCTTCGTTAAAACGCAGTTCATCTGCCTGTTTCATCTCACATTCACCCCGTGCTCTTTCAAATATGATTTCACTTCTTTAATTGATGTTTCTTTATAATGAAAAATGGAGGCAGCCAGCGCGGCGTCCGCTTCCCCTTTTGTAAAAGCCTCGAGCATATGCTGCGCGTTTCCTGCTCCCCCTGAGGCGATGACAGGAACCGGAACAGCTTCTGACACGAGCTTTGTCAGCCTGTGGTCAAAGCCCTTTTTCTCCCCATCTGAGTCCATGCTGGTTAGCAGGATTTCTCCGGCTCCGCGTTTGACGGCTTCCTTCGCCCATGCTGTAACTTCCCAATCCGTTTTCTTTCTGCCGCCGTGCGTGTAGACCTTGTATGAGTCAGATGTTTCGTCGTACTTGGCGTCTATGGCGAGTACGATACATTGAGATCCGAAAAACGCCGCGCCTTCGGTAATCAGCTCGGGACGGAGAACAGCTGCCGTGTTTACAGAAACTTTGTCCGCGCCGGCACGCAGAATCGTTTTCATATCGCTAAGCTGATTGATGCCGCCTCCGACTGTAAACGGAATCGCAAGCTTTGCAGCAACCTGCTCTACGACGTCAACCATCGTTTTACGGCCTTCATGCGAAGCGGAAATATCAAGAAACACCAGTTCATCCGCGCCTTCCTGGTCGTATACTTCCGCCAGCTCGACAGGATCACCGGCATCCTTCAGTTCAAGAAATTGAATCCCTTTGACAACGCGCCCTTCTTTCACATCAAGACAAGGGATAATCCGTTTTGTTATCATTTCCCCTTCATCCTTTCAATCGCCTCGCCAAGTGTAAACTGGTTGGTATACAGCGCTTTTCCGATAATGGCTCCAGAAACCCCATTCGCATGATAACGGGCAAGAGCTTCAAGATCCGCAACAGAGCTGACTCCGCCAGAGGCGATGACAGATTTTCCGGTTTCTTTCGCGAGTTCCACTGTGCTTTCGATATTGGGGCCTGACAGCATCCCGTCTGTCGCAATATCAGTAAAAATAAAAACTTCTGCGCCTTCGTTGGCGAGCTCTTTGCCGAGTTCAGTCGCCTTAAGACTTGAGGTTTCCAGCCACCCCTCTGTTGAAACAAAGCCGTTTCTTGCGTCCAGCCCGATGGCTATCCTTTCGCCATACTCTTTCAGCATTTTTTTTACAAACGGCGGATCAGAAACAGCAGAGCTTCCCAGGATCACGCGATCGACTCCTGCCGATAAGTAATCGTAGACGTCGCTTTCCGAACGAATGCCGCCGCCGATTTCGACTTTCAGATTGAGCTTTTGTACAATTTCGATGACATGACGGTCATTTACTTTTTTTCCTTCCTTCGCGCCGTCAAGATCAACTAGATGAATCCATTCAGCCCCCTCACTTGCAAATAACGAGGCCATGTCGAACGGCGAATCGCCGTATACGGTTTCCTTGCTGTAATCGCCTTGGACGAGACGTACACATTTGCCGTTTCTCATATCAATGGCCGGAAATAATGTAAAAGCACTCATTTTTTCACCTTCTGTTCTGCTGCCATTTTTGTGAATTGGATTAAGATAGACATTCCGACCGCACTGCTTTTTTCCGGGTGAAACTGAGCGCCGAAGATGTTCTCTTTTCCGACAACCGCAGGCACCTGCACACCGTACTCGGCACTTGCCAGTAGCGCGTCGTCATCCATTCCGTCAATATAATAGGAATGGACAAAATAAGCGTAGCCTTCTTCTACTCCGGCCAGCAGCGGAGATTCGTTATGAAAGGAGAGGCGGTTCCATCCCATATGCGGAACCTTCAGCTTGTTTCCCTGCTGATCTTCCGGCTTCAGCCTGACTGCTTTTCCCTTTAACAAACCGAGACCTGCAGCGGTTCCATGCTCTTCGCTCTCATGAAACAAAAGCTGCATGCCGAGGCAGATCCCAAGAAGCAATCTCCCCTCTGACACCATCTTATGAATGAATTGATCGAGATTGGCGTTGCGCAAATTGTCCATCGCGTCCCCAAACGACCCGACTCCCGGCAAAATGAAAGCATCGGCTATACTCAGCTCCTCCGGAATGCCTGAAACAAAGTACGGTACGCCGACACGCTCCAGCGCCTTTGAAACGCTGTATAAATTGCCCATTCCGTAATCTATCACACCGATCATTTACAGCATCCCTTTCGTTGACGGAATCCCTTTGACACGCGGGTCTATCATTGTCGCTTCATCAAGCGCGCGTCCTAAGGCTTTAAAAACAGCTTCTATCATATGGTGTGTATTTGTGCCGTAATGAACGATCACGTGCAAGTTCATCCGTGCTTCAAGCGCCAGCTTACATAAAAATTCATGTACAAGCTCAGTATCGAAAGTTCCGACTTTCGCTGCAGGAAAGTCAGCACGCATTTCCAAGTGCGGCCGATTGCTTAAATCAACCACTACCTGAGCAAGCGCCTCATCCATCGGCACAAACGCCGAGCCGTAGCGTTTGATGCCTTTTTTATCGCCTAGTGCTTCAAGCAAAGCCTGCCCTAAGCAAATGCCGATATCTTCAGTTGTGTGGTGATCATCAATATCGACATCACCTTTTGCATGAATGGAAAGATCAAATTGCCCGTGTTTTGTGAACAGGTCCAGCATATGCGTCATAAACGGCACATCTGTTTTGATTTCTGCTTGTCCTTCACCGTCTATTGCGAATGACAGTTCTATATCCGTTTCATTTGTTGTTCTGGCGCGTTCCGCTTTTCTCATTTCGAATTCCTCCGTTCTCTCGCTTCGATTGACCTGGCATGCGCTTCTAATCCTTCCAGTCTGGCAAAAGCTGCAATGCTTTCCGCATGTTCTTCAAAGGCTGATTGGCTGTATGAAATAATGCTCGATTTCTTTTGAAAATCCGTGACGTTTAATGGGCTTGAAAATCTGGCCGTCCCATTCGTCGGAAGCACATGGTTCGGTCCGGCAAAATAATCTCCGACTGGTTCAGGGCTGTATCGGCCTAAGAAAATTGCACCCGCGTGCTTAATATTGCCAAGCAAAGCTTCGGGAGACTGTGTGATGATTTCTAAATGCTCCGGGGCGAGCGTATTGACTGTATTGACCGCTTCATCTATCGTCTCAGCCACATAAATACATCCATAATCTCTCACTGAAGCTTCCGCAATATCTCTGCGCGGCAAGGTTTTAAGCTGCTCGTTCATCTCGGCTGAAACGGCCTCAGCCAGCGGCATGGAATCTGTGACAAGCACACATGAGCTAAGCATGTCGTGTTCCGCTTGTGACAGCAGGTCGGCGGCTATTTCACGAGGGATAGCAGTTTCATCAGCCAGCACAACGATTTCACTCGGTCCGGCAATCATATCAATATCGACATCACCGAACACCTCTCGTTTGGCAAGCGCGACATAAATATTTCCCGGGCCTGTAATTTTATCGACCGGCTCAATGGTTTCTGTCCCATATGCCAGCGCCGCAATTGCTTGAGCCCCTCCCATTTTGTAAATATCTTTGATGCCCAGCTCAGCAGCTGCGGCTAAGACTCCCGGAGACAGCCGTCCGTCTTTTCCCGGTGGTGTGACAAGAACGATTCTTTCCACGCCCGCTGTAAGCGCCGGAATGACATTCATCAAAACAGATGACGGATATGCGGCAGTTCCGCCCGGCACATAAACGCCGGCAGAATCAAGTGCCGTCACTTTCTGTCCCAGCATTGTGCCATCCTTTCTGTGATAAAACCAGGAAGATTGAAGCTGTCTTTCGTGATATTCAGTAATGTTTTTGATCGCTTGCCTGATCACCTGCAGCAGCTGGGGGTCCAGCAGTTTGTATGCTTCTTCAATTTCTTCTGTTGTGACTAATGCGCTGTCGAGCTTGATGCCGTCAAACTTGGCCGTGTAGTCACGAACGGCCTGATCACCATTTGCTTTTACATGTTCAATAATGGATCGGACCGCGTTTCTTTGTTCTTCCGTTCCGGCATCAATTGACCGCTTGAGAGAAAGCCGATCCGCGCCGCTAATGGTTTTGATTTTCATTTTGCCGGTTCTCCTTCCACAACAAGAGATAAACGGGACGCCATTTCGTCGATGACATCGTCCTTCATGCGATAGCTTACAGGGTTGACGATAAAGCGGGAGGTAATATCACAAATATGCTCTGTTTCAACGAGTCCGTTTTCTTTAAGCGTCTGTCCCGTAGATACGATGTCGACTATTCTGTCCGCAAGCCCGATAAGAGGAGCAAGCTCGATTGAGCCGTTCAGCTTAATAATCTCGACTTGCTCTCCCTGCTCTCTAAAATAACCGGAAGCTACATTCGGATACTTTGTCGCAATTCTCGGCGCGACGCCGCTCCAGTTGGTATCAGGAAGTCCGGCAACAGCGAGATGGCATTTGCTGATTTTCAAATCCAGCACCTCATATACATCGCGCTCCTCCTCCAGCATGACATCCTTCCCCGCAATTCCGACATCTGCCACGCCGTGCTCCACATATGTGGTCACATCCATCGGCTTTGCCAAAATAAAGCGGAGATTTTCCTCCGGCACATCGATGATCAGTTTTCTGGAATCCTCAAACTCTTCCGGCAGCTTGTATCCCGCCTGCCGCAGCAGCCCTGCTGCTTCTTCAAATATTCGCCCCTTCGGCATGGCCATTGTGAGTAACTTACCCATTTTGCTCTTCCTTTCTGGCACCGATAAAATAAGTGACATTTGCAAATGATTTTGTCATCTGATCAATATTTTCAATCCCCAGTAAATCCTGAAGAACAACTTTTTTTCCTTTCAAACGCTCTTCATTCGCAAAAGCGATGGCCTGCACCCTCTGCTCTTTGCTGAAAATGACAGCATCGATTTCACTGGGTTCGTCTTTCATATGAAGCGCTTCAATCATTCGGTCAATCCGGAGCCCAAAACCCGTCGCCGGCGCTGGTGAATTAAAATGTCCCAGAAGCTTGTTATAACGCCCGCCGCTGCCAATCACAAAGCCGACACTTTCCGCGTACACTTCAAATAAAATCCCAGTGTAGTAGCTCATATGGCTGACCATATTCAGATCAAGACGGACATTTTCCGTACATCCGTAGTCTTCAAGAATCTCCCACAGTGCCTTCAGTTCATCAACAACACTTTTTCCTTGCACTGAATCGACGATTTCTTCTGCACGCTCGCATACTTCTATACTGCCCCGCAATTCGAGAAGCTCCAGTAACCTGTTTTTATCAATGGAGGAAAGCGGAAGAGATTTGACGTGCTCTCTGTAGCCGACATAATTCTTTTCATATAAAAACCTCCGGAGCACGTCTGCGCGTTCAACATTCCCGAGCACCTCAACAAACAGGGCATCTGCAATGCCTGCGTGGCCGATTGCAATTTTAAATGAAGTCAGGCCGGCATTTTTTAACGCACCGACTACTAAGGCAATAACCTCTGCATCCGCACTTGTCGTGCCATCACCAATCAATTCCACTCCAACCTGCTCAAACTCGGCAGGACGTCCGCCCTCGCGTTCCTGGGCTCTGAACACATTTGCCGCATAGCCGACTCTGAGCGGTTGATTATGTTTCAGCAGCTTTGAAGCCGCCACCCTTGCGATCGGCCCTGTCATATCCGGGCGAAGCACCAGTGTCTTGCCATCCTGATCCAGAAGCTTAAACAGCTGCTGCTCTTCAATTGCTGACTGCACACCAACCGTATCGTAAAACTCCAGCGTAGGTGTTTCCATAAATTGATAGCCCCATTTATCTATCATATCGGTTAACGATTGCCTCACCTTATTTTTCGTTTCATATAAACCGGGCAGTGTATCTCTCATGCCGTGCGGTTTTTCAAACATAAACATCAACCCGAGCACCTCCGTCATTGTTTGAAGGAAAATTCCGAATCCTTTAGTTCGCTAATATGATAATATGTTAGCAGATGAAAGAATGGAAATCAATCCTTAACTTTTTCACAAATATGTATCATTCAGAAATTCTCCTCCTAAATATGAAAAAATCATGAATAAAGAATGAAAGGTCAGTCATATCTCAAATTCTTTATGTTTGGCATGCTATAATACAAATCAAATAGAGAACAAGGAGTTAAAAATGAAAACACTGCGAACGTTATGTGTACTGATCATACTTTCTGCTGTCATTTTCTTCGGCATCAAAATATATGCAAAAGATATAGATATTTCGTTTTTCAAAATTGATTTAGGTGCAACGAAGAATGAATCTGAAGCAGCAAACAAAGAGAAGAAACTGAAAGGAAGCGCTGAGCCGATGGACGTCACGCTTTTCAATCAGATGGATGCCCCAAAGCTCTATAATGGCTGTGAGGTGACGAGCCTTGCGATGGTGCTGCACTATGCGGGATACAACGTGACAAAGAATACACTGGCAAACCAGATCGCAACAGTGCCTTTGACATACAGCAGCGGATTAAAAGGTGATCCGAATGACGGATTTGTCGGTGATATGGCGAACGGCCCGGGGCTAGGTGTCTATCACGGCCCGATCTATCAGCTCGCTAAAACCTATGCGGGGGACAGCGTTTCTGATCTGACAGGAAAAAGCATCTCTGCTGTTTATGAGCAGCTTGAGAAAGGCAACCCGGTTTGGGTTATCACGACAGCCAACTTTACGCCGGTTGACAACATGCAGACATGGAAAACGCCAAACGGAACGATCGATATCACGTACAGCGAACACAGTGTCGCCGTCACGGGTTATGATGAAAATTACGTGTATGTGAATGACCCTTATGGCTATAAAAACAGAAAAACAGACCGGACCAGCTTCGAAAAAGCGTGGGTGCAAATGGGCAGCCAAGCCATCGTCGTTCAAAAGTAAAGCTGCCCGCTTTCACAAGCTTTTCTTATGCTCTCTCCTGAGCAAATACGCCAATACTCATGCTTGATGTTTAAATCAGGTAACAATGACGCATTTTCCATTTTCCATCCAAATTTGTCTTTACTTTCAGGCTGGCTATTTTTATGATTAAAACAGATTCAGCCTTGCCCCGATCTATGTGAGAGAAGCCGGTGCAAGATGCTGACGCTTCTCTTACAAAACTAAAGATATCCGGGGAGGATTTTATCATTGAAAAAAATCGTGTCTATCCTATTTATGTTCAGTTTGGTTATGGGCTTCAGCCAGTTTCAGACATCAACTGCTTTTGCAGCTGACAAAGTGGTTCATGAAACAATTATCGTGCCAAAAAATACAACATATGACGGGAAGGGACAGCGGTTTGTAGCAGGAAAAGAATTGGGTGACGGAAGCCAATCCGAAAACCAAAAGCCAGTTTTTCGTGTGGAAGACGGAGCAACTCTGAAAAATGTAGTGCTCGGAGCTCCTGCTGCTGATGGCGTGCACACTTATGGAAACGTTAACATTCAGAATGTGACGTGGGAAGATGTCGGTGAGGACGCGTTAACTGTGAAGAAGGAAGGAAAAGTAACCATTGACGGCGGTTCTGCTCAAAAAGCTTCTGATAAAATCTTTCAAATCAATAAAGCCAGCACGTTTACAGTGAAAAACTTCACTGCGGATAACGGCGGAAAGTTTATAAGACAGCTGGGCGGGTCGACTTTCCATACCGATGTTATTATCGACAGATGCACCATCACAAACATGAAGGAAGCGATTTTCCGTACGGACAGTAAAACGAGCACTGTCACCATGACGAACACTAGATACTCCAACGTCGGCAAGAAATGGATCGGCGTCCAGCACGTAACGGAAAAAAACAATACCCAATTTTAATATACAGAAAAAGCCCGCGGTTATTTGATCCGCGGGCTTTTTATTCTATCCTGCATTTCTTCCTTCGTGTATATGATTTTCATCGGATTTCCGCCGACAAATGCCCCGGCTGGCACATCCTTATGGACAAGCGTTCCAGCGGACACGATCGCGCCATTCCCTATTTCCACGCCTGGCAGAATGGTCGTGTTGGCGCCGATCATCACTTCGTCTCCGATCAGGACTTTACCGATTCGATACTCCTGAATTAAATACTCATGAGCCAAAATGGTCGTATTGTATCCGATGATTGAATTCGTTCCGACTGAGATCTTTTCCGGAAACATAATATCGGGCATCACCATGAGGGCAAAGGATGTCTGCTTTCCGACCTTCATCCTCAAAAACGTACGGTACAGCCAGTTTTTCATTCCTATAAACGGTGTATATCTCGCAATTTGAATGACAATGAAATTCTTCACTACCTTCAAAAAAGGCACCGTTTGATAGACATGCCACAGTGAGTTAGCTCCTGATACCGGATGCCGGTCTGTTTTTCTCACAGATTACTTCACTCCAACGATTTGTAATAGATCACTCATTTTCTCTAGCATATAGTCTGGCTCATGCTTCGCCAGCGCTTCCGGCCCTTTAATTGTCCATGCGACACCGGCTGTTTTTGTACCGGCGTTTTTCCCCGCCAGAATATCGTGATAGTTGTCACCGACCATGATGGCTTCAGCAGGCTCGCTTCCCAGCTGCTTCAGCGCCAGCAGGACAGGCTCGGGATCAGGCTTTGCCATCGTGACATCATCAAGTGTAACAACAGTTTCGAAAAAACCTTCGATTCCCGTTAGCTTAAGGCCCATATTGACAGTATCCCTTAACTTTGTTGTCACAATTCCTAATGTAAAGCCCGCTTTTTTTAGCTCATCAAGCGTTTCATAAACCGTTTCATATTCGGTGACAAGTGTGTCATGCATCTGGTGATTGTATGTTCTGTACATGCTGATCATTTCTTCAGTTTTCTCAGCATTCATGGAAGAAAACGTTTCAAAAAGAGACGGGCCGATAAACGCAAGCACATCCTCACGTTTATAGCGGCTCGGGTAATAATGCTCCAGCGTATGCAAAAATGACGCGATAATTAATTCATTTGTATTAATAAGGGTCCCGTCTAAATCAAACAGAATCGTCGTTACTTGATGATCAGTCATACTGCTTCCTTTCCAACCGCTGAGGGTTTCCATTTTTTCCACGTATACGATATCGCCATCGTCAGCAGCACGGCCGTGGTGACTCGAATCAGCAGAAGCGGCCAAACCGGAATGCCAAGTGGAATAAAGACAAGTGTATCTTCAACGACAGCATGGCAGGCAACGAGAAATATAAAGGCCAGTGTCATGTCGCGCCTGCCAACGCCGTCATCTTCGACTGCTTTGATCATGACACCCGCTCCGTAGGCAAGGCCGATTGTCAAGCCGGCTACCATTGTCATGGAGGTATTTTTATTCATGCCCAGCATCTGTGTAAACGGAGACAGCCACTTAGAAAACGTGTGCAGCCAGCCTAAGTCTCGCATAAATTGAATGATGATCATCAGCGGGATTACAATCGCCGCCAGCTGCAACACACCAAGACCGGCTTTCATTAAAGCCTCGGCCAGCATCGCCAGCCAGCCGTCAGGCGCATCACCCTTTGAAGCAATAAAACCGTACTGCGCCATTTCCTGCCCGCCATGCCAGATGAGATTAGTGACGATTGCAGAAACAGCTGCCAAACCAATGCGCACTGCCAATATGACGCCAATCCTGATTCCGACCTTTGCTGCGACCGTCGATTCGATAATTAAGTTATGACAGAATGAAAGCATGACCGCTAAGATAAAAACTTCCTTCACGGATAAATCCAGTGTCAATATCCCGGCAATCCCCGCGTACAGATTCAGCATATTCCCAAGCACAAGCGGAATCGCCGCTTCGCCTGAGAGACCGAACAGGCCCATCACCGGTGTGATTAGCCTTACCAGCCAATCCATGACAGGCGTATGCTGAAGCAAAGTGACTACCAGTGTCACCGGAAAAATGACTTTACCGAGTGTCCATGTTGTCTGAAGACCTGCCGCAAGACCGGCCAGAAAAATCTTCTTCATCCCCTCATCCCCCTTTGCAACCGTCTACTCTGCGTACCGCTTCGCCGAGTACCCCTTGACGCGTCTGAAGATGATGGCCGCCACAGCCAACACAATTAATACAATTGAGATCACCTGAGCGATGCGAAGCGAACTCGTCAGCATTAAGCTGTCAGTCCGCATTCCTTCAATAAAAAGCCTTCCGATTGAATACCAAATGATATAGGTTAAAAACATCTCGCCTCTCCGCAAATTCGCTCTGCGCAAAAGAAGCAGTATAATAACGCCGACAAAGCTCCATAGTGATTCATATAAAAAAGTAGGATGATAATATTGTCCGTTGATGTACATTTGATTAATGATAAACTCAGGCAGGTGCAGGCTTTCTAAAAAGGCTCTGCTGACCGCCTCCCCGTGTGCCTCTTGATTGACAAAGTTTCCCCAGCGGCCGATCGCCTGACCAAGCAAAATGCTCGGCGCCGCGATATCCGCAAGCTTCCAGAAAGAAATGTTTTTCACTCTTGAAAAGACATAGCCTGTCAAAATGGCACCGATTAAGCCGCCGTGAATCGCGATGCCGCCCTTCCAGATTTTTATGATTTCTCCCGGATGTTCGGCATAATAATCCCATTCAAATGCAACGTAATAAATCCGCGCGCAAATAATCGCAATTGGGATCGCAAAAAGGACGAGATCGATAAAAATATCTTTCTGCAGCCCTCGTTTTTCACTTTCTCTCATGGCAATCCAAAGCCCCAGCAAAGCACCGAGACCGATAATGATTCCGTACCAATGGACGGCTAACGGCCCTAGCTGAAACGCTATCGGATTGAGTGGTTCTATCGCTTCATTCATTTATTGCCAACTCCTATTCGTCTTGTTCACCGTCTTCAATGACATCCGCCAGCTTGTTGGTAAATTGCTCAGCGGCGTTTAAGCCCATCCGCTTCAATCTGAAGTTCATAGCAGCCACTTCAATAATGACCGCGAGATTTCGTCCCGGACGGACAGGGATCGTGAGTTTTGTAATTTCTGTATCAATGATTTTCATTGTTTCTTCCTCGAGTCCGAGACGGTCGTATTGCTTGCCCTGCTCCCAGAGTTCAAGATTCATCACAATTGTAATTCGTTTGTTGCTTCTGACCGCACCGGCACCAAACAGCGTCATGACGTTAATAATGCCGAGCCCTCTAATTTCAAGCAGATGTTCAATGAGCTCAGGGGCGTTTCCGACAAGGGTATCCTGATCCTCCTGCCGAATTTCAACACAATCATCAGCAACAAGACGGTGGCCTCTTTTCACAAGCTCCAACGCGGTTTCACTTTTTCCGACGCCGCTTTTCCCTGTGATCAGCACCCCGACGCCATATATATCGACAAGCACACCGTGAATGGCTGTGGTTGGCGCAAGTCTGCTTTCTAGGAAGTTGGTCAATCGGCTTGACAGCCTTGTCGTTTTTAAAGGCGATCTGAGGACAGGCACGCCGTTTTTCTCGGAAGCGTCAATGAGCTCCTGCGGGATAGGCATATCTCTAGACAGAATAATAGCTGGTGTTACATCCGTGCATAGAGAGTCCATGCGCTGCTTTTTATCCTCTTCCGGCAGCTGTTCAAAGAAAGAAAGCTCTGTTTTCCCCAGAAGCTGTACGCGCTCCCTAGGGTAATATGTAAAATATCCGGCAATTTCAATGCCTGGTCTTGATAAATCACTCATCGTAATCGGGCGGTTAATTCCTTCTTCTCCGCTGATCAATTCCAAATGAAACTGTTCCATTACATCTTTTGTCCGAACCTTTGCCACGATATGTTCCTCCTGTTCCGGGATAACCCGAGCTTGCTCAACAATAATTTCATTTTATCACTTTCGGGCTTGAACCTAAAACAGATTTTATAAAAGACTGGTAAACGTGTCAGCTGGTCTAGATCACTAGTCTGAAAAGGGGTAAAATAAACGTATTCATATATTCCAGAAAGGCGGATCAATTATGGCAGATAGTCTTCTTCTCAGCGGCATCAGTATCGTGACAGAAAATGAAGTGATTAAAAACGGCTATGTTGGGGTCAAGGATGGAAAGATAAGCGCTGTCTCAGCAGAACGGCCAATAGAGCAATACGCAAAGGAAATTCAAGGCCCAAGGGATGCCGTATTGCTTCCGGGGATGATTGATATTCATATCCACGGCGGCTATGGCGCGGATACAATGGATGCGAGCTTTTCCGCGCTCGATACCATGTCCTCAAGGCTGCCCGAGGAAGGCACAACGAGTTTTTTAGCGACAACCATCACACAGGAACACGGCCAAATTTCTCAAGCACTGGTAAACGCGAGAGATTGGAAATCTGCGGAGGATTCCTCTTCATTAGGTGCGGAATTGATCGGAATTCATTTAGAGGGTCCCTTTGTTTCACCTAAAAGGGCCGGAGCGCAGCCAAAGGAATGGATTAGGCCCTCAGATCTTGCACTTTTCAAGAAATGGCAGCAGGAGGCAGGGGGGCTGATCAAAATCGTCACGCTTGCACCGGAGGAGGATCAACATTTTGAGCTGATCCGTTATTTAAAAGATGAGTCGATTATCGCGTCAATGGGACACACGGATGCAGACTCCGCATTACTTTTGGAAGCCTTTGAAGCAGGCGCCAGCCATATGACTCATTTATACAATGCGATGAGCCCGTTTCATCATCGTGAACCCGGAGTGATCGGCACAGCCCTCGCCCATGAGGGTTATGTCACAGAGCTTATTGCCGACGGTATCCACTCCCATCCGTTAGCGGCAAAGCTTGCTTTTTTAGCAAAAGGCAGCAGCGGGCTTATATTGATCACCGATTCAATGCGGGCGAAAGGACTGAAAGACGGAGTCTACGAGTTCGGCGGACAAAGTGTGACAGTAAAGGGGAAAACAGCTCTTCTTCCGGATGGGACGCTTGCCGGTTCGATTTTAAAAATGAATGAAGGCGCACAGCATATGCGCGCGTTTACGAATTGCTCTTGGACGGATATAGCTAATATAACTTCAGCAAACGCGGCCAAACAGCTTGGCATCTTTGACCGAAAAGGCAGTATAACAGAGGGAAAAGATGCAGATCTTGTAATTGTCAGCAATGAATGTGAGGTGCTTCTCACCATCTGCCGCGGAAACATTGCATTTATATCCAAGGAGGCTGATCATATATGAAAGTAATCGAATGTCAATCGTATGAGGCATTAAGCCAAAAAGCTGCCGGAATTGTGGCTGAAACAGTCAGGGAAAAGCCTGATGCCGTTCTCGGTTTAGCGACAGGCGGGACACCGGAAGGCACGTACCGCGAGCTGATCCGCCTGCACCAAACAGAGAATCTTTCTTTTCAAAACATCACCACGATTAACTTAGATGAATACGCCGGCCTTTCCGGTGATGACCCAAACAGCTATCACTGCTATATGAATGAGCGTTTCTTCCAGCATATCGATAGTCAACCGAGCCGGCATTTTATCCCTGATGGAAACGCAAGTGACTTGGAAGCCGAGTGCAAACGCTACGAACAATTGATTGAATCACTTGGCGGAGCGGACATTCAGCTTCTCGGCATCGGCCGAAACGGACATATCGGCTTTAATGAACCGGGAACATCATTCCAGTCCCGCACACATGTCGTGGCATTAAATGAACAAACCCGTCAGGCCAATGCCAGATATTTTACCTCCATTGACAAGGTGCCAAAAAAAGCCGTTACAATGGGAATTCAAACGATTCTCTCAAGCAAGCGGATTCTTCTGCTCATCTCCGGCACAAGCAAAGCCGAAGCTGCAAAAAGGCTGCTGGACGGACAAGTCAGCGAGGAATTCCCTGCGTCCGCTTTGCACCTGCATCCTAACGTTTCGGTTTTGATTGATCAAGAAGCCGCGGGATTCAGGCATTGAAAGGATTTTCGCTATGAATATCGATAAACAATCTCCTATCCCCATTTATTATCAGATTATGGAGCAAGTAAAAGCCCAAATAAAGAGCGGAGAGCTGCAGCCGGATATGCCGCTTCCTTCCGAGCGGGAATATGCCGAGCAATTCGGGATTAGCCGGATGACGGTGCGTCAAGCGCTTTCTAATTTGGTCAATGAAGGTTTTCTCTATCGTCAGAAAGGCCGGGGCACCTTTGTCAGCAAGCTAAAAATGGAACAAGCGCTCCAAGGGCTTACAAGCTTTACAGAAGATATGAAAAGCCGCGGCATGAGGCCGAGCAGCAGGCTCATCGATTATCAGCTTATCGATTCGACTGAGGAGCTGGCCGCCATACTAGGATGCGGGCACCCGTCCCGCATCCACAAAATCACACGGGTTCGGCTGGCGAATGATATTCCTATGGCGATTGAAGCCTCACACATCCCATTTGAGCTGGCAGGTGAATTAAATCCGTCTCATTTCAAGTCGTCAATTTACGAGCATATTGAAAGGTACAACAGCACGCCGATTTCCCGCGCCAAACAAGAGCTTGAACCGAGTGCCGCAACACAGGATGAAGCAAACTTGCTCGGCATCCAAGAGGGGGCGCCAGTCCTGTTGATTAAACGAACAACGTATTTGCAGAACGGTACTGCTTTTGAGCATGTAAAATCTGTATACAGGGGCGACCGTTATACTTTTGTCCATTACATGGATCGGCTGTCATAAAAAAGTCTCCAACCCCTTTTTAAGGATTGGAGACACGGCGAAAATCAAATTGGTCTGGCGCTGGACGATAGGTTTCTTTTTTCGTCTTGAACTTCCAGATCGGTGATTTCGTTTTTCCGTTAAAGCTGTCTTCTACAATGGTGTACCAATAATAAACAGAATTCGGCTCTAGATTCTCCCAAAGGAATTCGGCGGTTTCCCCGCTTTTCACTTTCTCGCGTTTTCCGAGCTGTTCGTTTGTATAGACATTGCATTCAAAATAATCGGTTTCTACTCTTTTCATTCTTGGCTTCAGATCAAGTTCCAGCGTAAACTCATCCTTGTTGCCGTAACTATCTGTATCATAAAAGTTTTTATCATCCAAATACGGAGAGTATGTGGATACATGCACCACATTGTTTGCCTGGTCAAACTGCATCAAACGCAAATATCCTTGGCCGCCCTCTGGCCCGCCCTGATAATCAGCAAGCATTTGATGGACGAGACGATCCGGTTTTCCATCTCCGTCATCATCCAGCTCATCTGTTTTTCTCATCGCGCTGTGATAATGTCCGCTTAACACCATCACGACATTCGGGTTCGGCTTGACAACTTTTTTGAAGATTTTCTCGCCGATCGGGCTTCTGTTTCCGCTAACGAGTAAATATTCATGAAAAGCTAAAACAGCTATCCTGTCAGGATGCTTCTTCAGCACTTGATTCATCCATGCGATGTCTTCGTCTGTGATGCCCCAACCCATGTACAGCATGATATAATCATTGCCGCTGCTTGATATGAGGTCAAAATGCCCGCGGTTATTTTTGTATGATTCTCCATAGTGCAGTTTCTTATCGAAACGGCGGCTGCCAAAGTATTTGCCAAACGCCCTGTAGGAGCCGTCCTTATGACCGACATCGTGGTTTCCGGCCAGCACGCCGTAAGGAATTCCGCTGTTGTCCAGGACTCGCATTGATTGATCAGCGTTTCTCCACTGTCTGATATCCGCGGAATCATCTACAATATCCCCTGTGTGAAACACGTATTTCATATTCAGCTTCCTTTGGTTATTTTTGATCCATATAGTCTGCTTATCAAAAATATGCGGATAGCTTTTTGCATAATACTGCGTGTCTGACATCCAGACAAAGGAATACATATCCTTCGCAGGAGGAATTTCGTCCTGAACAATGATATTCATCTTAGATTTCCGTACATAATCGGAAGCGATGACAGACGCCTTTAACGTGAACTGTTTGTCATCTTTGGCAACGAAGCTGTCAACCGGCTGCCACTGGCTTGTCCGGTAATTCCAAGCATACATTGTCACTTTTCTCCCCGGCAGAGAGCTTCCTCTCCAAACGGCTTCAGCTAAATCATTCTCATCAATGGACGGGTCAACCGTCACTTCAAAACGGTGATAAGGAAAAAGCTCCTTCTCATCCGTTGATACTGTTTTACCGTCAGCTCCTGACACCCGATTCATTTCTTCATTGGTAAACGGCGTCTCGCTTTCCGGCACAAAGCTTTTTGGAGGTTCAGTCAGTGATGCATGCTTGAAAATTTTCACACTATTTCTGTTTTGCGCCGTATATTGAAAGCCTTTGTAAAAGGACACATCCATCGCATCATTCGTCGGATCCTTTACCCGCACCGAAAGCTTGGCTTTGTGCGTATCGGCATCGCTATTTACAATTTCCGGCTGGTCCGGATGCTCCCGCTCTGTCTTAAACGTCCGCACAATAGCCGTTTTATTGCCAGCCAAATCTGTTGCTGAGACTTTCAGCGTGTGTTTCCCCGGAGACAGCTCAGAAGTTGACGTATGATATGGGAGCGTAATGCTATCCCCATCTAAAAATGCCTCTGTTTCCTCTATTTTGCTCCATTTATCAAACATATCTGCCTGCAGCAGCAGGTTTCCTTTATACGTCTGTCCGTCCGTCACATTCGGTTCGATGTGCGGCCCTGAATTATCAACCCGCACAACAAAGCTCAGGTTTTCATTCCCGTCGCTTACTGCAATATGATGGGCGCCTTCAGTCAGCTTCTCTGTATCCCACTTCAGCAGCTGCGATGTAAACAGTCCATCAGGCAGATGAAATTGAAACGGCCAGCTTTTATTCGAGCGCTGATTATCCCCAATAAAAAGCTCCTTCTCGGGAGAAATACGCTCGTCCCTGATCACCGTTCCATCCGATAATACCAAACGAGCATTTTTGACTAAAAAGTCATCACGGTTTTCAGCCGTATCAAACGGAGATACCTTTGAACCCGATCTTATCGTGATACGCTGCAGCTGCTTCCCTTTTTGAAGAAGCGTCTCCGGCAGAGGGACAGAGTAGGTGCGGTATTTATTTGTCGTATCATCGAAGACTTTTAAAACCTTGCCGTCCATCGTTACAGCATTTTTAAAGTAAAGGTTCGTTTTTCGGGTGTCGAACGCAAAATATACTTCTTTTTCCATGGCGGGCTCTGTCTGATGTTTTTTTCCGTCAATCCAGAGCTTAATGCTGTCAGTCCGCCCGTCCGTGGTCGCTTTGAGAAACTGTGTCCCTGACAGTGTATCTCTGTTTTCTATATTCATCCGCAAACCGTGCGACTTGCTTGTTTGCTTAATATCAATCATTTTGACTGGCGTCTTCGCTTCATTGATCCCGTCACCGGCTACAACGTAATACTCAAGCTGATCCTTCCCGATCAGTTCAGGCGAGTAGACAATATAATGGTACAAATGATCGTTGCGGTCTTTTTCAGCGAAAATGCGTTTGAACGGTTTGTTTTCATCTGTCCGATAATAAAAGGCGGCCGTTCTCACTAAACTGCGGTCACGTATGTCAGCCCGCAGTTCAATGCTTTCAGCCGGGCGGACAGGCTTGCGGTCTGTTAAATCCTCTATAACCGGCTTTTCTTTATCAAGCTTCACTTTACGTTTTTGCTCTGGCACCTGCGCCTGTAAAATTGAGCCTGGCGACGGATTTTTTTCTGCTATTGAAATGTTGAGCAGTTCCGCTGTTCCATCGAGAGGGTATTTATAAAGCACAGACGACAGGCGGCGCAGCGCATGTTTCCGGTAGTGCGCAACTGAAATATCCTTTCCTGTATTCGTCGATATCGCAACCGCACGCGGCCGGGTATTCGCCATGCCCTCTGTTCCATCCAGCACCAACAGATTTTCTCCTTCTCTCAAATGTGTCTGATAGTGCCGGTTAAAATCATCCGCTGTCAACTCAGGATGTCCGACAGGCTTGAGCCAAAATACACAGGTTTCTCCAGACGGAATGACGACCCGCTGATCAGGTCTCCAAATCAGGTCGGAGTCCGGCCCTTCCTTCGGATAGCGGTAGCGAATGTGATAATCTTTAAAATCAATTGTTCTGTCGGTTGTATTATATACCTCAATAAATTCATAACCGTCTGTGCGTCCGGTATTTTTCGTATCAACCGCAAGCTCGGTGATCAGCAGCTCCGGAATATGGGCGAGGTCAGCCTGATATCCATCCAGCTTCAGTGTCTTCGTTTCTGACTCCACCCGCTGCTTTCCATTCGAGAACACAATGTAATACTCGAGCTCGCTATTCCAGATTGACCTCTTCGGTATTTGCGCCAAAAACTGGCGGACAGCTCCGGGGGTTGGGTCCATCGGCACCATTTTATAGCCCAGTTCATTGCTTTGTTTATAAAACAAAAAGGCAGAAAACGATTGATACTCACTGTCACGCACATGCGCCTGAATGATCAGGTTGCCCTTCATTTCAGCCTTCACTTCAATTTGAGGAGGGTTTTCAAGCAAGGGTATGTAATGAGGCGTTTGGAACGGTTCTTGCTTTATGACAGGCAAGGCCTTTGCTTCATGATGGCCGCCAGACTGAACAAACAGAAAAGATAATAATAAAGAAGCAATGACTGTGTATTTTCTCATCACGACACCTCCCTTTTCACGTATTTTGCGTCTGAACAGGGAAGCTTATGAGTTAATTTTTGTGTGAAAAGAACAAAAAGACACCGGTCTCTTGAAAGTTCCACTATTATCCAGTAAACTAAAAGTAGTTAACCGGTTAACGATAAAATCAGTGAGGCAGATTGATGGATAACAGCATTCATAATGAATTATTTCAAACCATACAGGAGTTCGCATTAAAAAGAGACAAGCACGTCTATCAAAAGGTACAGCTTCCCTCCCATGACATGCCGTCAGAAGACCATAAACATCCCAGAAAAAACTGGACACTGACCCAGCTTCATATTGTGTCCTACATACATACTAGACATAATGTAAACAACAGCTTCTTATCATCACAGTTACACATTTCAAAAGCAGCTGTTTCGAAAGCGATTCAAGCTTTGCTGAAACACAATATCATCAATGTATCCAAAAAACCCGGCAACAAAAAAGAAATTTATTATACGTTAACCGAGAGCGGCCAAGAGCTCGCGGCGTTCCATGAGCAGCTTCATGAAAAAGCAAAGATGCAATACACGCAGCTCTTCAATGAATTTACTATTGACGATTTAAAAACGGTGACTGCGTTTTTCAAACTTTGGGTCAAACATATGTAAAAAGGCCCCGCCCGCATTCGGGAGAGACCTGTCACTCTTATTGGGTACTGTCGAACGTAACATGAAGCGAAACAGGGCCGCGGGTATACAGACCGGACTCAGCATAGTGAAAACCTTCCTCTAATCTGATATTCCGCATCTTATCCAAAACAATATTGGCCACTATTTCAATTTCGGTTTTGGCAAAAGCTGCTCCTACACAGTTATGAATGCCAGACCCGAAAGCGAGATGCCGCGCGGCGCCGCTAAATGCGCTCTTGAAGCCGAGATCTTCCCGGTGAATATTAAACATATCAGGATGTTCAAACGCTTCTGGATCACGGTTAGCTGCTCCGATCATACAAAAAACAATCGTATCCTTTTTGATCTCCATACCGCCGACAACAGTATCTTGGGAAAGCTGCCGCGGAATCAGCTGGACCGGCGGTTTATAACGAAGAGTCTCCGCAATAGCCCTTGGCACTAGAGAACGATCAGCCAATACATCATTCATTTGTTCAGGATTGTTGAGCAAATGATACACCATAAGGGCCAGCGTCTTATCAGCTGGTTCAGTGGCCGCCAACAGCACATTGAGAATCAGCGCCAGTATATCCCTGTCGGACATGGCCATGCCTTCATATTCAGATGTACATAGGATGGAAATTAAGTCTGATCCCGGGTTGACACGGCGTTCTTCGATAACCGGCATTAAATAGCGTGAGAGCTGTTCACTGCACCACAAGGAATAGGCCTGTGCTTCTGGGGTCTGTGATATGCTCGTAATAAAATCGGCAACACCGCTATGCCATTCGGCGATTTTTTCGTGGTCCTTTTTATCCAGACCAAGCATGTCCATTGTGACACATACAGCAAACGTCTTTCCAAAATCGTTCACCAGATCGATTTTTCCCTTTTCGAGATAAGGGGTTAACAAGTTTTCTGCATTTTGTTTAATTAATGGTGTAAGATGTTCCAATGCATCTCCGACAAAGCTCCTCACCACGATTCTTCGTTTAGCCGAGTGTTCTTTCCCGTGCATTTGGGCCAGTACAGGGCCCCGCATGACCGGCTCAGCACGTTTCACAAGTGATTTTGTTGTAAAAATATCAGGATGCTGCAGGACATAACGAACATCGTGATAACGGCTTATGAAATAACTGTCTATTGATTCTTCATAATGAACAGGATCTTCCTCCCGCAGCTGAGAAAAATAAGGATATGGATCTTCCTGAAATTGATCAGACAGCACGCTAAACATTTTAATCGATTGATTCATGTTAACTCCCCCCATCATCCTTCAGATGTTATCGATGTTTCAGAAAACACCGGCATCAATTCCTGCACAACAAGATAGCCTTGATTCGAACGCATACGAATAGAGAATTCATGATTACTGATCTTTTCGCCCAGCTTCCAAGGACGATGATAAGCAAGGAGCGTCTCTTCTACTTCAAGAATATCCGGAGCTCCAATAAAAAACGGAAGCTCAGCAATGACATATTCCACAGCCATATTCAGCATATCCTCACTGATTTCTTCCATCATTAAACTGATGCCGCGCGCACGTCCGATAATCGCTTCCCGAGACATCTCCAAACATGCATGACGAAAATGAGGCTGTTCGAAAAACGCGTTTTCAACTTCATGTCTCATCAGCTGATACGCTGTGTTTTCCGTAAAATCAGAAAATGTATGAATCGCACTTGGGTCCCCGCCGTGAGCCAAAAGTGCCCGTTCTGCAAATCTTCTGTTCCTCGATACCTCTTTTCTGACTTTTCGCTCAGCCTTGCCTCTGGGGGTGCCTAGCGCTTCAAGCAAATTAGCCGCCTCATGTCCCGCAAGCAAAACAGAAACGTTATCAAACTCAGCAGCCGCCCATTCGATCAGTCTGTAAATGTAATCTTCTGAAAACCTGCTGTTAAACGGGCTGATCCCGACCAGAACATGCCGGCGCCGTTCAAATATTTCTCTGCAATTTTGTGTCAAAGACTCAGCAGTAAAGCCCAAAGACATTCTATCCGTAACCATCTCTGTCATCTCATTCACCTCTCGACTTATCTGGCTTTAAGTCATCACCCTTTACTATAAGATGAATTATTGACGCAACTAAACAAGATGAATGGCAGGCAGCACTTAAAGCTTTTCAAGGACCTTTTCAGCATCAAACTTCTTTTGATTTCATTAAATAGATGATTATCATAATTAATGTTTACTAGTAAACAATAGTCATTTTATCCCTTATTCTACCATGTGTCAATATCAACGGCCCTAAAAAATTGAAAATAAATGTAAATGTCACAGCTTTCACACACTATTATCACTGGTCACTTTTCAGCTTCCTTAAGAACCAGCAATTGACAATAAAAACAAGAACAGATAAAATTAAATTGTTCACCGGTAAACGATTTTTATTGTTTCCTGGTTAACCATTAATTCATAGAAAGAAGGTAGCCTATGTCCGTTCTGACAAAACAGCTGATATACGACATATACGTTCGGCTCCTGCATCTTAATGAACAAAAAGCGAATACTTCACTTCAGCAGTTCTTTAAGGAGGCCGCAGAAGAAGATGTGATTGATGTTCCCAAAAACATGACTAGCATCCATGTCATTGACTGTATTGGCCAACATGAACCGATTAATAATACGGGAATTGTTAAAAAAATGAACTTATCAAAAGCGAACGTAACGAAAATCAGCACAAAACTGATTAAAGAAGGATTTATCAATAGCTATCAGCTGACTGATAACAAAAAAGAAGTCTATTTTAAATTAACCCGTAAAGGCAGACAGATTTTTGATTTGCATGAAAAACTGCACAAAAAAAAGGAGCTGGCATTTTACCAATTCCTTGATTCATTCTCACAAGATGAACAGAATGCTGTATTGAAATTTTTAGAACAGCTTACCTCTAGACTTGAAGCTGAGCAAACAGATGATACTTTTGAGAAACCTGTAAAGTAAAAAAGGCGGTGTGTTCTTTATGGCTCAAACGAAATCAAAAGCAATGCTGATCTTGTATATTGTTTGTTTCAGCGCATTTTTTGCTTCTTTAAGCCAAAATATTTATTCACCAATCATTCCGATTATTAAAGAATCATTCCATGTCTCTGTAACCCTCGTGAACCTGTCAGTTTCAGTTTTTATGATTGTGACAGCCATTATGCAAATTATTTTGGGCGCCATCATCGATTTTAAAGGCGCGCGTTATGTCTTGCTTACCGGAATACTGGCAACAGCGGCAGCCAGTATCGGATGTGCCGTCACCACTGATTTTACTTTGTTTCTTATTTTTAGAATCGTACAGGCAGCAGGTTCCGCAGCACTCCCTCTCATTGCAGCCACCACAATCGGCCAGCTATTTACAGGCAGTGATCGCGGAAATGCCATGGGTACGTATCAAATGCTTCTTTCGGCCGCACCGGCTATTGCTCCGGTCCTCGGGGGATTGATCGGCGGTGCTTTTGGACACGAAGGGATCTTTTGGATGCTGACGGTGATCTCTGTTCTTTTATTAGCAACAAACAGCATTTTCTTCCCTAAGGATCATAGTGAATCAAAGCGAGATGCAAAATCAGGCAGTTTGCTTGCGCATTATAAATCCATTTTCACAAACAGAACTGGAAATGTCATTCTGACCTTAAGCTTTTTTCTCTTTTTCATTTATTTCGCGGTTATTGTCTATCTCCCCATATTGCTGACGGAACATTATCATATGGATGTGCGGATAGCGGGACTGTTATATTTGCCTCTGGCGTTAAGCACAATCGCTGGTACTTTTCTGTTTAAAAACATACAGGCAAAGGTTCCTCTCAGCACACTGTTTGTCTACAGCAATGCAATGGCAGCGGGCACCATCATTTTATTTGCTTTTACCCATTCCGTCTCGATCATTCTCATGGCTCTCACATTGGCGCTGTTTGGTGTGTCGATGGGGGTTATTCCTCCCCTGTATTCCACGATGATCACCAGTGAGTTTGAAGAAAACAGGGGAAGTGCAATCGGAATCTTTAACTTTATCAGATATACAGGCATGGCGGCCGGTCCGATGATATCAGCTTATCTGTTAACATGGATGCCGTCTGCCATGTCATTTGGCCTTTTGGGTATCGCATTTGCTGTATTAAGCTTTTGCCTTCTGCCGTACATGCATCGGCCGAAACATGACATCAAACAAGAAAAACATCCTATGTAAAAAAGCTGCCATTTGGATGGCAGCTTTTATTTCTTACGAAGCGGTTCTAAAATGCCTTTTTGAATCAGCAAATGGAACACCGACAGCACAACAGATGCCAGGATGGCTGATCCGAAGCCGTCAATTTGAAAACTGTCACCCATAATAGACGCTGTCATCATCAAGGTGATGGCGTTAATCACAAACAAAAAGAGACCCAGCGTCACAACTGTGACAGGCAGTGTAAAGATAATCAAGAGCGGTTTAATCAGCACGTTTAAAATTGATAAAATGAGGCTGGCAATAATCGCTGCCCCGATGCTGCTGATATGGATGGAATCAATGTAACCGTCAATGACGATTAATAATAATGCATTTACTAAAATGCTGACTGCCCATTTGACCATGTTACTTCATATCCCTTTCTGATGGAACAATAAAAATCCAAATGATATATATGAGCAGAACAGGAATAACGCTTGTCATAACGGCCAAAATGACGGTTATCACTCTGAGGAGTGACGCATCCCAGTTGAAATACTCCGCCAGGCCGCCGATGACGCCTGCCATTTTCCTGTTATTTTCTGAACGATATAATCTATTCATTCGATCACCTCTGTGTATACTTTAATTTGATGGCGCCAGTTAATGATTCGGAGAAAACGGCGATGTTTTGATCATGTGCTTGATTAGAAGTGAACATCATTTCTTTTTGAATGGTATCATTTTTTTCTTTCAGCATGTCAACATCTATTAATTCGTGGGACAGCGAGCCAAGATTGCTTTTCAGCTCAGCCTTCACCGCAAGATTATCCGGAATCGCCAGCTCCACATTTCCAGTCGTCGTTTTTGTGTAAATCGAGCGGCAGTCTGATTCTGTGACAGTAATCGCAATATTTCCATTAAAGCTTTGAACATCAATGGATTCGCTTTTTCCGCGCAGGTCAATCAGCCCGTTAATGGTTTCCGCTTCTATTGTGCCACAATTGTGATTGGCTAGCTTAATTTGGCC
This sequence comes from Bacillus mojavensis RO-H-1 = KCTC 3706, assembly GCF_000245335.1. Classification (GTDB taxonomy): domain Bacteria; phylum Bacillota; class Bacilli; order Bacillales; family Bacillaceae; genus Bacillus; species Bacillus mojavensis. The sequence continues at coordinate 434,142 of NZ_JH600279.1, forward strand.
GTTTGCCGTTTCTGCTGAAGCTTTTTCAGCCGTCAAATTCGAGAACGACAGCACGCCATTTGTCGTTTTCGCCGAGAACTCTTTTACATGTAAATGTTCCCCTCTGATCGGTCCGTTAAACAGCTTTACCCGAATCTTATCATACTCCTTCTGAGGAATATACAATGTGACATTGGTTTTCATTGTTTTCTTTTCCGTACGGATAAAAAACTTATTTCCTTTAATTTCACATTCAATATGCTGAAGAAAAGCGTCTCTCGCTGCTTCCTGGGTGTCAACGCGATATACCTTTGCCTGGCATTCCGCTCTGATATCCTCGTCTTCCCACGGAACAATATTTACGCTGCCGTTTGCGATCTGAAGCTCTACACTGGAAAAATCATTATCCTTAAATTGAAAAATATGCTGGACGTCAAACGAGTGACCGAAGTTCAAATCAAGATCAACCTCTTTGACCTTTTTCACAGCAGAATCAACCCAATCGAACAGCTTCGCCCCTAAAGACGGCTTGCTGCCCTCTTTTTTGGCCGCTGTAAATGGCTCATCCTCTTCATGAACGTTAACTGACAGAGCCGTGATTTTTTCTTCTTTTTCCTTATAGTCGCTGTCGAGCTTTTCAATCAGCGTTAATGCTTCCTGTGCCGTCAGCTTCCCTTCCTCCACAAGCTTGAGGATTCTTTCCTTTTCCTGCTTCATTCGATCTCCTCCCTATGATCTACTTATGCTGCACGCAGCACCTTAATGCCCTGAATGACGTTCCAAATGATAATACCGAGTACAACTAAGAAATAGACGAGGACTCCGCCAATCATCACAAAGACAGGCAAAACGCTTTCCCCATCAATGGCAATGGCCCCGCCAAGAAAAGCGATAAATAAGATCAGCCAGCCGACAAAAGGAACAATGTGGGAAATAAGAGAACGCACCGCGTGACGTTTCGTCTCTTTCTCATCAACAACAAAGTAAGCGACAATCGGCACAATGACCGGCGCAATAAATACACTGAAATAACAAAGTGATGCAATTATGGCTTGATTACGGTTCAATTTATCCAACTCCTATCGTTAACATTCGTGACTATGAATCAGGACGTTTTACTTAGATAGATATACGTATAGAACCTCCAAAGGTTTCAAAATCATCCTTTAGACATGCTTCCATTTACGGAATTGGATTTTGAAAAGTTTTAGAAGTAGAATCTTTCAGCCGTACCCATTACAATATGTAAAAAGCTTACGGCAATTAAGGAGGCTGGACAAGCAATGGAGAAAGATCCCAGTGACTATACAGTAACACAAGAATCCGTTTTAAAACTGATTCATGAACAAAAAAGGATGAATCGTGAAATGTTAGCCGAGCTTGAACAGATTCACGGACCTTTTCCCATCTCTCATGATATTCAATATATTAAAGTTCTTCTGGACAGCAGCAGCACTCATATTGTTCAAGATTTAATGAATGTGAGCCGGAGGCTGCATAAGAAGACGTTTTAATAAATACTGCAAAGAACAGCGAAAACCCTCTGAAAAGAGGGTTTTAAGATGTTGCTGTTTCTTTCGCTTCCAAGAGTGATTTCATACGTTTTTTGTCTCGCTCCATAACAGGCTTCAAATAACGCCCTGTATACGACTCTTCCACTTCAGTGATTTCCTCCGGCGTTCCTGACGCGACAATGGTGCCGCCTCCGGCTCCGCCTTCAGGCCCCAGATCAACAATATAATCAGACGTCTTGATGATATCAAGATTATGCTCAATGACAAGCACTGTATCCCCATTATCAACCAAACGCTGAAGCACGACAAGAAGTCTGGCGATATCGTCGACATGCAAACCTGTTGTCGGTTCATCTAAAATGTACAGCGTGCGGCCGGTAGAGCGTTTATGCAGTTCAGATGCAAGTTTCACCCGCTGCGCTTCACCGCCTGACAAGGTAGTCGCCGGCTGGCCGAGCGTAATATAGCCAAGACCAACATCGTAAAGGGTTTGGAGCTTGCGCTTAATTTTCGGGATATTTTCAAAGAAAGAAAGAGCATCTTCGACCGTCATATCAAGCACATCAGAAATGCTTTTTCCTTTGTATATCACTTCAAGTGTTTCCCGGTTGTAGCGTTTGCCGTGGCACACTTCACATGGCACGTATACGTCAGGAAGGAAGTGCATTTCAATTTTTATAATCCCGTCTCCGCGGCAGGCTTCGCATCGTCCGCCCTTTACATTAAAACTGAAACGGCCTTTCTTATAGCCGCGGACTTTCGCTTCATTTGTCTGTGCGAATACATCGCGAATATCATCAAAAACACCGGTATATGTCGCAGGATTTGACCGTGGCGTTCTCCCAATCGGCGCCTGATCGATATCAATGACTTTGTCTAAATGTTCGAGGCCTTTGATTTCTTTATGGCTGCCGGGCTTCGCTTTTGCTTTATGAAGCTTTTGCGCCAGTGCCTTGTGAAGAATTTCATTGACGAGGGTGCTTTTCCCTGATCCTGATACACCCGTAACAGCTGTAAACGTTCCTAGCGGAAACTTGGCATTTGCCTTTTTCAAATTGTTTTCTGAAGCGCCTTTAATCTCAATATAGCGGCCGTCCGGTTTTCTTCTCTCGGGAGGCAGCGGAATAAACTTTTTCCCTGATAAATAGCAGCCTGTTAACGAATTTTGATCTGCCATGACCTCTTCCGGAGTACCCGCAGAAATAACTTGTCCTCCGTGGATGCCGGCACCCGGGCCGATATCAATTAAATAATCGGCTGCCATCATCGTATCCTCATCATGTTCTACGACGATCAGCGTGTTCCCCAGGTCCCTCATATTTTTCAGCGCGCTGATTAAACGGTCGTTATCACGCTGGTGCAGACCAATTGACGGCTCATCTAAAATATAAAGCACACCGGATAACCGCGAACCGATTTGAGTTGCCAGCCTGATGCGCTGCGCCTCTCCCCCGGACAATGTTCCCGCTGCCCGGCTCAGTGTCAGATAATCAAGGCCGACTTTATCCAGGAAGCTTAACCGCTCCACAATTTCCCGGAAAATCAGATTGGCAATTTTCATATCCTTCTCAGATAGCGTAAGGCCTTTGAAGAAATCAAGGGCATTTCCGACAGACAGCTCGGTAATTTTTCCAATGTGATGTCCGTCGACCAGTACGGCAAGCGCCTCTTTCTTTAACCGATAACCTTTACAAGTCGGACAAGCCTTTTGGGACATATATTGCTCCATCTGCTCACGGATGAAATCCGAGCCTGTCTCCTTGTAGCGTCTTTCAATGTTGCGCAATACGCCTTCAAATTGGATCTCACCTTCGCGTAATTGGCCGAAATCATTTTCGTAACGGAAATAAATCAGGTCATCTCCGCTTCCATAAAGCACTTTATCCAGCTGATGCTTCGGAAGGTCCTTTACGGGCACATCCATATCAATGCCGTAATGGGTGCAGACCGCTTCAAGAAGCTGAGGATAATATTGTGAGCTGATCGGCGTCCAAGGGGCAATTGCATTCTCCTTCAATGACAAATTTTGATTGGGGATGACAAGATCTGCATCAACTTCGAGCTTCATGCCGAGACCGTCACACGTTGGACACGCTCCGAACGGGCTGTTGAATGAAAAAAGCCGCGGCTCAAGTTCACCGATTGAAAATCCGCAATGCGGACAGGCATGATGCTCACTGAACATCAGCTCCTCCTCACCGATCACATCAATCATGACACGCCCTTCACCTAATCGAAGCGCTGTCTCCAATGAATCCGACAGACGGGCTGCTACGCCATCTTTGATCACAATCCGGTCAATGACAACCTCGATAGAATGCTTCTTATTCTTTTCTAACTCGATCTCATCAGAAAGCTCGGCCATCTCGCCGTCAATTCTGACTCTGACATAGCCTTGTTTTCTGATCTGCTCAAGCACTTTTACATGAGCGCCTTTTCTGCCGGACACAATCGGCGCCAGCACCTGAAGCTTCGTCCGCTCCGGATATTCCAAAATCCTGTCCACCATCTGCTCAATGGTCTGTGACGTGATTTCGATCCCGTGCTCTGGGCAATGGGGCTTTCCTACTCTCGCATATAAAAGACGCAGATAATCATAAATTTCTGTTACCGTACCGACAGTAGATCTCGGGTTTCGACTCGTTGTTTTTTGATCAATGCTGATGGCAGGAGAAAGCCCTTCAATCGCATCCACATCAGGCTTATCCATTTGCCCTAGAAACTGGCGGGCATAGGCGGATAACGACTCAACATATCGTCTCTGCCCTTCTGCATATATGGTGTCAAAGGCAAGGGAGGATTTCCCTGACCCAGACAGTCCCGTGACGACGACAAGCTGATCTCTCGGGATGGTCACATCAATATTTTTCAGGTTGTGCGCCCTTGCTCCCTTCACCTCAATCCGGTCCATAGCCATTCTTTCATCATCCTTCCGCTTTTAACTCTAAAAGTAAATCGCGAAGCTCCGCGGCTCTTTCAAAATCAAGCGCCTTGGCGGCTTCCTTCATTTCATGCTCCATTTGTTCGACGACTTTCTGACGCTCTTTCTTCGTCATTTTCGACAGCTTCGGCGCAGCTTTTGTTTTATACTCCGCTTTGTCCTCAGCAGCCACTGTCGCACGAATCACGTCACGAATTTCTTTATTAATCGTTTGCGGCGTAATGCCGTGCTCTTCGTTAAACCGCTCCTGCTGCTCGCGCCGGCGTTTCGTTTCATTAATCGCAATTTCCATAGACTTCGTCATTTTATCGGCGTACATGATGACACGGCCTTCCGCGTTTCTCGCCGCACGTCCGATCGTCTGAATAAGCGAACGCTCCGAACGCAGGAAGCCTTCCTTATCCGCATCCAAAATCGCAACCAAGGATACTTCCGGAATATCAAGCCCCTCTCTCAGGAGGTTGATGCCAATGAGCACATCATGCTTGCCGAGACGCAAATCACGGATAATTTCGATCCGTTCAAGCGTCTTAATTTCTGAATGCAGATAATTAACCTTGATGCCGATTTCTTTTAAATAATCGGTTAGGTCCTCTGACATCTTCTTCGTCAAAGTCGTCACAAGCACCCGTTCATTCCGTTCAACTCTCGCGTGAATTTCACCGATTAAATCATCAATCTGGCCTTCAATCGGCCGCACGTCAATAAGCGGGTCAAGAAGCCCTGTCGGTCGGATGATCTGCTCTATCATTTCATCTGTATGTTCAATTTCATATGGCCCTGGTGTGGCTGACACATAGACGATATTGTGCATATGCTTTTCAAATTCTTCAAACCGGAGCGGGCGGTTATCGAGCGCTGACGGAAGACGGAATCCGTGATCCACCAGCACCTGCTTTCTCGCCTGGTCTCCGTTAAACATGCCGCGCACCTGAGGAATCGTCACGTGCGACTCATCCACCACAATCATAAAATCGTCAGGAAAATAATCGAGAAGCGTATACGGCGTTGAACCCGGCGGGCGAAGCGTCAAATGTCTTGAATAGTTCTCAATGCCGGAACAGAATCCCATCTCCCGCATCATTTCAAGATCATATCTCGTCCGCTGCTCTAAGCGCTGCGCTTCCAGAAGCTTGCCGTTTTCATGCATGACCTTCAGCTGCTCCTCAAGCTCCTTCTCGATATTTTGAATCGCTTTTTCCATTTTTTCGGCCCGCGTCACGAAGTGGGATGCCGGGAAAATCGCGATATGTTCACGGTCGCCTAAAATTTCTCCGGTCAGGGCGTCCACTTCCCTAATTCGTTCAATTTCATCTCCGAAAAACTCGACTCTTACACAGTGTTCATCACGGGATGCCGGGAAAATTTCCACTACATCTCCGCGCACACGAAATGTACCGCGCTGAAAATCAATGTCGTTGCGGGCATATTGAATGTCAACAAGCTTTCTAAGCAGCTCGTTGCGCTCAATTTCCATTTCAGGACGCAATGACACAACCATTTCACGGTATTCTTCAGGCGAACCGAGACCGTAAATACAAGACACACTCGCAATGATAATCACGTCTCTGCGTTCAAACAGAGACGATGTAGCGGAGTGTCTAAGTTTATCAATTTCATCATTAATGCTTGCATCTTTCTCTATAAATGTATCCGTTTGAGGCACATACGCCTCCGGCTGATAATAATCATAGTAGCTGACAAAATACTCGACAGCGTTGTTCGGAAAAAATTCCTTAAACTCGCTGTAAAGCTGTCCAGCAAGGGTTTTGTTATGGGCAATGACGAGTGTCGGCTTATTGACCTCTTTAATCAAATTGGACACCGTAAATGTTTTGCCCGTTCCTGTTGCACCCAGCAGAGTCTGATGCTTCTTGCCCTCCTGAATGCCTTTGACAAGCTTTTCAATGGCTTTCGGCTGATCTCCCTGGGGCTGGTATTTTGAGACTAACTCAAAGCGATCTTTCACAAATAAGCCTCCGTTTCTTTAACGAAATCTTCCTATAGATATAGTAACACAATGGAAAGCAAAATCACCAAAAATACGAACTAAAGTTCGATGGTTATTTATTTCCAGCTAATTTCATGTATAAAAAACCTGCTTTTAAAACGTAAAAGCAGGAATTCATCTTCTTATTCATTATGTCCGGTTTATTCTTCTTTTTTCTCAGCAGCTTTTTTGGCCATATAAAGTCCGCCGGCCACAAGAGAGACAACATCTAATCCCACAATAAGATACGTTTCTGTATAGCCTTTCAAATAAGAGGCAAACAGCAATGCAGCTGTAAGAGCGATCGCCACATAATGGTTAAAGGTCACTCTCGTAAAAAGAACGACAAGCATAAAAGGGAAAAATAATGCAAAAACGGCTTTTGTAATCACAAAAACCCTCCTCAAGGATTCTTCATCTGATTTGATTATAGTAAAAAATGAAGAATCGGACAATCGTGCAATGGTTCCCTCTTTCTACACCATACCCTTTTTCAGCTCAATTCAATCATGGTTTCTGCCGCAAAACTCTTCTCTTAAACAAGAATGATGATTTTACGTATTCGGTTCAAAAATGAACAAATCATCTTCAGGCAAAAGGGACGGTATCAAATATAAAGAGAAATTGATTTTAGTGCTGCTGAATGAGAGCTGAATCCGTACTGATTGCCAAATCAACAGAAGGGCAGGTATTAAGTCTCATTTAATGAAGGAAGCTTGACCAACAGTGATCTGAAAGCTCAATGAAACGAATTTTGAGTATGAAAAAATAGGCATACAGACCCGTTTCGATATTAGGTTTTATGATCATCTAACCAACTTAAATATTCATTTTATTTAGGGCTTTTTGCGTTTGACAGCATTTTCCTTTAAACCTACAATTGATTGATAGTGTTCACTATCATTTTGAACATTGGCTCCCAAAAAGAAAAATAGAGAGAAAAAAATGAAAAGGAAAGAGGGGTTTTAAACATGTACTCTGTGTTATTTCGCCAAGCGGAAGAATCCAGTCAGCTGGCTGGAGCAAAAGGCATGAATCTCATTAAACTGACCAAACATGGACTTCCTGTTCCGGATGGGTTTATTATTCAAACGAACGCTCTCGCCCGATTTATGGAGGATAATCAGCTTCATGATTCAAGCGAAAATATCGAAAATGCCATTACTGCCGGAACATTTTCAGATGAAATAAAGAACGAGCTGACGAGCTCCTTTTACGAGCTGAGAGAATCATATCATTCCGTGGCTGTCCGCTCTTCATCAGCCTCAGAAGATTTAGAGGGCGCTTCATTCGCCGGCCAATACGAAACCTATTTAAATATAAAAACAGAAGAAGAATTTCTGAACAAGGTGAAAGAATGCTGGGCCTCCTTTTTCTCAGGCAGAGTCAGCCGCTATAAGAAAAAAATGAACAATCAAATCGCAGAGCCGTTAATGGGTGTTGTGGTGCAGGGCCTGATCAATTCAGACATATCGGGTGTGATTTTCAGCCAAAATCCCGTTACCCATGATGATAGAGAGTTATTAATCAGCGCCAGCTACGGCCTGGGGGAAGCTGTTGTATCAGGAAGCGTCACCCCTGACACGTATATCGTTCATAAAGGTTCATTTGAGATTCAGAAAGAAATGGGTTTAAAAGAGATCTACATGGAGTCCGCTGCAGAAGGCATTGCCGAAAAGGAAACGAGCGAAGACATGCGCAGCCGTTTTTGCCTCACAGATGAACAGGTGATTGAGCTGACTGAACTCACAAAAAAAACCGAAGCCCTTTACGGATATCCTGTCGATTTAGAATTCGGAATCGCCGATCATAAACTATACCTTCTGCAGGCGCGGCCAATTACCACCATTGAACAGGATAAAAAAGCGGCTGAGGAAGAACGGAACTTCATGATCACCGACAAGGATATGGATGATTTTTGGCTCAATATGGAGTCCAACATCGAAGGCCCGGTCAGTCCGTTATTTTCATCTTTTATTGTGCCCGCACTTGAATACGGCTTAAAGAAAAGTATGCGGCAGTTCCCAATCGGTGTCATCGTCGATGAAGTAAAAGTGTATCGCGGACATATTTATTCAAAAAATCAAGGCGGACAACAATTGCCTGCTGAGGACAGTGCCGAAGAGCTTTTTCCGGTATTGTCCGAGCGCATGTACGATATCATTCATAACACGTACCTTCCGTTTTACCGGACATTGGACCAACTCGCACAAACGGAACACACTCCGGAAAGTGCGCTGGATGCCTTTAAAAAACTGAAGTCCTTTTATCTCACGGCCTATGAGGAGCACTTCAATATCGTTTTCCCGCAAATTCTTCTGACGAACAAACTGCAAGCTATGTATCAAAACATTCAGGGTGAAACTGAAAACTCACATTTCTATGAGATGCTGACAGGAGTCATGAACAAATCTCTGGAAACAGACCGCCGTCTATGGCAATTCTCCGTTGAAGTTCGAGAAAACCCGAATTTGACAGCCCTTTTTGAGCATGCCCAGCCAGAACATTTGCAGGAGAGATTGGAACAAACTGATGAGGGAAGACAATTCCTGCAAAAAGCCAATGAATTTTTACAGGAATACGGGTGGAGATCTGTAAAAAGCCACGACCTGATCGAACAAACATGGGCAGAGAATCCATTTTACGCATTGACTCATATTCAAAACTACGTCCGCAATGGCTATCATTTTGACAACGAATTTAAGAAAACCATTAAAAAACGTGAGAAGTTGTACAATGAATTCTTCCAAAGCATTGAGGACCCCGCTTTGCAGAAAGAATTTGAACGTTATTATCAATGGACGCTGAATTCGTCCAATATTAAGGATGATCATCATTTTTACATTGACGCTATGCTGGATGCCAAGGCGAGAGTCTTTTTGCTGAAGGTAGGAGAATTGCTGGCAGAAAGCGGTGTGATTCAAGATCGAGAAGACCTTTGGTTCTTATATGATGACGAGGTGGAAAATGCGCTTCTTCATCCCGTATCCCTTCAAGAGAAGGCTGAAAAACGGAGACAAATGTTTCACGAGTATGAGCTGGCACAGGCGCCTGCTTATCTCGGTACACCGACAGAAGCGCAGCTGAAAGCGGCTGAAGAAATTGTCGGTGCAGTCATAGAAGATGAAAAAAACACAGAGAATGATATTTTCGGAGTTGCAGCATCAAGCGGTATTGCAACAGGGCCGGTGAAAGTGATTCGGGATGCCAGTGAGTTTTCTCAATTCACGCCTGGAGACATCCTGGTTTGCAAAATGACGACACCGCTATGGACCAGCCTGTTTCAAGATGCCAAAGCCATTATTACAGACACAGGAGGAATCTTGTCTCACGCAGCGATTATCGCACGGGAATATGGCATTCCCGCTGTTCTCGGCACACGTGCAGCGACAGAAAGGCTTCGAGATGGAGACATTGTCACTGTAGACGGAAACAGCGGCAAAATCACAGTTGTCAGCCGATCCTGATGCGCCCTCCCTCTTTATTATACAAGCGGGGCAGGTGTATACTTGTCCTGCCAGTATATTCGTGAGGTGAAACGTATTGAGACCGACAAATCGCAGAATCCTTGATGCTGCCATGCAGCTGCTCGTCAAAAAAGGATATCATGCAACGACGACAAAAGAAATTGCAGAAAAAGCAAACGTAAGTGAAGCGACGATTTTCAGGAATTTTAAAAACAAACAGGGGCTTGTCGAGGCTCTGCTTTCTCAGCATTCAGCAAATAGAAATCGCATCTTTGAGCAAACAGAAGGTGATTTATACAAAGACCTGCTCCATATCGGAACCTGTCTGCTGGAGGAGCTTGAACAGAGAAAAGATTTAATTAAAATCAGCTTTCGTGAACCCGCCATGTTTCAGGATGTCATCAACCATGTGACTGAATATCCCCAATCTATGAAACAGCTTTTGGTTGATTATCTCACAAGCATGGGTGAGAAAGGGGCTATCCAGACAGGAGATGAAGCTGAACATGCCGATGTATTTATTTCGATGATTTTCGGTTACTTTGTACACCGTCTTCATTTAGGCGACAGAGTAATTAGAACGCCCCAGGAAAAAATGCTGGAGCATAGTACAGCTATATTCGTCAAAGGAATTACTGCCCGTTAGCTCCTTGGCAAAACAAAAGGAGGATCCCAATGAGCTCAAAAAAAGAATGGGCGCTGATCGTCTCACTTTTATTGGGGGCCATCCTGGTTCCCATTAACTCAACGATGATCGCAGTTGCGCTTTCATCTATATCACATACGTATAACGAATCCATCGCAAGCATCACTTGGGTGGTTACCGTTTATTTAATCGTCATGGCCGTCACACAGCCGATAGCTGGAAAACTCGGTGACATGTATGGCAACAAAACCATGTATTTATGGGGCGTCGGCCTATTTCTGATTGCCTCATTAGGCTGCGCTCTATCGCCGAGCCTGTTTTTATTAATTGTATTTCGGGCTTTGCAGGCTGTTGGCGGGGCACTGCTCACGCCAAACAGCATTGCCATTATCCGGCACGTTGTATCAGAGAAACGCCTTCCGAAAGTGTTTGGCTATTTCGGACTCGGCGCAGGGCTCGGCGCCGCTCTCGGGCCGTTTATCGGCTCTCTTTTGATTGACAGCTTCAGCTGGCATTCGATTTTTTGGGTCAACATCCCGTTTCTAGCCATTGCTTTATTTACAGCATTGACCATGTTTCCCCAATATAAAGAAAACAAATCAGAGGCGCCGCTGGATATCATCGGCTCTCTCTTGCTGGCAGGCAGCATCGTTTCGATTATCCTGCTGACGAAAAATGAGTCTTCATGGGGCTATGCATTATACAGCATATTGATACTGCTTTTTGTCCCGCTTTTTTTCAGACGGGAAAAACGCACACAGCACCCAATCATTGATTTTGCGCTGTTTAAAAGCTCAACCTTTACAAATGCCAATCTATCCGTCTTGTTAAGCAATCTAATGATGTATGCCGTCTTATTGATTATGCCCTTATTCATGACAAACCAGTTTGGGCTTAATACGTCTAACAGCGGCATGGCGCTTTCCGTCTTTTCGATATTTATGTCGGCGAGCAATTGGGCAGGCGCTCAGCTCCATCAGAAATGGGGTGCGAAAAAAATCATATTTCTCTCATTTGCGCTGATGGCCGGAGCCAATTTGTTATTTTTGCTCTTGAGCAGCTCCCATTCCGTTTCCTTCCTGATGATCTCACTTATTCTCGGAGGGCTTGCATCCGGAGTCGGACTGACCAGCATGCAGGTATCATCCCTTGCCACAGTGGAGCCCGCGATGTCCGGAGTGGCTTCCGGCATTTTCTCGACCTTCCGTTACTTCGGAAGCATTATTTCGTCAGCCTTAATTGGCCTGATTTCTGGTTATCACACATTATTTATTATTCTTTTCGCGGTATCCGTCATTGGTGTTTTTGTCTCGTTAGGCATCAAATCTGACGAAACGGCACGCATGGAGCAAAATTCAGCGTAAAACAAAACAGCCCGGCGCCACACAAAAATGTGATGCCGGGCTGTTTTTTATGATCCAGGCAAAGCGGCTGCCTCACCTTCACGGTCATCCTTTACGAACAGAATGCCCAATTCATGATGTTCTCCCTCGTAAGACGCACGCTGATCAAAGCGAATCTCCCCGTTCAGGCCGATAATTTCAAGCTTCACATACGCACGGTTGCGCTGGAGCGCTTCATAAAAATCAGATACGTGCTTCACGGGCACACCGTTGACTTTCGTAATAATTTCTCCGATCTTTAATTCCAAGTCTTCAGCTGGTGTATTTGGTATAATACCAAGCACCATTAAGCCTTGATCACGCTTGGAGAAATAAAACGGGGCTGTATTGTCGTTTATCCTTTGCTTCACGGACAGAAAAATACGTCCTAATACAGCCGCACAGACTGCTGCACCCGCAAGCGGCGTCCACAGCAAACTCGCAGCACCGAGAGCGGAGACGATAAGCCCGAGAATACAGACTCGCTTCGCTGTAATTCTTATACTGGTTTCAGGAAGGGAGCCCTGCACCCTTTGGCCGAATCCGACAAAGTAAGGTATCCATAGAAAATGGAATGACCCTCCGGGAACGGAAAACACAGGCCACCAGCTAAGGTGTGATTCTATTCCATTGCCAGGTACAAGAATAAACAGCGGCAAAAGCCATATACGGTTTGCAAGCTGCTGACCGATCGGCAAACCTCGGCTGCTGACGACCAATCCCGGTGATGTTTTCACATGGGCGGAACGATATGCAACCGCTCCTTCAGCGATAACCAGTAAGCCCAAAAACACCGCCAGAGCTGGCCACACGACTGCAAAGCCTTGCGGAAACCGATCCAGAAAAGGTTCAGTCTGATTCACTTGCAGTCCAAAACCTATCAGCATACTCACACTGACGATATATGCAGCAGACATCCAGTTTGCGCGAAGAGTGAGCGCTGCCGCTGCAGTCATAACAGCAATAATTGCAAGTATACCGAGAGGAATTGAAATTCCGAGTACCCCTAAAACAATAGACAAAAGGATACCAGGGATTAACCCTTTTGTATATGTAAATTTCAGTTCATCATAAATATCTGCTATTCTGGTATGAAAGGTTTTTCGTTCACGTTTGATCCTCACATATCCGAAAGCCAGACTTACAATGACAAAAAACCAGAATAGCGGGTGCAAAAAGAACAGGCCCGCACTTTTTAACAGTTCAAATCCCCATTGAACAGACACTATCTTTCACCGCCTCAAGCCAAACATGTTACTCATATTCTATCAAATATTACATGGCTTGGATATCCTCAGGAGGGTTTATCTCTCTTGCGTCATCCACAGCGTGACATTCGATAGTGAAAAATCCTTTAAATAATGGTTTACATCCACGTCCAATAACCCGCTGATCAGGTGCATCGACCTCTTTATATCTGTCAGATTAATTCCTAATCGTTTATGATTTTTCATTAAGTAATTAAAATAATGCTTGGCACATTCTTCATTAATGTCATTGACCGATTCAACATTTGTGTAATTCACTAGATACCTGCTAAACAGCATAAGAAGACTTAGTGCTTTTGTAGCTGAAAATGTTACGTCTTGTGTTCTGTCTTTTAATTGTTCCACTAATTCATAATATTTTTTTTCACGCACAATACTTGCCCTCTTCAATTGTGAACCCCCATTTTCTTTGTACAGATAAGCACGGGCCAGTATAAGCAGCAGTACTGGAGTGCTAACAAGCATTCTCGCTAACGTTCTTTAAATACCTGTAGTTCAGCTGCCATAAACCTGATTACTGTTCTTTTTAGAACCTTCTTATATTGTATGAAGTAAACAAAGACTAGGCAACTTGCAAAAGTTTCATTTTAAATGCATATTTTCTCGTTAGAAAGTCTCTCTCATATATTGATATCGGGTAATCCCGGTCCTTTATAAATGTTTATTTGTGAAAAATTTTTTAATATCTTGTCAAAAACTCAATTTTTATGTGACTTTTAGATTATTTATTCATTAAGCATAAAGAAACAGGAGATGGAACACCATCTCCTTTAATTAACAAATAATGATTTAAGCGCTGTTTGAAGCTGCAAATCATTTTCTTCATCTGATTTTTTCATTTCAATTAAATGATTTATTTTCTTCGCCGTGCGATTGTCAATCACACCTGTTTTAGCGAGCTTGTTTTGATCCTGAAAGGCCAAAACCGCTTTTTTCATTTCTTTGCTGAAATAGCCGTCTTCCCGACTTGGATCAAAACCGAGTCCTTTCAGTAAAACCTGTGCATGTTTCACATCTTCATTGTTCATATCTGCTTTAAGAGGCTCCTTGAGCTGCAATGGACCTGCGGAGAAATAATCAGGCTGCTTAATCGCAATGGTCGGCTTAACGCCCTTTTTATGAATCCAGTTCCCATTCGGCGTCAGCCACTTGTAAAGCGTCAACTTAATATTGCTGCCGTCTCCCATCGGTACAGCTTGTTGAACAGTTCCCTTTCCGAAAGACGTGTCACCTACAACATCATAATGCCCTGCTTCTTTTAATGCGCCTGCAAGAATTTCAGATGCAGAGGCACTCCCCTTATCTGTGATGACATTGACGGGGTATGTTTTTTTATGGGTCAATGTTGAAAAATAACGTTTTCTATCTCCATTGCGTTCAGCAATCTGAATGTAAGGCTGATCCTTTGTAATGAAATGCTTAAGAATCTCTTCAACACTTTGAAGATATCCGCCCGGGTTTCCTCGAACATCCAGCACGAGGCCTTCAATTCCTTTTTTCTCGAGCTTGCCCAACGCTTTTGCAAAATCCTCCGCAGTATGCTCAGAAAAAGTAGAAATGGCGATATACCCGACAGAATGCCCCTGCACTTTTTTCTCTGAAGCAAACACTGTTTCAAGGGGAATTTCAGCTCTCTTAATGCGGAATGACAATTGCTTCTTCGTCCCTGGCCGCTGAATCTTTATTGACACGCTGGAACCTTTCTTTCCTCTTATTTTTAAGACAGCGTCATTTAAATCCTTGCCCGCCATCGATTCTCCATCAATACTGATGATTTCATCATTCGGCTTCAGCCCGGCTTTTTCCGCAGGAGATTGTTTAAATGGCGACACAATAATGATTTTGCCTTCTTCCACTCCAACCTCAGCCCCGATGCCTTCGAAAGAGGAATCAAGAGAATCAGAAAATTGCTTTGCTGTCTGCTTGTCCATATAGACGGAATAAGGATCGTTTAATGTAGATAGCATCCCTTGAATGGCTCCTTCAAGCAACTTTTCTCTATCAACCTTTTCGACATATTCATTCGAAATCAAATCATATGCTTTTTCAATTTTATCCATAGCTGCAGCCCGATCAGAGTCAGCTTGAGCCGTTGCTGCAACAGCTGCGGCTTCGGGCTTTTCGGCTTCAAGCAGGTTCATTCCCGCATAAACGCCGGCGCCTCCGAACAGCATGCTACCAGCCGCTATCACAGCGATTATTTTTTGATTCATCCTTTACTCCTCCTGTATGCCAGACTGTCTTTGCAAAACCTAGAGATAGTATATGTAAAGGATGGGGATTTCATGTAATCATAGAAGAAAAAGAAGGCAAAAGAAAAAGCCGTCCCGCAACCGGGATGGCTTTTTTGTGTTTATACTCGCAAAAACTTGCGGATGGAAGTCAGGCTTCCCCATACTCCAATCACTGCGCCGATTGCAATCAATACAAGCGAGACTTGGAATACAAACGGATTATATGGAAGAAGAGAGACAAATGAGCCTTGAACCTTCGGAACGACCCATCCGATAACATATTGATAAGTGCTCAATACAAGCGCGATCGGAATGACTGAACCGAATACACCCAGCAGCAATCCTTCAAGGAAAAACGGCCAGCGGATAAACCAGTTCGTCGCACCAACAAGCTTCATGATTTCAATTTCTTTTCTTCTTGCAAAAATCGTAATTTTGATGGTGTTGGAAATTAAGAACATCGCCGTAAACAATAGGCCGATAATTAACGCGATTCCGATGTTGCGGGAAACGCCGACTACTTTAAACAAACGGCTGACCTCTTCTTTTCCGTAAGTAACTTTATAAACATGATCCATTTTTTCAATCTTTTTCGCGACACTTGGCGTATCATGCGGATCGGTCGTTTTCACGACAAACGCGTCATTCAGCGGGTTTTCCTGATCCTGCATTGTCAGGGATTTTCCGCTGTCCCCAAAACTGTCAACTAACTGGTCAAGCTCTTTTTCTTTAGATGAAAAAGTGACACTTTGAATGCCGTTCAGGTCTTTTATCTCATCCTGCAGCTTGTCCTGTGCCTTCTTATCTGCAGTCAGATCAACCAATACCTTGATTTCGACTTCTTTTTCAGCATTCGTAGCCATGTTATTTAAATTCAGCATAATTACTAAAAACACGCCGACTAAAATCAGCGTAACGGTTACTGCACTAATGGATGCGAACGTCATCCATGTGTTTCTCCCGAGAGATTTAAAACTCTCACGCAAATGGCGCCCGAGAATTTTAATCATAAGAACCATACTCCCCTCTTGACTCATCACGCACAATGATACCATCTTCGATTGCAATGACACGTTTCTTAATGGTGTTTACGATTTCTTTATTATGTGTCGCCATTACGACTGTTGTTCCGCGGTTATTAATCTCCTCCAGCGTCTTCATGACT
Organism: Bacillus mojavensis RO-H-1 = KCTC 3706; assembly: GCF_000245335.1. GTDB lineage: Bacteria > Bacillota > Bacilli > Bacillales > Bacillaceae > Bacillus > Bacillus mojavensis. The sequence continues at coordinate 450,728 of NZ_JH600279.1, forward strand.
TCCCAAGACGTATCAGGATCAAGGTTTCCCGTAGGTTCATCAGCAATGACAACATCAGGGCTGTTCACAATTGATCTGGCTATAGAGACACGCTGCTGCTCCCCGCCTGAAAGCTGGTCAGGGAATTGTCTCGCTTTATGCTTCAGCTGCACCAAATCAAGCACTTCAAGCACCCGTTTTTTTATGACAGACGGCTGTTCTCCAATCACTTCAAGGGCAAAAGCCACATTCTCAAACACAGTCAGTTTCGGGAGAAGCTTGAAGTCCTGGAAGACAACACCTATTTTACGCCGCACGAAAGGAATCTCTTTTTCTTTAACCGAAGCGAGATCTTTATGATTGAGTAAAATTTGCCCTTTTGTCGGCTTTTCTTCTCTGTATATCATTTTAATAAAAGTAGATTTACCCGCTCCGCTCGGTCCGACAACATAAACAAACTCTCCGGGATGAATAGTAACTGAAATCCCGTTTAGCGCCTTTACACCGTTCGGATAGGCTTTGTATACTTCTTTCATTTCTATCATGAAATCACCTAATCTTTTATATCATTTTATGTCGCACGGTCATACTCTTCGAAAGCATTCGACAGTTTATGACCCATTCATTTGTAAAAAGATGAAAAATCTGAAAGTTTGATTTTCAACACACTTCATTATACGTCAAATTTAGACATAATACTATTACAGTTTCTTTTCATTCATCTTAATTCGGCATAAAAAAATCCTTGCCCAAGTCGCGGCAAAGATTTTCTGATATTACTTTTTCTCTGAGAGCCATTTTGCAATAGAAGCGGCTTCCTTATCATCTACAAGCCCCTTCGGCATATTGCCCCGTCCGTTTTTAATAATGCTTTCAATTTTTTCTTCGTCGTATTTGCCCCCAACCTCCTGGAGATTAGGTCCTGACACACCTTCTAAATCCTTGCCGTGGCAGCCTACACAGCTCTGTTGATATAATTCTTCCCCTTCAGAAGCAGTGGCTTCTGTTTTGCTGCTGTTGTCTGTCTTCTCTTCTTTTGCATCGTTAGAACCGCAGGCAGCCAGCAGGGCTGAAATTGCAAATACAAGCATTAGTATCGATAGTTTTGATTTCATGTTGAGAAGCACAACTCCTTTACGATCTCTTCCATATTATAACCTCGTTTAAGCGCGTTTGAAACCCTCGCCCAGCACCTCGCTTGCATCTGCTACAATCACAAAAGCAGTCTCATCAATCTGTTTGACGATTTGTTTCAATTTCGTGAATTCAGTTTGGCCAACCACGCACATTAAAATTGGTCGTTCGTCGTCAGTATATCCGCCGACTGCAGAAATTTTTGTAACGCCTCTGTCAATTTTTTTAAAAACAGCTTCCTTTACGGCCTGTTCTTGTTTTGTAATGATAAGCGCCATTTTAGAGCGGTTGAAGCCGACTTGGACGACATCAATGGTTTTACTTGATACATACACCCCAAGCATGGCATACAGTCCCTGCTCTATATTAAATACGATCATCGCCGTAACAACAATCAAACCGTCAATGATCGCGAGACACGTCCCTAATGAGAGACCCGTGTATTTATGAATGATTTGAGCGGCTAATGCCGTTCCTCCCGTCGATCCTTTGCCTAAGTACACAATGCCGATTCCAATCCCGATGCCGACGCCGCCAAAAATCGCCGCCAGAAGCTCATGATGTGTAGCCGGCTGAATATCTCTCGTCAAAAACACGACAAGCGGCAAGAAGACAGAACCCGCAAGTGTCTTGAGTCCAAATTTACCGCCAAGCAAAATGATACCGGCAATAAATAAGGGAATATTAATGATCCACTGCACATAGGCCGCTTCAAAACCATATGACTGTAAAATGGTACTAATCCCGCTGACACCGCCTGCGGCTATTTTGTTTGGAAGCAGAAATACATTAAAGGACACTGCTGTAATTGCTGCCCCTATCAGTATGTATACATAATCCCGTATAATCCGAAGACTTTTATTCCGTACATCCATCATTACAACCTTCCTCCGTTTCTTCCTATGCTCTCCGATAGCATTTTAATCCTTCCCCGATCAGATGTAAATAACACCCAAATACAGTGGTAATATGCTAAAGCAGCAGCGAAAGCAAGGATATGCAGGCAATAAAAAAACACACCTGCAGACACCAGGTGTGTTTCCCGCTTATGAAAGTTTAGAACGCAGGTATGCGTCAATAAATACGTCAATATCTCCGTCCATTACGGCTTGAACATTACCCATTTCTGTATTGGTCCGATGGTCTTTTACCATGGAATACGGATGGAAAACGTAAGAGCGGATTTGGCTGCCCCAGCCGATTTCTTTTTGCTCACCGCGAATTTCATCCAGCTCTGCCTGCTGTTCTTCAATCCTGCGCTGATACAGCTTTGCCTTCAGCATTTTCATTGCTCTTTCACGGTTTTTAATTTGTGAACGTTCTGTTTGGCATGTCACAACCACGTTTGTCGGCAAGTGAGTAATCCGAACTGCTGAGTCTGTCGTGTTGACGTGCTGTCCGCCTGCTCCGCTTGCTCGATACGTATCAACTTTAATATCCTCCGTACGGATATCAATATCGATCTCATCGTTGAATTCAGGCATAACTTCACAAGATACGAATGAAGTGTGACGGCGGCCTGATGAGTCAAACGGAGAAATCCGCACGAGACGATGGACGCCTTTTTCCGCCTTGATATATCCATAAGCGTTGTGCCCTTTAATCAGTAATGTGACTGACTTAATACCGGCTTCATCACCAGGAAGGTAATCGAGCGTTTCCACTTTAAAGCCGCGGCGCTCAGCCCATCTGGTGTACATTCTGAGAAGCATAGAGCCCCAATCCTGTGACTCAGTACCGCCTGCACCCGGATGCAGCTCCAAAATTGCGTTGTTTTTATCATACGGCTCACTGAGAAGAAGCTGAAGCTCAAACTCATTGAACTCCTTCGTTAATGCCTTTAATTCTTTCTCAAGCTCAAGCTGGAGATCGTGATCCGGCTCTTCTTTCAGAAGGTCATGAGTCATTTGCAGTTCTTCATGGGATTCATTCAATTTTTTATAGGAATTGACATAATCCTTTAAACCATTTGCTTCATTGATGACCGTTTGGGCTTTCTGCTGATCATTCCAAAATTCCGGATCAGCCATTTGCTCATCTAGTTCAGCAATGCGGGTCTCCTTTGATTCGAGGTCAAAGAGACCCCCTAAAGTCCGCTAAACGAGAAGCCATATTTTCGAGCTCAACTCTAATTTCTGATAATTCCATTCCATTCACCTCATTAAAAGATCCGCGGGCGCTCAAGGCGCCGCGGTCAGCAAGCTTGCCCGAACGAACTATTCAGTCCGGCCGCAGCAATTTTTATATTTTTTTCCGCTTCCGCAGTGGCATGGCGCATTTCGGCCGATATCAACCACTTTACGAACCGGCGCTTTCTTTGCTTTTTTGTTTTCATCGCCTTCTTGCGGCTGATGAGCCGTGGTTTGGCCTTGTACAACCTCTTCACGCTCCAGATTATTTTCAATCTCAGCCTTCATCACAAATTTGGCAACCTCGTCTTCGATGGATTCAATCATATGCTCAAACATCGCAAAGCCTTCCATTTGATACTCACGCAGCGGATTTGTTTGCGCGTAAGCACGAAGGTGAATCCCTTGGCGTAGCTGATCCATTGCGTCAATATGATCCATCCATTTTGAATCGACGGCGCGAAGCACGATCACTTTCTCGAATTCTCGCATTTGTTCTTCGCCGAATTTCTCTTCTTTGTCATTATATTTGGTCTTGATGCGATCCATAATGAGCTCAAGCATTTCATCCGGCTCTTTGCCGAAGATGTCGCTCTTTTCAAGCGCTCCTTCGTCAAGGTAAGCCGTGTTAACAAGCTCAACAAGACCGTCAAGCTTCCATTCCTCAGGAAGCTCTTCTCTAGGCGTATAGGCCGCAATTGCCCGCTCGAGAGAAGACTTGATCATATTTTCTACGATTTCACGCAGGTTTTCAGAGTCGATGACTTCGAAACGCTGCTTATAGATAACCTCACGCTGCTGGCGGAGAACATCATCATATTGGAGAAGCTGTTTACGTGAATCGAAGTTATTTCCTTCCACGCGTTTTTGGGATGATTCAACCGCGCGGGATACCATTTTGCTTTGAATCGGAGTGGAGTCATCCATACCAAAGCGGTCAAGCATTGCCATTGTCCGCTCAGCACCAAATCTGCGCATCAATTCATCTTCCATAGAAAGATAAAATTGCGTAATCCCCGGGTCTCCCTGACGTCCTGAACGTCCTCGCAGCTGATTATCAATCCGGCGTGATTCATGGCGTTCCGTTCCGACAACGGCAAGTCCGCCAAGCTCTTTTACTCCTTCGCCAAGCTTAATGTCTGTTCCGCGGCCCGCCATGTTTGTCGCAATCGTCACAGCGCCTTTTTGGCCGGCCTCTTCAATGATTTGCGCTTCTCGTTCATGGTTTTTGGCGTTTAATACCTGATGCGGGATACCTTTGTTTTTGAGCAGCTTTGAAATCAATTCAGACGTTTCGACCGCAACTGTACCGACAAGAACAGGCTGTCCTGTCATATAACGCTGGGCAACATCTTCTGCGACTGCTTTAAACTTCCCTTCCATTGAACGGTAAATTAAATCAGGACGGTCATCACGAACAACCGGCTGGTTTGTCGGAATCGTCACAACCTGCATGTTGTAGATGTTACGGAATTCCTCTTCCTCTGTTTTAGCAGTACCCGTCATACCGGCAAGCTTTTCATACATCCGGAAGTAGTTTTGGAACGTAATCGTCGCCAAGGTCATGCTCTCATTTTGAATTTCAAGCCCTTCCTTCGCTTCGATCGCCTGGTGAAGCCCTTCGCTGTAGCGGCGGCCTTTCATTAAACGTCCCGTAAAGGAGTCAACGATGACAACCTGACCGTCTTCTACTACGTAATCAACGTCCTTCTGCATGGCAACGTGCGCTTTTAAGGACTGGTTGATATGGTGGTTGAGCGCCACATTTTTCACATCAAACAGGTTGTCGATGCCGAACGCTTTTTCAGCCTTTGTCATTCCTTCTTCAGTGAGCTGTACACCCTTTGTTTTCACATCATACGTATAGTCTTTCTCTGCTTTTAACGTACGTACAAAAGCATTTGCCTGTACGTACAGTTTTGTCGATTTTGCAGCTTGTCCTGAAATGATAAGCGGTGTTCTCGCTTCATCAATCAAAATAGAATCGACTTCATCAATTACCGCAAAATGAAGCGGACGCTGCACCATTTGCTCTTTATAAAGAACCATGTTGTCACGCAAATAGTCGAAGCCGAGCTCGTTGTTTGTAGAATAAGTGATGTCAGCCGCATAAGCTTCCCGTTTTTCATCTTTTGACATAGAGTTCAAATTCAGTCCGACAGTTAAACCGAGAAACTCGAAAATTTTCCCCATTTGCTCTGCGTCACGGCTCGCCAAGTATTCATTGACTGTCACGACGTGCACGCCTTTTCCAGATAAGGCATTTAAATAAACAGGCAGAGTAGACGTTAATGTTTTACCTTCCCCTGTTTTCATTTCCGCGATATTTCCGTCATGAAGAGCAACGCCCCCCATAAGCTGGACTTTAAACGGGAACATGCCGGTTACGCGGCGAGAAGCTTCCCGAACAACTGCGAATGCTTCAACAAGAAGATCATCAGTTGTCGCCCCTTTTTCAAGACGCTCTTTAAATTCAATTGTTTTATTTTTTAGCGCATCATCAGAGAGATTTTCATAGTCTCCCCGAATCGCATCAATATCGTTAGCTATTTTTTCGTATCTATTCAGCGTACGTTTTGTTGGATCAAACATTTTATTTAAAATTCCAAGCATTTATAACGCTCCTCTATCATCACATGCCTGTTTGACAAGCATGTATAAATAATTTACTAGTCCATGTATACCTCTCATTATCATATCATACCTTCTCTAATTTCCAAAGAATTTGCAAATAAGAAAAAACAAAAACCTTCCGTGAAAATCACGGAAGGCTGCTCTTCATTATTCAGTCGGTTCAATCAGGCCATATTTCCCGTCATTTCTGCGATACACGACGTTTGTAAGGTTTGTTTCCGCATTTGTGAAAACAAAGAAATTATGGCCGAGCATATTCATTTGTAGGATTGCTTCTTCATTATCCATCGGCTTTAAATTAAAGCGCTTCTGACGGACGATTTCTAAGCTTTCATCTTCTTCTATTTCGTCCTGAACCGCTATATCTGTATCAGAGCCGAGGCCGTTTGCCAATGCAGATTTCGGAAGACCCTGCTCACGGAATTTGCGGTTTACTTTTGTTTTATGCTTACGGATTTGACGTTCCAGCTTGTTTGTAGCGAGATCAATTGCATTGTACATATCCTCGTTATGCACTTCAGACCGAAGCGCCAGATCTGTCATTGGAATCGTAACCTCAACCTTAGACTCCTTGTCATTGTAAAACTTCAAGTTGACGTTCACATCGGCATTTACACTTTGCTCAAAATAACGCTCCAGCTTGCCGATCTTCTTCTCGACATGATCCTTTAACGCGGATGTCACCTCAATATTTTCTCCTCTGATGTTATAGTTCATCAAAGAACGCCTCCCTTTTATTAAGGATATGTATCTATTTCTCCTTTACCCTTTACAATTCCTTCTGAAACGTAAACCTTTTGTGAAAATTCAGTGAACTCTGTCGAATTGTGCCGATTTATGCTGATGCTCCTATGGTGACGGGAGGTATATGTATATGCTGGTAATAAGAAAAAATACCTTACACAAAGTCAATTGATCACAAAGGGCTCCATACATCGATGAATGGACAGCATCCATTTCCTATAATGATTCAGAAAATGTCCTTTTAAATACTCGCAAAATTCATGAGAGGGGAATGAGAAAGAAACCAATTGATCAAATTCTGCAAAAATCTCGTCAAAAGCCTTAACGCATACTTCTGCGCACCGCGTGTTCATCACGAAAAGAAGAGTTGAATGGGTGGAATCCAAATAAAAAAAGGCTTGGATCAGATCTTGGTAGATCCGATCCCCTTCTGTTTTTGATAAATTCTGTTCCGCCTCTATCAAATAGCACAGCCCTTCCTCAATTGTAAAAAGAAGATGATAATAAGCTGATAAAAGCGTATAATCTTCAATGCTCTTCAAGGCACTCACCTATTTACGCTTGTCATAATATCTGCCGTCAATTGTGATGTTGTTATAAGGGTTTAAATACGTCGTATGCATCGCGCGTTTTCTTTTCACCTGCTGAAGTTCTGCTGCGATTGACTGCTTCAGTCTTTCCATTTCCTTCACAATAAGCTGATCCCATGTCAGCACAAGTTTCATTTGCTTCTTTTCTTCTTCCGAGAGCGGCAAAGAGATGTCCTCGATGAGTTTATTCCGTTTTGCCACAAAGTCCTCAATTTGCTTTAAAAGTTCATCGCTCTCTGGTGTGTTCTGTATATGTGACAGCATACTTTTCGTTTCAATTGATAATTGATCTATTTGTTTCATGCAATTCCGCCTGACCCATGCCGGTCCTTTCGTTCGATTTGAATGGCCTGCTTCCATGCATCTCGAAAATCTGTCACATACCCCTCAACTTCTTCCAGTATGCTCTTGTCACTTTTTATATTTGCCTCTACCAGTCTTCGGTAAATATAATCGTACATCGCACCCATTGAACCGGAAAGCTCTATGTTACGGTTCAGCGTGCCATTTAATTCCTGAATGATATTTTGCGCTTTAATCAGATTTTCATTTTTACGTTCTATATCATTATTCTCAATGGCCTGGCATGCAAGTTTTATAAATTTCAGACAGCCATTATACAGCATAAGCGTCAGTTCACCGGGCGTAGCGGTATTCACTGAACTTTGCTGATAAGCTGCATAAGGATTTTGGATCGCCATGTGTCATCCTCCAAATTACATTTATTGTACAAGAAGCTGTGATAAATAGGACGCTTGTTCGTTCATTTTTTGAATTGCTGAATCCATTGCACTGAATTTTTTATAATAACGGTTTTCTACTGTGTTCAATCGGTCCTGCATATCGCTGATTTCAGTACTGATGGAACGCAAATTCTTCCCAATTAAATAATCGCTTGCCCCCATTGTTGAATTGCCGGCTTTTGCTTCAATGCTTTTCACTGTACTTCTCAGTGTGTCGCCGATACGTTTCATAATCCCTTTATCACTATAGGCACTGCTGTTCGTTCCGTTTGTAAATAAGGCGGCAACACTTTGCGGATCTTCTTGTATTTTTGCTTTCAGTTTGTCTTCATTAATCTCTAAATGGCCCCGCAATTGATAAGCACTTGAGGTTGTGATGCCAAATTCAGTTAATTGATAGGTTTTCCCATCTGCATTAACTTGAGTATAAAAGTCAGTCCGCATTTGGTTCGTGCCGGTGCTGATGCTGGAATCATTTCTCAACAAACCGCTTTTTGCCTTCTTCTCCCAGAGTTCTACCTCTTTATCAGACATTGCTTCTTTTTGTTCACTCGTCAGCGGAGTATAGTCTCTGAATTTTTCTTCCTTGAGCTTTTCATTCAGGCTGTCAACCAATTCATTGTATTTATCTACAAACTCTTTAATTTGGTTATAAATCCCGTCAACGTCAGTAGAAACAGATGTGGTAACAGGGCCTGTGGCTGCAGTTGTATTTTTGATCGAGTAGGTAACGCCATTAACCGTAAAGTTGTTTGTCAGCTTCTCCATTTCAAAGCCATTAATTGTGACCTTTGCATTTGTTCCTTCTTTGTAAGCAGTGAGCTTATTATCAGCGTCTAACGAAAAACCAAGCTGACCGGACATAAAGTCGGATGTAGCAGAGTCTGCTGCCTGTATGCTGCCTCCTGCACCTGTTGCTTTAGAAGAAAACGCAATCGTTTCTACATACTCTGTACCATTCCATATTTTATCTTTAAATGCTGATACTCCTAGATCTGAGCTGTTAAGTTTAGAAATCACATTATCAATCGTATCGGCGCTCGTCACACTGATGTTCACTGTTTTTGCCGTTGTCTCGCCAGGCGCCACAACGTTAAATGCCAAATTATAATCGCCTTGTGTGTATCCCGTATAATTATTTGCCTTATACGTTGCTGCAGTTGCCAAACTCGCTACTTCAACAGTAGAAGAAGAGTTTGGCGCACTTGCGCTTCCTGTAGCAGTTAACACAGACTCATTGGAGCTGGTCACAGTTTTGCTCTGATACGTGCTCGGATATGTCAACGTATTTTTAGACATATAATCTTGTAGTTCTTTTATTTTTGAGTTGACTTCACGATAGCTATCACGCTGCCATTCAAGCGTCTGCTTTTTTTGTGTCAGCTTATCAAGCGGCGCTCTTTCTGTCTGCATCAGCTTTGATACGATATCATCTATATCCATTCCTGACGCCAAACCTGTTATTCTCGTGACCATTCCAAACCACTCCTAATCTACTTTTTTTCATCTACAAATAACCCAAGAAATTCAGTCATAGCCGCATAAAAATCAAGCCACCGTTTCGGCGGAATTTCGCGGATGACTTCATTTGTAGAGTCCTCTATTACTTTTACATAGTATTCATTTAACTTCTCATGGAGCTCAAACTTCAGGTGGACTTGCGACGGTTCCAAAAGGTTGTTCATCTCCCCTACCATTTCAGCAAGATTGGTATATGAAACTTGATGAACAGGAACCTCACTCTCATGATCTTTCTGATTATGTATCTGAGTATCATAACGATCCCAAACGGGTTGTAACGTAGTGAGCCTTTCAATATTCAATTGATCATCCCCTATGTCCCAATCTATCGTTTATATCGACTAAGTCGAGATAAGATTACACATATTTATGGAAAAAAACTCATCTGTTTTAGATTTCTTGCTTGAGAATACTTTTATAGGTTAGTGGAGAATCCATTATTATATCATGGGTTATAGACAGCAAGGGGGAAAGATTTGGAGTTAGGAATATAAAAAAAGACCCCGGCAAACGCCAAGGTCTTTTTCCAAATTAACGTAACAATTGAAGAACGTTTTGTGGCTGTTGGTTTGCTTGAGCAAGCATCGCTTGAGAAGCTTGAGAAAGAATGTTGTTCTTTGTGAACTCGCTCATCTCTTTAGCCATGTCAACGTCACGGATACGAGACTCAGCAGCTGTCAGGTTTTCACCAGAAGCGCCTAAGTTGTTGATTGTATGCTCAAGACGGTTTTGTACCGCACCTAGTTTTGAACGTTGAGTTGAAACATTGTTAATAGCAGTATCAATTAAACCAAGTTGTGTATCAAATGCAGTTGCATCAGTTTCGAATGCAGTAACATCGATACCGTCAATTCCTAGTCCAGTTGCACTCATATCTCCGATATTAACTGAAAGCTGTTGCCCTGCGTTTGCACCAATTTGGAATGTTAATTTGTTAGTTGCAAAGTCGCCATTAAGAAGCTTCTTACCGTTAAATTCAGTTCTGTCAGAGATACCTTTACTTCCACCTGTCATACCACCAACTTCTTCAAGTAGAGATTTGATCTCTTCTTGGATAGCACCTAAGTCTGTACCATCTTGAGTACCAGTATTGTTTGCTTGTACTGCAAGCTCACGAACACGTTGAAGGATAGAGTGAGTTTCAGTCAATGCACCCTCAGCTGTTTGGATAAGGGAGATTCCGTCTTGAGAGTTTTTAGAAGCCATTTCAAGACCTCTGATTTGTCCTCTCATTTTTTCAGAGATCGCAAGACCTGCTGCGTCATCTCCTGCACGGTTGATACGAAGACCAGAAGAAAGCTTCTCCATGTTCTTTTGGCTAGCACCGTTGTTTGAAGACAAACGGTTTAGTGTGTTAAGTGCTGCGATATTGTGGTTAATTCTCATTGTTTTGTTCCTCCCTGAATATGTTGTTAAGGCACGTCCTTGTGCCTTGTTTTTTTGTAACTGGCGGAGTGTTTGCGTCTCCTCCCGGCTACATCATTAATATCGGATTGTCTATGATTTTGTTAATACAAAAATAAAAAAAATCCTCACTTTTTTTGTGAGGATAATGCGGAGATCACATCGCTGGATAACGCTGCCGCACGGTTATTTTCTTCCTGAATGGTCAAGTAAATTTCTTTCCTGTGAATATCAATATGCTTTGGGGCTTCAATTCCAATTTTCACTTGGTCACCCTCAACCGCAATCACTTTTACTTCAATATCAGCACCTATTTGAATCGCTTCGTTTATTTTCCGCGATAAAACTAGCATGATTCTCCTCCAATCGGATGCTTTGTCGTATATGGGGAGTCGTGTAAGACGACTTGCTTAGCCAGCATGTTCTTGCGATTCACAATAATAGGAGCCAATAAATTAGCAGTAGTTTTTTCGAACGGGTCTGCCATAGTCAATAATGTCATGACTTCTACGTCTTCAATATTATCGATATCCAATAGTTCAGCAGTTGCTTCATCAAGGTCAAATTCATAATTCTTAAAAAAGATAAACGGACTTACAACAATGAACGCAAGATTCTCTGAAGTGACGGACTGCAGCGCCACGAATGGAGAGTCTTCTGAAAGCGGAAGAATGACGAACTGTTTTTCTTCTAAAAAGCCCGGAATCCCGTTTTCAAAAAGAATGATTTGTTCTTCTTTTACATTCATTTGGCCATGGTATTTAGTATGAATGATCATTGTTCACGATCCTTTTCTTTTTACTTTTCGAGTGATTCTTTTAGGTTTTCTACCTCTATATTTAAATCAGGGTATTGGAGCATGTCAACCTTAACATTTCCCGGCGTATATTCAACAATCGGCTTATGCGGTTCAGCCTGAATAACAGGCTTTCGCGGCGTAATCTGAACATTAAGCTGTGACGGAGTATATTGTATTTTCACCCTTGAAAGAGAAGGAGCATAATGTTCGCCTAATTGAATTTGGTGCATCTCAGAGTTCCTCTTTGCTTGTGAAGCGATGGGGTTCCCCTTATTTTCAATTCTCATAAGCTCGTCTCCTTCTTCTGCGGTACGGGCTATACCTTCCATTACATCTTCATGCCCTTGTTGGGCAGCTTCTTCGATTCTTTTGGATATATGCTTTCTGTCTAATTCTTCCCATGCTTGCGTCTGGTCAATCGTGAGTTTTCCCGGGGTCACCGATATTTCCATTTCCGCGCTTGGCTGTTCAATTTCCAAGTCGGCTTGCGGCTGCTCCATTTTTAAGCTGGCAGGCGTCGTTGTTAAACCAATTTTCCCTTGAACACTATGCATAATCAATCTGGGAATTTGCATCACTCTACCTCCTAAACTATAAAAAAAGCGAACTCCTGAGAGCCGCTTACTTTAAAAAGTCGATCAATGTAGGCTGAACAATTTGCGCATTTACAGCCAGAGTAGCCCTGTGCACGCTTTGCTGCGCAATAAATTCAGTTATTATTTCTTCCAGTTCTACATCTTCATTGTCTGACAACACTTTTGTAGCTGTTTCTTCTTGAGCTGAAAGTCTTGTATTAATCAGTTCAAGACGATTATATCTCGCTCCAATATCAGATCGTTCTGCACTCATACCGTCAGAAAATTGATCAATATCATCTAAAACGCTGTCCACATCGTCCAAAGAGCCTGAATTAAGTGCTGTCTCAAATGAATTAAGCATTTCAAACACATTTTGTCCGCTTCCAGAAGTACCGCCAAAGGCTGCCTTCGGATCTGAGTTCACCTTTAATGACATATTATCCGATATATTGACAATAACGTCAGCGGTATCAGAAATCGTATAAGTTCCGTCGCCGTTGTCTTTAACTGGGGGTGTATCTGAATTAGTGCCATTGAAGATATATCTGCCGTTCACTTGTGTATTAGCAATATTTAAAAGCTGCTCTTTTAATTGTTTTACTTCTACACCAATTGCTTGCAATTCTGCTTCACCATTTGTGTCATTCTGAGCTTGAACAGCTAACTCTCTGACCTTTGACATAATGTCAATTCCTTCAGTAATGTTTGTTTCTGTGTTTTCAAGCCAAGTAAAGGCTTGAGAAGCATTACTTTGGTATTGCTGAACTTGAGATAATTGCGTATTGTACTTTAAACTTTTCATAGCTACTACTGGATCATCGGAAGCTTTTGAGATTTTTTTTCCGGAAGAAATCTGTGATTGAAGTTTATCCAGCTTTGAGTAGCTTGAACCGATATATCTCAATGAGTTTTGCTGAATCATCCCTTGTGTTACTCTCATTTGATCTACCTACCTTCCTCCGACACCCATGCCATTGATCACTTTGTCGAGTATTTCGTCTTGTAACGTTACCATTCTTGCAGCAGCATTGTATGCGTGTTGGAATTGAATCATATTGGTCATTTCTTCATCTAAAGAAACAGCGCTCATCTGCTGACGGTTTATGTCTGCATCATTCAGCTGTGTTTCTGTATTAGATGCCAGCCGATTCGCCTCTTGAGCTTTGATCCCCAACTCGCCAATGAGACCAGCATAATAATCTAGCACACTCGTTTCTTTTCCGTTAATAGTGATGTCCCCGGTTAACACATTTGCTAAATTCGTTGCATTTGAATTATCGTTTGCTGCTCCAGTAAGTGAGAAAGCGATATTCGCGCCTTTTGAATTTATTATGCTGTCAGTGACTTTAATCTTACCTGCTGCGCCTTTTGCCGGCTCAGTTTCACCTCCGGTAAAATCAAAAAAGTCCCCGCCTTTTTCACCGCTCTCTGTCAGACCATTTCGGTGTACTTTATTGAAAGCTTTTGCAAATTCGAGCGCCATATGATCAAGATCAGAAAGCATCTCCGGATATATGCCCTTTTCTTTGCCGTCTGCCGTGACATATCCATAAGACTGTATAAATCCTAACAGTGATCCATTGCTGCTGAACGACTCAGCTTGAACAGCAGTGTCTCCAATTGAAATACTTGTCACTAAGCCCGTTTCATTATCATAGTTAGCTTTCAGCTCTGAAACCTCATAATTTTTTCCGTCCAGAACAGTTCCCAGCGATTGTTTATTTTTATCCAGGATTTCGATCGATACAGTTCCTTCCGAAGAAGCAAGCGCATTCCCGCCTGATTTGTTGTAGCTCACTTTGACATCAACAATTGAAGATAATTTATCAATCAGCAAATCACGTTGATCGTATAAACCATTCGGAAGTAGACCGACTGGTTCTACCTGTGCAATTTGCTTATTGAGACTGTTTAATTGAGATAGCAGTGAATTAACATCTAGTACACTAGTATCTAGTTCTGCTTTTAAATTCGATTGAACTTTTGTAAGGGACTCAGAAATATGATTAAACGTATCAGCAACAGCCTGTCCTTTTTGAGAGACAACAGAACGCGCACTGTCCTCATTTGCATTATTGGATAGTTCTTGCAGAGAATTCCAAAATGAATTTAGCACACTGTTTAATCCGCTGCCACCAGTCTCATTCATAATCCCTTCCATTTGGGACAGGGCTTTAGCCTTCGTGTCATAATATCCAGAACTGCTGTTTTGGAGACGGTATTGGTAGTCAAGAAAAATATCTCTTATTCTCTCAACTGACTTCCCTTGAACGCCTGTTCCCATTTGTCCCGCAGTTTTTTCTGCATTTTTTGATACAGCAGGGAAATAATCGGTTGCCTCTAATGACACCCGCTGTCTTGTGTAACCATCGGTGTTTGCATTTGCCACGTTATTTGCAGTAGTGCTTAACGCTGCCTGCTGAGCGCTTAACGCCCTCCTTGCAGTTTCAAGCCCCATAAAGGTAGATGTCATATTCTGAATTCCTTTCCGCTAAGCTTTTGAATCGAACAGTTTCAGCCGGCTGCTCTTCGGAAGCTCAGCTTTAATCTGTTTGCTGTAATTAAAGTTATTATCCTTAGGAACCAGCATATCGTACGAAATAGAGATGAATTGCAGCGCATCTCTTGTCAGCTGCCTATTCAGCTTATTCACTTCTTTTAGACGCCCGAGAACTTTAGTAAGAGATTCGAACAAAAGTTCAAGCTCTTCCTTTTCACTGCCTGACGTTTTGGCGATACAAGCAGAAATAGTGTTATTTTCGCTGTATCCAAGAAAAGCGGAAGCCGCTTTAATCCGGTCATCTTCTGTCTGTTCGATTGCTTGAATGTATTTTTGTTCTTTTGTCAAAATGTTAGAAAGCTCTTTTGTTTTGCCGGCTTTGAGCGCTTCCGTCTTTTCCTCAGACAGCGTGAGCAGATGCTCATGCAGAACGCAAAGTCGCTTCAATTGTTCAATAATTGGCTTTGCTGACATGGGCTTTCTCCTTTTTTACTGCTTTTTATAAAAATTAATCATGTTTTTTGCTATATGATTTGCGTCTATTTTGTATGACCCGTTTTCAATTTGCGCTTTTAGCTGCGCGATTTTTTCCTGGCGTGAACCAGTGACTGCGTCGGATGCATTTTGCAGCTCTTTAGCCTGCGATGAAATTTCGATTTTATCTTTAGGCTGTGCAGCATTTTTTTGCACTGCTTGCTTTTCGTAATTTTTTTGGTATGGATTAACGGATTGTGTTCCAAATTGATTGATTTTCATAGGATTCCTCTCGCTTTCCGTTGCAGTCTTTAAACAATCTTAACCCTTTTATCGACTGCGGTTTCAGTTAGTTTAGGGAATCAGCTGTTTTTGGTATTATAGGCATAGTATGTGTCTTTTTTACTATTTTCTCGCTCTGTTTCCAATGCGGATTCTTGGTTCAGATGATCTATTTGTCCCTTTATATCGGACTGGCAAGCCTTGCAGAACTTACCTTCCCTAATCGATGTCCCGCACCTTTCGCAAGGGTATGCCAAATTCGGCAGATGAGTGATTTGAATTCGTTTTTGCCTGATGAATTTTAAAATCAGCTCTTCCTCCACACCAGTTTCCTCAGTTATACGGCTCAGTGTTGATTGCCTGTTTTCCTGTTTCCTTAAAAATTTATATACAGTCTCAAATGATTTTTCTTCTTCCTTAATACACGCCTGACACACGGTTTGCAGCTTTGTTTTTAAAAATAGAGCATTGCATTTCGGACAATTCGCCAGTTCACCCATTATTTTTACTCCTTATTCATTAATATGCCTGCAGTAATTTCTAGACATTATATCGGCACAAAAATTGAATCATTTAGCTTCTCACTAAGGTAAAAGATGACACAGAACCAGCTTTGCCTTGCTCCAATAAACAGCGGGCAGCATAGTATAAAGTGGCGCCCGTAGTATAAAGATCGTCGATTAAAACGATATCCATACCCTCAACCGAGCTGTTTTTTGTTACAAAAACATGCTCTGAAAGCAGGCGTTCCGTTTTCTTTTTCTTAGACTGCTTTTCATTGTTCAGGCGGATGAGAGGATTGAGGATGGGCCGGTTTAAGCATTCAGCAAGCATTTGTGACTGGTTAAAGCCGCGTTCTGCTTTCCGTTCTTCACTTAACGGAATGGGAACGAGCACAAGGCGTTTATCTGGATAGACAGCAGAGAATTCAGAGGAAAAGTCATTCTTAAAAGCGCTTATTATCTCTGCATCTCCCCTAAATTTCATACGGGCAAGCGTTTCTTTCATCATGTCATTATATAAGTAAACAGAACGGTTCTGGCTGAGCCTTAAGCCGTCATCTATTCTTGATTTCCATGCCTCACAATCCGCGCACACTTCATGAACGGTTTGAGGTCTTCCGCAGAGCGGACAGATGGCCCCTTTGATGATCTGTAATTTATTTCTGCAGGACGGACAGACCCTATCGTCAGGTTGTAATAAAAATAGTGAGCACCATGAAACAGCTTGAGAAAATTGTGAATCGCACAATAGACAGATCAGTTTTTTATAGCCTCCTCCTGTCTCATTTCGCATTGATCACTCGGATTCTCCGATACCACAGCAGCTGATTCAGCCAAAATCACAAGCATCGCCGTGTTTTTTTGTTTATCTACCAGCTCAGCTTTCGTATATGCAATCTTTTTTACATCAGTGACGTAAGCTGGTCTTACTTGGTTTAAAGAAAGTGCCAGTACATCATTTTTGCATACTTGGCAAGTGCAGGTCATATGAAGCTGATCCATATATCGGTCAAAAAGTTCTTGCATCATAATCTCTTTTGAATTGACAAGCATTTTTACAGCTCCTCATTAGTTATATGAGTATACTGTATCATGTTTTTAAATATTAACTAGTCTATCAACTTATTTTTCAAAGCCAATTCATTCATTATTTTGATATGTTTTCTTGCCTCTATCATACTCTTTGTTTTTCCGAAGTGAAAATAAATGACATCACCGTCTGCATGTTCTTTATGCCGGCCTGTCCTTCCCGCGATTTGCACAAGCGCGCTTTCCGTAAAGATGGGCGATTCTGCCCCTAAGATGCCTGTTTGGACCATAGGAACTGTGACACCTCTTTCTAATATTGTTGTTGTGATTAACAGATCAAACTGACCGTCTCGAAATTGCTGCACTTTTTCTTTTCTGAGCTTGTCTTCCGCATGTACAGACGCTGTTCGATAATTCATATTTTTAAAACAAGAAGCAGCCTTTTCCAGTATAGAAATGGAAGGAACAAATAAAAAAACGGGTCTTCCTTCTTTTACATGCTGCTCTATCCATCTTTTTACCGCATTTGGGATCTTATTTCGGATTAATTTCTTTTTCCAGTTTCCGCACCATTGAAAGCGCGGTTCAGGCAACGGCTTCCGATGGTATCTGGCCGGTATGCGAACGGACTTCAACTCACCTTTATACGTTTTTCTTTTTAATTCTTTAGGAGGTGTGGCACTTAGATAAACAAGAGTGCTGTTTTTCTTTCTCGCTTTTTGGACAGCGAATTGAAGGGTTTGATCAGCGGAATATGGAAAAGCATCCACTTCATCAACGATCATGACGTCGAATGCGTCTTTATAACGCAAAAGCTGATGGGTTGTGGAAATTATAAGCGGAGATAAACGCCCTTTGTCCTCACTTCCTCCGTATAAAGCTGAAATATCAGCACCTCGAAATGCAGCCTTCAGCCTCGGAGCAAGCTCTAATACAACATCGGTGCGCGGGGTCGCAATACAAACACGCTGTTTTAGATTTAATGCCAATTCTATACCCGGGAATAATAATTCAGTTTTACCTGCGCCGCAAACAGCCCAAATAAGGAGCTCTTCTTGCTTCGAGATTGCTTCAATTAAGACGTCAGCTGCCTTTTGCTGTCCGCTTGAAAGCTTTCCATCCCAAGTCAGTTTTATAGGCTTCCAGTTTGCCTCCGCCTCCTTACTCCAAGAATATAAAGAAACATCCTCACTCACCCTGCCCATCATGACACAAGAGCGGCAGTAAACCTTATCTTTTCCAAATGAATGATACGATGAAAAATACTGTTGATCATTTTGACCGCATCTATTGCATTTATATCCCCGTTTATTTTTTGATAATGACTCCTCGGCAGATATATAACCATGCTCAGTATGCCAATCAATGATCTCGTCAGAAAATGAGATTTCTGTTCTAAGCAGATGACGGCTCTGGAGCTGCTGCTGCAGTTCTTTAGAGAATAGACTGTTCGATTCTGATGTCTTAGTCTGCATAGTACGGCCTCCTTGCGAGACATTATGCCGGAATGAAAATATGCTGTCTAACAGCTAAAAAAAGAATTTAAAAAAATCTCCGCTACTAAAACGGAGATTTCATCATTTATTTAAAACACCAGCAGATTCCTATTGCACCTTCACCAAGATGAGTGCCTATAACAGCACCAAAGTAGCTGTTGTAAAATTCCACATGCGGATATTTTGCACAGAGCTCTTCAATAATCTTCGATGCTTCTTCTTCTCGATTAGCGTGAATAACGGCAGCTTGCATCGGCATACCCTTATTCGCGTCTTCATTTAAAAGCTCGTAAATCCGTGAAATTGCTTTTTTGCGTGTACGGATCTTCTCAAAAGGCACAATTACCTTATTGTCAAAATGCAGAATAGGCTTTACCTTTAAAAGACTCCCAATAAAGGCTTGAGCACTGCTTAATCGTCCGCCTCGCTGAAGATGAGTTAAATCATCCACCATAAAATATGCACGAACGGTTTTTTTCATTTCCTCCAGTTCTTTTATAATATCTTCCGGAGATGACGCTCCATTTCTGATCAAGTCGGCTGCTTTCAGAGCATAAAACCCTTGAGCCAGACAGCTGATCTCTGAGTCAAACGGGTATACTTCAATATTATCGACCATTGTATTCGCTGCAGCTGCACTGCTGAACGTTCCGCTAATTCCGCTAGAAAGATGAATACTGATCACCGCATCATATGACTTGCCGAGCTCTTCATACAAAGCAACCAGCTCGCCGATCGCAGGCTGAGAAGTGGACGGAAGCTCTGTATGTTTTTTCACTTCTTGATAAAAGCTTTCCCAGTCCATTTCTGTTTCTTCATGATACGTTTCATCTCCAAAAACAACCTGGAGAGGAATCATGTGTATATGATTTTGTTCACGCATTTCTTTTGGAATATATGCCGTGCTGTCTGTTACTACTGCAATATTCATAGCTTCGTTACCTGCCTTATCACTTTATGACTCTATTGTAAGGGAAACAGAAGCCTAAAAAAAGACCTGCCTCAAAAAGGCAAGTCCAGTTTCATGCTATCTCATTTCTACCCAACCATTTTTAATGGCGACCACCACGGCCTGCGTCCGGTCGTTTACATTCATTTTTTGTAAGATATTGCTGACATGGTTTTTAACAGTTTTTTCACTGATAAACAATGATTCACCGATTCCGCGGTTGCTTTTTCCGTCTGCAAGCATTTGCAGCACTTCACATTCCCGCCTTGTTAAAATATGTAATGGTCTGCGAATCTCTGGATAGACCTCATGCTGAGGATGAGCAGAAACTCCGCTTGTTGCAAGACGGCGGAATTCGTTTACGAGGTTGTGAGTAACCTTCGGGTGAAGGTAAGAACCGCCCTCGGCAACTACTTTAACTGCTTCAATCAGTGTATCAGCATCCATCTCTTTCAGCAGATAACCTCTTGCGCCTGTTTTCAGGGCATGTGTTACATAATTCTCGTCATCGTGAATCGATAGAATAATTACTTTAGATTCAGGATACAGCTCTACAAGCTGCTTTGTAGCTTCCACGCCATTTACGTTCGGCATATTGATATCCATGATCACGACATCAGGATGATAGTGCTCAACGATACGAGCCGCTTCATCTCCGTCGTCTCCTTCCGCTACCACTTCAAAGGTAGGTTCGAAATCCAATATCCGATTCACACCTTCACGAAATAACTGATGGTCGTCGATAATAACAATGTTTACTTTAGTCACAAGCCACGCCTCCTTGTATTATTGTTCTATATACTCTGGTATTCGGTCAATATGCCTTTTGGCTCTATTTTACAAATCATAGTCAAAGAGATAACGGAACCTTAATCATGATAAATGTCCCAAGACCTATTTTTGAATCTATCGTTATGGTTCCTTCCAATAAATCTACTCTTTCTTTCATCCCAAGCAAGCCGAATGATTTGTTTTTCTTCTCTTTCGCTTCCTTCAGGTCAAATCCTTTGCCGTTATCTTTTATCATTAAAATCACAAAATCCTTTGTAATCTCAACTTTGACTGTAATTTCTTCAGATCCAGAATGCTTTAACGCATTGGACACAGCTTCCTGTGCGAGTCTGAAGAGCGCAACTTCAAACTGAGGCGCGAGTCGTTTTTCCTCTGTATCGCCGATGCACTGAAAGTGTATTTTCACCTTACCGTTATATTCTTCGGTTGTATATAGATATTTCCGCAAAGTTGGGATCAGGCCTAGGTCATCAAGGGCCATCGGTCTTAAATCATATATAATCCGTCTCACTTCGTAAAGGGCATTCCGCACATTTTGGCGGAGATTTTTGATTTCCTGGAATCCGTCCTCAGCGCCTCGGTCTCGGAATATCCGTTCAATTAATTCCGATCTCATCATAACATTTGCCAGCATTTGTGCAGGACCGTCATGAATTTCTCTTGAGACTCTTTTTCTCTCTTCTTCCTGCGCTTCAATAATTCTCAGGCCAAAATCCTGTTTTGCCTGCGCATCGGCAAGAAGCAGCCCAACCTCGCGAAGATCCTGATTCAGATAGTTCAGCACAACCGTAATCTGGCTCACTAGTGATTCTGAGCGTTCAATGATTTCCTGAAGGCCTAACAGTCTGCGTTCCAAATCATCCCGGCGTTCGCGCAATTGCTTTTCACGCTGCTGGATCATCGTCAGTTCTACTTGCAGCTTATGGGCTTTTTCATAAGCATTGCGGATTTCTTCTTCACTGAATCTATGAAAATTGCGGCTGACCTCGGATAAACGGTTTCGTGCATGGCGGGTTTGCACTTCAAGTTTATCACCAAGCTCGATGACTTCATAAACCTGCTGTTTAATTTGTTTCAGTTCTTCGACCAGCTGTTCATACTGCTGGCGCGACTGCTCCCCGATTTGAAAAACCTCATCCTTGCTCCCGTCAACGGTTTTCAGCATCTTCATCAAAATAGAATCCAGAACTTTGGAATCCATCTTTATTTTATTCATAATTTCCCTCCGTCACGGTGTTGTCATATATTTTTATTATAAATGTAATTGATCTGCAAATTGTGTCGAATTATAATGAAAGAATGCGTATATTCTAGAAAAAAACAATTTTATGTACCTTCTTACTCTTTATGATAACAAAATACGCACAAAAATTCTAAAGACTGTACGAATTTGTATAGGCAGTCTTTTATGCTTAGCGGGGGGTCAGCTAGCATGCTGCACAGCTATTTCACTGTGAAAGAAGCAGGAGAACACGAGATTGTTATAGAAAAATCGCGTTTTATCTGTCATTTAAGCCGTGTTTCTTCCGAACAAGAAGCACAGGAATTTATACAGAAAATAAAGAAACAGCACTGGAATGCAACTCATAATTGCTCAGCTTACGTTATTGGCGAAAACGATCATATCCAAAAAGCCAATGATGACGGAGAGCCGAGTGGCACAGCAGGAGTCCCTATGCTCGAGGTGTTAAAAAAACGCAGACTTAAGGATACTTGTGCAGTCGTCACGCGTTACTTCGGCGGCATAAAGCTGGGAGCAGGCGGTTTAATCCGCGCTTATGGGAAGTCAGTGTCTGAAGGATTAAACCATATAGGTGTCGTAGAACGGAAGCTTATGAGGGTTATGCATACTTCCGCAGATTATACTTGGCTTGGCAAGATTGAAAATGAATTAAGGGAATCGCCTTTTCTATTAAAAGAAATCCATTATGCAGAAAACGTAGAATTCGAAGCATATGTAGAAGAAAAAGAAACACAATCGTTTTCTGAGTGGATGACAGAGTTAACAAATGGAAAAAGTGATATTACAGAGGGAGAGTTGACGTACCTTGAAAAAGCCGTCAATCACATAAAGGAGACTGAATAATGACTGAACGCGTTAGAGTGCGTGTGCGCAAAAAGAAAAAGAGCAAACGCAGAAAAATTTTAAAAAGAATTATGTTGTTGTTCGTCCTTGCATTATTGGTAGTTGTAGGGCTCGGAGGATATAAACTATATAAAACCATTAACGCTGCGGATGATTCATACGATGCACTTTCCCGCGGAGATAAATCAAATCTACGCAATGAAGTTGTAGATATGAAGAAAAAACCATTTTCTATTTTATTTATGGGAATTGAAGATTACGCGACAAAAGGGCAAAAAGGGAGATCGGACTCTCTTATTGTAGTTACCCTTGACCCGAAAAATAAAACCATGAAAATGCTTAGCATTCCGCGCGATACACGAGTGCAATTAGCTAATGACACAACCGGCACCAAAACAAAGATCAATTCCGCTTACAGCAAAGGCGGAAAAGATGAGACTGTTGAAACTGTTGAACAATTCTTGCAAATACCAATCGATAAATATGTAACAGTCGATTTTGACGGATTTAAAGATGTTATTAATGAGGTTGGCGGTATTGATGTAGATGTACCTTTCGACTTTGATGAGAAAAGTGATGTGGACGAAAGCAAACGGATTTATTTCAAAAAAGGCGAGATGCATTTAAATGGTGAAGAAGCCTTGGCGTATGCCCGCATGAGAAAACAGGATAAACGCGGCGACTTCGGCCGTAACGACAGACAGAAACAAATTTTAAACGCGTTAATCGATCGGATGTCCAGCGCAAGCAATATTGCAAAAATTGATAAAATCGCAGAGACAGCCAGTGAAAACGTTGAAACCAATATTCGCATTACTGAAGGTCTAGCCCTACAGCAGATTTACAGCGGCTTTACCAGCAAGAAAATCGATACACTGTCAATTACTGGTTCTGACTTGTATTTAGGGCCCAACAAAACATATTATTTTGAACCGGATGCTGCGAATCTGGAAAACGTCAGAAAAACCCTTCAAGAGCATTTAGATTATGATCCTGATACGAGCAGTTCAAGCATTGGCAGCTCCAGTACCGATAGCTCAACATCTGACAGCTCTGACAGTTCTAGCACGGCAACAGACGGCAATACGAGCGGAAGCGGCTACACAAATGACAGCAGCACAAGCTCAAATGGCACAACAAATTCAACAACTGATTCATCATATTAAATTTAAAAAAGCCCGTCCTTTAACGGATCGGGCTTTTTTGCGCAGAAAAAACTCCGGCTCATCGAACCGGAGTTTTTAATTTCTTTTCACAAGACGTTTATAGAATTTTGTAAATGGCTTAAAACGTTCATTCACGAGTCCCGTAACTTCTGCTATTATTTGCATAAATATAATTAAGATAAAGATAATAAACAGGGAAAGCCAAATTGTAGCGCTTTTCAGCACAATTGCACTGATGCTGAAAATAAATCCAATCAGGTAAATGACAATGACCGACATCCGATGTGAAAGGCCAAAGGCCATCAGCCTGTGGTGGATATGTGATTTATCGGGCGCCGAAATCGGCTGTTTGTTTAGTATCCGTCTTATGATTGCAAATGTTGTGTCAAAAATCGGCACGCCTAATATAATAATTGGAATGACAATACTGAACAATGTTACGCTTTTATACAGCCCTAACAATGAGAGAATAGAAATCACATACCCTAGAAACAATGATCCCGTATCCCCCATAAAGATTTTTGCCGGATGAAAATTGTAGAACAAAAATCCGAGCGTACTTGCGATAACCACCAATGAAAGTGACAGAATGAGTACTTTGCCGCCGGATAGCGCCATAACTGCGATCGTGGACAGGCCAATAACAGAAAGACCTGCTGCAAGGCCGTCTAATCCGTCAATCAGGTTCATCGCGTTTGTGATGCCGACAATCCATAATACAGTCAGCGGATATGCCATCCAGCCCAATTCAAACCGTTCAGCTAAAAAAGGTACTGAGAAAAAGTCCATTTTTAAACCCGTGCTTACAATCATAATAGCCACGGCTAATTGAATAATAAATTTAACTTTTGCGCTTAATTGATATTTATCGTCTAAGATTCCCAACACAATAATGATAAAGGCCCCAACTGTGATAGCCGTCATTCTTGTTTCTGTGTATATACCGGATACAAGCACGCCTGTAACCACCCCGATAAATATGGCCAGCCCGCCCATTCGGGGCATGATTTTATCATGTACTTTTCGATTGCCGGGCTGATCAACTGCACCTATTTTAATCGCAATCCTTTTTACGATTGGGGTTATGATTAAAACCGTTAGCAGCGAGACAATAAACGCAACAACAATGCGAATCATGCGTTCGTCAAGCATAAAGAAGTCTCCTTTGGAATTATATGAAGTCTTTATTTTAGAGAACCGTTCCTTCCATTATACCTTCTCCTTAGTTATTATAACAAGCTTCATCAAAAAGAAACACGTATAATCAAAAAACGCGCATCCCAATTAAAGGACTACGCATGTTTTTGAATCCCTGTATATTTCATGATTTGTTTAAATAAAACATTCCAATCTTGGGTGCGGGCAATGTTTCGCCGCATCTCTTTGTATGCCTCATCTCCGCTTTTTTCAAGCACTTTCTCGCACGCAGCTATAAAATCATTATGGTCATTGCCTTCCATATATTCGTAAATATACGGCTTTTGCATTTTAGAAGTTGACGGAAGGTTAGAGCCGACGACCGGCTTTCCCGCTGCCAAAAATTCAAATAACTTAAGAGGGAAAACCGCCTGGTTATAGGATGACTTTTTATACGGCATAATCCCGATATCAATCAATTCCATAAAATGCGGAACTTCTTTCGGGTCTGCCGGCCCTGTCCATATCACATTGGAAAGCTTCAGAAGCTCTTGAAACGCTGTATCACCATTGGTGGCGTCCGGGCCGACCCATAAAAAGGTCCAGTCAGGTTTTCTCAGAGCCGCTTCTTCAATCAATTTAAAATCCAGCTTTGGTTTAATTCCGCCGATAAATCCCAGTACGGCCCCTTCTCTTCCCTGCAAGATGCTTCGGTCAGGTGCCGCTTTATGTTCTGAAAACAGGTCATATTCAACACCGTTTTCAACGGTATGAACCTTTTCTCGTCCCGCTGTCAGTTTTTTATCAACTTCATGGCGCAGAAATTCAGATGAACAAGTAATGGAATCAGCACGCTCAATAATTCGCAGCTCCGCTGTTTTGATGACTTTCCGCCTGAACTCGGACAGCATATTTGAACGTCCGCTGATCGGCGCCGCCCACAAGTCACTGCAATCATAAATCACCTGATCCCAGGGATATAGTGAAGACAGCAGCGGAAATCCGGGAAACGTGTACCATAAGCAGCAGCGTTCACCTCTGGCTGAAGCGGGTTTCAGCTCTTCTAATAAAGGTGAGAGCTTATGCTTATAAAACACATCGGTATATCGTCCGAAGCGAAACATTTTCTTTTGCAGCAAGTCCTTTACGGCGTATTGACGGATGCGGGATTGCACTTGCTGAAATTCGATCCTTTGGGTGCGCGGAGCCGGACAGACCCAGATGACTTCCTTTGTTTCTTCCTGAGCAGCTAAAAATTCAGCCAATCGGTGCCGTCTGTACCTCAATTGATCTTTTCCCCATTCAGCAGTAGCCACGATGACGTGAATCATTGCTTTTGTTTCCACCTTCATCACCTTTTCTCTCTGTTTGCGGTTACAGCCTTTTTTTCACCGCGTTTTTTGCATATTGAACAAAACACCATGTCGCTTTCATTAAATGGAGCCGTTCGATCTCCCTGTAAACAAACCATGTTTTTTTGGCAGCCTTCCATTTGTTGCTTGAAATCGAATTATTGACAAGCCGGTATTCAGCTAAGCACTCATTCATTCCATAAGCTGTAAAACCCTTTTTTAAAAGGGCCAGCCATGTTGCCAAGTCTTGCCTCGTTCTAATATTCGGCATTTGGATCTGTCCCGTCTGTTCCCTGTCAATCATCACCGTTAGACAGCCAATAATGGTATTTTTAAGTGCGTCATCATATGTCAGGCTTTCGGGTGCATGAATGAATTTATCCATTGGCACCCCGTCCTGTGACATTAAGCTGTAGCCTGTGAAGGTAAACGCACAGGACCGCTCCATCATAAAATCAAGCTGCTTTTTCAGTTTGTCTTTTTTCCATTTGTCATCACTGTCCAAAAATGCCACGTAGCGCCCTTGGGCATGTTCCAGCGCTTTATTTCTTGCTATCGCGGCTCCGCTGTTTTCTTCCAGATATATCACATGAATTCTTTCATCTATCTTCTCATACTGCATTAAAATGTCGCGTGTGCCGTCCGTTGAGCAATCATCCACGATAATCATTTCCCAATGAGGGTGGCTCTGATCTAACACTGATTGAATCGTGTCTTCAATATAGTCACGCGCATTATAAGAAGGTGTAATGACAGATACGAGAGGTTTCCAGTTGGTCATGATCACATCTCCATCGTATGATTTTAAAAGGACTCTCTGAAAAATTCAGGAATGACAACGAACATAAAGGCAATCGTTATGCCGATCAGAACACCCAGAACCGCTTTCTTTTTCGGGGACATTCCTCCGCCTGATGCCTCACTTACGGTTTCAGAATCAACGGCACTTGCCGCTTTCAGATTAAGCTGTGTGTTTTTCAGCTCATATAAAAATCTTTCTTTATCCACTTTGGAATCCTCGCTCACCGTTTCACCTTCCAGCGCGTCAATACTGCGGCGAATGACGGCTTCTCTTTCTTCAAACAGCTTTTGGTCGTTTTTGAGAAAGGTGGAGGAAATAGCGTTCAAAACTGATTCGGTTCTTTCCTGATCCTGATCGGCATAGCTCAAAGACAGTAAAGACTTAGATTCCGATTTTACGGTAAGCTTCTCTTTGATCTCTGCAAGATCTTCATCTTTTTCGTCAGGAAGCGCCTCCTTCAAAAAAGCATCACTCCTCAGCAGGAGCGGAATCTCTTCTGTACTGTTATAAATCGGATGATCATAGCTCCCCACAGCTAAAGTAACCTCAGCTGTGTAACTCTTTTTATCCGCAATTTGAGAGGGCAGTATATATCCCGCCGCACCTAAAATAAGCGGCACTAATATAATCCAGATGATATTTTTCTTTATGCGCCGGGCTAATCTTATCACTATATCCTTCATATAAGTCTCCCTGCTTTTTTGTAGTCTGTTTACCGGTATATGGGCTCAAGCTGCTGTCTGGATCTCCTTAAGACGTTCACAGCGGCGATGACGAGCGCCAGAAATACCCAATGGAAAAATAAATTTGAGACAGAGCTTGGGCTGATGCTGGATACCAGAAAACTGACCATAGCCGTGATGAGCCCTTCTGTGATCAGTTTTGACTGATTTTCCATTTTTCTTTCATAAAACTTGTAAAGCACCCACATGAGGTATAAATAAATGGCCAGATAGCCGAGCATGATAAGCAAGCCGAAGTTTGCCAGAATCTCTACCAGCCAATTGTGCACCTCTGTCACATTGTCAGTATCATATAAAGCATGATGCTCTAGATAATAAGACACATTTCCTGCGCCCACTCCGAATCCGTATGAGTCAAGGAAGAAGTGCCATGCGTTTTTTAATAGATTGGCCCTGGCCACGTTGGACGGAAGTGTTTCTTGGAATGAATGAGACGTCTGAGGAGCCAGAAACAGCTTCCAAAACACTGCGAATATTCGGCTGGCAAAAAGAACTGCAAAGACCGCAATTCCAGCTGCCGACAGCCAAAGGGCGATTTTTTTCAGAACAGGCGGCAAGACAATAAAAATGTAGACGGCTATTCCCGCAAAAACGCCCAGCAGACTGGCTCTAGAACCCGTCGCAAAAATTAAATACAATGCACCGAACGAGAGCAAAAGGCCAATTCCCTTTAAGTATCCGTTCGTTATGTTTTTCACCATGGCAATGTAAAAAAAGAAACTGATAGACAAAAATGTCGCAAAATCATTTTGATTAAAAAAGACTGAGGTCGGATAATGCTGCTTATATTCCGGTCCGCTGTACAAAGTCGAACTCGCGAGATGATGATGCGTGATATGATTGTAAAAACCGATGATCATCAGAAATACCGTCATCACCAGCCAGATGGAATAAATAATCATCAGGCGTTCCATTTTTTGCACATACATCACAATGAGATAAATAAAAAATATCCCCATCGCCAGCAGTGCTAAATATTTCAGACCGTCTGTAACTGATTTGGCCCATAGCAAGGAAACAAGGCCATATAAAAACCAAAAGGCGAAAAAGAGCAAAATTCCTTTTACTTGCAGCCCATTCCACCTTTCAATATGTGTTCGGCTCCGCAGTACCCCAACAAGATGGAGGCAGCCTGCTGTAATGAGTAAAAGCCGATACAGAAACAAACTAAAGAATCCAAGATGAATCGCGAAAAAAGCATTATTTAAAAAAGTGCAGGCAATCAAAATATAGATGACGGCCATAAAAAGCTGTTCTTGTGTTGTAAATGATGCTGCAAGCGTCAGTGCAAACAGGCCGATTGCCAATACAGCGAGAACGGCAGCCATCTGCATAAGACCTGTATCTGTGCGGATGGCTCCCAGCAATAGGACGATCCCCAATATGACAGCGGCCAGTAACGCAAGCGTATGAACCGCTGAACGTTTGATACTCACATGCTTAACCCCTTTCCTGATGTTTCAGGAGCCGGCGGCCGAGCCTAAGCAGCCGGCACTTCAAACAAGTAACCCTTTTTCTTTTTATAAATTGACGCTTCCCAAATCCTTAGCCAATTCTTCCATTGGCAAAGCCGGAAAGTAGCGGTCGGAAGGTTCTGTTCCCCGAACCGCAGGACGGCCGATAGAGTGATAAATGTATCCCGCAGCCTGCATTTCTTCGAGTGAAAATATATTTCTGCCATCGATGATGATTGGCTGTTTTAAAAGCATTTTCGCTTTTACAAGCTCCATTTCTTTTACTTCCGGCCAATCGGTCAAAATAAGGCACGCGTCGGTTCCCTCCATCGCAGCATACACATCTGTGCAATACTCGGTCTGATCGCCAAGGACTGCTGATGCCTCCGGAATGGCAATCGGATCATATGCTTTCACCTGTGCGCCCAGCTGCTGCAGCATTGGAATGATATCGAGAGCTGGAGCGGACCTCACATCGTTTGTATTCGGTTTGAAGGCCAATCCGAGCACGGAAATGGTTCTCCCTTTTATGCTTCCCATCACAGTTAAGAGCTTATCTACAATGTGAACACGCTGCTTTTCATTCGTCTCAATGACGGCTTCTATGAGCTTGAATGGATATCCGGCCGTTTTGGCAATTTGAAGCAGTGCGGTTGTATCCTTAGGAAAGCAGGAGCCGCCAAACCCAATACCCGCTTTCAAGAACTTTCTGCCGATCCGGCTGTCGAGCCCGACGCCGTCAGCAACTTTTGAAACGTCCGCGCCGACTCGCTCGCAAATGTTCGCGATATCGTTAATAAACGAAATCTTTGTTGCCAAAAATGCATTTGCAGCATATTTAATCATCTCTGCACTTTCTAAATTCGTTTTAATAACAGGGGCATGAAAAGGTTGATGCAGTTCCTCTATGATGGAAGCGGCTTTATGACTGGTTGACCCGATGACGGCACGCTCCATATTCATCGTGTCATGAATCGCTGAGCCCTCCCGAAGAAATTCAGGGTTGGATACAACATCAAAGGAGCATCTTCCCTTCGAAGCTTTTTGGACGATAGATTGAACCAGTTTTCCGGTACCGACTGGGACTGTGCTTTTATTGACAATGATTTTGTAGCCGTTGAGATGTTCACCGATCGTTTTCGCAGCCGCTTTGACGTATGTTAAATCAGCTTCGCCTGTTTTAGACATCGGGGTTCCGACTGCAATATAAATAATGTCTGAAGTCCGAATGGCAGACGGAATATCGTTAGTAAAAGACAGACGCTGTTCTAACACATTTTTTTCAACTAAATCTGCAAGCCCTGGTTCATAGATTGGGATTACTCCGTTTTTCAGACTTCTGATTTTTGATTCGTTGATATCACAGCAAATCACTTTATTTCCGATTTCCGCAAAGCAGGTGCCAGATACGAGTCCTACATATCCTGTTCCAATGACAGCAATTTTTTTCACAGCCCTCATCCCTCTCCTGTAAAAATTCATGTTCCTATTTATATTGGTCGCAGTTACTTACGATTAAACAGGTGTTTTCAAAACCATCTGATACTGATCGTGCAGCGCCCTGGCATTTTTCCCGGCGTCATATTGAGTGTGAATGATTTGATATAATTCATCCGCCACTTCCGGCTTCCATATTTGATCCTGTGCGTATAAAGAGATCGTGTTTGCTAAGGCTTGAGCTGATTTCGGTTCAATCAGCAAATGGCGGTGTTTGCCGAATAATGATGCCACTCCTCCGACATCTGTACAGATGACAGGAACCCGCAGTGCCAGTGCCTCGATTACAACTGTCGGCATTCCTTCGCTATAAGAAGGGAGCACGAACATATCTGAGGCGAGCAAATAATCTCTCACCCTGTGATTCGGCACTTGGCCTGTCACAATATGCCCCTTTTGCCTCAGCAAAGATTTTGCGGGGCCGTCTCCGACATAAACGGCTCGAGGCGCTTCCTCCATCATCTCAATGGCTTCTGACAATTCAAAAATGCCTTTTTCCTTAACAAGCCTGCCCACATAGACAGCAAGGCGCTCGTCAAGCGGGAGTCCAAGGTTTTTTCTGATGTCTTCTTTTGTCTGCTCATTCTCCTGAAAACGGCTGAGCTGTATACCGATCGGTAAAACCGTACTGTCAAAACCGGAAAGTTTTTTGGTTTCTTCCTGAAGCTTTTCGCTGACTGCAAGAACTGCGGATGCGGAACCAACCGCAGTTTTGAAGGCTTTAAACGCACCTTTGCTGTAGTGCGGATAGACATTCACATCACTGCCATGCAAAGTCAAAATATACGGTATCCCGATTGTCTTTGCCACGACTGCCGCAGCCCCGCCCGACGGCATAGCAAAGTGCGCATGGATCAGATCAGGGGTTAAGTCATGCTGTTTAATGGTTTTTACCACAGCTGCCCCGATGCGCCGGTGTGGCTGGGCCCATTTCAGCTGGCCGGGAACAGCGGGATAGAAAGGCCTGTAAACCGGTATTCCTTTCCGTATCTCATATTCTGGTCTGGCATCCTTTTTTCGATATGCCTTTTTCAGCATACGGACAGGCGCAGGGTGAAAAGGTCTTGGGCATATCACGGTGATATCCAGCCCGAGCTTCAGCAGCTCTTGCACCTGTGTTTCATGAAACACACCCTCTCCGGGTTTCAGACTGCTTGGATATACGCTTGTGATCCACAAAATCTTCATGACAAACGTCCTTTTCTTAGTAGTTTGCTTTTCATCTGAGGGTACGCTTTTCCTAAAAGAAAGAGATAGCAGAGCGCCCCAGCCGCCACTGAAATTGCCAGCCTCATCTCCGCCTGCATGCTGAAGCGTTCTGTTCCTAAACTCGTGCCGAACGCGATAACGGCCATACCCGCTGTGATCAGAAACGGCTTCATAACGGCTTTAAAATAAGCTGAAAGATTGAGATTAATGACATATGCCAGCAGCCAGCGACCGATTAGAAAATTGAAAACGCTGATGACGGCATATACCCAAGCGACAGTCAGAAGATTACCCGTCTGAACAGCTGCAAACAGCGACAAACCATACAGCAGCATAACGCCGGAGTCCCAATAAAAAGCCAAATCTGCTCTTCCTTTGGCAAGGAGCACAGAACCATTCGGATTCATCAGCACCCTGAGTATCCCGACGATGGCAAGAACATTCAGAACAGGGACAGCCGCAAGCCATTTTTCTCCGAAAACAGCTGCGATAAAGGCGTCTGACACGGATACGAGCCCGATTAACAGCGGGAACGATACAAGCGCAAGCATTTTTGTCATATTCAGAAAGCCTTCTCTGATCACGCTGTTTTCGTATTTGTTTTTGGCAAAAATAGGAAACGCGACCCGCGTCACAATCGGATTAATCTTCAAAACCGGAATGGTGACAATCTGATAGGCAAGATTATAAATGCCCAGCGCTTCAGCACCGATAAACCTGCCGATTAAGATCATATCGATGTTCGCTCCCAGCCTGTTCACAAGGCGGGATGAAAGCTGAAAGGCTCCAAAGGAGAAGAACTCTTTCATTCCCCTTAGATCAAAAACAAAGGATGGGCGCCATTTTTTTTGGTATACAGCCCAGAATAAAATCCCTTTGCTGGACTGCAGCAGCACCTGAGAGATCACGTATGCCAAAATCGCATCCATCATAAAAACCGCTATCGCTAAATATCCAAAGGACAATGCATTTGAAAAAATCTCTATTTTGCTTAACGTATTAAATTGCAGCTCCTTCTGCAGCATATACTGGTACTGCTGTCCAATCGGAGCAACCAAAAACATAATCCCCAAAATCCTGATGAGAAACACAAGCTCTTCTCTTTGATAAAATCCCGCAATGACGGGACTGCTCACATATAAAAGCACAAACAGCAAAATGCCGGTCATAATGTTCAGCCAATACAATGTTGACAGCTGGCGCTCCGTAGCGTCATCTCTTTGAATTAACGCAGCGCCAAACCCCATATCAAGCACGATCTGGGCAAATATTGTAACCGTTGTGATCATGCCGACGAGTCCAAATTCCGTTAAGGTCATCATATTTCCAAGCAAGGCAAACTGAACGATTTGAATGATTGTAATACAGATTGTTGAAACACTTGTCCACTTTGCGCCGCTCATGATTTGTTTTGTAATACTTGGCATCATATTCCCTACTTCTTTTTAAGCTCAGTTTGATGGCGAATGCAGACGTTTATCTTGCACCATCACCTGTCAAGACTACTTTACATGTTTTTAACATAATCTTTAATTCCAACATGAAAGTCAGATTGCGAATGTAATATAAATCAAATATAAGCTTTTCCTTCGGCGTCATGTCATAACCGCCGTTCACCTGCGCCCAGCCGCTCAATCCCGGTTTGACAGCCAGACGCTGTGTAAACCCCGGAATCTCATTCTGGAACTTTTCCGTAAACACTGGACGTTCCGGGCGAGGGCCAATCATACTCATATCGCCTTTCAGCACATTAAACAGCTGAGGGAGCTCGTCAATTCGCATTCTTCTGATAAATGCTCCAATTCGTGTCACCCGCGGATCCTGCTTCTGCGCCCAAACCGCCCCAGACTTCTCGGCATCTATTTTCATGGAACGAAGCTTATAAAGCTTAAAAGGTTTCCCGCCTTTTCCTACACGCTCCTGCGTATAGATGGCAGGCCCCGGTGTCTCCAAACAAATCAATATTGAAAATACCGCAATTATTGGCAGCGCAACCACCAATCCAATCAGCGCAAACCAAATATCCATCACGCGCTTTACTGCCAAATAACGAGCCGTTTTTTCAGATAATGCAAATGATGCTTGCTGCACTGATAATTCGCGACTCACATTCATGCTTTTTTCTGCACCCACTGACACACACCTCACGATTTGTTTGGGATGTTATGATGACCTATGCCAGTCAGTTTAGCAGACGGATGTTAATTGGTTGTAAATGGATTGTTAAGAAGTGTGAATTAGGTGTTTTTTCTGATAAATTATATTAATGTTCTTTATCATTTTATGTACATGCCTATGTTTTAATCATTTTACCAATAAAAAAAGAGACAAACCTGTAATTTAGATTTGTCTCTTCATTTTTATCTATAATATGAAACTGTACCATCATGAATAGCTTGGGCGGCTTTATCTTTATAAACTGCTTGTTTCAGTTTACTTGCGTCGCCTGCATTGGTGATGAAAGCAGTCTCAACTAAAACACTTGGCATTTTAGAATATTTGATAACATAGAATCCGGCTTGCTTGACTCCACGGTCTCTTGTCCCCAGATTAGCTGCAAGTTTCGGCTGAATTTGATCTGCTAATCGTTTGCTTTTTGTTGCTTGATATGTTGTATCGTAATAGGTCTCACTACCATTTGGAGATGAGCTATCGTTGGCATTCGCATGAATACTGATGAACAAATCGGCTTGGACAGAGGCTGCCTTACTTACTCTTTCCTGTAAAGAATAAAACGTATCATTAGATCTCGACATTACTGGAAGAGCACCAGAAGCATTTAGCTTCGTATTGACTCTTTTCGCTATATCAAGGTTTACCTCTTTCTCAAGCAGTCCATTTCCTACTGCTCCCGAGTCTTGATCTCCATGGCCTGGATCAATAAAAATTGTTTCACCTACAACAGGATTCTTTAGCTGATTAGCTACTTTAGTGCTTATAGCTGGAGTATTTCCGATAATCGTAAAGTTTGACATGTTTTTGCTGCCGATAATTTTTCGTGCGCCGCCAGATAAATTTTCGCCATTAGTCAAAATAAGAGATTGTTTGTTCTTTGCTGCCAGAGTAGCTCCTGCGATTGAATCAGGATAACTAAAACCATTACTTACATATACTGTGCTCGTTGACAAGTTTAGTTTTTGTACAATATTAGCAGCAAGCTCGTACCTGTTTGAACCGCTAATTCTTGTAGGAGAAGGCAACTTGTTATATACCGTATTGTTAATACTTCCGGTACCTCCTGCAACCACAGTACTTGTAATTCTCTTATCTTTAATTACTGCTGTTGTCGCACTATTTATAGAGGTTTTGTTTGTAAACAGAATAGGATAGCCATTTTTTGCTGCATAAGGGATGATCCCTGGAGCATCAGCATATAAAAAACCATTTAAAATTACGGCTTTTGAAGTTGCGTTCATTGCTCTTGCGACCCGTGCAGCTGTATCATAGCGATTGCTTCCTGCAATTCGTTTAATACTAATGCCTAAGCTTTTGATCTGATTGGCAGTATTAGAAGAAACAGCTGGCGTACCACCTACAATAATCACATTTTTTGTTCGCATTTCTTTTAGCCTTGTTTTCGTCTCAGAAGAGAGCTTATCAGCATTTGTGTAAAGCAACGGTGCATTCTTCTGATAAGCAAGAGGTGCCGCTGAAATGGCATCTGCGTATGAACTTCCGCCAACAATAACCGCTGTACTCGCTGTTGAGTACATCTGCTTTGATATTTGAACTGCAGTCCCGTACCTATTACTTCCTCCGACTCTTTTAACCGAATTATCGGCCAATGCTGTTGGTACAAAAAGAATGAGTCCCAGAAAACACATTGTTAGGACTTTTATATAAGAACGCAATTACTTTTCCTCCTTAAATGGCCTTTAGCACCTTAAAATAATTAATAACTTGTCAGAGTTGTCCCAGGATAGTAAAATTTCAAAATTGAACTATATGAATCTCCTGCTTCTGCTCTTGCCTTAGCTCCATATTGACTCATTCCGATGCCGTGCCCGTAACCTTTGCCGCTGATTGTGTACTTTGAAGTGTCTTTTTTTACAGTCACATAAGTACTTTTAAAAACAGTTGCACCAATCATCGTTCTTAGTTGAGTTGTCGGAACAGTAATGGTTGTAATTTTACTTAAGTTGTAGGAGCCAGTATTGCTTTTAACAAAATACTTAACTTTCATAGATGCTGTTTTTGCACGTTGTCCCTGTGTTGTACCACTAAAGCTCAAATCTTCTATACTCGCAATTTTTACAGAAGCTGCTCCTGTTTCTTTATTTTTCAAGATCCAATTTTTAACCCCAGATAACCTCGCAGCATCAGTTTCAGTTGCTGAAGACCACCAAGAAGACGGCTTATTTAAGTCAAGCGAATTCGTGTCAAGCTGTTGTTTTGAGAGAGTAAGCGTCCAGCCTATTTGAGGATCCTTTGAATCTTTCTTCGCAATTAAGTAAGGTACACTTGATGACCAGACTTCGTTGCTCGCTTCTGTATAACCGCCATTGCTTGAAGAATAAGTTGCTGTTATAAGAGATCCGTTATATTTCAGAACTTTTCCTTTTGTCTGCTCAACCGCTTTATTGGTGTTTGAATTCCAACTATATCCTCCATAAACTTGAAAAGCTGTTGTATCAGGTACAGTAGTTCCCGCTTTTGTTATGGAGTAGGTTCTCGCAGCCACAGTCTGTGCTTTTAGAGCTTCAAGTGACCAGCTGGCAGGCATTTCATTTGGTATAACCCCTTTTAAATAATCCTCAAATGGAATATTTTCATTAACCGGTCTGATATATTTAGTAGATTCAATAGAGAAATTAACCGTTCCAAGATACTGATTTCCGTTAAGACTCATTCTGTTAGAGGTCGAGTACTTTTCAGGTTTAATCCTCAGAGAGTTACCATATGTTTTTATATTTTCGAGATTTAATTTCCCATTGTTGATTTTCAGAGTATAGTTGCTTCCGCCGGCTAAATAAAATTCATCGGCAAGTGAATTCTCGACTTCTGCAGAAATTGAACTGGTGCTTCCAATAAAGTCGTATGCATATGTGGCTTTTTCTTTTGTTATGCTTTTAGCTGCCGCAGGAACACTATCTTGTTTAATAAACAAAATTTGGCTGTTTTTCTTCGCAGCAAGCGAAGCACCTACTAATACGTCTGCGTACTTTGTTCCGTTCGTCATTACGACTTTATCAGCCTTCAACTTTAATTGTTTAATTATATTTGCAGTGAGTTCATATCTGGTTGATCCAGGTATCCTCTGTACAGTTGAAGTTTTTTTTATTTCATTTTCTACACTGTCACTGACACTAAATGAACTGCCGATTATAATCACTTGTTTTGGCAAATCATAATCTGGAAGTTTATCCTTCTCAGTAAGTAAAATAGGATATCCCTGTGCCGCGGCATAAGGAGCTATGGCTAACGCATCTTGAAATACCTTCCCGGTTACAACGATAGCTTTATCATAGCTGCCCATCTGTTTAGCGATATTCTCAGATAATACATATCTATTTTTTCCACTTATCCTTTTAACTGAGCCATATGATTTCAGCTTGTTTTCTACATCTTTTGAAATGCTGCGTGCTCCCCCAATGACTAAAATATTGTCCGGGTTAAACTTAGCGATTTGTTTTTCAGTAGTTTTCGTTAATGTATCAGGTTGAGTAAATAAGATTGGTGCATCTAGTTTTTTTGCTAATGGGATAACAGGCAATGCATCAATAAATATATCCCGATTTACCAAAATAACTGTATTAGGATTTTTCCATTGACTGCTGGATGCAAGAGTAGCAGTTTCGTATCGTGAAGCGCCTGCAAAACGATCTGTTACAGCAACATTATCTCCAGTTACTTTATAAAATCCTGTTGGGGTTAGACTGATACTTGATTTATTACCGATATAGTTTGACAATTTGACTGAAATGTTTGAGTCTGCTGCAAAAGTAATTGAAGGGATAAATAGTAAAATTGCAGCAAGTGAACATACGATCAAGCGTTTGCAAGAATTCAAGATTTCAGGTTCCTCCTCATATCCTAGTTGGTACGTTCAATATCTTTTAATAGAAGTTGACCCTCGCCATTTTCTTTATATTTCACCGTAACTTTATCGCCATTATTGAATTTTTCAAGCTCACTTGTTGATTCTTCAGTAATGTCAAGAACAACTGGCTCGTTATCTACAGTTACTTCAATTGTGTGGGTATCTGCTAGACCTACATATACGCCTTCTTTCGTTTTGATGTTACTGTCTGTTGACACATTTTCACCTTGGCTCTTTTGATTATCAGCCCCGCAACCTGCAAGGAGCAGTATAAAGAACATTAAACCAATCAATTTTTTCATTTTTCTCACCTCATTATGTTTTATCGTCAATCATTTAATATTTTAAAGAAAAATTAAGAAACAGTGAAACTTTTTTTTATAAAAATCGACTATTAGAGGATTTTATTTCTTCTATTAAAAAGAGTTGTATTTACTGGAAATTTCAATCATAATCAAATTAACTGAACAGATGGGGTGCAAAGAATGAGAAGTAAACGCAGAAAAAAGAAAAAAACCTTATTGCTGACGATATTAACTATTATTGGAATCCTTTTGTTAGGGACAGGCGGTTATGCATACTACTT
Organism: Bacillus mojavensis RO-H-1 = KCTC 3706; assembly: GCF_000245335.1. GTDB lineage: Bacteria > Bacillota > Bacilli > Bacillales > Bacillaceae > Bacillus > Bacillus mojavensis. The sequence continues at coordinate 489,080 of NZ_JH600279.1, forward strand.
ATGGCATAAAGCCGCTTCAACCGTTGCAAGTATTCATGAAAGTATTGATAAATCCAAAAAGAGGGATACAGAGGTCAATATCAATAAAAAGGACCCGTTTTCCGTTTTAATCATGGGTGTGGATGAACGTGACGGCGATAAAGGCCGTGCCGACACGCTCATTTATATGACTGTTAACCCCAAAACGAATACAACCGACATGGTCAGCATACCGCGTGACACATATACAAAAATTATCGGAAAAGGCACGATGGATAAAATCAACCATTCATACGCATATGGCGGTACACAAATGACAGTTGACACGGTTGAAAACTTCCTCGATGTTCCGGTCGATTATTTTGTAAAAGTCAACATGGAAAGCTTTAGAGACGTTGTTGATACACTCGGCGGCATCACAGTTAACAGCACATTTGCGTTCAGCTATGACGGTTACTCATTCGGCAAAGGAGAAATCACACTGAACGGAAAAGAAGCATTGGCGTATACACGAATGAGAAAAGAAGATCCAAGAGGAGATTTCGGACGTCAGGACCGTCAGCGCCAAGTGATCGAAGGCATTATTAACAAAGGGGCAAATATCTCTTCCGTTACAAAGTTTGGAGATATGTTTAAGGTCGTTGAAGATAATGTGAAAACCAATTTGACGTTTGATAATATGTGGGATATCCAGTCTGATTACAAAGGCGCTCGAAAACATATCAAGCAGCACGAACTGAAAGGTGAAGGCACAAGAATCAATGACGTCTATTACTATAAAGCAGATGAGAGCCAGCTAGCTGACATCTCAAATGAACTGAAAGAAAGCTTAGAAAGCTAAAATAAAAAGAAGCTTCGCACCTATGTGCAAAGCTTCTTTTTTATTTACCCGTAAAAGAGTCCGGATGTGCATTCCGATATCCGTAATGAAACAGCAATTCCTCTACAATCCGGCGGGAGGCCTGTCCATCACCATACGGATTTGAAGCATAGGACATTTTCTGATACTCATCGGCGTCAGTTAAGAGCCCTTTTGCAAGCTGATAAATGTTCTCCTCATTTGTCCCCGCAAGTTTAAGCGTCCCTGCTTCCACTCCTTCAGGGCGCTCCGTCGTATCACGAAGCACAAGCACCGGTTTCCCGAGCGATGGTGCTTCCTCCTGCACTCCGCCGGAATCAGTTAAAATGAAATGGGATTTTGCCGCAAAATTATGAAAATCAATCACTTCTAAAGGCTCAATCAGATGCACTCTGTCAGAGTCGCCAAAATGCTTTTGAGCCGCTTCCCGGACAACAGGGTTAAGGTGCACAGGGTAAACAACCTGTACATCATTATATTCCTCTACAATTCTGCGGATGGCCTTAAACATGTTTTCCATCGGCTCACCTAAGTTTTCACGGCGATGAGCGGTCAGCAAAATCATCTTATCCTCCCCCACCTGGTCAAGGACAGGGTGTGAATAACCTTCCCTAACTGTTGTGCGGAGCGCGTCAATAGCTGTATTGCCCGTTACAAAAATAGAATCGGCCTTTTTGTTTTCTTTTAACAAGTTGTCTCTTGCCTGTCCTGTCGGCGCAAAATGCAAATCAGCAATGGCACCGGTCATCTGGCGGTTGAGTTCTTCCGGAAACGGAGAATATTTATTGCCTGTGCGAAGACCGGCCTCAACATGCCCGACAGCAATTTGATGATAAAACGCGGCGAGGCTTCCGGCAAATGTCGTCGTGGTATCACCGTGGACAAGCACAATATCAGGCTTGGTGTCTTTAAACAGCTCATCCAATTTCACAAGCGCATTGGACGTAATTTCTGCCAGCGTCTGCCGCTCCTTCATAATGTTCAAATCGAAATCAGGCTTAATCCGAAACGCTTCAAGCACCTGATCCAGCATTTGTCTGTGCTGGGCAGTCACCGTTACATAGGACTCTATTTCAGGATATTTTTTTAATTCAAGCACAAGCGGCGCCATCTTTATCGCTTCCGGCCTGGTTCCGAAGACGGTCATGACTTTTAGTTTTTTCATAATTGTCACCTGGTTTCTGCAAAAATAAAATCATATCCTTATTCTACATGAATTTGTGTCATTTTAAATCATTTCCTATTGGTTAAGTGATCTTTATCGCTTTAGAAACTTAAGGATAAAACTTGTTTAAAAATGGTTTATCCTATATCATAAAAAATGTGTCAAAACACAATGAACAGGGTAAATAGAAAATAGTTTTAGCCATAAATATTTTCGTTAATAAGGAAGGTGCCTTTAAATGAAAAAAGTACGTAAAGCGATAATTCCAGCAGCAGGACTAGGAACGCGTTTTCTCCCGGCTACGAAAGCAATGCCGAAAGAAATGCTTCCTATCGTAGATAAACCAACCATTCAATACATAATTGAAGAAGCTGTTGAGTCCGGTATTGAGGACATTATTATTGTAACAGGCAAAAGCAAGCGTGCGATTGAGGATCATTTTGATTACTCTCCTGAGCTTGAAAGAAACCTTGAAGAAAAAGGAAAGATTGAACTCCTCGAAAAAGTGAAAAAATCTTCTAATCTGGCTGACATCCACTACATCCGCCAAAAAGAGCCTAAAGGACTTGGACATGCTGTATGGTGCGCTCGTAACTTTATCGGCGATGAACCTTTTGCGGTTCTGCTTGGAGACGATATCGTTCAGGCGGAAAAACCAGGATTGCGCCAGTTAATGGATGAATATGAAAGAACACTTTCTTCTATTATAGGTGTTCAGCAAGTGCCTGAAGAAGAAACTCACCGCTACGGTATTATTGATCCGCTGACAAGTGAAGGCCGCCGTTATCAGGTGAAAAACTTTGTTGAGAAGCCGTCTAAAGGCACAGCACCTTCTAACCTTGCTATCTTAGGCCGTTACGTATTTACGCCTGAGATCTTTATGTACTTAGAAGAGCAGCAAGTTGGCGCAGGCGGAGAAATCCAGCTGACAGACGCCATTCAAAAGCTGAATGAAATTCAAAGAGTGTTTGCTTACGATTTTGAAGGCAAGCGCTATGATGTCGGCGAAAAGCTCGGCTTTATCACAACCACTCTTGAGTTTGCGATGCAGGATAAAGAACTCCGCGGACAGCTCATTCCATTCATGGAAAACTTATTAAACAAAGAAGAAATCTAAACATAAAAAAGGCTATTGGACATTCATCCAATAGCCTTTTATTATTTCAACATCAAGGTCAGAGTATGCTCTTCATTATCAACCGCAAAAACCTGATCAGCGATATTCCAAAAATCAGAAGTAGAAGTAAAATAATCTGGTTACGGCCTGCAGCAGAAATTGATAATCTCTGACTAGCACACTGATTGTAGAGTTAAACAAACTAGAAGAAAACAATCATGCAGACTCAAATAGTAAATATATTGTATCCAATGCAAGCTAGGGTAATACCGCTTGCTAAAAGGACAATGACATAAACACCAATCATTACAAAATAACTAAATAATTTTGCAGTGAACGGATCGGAAAATTCATTTCGCAACCATATTGATCCGCTTAAACACTCTGTTTGATCCATCAAGAATCGTTGGGCTAATAAAAAAAAACGGCATCAAACCCGCCAGCATCCAAACGATAAAAGGCACTTGTCCGATACCTGTTATGACCGGCTTACTGTTGCGAATCCTCGTACCAAATAGAAACCAGTACGCCAGCATTTGAATAAGAGGATTTTTTTTAAAAATATATAATACACCAATACAACTTAAATGATCTTTTGAAAGCACCGAATATTGTAACAGAGATGAAAGATTTTTTTATTTTTGATTAGTAATTAGCCTATTATTCAAATATAAACACACCTGCCGTTTTAGTAAGTCATTAAGTTTTATCTTATTTAGAATGAAAGAAAGGCCCGAAACTAAAGTAGTTTCGGACCGATTAATTTAAAAATTTTCTTGTTCCTAATTCAATACTTCTTCAAAGAGTTTTTTCCAATCATCTACTAATTTATTTTCACTAAATTTATCTGTAATCTTCATTGCTTCAATTGACATACTATTTCGCTTCTGAGAGTTATTCAATAAATCAATGATAGCATTGGCTAACTCATTGATATCACCTTTTTGTACAATCATGCCATCAGTATTATGAGTGATAATATCTTTAGGTCCGTATTTGAAATTATATGAAATAGGAACACAACCGGCTGACATACTTTCCATTAATGAGAGACATATCCCCTCATATTCAGAAGGGACAATAGATAAAGCTGAATTAAAAAATACCGAATATACATCGTCAGAAAATCCCTTTAATTCAACATTTTTCTCCAATTCTAAATCGGTAATTAACTTTCTTAAATTTAGTTCCTCAGAACCTCTACCATATAACTCCAATTTAGCTTCTGGAATTTGTTCCACTACTTTTTTAAATGCTTTAATGGCATGATCTTGGTTTTTAATTTTTTCATATCTTCCAACTAAAACAACTTTCATTGCATCTCGTTTTACATTCTCTCTAACAACTTTCGGAGCATGGTGAGGTATGGCATAATACTTATCACTGTTTCCATATTGTGTACCCACATCAGCTCTTTGTTCTTCCGTTAAAAATACAACGGCACTATACTCAGATATATGATTAAAAAAGTCTTTTTGATCATTTCTTATTGGGCTGCCAAGTAAATATGGTGCTGCAAAATGATTGCTATGAAAGGTATATATTACATTTAAATTTTTTATTTGACTTTCTAGTTTTTGAAGTTGAAGACGATTGAAACCATATTCTGAAATTAACGCCATTTTCTTATCTTTTTCAACCAAAATATAATGTGCTAGCCAATAGTAGAGCATTTCCTTCTCATTCTTAAACTCAGCTTTAAAATGTCCATTTTCGTCAAAGTAAATAATTTGATTTGTAGCATTGCTTTTAGGATTTCTAGAAACTGTTAAAAAGCATTTCCCCTGCTTATTTAAATATAAAACTCTTACAGGTGAATTCGTGTTAAAATCCATATACTCCACTTTTCTAATATATCCTTTAGAATCAAACCATTCACGCTTTTCACGTGTGAAATTAGGTAACAAATGATCTATAAATAAAAGATCTCCTTCATCATTATACCATTTGAACTGTAAATAAAGACCTTCTTTATAACATCTATATACGTTTTTTCTTGTTTTATCCTGTATAGCAACCCATCCTTCTTCTTGTGGTTTGCGATCTATTTTTTTTCTATCATCTCTTTGCATATCATTACCCAATTCATTGTATAAATAACGAACCGTTGTATTAGAGTTTAACTGGTTTGTATCTTGTAAGTAATTAATACTCTCATCATAATTGATATACCAATCGTGAACTAATATTTCATTTTCAATATTAGCTGCTGAAAAAGCGTTACTTCTTCTAATTACTGATGTTGCTAATCCTGTTGGTTTAGCTGGTATCCCACCAAACATAAGCATATATGTTTTAAAGCTTGACTTCATTTAGTTGCACTCCATTCAGTTAAGTTATCTTTCTTATAATCTCTTTCTATATCTGCAAAAAGTTCTTCCCATTTTTTACCTATATTTCTAGTGGAATAGCGATCAACATTTAGAAAAGCCTGTTCTCCCATCTGTATGCGAATATTAGGATTCTCAATTAAATAGTTTATTGATTTTGCAAGTTTATCAATATTCCCATTCTCAACTAATATTCCATCTACTCCTGATTTAATAATTTCAGATGGACCTTTCGGACAATCGAAACTCACAACAGGAACACCACATTGCATTGCCTCAACTATAACCATTCCAAAACCTTCAAATCTTGAGCTTAATACATATATAGATGATTTAGCCAACTCTTTTTGTACGTTATTGGTAGCCCCCATTAAAAACACATTATTATAAAGGCCTTCTTTATGAATTATATCTAGTAAATTATTTTTCTCACTACCGATACCGTAAATCTTTAATTTCCAATCTGGATGTTTTTCTACGACTTTACTAAATGATTTAATTAGTAAATCAAAACCTTTCTGTTCTGCTAAACGCCCGGCTGCAATAATAGTCTTGTCTTTTAGCGGTGATTTTATTGGTTCAATATCAGGAATAGAATTAGTAATTTTTTTAACTGTTAAATTGGAGTTTTTAAAAATATTCTTATAATCCTCAGTATCATCGTCAGTTAAAGTTAATAAATAGTCCAATTTAGGGTAATGTTTCATTATTGAATTTTGCATCCCCTTTGGATAAATAGAAAAATTCAAATGTTCCTGCCCTACTAAAACCACCCTTTTATTAGCATATTTTGATGCAAATAAATTAAAACTTGGTCTGGTAGTAATTAATATCCCATTTTTAATTGTTTTTATAAAAGTATATAACTTTATATCTGACATTAGTGAAAAAAAGTGAATTGCTTCTTCGTCTCTATGAATTAATTTTGTTTTTTTAGAAAGTAAGAAGTTTCCCAAACGGGCTTTTAAACTCCTTCCTTTTTTATTCCATGTAGTAACATCATGTAAGACAGTTATTTTTATACGAGGGTCAATAAAGAAGAACTCTTTTCTTTGTCTTTTAAATAAAGATATGATCTCTATCTTGTAACCTTTATCTACTAAATGATTGGCAGTATTAAGAACAGTCCTTACAGTCCCTCCCATACCATATATGTTCATTGTCAAGAAATATATTTTCATGATTATCACCCAATTTCAAATATGCGTTTAATTACTTCTTCAGATGCTTGTCCACTATCATACTCACAGTATTTCTCAACAAAATAATTATAATTACTTTTATACAGATGGTTAAACTGATTAATATTCCCAATCACTTTAAACAGGTCATTTTCTCTAGTTACAATAGGGCCCGGAGCTTCTTGATTAAAATCAAAATAAAACCCTCTCAACGCCGAAGAATATTTATTAATATCGTAAGCAAAAAAGATCATTGGCTTTTTAGAGTTAGCAAAATCAAACATAACAGAAGAATAATCTGTTATTAAAATATCACTGATTATATATAAGTACTTAATATCATCATAATTAGAAACATTATAAATGATACCTTTATAATTACTTACTTGTGCACGAATAGCATCTCGATAATGAAGTCTTACTAACAAAACATATTCATCACTAAATTGCTCCACAAAATGGTCTAAACTAAATTTAAACTCATAAGGTTCGTTTTGTTTTTTATTATGAAAGTCATCATCTCTCCATGTAGGAGCGTACAAAATTACTTTTTTATCAACAGGTATATTTAACTCTTCTTTTATGTTTCTAATAACATTGTCTTTATTTGTTTGATAAAAAATATCATTTCTTGGATATCCACTTTTAATAATCTCTTTATCAAACTGAAAAGCACTTCTATAGACCGATGAAGTAAAACTGTTTGGTGATACAGCAAAGTCCCATCGTTTATTCCTCCTAATCAACTCTGGTGAAGTATTTTCTTTATAAGAAGGAGATTCTTGACTAATATCAAAACCTAACTTTTTTAAAGGTGTTCCATGCCATGTTTGAACATGAACAGCCTTTTTTCTTTTTTTATAAAAATCAGGGAAATTCCCATTGTTTATAAAGTATTTAGACCTTGCCATATAATAGTAATACTTTAGCGAGTAGGGCTTAACAATTATGGTATTTCCCTCCATAGGTTTATAAATATTGTTGAGTACCCAAATATTTTTATAGCCACTACCATGCATGTCTACTACTTTTTCGTAAATTGCCCTTGGATTACAAGAATAACTTTTGCCATGAAAACTTTGATAAATTATCATCTTGTTATTAATCGGTAGAAATTTATTGAATAAATTATATATAATATTTTTGTTCTTAATTAATACTCTTTCAAGGAAAGAATTAGCTTTATTTTCTTTACCAATAAATGAGAATACTCCCTTTTCTGGATCAATATTAAGTTGGATCTTAATATATTGATCATTAGACAATTGAATTTGGAGGATAGATAAATCAAAATTAATATTCACCAAAATCGCCTTTAACTCTTTGTTAGTTCTTGAATCACTTGTAAATTCAAATGAATATTCTAAGGGTGTTTTCAGAGTTTTATTAATAACAATGTTTCCCGGTAAATTGACTTCCTTACCTTTTGGTAGTGAAAAATGCATATTCGCCCTATACTCTCCTGAGAGATCATTGTAATTTAAACTTTGAATATTAATAAAACCTTCCAAACTAAAAGTATCATTAATTATTTTGAAATTGTTGATTTTCTTTTGTGTTGCTGCTTTACGAATTAATAAGGATAAATTATTGTGTATCGTATAGTATGGTTTAACAGCGTATAATTCCTTAGAATTGGTTTTTATAAAGTGTTGTGGAAAATTAAAAACTTCTTGTTTATTTTTAATCTCATCTAAAACTTTAGAAAGTGGATATATATTGAATTCGGACTCAATAAATATATCCCATATTCCTAAATCTAATTTATTGTTAGATATTAATTCATCTAAGTTTAATAACAGATTTGATTGTTTATTAATTGAAATAGACACAATTTCATTGGAAGACCGTTTCCTTAAAATGATATTTTCTATCCTCTCACCTTTTTTTTGTGAGAATAACTCCCCGCTAATTTCTAATTGTCTTGTATCATCAAATTTAAGTTTATCTACTTCGAAATGATTACTAATTTTTCGAATACTTATTTGTATCATTCGCTGGTTTTTTTGCCTATAATTCTCTAGAAAAACTTTGTGGCTATTTAAAGATATAACTTCATTAGTTGCAATTTGATCATCTATTGTCAATTGTGATATGAACTGTGTTCCTTCAAAGAATCTTGTGCGTATATACATATTTAATTTTGATGAATCAAATTCATTAATTATTGTATTTAAATCTATCTCTATTTTAAAATATGATTCATTATTCTTTTCAAAGATTAAAATATCTTGTTCATAGGACTGATTTTCATCATTCTCCAAAATAATTTTTGATTCTTCAGGTAACCCTTTTCTTTTAAAGTCATATCCTACAGTTATCCCTTCTAATGACAGGATAGAATAGTCACTAAAATTTATGTTTTCAACTATAAAATATGGCTCTTGTTTTTTAATGTTAAAGGATAAATTCCCCTTAATTGTAGAGTATAATACAACATCTAGATCTTTTTCTTTCATTAAAGTTGAATTGGTTTTCATTTTGGGAGTTATGCCATCATATACTCTAAATTTTTCTCCTTTATCTTCTAACTTAACAAAAGCATCCCAAAGGCCTTCACTATTAAAAACTTCTTTCTCCACTTCTACTTTTATATATACTTCATTACTTGAAACTCTGATTTCTGAAGGTTTGATAATAATTGTTTCCTTCTTCCATCTGTTTATTAATAGAAACATCAGATCTTCATCATTAGAACCCTCAAATTTATTTAATTTTATATTCAATAAAATAGTATTCTCGTCGAAAGTAATATATTCAACCGAACTCATCCGACTGTTTTTTGGTCTCCAAAAGTTAAGTAAATTCATCATTCCACCTCTAAAACATCATAAAAATAATCATTTTTCTCTAATAAAATTGATGTTTTATTATCTTTATTTTCATTTAATAATAAATTATAGTTATCTATTTTATATCTCTTTTCAAGTTGTTTCTTGTTTAAATTAAAAATATTCACAGGTATGTCTATTGATTTTTGAGAATTATTGTAAATGCGTATATAAAGTTTCCACTGCTGATTTAGTGCAAGCTTATTTGCAGAATAACTGTCTATATCAAAATTAAATATCCCGTCATTGATACTGGCTTTAACGATTCTTTCAGTGCAATATTCTGATTTCAAAATAAGTATTATTCTATTTACTTCACTTATTTTTATGTCTTCACTAATGATTGCCCCTGTGAATTTTAAAGAGGTACCTAATTCTAGAATCTCAGAAAGAAGTACTTCTATATCAATTTTTCTTTTAATGAAAGCAAGTGTGTTATAAACAGTAGTAAAAGGTTTAATCTTTACAAAAAGCTTATTTGAACAATAATATTCGCTATTTAACATAAAATCTTTTTTTGGAAAATTTAAAGGAAAGTCATGAATATGAGTTTGGGTCTCCACTCTTACAAATATATCAATGATTTCTGTTTTGGGATCTTCATTGAATAACTCATTTATGTCAATAGAAACACTTTCATTCAAGTTAATGCTTTTTACAAAAACGTTACTGTATTTATTGTATGAGTTAGAATCAGTTCTATGTTTAAAAACAATAGCTGGTTTGACGTTCAAATTAAATATACTCCTATTGTCTGAATCAATATAACCCTTGCAAATTGAATCATTTAAATTCCACTGTTTAAAATAAAAAGTAATATTAGGTTTTATGTTTAACAAGATAGTCTTATTTTCAGATAGACTTAGTTCAACTGAAAGTAAGTCATCTTCGCTTAACAACTGATTAACCTGCAATTCACCTTCATAACTAACACGTCTATGGTCACCTTCAGATAACCGTAAACTTAATTCATATGTGCCAAATTCCAACTTGTTTATGATATTTATATTAATTCTGATAAAATTGCTATTACTTTCATACTCATCGTTAATTGAATGAATTTTATTGTCTCTTAGATTTTTCAATAAAAACTTAAATTTAGATTCTTCGTTAGAACTTATGTTTAGAATTAAATAACAATTTTGTTCTAAAGAAATACTTTCAATTTGCATTTTCTACCTCCAAAGAACTTAAACTAGGTCATATCAACATCTATAAAAAAATATTACGTCTCATTTTTATTTGGTTCTAATATACTTTCAATAAATCTTTTGGACAAGTTACCATCGTCAAACTCTTAAATCATTTTTACATTTTTCTAAATCCTAAGTGTAGGAAATCATTGATTTATTTCAATTAGCAAAACCAAAGAAAATGAAGAATATTCGGTTACTAATATTTCACTTATCATATACAGTTCTCTAATATACGGATAGTTCGTATAACATCAATGGCAAAACCATCATATTTATCAAAATTAAAGTTCTCATTAATTAGATAGTGCTTTCTAAACAGAATAACAGTATTTTTTCCGTAGCTTAGACTAAATCAAACTTCAAACTAAATTTATAATTACCTTAGGAATAAAAATCATTGTCTCTCCAAGTTTGAGCATACAAAATCACTTTTTTATCATTGTCTATTTTTAAAGTCTTTTTAATTTCGTCTTAAATTCTTCAAAATTTAATTTTATAAGTTAGTCATACCTTGGATAACTGATTCAATTATTGTTTTTTTAAAGTTAAATTCTGTCTTAAATCATATTTTTCTGGTCGAGTTGAAATAATCATAAATAGCTCTTGGGTTACAACTAAACTGTTTTCCTAAATAACTTTCAAAAATAATTAACTTCGTTTTTCTAGGCAGCTTCCCCATTATGAAAAAACAACGCATAAACCTTAATGAATAAATGCTTCTTTTTTGCAAAGAACCCTTTCATTAATGATTCTCCCTTAAACTTGCTTTATACTTTTGAAATTAAAAGCAAGAAAAAAAGAAGTAACATTATATTACTTCCATTAATGTTCGGGCTTTTAATTATTTAAAGGTTTGCAATTTCCTTTTAATCTTAGTTGTTAATATACCCACTGTTCTGTCGGTAAATATACAACTTCACAGTGATTCCTTAAGAAATCAAAATTACCTTCCCAATCATCGCCCATCACAAAAGCATCAATCTCATGGTCTTTGTTGTCTTGTATTTTCTGACCCAGCTACTTTCAGGAATTACTTCATCTACATAGCGTATTGTTTCTAAAATTAGCTTCCTATGTTCATAACTATGATAGGCTTTTTTTGTTTCTGCAAATTAAATTCATCAGATCTGATTGCAACCAAAAATAGTCACCAAGTTCTTTAGCACATTCAAGCAATTTAATAAGACCCCAATGAAGCAAGTCAAACGTCCCATAAGTAATAAATAACCTTTTCACTTTATAAACTTCTTTCAATGTTAAGAGAAATGGCCCTTTTTTTTATAATGTCTAAATGATTCATACATAAACTTCACTTATCATTAATATTTAACAATAATAGCACAATCACCTATAAAAGTTAAGGGTTTTAAAAAATGGCAAACTCAATATAGTATTAAATACTTATCGAAAATTGTTCTTTCATTTTAAATCTTGCTCGAAACCAAATTCACTGAAGTATTTTTCGCAGCCAGTGAAACAATTTCTTTTCTGTTGTGTCATTTATTCTGTACGCCCTCATTTTAATTCATCGTCAAAACGTGAAGGAATTTTAATGTCAATGTTAAAAGTTCTTAAGATTTTTGTGGTAAGATAGCGTAAAATGTTTTGAGACTAAAAAGCTTTAATCAAAATATACGAAAAGAGCCTACAGGACTCGGACACGCTGTCTGGTGCGCACGCCACTTTATCGGCAATGAGCCGTTCGCAGTCCTTGCTTGGAGACGATATTGTTGAGGCTGAAACACCAGGGTTGCGCAATTAATGGATGAATATGAAAAAACACTTTCTTCTATTATCGTTGTTCAGCAAGTGCCTGAGGAAGAAACACACTGCTACGGTATTATCGACTCGCTGACAAGTGACGGGCGCCCGTTACCAGGTGAAAAACTTCGTTGAGAAACCGCCAAAAGGCACAGCACCTTCTAACCTTGCCATCTTAGGCCGTTACGTATACACCTGAGATCTTCATGAGCTTAGAGGAGCAGTCGGTTGGCGCCGGCGGTGAAATTCAGCTGTCAGACGCCATACAAAAAATGAATGAAATCGATTTGAAGACAAGCGTTATGATGTTGGGAAAACACAACAACTCTTGAGTTTGCGATGCAGGATAAAGAGCTTCGCTAGCAGCTCGTTCCATTTATGGTAAACAAAAAGGCTATTGGACATTTATCCAATAGCCTTTTTTTATTTCGACATCAAGGTCAGTGTATGCTCTTCATTATCAACTGCAAAAACCAGATTAGCTGTATTTACAAGAAAACGATTCTTGCTGCTGTCATACAATACATCGCTGTCACTTAAAGATAGTGACGCCGGAGTAACGGGAGAAATGTTGTGAAAGATAAGCTCTGATGCTTTATCATTCTCCAGCACATAGCTGATTTTTTCATAATCAAAATCAAGCGACTTTCTCCCGTCAGCCGTATCTCCTTCAGTATAGCCATTCAATTTCGATTGAATGCTGATTCTGCTGTCTCCCAGGAATTTGAGAAAGTATTCATAGGAAGCTGCTGCGGCTTGCGGGACATAAGGCGTAAAGGAAGCAGACCGCAATTCAGCATGTTTCACGTTTGTTGCAACAGCGCTCTGTTTCACATAATAAGAGTGCCCGTCGAACTTTATTTTCGCTGCTTGTTTGCCTTTTGCAGCTACCGTCACTTTCGTACCGAATGGCAGTGTAACGTCAGCCTTCTTTCTCAGATCTTGATCCTTATAAGCAGACGCTTTTTCATCTGCTATAAAGCCTTGCTTATTGACTGCGGTTAATTGTTCCTCTGTCTTGCCCTTTGCATCGCCATGATGCTTCTTCACTTCATTTTGCGGAATCGCGCCAAACGAAGCAATTGTACGAAGCGGGGCATTAAAAAACATCGTTCCCGCCATGAAGACTGTCAGAATAGACAAAATAGCAATTTGAATAGCATTAGCCAGTGATTTCGGCTTTTTCTTCTTATTGCGGAAACGGGCAAACGCTTCAGGATCTTCTTTCTTCCGCTCTTCCGTTTGCTCTTTTTTATATGTTTCTTTTTCTTTTTTCGACAGCTTATTAAACCAGTCAATAAACGCTTTGTACTCTTTGACAACAGTTTTTGTCTCATCAAACATACGAAGCTCGCCGTAGTGCATCCAAGCGACGCGGTCACACATCTTTTCAATCTGGCCGATGGAGTGGCTGACAAAGAAAATGGTTTTTCCTTGCTTTTTAAACTCATTTATTCTGTCTACACACTTCTGATAAAATGTTTGGTCCCCTACGGAGAGCGCTTCGTCAATAATTAAAATGTCAGGGTCAATATGAACGGAAATCGCGAAACCGAGACGAGATTTCATACCGCTGGAATAGTTTTTAACCGGCTGATTAATAAAATCGCCAATCTCTGCAAATTCAACGATACTCTCATACATGTCATCAATTTCTTTATTGGTTAACCCCATCATCAAACACTTGAGCCGGACATTGTCCCGGCCCGTTAATTGATTATTTAAACCGGCCGCAATCGCAATCAGCGACGGCTGGCCGTTCATTTCAATTTCACCGCTGGTCGGCGGAATAATTTTAGCCAGCAGGTTAGACATGGTCGATTTCCCTGACCCGTTTATTCCTACAAAGCCGATTGTCTCTCCCTCATACACGTCAAAGGAGACATTCCGCACAGCAAAAAAACCATTATTCTTAGCCGGAAAAAACAATCCTTTAATCTTGTCCGATTGTTTTTTATACAAATGATACTGCTTTGAAACATTTCGAAACGAAACTTTTAGTTTCATCGTACAATCTCCTTACGTATTAAAGAAAGTCAACAAACTTGTCTCTGAATTTCATATGCAGGATAGAACCTACTAACAATAAAAGGAACGTCATCAGCCAGAAATACAGTGTGTACTTCATATCTTGGAAAAACCATTGGCCGTCTAAGAAGCTGTTGCGGAACCCATCAATAATGTAGAATAGTGGATTCAGCTTCAGAATAGGCACTAATTCGGGATGACTATGACCGAGTTTCGCATTAACATCCCAAAAAATTGGTAACAAGAAAAACAGTAGTCTTGTTACGGCCTGAAGCAAGAATTGATAATCCCTTATCAGTACACTGATCGTTGAATTAAACAGACTAAACGAAAACATAAAAGCAATCATACAAATAAAGTAGTAAATATATTGTAACCAATGCGCACTCGGGAAAATACCATTCGCTAGTAGTACAAAGATATAAATCACCATCATGATAATATAACCAAATAGGTTAGACGCAATGGCTACTGATGGTAATGAACTAATCGGAAAGTTCATTTTAGCTACCATATTAATGCGCTTAAATACACTGTTTGAACCATCAAGTATGGTTGGACTGATAAAAAACCATGGGATTAATCCTGCCAGCATCCAAATAATAAAAGGCACTTCACCGGCTGCGGTCGCAACAGGCCCACCTTTTCTAATTCCCATGCCAAATACAAACCAGTAGGCAAGCATTTGGATAAGCGGGTTTAAAAACTGCCAAAGAACACCCAAGTAATTCATTTGATATTTAGATTTCGTTTCATAAGCCGCCAATCTTAAAATTAAAGGAAATGACGTTATTTGCTCTCTCAGTATTCGCAATAAATCATTCATTTTTTATCTTCCTTAGACTTAGTTGATTTTTGGAAATCTTTCTGTTTAAGAAATTGAAAGCACCGCTGATAATTGTAACAGATCCTGCACTTTTTTTCACTTCTCAATAAGTGTCAAAAAGCTGCCGAGACTTCGACAGCTTTCAGATCTTAAAAAATGCCAGAATTTATTGTGCTCTAAATACAGTATTTACTACTTTTTCAGATGAACGTCCTGATTCTAAGTAACAGAACTTATCATAGAAAGGTCCGAATGAAATTGGTAATTCGTAATTAGGTGATGCAATTTCCTTAATAGCCTCAATGGTTTCTTCAGTTGTTTTCACTAATGGACCCGGTGCATCCTTTTCAAAATCAAAGTAGAAACCTCTCAGCTTATCACGGTAAGTTTCAATATCAGGTACAAAGAAAAGCATTGGCCGTTTTAAATTTGTATAATCAAAGAATACAGAAGAATAATCAGTAATTAGCAAATCAGAAATCATATACAATTCACGAATATCCTCATAAGCAGAAAAATCAAACGCAAAACCTTCATAAGGCCCCAAATCAAAATTCTCAGCTACAAGATAATGCATTCTTAAAATAACGATATATTCATTTCCAAGTTCTTGTCTTAGCTGATTCAAATCTAAATCAAGGTCAAATTTATAGCGTCCTTTTGCATAGAATTGATCATCTCTCCATGTAGGGGCATATAAAATTACTTTTTTATCACTTGGAATGTCCAATCTGCCTTTAATCGCAGATATTGTTTCTTCATTGTTATCATTATGAAGAAAATCATTTCTTGGATAACCAGACTCAATCATCGTTTTGTTAAACTGAAACGCCCGGGCAAAAATTTCAGATGAATATGCATTAGGAGAAACTAAATAGTCCCAATTAGAAGCTTCTCTTATAAAATTCCTCTTATATTTCTTTGTATTTGTTCCAGGCATATGCACTTCTTCCATATCCATTGCCAGTCTTTTCAACGGCGTTCCATGCCATGTTTGTACATATGTTGTGTGTTCAGGTTTTGGAATCCATAATGGAAGCCTGCTGTTAACAATCCAGTACTCCGCCCTCGCCATAGCAAAAAGCCATTTTATCGAAAGTCGGTTGATATAAGGAATTTTCTTTTCATCAAATGGAGCTGAATATTGTTTGTTTACACTCCAGTACATTTTGTACTCAGGATGGTTTTCCCGCATATATTCATAAATTGCTCTCGGATTACAACTGTATTGTTTTCCGTTGAAACTTTCAAAAATGATTGTTTTTCGTTTAACGGGCATCTTGCTGGCCATCATAAATAGTGATTTGTAAGTTTTAGTGATGAACCGGTTTCTCACTTTTGTTAGTTTTTTGATTTTTGATACAAACCGTTTCTTTTTGCCTTTAACAAAGTACTTAATCCTTGTGTTCATGCTATAGTCGTTGACTCTGATGCATACAGTTTGTTTCTTTTTCTTCTTGAAAATCTCATAACGAATCAGCCCGTTTTCCGATTTCACAACGCTCACTAAACCTTTTAGTTTATTTTTCCGGTCCCCTAAAACCAAAGCAGTGCTGTTAAACACAATTTCTGTTTTTTCTTCATCAGTACATATATACTCCATAAATAAACGGTAAACAAACCGTTTTTCAATGGAGAAAGGAATTTCTTTTAAAGGAATTTTCACTTCAAAATGATATAATTGCGGCATAAAACCGTCGTCTCTGGTTTGGTCAATCCCTTGCATTTTTCTTTCAAGCTGCAATGGAAATTTTTCCTCAACCGGCGTTTCTCCGCCCTTTTTCATGATAAGATTCATGTCTTTTATTTGATATTGATTTTCAGAACTCAGATATCCCGCATAACCCTTTAGGGTAATTTCTTCAGTATTAATCCCTATATCGTCAAACCTTACAATTTTGGCTTCCCTTTTTACCTTTACTGAAAAATTGCCTTTATCAGTTTTATATGGTAAAACCAAAAGTCCGGTTGTTTGATCAATATGAAATGCAAGCTCAACCGTATCTACTTCAGCAGAAAGACGCTTTTCTTGCGGCTGTTGCGGTTCTGTATCTTCGTTTTTTTCGCCAAATATTACATAAAAGTCATACGTTTGGCCCATTTCAAGCGGCATAGGCAAAAGATGAACATCAATATCTGCTTTGTACTCTAATAAATCAGTATTTTGAAGCAAAAATTCAGCTTCTGTACCTGAACGTCTCTCTTTTAACTTTAAAAATAACTCTTGGTTCTCTAAAAGTTGTTGGTCAGTATCAATAACAATCGACAATTCCAGTTTACCTAATCTGTTTTTCAAGCTTTTCAAAATACATTTAATCACAGTATTTTCACTCATTACTATTGTCTGCTCCTCTGTATAAAAGCTCTTACCTTACTGCTTCCTTATATAAGGTTCACAATAACAGCACTGCATCGTTAAGGTATTAACCTTCTTTCAGCTCCATTAATTTCCAAGAGAAATTACCTTTCACTGTTGTATAGGGTTCTATGCAATAACCAAGATCCGTCATAACATGATTCCTGTCAAACTTTATTTCTTCACTCGAGACCCTGCGCATGATTTTTATATGATTAGTTCCAATAAAACGAATATAAAAATCAATGACCTGGGTTTTATTAGCTGCTATTTTTTCAATATTAATATCTTTTTTCAGGTCAATTCTAAAATGACTGTCATTTAGTAAGGGAATATTAATCATCTCAGCCTTGTTCTTTCTGTCCAAGCCCACTAAGCTTATTTGTTTAACTAAGTCTTCCTGGACGTAAAGGTCAAGTTTAAGTTCAACCTCATCCTGATCCTTAGTATATGAACTGATTGGCAGCTCTTTTTTCCCTATCTTTTTAGAGAGCATTGCTTTTTCTTCACGAACCTCAATCATTCGGGTCAATGCATAACCCCAATTTCCAATATAGTTGGATCTAGAATATTTCTCAGCCATTTTAAAAGCTTGTTCTGAGAATTTTTGATGAGTTTTTTCATCTCTCATTAAAGAGATGATGCCCTCAGCCAGTTTTTCTATATTATACTGCTCAATGACATATCCATTAACCCCGTCACTTACAAGACTCCTTGCTCCATAATCATAATCATACGTTACAACAGGACACCCATTGCTTAGTGCCTCCATATTTGAGAGGCCGAATCCTTCAAAGTGGGAGGTTGATATCGTAAGCCACGCTTTCTGAAACTCCAAATCCGGATTATTTGTATAACCTTTCAAAAAGACGTTATTCTGAAGTTTATGCTCTTCAATCTCTTTTTTTATTTTTTCGAAATCTTCACCAGATCCGAATATATCTAGTTTAGCTTCGGGAATTTCTTTCACTACTAAGCCAAAAGCTTTTACTGCATGTGTTAGATTCTTCATTGATGCGAGTCTTGAAATAATGACAGCTTTGTATTTTTCACTCGGCACATTCAATACATTAGGATTAAGCGGCTTATCGATTGTATGCGGAGTAAAGAAAAACGTCTCTTGATCTCCTGAGATTAATCTGAAATCGTCTATTTGTTCTTCCGTTATAAAAAAGATAGCATCCAGATTATACATTTGACTGAATACTTCTTTGTAACGGCCTTTGATTTGGTATTTATTATCGCCATAATGTTTATTATGAATAATAGCTCCATAATAGGTAGAAGGTGATTTCTTCACTTTGAAAACATGTTTATCCTGAGGCCGGCTATCAACTAGGAATAGCTTCGGTACATCGTTTTCATTTTGTAAATAATCTATCCAAAATTGACGCAGTTCCGATTCGTCTTTAACTTTTTTTTCGCCCTCTAAAGAATACCAAGTGAAATGTGAGAATTGAATATCCTTCTCTTCACTGTTCCATACATAGTGCTTGTCTAAATAAACTTGATTTTTATCATTAATATATTCCTGCAAAAACATCTTATTTAATTGCACATCATAATGAGTTACAAGTGCTAGACCGCCGTTTTTTGTATATTCTTCTCGCTTTAAAAGCTGACTTTTATCATTCCAATAATCAACATAACGGATTGTCTTTCCGTCAGCAAAATAAGTTACGGAAATTTCACTGTTTCTTTTGCCAAATAGCTTTGATACAGTTTTGGCGAATTTCCCCATACCAACTTGCTTTTTTATCTGTTCAAGCCCTAATTTTTCATCATAGGACCTTTTCACATTTGTTTTCACACTTAAAAAATCATCATATAAATTAATAACACTAGTATATTCTTCATCGATCTTACCGTTTTTATACAATTCCTGCTTTTTAGAAGCCAATTCAAGATCAAAGCGAAATGTTAAAAAAAATGTTTTTCTGTTACATTCTTCTCCAAATAATTTTGAACGCAATAACAGTGACTTTGTCAGACCGCCATAATTACTCGGCAGGCCACCAGAGATAAAATAATAATTCATGTCAGGTATTTTTTGTTTTATATTAAATTCACTCACCGCATGTAAAGACATTTCTTACTCCCTTCGGCTCCTAGAATGTATGTTCATTGGAATTGATATCTTTTCCGGATACATTTGTATAAAAATCAATGTAAGCATCAAAAAGTACTTCTTATTTCAATAAGAAGTACTTTTTTAGATATTAAGCCAATGATATCAGGATCCCAAATTATATACCAGCAATTTCCTCTTTAATCTTTGTTGTAGAGATGCCTTCAGTTCGAGGAAGGTAGATAACCTCACACTGATCTTTAAGGAAGTCGAATTTACCTTCCCAGTCATCCCCCATAACAAAAACATCTATATTATGATCAATAATATCCTGCTTTTTTTGTTCCCAGCTTTTTTCAGGAATCACTTCATCAACATACCGAATAGTTTCTAAAATTAATTTACGGTGCTCGTAGCTATGATAAGCCTTTTTTTGCTTTTGTAAGTTAAATTCATCCGTTGAAATAGCAACAACCAAATAATCACCAAGTTGCTTTGCACGCTCAAGCAATTTAATATGACCCCAATGCAATAAATCAAAAGTTCCGTAAGTGATGACTTTCTTCATTTAGAGAAACTCTCCTTCCTAATGTTAAAGAACACTATTAAAAACACTACCGTCGTTAGCGATTGAATTCTAAATACCCTGCAACACTTTTGTTTACATTCCTTATATCGACATATTTCTCGTATGTCTTCACTGATCACTAATTATAGCATACAGCCCACAAAAGGTTAAGTACTCATGCAGAGAAAAAGGATCCAAAATATGTAAACAAACTAAAACTGCTTTGCTAGCAAGGATTATCGTTCATCCGTTCATCCAATTGTAAAAAAGGAAACATATTTAAATTTAATGTAAAGATAATGTTAAGCCCTTGTTCGGGTTTTATGTTAAAATATACGGTAGGTTATTTTGTTTTTTTATCTCTTCGGATTTTAACTATATAAGTAAATTTATTAAGGGAAGGAGGATCCGGACATGCAAACTGAAACTATTCATCATATTCCTTATGTAAACAGCGACCTTACATCCTTTATGAATTACCTTGAACAACATTATATTGATCAAGAAATCGGCGCTTTTATTTCTACGGTTAATCCTGAAATAGGATATGCGGCTATTAAAGATAGAGATTACTTTAATGTATTGTCCTCTTCAAACTTTATTTTGCCTGATGGCATTGGAGTAGTCATGATGTCCCGATTGACTAACAGCAGACTTCAATCCCGAATCGCAGGATTCGACGTGTTTAAAGAGTTGCTCGGCATTGCTAACAAAAAGAAAAAACGTATATTTCTATACGGTGCGAAGAAAGATGTTATAGAGAATGTCGTATCCAAAATTTCTGCTGAATATCCAAATATACAAATCACGGGCTATTCAGATGGATATGTCCAAGATAGAAGCAAAGTAGCAAAACAAATTGCAAGTGCAAAGCCAGATATGGTATTCGTAGCATTAGGATACCCTCACCAGGAAAAGTTCATTCATAACTACAGACATTTATTCCCTCAGGCTGTTTCAATAGGACTCGGCGGAAGTTTTGATGTGTTTAGTGGCAATGTCAAACGGGCTCCTTCCTGGATGATTCGTTTGAATTTGGAATGGTTTTATCGTTTAGTGACAAATCCATGGCGCTGGAAAAGAATGCTCAGCATTCCAAAATACGCTTTAGCTGTGTTAAAGGAAGAAAAAACCGGAAAGCCTTTTTATCCGAAACCTGAAAAAGATCATACAAAACAGTTATAATGAAAATATATAAACAAGTGGATTGATAAAAATGAAAATAAGATCATTATTGGCGAATTGCTATTTGTATTTGTTATCAGCAATCGCCTTTTTTCTGCAATGGGTTAAACCTAGGAATACTGTAACACTTCTTATCTCGTTTGAAGCAAACGCAAAAGCGATATTGGAGGAATATGAACGAAAACAGTACCCATTTACGTTAAACATTTTGTATACACAGCAGGCATCCTCTATAGCTGAGAGATTTTCTCATATCCAAACATATTCTTTAAAAGAAAAAAGTCCTATTCATCTTTTTAGAGCCGTTTATCTCATGTTTAGCAGTAAAGTCGTTCTTACAGATAATTATTTCTTGTTAACAAGTGTGCTAAATAAACGGCCTCAAACGAAGTGTATCCAAGTCTGGCACGCAAACGGCTCTTTAAAAAAATTTGGTTTAGAGGATATAACAAACCTGCAACGAACACAAACTGATTTGAAAAGGTTCAAAAAGGTATACAGGTCTTTTGATTATATAACCGTTGGCTCTGAAGAAATGGCAGATATCTTTAAGAAATCTTTTGGGGTAAAGGATCATCAATTATTAAGAACAGGCGTGCCTTTAACTGATCCATATTACACTGATAGCAAAAACAAGGCTGCTGATTTCCAAAAAAACAAAAAGAAAATTATTCTCTACGCACCGACTTTTAGGGATTATGATATGAATACAATACAATTGCCTTTAACCGAAGAGCAACTCATTCATGAGTTAAACGGAGAATATGTTTTATTCGTTAAACTGCATCCCGCAGTTCAAAACAATATAGCCTTTACCTCTTCTAGTCATTATATTAAAAATGTTTCAGACTACTCTCTGTATGATTTACTCATAACGGCAGACATATTAATCACTGACTACTCTTCGGTTCCATTTGAATATTCTATTTTAAATAAGCCGATTCTTTTCTACACATATGATCTTAAGAAATATAATGAAGAACGTGGGTTGATTGATAATTATCTTTCAGTCATACCGGGAAGAGCCTGTTATGACAGTCAGTCATTGATGCATGAAATCCTCAGAGCTTCCTTTAATATTCCCGCAATTAAAGATTTTTCAGCAAAGTGGAATATGTATTCTAGAGGTAATTCCAGTAAGAATCTATTACAATTTATAAAAGATCAAATATAATACATTTGTTTAACACTTGTTCAAAAGCAGAACAAGTGTTCTTTTTTCTCTTGACTACCGAACATATGTTTGCTTTAATATACATAGTTGCTTCTGGCAGCAAAAATTGATAGAGGTGATGAACATATGGCCCAAAAAGACCTGTTTAATTTCACAAAAATAACTCCAAAATTATTTACTGAACTTCGGGTTGCTGACAAAACAGTCCTTCAATCATTTAATTTCGACGAAAAAAACCACCAAATTTATACAACACAAGTGGCAACCGGGATGGGAGGCGGTAGCCCTCAAAGTTATCGGATAACCCGTCTTTCTTTTGAAGGATTGCAATTGGACAGCATGCTATTGAAACATGGAGGACACGGCACAAATATCGGGATTGAAAACCGAAACGGCACCATTTATATCTGGTCACTATACGATAGACCAAATGAAACAGATAAAAGTGATTTAGTTTGTTTTCCATATAAAGCTGGCGCTACTTTAGACGAAAAATCCAAGGAACTTCAGCGCTTCTCTAATCTCCCTTTAAATCATAGAGTTACACCTTCACTTGATATGAAGAATAGACAGCTGGCACTCAGACAATATGATACACTCAAAAATAAACAATGGGTTACAGTCTTTAACCTGGATGATGCAATTGCAAATAAAAATAACCCTCTATATACGATAAACATTCCTGAAGAACTTCATTACTTACAAGGGTTCTTTTTAGATGACGGCTATTTATATTGGTATACAGGAGATACTAACAGCAAAACGTATCCCAACCTCATTACTGTGTTCAATACTTCCGGTAAGATTTTGTTACAGAAAGAAATTTCTGTTGGCAGTGACCTTTCTTATCGATATGAAAATAATTTCCGTGAACCTGAAGGGATTTGCATGTACACTAATCCCGAAACTGGAGCAAAATCTCTGATGGTGGGAATCACCAGCGGTAAAGAAGGCAATAGAATAAGCAGAATTTATGCGTACCACTCTTATGAAAATTTCATGAATCATGTGCCTATCATTCGGACTCCTTTATTAAAAACTGTCGGTCATCAAGAGAAATCACCAGAGAGATTCCAACCTTTTATTCAAACATTCATATTAGAATATAATGCCCAAAATAAAAAATGGGCGGTTCCAGCTTCAGGTTATTTACCATCATACACATCAAATTTAGTCAAAAACTTAACTATCAACTCAGAGGGAAACCTCCAAGTTAGTTTAAATGAACGCTATATCAGTTTACTCCATCAATCAATAGAGGGAGATTTTCGTTTAAAACAGAAGGATATCCGCATGGGATCTTGGTATTTTGCCGGCGGTGAAAAATCAAATGTTCTTGAGATAGGTTTTATCAAAGGAAACACAAAAATCAGACCTGATGATGCTGCCATTCCAAATGGTTCAAGAATGAGCGTATTTATGATTGTTGCTGACAAGATTGAAGTATGAAATTAAGAATAGGCTGAAGCATACAGAGCTTCAGCCTATTTTTTAAAAAGTAAAAAGATAACAAATAGAGATTGCATAACGAATCATAAGTTTTTCAGTTGCTATTATTGATACTCCGGAACATCATAATACAGCGTGTATCCATCCAGCAATGAATACAGGCTGTACATGCGGTTTACTTGTTTGTATGCCCAGCCGATGTCTGTTGCGTATTGGTGTGCAGCTGTGGCTGACCATCTCATCTTGTATAGCGTATCTTGATTGTAGGCTGTGTTATGAATGTAGGATGTGCCTATGAATTTGGCGCCCCCGATAATGGCGGCTTCTGGAGTGAACCAGCCTTGCTCGTATGCGTATTTGGCGCCGTAGTAGTTCGGGTTGCTATCGTATGCGCCGATTCCGTACATGTTATAAACGGTTTTTCCGTTATAGGTTAAACCATTGGCCAGTACGGACGTTCCGTTGCCTGTTTCAAGGAGAGCGTGTGAGATTAAATATAGCTCGTTGATGCTGTACTTATTTGCGGCATCGATAAATGCCTTTGCTTTCCCTGTCAGGATGCCTTTGCCCGCAAGCACTTTCTGATTGACCTCGGCAACGCTGAGGCCGGCTGTCTGTGACAGCTTAAGAAATTGGAAGTAGTATTTGCTGTCCATGGAAAAGTTGTTTGGGTCAACGTATTGTCCTACTTCATCACTGCTAGCGTTTCTCCACCCCATATTGATTTTAGCCCAGCCGTTTGTCTGGCCGATGATTCTCACTTTATCACCTTTTTTTAATTGGCCGATGACGTTCGTCGGACTGACTGCCGGTGTTGACCGGATGTTAAGGACATCAGCTGTGACCGTTGAGGTTGCAGTATTGATATATGTGAGTGATACGTAAGCTGCACCGTCGGTTTGCGGGCTGACTTTCATTTGTTTTTGAACCATATCACGAAGCGATAGATTATAATTCGTTTTCATGATTTGCGGACCGTTTTTGATTTTTACAATGGATGATGTCCATCCATATAATTGCTTCAGCTTCGCTGATGCCGCTAAGGCTGCACTATTGCCTGTGAATTGCTCATTAAGGCTAATTTTATAAAGCGTGTTGCTTTTGGTTGTGTAGTTCGCGCTCAACTGTTGAGCTTTAAAATAGTTCAGTCCATTGTTCAATGCTGTTTTGCTGCTAAGCTGAGATGTCAGGATTTTGTATTGTGTATATGCTGTAGCGCCTGTTTTCGCGGCCGTGCCAGAGGCGTTATTTTTTTTGAGAAAAGCAAGTACACGATCGATGTCCTCTTTGTTGATGATCGCCTCAGTGGTGATTTGATATTTACTTCCTGTTGTTTGACCCGTTTTTTTGCTTGCGGCTGAAATCTGATTCGATTTAAAAAACGTTATGGCTTCATTGACTTTTGCCGCTTCCAGCAGAGATTCAGTTGTAATTTTAAATGTGTTAGCAATTTGTTTTTTTACTGTTTTTGCTGTAGCACTCAGCTTATTTTTCTTTAAAACGTTCAAACCTTTTGTAACTTTTGTTTGGTCTGTTGTTTCTTCAGAAATGAGCTGATATTGGTTTTCGGTTGTTTTTCCAGTCGCTTTTTTCGTTGCCTTTACTTTTTTCTGTGTAAAGAAGGCCGCAGCTTTGTTGGCCTTCTGCTCACCTAAAATCTGTGCAGTTGTAATTTGATAGGCAGATGACGTTGTCGTTTTTTTCACGGCAGATGATGTGTAATGCCATTTTTTCTTTTTGAAGAATGCATTGACCTTTTGAAGCTGCTGCTTCGTCAAATTCTTCATGTTTACAGTATATGATGTGCTTTTGCCAACCTTTTGATAATATCCGGACACCCCAGTGTTTTTCTTGATTTGGCTGACGGCGTCCTTCACTGTATTCAGCCCTTTGAAATAAGCCGATTGGACATTGTATACGTCTGCTGTTGTTTTTTGATTAATTGACTTGTAGCTTCCCGTAATTCCGGTGCTTTGTTTCAGCTGCTGTAACAAAGTCTTTGCATTTGCTTCGCCTGATATAGGGGCTGTTGTAAACGTGTAATAGGCTTGGCCTTTCACTGTTTCTTTTAACGATGCCTTCAGTCCCGATTCTTTTTGGAATGCATTTTTAACTTGCGCAGCCTTGCTGTCTCCGATCATAGCGCCAGATTGAATGCTTGTCACAGATACTTCATGTGTGACAGGCTGGTACGTGCTTTTTATCCCCGTTTTCTTTGACAGGCCTTGGATAAGCTCCTTGACCTTTTTCTCATCTGCTATTTCCGAGGTAACCACGTTCATGTAAAACTGGGCTGTGCCGGACATCTTCACAGCGCCGGTGACACCTGTTTCCTGCTTAAGCTTGGCCAGCAGAATGTTTGCCTGTTTTTCACTTGATATTGCGCTGGACGTGACGGTCATATACGGCTGTTTGCTGCCGACTGGACTGGATGTGCCTGTAATGGCTGTCTGCTTTGTCAGTCCGCTCAGCAAAGTTTTAGCTTCTGCTTCGCTATGTATGCCTGTAGCGGTAATCTGGTAAGTTGCTGTTGTGCCTGAAGCCTGATAAGAGGCATCCCAGCCTGTGTCTTTTTCCAGTTTGGCGGCAGCCTGAGAGGCTTGGCTTTCTGTACTGAATGTTTTTCCCGGCTCCACCTTATAAATCGAGTAGTCCGTATACGCTGCAGCCTGTGCTGAGCCGGTTATGGTAAAAAAGGCAAGGGACGCGGCGGACAGAAGC
Source organism: Bacillus mojavensis RO-H-1 = KCTC 3706 (assembly GCF_000245335.1). Classification (GTDB taxonomy): domain Bacteria; phylum Bacillota; class Bacilli; order Bacillales; family Bacillaceae; genus Bacillus; species Bacillus mojavensis. Next base: position 515,874 of record NZ_JH600279.1, read on the forward strand.
ATCGGTGCAATTAATCTCTTTTTCATTCCTTCTCCTCTTTCTTAATCAATGAGTATATAAAACTAGTTTATTTATCGGCACGCGTATGCTCTATTTATAGGTCAATCCATTCCATTTTTGAAAAATAAAAAAACTTAATCTCAAAGTGAGATTAAGTTTACATGTGTGACACAATCAGTGTGCATGTGCCTTTAATTGTGAAGTCGGACATATTGTAAGGCAAAATAAAATGATTGCCCTTTTGAAGCGGGCATGTTTCTTTTCCATAGGTAAGCGAACCGCTTCCTTCTATTACACTGCATATCAAGAAGCTCTCATCCTGCGAAAGCTCAGCCTCCCCATTAATGTCCCATTTATAGACGGAAAAGTATTCCCCTTGGACAAACGTTTTAATTGTTATTCCTTTTCTTGTTTCGGTTGATTCGTCTATATATCCGTCCACATGGGGAACGGTCGCCGCGTTAATGGCTTTTGCAAAATGAAGCTCCCTTGGCTTGCCGCTTGTTTCGAGACGGTCATAGTCGTAGACCCGATATGTGGCATCTGAATTTTGCTGGGTCTCTAACACAAGTGTCCCTTTACATAAAGCGTGTATCGTACCGCTCGGCACATAATAGAAATCACCTGGCTTAATCTTGATTCTTCGCAGCAGCCCTTCCCAGTCGCCGCTGTTAATCATTGTGACAAGCTCAGTTTTTGAGCGGGCCGTATGTCCGTAAATGATTTCTGCGTTTTCTTTGCAGTCAATAATATACCAGCACTCCGTCTTGCCGAGCTCCCCCTGTTCATTCTCTCCAGCATAATAATCATCGGGATGGACTTTGATCGACATATCTTCTTTTACGTCCAGCAGCTTCGTCAGTAACGGGAACCGGTCTCCCTCCACGCCTCCGAACAATTCCCGGTGCTCATCCCAAAGCTCGGTCAATGTCTTTCCTTTATACGGGCCATTCGCAACAGTGCTCGGTCCTTTTGGATGAGCGGAAATGGCCCAGCACTCCCCTGTTGTTTTGGATGGAATGTCATACCCGAAGACATCGCGTAAAGCGGTGCCGCCCCAGATTCTTTCTTTAAACACTGGCTTGAAAAAAATCGGTGATTGTGTCATGATCCGTACCCCTCCCCTTTAAATGGCTGATCATTATTTTCCCGATGCGTGCCCCTTACAAACGCCCGTATGTCTGTCTGCTTTTCAATGACAACATATGTACAAAGCATGATGTATCCATGACCCTTTGAGAAAACGCTTCCTTTTTATTATATCACTTTGAAAAGAAGGTTTGTTTCAGCCTTTTCCTTATGAAGAATAATTCTCCTTTTTTGATACAAATTAAGAAGAACCGTCAATATGTTTTATAAAGGAGAGAAACTATGCAAATCGACTCTGATCTCCAACGTAATGTAGAAACATTGAAAAAAAAATTGGGGCAAAACGACGATATTATGTTTTATACGTTTTCTTTCGGAGACAGCAGACAGAAGGCTTGCCTGCTGTATATTGACGGTTTGACAGAAAATAAGCTTCTGGCGCAATACGTCATTTCTCCTTTACAAAAAGAATCGTTAGCTCAAAAAGATGGCTTAATTGAGGATTTATCCGCTTTCTTCTTCGGCTATCATCACAGCGTTGTTTCTTCAATAAACGAAATTCAGCAGCTCGTTTTTTCCGGACATACCATTCTGCTGGCTGATGGTTACAGCGCGGGGCTGGCATTTGACACAAAAACATTAAAGTCGCGCAACCTTGAAGAGCCTACATCTGAAGTCTTGGAACGCGGGCCAAAGATTGGCTTTATTGAAAAGCTGCGAATAAACACGGCGCTTTTGCGGGAGCGGACGAGTGACCCTAATCTCGTCATAAAAGAAATGACAATAGGCAAAAGGACGAAAAAAAAGGTAGCTGTCGCTTATATTAAGGATATTGCTCCTGATTATGTCGTAAAAGAAGTGTTTAAACGGCTAAAGTCCATCATGACAGATGATTTGCCCGAATCAGGCTCACTTGAACAGCTCATTGAGGATGAACCTTTTTCCGTCTTTCCCACAATATTAAGCACAGAACGTCCTGATCGTGTAGAAAGCTCGTTGTTAGAAGGAAGGGTTTCGATTTTAGTAGATGGTACGCCATTTGCATTGATTGTACCGGCAACGGTTGATGAATTTATTCATTCACCGGATGATTACAACCAGCGCTGGATTCCAATGTCTCTTATTCGTTTGATTCGCTATACGAGCATTCTGATTACCATTTATTTGCCTGGCTTATATATTTCTCTCGTTACCTACCATACCGGGCTTTTGCCAACGAGAATGGCCATTTCGATTGCAGGCAGCAGGCTGAATGTACCTTTCCCGCCTTTTGTCGAAGCCTTTAATATGATATTTACGATAGAACTGATCAGAGAAGCCGGTTTAAGGCTGCCAAAGCCGATCGGACAGACGATTGGGTTTGTTGGAGGGGTTGTTATCGGACAAGTAGCCGTACAAGGCCAAATCGTCAGCGCATTAATGGTCATTGTTGTATCAATTACCGCATTGGCATCCTTTACCGTTCCGTCATACGCCTTTAACTTCCCGTTGCGGATTATTCGTATCGCGGCAATGTTAAGCGCGGCAGTATTGGGCATGTATGGCGTCATCATGGTCTTTCTGTTAGTGATCGGCCATTTAATGCGTTTGAAAAGCTTTGGCCAAGATTATATTATTCCGATAATGGCACAGCCCGGACAAGATTTAAAGGACACTGTGATTCGCGTCCCTACCCTATTTTTAAAAAGAAGGCCGACCCGCAAAGACACAAAAGATAAAATCAGACAAAGGTGATAGCTATGATGCAATCAGAGGACAAGCTTACATTTATGCAGACGCTTATTATGGTAAGCAGTACAATGATCGGTGCCGGCGTCTTAACCCTTCCCCGCTCAGCAGCTGAAACAGACAGTCCAATCGGATGGATCATGATCCTGCTACAGGGCGTTATTTTTATTATTTTTGCACTGTTTTTTTTGCCTTTTCTTCAACGAAACAAGGAGAAAACGATTTTTGAGCTAAACAGTATTGCAGCCGGAAAATTCATCGGTTTCTTTTTGAATGTATTTATTTCCATTTATTTTATCGGTATCGTATGCTTTCAAGCGCGAGTTTTGGGTGAGGTTGTCGGATTTTTTCTTTTAAAAAACACACCGATGGCAGTTGTCGTGTTTATTTTTCTGGCGGTTGCCATCTATCATGTGGCTGGGGGCGTTTACTCCATTGCGAAGGTATATGCGTATATTTTTCCTATCACTATTATTATTTTCCTTATGCTTCTGATGTTTAGCTCTCGGTTATTTCAACTGGATTTTATCCGACCTGTATTTGAAGGCGGCTATCGAAGTTTTTTCTCTTTATTTCCTAAAACTCTTTTATATTTTTCAGGATTTGAAGTCATTTTTTATCTCATTCCCTTTATGAAAGATCCCAAGCAGGTAAAAAAAGCTGTCGCTTTAGGCATTGCAACCTCGACTGTTTTCTATAGTATTACTTTGTTTATGGTCATTGGCTGTATGAGTGTAGCTGAGGCAAAAACAGTGACGTGGCCGACCATTTCTCTCATCCATGCATTAGAAATTCCAGGGATTTTTATTGAACGGTTTGACCTGTTTTTACAGTTAACTTGGACAGCCCAGCAATTTGCATGTATGCTTGGCTCCTTTAAAGGGGCGCATATCGGATTAACAGATATCTTTCACTTAAAAAATAAAAACAATCCATGGCTGCTTACTGCATTGCTGGCTGTTACATTTTTTCTATCAATGTTTCCTGAAGATCTGAATGCCGTGTTTTATTACGGTACACTTCTCGGTTATGTATTTCTAGGTGTCATTGCAATACCATTTCTTATCTGGTTTTTAAGCTGGGTACAGAAAAAACTAGGGAGGGATCAGCTGCAATGAAGACAACGATGAAGCTTGCAGCAATGGTTCTGATGCTGCAGATGCTTTGTGGATGCTGGGATGTCAAAGATATTGAAAAACTGTCTTTTGCCAGAGGACTTGCCATCGATGAGACCGATGACCATCAGTATCAATTAACGTATCAAAATCTTCTTCCCCAAAGTGAAGACAGCCAAGCAGCCGGAAAACCCGAATTTGTCAATGTGACGTCCTACGGGAAAACTATTTTAGAAGCAGTCAGTGATGTATCCATCAAGGACCCTCCTATCTATAGCGATCATTTAAAAGTCATTCTTTTGGGAGAAAAGCTAATGAGGAATCAAAACATTGATCAGGTCTTCAACCATTTCATCCGGGATGATGAGCTGCGGCGCAGCAGCTATTTGATGGCTGCCAAAGGGAAAGCCGGAGATGTTTTTACGAAAGGAAGTCCGAAGCAGCAGATGCCGATGCCTTCCGAAAAGCTGATTGATCTGACCAATAACAGCGGTTATAACGGGAAGATTATGTTGCCGCTTCGCATCGGGAGAGCCTCAATCTATTGCCAAAATGGCTACAGTTTCCTCATTCAAGCCGTTAATAACCAAAAGGGAAAAGCAAAGTATGACGGGGCAGGCATTATCAAAAGCGGCAGTAATAAACTCGTTGGATTTCTTTCAGCTGATGAAATCCAGACACTGACATGGGTCATGGGGACGATCCAAGGAGGCGTCATGCCGACGACAGATAAAGGGCATCCGATTACATTTGAGATTAAAAAGTCAAAATCTAAAATCAAACCGGCGATTGAAAACGGAAAGCCTGTCTTTCAGATCTCTGTCAAAACAAAGGGTATTCTGACAGAAGATCAAAATCCGAATGAAAATTCCTTTCGTAAAAGCTATTTGCACAGGATTGAGAACATTTTTGAGAAAAAGCTTGAACGCGATATAAAGAAGGTTATGGATAAACTGCAGCATGAGTATAAAAGCGATCCGATCTTTTTATCGGACTACATCCGGATTCAACACCCTGAATACTGGCATAAGGTAAAAGGACATTGGGATGACATATTTTCTGATGCTGATTTTAAATACGATATTTCTTTCAAAATCGTTAACTTCGGTACAGTAGGACAGTGAGAAATTAAAAGGGTGCGCATGCTCGCGCACCCTTTTTTATGTTCCGACAGTCTGCTGTTTTCCGGCAGATCCTCCCTGTCCGTTTTTGTCCCTTAAATCTTGCTCAATTTCTTCAAGGCTTTTTCCCTTCGTCTCTGTCACTTTAAACCGGACAAATAAGAACGCCATGATACCGATCGCGGCATAAATCAGGAATAAATAACTAATGCCGATCGCTTCCATTAATATTGGATAGGTGAGTGAAACAATCAGTGTCCCAACGTGCAGCATCAAAGTCGATACACCGGTACCGATTCCTCTGACATGGAGCGGGAACAATTCAGGAAGCATCACCCAGACAACCGGGCCCCAGCTGACGGCAAATACAACGATAAACACGCCTAAGCAAATGACTGTCGTCCATGATGCGGCCGGGGTGTTATCGAAAAAGAGATTCACCATAGCCAGGATGATCAAGCTGATCACCATGCCGGCATTCCCGAATAACAGCAGCGGTTTTCTGCCGACTTTATCTATGATTTTAATGGCGAGAAGAGTCATCAGAACATTCACTGTTCCGATTCCAACCGTTCCTAAAATAGAGGCGGAGTTTCCGAACCCAACGTTTGTAAAGGTCTTCGGCGCATAATAAATGATTGTGTTCGTACCGATAAATTGCTGCAGAAACGCCAGTCCCAGGCCGGCAATCAGAGCGGGACGCACCCACGGATCGAAAAGCTCCTTCAGACCGCCTTCGTCCTCTTTTTCCGCTTCTTGAATATCATGAATTTCCTGATCAATATCCTTTGTGCCACGTAATTTTTCGAGAACCTTTTTCGCTTTATTCTCTTCGCCATTCGTAAACAGCCAGCGCGGGCTCTCCGGCATAAACAAAATACCAATCAGCAATAGCAATGATGGTACGGCAGCAAGTCCAAGCATCCAGCGCCACGCTTCTGCATCGGCAAATATGTAATTGACGATATAGGAAAGCAGGATGCCGACCGTAATCATCAGCTGGTTGAGGGACGATAACGCACCCCGTTTCTCTTTTGGCGCAAGTTCAGACAAATACAGCGGCACGATCGTTGTCGATGTTCCGACTGCCAGTCCCAGAAGGATTCTAAACAGCACCATCACTCCTGTATTTGGTGCAAGCGCAACACCCAAGCCGCCTATACAGAACAGCAGCGCGGCAGCCATAATCGCTTTTCTTCTGCCAAAACGGTCCGTCAACTTGCCAGCCGCTCCGGAACCGAGTATCGCTCCGATTAATAAGGAGCTGACAACAAGTCCCTCTGTAAAGGCATTGAGGCCTAAATCCTTTTTCATAAATAAAATGGCTCCCGAAATGACGCCGGTATCATAGCCGTATAAAGCGCCACCAAGAGCGCCGAAAAAATAAAGCCATATATTTGACTGCTTCTTCATAGAAATGACTCCCTTTCTCCTATCAGTGATCCAATGGTACTGTCCACGGAGTTTTTTAGAAATCTATTAGCCTATTTTTCTGACAAGTAAACCTATGAAAACGTACAAACATCACATATCCATTAATTTACTGGCGTTTTTTTCAACTTTACCGAAACATTTTTTCCCCAGCGGCGTCCTATATAAGGTGATTCAGCACATTATCATTCATCTAAAAAAACAAAAACATATAAATATAGGAATTTTTATCGAATATTGTCTTATCTGGAGTTGCCGTATGGCAAAATGAATGGTACGCTTCAACTATTAATGAAACGAGAGGTATGGATATGGAAGAACGATCACAGCGTAAGAAGAAAAAGAGACGTCTGAGAAAATGGGTGAAATTATTAGCCGGTGTAATGGCTTTTCTTATTATTGCCGCAGGCTCTGTCGGCACATACGCCTATGTAAAATTGAACAATGCTTCTAAAGAGGCTCACGTCAGTCTTGCCCGCGGAGAACAATCGGTAAAACGGATTAAAGAATTTGATCCCGGAAAGGATTCCTTCTCTGTACTGCTCTTAGGAATTGATGCCAGAGAGGAAAACGGCGAGAGTGTCGATCAGGCAAGAAGTGACGCGAATGTGCTGGTTACCTTTAACCGTAAAGAAAAAACAGCCAAAATGCTGAGCATTTCGCGCGACGCCTATGTGAATATTCCAGGCCACGGCTATGATAAGTTTACGCATGCTCACGCCTATGGCGGCGTAGATCTAAGTGTGAAAACGGTTGAAGAAATGCTTGATATTCCCGTTGATTATGTAGTCGAAAGCAACTTCACAGCGTTTGAAGACGTGGTAAATGAGCTGAATGGCGTCACCGTTAATGTGAAAAGCGATAAAGTCATCCAGCAAATCAAAAAGGATACAAAAGGAAAAGTAGTCCTTCAAAAAGGCACACACACGCTTGATGGGGAAGAAGCGCTGGCTTACGTAAGAACACGTAAAGCCGACAGTGATCTTTTACGCGGACAAAGACAAATGGAAGTGCTGAAAGCCATTATCGATAAATCAAAATCACTTAGCTCCATTCCGGCTTATGATGATATTGTGGATACAATGGGAGAAAATTTAAAAATGAATCTTTCTCTTAAAGATGCCATCGGCTTATTCCCGTTTATCACTTCATTGAAGTCGGTTGAGTCCATCCAGCTGACAGGCTATGACTATAAGCCTGGCGGTGTCTACTATTTCAGATTGAATCAGGAAAATCTGCAGGAAGTGAAAGAAGAGCTGCAAAACGATTTAGGTGTATAATGAACGGGATGGCGATGAGCCATCCCGTTTTACATATTTCATTGTTGAAAAATAGGATCGTAAGGTTTAGCCTTGACCTATACGATTTATGTTTCGTATGAAAGCTGAACATACTACACGAAGCAGTTTCATTTTTAAGGAGGTTTCCCCTACATATGAAATTAATAGCCATTGATTTAGACGGTACATTGCTGAATAAAGAAAGCATTATTTCTGAGGAAAACAGAGCGGCTATCAAGCGGGCGCTTGATGCAGGCATCCTCGTTACCATTTGCACAGGAAGAGCAACGTTTGATGTTAAAGCGCTGCTGGAAGACTTGGATATCCCTATCATCGCGGCAAATGGCGGAACGGTTCATGACAAAGGCTACCGCCTGATCAGCCGGACATTAATGGATCAAGAGGCCGGCAAAGCGATCGCTGATTACCTGCTCTCAAAAAATATTTACTTTGAAGTATATACTGACGACCATCTGCTTTCTCCTTTTGACGGCGAATCTAAGCTTCAAGCAGAGCTTGATATTTTAAAGAGCGCAAACCCAAATGAAAACACGGATGAATTGTGGCAAGGGGCCATGACTCAGTTCAAGCAGTTTGGCATCAAACCAATCCCGCATATCGAATCAATTTTTGACGGCAGCGAAAACATTTACAAGCTCCTTTGCTTCTCTTTTGATATGGAAAAACTGAGACATGCGAAGGAAGAACTGAAGCATCATAAAAAACTGGCGCAAACCTCTTCCGGAAAGCACATTATCGAAATTCTCCCAGCCTCTTCCGGCAAAGGGCGCGCGTTGACTGAGCTTGCCGGCAAATACGGAATTGAGACGCAAGATATCTATGCGATTGGTGACAGCCCGAATGATTTATCCATGTTTGAAGTGGCAGGACACCGAATTGCCATGGAAAATGCGATTGATGAACTGAAAGAAAAAAGCACTTACGTGACGAAAAGCAATGATGAAAATGGCGTGGCCTACTTTATAGATCAGCTTCTATCCGGCCAATATGCATAAAAAAAAGACTCCAGAGAAACTGGAGCCTTTTTTTATTGCACCCGAATACCTCCCGCGTATTTATCTTTCCAATACGTGCTCGTATTCATATTCGTAATGGTTACACCATTTGTTAATGTGACATGAACGACTTGCCCATTTCCGATATAGATGGCCGGGTTTAGGCTTGTTGATTGGAAAAAGACAATGTCGCCAGGTTTCAGATCAGCCTTATCAACCTTTATTCCCGCTTTATATTGGCCAGTCGCGTATCGGGGCAGTGAAATGCCCGCCGCTTTCTGGTAAACATATTGGATAAAGCCAGAAGTATCAAATCCTGTTTCCGGAGAAACCCCGCCCTTTTTGTAAGGAACTTCCCCGATATAAAGCGTCGCCTTCGACACAATCGGATTCTCTTTCGGAATCGTCAGGTTGGTAAAGCGGCGAATGCCTGTCATCTTAGATTTCCAATAATCCTCTGATAAGTAGGAAATAGTTACTTTTTCTGACCTGCTCGCCTGAATAAATCTTCCTCCGCCAGCATAAATCCCGGCATGTGAGATTCCTTTTTTGTACGTGTTGCTGAAATAGACGACATCGCCGGGCTTTATGTTCTGTGGCGCCACCTTCTCGCCCACTGCCCACTGCTGCTCTGCTGATCTCGGCAGATATATGCCAAGCGCCTGTTTAAATACATATTGCACAAGCCCTGAGCAATCAAAGCCCTCTGACGGTGTGCTTCCGCCAAAGACATACGGAATGCCGAGGTATTTTTCGGCCTCCTGCACAACAGAGACATCAGCAGTTGCCGGATCGGCAGCAATTCGTTTCGCCCCAATGTAAGAGCCGCTCCAATAGCTGCTTTTTTCGTAATTTGTGACAATAACACCTTTTGATAGCGTGCTGTGAATCATTTGCCCGTCTCCAATGTAAAGAGCGGCGTGTGTCGGTGCAGTCCCGCTGCTTCCCGCTTTTTTGAAAAATAAAATATCACCTGGCTTTAGATCTGCCGGTTTTACTGCTGTCCCCACTTTTGACTGGTCGTTCACCGATCTCGGCAGATGAATATCAGCCTGACCGAAAACATATTGAATCAATCCAGACGAATCGAAGCCTTCTTTCGGTGTTTCACCGCCGTATTTATACTTATACCCAAGCCATTTCTTTGCTTCACTGATGACCAGATCAAATTTTGTATCAGCCTCCGCAATATCCGCTTTTGTCATAATAGGAACCAAAAAACAAATCATAACGGCCACAAGCAAAAACTTCTTCCAGTTTGCCAGTGTGTTCACTTTTACTATCTCCTCCTCTATTTGCAGTTTTAACATCGGTATTTTTCTAGATATGTTAAGAGACTTTTTCATATTTTCACAGAATGAATATGCTGGCTTTCGAAATGGCAAATAAAAAAAGAGAATGTCTCGAAAGACATTCTCTTTTTTGTGTGTTATTTAGCGGCGTTTGCCGTTTCTTCCTGCTGTTGAATTTTATGAATTTCCGTATCGATTTTCTGCTTTTCCTGATCAGTCAGCTGATCGTTGAATTTGAAAGCTGACATAAACATAAACACGACTGCAACGGCAACAAACGGCCAGATGGCTTTGACAAATTTCATCTTATATCACTCCATTATTTAGAATTTAGTTTGTCACTGTGATCGACATCAAAAGTCAGTTTTCCGTCTTCTACTTCCCATGCAAAATTAGAGTCTTTCGTCAGTTCGCGAATAATTGTTTTCTGTTTCAGACTGCCTTTTTTAACAGGGGCTGGTGTCGCTTCATGGATATCAATCGGCGTTACCTCAAAGTGTCCCGTTCCATTTTTCTTTAAATGATACTGTACCAGCGCACTGTCTCTAGTTCTTGTCCAGCCTTGGTCAAACACAAAGTTCCCCAGACTGTAGAAAATGACGGTGCCGTTATAGACTTCGATCGGTTCAAGGACGTGTGGGTGATGGCCTACGATGATATCAGCACCTGCATCAGACATAGCTCTAGCCAATTGGCGCTGGCGGTCATTCGGATCATTATCATACTCTTGACCCCAGTGTGACTGTACAACTACGACATCCGCATGTTTTTTCGCTTCTGAAATCATTGGGATAAAGATTTCCGGATCTGCGGGAAGTACGCCCGGTGTATTCTTCTTAGCCGCAAAACCTTTGCCGGATACATCCGTGAATCCAAGGGTTGCGATTGTTACCCCATTTACTTCTTGGTATGAGATATTCTTTTTCGCATCGCTCAAGCTGTATCCAGCCCCAACGACATCGAGGTTATGTTTTGAAAATTCTTCAAGAGTATCTTTCATACCCTGTGCGCCGTAATCCATGGCGTGGTTATTCGCGCTGTTAAGGACCGTGAAGTTCATATCCTTCAGGACTTTTACTGATTCCTTGTTTGTCTGCAGATGAATTTCTTTTTCTGCTTGCTTATAGTTCTTTTTATAGGTTACCGGGTTCTCAAAGTTTCCGGCTACGTAGTCTGATGCTTTAAAGATAGGCTCAACGTATTGAAAAATACTGCTTACCCCTTTTTGTTCCGTTACTCTTTCAACATAGCGCCCCATCATAATATCGCCTACAAATGAGGCTGAAAGAACGTCATCTGAATAGGTTTTAACCTTTGGCGTCTCTGCTTTGCCTGCCCACATAAAAGCAAACATGAGGACAAAAACGATCGGAATCGCGATAAATACGTGCTTATTGGTTTTCTTTTTCTGCTGTTTTGTCAGCTTCAATAGCTTTTCATGAAAGCTCAGTTCTTTTTTCATCGTTTGACACACCTTACATTAAATTAAGTAGTAAACAAACATGATAGCAAAGGTCGCTCCGCTCAATAGCAGCGTGCTTCCGAACGTAATCGTTAATCCTTGTTTTTGAATGGTATTGGCAATTAAACCCGGTACGATAATGCCGATTCCTCGAAATTCTGCGATTTCAAATGGCACAATCGGGTATAGAAAATCAAAGGCAATTTTCAGGACGATCCCTGTAATCAGCATGGCAGCGAATTTTCTGCGTCCATACAAAATCATAAACTTGGATAAACCGAATTTCACAATGACATAGGTGAGCAAGCTGACTAACAATACGAGTAAGATGAAGACCGGCTGATTAAACACAAGTCCTAAATATCCCGGTACAACAAGCCCTGCCGGCACAATCCCTGTTTTTTCCGCAAAAATTAAACTGAGTAGTACACCTAAAATTAGTGCAATGTATAAATCTGATCCGAACATGTCTGCATTTCCTCCTAGCTTACGAGCTGCTTAACCTTGTATTCGTGGATTTTTTCAATTAATGGCTCTGCGGCACCATGAATGTTGCCGACGCCATATATGACACGGTTGTGCATTCTTTTCTTTAACAATTCCATGATTTCTTCCGTTGATTTGTACTCTAGATCATGCAGTTTGTCTGCAGGAATTTTACCTTCTTCATATGCTTTTACAATTGGTTCTGTTGTTTCACCGATTAAGATCAGTTCACTTGCTTCAATATAAGGCAATACGTCATTTGCGAATTGCTGTGTCCGATCCACCCGGTCTGCGCGGCAGTTCATAATGATGATCGGATCATCGGTCGGGTAACCGATTTCTTTTACACGTTTCCATATATTCAAAGTAGAAGAAGCGTCGTTTGCGGCAAACCCATTAACAAAGTGCCCAGGCTCGCTCGGACTGATCAGCGGAAGAATTCTCATTGCTCCCGGATCTGGCGGCGCATTCAGCATTCCTTTAAACGCTGTTTCTTCATCAATGCCGAGTGCTTGAGCCACACCCAGTGCGAGAGAAGCGTTATCAGGGAATACCATATATTCAAATTTACGAAGATATTCATCAGTAATTTTCGAGTTATCAGCAATGATGACTTTTGTGTTACGCTCTTTGGCTTTTTGTTTAAAGAACTCGGTATATTCACTATCTGTAATGACAAGATGGCCATTATAAGGAATAGTAGCCGTAAACGCTTCTGCAATTTCATCAAGCGTCGGCCCCATAACATCCATATGATCTTCCAGCACGTTTACGATGACGCCGATATTGGCTTGAAGAAGTTCTTCCTGAAAGATAATTTGATAATCCGGATTAACGGCCATACATTCACTGACGAGGGCGTTGGCTCCTCTATCTACCGTTTCTCTCATGACTTCTTTTTGTTCGCCGATATTGGGTCCTTGAGGTTTCCGTTTAATTGGCTTTTCCTCCGGTGTATCCCAATAGATCATTCTTGCGTCCGTTCCTGTCGTTTTTCCGACAGTTTTGTAACCGGCTTCTATTAATATTCCGGTTGTCAGCCTTGTCACAGTGGACTTTCCTCGGATGCCGTTAATATTCACTCGAACAGGGAGGGCATCAATGTTTTTCTGATGTCGCCGTTTTTCTAATATTCCGATGACCAGTATGACAGCACAGGCTATAATGAGTAACCACATTGCTTATCGACATCTCCTTCTATATTGTTGTAAATTCATTCATCAGTATATAGAATCACTATGAATTCTCAATCGGCATTATGTAACATAATCTCCCCTAATCTACTGAGCCAAACTTCTCTTTTGAAAGAGATTTTATACCCACAAGCCGTTTTCTTTTTTTGGAAATTGACAGGACTTACATCTTATCGATTTTTTTAACACTAAAAAGGAATGCGCTTTCATTTACCAAATGATTTCCTTCTAGACGTTTAGTCACAGCTTGAATGTTCAGTTTAATATGCATTTCAAATCAATCTTTTTTTCAGCCCGGTATATCAGGCTTTTGCTGATACAATGCGTGTTTCCAGTTCTTATGAACACAAAATTATATTTGCCTGTTTCTTAAGGATAAGGTCATAATGTCATCCTTTCTGCACGGAATAGACAATATTAGGCCCATACCAAATTGACTACTGGCCCCGGCAATAAAAACGGCAAACAAATAGGTCCAGGTTCTCTAACATAATTAAACATTTTCTGGGCGGATAGTCTTTTCTGTTTTGTCCTATTTACAGGTCTAAACGCATGACTTTGAAACAATTTTAATAAAACTTAATATTCGTTCATGAAAAGTTCATCCAGATTTGTGAAGACTTTGTCAAAAAAAAACGTGATTACCTTTACATTCTCGTATTTATACACAATTTACAGTTTGGTTTGCTATGTCACCATGGTTTATTTTTTTCTTATTGCCAATAACGAAATGTCATGATAATCTATCCATGTAAACGGTTACACAAACAAGGAGGAGCTGTGTTGGCTACAATTAAAGATGTCGCGGGAGCAGCGGGCGTCTCGGTTGCAACGGTCTCCCGCGTCCTGAATGACAACGGCTATGTACATGAAGAAACGAGGACACGTGTGATGGCCGCCATGGAGAAGCTGAACTATTATCCGAATGAAGTCGCCAGGTCTCTTTATAAAAGAGAATCCAGGCTGATCGGGCTTTTGCTTCCGGATATTACGAACCCTTTCTTCCCCCAGCTTGCCCGCGGCGCGGAGGATGAATTGAACCGGGAAGGCTATCGGCTTATTTTTGGCAACAGTGATGAGGAATTAAATAAAGAACTTGAATACCTTCAAACCTTTAAACAAAATCATGTCGCAGGTATTATTGCTGCAACAAATTATCCTCATCTTGAAGAATACAGCGGGATTGATCAGCCAGTCGTTTTCCTGGACAGAACACCTGAAGGCGCTCCTTCTGTATCCAGTGACGGACATACCGGGGGAAAATTAGCAGCAGAAGCAATCGTTCATGGAAAAAGCAAACACATTACGCTCCTGAAGGGTCCTGCTCACCTGCCGACTGCCCAAGACCGCTTTCACGGCGCTTTAGAGGTATTACAGCAGGCTGGTGTTGATTTTCAGATCATCGAGACAGCGTCCTTTTCTTTTAAGGATGCACAAGCACTGGCAAAGGAGCTGTTTGCCATATATCCTGAGACAGACGGGATAATTGCCAGTAATGATATTCAAGCAGCGGCTGTTTTGCATGAAGCTTTGCGGCGCGGAAAAAAAGTGCCTGAGGATATTCAAATTATCGGCTACGATGACATTCCCCAAAGCGAGCTGCTGTTTCCGCCGCTGTCAACAATTAAACAGCCGGCATATGACATGGGTAAAGAAGCGGCTAAACTGCTTTTGAGTATCATAAAAAAACAGCCGCTCGCAGAAACGGCGATTCAAATGCCCGTCATGTATATAAGAAGAAATACGACAAGAAAGGAAGAAAAGGATGCGTAATATTTGTGTGATTGGAAGCTGTTCTATGGATTTAGTGGTCAGCTCAGACAAACGCCCAAACGCGGGCGAAACTGTACTGGGTACTTCATTTCAAACTGTGCCGGGCGGTAAAGGGGCGAATCAGGCTGTTGCCGCTGCCAGACTTGGCGCAAATGTTTTTATGATTGGCAAGGTCGGTGACGATCATTATGGAACAGCCATCATGAATAATTTAAAAGCAAACGGTGTTCACACCGACTATATGGAACCGGTTACACATAAAGAAAGCGGCACCGCCCACATCGTGCTTGCCGAAGGTGATAACAGCATCGTCGTCGTTAAAGGCGCAAATGATGAGATCACCCCATCTTATGCGATAGACGCTCTCGAAAAGCTTGAAAATATCGATATGGTCCTGATTCAGCAGGAAATCCCGGAAGAAACAGTTGATGAGGTATGCAGATACTGCCATTCTCACGACATCCCGATCATGCTTAACCCGGCACCGGCCCGCCCGCTGAAGCAGGAAACCATTGACCATGCCACCTATCTTACGCCGAATGAACATGAGGCGGCGATCTTATTCCCGGAGCTGACGGTTTCTGAAGCATTGGCGCTTTATCCGGCGAAGCTCTTTATCACTGAAGGCAAACAAGGCGTGCGCTATTCATCCGGCAGCAAAGAGCGGATCATCCCTTCCTTCCCTGTTGAGCCTGTCGATACGACCGGAGCAGGTGATACGTTTAACGCGGCTCTTGCAGTGGCACTGGCGGAGGGTAAAGATATTGAAGCTGCATTACGGTTCGCAAACCGCGCCGCTTCCCTATCTGTATGTTCCTTCGGCGCTCAAGGCGGAATGCCATCCAGAAAAGAAGTAGAGGAGCTGCTGTCATGAAAAAACACGGTATTTTGAACAGTCATCTTGCCAAGCTATTGGCTGACCTTGGCCATACTGACAAAATTGTAATCGCTGATGCAGGGCTGCCCGTTCCTGACAGCGTTCTGAAAATTGATCTCTCACTGAAGCCGGGTTTTCCGGCTTTCCGGGATGTAGCCGCAGTGCTGGCAGATGAAATGGCGGTTGAAAAGGTGATAGTCGCATCCGAAATAAAGGTGTCCAATCCAGAGAATGCGAGTTTTATAGAAACCCTTTTTTCTGAAGAGGCAGTCGACTGCCTTCCCCACGAGGAATTTAAGGAGCTGACCAAAGAAGCTAAAGCTGTCATACGAACAGGAGAATTCACACCATACGCCAACTGCATCTTGCAGGCGGGTGTGCTTTTCTAGAAAGGAGGATCGATATGCAAATCGAAATGAATGACATTCATAAAGCATTCGCGAAAAACCAGGTGCTTTCAGGTGTATCCTTCCAGCTCAAGCCTGGCGAAGTTCATGCATTGATGGGAGAAAACGGCGCGGGCAAGTCCACCCTGATGAACATCCTGACTGGTCTGCACAAACTGGACAAAGGTCGGATCACCATAAATGGCAACGAGACGTATTTCTCCAACCCAAAGGAAGCCGAGCAGCACGGAATCGCCTTCATCCATCAGGAACTGAATATTTGGCCGGACATGTCCGTTCTTGAGAATCTATTTATCGGAAAAGAAATGTCAACGAAATTTGGTATTTTACAAACAAGAAAAATGAAAGCGCTAGCAAAAGAGCAATTTGATAAACTATCCGTCTCTCTTTCTCTTGATCAAGAAGCAGGTGAATGCTCCGTCGGACAGCAGCAGATGATTGAAATTGCAAAAGCGCTCATGACAAATGCCGAGGTAATCATAATGGATGAACCTACCGCGGCTTTGACTGAACGGGAAATCAGCAAGCTGTTTGACGTCATTACGGCTTTAAAAAAGAACGGTGTTTCCATTGTATACATTTCACATCGAATGGAAGAAATTTTCACAATTTGCGACAGAATCACCATCATGCGTGACGGTAAAACGGTCGATACAACAAACATTTCAGAAACCAATTTTGACGAGGTCGTGAAAAAAATGGTCGGACGTGAGCTGACGGAACGATACCCTAAACGCGTCCCTTCACTCGGAGACAAAATATTCGAGGTGAAAAACGCCTCCTCAAAAGGGCGCTTTGAAGATATCAGCTTTTATGTCCGTTCCGGTGAAATTGTCGGCGTTTCCGGTTTAATGGGAGCCGGACGTACAGAAATGATGAGAGGGCTGTTCGGCATTGACCGGCTCGATTCGGGAGAAATTTGGATTGCAGGAAAAAAGACTGCTATTAAGAATCCGTATGATGCTGTGAAAAAAGGGCTCGGCTTCATTACGGAAAACCGCAAAGATGAAGGATTGCTGCTCGACACATCCATTCGTGAAAATATTGCGCTGCCCAATTTGGCCAGTTTTTCTCCAAAGGGCATCATTGATTACAAGCGGGAAGCAGAGTTTGTAGACCTTCTCATAAAACGCCTGACCATCAAAACGGCTTCACCGGAAACGCACGCGTGCCAATTGTCCGGCGGCAACCAGCAAAAGGTCGTGATTGCAAAATGGATCGGCATCGGCCCAAAAGTGCTCATATTGGATGAGCCGACAAGAGGCGTGGATGTAGGCGCCAAACGGGAAATTTATACGCTGATGAATGAGCTCACTGACCGCGGTGTCGGCATCATCATGGTGTCATCAGAGCTGCCGGAGATACTCGGGATGAGTGACAGAATCATTGTTGTCCATGAAGGCAGAATCAGCGGAGACATCGAAGCGCGTGAAGCGACACAAGAACGAATTATGACACTTGCCACGGGAGGGCGGTAACATGAAAACGGAACAACTGAAGCAATCAGAAAAAAAACAGATTCACTTCGATGGCGTCATGCAGAAGCTCGGCCCGTTTCTCGGTTTATTTATTCTCGTTATGATTGTATCGATTTTAAATCCGAGCTTCCTTGAGCCTCTAAATATTTTAAACCTGCTTCGGCAGGTGGCGATTAACGGATTGATCGCATTTGGCATGACCTTCGTTATTTTAACTGGGGGCATTGATCTTTCTGTCGGGGCTATTCTCGCCCTGTCCAGCGCCTTAGTCGCGGGGATGATTGTATCTGGTGTCGACCCGATACTCGCCGTCATCATAGGCTGCCTGATTGGCGCTCTGCTCGGGATGATCAACGGATTGTTAATCACAAAAGGGAAAATGGCCCCTTTCATTGCGACACTTGCGACCATGACTGTGTTCCGCGGACTTACTCTTGTGTATACAGACGGAAACCCGATCACAGGGCTTGGCACTCATTATGCCTTTCAGCTGTTCGGCCGCGGTTATTTCTTAGGAATTCCTGTACCGGCGATTACAATGGTTCTCGCCTTCGTTATCCTTTGGGTGATGCTTCACAAAACGCCGTTCGGGCGCCGGACATACGCAATTGGCGGCAATGAAAAAGCGGCACTCATTTCAGGCATAAAAGTCACACGTGTAAAAGTCATGATTTACGCTTTAGCCGGTCTATTATCCGCCCTTGCCGGCGCGATTTTGACTTCCCGTCTCCACTCAGCACAGCCGACAGCTGGAGAATCATATGAACTGGATGCCATTGCGGCGGTTGTCTTAGGCGGAACGAGTCTATCCGGGGGCCGCGGGCGCATTATCGGAACGTTAATTGGGGTGCTGATCATCGGCACACTCAATAATGGTCTCAACTTGCTTGGCGTCTCATCATTTTATCAGCTGGTTGTTAAAGGGATTGTCATTTTAATCGCGGTATTATTAGACCGCAAAAAGTCAGCATAGGAGGGTTTTACATGAAAAAGGCTGTATCCGTCATTTTGGCACTGTCACTGTTTGTATTGAGCGCCTGTTCGCTTGAGCCTCCCCAATGGGCGAAGCCGTCAAACTCAGATAATAAAAAGGAATTTACCATCGGCTTGTCGATCTCAACGCTTAACAATCCCTTTTTTGTCTCTTTAAAAAAGGGAATTGAAAAAGAAGCGGAAAAGCGCGGAATGAAGGTCATCATCGTGGATGCACAAAATGATTCCTCCAAGCAGACAAGTGATGTGGAGGACTTAATTCAGCAGGGCGTCGATGCTCTGTTAATTAATCCGACTGATTCATCAGCTATTTCAACGGCAGTAGAGTCTGCAAATTCGATTGGTGTGCCTGTCGTCTCAATTGACCGGTCCGCTGAACAAGGCAAAGTGGAAACCCTCGTGGCTTCAGACAATGTAAAAGGCGGAGAAATGGCCGCAGAGTTCATCGCAGACAAGCTTGGAAATGGAGCTAAGGTGGCGGAGCTTGAAGGCGTTCCGGGTGCATCCGCTACACGGGAACGCGGTTCAGGCTTTCACAAAATCGCGGATCAAAAGCTGGACGTTGTCACAAAACAATCAGCTGACTTTGACCGCACTAAAGGCCTGACTGTCATGGAAAACCTGCTCCAAGGACACCCGGATATCCAAGCGGTTTTCGCTCATAATGATGAAATGGCGCTTGGAGCTCTCGAAGCGATTAACAGCTCCGGTAAAGACATTTTAGTCGTCGGTTTTGACGGAAATAAGGATGCGATTTCTTCGATTAAAGACGGTAAGCTCTCAGCCACTGTCGCTCAGCAGCCTGAATTAATCGGTAAACTGGCAACGGAAGCAGCAGATCAGATTTTACATGGAAAGAAAGTAAAGAAAACAATATCAGCGCCGCTTAAGCTGGAAACGAAAAAATAATGCAAAGGATCAGATCTTATCTGATCCTTTTTTATGTTTAGCAACCGGCCAAAACGTGAAAGGGATAATAGAAATGATTATTTCTCTTATGTGAGGAGAGGAACGCAATGTACAAATCCACGAAAATATTGTCTACACTTGCACTTGCAGCTGGAATAACTGCCGCTTCTGCTGGCGGTGCAAACACAATTCATGCACAACAGCCAGTAACAAACGTAAGCATTGATGATTTATACAGCTACCCGATTGATTCATACTTGGTTTCAGCAGAGGCTCTGAATGTCAGAACAAAGGCCTCCGCTACAAGCTCTAAAGCCGATACACTTCACCTGGGCGACAGCTTAAAGCTCATTTCGTTTTCAAACGCTGATTGGGCAAAGGTTCATTACAAAAACGGAAAGACAGGCTTTGTCTCCACTCATTACATTGTAAAGGCAGCAACAACGGTAAAAACCAAAACAAAAACGAAAGCATATACATCTGCTGAAGGAAAAAGCATCAAGACACTCCCCGCTAACACAAGCGTATCTTTTTTAGGCTGGAGTAAAACAAAAAAAGGCGGCTTTGACTTTGATTGGGTCTATGTAGATTACGGCGGTAAGACAGGTTATATCAAAACAAAGGACCTGCAAATGACAAAATAACCAAAAGGGATTCCGTTTACAGAACGGAATCCCTTTTTTCTTCGCTAATTATGGATTGAATTGTCGCATTCAAAATATTTCTCAGGAAATATTGTCGTCTGCTATGTCGAAACCTATACATGATCAACAGCATTTTTGTTTACGTTAAGGGATGGAGGTGGAAAAATGGATCAATTTGAAGCTGCATATGACTCGTATAAATCCAAACAAACAAATATCGATCAGCCAGTTGATACGTCCGGAAAAGAAGAAATTATCGCGGTCAGAAGAAATGAGGAAGACAATATTATCGCGGTGAAAACGAACGCAGGAAGAGAACTGGACTATCCCACTGCGCTATCAGAAGCAAAAGCGGGGAAGCTCGCTCACGTTGATGTATTTCATAAATACGGACGTGACATTTTACGAAGTGAGCCAGACGGCATAAAGGATAACAACCTATCTGAATTACCCGATTTTTAATAGAGAAAGCCCTGTCCCACACCGGACAGGGCTTTTTTCTTTTTAAGAAAAAGGCTGCTGGATATAATCTGCTAACCGTTTTGCACTGATTGCAATATCCTCAGCATTTGCGTATTTCACACCATAAAACACATATGGCGGAAGATATGTCATGCCAATCAGATTGCTTGTCGCCTGAAACGGCTTCAGGAGCTCACTGATCGAATAATGGTTCCCTCCGCCTGCCTGATACTTTTCTGCTTCGCTTCCTGTAGAAACAGCCAGCATCAGCTCTTTGCCATGCAGAGCTTTCCCTTCTGACCCGAAGGCCCAGCCGTATGTCAGCACAAGATCCTGCCATTTTTTAAGAAGCGGCGGAGAGCTGTACCAATAAAGCGGAAATTGGAAAACAATCCGATCGTATTGCTCGCACAGCTGCTGCTCTTTGGCAATATCGATGGCTTCATCCGGATATTCCTTATAAAGCTCCCGTACAGTGATATTGTCATGTTTACTTAATTCCTCTACCCACGCCTTATTGACGACTGAGGTATCCATTTGCGGATGAACAGCCAAAACCAGTACTTTCAAGGAGACCCACACCTTTATCGTTTTAATGTTATTTTAACTAAAATGAGGTAAAGTGCCAAATGAAAAGAAAGCCCTGCACATGTGCGGGCTTTCTTTTTTTATTCCGGGCTTCCTTCAGTGGTTTCGATATCTTTGGCGAAATCCGGGTTATCCAGATTCGCATTAAAGAAATCTGCTGTATTTGGAAGTCTGAGATTCATGTTCATTTTTTGAGAGATCGTCACCGTGCAATCCTCAAGCACATAATCAAAGACGTGTCCGCCTGTATTTCGTCCTTCGTCAATGAAGTGCAGGTGATAGCCAGAAACAGCGATTCCGTTCGCATAAGCAGGAGTCAAGAAACCAACGATTGTCCCTCTGATGTTGTCAAAGTTGAAAATCGGCTGTGTTTTGACCGCTTCAACCATTGGCACATAAGGTTTTTCTTGCAGTTCTACCGTTCTTGTCTGCACTTTTTTAAACAATCCATCAATACGGATGGCATAAAATAGGTTTTTACTTGGCAGAATGCTATTGATTTCTTTTTCAAATTCTTCACGTGTCATTTTCGCATCAATTTTGTGCGTCATGTCCGGTGTAAAGAACGTAAATGAGCAGAACGGAGAGCGGTCTCCGCTTTGCACCGGTGTCGCAGTGCCGTCGGAACGAAGACGATAAAATTCGCCGTCAAACCCAATCAGCTCTCCATCAAGCTTGTTAAAGGTTCCGATACCGAAGTCACCGTATTTCGGAATATCTGACAGTTCAAAATCGCCGTCATATACTCCGTCTAAAAGAGAAGTCATTGTTGATACTTGATAAATTTGGCTCACGGGCTGTTCTTTTTTGCCGCGGCTCAGCATTTGAATATTGCTTTCGTGTTTCATATTCCCTTCACTCCTTTAGTAATGTGCTGTTCTTCGAAAACAGTGTCTTGGTGCGCAGAGTGCTAGAGAGCTTTTGTTTTCATCAGTTCTCCAAATTCTTTTGGGAGCTTGTCACTCGCTAAATTAACGTTATCACTGTAGTCAACTGGGACATCAATGATAACAGGGCCTTCAGCATTCATGGCTTGACGCAGAACACCTTCCAGCTGGTCTGGTGATTCGACACGCAAACCGGTTGCCCCGAAGCTTTCCGCATATTTCACGATATCAATGTTTCCAAACTCGACTGCAGATGTACGATTGTATTTTTTCAATTGCTGGAATGCAACCATGTCATATGTGCTGTCGTTCCATACAATGTGTACAATTGGAACTTTTAAGCGCACCGCTGTCTCTAACTCCATTGCTGAGAATAAGAAACCGCCGTCACCAGAGACAGAAACGACTTTTTCACCCGGTTTCACTAATGAAGCACCGATTGCCCACGGAAGCGCAACACCAAGTGTTTGCATACCGTTACTGATCATTAATGTTAATGGCTCATAGCTGCGGAAATAACGGGACATCCAAATCGCGTGTGAACCGATATCGCATGTCACGGTGACGTTATCCTCGACTGCATTTCGTAATGCTTTAACGATCTCAAGAGGATGCAGTCTGTCTGACTTCCAATCTGCAGGCACCTGCTCTCCCTCATGCATATATTCTTTTAATTCAGAAAGAATTTTTTGCTCACGTTCCGCAAAATCCACTTTTACAGCATCATGTTCGATATGATTCAAAGTAGAAGGGATATCCCCGATCAACTCAAGCTCAGGCTGGTACGCATGATCAATGTCAGCCAGAATCTCATCTAAATGGATAATCGTCCGGTCTCCATTGACATTCCAGAATTTCGGATCGTATTCAATTGGGTCATAGCCGATTGTCAGAACAACATCAGCCTGCTCAAGCAGCAGGTCACCAGGCTGGTTGCGGAATAAACCGATACGGCCGAAGTATTGATCCTCTAAATCTCTCGTAAGAGTGCCGGCAGCCTGAAATGTTTCTACGAATGGAAGCTGAACCTTTTTCAAAAGCTTGCGAACCGCTTTGATCGCTTTAGGTCTTCCGCCTTTCATTCCGACTAAAACAACAGGAAGTTTTGCTGTTTGGATTTTCGCGATAGCAGCACTGATTGCATCATCAGGTGCAGGACCAAGTTTTGGCGCTGCCACTGCACGCACGTTTTTGGTGTTTGTGACTTCATTCACAACATCTTGCGGAAAGCTCACAAAAGCGGCCCCAGCCTGACCTGCTGACGCTGCTCTAAATGCATTTGTAACAGCTTCCGGTATGTTTTTTACGTCTTGAACCTCTACACTGTATTTTGTAATCGGCTGAAATAACGCCGCATTATCCAATGATTGATGAGTTCGTTTTAAACGATCGGCACGGATAACGTTCCCAGCAAGCGCAACGACAGGGTCACCTTCAGTGTTTGCAGTCAGCAGTCCCGTTGCCAGGTTAGAAGCACCCGGTCCTGATGTGACTAAAACGACTCCCGGTTTTCCAGTTAAACGGCCTACAGCCTGCGCCATAAATGCTGCATTTTGTTCATGCCGTGCAACAATGATCTCTGGCCCTTTATCTTGTAAAGCGTCAAATACCGCATCAATTTTTGCACCTGGAATGCCAAATACATGTGTGACACCTTGCTCCGCTAAGCAATCAACAACAAGCTCCGCCCCTCTGTTTTTCACAAGGGATTTTTGTTCTTTTGTTGCTTTTGTCAACACCCTCACTCCTTATTATGCATTTTAAACATAAAAATTTAAATAAATCTTGTGATACGTTTCACTATACACTCTTTGGAAATTGACCTCCAATATCAATTCGACTTATGATTAATATGTATTACGAATTATTAACCTACGAAAGGAATGCATGATTGATGGAGCTTCGCCACCTTCAATACTTTATCGCAGTTGCCGAAGAGCTTCATTTCGGAAAAGCTGCACTTCGGCTGAACATGACACAGCCTCCCCTCAGCCAGCAGATTAAACAGCTGGAAAAAGAAGTCGGGGTGACGCTACTGAAGAGGACAAAACGATTTGTGGAGCTAACCGCAGCCGGAGAAATATTTTTAACTCACTGCCGTACGGCTTTGATGCAAATTGATCAAGCGATTGAACTGGCACAGCGTACGGCTCGCGGCGAGCACGGCCATCTCGTTATCGGTTTTGTCGGATCAGCTACATATGAATTTCTGCCGCCGATTGTCCGGGAATACCGTAAAAAATTCCCATCAGTAAAAATTGAATTACGGGAAATATCCTCATTTAGGCAGCAGGATGAGCTACTAAAGGGAAACATTGATATTGGTATACTTCATCCTCCGTTGCAGCATACAGCATTACATACTGAAATCGCCCAAAGCAGTCCTTGTGTTTTAGCTTTGCCTAAACAACACCCGTTAACATCTAAGGAAGCCATTACAATTGAAGATTTGAGAGATGAACCGATTATTACTGTAGCCAAGGAAGCATGGCCTACTTTATACATTGATTTCATCCAATTTTGTGAGCAGGCTGGCTTTAAACCAAACATTGTACAGGAAGCGACTGAATATCAAATGGTCATTGGGTTAGTAAGCGCCGGCATCGGGATTACATTTGTACCTTCCTCAGCTAAAAAGTTATTTAACTTGGATGTGACTTATCGAACAATAGATAAAATACAGCTGAATGCCGAATGGGTTATCGCCTATCGCAAAGACAATCAAAATCCGCTTTTAAAGCAATTTATTAATATTTCAAATTGTCAGCAGTTAAGAACTAAAGAGAGTGATGCAAGTACCTGAAATGATACTTGCGAACTCTTTTTTCTTTTGGGATTCTCATGGAATTTTAATTAATATAATATAATCGCTTAGTACAACTTCATATCAGTATACGTATACATACAGTACAAATAGTTGGCAAGGATACTAGTAAGCGTATGACAATCGTTTGATGTTAAGAATGATAGATAGAGAGGTGACATATATTACACAGTTCACGAGTATATTAACATTGCTCGCTTTTTTCATAACAATGCTTTTTATTTTCTGGCGACCGAAAGGATTAAATGAAGCTATCCCCGCAACAATAGGCGCTTTCATGGTGATATTATGCGGAAGTGTGTCATTGACAGACTTAGGAGAAATAGGATCAAAAGTCACGGGTGCATCGGTCACAATTCTTGCCACTATGATCATGGCCATTGCATTGGAAAGTTTCGGGTTCTTTTATTGGGTGGCCGCCAAGCTGCTCCAACAATCCAGGGGATCAGGCATCAAGCTTTTTTGGTTAACCAATTCACTTTGCTTTTTAATGACCATTTTCCTAAATAATGATGGGAGCGTTTTGATCACAACCCCCATCCTTTTGCTGGTTTTAAAATATTTAGGTTTGAAAAAACATCAAAAAACCCCTTATTTAATAAGCGGCGTTTTAATAGCTACAGCCTCCAGCGCACCGATCGGCGTAAGTAATATTGTAAATTTAATATCTCTCAAAATGATTGGCATGGATCTATATCTGCACACTGCCATGATGTTTGTCCCTAGTATGATGGGACTCCTTTTTATGGCTTGTCTACTGTTTATTTTCTTTTATAAACGTCTTCCTAAAAGCCTGCCGGATATACCGAACCATTTTCAGTCTCTGCAACATAGAAGGTACCATCCCCTTCATTCGCCATCAGCTCCATTACCAAAACGAAATCAAACAAAAATAATGTTATTTGTACTCGCATTTGTTTTTCTCGTCAGAATCAGCTTATTTGCCGCGTCATATACCGGTATCTCCGTTCCTCTTGTCGCTGTCATCGGATCGATTATCCTTTTGGCCTGGAGATGGGTTTATTTCAAAACCTCTCCTAAAGACTTGTTATACAAATCACCTTGGCACATTTTTATTTTCGCTTTTACTATGTATGTCCTCATTTATGGGCTGCACAATATTGGATTTACTGAATTACTTGTCAATTATTTTGAACCAATGGTTTCTGGAAGCCTCTCCTACGCTACTTTCGTATCAGGTATCTCTACCTCTGTTTTTTCGAATCTATTCAACAACCATCCGGCTTTAATGATCAGTACTTTTACTTTAACGGAAATGAGCCTGAATCCTTCAACAGCAAAAATCATCTACTTGGCAAATATCATTGGGAGTGATATTGGTTCCTTATTATTACCTATAGGAACATTAGCAACACTTATTTGGATGCATATATTAAAACAGCATGATGAAAGTATTTCCTGGGGTGAATATTTAAAAACGACCATATTAATCATTCCGCTGACTGTTCTTTTTACACTAACATGTTTATATTTTTGGATCAGTTGGTTGTTTCTTTAGCAGAGTATGAAACAAAAAACTGCCTTCTGCTATTCGAGGGCAGTTTATTTTCAGTATAGGCTGCGCTAAGGGAGATGCATTGTCTTTAGATGATTTAACTTCCAAATGATTGACTCTCCACTTGCGTTAATAAGCTCAATGATATTATTAGACACATCTTTTAATAGACCGACTTTCTCTGGCACTTCCCCCATATCAAATATGACCAATTGGCCAACATATTTTTTGATCTGCTCCTCGAAATTACGCACAAGTGAAACACTGGAAGGTACGACAGGCAATTGAGAGTTATCAAGAGTGTACGGCGTTTGTTCTGTTGAATAAGGGGTAAACCATTTTAAGTGATGCATAGATATGAAAAGTGTTTTAAATACAGGTGAAAAAAATACAATATAATCATTTAAAACACTAGTAACATATCCATGTATTGACCGATCCCCCGTTACATAAATTTCAATAAATTTGCCTTTCACCTTGTTTAATGTGTTTCTATAAGAAAAACTATTATTTTCCGCCTCCATCATTGTATCTTCCGGATCTATTAAAATTGGTTTCTCAGTATTCGTATTTATTGCTTTGTTCATTTGATGAAGATGCAGCAAGGGAATATAAAGATAATTGCAGCCATCAAATATAACAAAAATATCCTGTCCAATATCTATAAGTGTGCCAACAAATCTTGTATCTCCTGAAATGACAACCTCAACATCTGTGTCAAGAAATTGATTCAAACCTTTCACCATTCTCCCCCTTTAATTGAATGAAAAAGGGCATCACTTTATCTGATGCACCTTCATTATCTATTAAAATTTGCGCTTCCAATGATAGTCTATTGTTTTAACAATCGTTTCATAGCTATAATCTTCCTTTTGGCTTCCGGTACGATGAAAATCAGAAGATCTTGATGACCGATATGATTTGGAAGAACTTTTGGCGTCTGATGAACGATCATATGTTGATGATTGATAATCTGAAGATCTTGGTGACCGATATGATTTAGACGAACTTTTGGCGTCTGATGAACGATCATATGTTGACGATTGATAATCTGAAGATCTTGGTGACCGATATGATTTGGAAGAACTTTTGGAATCTGATGAACGATCATATGTTGACGATTGATAATCTGAAGATCTTGGTGACCGATATGATTTGGAAGAACTTTTGGAATCTGATGAACGATCATATGTTGACGATTGATAATCTGAAGATCTTGGTGACCGATATGATTTGGAAGAACTTTTGGAATCTGATGAACGATCATATGTTGATGATTGATAATCTGAAGATCTTGGTGACCGATATGATTTGGAAGAACTTTTGGAATCTGATGAACGATCATATGTTGACGATTGATAGTCTGAAGATCTTGGTGACCGATATGATTTGGAAGAACTTGATGAGCTATATGATGTTGAAGAGGTTAACGAACTACTGTCCCCCTCTTCTTCGTGTTTTTGTTTTTGGTCTATATCATTTTTGCTTTCTTCTTTATCATCATGTTCTTTCTTTTGATCACCTTTTTTGTAAGAGCCTTTTGGGCCTAAGCTGATGCTCTTGATATGAAAAGGATATATCCGAAGCACTTCTTGATTTTTCACTAAAGTATAATGACCATCCGCATTATCTACGAGGATCCCTTCAATTGCTTCTGGTCCTCCTCGATTAATCGAAACCCATTTATGAGTTAAACTCTTAAAAACTTCGTTTAAATGATCAGCTTCCAAGACACTTGGCGTATGTCCTTCTTTATTTACAGCGTCCTCATGTTTACTTATGCTTTTGATGTGATGAATATTAAAATAAACTACGCCATCCTCATTTGTGTCTAACGCAGCGAAATCATCTCCTAGCCATACCAAACTTCCTTTTTTAGATTCCGGACCTCCTTGATTTAATTGCACTGATTGGTTCATTAACTGTCCGATTAAGCTGTGAAAATCATCAGCATCAGCCATTTCTGCCGTCTCAATTGTTGTTGTGCTATTATTGGTATCCTCTGTAATACTTTTGACATGATCCAATTGATAATAAATGGTTTTTTTTTCAGTTTGTAAGGCGATATAATCTGATTTTACAGCTACCAATTTTCCTTTTTTAGATTCCGGACCTCCTCGATATACAGTGACAATTTTATCTTGCATTGAATGCAAAAAATTATAGTAAGATATATCATGATTTGAATGATTTTTCATTCTCCTCTTGCTCATTCATTACCCTCCTAGTCATTTATACATAGATGATAAATATATTGCATATATACGTGTCACAGTTATTTCTTGAACTAATTGAATAGCCTAATTGTCTGATTTTCAGCGAATACCTATAATCATGCATTCACAAAATACTTAAATTGCTTTTAATGTATTGTGAACGATTGTTAATATACTCAAATATCACTTCCGGCTCACGGTCAAAACGTTCAATATCATTCTTTTTATATGGGTCCATCAGGACAAACGGCCTGATCTGATCATAAAGCGCCAATATTTTTGGTTTCATATATTCAATGGTAAAGAGAGATTGGAGCGTTTTTTCTAACAGATGCTTGTAGGACCTGCGAAAATCGGGTTCATCCAAAATGCGAGCGGTTAATGTATTAAACCCTTGGATTCTTACATAATCTGCAGCCATCCGCTCTCCATGGATATCCCTGCCCCAGGTCGCATCATAGTCCCAAGGAATCACTTCAAATAATCCGGTTTCCCCGCTTCTGTACAAAGCGTAATTATGGACAAACCCGTCATAGTTTGAGGTGAACACAATGCCGGCCAGCCAGCGCAAATACTTATCGATATTCACATGCTTTGTCACTTCTGATTTAAATTGAGCTTTAGGGACAGTATTAATTTTAAAAATCATATCCTGTAAATAAAAATCATCTTCCTCGGTCCCTGTCTTCTTTTCATACCCATGCTCAAGCGATGTCTTCGTTTCTCTCTCCAAATCACTCACGAGAGAAAAATTAGCATCATCGTCAACCGCGTAAAAAATGGCTCCGTCCGCCAGCTTCCTTTTCGCTAAATAATATTCATCGACGGATTCAAGCTCTAGATACACTCCTTCATTCTTCCCATTTACCTTTAAAAACACAAATTCTGCCTTCGGAGACAGCGTCCCCAGCTCTGAGAAAAAATCGAGAGACAATTTGTTTCTCATCATGGAAGGATCTTTATATTCCGCATTCAAATGAACCTCGCGGGCCCCGCGAAATGTTTTCGGCTGATAAAAGGAAATATGGTACGACTTCTTTTTGAAATCTCTAATATGAGATCCGCGATAAGCGATGTCAATATCAAATCTTTTCTGATTCACTTTCAGCACAGCCGGAACCGGTTCATCATCCCATATATCCTTTTTTAATTCCCGTAAGTCTTTTGGATGAATAAACAGCTGATACAGAGGCAAATTTGATTGATTCTTCATCCGTAGTCCCCCTTCAAAATTAGGCTTTTATTTTTGTGAGATCTCAGCGGAACACTTATACACTTTTTACAATCGTGCGTACTATGTGTGTAGTAAGGATCTTCATCCTTAAACCAATTACAAAAAGGAGGATTTCAATTGGGCCACTATTCCCATTCTGATATCAAAGAAGCGGTGAAATCCGCAAAAAAAGAAGGTTTAAAAACTTATTTATACCAAGAGCCTCGTGGAAAAAAACGCAGCCATAAGAAGTCTTACCGCTCACACAAGAAATCTCGCAGCCATAAAAAATCTTACTGTTCTCACAAGAAATCTCGCAGCCATAAAAAATCTTACTGTTCTCACAAAAAATCTCGCAGCCATAAAAAATCTTACTGTTCTCACAAGAAATCTCGCAGCTACAAAAAATCATACCGTTCTTACAAAAAGTCTCGCAGCTACAAGAAATCGTTCTGTTCTCGCAAAAAATCACGCAGCTACAAAAAGTCTTACTGCTCTCACAAGAAAAGATCACGCAGCTACAAAAAGTCTTACTGCTCTCACAAGAAAAGATCACGCAGCTACAAAAAATCGTTCTGTTCTCATAAGAAAAGATCACGCAGCTACAAAAAATCGTTCTGTTCTCATAAGAAAAGATCTCACAAAAAACACGGCAGAAAATTTCAGCACCACAAAAAAGATGATTACGACAGCAAAAAAGAATTCTGGAAAGACGGCAATTGCTGGGTAGTCAAAAAGAAATATAAATAATACAAAACTGTCATAGGCTCCGGCATACGTACGGTAGCCTATTTTCTAATTCCCCTATATCAGTTATATGTCATGACATAGCATATGCAACCCGCATTATTTGGTTTCTTTGAATGGATTTCGTTATACTCATGGTATCCTTACAATAAAGGCGGTGTTGTTATGTACATATTTCAAGCAGAAGAGCTTAGTTCCAAGGACACGTATAAGCTGCTGTCAGGAGCCGTTATTCCGCGCCCGATCGCATTTGTTACAACACTTTCTTCAAGCGGGACAATCAATGCGGCGCCTTTCAGTTTCTATAACGTGGTCAGCTCAGATCCTCCGCTACTCAGTATTTCTGTTAACCGGTCAGAAGGACGGCAAAAAGATACAGCCAGAAACGCGATAGAAAACGGTGAATTTGTCGTCCATGTCAGTGATGAAGCCATCATTGAAGACATCAATGAAACGGCGGCAAGTTTAGGGCCGGATGAAAGTGAAATGACACGCACCTCTCTCCATTCTGTAGAGAGCACAGCTGTCTCGGTGCCTGGCATTCAAGAAGCCCGCGTTCGTTTTGAATGCAAACTCGAACGGCATATCACATTCGACAATGATCATGGTGTAACCACGGCTGATCTGCTTATTGGCAGAGTTGTCTGTTTTCACCTCGATGAGAAGGTGTATGACGCAGATAAAGGGTATATTTTGACGGACGAATTAAAGCCGGCTTCCAGATTAGCCGGAAACCATTATGCAAAGCTCGGTGAAGAATTTACATTGATTCGTCCGGGTTCATAAAAGGACTATTTATATAGAAGAAACTAGTCAAAAAGACACCGTCATTAAAAGCCGGCACAGCATGTGCCTGGCTTTTTTTGTGTGAAGGAATGATATTTGCACAAATCGTTTGCACTGATTTGGTCTTATAAATTCAGATGTTGCCCATTACAATTAAAATAAGCCCGCACGAAGTGAAGGACGGCAGACTGATATCACCTGCACATAAGGAGCTGATGGGCATGCTTTTAGACCAAAGAAGATCAGCCATACTTCACCAGGTTCTCAACACAAAAAGCTATGTTACTTGCGGCGAATTAACGGAGCAATTAAACATTTCAAGGAGAACGCTGTATTATGACATTGAAAAAATTAACGGCTGGCTGAAAGAGACAGGACTGACACCGATCAAAAGAAGGCGTTCAGCAGGATTTTATTTAGAAGAACAAACGAAAAAAATGCTGACATCAGAAATGAAAACGCTGACAAATTCAAGATATGAATTTTCTCCTTCAGAGCGACAGGCAAGAGTGATCCTACGTATCTTAACGAGAAACAGACGGTTGCTTCTGCAAAACTTCATTGACGAAAATCACGTTAGCCGCAACACCGCCATTCAGGATTTAAAGCATATTCGCGAAAAGCTGAAGACATTCGGTATCATTCTTTGCTTTACCAAAGAAAAGGGTTATTTTTTCTCAGGATTAGAGCAGCAAAAGCGAAAAATGCTGGCTGAATATGCAAATCAGCTCATGCAAAAGAGCAGCAGCACTGCGGCGGTTACAGATCTTTGCCCCGATCCAGCTGCTTGTGAGCAGCGAATCCAAATCATGCGCTCTATGCTGCTGACGTTCGAAAAACTTCTTCACATGAAATTTGCTGATCATGTTCTCGCGGGCTTAAGTGTGCACTTTACGTTATTTCTGATCAGAATACAGGCGGGAAAAGAAATCACTCTAGAACAAGAAGAGCAATACGCCATCAGGCAAACGAAGGAATATGAAGCGGCCGTTCAAGCGGTGGAAGCGGCGGAACTGCCAGAAAAAGCCTTTATTTCTGATCAAGAAATGTGCTACTTCACGATCCATTTGCTAGGGGCTAAAATCAGTCAGTTCCCCGCTTCAAGTCTCATTGCAGGTGAGTTGGGTGCGGTACATGATATTGCGGACAGAATGATTGTCGATTTCCAGCGTTACGCCTGCGTGCTTTTTCAGGACCCGGAAAATCTAAAAAAACATCTGGTGCTTCATTTGAAATCAGCATATTACAGGATTAAATATGATATCACCCCTCATGAGAGTGAGATAGCTGCCTCCATCAAAACGAAATACAGTGATATTTTCTGCTTAACGAAAAAAGTCGTTCATCATCTTCAAAAAGAATTAAGAAAGCCTGTCAGCAGTGAAGAAACAGCATTTATCGCCATGCATTTCGGAGGCTGGATGAAACGCGAAGGGGTCGCGCCCTCACTTAGAAAAACAGCGGTTATTGTCTGTCCGGGCGGCATCGGCACATCAAAAATTTTGCAGAGCCAAATTGAAGATCTTCTGCCGAATGTCGATATTCTGGAAACCGTGTCAAGCCGTGTCTATGAAACAATGACGCTTGAAACGGATGTCCTGATCTCTACCGTTCCGCTCCCAGACAGAGGAGTGCCTGTGCTCATCGTCAATCCCATACTGAACAGCAGGGAAAAGATCAGCCTGCTGAAAAAAGTAGATGCCCTCTCAAACAGCGCTGCCCATTTCCATCCAAGTGTCCATGACATCATGGGCATCATCGAAAAACACGCAGAAGGCATTCATAAAACAGAGCTGATGCGCGAACTGACCGAGTATTTAGGACAGCCGCACAAACATGAAAAGGAGGCGAACCGCAAACCAATGCTTGCTGAATTAATGACACCTAACCATATAACGATGGCCGACTCCGCCCCCGGTTGGGAAGATGCCGTCCGCATGGCGGCAAAGCCGCTATTGGATGACGGGTCTGTTACCCCGCAATACGTCGATGCCATGATTGCCACGATTCAGACACTGGGCCCATATATCGTCATTACGCCGAACGTCGCCATCCCGCACGCAAGGCCTGAAGACGGTGTGAATCAAATCGGTATGAGCTTTCTGAGACTGAAACAAGCCGTTTCCTTTTCAGAGAAGCCCGAGCATTCAGTCCAGCTGATTATCGTGCTCGCGGCAATCGACAATGACACCCATTTGAAAGCCCTCTCCCAGCTCACGAATATGCTGGGTGATCCGGAAAACATTCAATTGCTGATTAACGCTCAATCGGCGGAAGATGTGCTGCCAATGATACAAAAATACTCACATTAGGAGTGATTCAAGTGAAAAAAATCTTAATTGTTTGCGGAAATGGACTCGGATCAAGCTTTATTGTTGAAATGAATGTAAAAAAAATCATTGAAGAACTGAACATCAGCGCTGATGTGACACATACAGACCTCACCTCAAGCAAAACAGAGCAAGCGGATCTGTATTTAGGATCAGCCGATATTGTGTCAGGCCTTGACGATGGAACGCGTAACGTGGTCGGACTCAAAAACCTGCTGGACCAGAAAGAAATCAAAGAAGCCATCCTTTCCAACTTGTAACACAAAAAACATAGACGACGGGGGTGCATCTGATGCTTGATTTTTTGATAAACGATTTCCTGGGAACTCCTGCTATCTTAATTGGACTTTTTGCCTTAGCCGGTTTGCTTCTGCAAAAGAAAAATGCTGCGGATACCGTATCGGGCACACTGAAAACGGCCATGGGATTTGTCATCCTCAGCGCCGGGGCGGCGATTGTCTCAGATTCACTTGCGGTATTCGGCAGCATGTTCGAAAAAGCATTTCACATTAAAGGCGTCGTACCCAATACAGATGCAATCTCAGCCATTGCTCAAAAAACGTTTGGTACAGAAACGGCACTCATTATGATCTTCGGAATGATTGTTAACATATTGCTGGCGCGTCTAACGCCATTTAAATATATTTTCTTAACCGGCCATCATATTCTCTACATGGCTTCATTGATTTCGGCCGTGCTGATTACCGGCGGCATCAGCGGTGTTCCTCTCATTGCTACGGGCGCCATTATTCTTGGGGGGCTGATGGTGCTGTCACCCGCCATCCTTCAGCCGTATACAAAAAAAATTACAGGAAGCGATGATCTTGCTCTCGGCCATTTCGGTTCTGCCGGCTATTTTATTGCTGGATTCATCGGCAAACATGCGGGCAATCCATCTCATTCCACTGAGGATATCAAAGTTCCGAAATCATTAGGATTTCTGCGGGATACGTCAGTCTCCATTTCTTTAACGATGGCACTCCTTTTCTTTATTGTCGCTCCTTTCGCCGGAAAGGACTATATTGAAGCATCGTTGAGCGGCGGAAGCCATTTTCTCGTTTATTCCTTTATGCAGGCCATTACGTTCGCTGCTGGGGTATATGTCATCTTGGCGGGGGTTCGGATGGTAATTGCGGAAATTGTCCCTGCTTTTAAAGGCATCGCAGAAAAGCTAGTGAAAGGCGCCAAACCCGCTCTTGACTGTCCGACGGTTTTTCCTTTTGCGCCCAACGCTGTGATTATCGGGTTTTTATCCAGCTTCCTGGCGGGTATTGTATCTATTTTTCTTCTTCCGGTCTTCGGTCTCAGCGTTATTGTCCCGGGACTTGTACCGCATTTCTTTACAGGAGCGGCGGCGGGAGTTTACGGAAATGCAACCGGCGGCGTGCGGGGTGCTGTACTCGGTGCGTTTGCCAATGGGATTCTCATTTCTTTTCTGCCTGCGTTTCTTCTGCCGGTTCTTGGCTCGCTCGGATTTGAAGGCACAACTTACGGTGATTCAGACTTTGGCATTATCGGGATTCTTCTTGGCTGGATCATACAATTATGTACTTAAAGTGAGGGATGCTGCGTCATGAAACATTTATTTTCACCTTCTCTGATGTGTATGGATTTAACAAAATTCAACGAGCAGATCACCATTCTAAACAGCCGTGCCGATATGTATCATGTTGACATTATGGACGGCCATTTTGTCAAAAACATTACGCTGTCCCCATTTTTCATCAGCCAGCTCAGAACAGTGACAGCTCTCCCGATTGATGCCCACCTGATGGTTGAGAAGCCGGAGGATTTTATCGATATGACAGCAGAGGCCGGCGCTGATTACATTAGCGTGCACGCCGAAACGATTAACCGGGCGGCATTTCGGCTGATACACAAAATCAAAGATCATGGCGCAAAGGTCGGGATTGTATTGAACCCGGCCACTCCGCTAGAGTGGATCAGCCCTTATGTTCATTTGATTGATAAACTGACGATTATGACCGTTGATCCAGGTTTTGCCGGGCAGCCGTTTATCGCAGAAATGACGGAAAAAATCCGGGCGGCCAAAGAATGGAGAGAAACAAATCATTATACGTATGCCATTGAAGTTGACGGCTCCTGTAATGAAAAAACCTTCCGCACGCTTGCAGAGGCTGGGAATGATATTTTTATCATCGGCAAT
Organism: Bacillus mojavensis RO-H-1 = KCTC 3706; assembly: GCF_000245335.1. GTDB lineage: Bacteria > Bacillota > Bacilli > Bacillales > Bacillaceae > Bacillus > Bacillus mojavensis. The sequence continues at coordinate 551,904 of NZ_JH600279.1, forward strand.
TCAGGCCTCTTTGGCCTCGATGAAAACACAGAAATCGCATGGAATAAAATGAAAACCATTTTCCAGCAGCAGACACATCCTATAAAAATGCAACACCCGGAGTAATCCCCCCCGGGTGTTTTTCTATGAAACATTTTCTCTCCCACAAACGTATAAAGAGATGAGTTTAGGAGGGATTGGTATGACAGGCACTCATTTTTTAATTTTAATACTGATTGCAGCTGCTTTCAGTACATCTTTTTATATTTTCGCCAGTAAACGCGGCATTCCCAAACCCCGTTGGTGGTATAAACCGGTGAACAGTATACAAGGCGTGCTGGAAATCGTTCTGCTTATTTTACTGGGATTTTCTCTTTTGCGTTATCCGCCAGAGTATATGCTCATTTTATATCTTTTCGTCATTAATGGTTTACGTGCTTTTATGGAATGGAAATATGAGCGTGAAGAAAAACAATATGTACACTCATTATTTGGTGCTGCACTGTTTCTGGTCATTTTTATTTATATGAGTATGTTCTTCTTCTTCGTATCTTAAATCCCAACAGCCGCCCCATCCCCCCTTGGGTCGGCTCCTCCTTGGAGAAAGCCCTCCTCATCCACTGCGATTGCTGCGGCGTGGCCCATCAGCGGGTCATAATCACTGACTGTCTCCACGAGATGGCCGCTTTCTTTTAGCATGTCGACCGTCTTCTCTGCAATTCTGTTCTCAACTCTGAGACCTTCATAATCCTCGCCCCACGTTCTGCCCCATACCCAGCGCGGTTCGCTGATTGCCTGCTGTGGATGCATTCCATAGTCCAGCATCCGGGTGATGATTGCCGTCTGAGTCTGCGGCTGGCCTTCGCCCCCTTGCGTGCCGTACAGAATCTTCGGTTCCCCATTCTTACAGACCATAGCCGGCATTAGCGTATGGAAACTGCGCTTTCTCGGCTCAAGTGTATTGACATGGTTTTCATCCAATGAGAAAAATGAGCCGCGATTTTGCATGAGAATGCCTGTATCCCCGGCAGTAACAGCCGAGCCAAATTCAAAGTACAGGCTTTGAATGAACGACACCGCGTTGCCATCCGAATCCATCACCGCCGCATAGGCGGTATCACTGCCTACCGGTCTGCTTTCCACCCGTTCAGCTATATAACCGATTTCTTCCGCCAGCTGCCTGGCATAGCTTTTGTCCAAGAGCCTTTCCAGCGGAATATCAGCAAAAGCCGGATCAGTCAGAACGGCATTCCGATCTAGAAAACTCTTTTTCAGTGCCTCCACGAGCACATGATAATAGGTAAATGAACCATGTTCAATTTGGCTGAAATCATAGTTTTCCAGAATGTTCAACGTCATTAAACCCGTAAAACCTTGGGAATTCGGCGGCGCCTGATACACAATGTACCCCCGGTAATCACAGGATACAGGCTCCATCCACTCACCCTTGTGTGCTGTAAAATCATCAAGTGTCATATAGCTGCCATTATGCTGTAAATACGAGACAATCCGCTGTGCGATATCACCTTCATAAAATGCGCTTCTTCCTTTTTCAGCAATCATTTTCAGGCTGTTCGCAAGCTCTTTTTGCACAAACCGTTCGCCGGCGACCGGTGCTTTGCCGTTTTTCGTGAAGATATCAGCGGTGTAAGGTATTGACGCCAGCAATTCAAGATTCGTCGCTGTATGCCGGCACTGATCTGCAGATACAGGAAAACCATTTTCAGCATAATGGAGTGCAGGCTCCATTACGTCAGAAAGCGACATCCGTCCGTATGTCTTCAGCACGGCATCCCAGCTATCAACCATTCCCGGTACGGTAATTGCGCTGTCGATCCCTCGCAGCGGAATCTCAGTTTTGCCCTCATACACGTCTCTCGTCACATTTTTTCCTGAACGGCCGCTGCCATTGTACACTCTTACCTCCTTTGTTTTTTGATGAAAGGTCAGCCAAAAGGAATCTCCTCCAAGCCCCGTCATATGCGGATAGACAACCGCCAGACAAGCGCTCACGGCGACAGCGGCGTCAAATGCGTTTCCTCCCTTCTCCAGAATGCGGTTTCCCGCTTGTGATGCAAGGTAATGCGGACTGACGACCATTTGCTTAGTGCCGATAATAGATCTGTTCATCACAAGTCCCCTTTGCAAGAGATTTTCTTCATTATAGAGACCCTGTTTTTTCGCATCTACTGATCCGGAAGAAAAGCTGACGAACTTTCTCCTTTTCGTAAACATAAAAATATTTTTATATTCATTGCGAAAATAAATATAAATTTTCTCTTACGAAATGAAACTTATATGATAAAATATTGACTAAAAGTCAAACGAAAGCAGGTGCAACAAATGGGCAATGAATATCAAATTCCTAACCTTGTTCTTGATGAGATAGACAAACAGATTCTTACCATTTTGCATGAGGAAGGGAGGATTTCTTATACGGATCTTGGCAAAAGAGTTGAATTATCACGTGTTGCGGTTCAATCACGCATTAATCAGCTGATTGAAGCAGGTGTTATTGAAAAATTCACAGCCGTGATCAATCCAGCTAAAATCGGCATTCATGTATCCGTGTTTTTTAATGTGGAGGTAGAGCCGCAATTCCTAGAAGAAGTCGCCCTAAAGCTTGAAGAAGAACCTGCGGTCACCAGCCTTTATCACATGACTGGTCCGAGCAAGCTTCACATGCACGGGATCTTCGCGGATGATCAGGAAATGGAAGAGTTTTTAACGAAACGGCTGTATCCGCTTCAGGGCGTCGTCAGCGTTGATTGCCAAATGCTGATCAAACGGTACAAAAGCCGTATGGGAATGAAGCTGTAAAGGAGAGAAACTGATGAAAAACCATCCTTATCGGGATATGACCGTCGCAATGGTGCGCACCGGAATCTTAGGCTTCGGGGGCGGGCCATCGGTGATTCCGCTGATCCGCCATGAAGCGGTGAATAAATATAATTGGATAGATGATGATGAATTTGGAGAAATATTAGCCATCGCCAATGCACTCCCCGGACCGATCGCTACCAAGATGGCGGCGTATCTGGGATTCAAACTAAAAGGCACGCTAGGCGCGATTGTTGCCACTCTGGCCCACATTCTGCCTACATGCCTTGCAATGGTTGCCTTATTTGCGGCTGTAAACGTCTTAAGCCACTCGGCAGTTGTTGCCGGCATGATTGGCGCAGTAACACCGGTTATCGCCGTAATGCTCGGTATCATGGCATACGAGTTTGGGCAAAAAGCGCTCAAAGGATTTGGCTGGGTCACCGGAATCCTGTTTTTTATCATCGCTTTTATCGGACTGCAATTGTTACAGATCAACCCCGGTATCGTTATTATCATTTTCTTAGCATACGGCGCATTTCATTTTAAACTGAAAGACAAAATGAAGAATAAACATTCAAAAGATAAAGGAATGTCCGCCTCATGATCATTATGTTTTTATTCACAGCATTTTTTATCGCAAACGTTCTGGGATATGGCGGCGGCCCAGCCTCTATCCCGCTGATGTTTGAAGAAGTCGTAAACAGATACGGCTGGCTGTCAAACGACCAATTCTCTAACATGCTCGCACTTGCGAACGCATTACCAGGCCCGATCGCAACCAAAATCGCCGCTTATGTCGGCTACAGCGCAGGCGGCTGGCCCGGCTTTCTGATAGCCCTGATCGCAACTGTTGTACCGTCCGCGCTCGCGCTGATCGTCCTGCTTCGCATCATTCAGCGTTTTCGCCAATCACCCGTGATCAAAGGCATGACACTGTCTGTCCAGCCTGTTATCGCTGTCATGATGCTTATTCTCACTTGGCAAATCGGCGCCGACGGCATCAAAGCCATCGGCTGGATTCAATCCTTAGTGATTGCGGGCATTTCCCTCCTTTGCATGACAAAATTCAAACTGCATCCGGCTTTCCTGATTATCGCGGCATTTTTATATGGGGGGCTAGTAGTTCCTCATTTATAGAAAAAGCACCCTCAAAGGGTGCTTTTTATTTTGGGCCAGAAATGCCATTTGTCATATAAATTGTTTCTTTGCCTGCATCATTTTTGATCACGTTTTTGATTTGCAGCGTGTTTCCTGACATTCTGGCAAATTGCTTCTCTTGAGATGAGCTTGTTTTGACGTGTATCCATTCCTCAGACCGCGGCATTTTCCAAGATAAAAAGAATCCTAGAATAAGCATTCCAACAATGACGGACAACAGCAGCTTCACACGGCATCACTTCTTTTCAATAGTCTGCCCGCAGCTTCTATTGCCTGCTGATCAAATATAATATCGCCGGGACGATTGCCCTCTCCCAGCACATAGCCCTCAAATGACATTCCCATAAAATCAAAAATGTGACCAAACTGTTCTATCAGCGGCAGCCCCTTTATCTTAGGATTGTCTCCTCCGGCTGCTATCACATATGCCTGTTTTGCCGACATTTGCTCTTTAAAATCAGGAAATCGTGAATCTCTCATCGTCTGTGACCAGCTATCAATGAATAGTTTTAACGTTCCTGACATGCCGAACCAATAAATGGGGGTGGCAAAAATGAGAATGTCACAAGGCAAAATCCGTTCAACGATAGAATCATAGTCATCCATCACCGGCCGAAAGCCATTTGAATCATGACGAAAATCCTCTATTGGCAGAATGCGATATTCTCGTAAATGGATGGATTCCGCCGCTAATCCTTGAACAGCTTTCTCCGTAAGAATGTCGGTATTTCCCCCGGTCCGTGTCCCTCCGTTAATAACCGCTATTTTCATCAGTCATCGGCTCCTTTTGTTTACGAATGATTTTCTTTATCATATAATGAACAAATCAATCAATACAGATGATTATTCCGATTGAATCAATCGATAAAACCGATTTAGAAAGGACGACGGCCGATGGAACTGAAGCAGCTGATTACCTTTATCACGGCGGCAGAACACGTCAATTTCACCCTCACCGCCAAGATGCTCAATTATGCGCAATCAAGTGTTACATCTCAAATCAAATCACTTGAAGAAGAAATCGGAACCCCCTTATTTGAACGGCTCGGCAAGCGGCTCGTACTGACCGAAGCCGGCAAAACATTTAAGTCCTACGCAGAGAAAATTATCTCCTTAACTGAGGAAGCGAAAATGGCGTCAAACCAAGTGATTGAAACAACGGGAACCTTAAGAATCGGAGCGACAGAAAGCCAGTGCACATATCGCCTTCCCCCTATCATAAAAGAATTTAAACAGGCTTTTCCTCAAGTAAAGCTCATATTCAAACCGTATATTTCCAACGAACAAGCGAAAGAACAACTCTTACAGGGCCAGCTTGATATTACCTTCATTTTGGATGTGAACCGGACGGAAGACGCACTGCACGTTGAATCTCTGATTCAGGATGAGATCAAAATGGTGGCTGCCAACGACCATCATTTTCCAGAAGACTCACCAGTGACATTGAAGGATCTTCAAAACGAAACCCTTCTCCTGACAGAGGACGGCTGCTCATACCGCACGCTCTTTGAGGAAGCCTTACATGACGCCGGTGTCTACCCTAACAAATTAGAATTTGTCAGCATAGAAGCCATCAAACAATGCGTGATGGCCGGACTTGGAATTGGACTATTGCCTCAAATGACAGTAAAAGACGATATTGCCGAAGGTCGGATGAAAGAATTCAACTGGCAAAGCGACTGCCCCGTTTTTACTCAACTAGCATGGCATAAGGACAAGTGGATGTCTGCACCATTAAAGGCTTTTATCGATTTGACGCGGAATACATTCAAATAAACCTCTCTGCAAGGACGACAAGGTTTTTGATAAAGCAGGAAAGCACACAGCATACAAAAAACACTTGATGGCTTAGAGCCCCAAGTGTTACCCGTGATTTTTCTGATAAATCGTTCGCAAGACATGTGTTTCAAGGTCAGCCAGGCGGACAGGGATTGGCAGTCTGCTTTCATGACTAATCATGCTCATCGTAATTTGATAGCTGCTTTCTAAATCAATGTTATTTCCGCAAGACAAGAAAATAGGCTTCACGTCCCGCCGCGTCCGCAGCGCCCGGCCATATACCTCGCCGTCAATGATAATATCTGTGTATGAACCGACTTTATTTTCAGGCATTACGAAATCACAGCCTTTGATTTTGAGATATGTTTTCGCAATCCCAATTGTCGGTTTATTGAGAAAAAAAGCCGCATGGGTGGCAACGCCCATATGGTTGTAATGCAGATACCCGTTGCCATCAAACAAAAACACATCCGGTTCTGTCTCCAGCTTTTTGGCCGCCTCGATGATCAGCGGCAGCTCACGAAAAGCAAGAAAACCAGACACATACGGCACGCTGATTTTCCCCATGCTGTGCACTTTTTCAATGACTTCTTTTGTATCAGTGTCAATGACGATGATACTGCACACTCCGTATGGTTCTCCGTCCTGTTCCCAATAGGCAAGGTCAACGCCTGCGCAGGTTTTGATGGAGTCTGGGGTGATGGAGGGTGATAGGTTGATTTTATGTATAAGGGATTGTTGTGTTTGAACAAAATCCGATTCATCTTTTAGATGAAAATCGTGAATTTGATGTACTTTCATTTCACTTGTTTTCCTCTCTTTACTTCCTAAAATAGTCTTCTCTGTTCAATCATCCTGTAACCTTTTCTGCCTGCTCTTTCATTATCTATGTATCTGATGAAATATAAAAAAAACTCTTTCCAACTTTTCAGTATCTAAAAATCATAGTTCCTTATCAGTCACATACCATTGAATGACTTGTTTGAAAATGACTCCTAAATATATCTTGAGCATAGGAAAGATGTATAACATGATGTTCTTCTTTTTTCTCAATGTTAGCTGATTTCACCATTACGAGGACATGTGTTGCCCCGTATCCCACATTATCTTTCCTTTCTGCACAAGGGGATGTATTCACCAAACTCAGGGAACACATCCCAGTTATTCTCTAGACTGTCGCTAGTATCACGTTCTTCGACTGAACCAGTCTTAAAATCTGTCTTCTCCATTACTATATGACCATCTTCACGGAAGCCTAAAATCAAACTGCTGATTTCAATCTCAGTTGCATCATCATATTCCCAATACATTGCTGTTCTTAAGAAGATCTTACCGTGGCTTATAACTTCAAAATCATAATTCAGATACTTACGATTCAGGTCATCATAAAAACCAACCGAAACCCATTCGTTTGTTACATTTACAATATACTTAGGTTTTTCATCTTCGATTAACACCGCAGTATATGGTTCATGATTTTGATGATGCAAATATGCGGTACGTTCATCAAGAATATTCCACGGCTGTTTTTTGATGTCCGACCATTCATCACAATAATAAACTTTCATCAATTGGACACCTTTTCATTAATAATCCTGTTTTCAGGGAATCACTTTTTAATCTGGTCGGATAAAAAGAACCAGTTTGTATATCAACCATTTTTTCCGATACTAGCAACTTTGTTTTAATATTTGTTGTTAATTTCTTTAACAAAAATAGATTCCAAAATGAAGCTTAACTCAATGATTTTACTGCACCTTACATCCTCTAGTGGATTGTCCCAATCTTCATTTTTTATAAGTTCAATGCCATAGCTTCCGGTTGGATCCCCTTCTGGGTACCACCCTACGTCAAGCAGCAAATTTTTTGTCTTATGAGAAATCTGTAAGAGATCTTGATTAAAGTCAAATAACCAAGCATCATCATTTGCTTCTAGAGACTCAGGATCAGTATCTTTTACTGTAATATAATCAACAGTCCAACCAGCTGGTATCTTTAGCCTTAAGAAATTGGGAATCTGTTGGGTTAGTGGCTGCCCCCCCTCTAAAACCCCGCTTCCCACACTCCAGATTTGACGTTCTAGCTCTTCTAATAAATGTTCTATTACATCAAAAGATATTTCTTCATAAATCTTATCTATTTTTAAGCCAACTACGTTGATTTGGTATTGATTATTTTCATATATAACATTAATAATAGCATTACGTTTTTCATTTTGTAGTATTAGTAGTTCATTCTCTTCTTCTGTTCTTTTTTCTGAGTTTAAATTGTTCAGTACCACAGACCAGCCATCACAGAATTTTAACGTCTGTAATTGAAAAGTTGGATCTCTGCCCATCCTGCTTCTCCTTTTACTCCACATTGTTAATCTATCTGTAAGCTTCATCATTCTAAAAAAAACTTGCCGATAAAAATACGGCAAGTTTAAACTGTGAAAAGGTTGCACACTAAGGAATTTATTCCACTCATACACTGTATCATAGTAATCATATAAATAACTGAGCTCAATAAAACCTTTTTCTTTAATCTAAATAATCGTTTATGCTGAGTTCCTTACAGGATGTTTAATACCCCGGCCCTTTAACAGGCATCAGCCTATATAGGTAATAATTCTCTTCCTTATTCATATAAATTTTCTATTTCAATATCCCAAAAGCTTCCTTCTTTTATACAATTTGAGTCTACTCTTTTGAATTCTTCTTTCAACCACTCTATTACATATTCTGGAATGCCATTGTCAATAAAGGCATCCTCACCATTTATTTGTATAGCCTTGTCAATCATTTCTGAGAAAAGTAATATACATTCAGCAAATTGATTTATTGAAGTGTTAATAAATACTTCCTTATATTCATTACCATTATCTAAATAAACAATTCTCTCGTTACTTTCAATGATACATACTGGATCTCCAGAACCAGTGGATCCCAACAACCAATATTTTCGAAATGCTTCAGACATATCAAAAATACTCGTTATTGGTTTAAATGATGCTTGAGAGGAAGTAAAATCTAAATAAGGAGGAGGTGTTTCAGGTAAGCCTCCTATAGATAAAAATTGTTTAAAATCCTCTGAAAAAGGAACCTCTATTAGATCATCATATGAAAACTTTAATAACGGACCATTTTTATTAACATCCCAGTTTCTATTAAATTTTTCTGGTAATAACACCTTAGCCTCCACTGTTACTTGTTCTTGGCGTATAGTTTTTCTTTAAGAAAACCAACATTCTAATCATAAAAAACCTTGAAAGGCTTCAGTAGCCAATCAAGGTCAATTAATTCTTCTAACCCTTCCCACTATTAAGTCTAATCCTCAATTAAATCGATATAATATTTATCATTTTTCATAAGTTCAATTAAAAACTCTTCTAATGAATCTGCAATTTTTATATCATCATAGTATATTGAATTGTTTTGTTCATTGCCTAATGCAATTAACAATAAAGCACTTTCACTCGCTTCAAAAAAAATCACTTTATCTTCTTCAAGTTCCTCATAAACTTCAATATCTGGATAAAACTCAAAGTCATTAACTTTTAATCTTGCATCTCTAATTGAAGCAGGTCCAAGAATGCGATTAATATTATATTCTGATTTTTTCAGAAAGCCGTAACCAACCTCAAGAAGAAACTGTCTCAAATCATAAGGTAATTTTAAACCTAACTTATTTTCAACTTCTAAAATTTCATTCTCACTTACTGGATAAAATGTATTTTCTTTGTAACTTTTAATAAAATCATATTTCACAATTATTTACCTCCTTTGAATAGTTCATTAGCAGGTGAACCCGTCCCATGAATACCAGATTGATGCTCATTAGGAAACTTAGCTGGGTGAATATTCCACCACTCGTGTTCTCCCTCAAAACTGTTTTCGATAATATGGTGAGCATCATACTTATCACCTTTTTTTCTCACCGGTTCGCCAGTCTTTTTAGATATAACGTCTTCAGAGTAAGTTGGCCATGTTTGACCAGTATTTTTCTCCCACTCTTCAATAAGCTGATCCTTAATTTTATTAAACGCTCTTCGATGTTTTCTTGTCTGTAACGGAGTTAACTTTTTATACTCTTTGTTTCTTAAAGCTTCTTTGAGTTTTTCAACCTGATTTTTTGGTATTTTTCTAGATGTTCTTGTCTCAACATCTTTTACATACCTTTTTATTAAATCATAGTTAATCTTGTCTACAATATTTGTATTTCCACTACCCACCATCTTCACAATCCCAAGATCTTTCACAGCTTTCGTTTTCACATCAGCGTGAACAATTGGGAAAGTTGCCCCATCCGGTGTGACAGTCTTGTGAACACGAATTTTTACATTCGTCGGCACTTTGAAATCTTTTACTTGGTCTAGAATCTGTTTCCCTTTTTCAACTTTTGCTGCTTGAGGCGATTTTGCAAGCGGTATGCCTTTGTCTATATGTTTCGCCAATGCACCAGCTCCAACCAAGCTCAATGCCGCTTCCAGCGCGCCCGATTTCCGCTTCTCCTCGGACACTTTGTTTCCAAACATATCTCTGCCTGTCACGGCTTCAGAGAATCCGTTTGACGCAACAAGGCCGTATGCGCCCATTTCTGACATTTTGAGAATGTCTAAGGATTTGCCTGTTTTGTAGGCATCTAAAGCGTGTTCGGCCGCGATAGCCGCTTTTCCGGTTTTGTAGATGGCTTTTCCGCCTTTGAAAGCGCGGCCTGCCCAGCCGACGACCGGTATGAATCCGGCTGCAGCCATTGCTCCTGCTGTCACACGTTCTGCGGCAGAGAGTTTTTCGCCGGTAACCGGGTCAACGCCTTCCGTCGCTCTTTTATAATCATAATAGCCGGAGACTTCACCAGTAAAGGTGCAAATCCCATCCCATGTTTTTTCATACCACGGTTTATTCGCTTCTTCTTCCGCTTTTTCCTGAAGCCGTCTTGCTTCGGCTTGCTGGGCTTTTGCATCAATATAGGTCGTTCCTTGCTTTTCTACTTCAATCACGCTTTTGTAAACTTCATTGCTGTGGAAGGCTTTTTTATCATAGTACATAGGGGATGCGCTTTTCCCATTGCTGGTGGCCTGCATAAGAACAGAATATTTGGTGAGCACTGCGTTGTCCAAAGATTCTAAATTTTGGTATTCAGTGGTCAGGGATTCATCAAGCTTATCGACTGCCGTGATCGTGTCACGCCTGATTTTTTGAGCATCGCCCATCTTATCCGCGTAATTATCAAGCGAGTACATATCGAGATCAATAACATCGCTGATGCCTGACAAAATAGAATCGATTTCTGCTTTATGAGCGGAGACAATTTCCGAGGCTTTTAAATCTCCGTTGGGCAGCTCATGATCCAAAAAAGAAGTTTCCACATATGAATCATTCAGTTCTTGATCTTTAATATCTCCTGAAATGCCGTTCAAAAATGCAATCTGAGCAGAGACAAGCGTCAGCCAGCTGTCGACGATTTCCGCCTGTCCCTGAAAGAAGTCCTTAATATTGTCCGCGCCTTTTCCTTTAAAATTGTCACCTAACTCAGCAACTTCCTGAAACGCCTTTTTTAGCGTGTTCAGCTGCTCTTCCAGCGTCTCATATTGCTTTTTTCTATTTTTCGCTTCATCGATTAAAGAATGTGATTCAAATACTTTACTCATCGCACTGCCCTTTCTCTTCTATTTTACTGCGATCGCCTCATCCTGCTCTTTCAGTGAATCAACATTATCCTTCGTATCCTCGATATTTTTCTGTACCGCTTTTTTATAATCTCCGAGCATGGTTTTGATGTTCTCCTCACGCTCATGATATTTCTTCGTATAATCGAGGCTGTTTTTTCCGTTGGATCCTGCGGCGCCGATTGATACGTCAGCAAGCGCATCTTTGACAGACTCTAATGTTTTGATGACTGTGTCGTACTTCAGCTTAATTTCTGACATAAAAAAAGATCACCACCATTTTAGTTTACTAATTTGTCTTCCTGCTTCTTCTACGAAATCTTCTCCTTTAGCAAGAAGGTCGCCTGCGGCATTCGCTGCACTTTTTGTCAAATTCAGCTCAAATTTCTCTGTCTCAAGCCAGAATATTTTGCTTTGAATCGAAGCCATATACTCGTTATATTTATCATTCACAATCTTAGATGCTTCCGATTTCGCCTCTTCTCTTCCCTTGTCGAAATCATCAGCTTTTGTTCCCGTCCAATGCTTGCCTAATTCCGGTTTCACAATTTCTTTGATTTCAGTGATTGCCTCTTCTTGCAGTGTGTCTATGTCTTTTTTTGCTTTTTTCAGCTTTTCGATCTTGTCTTCCACGTCGGAAATTTTTCCGTTGAGCGAACTTTTGATATCCGCTAGCATACTTTCATAACCCATCTGAATCACCTCTTAATACTCAAAAAGTCGTATGGAGGGGCTGATGAAGATAGACTTTTCCATACTTTATTTCCATATATTATATTTTAAAATAGCAAGAAGGCGGCTTAAATAGGGTAAAATGCTTAATTTAAGCTTGTAACGCTCTGAATACGGAGGTCTAAAGTCTCTTTTTTGTTCGTTATCAAATCAATGCGAGCGCTTTTTATGTTGAGAAATTCTAAAGTCGTAGTTAGAAAGACACTTGAAAGAAGCAGATTTTGATGATTTGTTCTTTTCCTTATGTGGTAAAATCTCGTAAGATTAAGAGGTGAAACCGAGGGATGACAATGAGTTTTTTCAGTCCGATGATATTATTTTTCGTGGTTTTTCTTTTTCTGTCCTTCTTTGTATTTGGAATGGCAGGCACTTTATTGTTTAGAAAACACGGCCTTTGGTCAATGCCTCTTACAGTGCTCTGCTTATTGGTCATATTTATGTTCTGTATTGACTCAGCCGCGCCTGATTTTATTGTTTGGCTTATTTCATTTCCGCTTCTGACCCTATTGGCGGCAGGGGTGACCCTTTGGATCAAAAGCTTGTATGAGCTGCAGTCCCAATTGTACAGAACGTTTGAAAAGTCTTTTCCCCTTAAATCATCAGGTGTGATGAATAAAATTTGCGATGCCGACGTCTCCCTACATCAAATCAATATCATTGTCTGAATCAATTTGTAAAAGCATGATGGGATGTTCTTTATACGCGTATTCCAACCGAATGAATCAAAGAATTCAACTGTCCCTATGCTCGCGTATTGCTCAAACTGAAAATCTGTAGGCAGCACCCTCTAGTTTCAAACAATAGGTAAACCTTAGCGAACATATCCATCGTATACAAAAGATGGATACAAAAAAAGACCGGCATCCCGCCAGTCCTTCCTTTACATCTATGACATTGCACCTGCCGGAACAACCGCTTTCCGGCCTACAGAATAGTATTCCACTCCGGCGGCAGCAGCCTCTTCTAATGAATAGCAATTTCGACCGTCGAAAATCAGCGGCTGCTCCATCAAATCTTGATAATCTGCTAATGGAAATTGTTTAATCTCATCCCAGTCCGTTAAAATCATGACGGCGTCTGATCCCATAACGGCTTCCGCCATCGTTTTTTTGTATTCAACAGCCTGAGGCAATATATGCTTCGCATGGCTGATTGCAATGGGATCGAAAGCTTTGATATGGGCGTCTAGTGCGGCGAGGCGGTTAGCAATGACAATCGACGGCGCGTCTCTCATATCATCCGTGTTCGGTTTAAATGACAGCCCTAAAAGGGTGATCGTTTTTCCCGTCACTCCGCCAAGCCTGTTCAGCGCTTTATCAACCAGCATCGCCTGCTGATTGTTGTTGACCTTGATGACCGATTTCAGCAGCTCAAAATCATGCTCGACATTGCCCGCAATTTGCACAAGGGCGTTTGTGTCCTTTGGGAAACAAGAACCGCCGTAGCCAATGCCCGCTTTTAAAAACTGGCTCCCGATCCGCTTATCCTGTCCCATGCCGTATGCGACAGATTCAATATCAGCGCCGACCTTTTCACATATATTCGAAATTTCATTTATAAAACTGATTTTAGTAGCCAGAAAGGCATTTGAGGCATATTTGATCATCTCGGCGCTTCTGATATCCGTTTGGTAAATCGGGATATCGAGCGGATGAAAGAGCTCTTCAAGCGTTCTGGCGGTGTCCTGATCGGCTGTTCCGATCACAATCCTGTCTCCATGAAACGTGTCATGGATGGCTGACCCTTCACGTAAAAATTCCGGATTGGATGCGATCGATATGCTGACAGGCTCCGCAAGATGTTTGGTAATCAGCTCGTAAATCCAATCATTTGTTCCGACAGGCACTGTGCTTTTTGTTACGACGATCGTATCTCGCGTCACGTGCCGGGCAATACGCTTGGCCACATCTGTAATATGCTCCAGGTTCGCATGCCCGTCGTTTTTTTGCGGTGTGCCGACCGCTATAAAAATAATCTCTGCCTGGTCTAAGCCTTTCTCGTAGCTCGTTTCAAAGCTCAGCCGCCCATCAGCTATATTTTTTCTCATCAGCTCTTCAAGACCCGGTTCAAATATGGGGGAAATCCCTTTTCTCATTTCTTCAATCTTTTGAGCGTTAATATCAATGCAAGTTACATGATGGCCAATCTCAGAAAGAGAAACACCTGTCACAAGACCGACATAGCCTGTTCCGATGACTGTTATATTCATGGTTTCCCTCCAACAGTTAAATTGCTGCTTTACAGCTTCCGTATTATCGTATGAGAACTTCCTGACATGAATGCGGATGATCTCCCGGAATCAATCTGTACAGATTTCTGAAATATGATTCAATCATACAATATACTATTATATCGTTCTCACAAAGAAAGTGGGGAAATGAGAATTGCAGATCAAAAGAGCCCGAATCGTTTTTTTCTTTTGACCGGCTGCGGTGCCTGCCTGTAAATCGCTTGATTTTGCAGTAGAAGCTCAGCATTTTCTGTGAGCATATAAGAATATTCCGTACCGAATTCTTTCTCAAGAACACGGAGTGCCTCCTGATAGCGAAAATCTCTTGTTTTCAGATTATGAGCATCTGAAGCTAAGAAATGTATCAGATTGGCTTCAGCCAGCCGCAGCGAAAATGCTTTCATCTGTTTCCCGAAAACTCCTGCGAGGCTTCCGGTTGTCAACTGAGATGCCGCTCCTTTTTCTATAAGATGATACAGCAGGGACGGATTTTCGCGGATCTCGCTATTGCGTTCGGGATGCGCGATAACCGGAATGTATCCTTTCAGCTGCAAATCATAAAAAAGCTGCTCGGCATATCGCGGTACATGATCAAACGGAAACTCAATCAAGATATATTTCGTGTCATTCAGTGACAGCAGCCGGCCCTCAGCCAATTCCCGTTTCAAGTCCCCGTAAATTCTGATTTCCTGTCCCGGCAGTACGGTGAGCGGGATCTCCTCTTTCATTAAACGTTTGTTTAACAGGTCTGCCGCTTCTCTGACAGCGGTTTGCTCGTTTTCATATGAGCCATTCTTATGATGCGGGGTTGCAATGATGGTTCTGATTCCTTCACGAACAGCCGCCCTGGCCATTTCGATGCTGTCTGCCAGGCTCCTTGCCCCGTCATCCATTGACGGGAGGATGTGGCAGTGAATATCAATCATTTCTAAGCCTCCTTTTTTCGCAAAAATAAATAACGGGCAGCATGCACGTTATTTATTTTTGTATGAAATTGTCTTCCCTTCCGTAGTAGCCGTAATCAGAGTGCTTCGAGCGCTTCTTGCCGTTCATAATGGCTCCGAGGAGCTTGCTGTTGCACGAATCGAGCGCCTCTTTTGCTTTTGCGGCTTTTTCTTTTTCCGTCTTCCCGCTTGAAACAACCAAAACGGAACCGTCTGCAACGTTCCCTAAAATTTGCGCGTCTGCTACAGGGAGAATAGGCGGCGTATCGAAAATCACCATATCATAGGCCGCACACGCTTCCTCCGAAAGCTCTTCCATCCACTTGGAGGAAAGCAGCTCGGCCGGATTCGGCGGGATCGGGCCGCTCGTCAGCACATCAAGATTTTGTTCCTTAGACGTTTGCACAGCATGCTTCAGTGAGTATTTTTTCAGTAAAACGGATGTTAAGCCTGTCATATTTTCTAGTTGAAAGGTGGTATGTACTGTAGGTTTTCGCAAATCTGCATCGATGAGCAAAACCTTTTTTCCCTGCTGTGCAAATACGACAGCAAGGTTAGCAGCTGTGGTAGACTTTCCTTCTCCAGGGCATGCCGAGGTGATCATTACTGATTTCATTTGGCGATCCACTGAAGAAAATTCTATATTTGTTCGAATCGTTCGATATTGTTCTGAATTCAAGGATTTCGGCTCTGTCAGCGCAATGACATTTTTGCGACTCCATGAGCCCTTGCTTTTTCTAAGCGCCAAAATGTCCACTCCCCGCTTTATCAGATTGAATGCCTTTTAAGCTCTTTTCTGTTTTCTGTTCATTGGCAATGGTGGAAACCGTTCCTAATACCGGTATGTCCAGCAATGTTTCGAGCTGCTCTTCCGATTTGATCGTATTATCTAAATGCTCAAGCAGAAAGGCCAGTCCGATGCTTCCTGCCAATCCTGCCGCAAACGCGATGGCGATGTTCAGCAGCGGTTTTGGCGATACAGGCGACGGATGGTCAGAAACCTCAGCTTTTGACAGAATGCTTACGTTGTCAACATTCATAATCGAAGTGATTTTGTCTTTAAAGACAGATGCGACAGTGTTGGCAATGTGAGCCGCCGTTTCCGCGCTCCCGTCTCTGACAGAAATATTGACCACTTGGGAATCCTGCTCACTGGAAACAGTAATTTTTTCATTCAGTTCTTGTGAAGTCATCGACAAGCCCATCTCTTTAATCACTTCGTCTAAAATAGCAGGGCTCTTAATGATGACGTTATACGTATTGATTAATTGAAGATTGGTTTGGACATCGTTAAATTGGACTTCTTTTTGGTCGTTTTTCGATTGATTGACCAAGATCTGAGTTGACTTTTCATAGATGGGTGTAAGTGCGAAGAAACTGATGAATCCGCCGGCAGCAGTCGCAGCTGCGGTTACAATCATAATCAAAAGTATGCGTTTTCTTAACGTTGATAATATGTCTTTTAAACTAATAGATTCTCCCATGATACCTCCAAATCAGCTTAAACATCCTTTTCCATACGATTATACAACGTTAAAACAGCATTTCTCCATCTTTTCACGTGACAATATTCGACAAAAATTTACAAAATCAGTTTTCAGCCTCTATTATGTAAGCGTTCTATTTATTGTCTTGCCAGAGCTGAATCTTTTTCTCCTTCCGGTCATAAATCAGAAAAAAACCCCGCCAAAAACCAGCGGGATTTTTATGTTGCATATCCATTTTTAATATGAGAAATCAAATTTTCAAGCATTTCCTTAGTGGTCATCTCGGATGACTGCTCACCAATATCATGTGCATGCATCAAAATTTTCAGAAATTCTTCTTGATTCAATTTCTTTTCACTCATCATTTTATTCCTTTCAGCTTCCATTAAGTTGAAAACACGATTATTATATGATGCCGGCTCTCGTTTTGCAATCTCTAATACATCATTCGACACATCCCATTTTTTATGTCCTATTTTAGGAAAAACTTTTTCATGCCGTTGTGTTGCGATATAATAGAGAAATTGGATCTTTTTATTACGTGACTCGGTTAGGAGCGATAATCATGCTTCAGAATATGATTTCTAAAGACGATGCGCTGGCATCGGCTGAACAATTAAAAGAGCTTCTTCCTTACAGCGAGGAAACTGTTCAGCTGATCAAAAAAGCCCTTATTTTATATCGGCAGGATTCAGTCTATCGTTTACAAGCAGTGAGTCCGACGGAAGTTACGGCTTACGTGCAGGATGTTGTGCCTGTGCGGGTCACATTGAACTTATTTGTCATAGCCAAAAGCGGCTGTTCATGTCCGTCTGGGAGAATCTGCCGCCATAAGCTGGCTGTTTTTTTATATGTATATGCAATGTTTGAACGAGTGGGAACTTTTACAGAGCACTGGCTGGAGAGGGAAAAGCTTGAAGAAAGCAAAGAGCTCGTCCGGCGACAATTCCAAGAGAAGGTGCTGCCTAATGAAGAGTCGCTTTCAAGCTGGCTTGCTTTTTTCGATTCAGAGTTTTCTCTTTGGCAGGCACGCACGCCTGAAGGCAGCCAAAATATGCAGGGCCTCTATTACGGCTATCTGTCTGCTTTGAAAAAGCATGCCCCGATCAAGCCGGAGCTGAAAAGTCTATATCAGATTCATTCAGCGATCGCGGTGTGGCTTCGCATGTTTA
This sequence comes from Bacillus mojavensis RO-H-1 = KCTC 3706, assembly GCF_000245335.1. Lineage (GTDB taxonomy): Bacteria > Bacillota > Bacilli > Bacillales > Bacillaceae > Bacillus > Bacillus mojavensis. Next base: position 569,858 of record NZ_JH600279.1, read on the forward strand.
CATTGATTGAAGAAGGAAAACTGGACCCCGAGCGCGATTTTTATTCCCTCAATCCTTATGTTGAACAGCTGATGGATACGATCTACAGCTCAATTGATAAATTAAAGACGTACGCACTGTCGTTTGCACTCGATCCTTTTCTGGAGAAAACGCCGGATGTCATTCGGAATCTCTTATTAAAGGAGGATATTTTTCAATATGAACGCATCCGCATTTTCGGTGAAATTTGGAGCGCGCTGTTGCCGCGGCCGAAATGGGTGGCGCGTGAGCAAGAGATCCTGCAAAAAGAAGCTGGGCGGCGGTTTTCTCCTGAGATGCAATTCGGGCGTCTGCATCTAGAATTTTTGCAGAAACATGATGATGCGATTTTTGCGGAAACCGACCAATTCCCTCCGGAAGCGCTGCCGTATACGTTCCAATGGCTGAGTGAAATCACCGCGAAAAAGGATTGGAAACGGCTCAAGGCATGGTACCTCCGTATTGAATCGATTGCGATTGGTTATACGAAGCTGGATAAGCCGTTCAAAGAAATTCGCGACGTAATTGGCGAGCTCTTCCTTCTGCTGAACGCGTATGTGAAGCAAACCAATGACCAAGCACTGTTTGAACGCTATGCAGCAGGCTGTCTGCCGTATACTTTCACAGAATACAGCCATCATTTGTATGAGAAAAAGCGTTATGCCGAGTGGATCGAAATCCACAGTCTTGTTGGCTTTTCCATCTATGAAATAGATAAAACGATGCTCAAAGAAATTGCGGCGAGCGATCCCGAGGCCCTTATACCCGCTTACCACAGAGAAGTGGCCTTTTTCATCGACCAGAAAAACCGCAGCTCTTACAAGGAAGCGGCCCGGTATTTGAAAAAACTGCGGACGCTCTACAAAAAAGCGAAAAAACTGAAGGTATGGGAACGCTATATTCAGCAGCTGAGCTCACATTACAAGCGCCTGCGCGCCCTTCAAGAAGAACTGCAGAAAGGAAAGTTGATTGATGGCGAGTCTTAAAGAAATACTTATTCACGTCGAACAAATGGAAGACGGGTCATTCACGCTCTCAGCCTTTGATGAGAATGAGCAGCCCCTTCCCTACAGCCACATGAAAAAGCATTTGTTTCAATGGCACGAATCCTCATTTTACGGAACCTTCCTTGAGGATGTCAGCTTCATCGGGACAACCGCGGTTTTGCTTTCTCCATGGATGACTGTAGAGCTTCTCGGCAAGAACTCGTTCAACTCATTCAGCTCCGTGCAGCTCACAGAAGAAACGGAACCGCTGATTGAGGCAGCGTCCACCATTTACGAATTTATCGCGGACGGCGATTTCCTGCCTGACTACGAAGCATGGACAAACGGTGTTTTTCGCTGGAAGGATCGGGACAGCATACTGGATGGCTTTACTGCGGAATGGTTTTCAGCCGCGGTGCAGGATTATATTCAATATGACGACGAACTGCGTGAGAAATGGGAAAATATCAAAGAGAAATCACCTGCGGTCACAACATTTCGCGGACATTTTCTGGATGAAGAGGATTTTCTCGAAGGCATCGGCTGGGTTGACGATCAAACCCCGTTTACGGTCGGCCTCCGCTTGAACGAACCAGACTTTGACGGCGATGATTGGAAAATCGAAATGTTTTTACGCGATAAAAAGAGCGGCGCGGTTGTATTTTTTGATGGGCTGAAGAGCCTCAAAAAATCGTGGCAGGCCTACAGCGATAAAATCGCACGGGAGCAGGACCGCTTTCATAGAACGGTTCCGTGGCTGTCATTTGATTCCGGCACGACGCTGATTTCAGAGGAAGAAGCCTGGATTTTCCTGTCTGAGGCAAGTGAGACGCTTGTCGATATGGGCGTTGAAATTCTTCTGCCATCCTGGTGGCAGATTGTCAGAGACAGCAGCATGATGCTTAAAGCAAAGGTGTCTTCCGCCCCGCGCGGCGAGTCCTTTGTCGGCATGAATGCGCTGCTTGATTTTAACTGGCGGTTTGCGACAAACGGCATTGAGCTGACAGAGGATGAATTTAACGAGCTTGTCGCGAGCAACAGGCGCCTTGTCAATATTCGCGGGCAATGGGTGAAAATAGATCCTCAGTTTATCAAACAGATGAAACGGCTGATGGAGAAAGCGGAATCAGAAGGGCTCCATATGTCTGATATTCTGGCACGCGAGCTGATGGATCAGCGGGAAGGCGGGCTTGAGGATTCAGACATCATGGATACATCCGCTTTTGCCGGTATTCAATTCGACCTGTCAAAACAGCTCAGATCACTGATTCGAAAGCTGACAACTGCGGAAAATCTGCCGGAGCATGAGGTCAGCCCCTCCTTTCAAGGCACACTCCGTCCGTATCAGAAATACGGCATGAATTGGCTGCTGTTTCTGCGGCAAAGCGGTTTTGGCGCCTGTCTGGCCGATGACATGGGGCTTGGGAAAACCATTCAGATGATCGCCTATTTTCTTCATGTGAAGGAAAGCGGACGGCAAAACACGCCGAATCTGATCATCGCGCCGACATCCGTCCTCGGCAACTGGCAGCGGGAGCTTCAAACCTTTGCGCCCAATCTGTCGGTCGCTCTCCATTACGGCCCACGCCGTCCGAAGGGAGAAGACTTCACCGGCTATTATGATAACGCGGATGTTGTATTAACCTCCTACGGGCTGTCGCATGCCGATTCTGAAGAGCTTTCTACCGTGACATGGAGCACAATCTGCCTTGACGAAGCACAAAATATTAAAAACGCGCACACGAAGCAATCACGCGCAATCAGAAAGCTGAAGGGCATTCACCATATTGCGCTGAGCGGAACACCGATGGAAAACCGTTTGACTGAGCTATGGTCGATTTTCGACTTCATGAATAAAGGCTATCTCGGCAGTCTGACTGGTTTCCATAAACGCTATGTATTGCCGATCGAAAAGGACCGGGACGAAAAAAGAATCGGACAGCTTCAGCAATTAATCCGGCCGTTTTTGCTGCGGCGGACAAAACGGGATGAGGACGTCGCATTAAACCTTCCCGACAAGCTGGAGCAAAAAGAGTTTATTCCGCTGTCAGCCGAACAGGCGTCTCTCTATGAGCAGCTGGTGAAAGACACTTTTGAACATATGACGTCACTGACAGGCATGCAGCGAAAAGCACTGATCCTCAGCATGCTCGGACGGCTTAAACAAATATGCGATCATCCCGCGCTTTATTTGAAGGAAGACCAAACCGAGCTGCTGGCCGGAAGATCAGTCAAGCTTGAAAAATTGCTTGAGCTGATGACTGCGATCCGCGCCCAAAACGAAAGCTGTCTCATTTTTACGCAATATATTCAAATGGGGAACATGATGAAGCGATTGCTTGAAAAAACCTTCGGCGAACCTGTACAGTTTTTGAACGGGAGTCTTTCTAAGCAAGACCGCGATACACTCGTTGAGAAATTTCAAAAGAAAGAATACCCGACACTGATTCTATCGCTGAAAGCGGGCGGAACCGGACTCAATCTGACAGCCGCCAATCACGTCATTCATTATGACAGATGGTGGAATCCGGCTGTTGAAAACCAAGCCACTGACCGGGCATACCGCATCGGGCAGGAGCGATTTGTCCATGTTCATAAAATGATTACAACAGGAACAATTGAAGAAAAAATTGATATGATGCTTGAAACAAAGCAAACACTGAATGACCAAATTATCCAAAGCGAAAACTGGATTACCGAGCTGTCCACAGATGAGCTCGAAGAATTATTCACATTAAGCGCCTCAGCGCAGGCACAATAACCACAAAAAAGCTGGCTCCTAAAAAGAGCCAGCTTTTTTCCGTTCATAGCCGTCACGCCGAATTTCACAGAATCCGTTACGCCGGTTATGTTCAGGATGCACTTTTTTTCGAAAAATAAACCTTACAGCAAATGCCGAATCATATGGGCAACGCCGTGTTCATCATTGGTCAGGGTTACAGCGCCGGCTATCGCTTTGATGTCCTCCCGCGCATTGCCCATCGCTACACCTTTTCCGGCAGCTTCCAGCATGGATTTGTCATTTAAGCTGTCGCCCACGGCTGCTGTTTCATTCATTGGGATGTTAAGCCGCTTTGCCAGTCTTTCCAGCGCCTGCCCCTTGGATGCCTTTTTGGAGGATAACTCAAAGTTATGATCAGCAGAGCTGACAAGTGTCAGATCTTTATCATGCTGATATCTCTGCCAGCCGACCTCCAGCTTTTCTTTGAAGAAAGAAAAGCCAAGAATGTTGTAAAAATCAATCTGTTTATCCTCCTCAAAGAGCTCTTGAAACGTGTCGATATAGGCGAAGCCCGATTGACTGTATTGCACCTCGGCTGCCTGTATCAGAACAGAAAGATCAGCCTCTGGATTCGCACTTTTGACCCGGTCAAGCTCAACGTCAAGGAGCTGCCTGCCGTTTTGCTGCGTGTAAATGGCTGAGTCTGTAAAAACCTCGTAATAATAGTTTTCTGACTCGAGCCATGAGAGAATGTCATACGCCCGTTTTTTATCGATTGTTTCCGAATGAAAAAGCCTGCCGTCAGGGTCGTGAATGACGGCGCCGTTCGCACTGATGACCCACGTTTTGATCCCGAGCGGTTGAAAAATGGACACGACATCAAAATAAGCGCGTCCCGTTGATACAACAACCTCAATCCCGTCCTGCTGTGCCTGCCGCAGAGCATTTTCATTTTCTGTGCTTACTTGATGTTTGCTGTTCAGCAAGGTTCCGTCTAAGTCAATCGCAATCAATTTCACGTTGATCAGCCCTTTCTTTCATCTTGCTCTGTCACGAGAAGTTCGACGCCATTAAGATCAAGCAAGTCGCAAAACGCCTGATCAGGCAGCCGGTCTGTGATTAAGAGATCAATTTCACTCAGCTCAGCGTACTGATAAAAACCGGTGCTCCCCAGCTTTGAATAATCCGCAAGGGCGATCACCTGCTTCGCCTGCTGAATCATTTTTCGCTTCACTAGCCCATCTTCTTCATGCGCGATCGTAATGCCGTGTTCAGAAATGCCGACAACACCGATCAGCGCTTTATCGACGTGATAGCTTGAAAGCTTTTCAATCACAGAGGCGCCGTACAAAAAACGGTGCTCCTTTTCAAGCTTGCCTCCGAGAAGATAGATCTCGATACCACCTTTGTCTGAGAGCACTTCCGCTAGATTAATGGAGTTGGTGATAACCGTGCAGTCATCTGCATTTAAGTGTTTAGCGCACGCCTGAACGGTTGTAGACGCATCTAAAATAACCCGGTCGCCATTTTGGATCAGCGATGCTGCGAGTTTGCCAATCTTATTTTTTTCCTCGGACACTGTTTTCAGCCGGCCGGAATACCCTTGGATTTTCTGATGCACAGACGGCAGAATGGCGCCGCCTCTTGTGCGGATAATGGCATTCTGTTCCTCCAGCTTCACAAGATCCCGCCTTGCTGTATCTCTGGACACCTGAAGGAGCGTACAGATCTGCTCCGTTGTAATGCGGTTATGCTCTTTTAGATAATCCACAATCTCTACTAATCTTTCTTCTTGGTACACGCCCTCATTCCTTTTTATATGTCGTTATCTTTAAGTGATTATAAGTTTTTACATATTAACAATCAATATTTTTAAGTGAAATTAAGTAAAAATGCATCGTAAGAACCAATTTTTCCTAGAGTAAACAGAAAGAAAAAACCAGTCTGGTCGACTGGTCAATTCAGAGGGGGTGATGCGAAGATAAGTAATCGTGAATGGAATATAAAGCGGGAGGAGCAGGGGTATGTCAATCGGCAGCTTTTTCCCGAGGTTTAGGATCCATAAAACGAACAGTGTCAGCCATCACTTCAGTTACATATACTTTGACACCTTCCGCATTTTCATAGCTCCTTGTCTGAATCCTTCCGCTTAGGCCGACGAGAGAGCCTTTTTGGCAATATAACGCCGTGTTTTCGGCCGTTTTTCTCCAAAGCGTGCAATTGACGTAATCCGCTTCAATATCCCCCGAAGCATTTTTGAAGCTTCGGTTAACCGCGATCGTAATGTGTGTGACTGCCGCGCCTGCGGAAGTGTATCGAAGCTCAGGGTCTTTTGTTAACCGTCCGACAAGCATGACCTGATTGAACATTGCGATTCCTCCTCTCCTTGCGGTTACACGTATTGTAGACGATGCATCGAGAAAAGAAAAACGCCTAAAATTGAATATCAGCCTCTGTTTTTATCTTTCGTTTTCATTTTTCCCTCAGCTAAAAACAGCTTATGTTTTTTCCCTCTAAAGAAATATGTATTTTTTAAAAACCGGAAAAACAATTTAGATGTCAGCCAATGCTGCGTATTCATACAGACATAAGAAGAGCCGTCCCATGCAAACCACTGAAAGCTGAGCTTCTTTTCCGGCAGCGACAGCTGGATTTTGTACTGTTCCATCCCATCGTAAGTTTCGTATAAAAAAATCATCCTCTCTTTCCTATAGAGATGAACCTCAAAAATATCTTTACGGCTTAACATATAAACTTCGCTCGTTGGAACCAAAGGCTGATCCGCCCGAGTGCCGTCAATATAAATTTCCTTTAAATGAAATCGATTCATACACACCTCTCCGTAATCCATAGTCAGTTACAGTATAATGAAAAAATAGAAATTATTAAATGTTGTACCGAACAAAATAAATTGCCCCCAGCATTACAGCGTTTTCACGGAAAAATGAATATGTGTTATAATTCATTTTAAGAATTCTTTGTAAGTAAATGGGGTGAGATAAAATGAAAACCTTTAAACTGGTTGATCTGAACGTGGAACGAGTGGACAAGGAAGAAAAATCAATTGAACAGTTTCCCCTTATTGACGGACTGATTATCAATAAAGAAGACGGCGAAAATCACTGGCTGATTGAAGCGCTTGTTCCAAAGGAGCACATGTCTTTTTTTGACCAGCTTCAAAAAAAGCAAGCTGAGGTCAAAGTATTTGTGACGATTACGAAGAAAAGCAACCGCCCCGCCCAGCTGACTGCAGCTGTGAAGAACATTGCTGAACTGGAAGAAAGCATTTCGGTTTTAATTTACGGACAAATGGTGACAAGAAAACAGCAAGGCACTGAAACCATTCTGGAATCTCTTGTGAAAGAGGGCTATACAGGAGCGAAGCTGATCGAGGCGTTTAAACAGAAGATATAAAAGAGAGTGGAAATCATCCCCTCTCTTATTTTACATGTGCTGAGGTGATAGGTATGAGTAAGCGTAAAATTCAAACGGTTTTATTATCACTTATCGGCGCGGCTGTCCTTCTAACATCGAGTTTGCAAACACCTAGAGAAGCTGATGCTGCCGAGAAGAGGCCCAATCTAAGGAAGATGAATGTCGATGAATTCTTCACCGATCACAACGGAACTTTTATTTTACGTGATCTAAAAAACGAAAAAACATTCATCTATGACAATCAACGCGCGAAACAAAGATTTGCGCCGCAATCCACTTTTAAAGTCCCAAACGCGCTCATTGGATTACAAACAGGCGCCGTTAAAGATGAATATGACATCAAATACTGGGACGGTGTGAAACGTGAGCTCGATATCTGGAATCAGGATCACACGCTCGGATCTGCCATGAGATACTCTGTTGTTTGGTATTATCAAGCGATGGCACGAGACATCGGAGAAGATCGAATGAAGGAATGGATTGATAAAATAGCTTATGGCAATCAAGATATCAGCGGCGGCATTGACCAATTTTGGCTAAGCAGCACGCTTAAGATTTCTCCTCTGGAACAGACTGACTTTATGGAAGCCTTATACAAAGAAAAACTGCCATTTGATAAAAGCGTAATGAAAACGGTGAAGCGGATGATGATTCAGGAGGATGAAGATCATTATACCCTTTATGGAAAAACCGGTTCAGGTTCAGGCATCGGCTGGTATGCAGGCTTTGTCAAAACTGAAAACGGAGTGTATAGTTTCGTGACGAACATTGATGGTACCGGCACAGAAGCGAAAAGCATGACAATGAACATATTAAACAAATATATTCTGTATTAGCATAAAGCCTGCCTTTTATCACAAGGCAGGCTTTTTCATTCTCTTATAATCAAATGAAAAATAAATGGTCTACACACATTCTCACATTCCGCTACTCGATCTGTCATTTGTATGACCGACAATCTCAATCAATTTCCCTTTCACTGCGAGACGTCCTTCGGTTTCCACAGCTTTGTCGCATGTGATTAATGTGATTTCCTTTTCTTTTGTATCCTGAATCACATCTGCATCTATTTCAGAAATATTTTTTATTGATGTCACAGAGTACATATAATCGTTTTTGAAATCTGTGATGACAATTTTGGCGCCTTTTTTTATGTTAGCCAGAGGTCCGAATAAAAGGCTCTTCCGCTTCAGGTGATGGCCTGCCAATGGATAGTTTCCCTCGCCCATTTTCTGATCCGGGCGCATTGTAGCCGCTCCGATCAGCAGGTTTTCATTGGTGGTTCCTTTTAATATGGGGAGCTCCAGATCCACACTTTCAATGGTGATCCGGCCGATTATGGCCTTCGGATCCCGATCGAAGCCCGCATTTATAGCTTCCTTTAGCGTGGGCGGCTGAATGGAATTGAAATCAAATTCTGCTTCTTTTTCTTTATTTTCTTGCAGCTGCTTCACAGTCAATTCCGACTCATACTGGTTTTTGCTAAGGTAGGCGATGAGACTTCCTTTTATGAAAGGAGAAAAGATAAGCAGCAGGCCGGAAAGAATTAACACCGCTATGATTATCTTTTTATACATACTGTACATCCCTTTCTTTTGCGTCATGCTATGGTTTTAAAAAAGCACCTGATCAAATCTTCAATGATCAGGTGCCATCACATTTAAGCCTTTCTTTGTCTCTTTCTAGAGACATGAGCCATAGCTCCGCCTGCTAAGAGCAGCAGAATGCCGATCATAACCGGCACCGTACTGTCTGTATCACCGGTTTTTGGAAGGGTATTGTCTGTTTTGGTATGGCCAGCTGGATCATCGGCTTTTGGATGTGAATTGTCTGTTTTTACATGACCATCTGTGCCATCGGTTTTTGGATGCTGTCCATCTCCCTTCACATGTTTATCCGGTGTATCATTGCTCGGCGTTGGCGTTTTTAATTTCTGATTAGAAGCAACAATCTCAACAGGTTTTGACTGTCCTTTTTCAATTGTGAAATCGATTGGTGTTTCATCCAGTTTATAGCCATCGGGCGCCTTTGTTTCGATAAGCTGGTAGCGTCCCGGCGCAAGGCCTTTGATAGTGAAATGTCCATTTTGATTTGTTTTCCACAATTTGGGTAGATCTTTGCCGTAGCCGTCAGTTTTTACAGGCTTGCCGCTCGCGTCCAATAACTTGAATTCAGCACCCTCCAAAACGGCTTTTTTATCATCTTGATCCACTTTTGTCAGTTTCACGTCGCCTGGTGTCAGTATGTTCTCTGCGGTGATTTCGACTGGCTTTGTTTCAGTATTGGTGATCTTGAACGATATTGGCGTTTTATTCAAACTGTAATTCGCAGGTGCTTTTGTTTCGATAAACTGATATTCTCCCGCTTTGAGACCGTGTACGGTAATCTGTCCTTTGTCATCAGTGATGAGACCGGATTTCAAAACTTTGCCGTTGGCATCAGTCAGATTGAACTCCGCTCCTTGAAGAACTTTCTCTTTATCATGTTGATCTACTTTTGTAAGTACGACACGGTTCTCGATGTTGACAGCTGTTACTTCAACTTGTTCTGGTTGGCCGTCATGTTCAGTCTTAATGGTGAAAGGCACCGGGCTTTCGGATAGGAGATATCCGTCTGGCGCCTGTTTTTCAACAAATTGATAGCTTCCCGGAGCCAAACCGTCAACCTCAATGTTGCCGCCTTCTTTTGAGACAAGATCATCCCTTACTGTGTTTCCATTGTTGTCAACGATTTTGAAAATGGCACCGGCTACTCCTTTTTCATCTTGGTCTACTTTCGTTAACTGAACGGAGCCTTTATAGTTAATGGCTATCCCGGCATCAGCTGACTTTGGCTTTCCTTCTGCTGATTCGGAGATGGTGAACTCTTTTCTCTCAGTGTTCAGCACATATCCTTCAGGCGCTTTCGTTTCGACAAAGGCGTAGCGTCCAGGTACGAGACCTGAAGCTGTGATCTTTCCATCTTTATCCGAGGTCAGCTCTTCTTGAACCGTATTTCCTTTGTCATCGACAATCTTGAAGACGGCCCCTTCAAGTTTCTGCCCTTCAGCATCTTCTTTCACCAGCTGAACGGAGCCTTTATCGTTAACGGCTATCCCGGCATCAGTTAATTCCGGCTTTCCTTCTGCTGATTCAGAGATGGTAAACTCCTGTTTCTCGGTGTTTAATACATAACCCTCAGGCGCTTTCGTTTCGACAAAAGCGTAGCGTCCAGGTGCAAGGCCTGAAGCTGTGACCTTTCCATCTTTATCTGAGGTCAACTCTTCTTGAACCGTATTTCCTTCCTCATCGACAATCTTGAAAACAGCCCCTTCAAGTTTCTGCCCTTTGGCATTTTCCTTCACCAGCTGCACAGAACCTTTATAGTTAACGGCTGCTCCGGCATCAGCTGACTCCGGCTTTCCTTCTGCAGATTCGGAGATGGTAAACTCTTGTTTCTCGGTGTTTAATACGTATCCCTTAGGCGCTTTTGTTTCGACAAAGGCGTAGCGTCCCGGCGCAAGGCCTGAAGCCTCTACTTTTCCGTCTTTATCCGACGTCAGCTCTTCTTGAACCGTATTTCCTTCGTCATCGATAATCTTGAAGACCGCTCCTTCGAGTTTCTGGCCTGCGGCATCTTCCTTCGTTAAATAGGCCCTTCCTTGATAATTGACCATTTCTCCTAATTCTACGTCAGACACCTGATTCTTATCATTCTTTGCGATTGAGAAATGAATCGCTTTTGTATTCACGATAAACCCGGCAGGAGCTTTCGTTTCTGTGAGGCGGTAGTAGCCCGCCGGCAAACCATTCATTTCGATTTTTCCATTTTTGTCGCTTTTGATATCCGTTTCTATCAAAGTATAGGTGCCGTTGCCCGCTTTTTTCTCCAGCTTGAAAACAGCACCAGCTAAAGGATTTTTTTGTTCGTCTTTTTTGATAAGCGTCACCTTGTTCTGTTGATTTACGACTTTGTACAGCGCTCCTGTCTTGGATGAGTTGCTGTCTATCTTAACAGAGACTCCTTTTGCATAAGCATCGCTGATGGTATATCCGTCAGGCGCTTTTACTTCTTTTAATACGTAAGAGCCGTAGCGAATATTTCCGAATGTAAGCTTACCATCGGTACCTGTTGTGCCGTTGCGCAGGAGCTGCTTGGCGTCTTCAGACCATAACTGAAACTCTGCTCCTCCAAGAGCTTTATCGTCCTCTCCTGTCTTTAAAATCGTCAGGCTTCCTTTTTCTCCTGATCCGGAACCGTCGCCGCTTGAAATGGCAACAAAGATCGAGCTGCTGTTTTCCTGAGTCTGCTCTTTCACATTTGTTCCAGAAATGGACACCTTATTTTTAACATGGCCGTTCGTGCCGGCTATATTAATCAGAGACCGGTATTTGATCACATAGGCTCGGTCAATTTGCTTATAGCTGCCTATGAATTGCAGGACAAACGATTGTTCACCTGTTGTATTGTCGGTTTTGATTTCTACCGTGTAGTCTTTGTCTTTTTGAAGCTCGACATCGCCCGCGGTCAGATTTCCGCTGCTGTCTTTGACCACTCCGTTTTCATCATATTTTGCTTGATATACTTTAAAAGACGCTGCATCTAGTATTTGATTATCATCTGGCGTGTCAGTAACTTTCACGTCATCCAGCGTTGATTGGCTAGAGTTGACGTTGATATTCCAATCGATGTAGTTTCCATTTTGTTTGCCGCCTTTGAAAACCAGGTTTCCTCCGTTCACAACCGAAACAGAACCCGTCAACGTGCGGTCTGCATACCCGTCATTATGGTATGTTGCCTTGTTTGTGTACTGATTCTGGTCAATGACCTTTCCTTTGAGCGATGTCTTAAACTCAATCAGGTATGGCACAGAATCGCTCGTTTTAAGGTGTACTGTCAGAGTGCGTTCATTTTTTTCTGAAGGCTCTTCGACCTCATACTTGGAAGGATCAAGGACATCTCCTTCTGTGATGGAGCCGTTTTTATTGATCGTATAGCTCTTTACCACAACGGAACCCGGCACAAATTGCTGAGGATCTATTATGGCATCTTTTATATAAGAATTTTTTGTCGGTTCGCCATTATAATTGATGCCGACTTTCCAAGTGATTTCCTTTGAAACTGCGTTATATGAACCGTTTTTGAAACCATTATTTGAAGTCTGATGATTCGGTGTAAAACCGCTTGATACCTTATTTGTGCGGTCATTGCCGTATTGATCAGTCCATGTTGAATGTGCTGTATTCTTGACGCTTTCGTTAGAATAATCAGCATTGAATGTTGTTGTGTAAGTGATCTTAAACTGACTGTCTGTTTTTTTGTAATCCCCGATCAATGCCAAAGTAAAGCCTTTATTGTCGGGTTTTTTTGTCAATGTGTAGTCTTTGTCTTTCTGCAACGTTTTGTTGTTCGTTGTGTCTTGAATCTTGAACGATTCATCAATCAGAACCAATCCGCCGCTTTCGAATTGGTCATCCAACGTCCAATTGTTCATCTCATATTTGTTTTTATTAATTGTAATCGTCCAATCAACCGTCTTCTTCTCATAATCAACGTTTGAATACCCTTTAATGAGGTTCTGCTGAATGGCTATTCCAGAAGCTTCTTTAGAATCCCCTGTTCCGGTCACCACGCTATTGGTGTATGTTGTCGATTTATCAATGATCACTCCGCTGTTGACCTTTGTTTGATATGTGATTTTGTAAGCGCTGGTAACGGTTTTATTAAATTTGATTTCAAATCCGCTTCCATTATCGATCAGCGTGTAATCCTCGCCTTCCTTTAAAGGCGTGCCCGCTTGCTCGCTGCCATTCTGTCCAAAGGTAATAGGAATAACCTTCAAGGAATCTTTTACGAGGTGCAAATCGCCAGTTCCAAAAGAATCCTTAATGCTGGCCTTGGATTGGTCGATCTGCTTCTCACCATAGTTGTATGAAAGAGCCCAGCTGAATGTTTGAGATTCTCCATCATATCCGGTCGATGATTTCGCGATCATTTTTCCATATTTGGCCGCAACAGTGGCTTCTGCAGAAATTGGTTCCAGATTGTCTCCGCTGAATGCCGCCTTGTTCGTCAGCGATATATTTCCGCCTTCACTCGGCTTTGCACTATTGTCAATGTCGGTTTCGTACACAAGGCGGTAGGCTGAATCAATTGTCCCATCAAATGTGACATTTCCTTTTGAATCAACGCTGTAGCCGGAAGAAACTTCATTTCCTTTGCTGACAGAACCATCAATGTTCACATTGAGTTCATATACTTTAACTGAACGGTAGGTTAAACCCTCTGGAAGGCTTTCCGTGAGTTTGGCATTCTTGACTTGATCCAACTTTTTATTGACATCGACCGTCCATGTTACTTTACCGGGGTTGATGCCTTTATCCAGTGCACCTGATTTATCAATGGTTTTACTCACATTTGGTTTAAAATAAACTGTTGTTTCAGGAGTATCAGAATTCACAGGGAATGGAATCTTCTGTGTTGTCGAACCCGTTATTTTTTTCTCATTGAACTGCGTATTGATAACCAATGTGCCTTTGACATTAGAACTTTCTTTTACCTCGCCGTTAAATGTCATCACCACATGTCCGTTCGTATCAATAGAAAATGTCCCGTATGTGGTGTCTCCGGCGCTTAACGGCAGGTTCACAATGTCATTATGCATAATAAATTCTTTAGGTAAATCAAATTCATATTTATCGCCGGCATTGATTGTTTTTCCAAAATCGTCAGGAATGGCCCAATCAATTGAAATTTTGACCGGAGAATTCGTATCGGCACGATTGCCCTTGTCATATGGCTTTCCGTTTTCGTCCGTCAATGTCACGCCGGTTAAAAGATTTTGCGTGATTTGTTTTTCTTCAGTTTGCAAACTTCTGAAAGCTGATTGACTTGAGGATGACACTTTATTTGAATCCTTATCCTTTGAGGAATCACCGCTCTTAGAGTCGGCTGACGGTTGCTGTTCTTCCTCTTTTTGATCCTTGCTGACTGAAGGTGCAGATTTGTCATCTGTCTCTTTCTGATCACCATCAGTATCAGAAGGGTCATTTTTTGGCTCTTCCTCCTCGGCATCTGGTGATTCATCTTTCTTAACAGGAATGATCACCTGCTGGGTTTTGCCTCCCCCTAGATGAAAAAGGGCTGCTACTGTATGTTCATCGTCTTTGGCATCTGCAGCAAACGCGGCTGACAGTGTAATGGTTCCCTTGGCATTCGGAGAATCCGCGAATCCAGTTGTTAATTTTACCGTCATGGTGCTGCTGCCCGCCGGCACTTGATAGCTGCCGATGACCTGATCAGCAGATTTGATTTCACCTTCTGCACCTTTATCAAATGTGAAGTTTTTAGGGATCTCCACATTGATATCCTGTTCACTATCTGTTTCTACATCTTTTTTCAATGACCATTCATATGTCAGTGTCACTTCATCCCCCGGCGTTAATGCCGGTTCGTTTCCTTTTGATCCGTCTACAATCTGGTTCTTGCCGTCCTTGACAGTCACCGAATCGAAGAATTGGCTGTCACTTGACGTTACATCCACAGCCTGTGCGGTAAGAGTATAGCTGGCGATCTGACTGAAGAAGAAAAAGATGGCAAGGCTTATGATCATAACGATCCGCCCGCTTTTTTTCAGCCCTAAGGGAAAACTCCTCGTTCTCAACTTTTCATTCCTCCCTTTCATATCTATTTTTCACTTGCCGATTGATACATGAGACCATAAAACCATGTTCCATCCCCCACAATTAAACTACTAATGCCGAATGAGTTTTAAAACTAAGATTTGCCATCCGAACCAAACTACATTGTATGAAATGGAACTATACAATTTCTGTACAACAAAAAATCATGTATGATTCAAGTGAAATGGATATAATTGGAGATTCGAAGTTTCAGACATATGGCGAGGGCCTTCCCTTTAGGTGTCATGTACAAAAAAAACCAGTGTGCATCGAAAGGCAATCGACACTCACTGGTTTGGATAAGTTTTCTGCTTCTTTAATTAATCTGATCTTTCATTTGTTTGTAGCGCTGATATTCCTTTATCGCCTCTTCTACCTTCCCGTTTTTGTTAAATATCTGCATTTTGTATTGCATAATTTTATGATCGAAAGGTTCAATTTTCTCAACCTGCAGACAAATGTCCATCGCTTGACTGTAGTTCATTTCATGCATGAAAAAATCAATCAATTCATATGCCTTGCCGATCCACAGTTGGGCAAGACGCGTTTTTTCCGGTTCTGCCCACAAGTAGCCGTACTCCATAAAGTAATGGTTTTCGTATGACATTAACATATCCATGTGCTGGTGTAAGGTAGATGTATTAAGCGGCGGAGCCTCTTTTAGTGACCTTTCCCATTCAACAACATCAATTTTTACTCCTGAAAAACGAAGAATATACCCTGTTTCGGTTTTCTCGATTGATTGGCCGAAAGGAACCTGGCCGATTAATTTCCGGATTTGGTAAATGGTTGAGTAAAGCTGGGTGCTTGCTTTTGAAACATCATAGTTGGGCCAAAAAAGGTCGATTAACAGGTCTTTACTGACGACACGTCCTTGATTTTGAAGTAAAAAAGCATAGATTTCACGCGCCTTGGACGTTCTCCATTTGACCGGTATGTTTGTCTTGACACTATTTAAGGTTTGATAAAACTGCAGGCTTCCAAAACATTGAATGAAATAATGCGCCTCGGTATTTTCTGCAGGTGCCCTGAGCTTGTTATTCGTTCTGATACGTTCAACTGTTGTCTCAAGCCGCTTGTAAATGACAGGCTTCAGCAAATAATCAATGGCATTCAGCTCAAACGCTTTGATAGCAAACTCATTATAAGCCGTGATAAAAATGACTTGGACATTTTTATTCTGCGCTTGAATCGCTTCAGCAAGCTCAATGCCATTAATTCCGGGCATTTCAATATCAAGAAACACCGCATCTATAGCAGGAATCGCCGCATGCTCCAGAGCTTCAATCGGATCTTGAAATGCCGTAATAGATTGAAAGGCGTTTGTCCGTTCAAGCATATTCTTAAAATGAAGCAATGCCAGATGCTCATCATCAACAATTAACGCGTTCAAAAACACATCCCACCCTATATGTAAAATCGAGATATTAGTAAATATCTTCTATTATATCATGCCAAATAGCCCCTTTAATTGGATTCTTTTTCTTTCTATTGTAGCTTTTGAAAGTTTACATTTACAATATTTATAAAAAATAGGAATGTAGAATGAACCTATTAAAAAGGAGCATTGTTATGAAAGAAAAATTTATTTTCATTTCGATTATTTTCGGTTATGCCGCTTTGTTTATGGCTTTTATAGCGATTGACCATCTTTCTGGATCAACACTTCCTGAAGCAAAGCATGGGGTCATGAACTTGGAGAACTGGGATTTTCAGAAGGATGGGAATGTACAGCTGAACGGAAAGTGGACATTATATCCAAATCAGATTTTATCGCCAAAAGAGATTGCTTCAGCAAAAGGAAAAGATCCCCTCTTCGTTGATGTCCCCAGTAATGTGAAGCTGGCCAAGCAAGGTATCAACGTGGATTACGGAACGTACAAGCTGACGATCAAATCAAAGCTAGACAATCAGGTTTTCGGGGTCAGCACGTCGTTTATTTACAGTGCAAATCGCAGCTATTTTAATGGACAAGTCATAGGCCAAAGCGGCAGCCCCTCAAATAAACCTGATTTTACAGCACAAAACAGACCGTATACGAGCTTTTTCCCGCTTCACAAGGGTGATAATGAACTTGTCGTACAGTTTTCGAACTTCGGAAAAACGCCGGGGTGGGGAATCGCAAAGCCGATTACCTTTGGAACTCAGGACCAAATAGTGCGTGAAAACAAAATTTCCTTTCTTAATGATACGGTCATGATTACAGCATTTTTCATTACCGGATTATATTTTCTGGGCTTTTACCTGCAAAGAAAAAAGGATAAACATTTGCTGTTTTTTTCTGTTATGTGTCTTCTGTTTTCATTCATTATTCTGATGATCGGAAAAGAGCGGATTATATTCCTCCTCTTTCCGTCCATTTCATTTTCATTGTTAAATTCAATGAGGGCAATCTCAACTGTGTTTGTCAGTATAGCGGTTTTTCTCTATCTCTATTTTGCTTACAGAGAGATTGTGTCAAAACGTTTTATGCTCATAGCCACTGTTTCTTGCGGGCTGGTCTTGATTATAGATTTTTTAACCGTTGGGTTTATCGGCCACTCCTCATACATACTACATTCCGTGCTAGCCGTTTCGACCCTGGTTTATATCACATATATTTTTACGATCGCAGCGATCCGCAAAATGGAAGGAAGCCTGTATCTGACAATCGCTTCTATATCAATGAGTGCTTTTGTCATTTTAACGACCATCTCCGCTTATACAGGAAAAACGGCTTTCTCTTTTAATTCGATCTACTCATTGCCGACAGTCATTGCGTTGCTGGCGATTGTTCTTCTCATGGCACAGCAATTTGCCGGCGCATTCCGCGAAAATGAAGTGCTGTCGTGGAAATTACTCAGGGTTGACCGGCTGAAGGATGAGTTTATAGCGAAGACATCGCATGAATTTAAAACACCGCTGAACAGCATTATTAATATATGCCAAACGTTGCTGGCCGGCAAAGGAAAAAGAACGATAGAAGAAGAGAAAGAAAACATGCAGCTTGTTATCCGCATGGGCTACAGGCTGTCCAATCTGGTGAATGACATCCTGGATTTAGAAAAAATAAAGCAAGGCATGCTTCAGATTCACCCGGTGCCTGTTGATATTTATGCTTTAGTTTGTTCGGAAATGAATTTCTATAATCTCTTATCGAGACATAAAAACTTAAATATGATGAATCATATTCCAGACGACCTTCCTTTAGTGCTCGCAGATGAAAACCGCTTCCGCCAAATATTAACCAATTTAGTAGACAATGCAATCAAGTATACAGCGGAGGGCCAAATCACACTTTCTGCTTCAAAACTGAACGATAACATGATCAAGGTGACAGTTACGGATACCGGAAGCGGCATTTCCGAAGCCGATCGCCAAACCATCTTTGAGTCTTTTCAGCAAGCAGAAATGAATAAAGACGACGGAGCCGGTCTTGGCCTCAGTATTGTCAAACAGCTGGTCCAGCTCCAAAACGGGGACATTTGGGTCGAATCAGAAGAGGGAAAAGGGTCGGCATTCCATTTCACATTGCCCATTGTCCATCATGAATCTGTGCCTGAAACCAAAACAAGTCTTCCAGAATTACAATCCGGGCTAGAGATGTCAGGTATCTCTTTAAGCACGCCCTATTACTCTGAGAAAATTGACGCTCCAACCATTCTGATTGTCGATGATAACATTGACAGTTTAAAAATTTTAAGCGATATGCTTGAAGGCGTGCCCTACAATGTAATTGCTGCAAAAAACGGAACGGAAGCATTAGAAGTGGTTTCTTGCACGAAGCTTGATTTGGTGATTCTGGACTTGATGATGCCGGATATGACTGGTTTCGAAGTCTGTACGAGAATTCGTGAACGATTCAGTATGGTTGATCTTCCGGTTCTGATCATTACAGCAGCCATCATCGGCCACGACAAATACAAGGCTTTTCATGCCGGAGCAAATGACATTTTGCAAAAACCTTATCATTACTCTGAATTTATGGCGCGTATCAAAAACCTGATTATGATGAAACATACAGCAAACCAAGCGACAAATATGGAGATGGCATTTCTGCAGTCGCAAATCAAACCACACTTTCTCTACAATGTGTTAAACACAATTATTTCACTCAGTCATTTGGATATTGAAAAAGCGCGAGAGATAACAGCTGAATTTACTAACTATTTAAGAATGAGTTTTGATTTCCAAAATACATCAGCCATCAGTTCATTCAGAAACGAGCTTTCTATTATCAATTCCTATCTCTCCATAGAAAAGACGCGCTTCGGCGATCGGCTGGACATTCTTTTCGATATAGACAAAGACATTGACTTCATCCTTCCGCCTTTAATGATTCAGCCATTGGTGGAAAATGCAGTCCATCATGGCGTAAGCAAAAAAAGAGGCGGAGGATGGGTTAAGCTGACCGTAAAAAAACAAAGCAGGAACGAGTATTACGTCGAAGTTGAAGATAACGGTGTTGGCATTGCGCCGGAAAAACAAAAGAATATCCTGTCTCAAGACTTCGATCGCAGCGTCGGACTCAAAAATATCAACCAGCGGCTCAAGCATTTTTGTGGCAGTGAATTGAACATCCGCAGCATCCCGGATGCCGGCACAGCTGTTTCGATGGTTATACACATTACTGAAACAACAGATTCTCCTAAATTTATAAGTACGTCTCCGGATGCAGAGGAACAATAAAGAATACGGTAATCCTTGACCTATAAAAAAAGACTGCCGCATTCCAGCGGCAGTCTTTTTTTATTCTGGAGATCTTGTCTGCTGCTTCAGCAAGTCCCTGATTTCTTTCAATAACTCTTCTTGCGCATCCGCCGCTTCCTCCTCGGCCTCTTCTTCCGCTTCTTTCTTGCGCCTCAATTGATTCAAAGTCCGAATCATAATAAAAATAGAGAACGATATGATCAAGAAATTCACAATGGTTTGAATGAAGCTGCCGTATTTGACGACCGCATCACCGAATGTAAATGACAGTCCCGAAAAATCAAGCCCGCCCAGAAGCAAGCCAACTAAAGGCATAATGATATCATTAACGAGCGATGTGACGATCTTACCGAACGCGCCCCCTATGACAACACCAATCGCAAGGTCAACAATGTTCCCGCGCATGGCAAAGGTCTTAAACTCTTTCCACATTACAATCACCTGCTTTTTTTGTTTTGAAAGAAAAAAAGACAAATGTGCCGCTGCCCATCTGTCTTTTTTTCACTTACTCGCCAAGGGCAAAAGTCAGTTCCACTTCGCAAACCACTTCGCCGTCAACTTTGGCAACGCCTTTTCCTCGCCCGATTGTGCCTCGCGCACGAATGATCTCAACCTCAAGGTGAAGCTGGTCACCAGGTTTCACTTGTTTTTTAAACCGGCAATTGTCAATGCCGGCAAAGAAAGCCAATCTGCCTCGGTTTTCTTCTTTAATCAGCATAGCAACAGCGCCGACTTGGGCAAGTGCCTCTACGATTAATACGCCGGGCATAACCGGATACTGAGGAAAATGGCCGTTAAAAAATTCTTCATTTGCGGTTACATTTTTATATCCTGCAGCCCGTTTGCCCTCTTCAACTTCCGTAATCCGGTCTACGAGCAAAAACGGATAACGGTGAGGAATAATTTCTTTAATTTGCTGAGTATCAAGCATTCTCTTGACATCTCCTTCATCTGCGTTAGTATGTATAGCAATCATTTATGATCCAATCTGTACATTTGAAAAGTATATTATGAATGAATCTCTTTTTCAACCTGCACCCAAAGTGTAACCAACTGTCAATGAGAGCCGTCAAAAGTTGTGATATGATAATTATAGATTTTACCATTAGCAAAGAGGTAGGAAAATGATTTCAAAGTTTATAGAAAAAAGAATGCAAAAAATGTTAGACGAGTGGTATACCGCTATTGGCAAACGCAAAATGGATGACGCAGCAGCACTTAAAGAGGAAATCGATCAGAACCTTCCGAAGCTTAAAAGGAACACAAAACTTTGGATGCGTTATCAATTGTTCCTCGCACGGCATCAGCTGCTTTATGAAAACCAGGACGGTCTGGATTCATTATTCCATGATTTATATGAACAGGAAGAAAAAATGGATGATGAATTGAAATATTATCTGCACTTTTTCTCAGGATTATATGAAATGGTAAAAACCGCTCCGAAGCATGCGGTGAATGGTTTTAAAAAAGCTGAGCAGCACCTGCACGCGATTCAAAACTCATTTGAAGCCGCTGACTTTTATTATCAAACCGCCGGCGCCTATTACTTGATGAAATCACCGCCGCTTTCCATCCAATATGTTGAAAAAGCTTTAAATATCTACTTGCATCAATTCGGCTATGTAAAAAAGGTGATCAGCTGCAAACTGCTGCTCGCTGTAAACTATATTGATCAAGAACGCTATGATGAGGCTGAACAGCTTTTCAAAGAAATCATCAAGAAAACCCAGCAGTTAAATGACGATAACCTGCTGTGCCATGCTTATTATAATTTGGGCTTTTTAAAAGCAACCGAAAAGAAAGACCATGAAGCACTTCTATACTTTAAAAAGGTATTGAAGAATCAGGAATTTGAAACCAATTCTCCAGTATCCTATCTTCACTGTGTGTATGAATCCGTCAGAGCCCTTTTTAAAACAGAAAAGATCTCAGAAGGAAAAGCGGTTTTGCAAAAAGGAAAAGAATTATCTGAAAAAGTAAACATTCAAACAATTCAATTGAAATTAAAAACACTTGAAGCGCTCTATACGTCTGCTGAAGACCCTTATGATACCTTGCTTGAATATGTGCTTGAACTTGAAAAAATCGAAGCTTGGGTGGATTTAGAGGTGCTTTTGGAGGACATCACGGAATACTACAAAAAAAAGGACGATTTCGAAAAAGCCGCCTTTTTTATACTGCGCGGCTGATTGAAAACGCCCCTCTCTCTATTATCTGACAGAATTAATCAAACCGAGCATCTGATCACCCATTGTAATCGTTCTGCTGTTCAGCTGATAAGAACGCTGAGACGTAATCAAATCTGTCATTTGTTTAGAAATATCCACATTTGACATCTCAAGTGCACCCTGCTGCATTCCGATGTTTTGTCTGTTTGCGCCATTCAGCTCTTCAAAGGCTGCCGCATTATCAATGGAGAAAAGATTATTTCCTTCGGATTTCAGCTCTTGAGGATTGTTCACTTGGATAACTCCGAGATTAAACCGCTGTACTGTATTCCCGTTAGACGCGGTTAAGGTTCCGTTATCATTGACCGTAATTTTTTTCATTGAGCTGTCTATGTTTACTGCATTGCCGTTTTCATCAAGCACGGGATGACCGTTGCCTGTCACGAGCTGAAGCTGGTTGGCATTATCAGCTGAAGGCGATAAATAAAGCGCCCCGTCCCTCGTATACTGGCGATTGCCATTCACGTTAACCTGCAGGTATTGGTAAGGAGACGTAAAGGCGATATCCAGATCGCGCTCCGTCTTCTGAATGCTTCCTTGATCAGATACAAGCCGTGAATTCATCATCGCTCCGACGCCAAGGCGCAAGCCGGGCGGCGTTTTGCGGGATTGTGCCACTTCTTCGTTTTTTTCATCAACCTGATCGAATTGCTGTCTGACGAGCTCAGAGAAATTCGTATCCTTAGCCTTATAGCCGGTTGTGTTGCTGTTGGAAAGGTTGCTGCTGATTGTGTCAATCTGCTGCTGCAGCTGGTTTAAGGTGGTTGATGCCGTTAGCATTGACCTAAGCATAGTTGATGTCCCCCGTTTTTTCTTCCTTTATCTTATATTTTTCCGATTTCATTGGCTGCTTTGTCCATACTTTTGTCATAAGCTTGAATGACCTTCTGGTTTGCTTCAAACGATCTGTACGCTTCAGTCATTTCTGTATAGGCGCTCGTCACATCAACATTCGAAAGCTCAGAAACGCCTTGTTTTAATGAATAAGATACTTGGTTATTGCCAGCCGCGCTCGGCAGGTCATTTCCGTCAGCCGTGCTGTACAAATCATTGCCATCTTTTTTTAGATTTCTGACATCCTCTGCCATTCTGACATCAATCTGTCCGGCTGTTCGTCCGTTCACAGTAACAGTACCGTTTTCAGACACGGTGAAATTTTCATTTTCGACCGTAATCGGCTGTCCTGTCGTTGATAAAATGGCATTTCCGTTAATCGTCAGCTGATTATTCTCATTTAAAGAAAACGTGCTGCTTTTTGAATATCGGACCCCATTCTCCGTTTGAACCGGATAAAAAAGGGCGGCATTTTCATTTGTTTCCGCATGAACCGGAACTTGATTTTCAACCAATGTGATGTCTGTAGGCTGATCCGTCGACTTGAGGCTTCCCTGTGTAAAAAGAGGCTTAAGCTCCTGCATATAGACACCGGTATTAACGGAACCGATTTCTGTTTTCGATGTGCCAGCCGGAGATTTTGATTCAATTCTGCTAAGAAGCATCTCAGGGAACGCGCGCAGCGATCCTTGGTCTGCTTTATATCCGGATGTATTTGCGTTTGCGATATTATTTGAAAGCATTTCCGTTCTGCGCTCTTGGGCAATCATTGCGGATGTTGCGGTATATAATCCTTTTAACAAGTTTTCCACCTCTAAAATGGCATTTTTTCCAGTTGTCATATAGGAACATTCGTTCTATAATATAAATCAGTATTTTATCCTATTATCGGCATTTCCCATCAATTCGTGAAGAGTTTTCATAAAAAAACCCCATTCTTTTTCAGAATGAGGTTTGAGTGATCAGCTTAGTTTGCGTTTAGGAAGCTTGTCCATATTATCAAGCATAACACCTGTTCCGACTGCCACACAATCCATTGGATTTTCAGCGACAAGCACCGGAACCTTCAGCTCTTCAGCGAGCAGCTGGTCGAGGCCGTTTAAGAGCGCGCCTCCGCCGGTAATGATAACGCCGCGGTCAATGATATCAGCGGACAGTTCAGGCGGTGTTCTTTCAAGCACTTGTTTCGCAGCCTGCACAATAACAGCTACAGATTCACGAAGGGCTTCTTCTACTTCTTTGCTGTTTACTGTAATTGTTCTTGGAAGACCGGAAACCATGTCCCGTCCGCGAATGGAAATTTCTTCGTGACGTGCGTCTGGGAAAACTGTTGCGACTTTAATCTTAATATCTTCCGCAGTACGTTCGCCGATCAGCAGCTTGTACTCGCGTTTGATATAATTTAAGATTTCCATGTCAAACTTGTCCCCAGCCATTTTAATAGAAGAGGAGGTGACAATATCGCCCATTGAGATGACTGCGATATCCGTCGTCCCGCCTCCGATGTCTACAACCATGTTACCGCTCGGCTGGAATATTTCCATACCCGCGCCAATAGCGGCAACTTTCGGTTCTTCTTCAAGGTACACATGTTTACCGCCGCTTTTTTCAGCAGCTTCTTTGATGGCTTTTTGCTCAACTGATGTAATATTCGTCGGGCAGCAAATAAGCATGCGCGGTTTTGAGAACAGGCCTTTTACGTTCAGCTTGTTAATAAAATGTTTCAGCATTGCTTCTGTTACTTCAAAGTCAGCAATAACTCCGTCTTTCAGCGGGCGAATCGCAACAATATTCCCAGGTGTACGTCCAACCATTCGTCTTGCCTCTTCGCCGACCGCCAGCACTTTGCCGCTGTTTTTATCAAGTGCAACTACGGAAGGTTCATTCAGAACAATTCCTTTACCTTTAACATGGATCAGTACATTTGCAGTACCGAGGTCAATACCAATATCCCTTGCAAACATCTATTTATATCCTCCTTGAAAATCTGTTTCACAGTAAATATCCACATTGTGCCCTAATTATATATATTATCATAAAATATAGAAAAAAAGTTGGAAGCACATTAAGTTCTTTACAAATTTTTGCGGATGATCTACAAACGATTTCCGGAAGACAATGCAGGCTGATTTGCCCTGGGTGATTATGGCTGGCGAACGGGCTCTCCTTCGAGAATTTCATCCTTTTTATACTTGAGTTTTGTTGCTTCTCCTCCTCTTAAATGCCTGATGGATTTATGATAATCGAGTATTTCTTTCACTTCGTTTGCCAAGTCAGGATTGATTTCAGGCAGACGCTCTGTTAAATCCTTGTGTACTGTACTTTTGGAAACACCAAATTCCTTCGCAATGACACGAACGGTTTTCTTTGTCTCCACGATGTACTTTCCTATCTTGATTGTTCGCTCTTTGATGTAATCGTGCACACCACTCGACCTCCCTAAAATGGATGTGAGAAGTGTGAAATGAGATCCGTATTCTGTAAAGAGTCATTCATTATGCAGCTTCTTTGTTGTATGATTTTACAAGTAAGTTTGTGAAATATGCCCACGATCCCTCACCTCAAACACTCTCTTTGTTAGGTTTGTAACAGTGTATTAGCATTCTTTTGGGAATATGCTAAAAACTCAATAAGGACAAGGGGTGAAACGAATTTTTCGGCTTCCGCTAACTATTTCGCGTCACTAAATTTTTATCTTTACATCCGTTCATCGCTCCTGTAAAATGAAAAAGCAATTAGTTACTTAGGTAAGTTTTTTAGAAGGAGACCGAAATGACCTACGTCAACAGACACCTCATTCATCAAATCAACCAAAGCGCCCGCCTGATTGCCAAAAAAGCCAATGAACAGCTGGAGCCATTCGGCCTTTACTCATCTCAATGGTCAGTTTTATATTGTTTGCGTACGATCGGACCAATGACTCAAAAGGAGATTTGGTCCTATTTAAATGTGGAAGCCCCGACCGTAACCCGGACGATCAAACGCCTTGAAGAAAACGGCTGGGTACAGAGACGGCAAGGTGAAGACAAACGGGAAAAACTCGTTGTCCTCACAAAAGAAGCAGAGAAGAAATACGAAGAAATCAATGTGAAAATGCTTAAATTTGAGGAAGAACTGCTCGCAGATTTCCGTGATGAAGATAAAGAAGCGTTTTCTCTTCTATTTCGTTTGTTTTTACAACAATGAAAATAAGGAAGTGACATACATTTGAAAAAGTCTGAACCAATTTGGACCAAAGATTTCATTATGGTCGTTCTCGTGAACTTGTTTGTTTTTGTGTTCTTTTATACATTTTTGACTGTTCTGCCTATCTATATGATGCAGGAGCTTGGCGGTACTGAATCTCAGGGAGGGCTGTTGATCAGTCTGTTCCTGTTATCCGCCATTTTCACTCGTCCTTTTTCAGGGGCTATTATAGAACGGTTTGGGAAAAAGAGGATGGCGATTGTATCGATGGCGATTTTTGCCCTTTCGTCTTTTCTTTACCTGCCGATTCATAACTTCTATTTGCTGCTTGGATTGCGGTTCTTCCAAGGAATCTGGTTCAGTATTTTAACCACTGTAACCGGCGCGATCGCAGCTGATATCATTCCAGTTAAACGCCGCGGCGAAGGGCTTGGATACTTTGCTATGTCTATGAACCTCGCAATGGCTATCGGTCCGTTTCTCGGATTGAGCCTGGTGAAAATTGTGCCTTTCTCTGTCTTCTTTACAATTTTTGCGGTGTTTATGATTGTCGGGCTGTTTGTTACATTACTCATTAAAGTGCCAAACAGCCTCAGCAGCGGAACGACTGTATTCCGTTTCTCTCTTTCGGATATGTTTGAAAAAGGCGCGCTTAAGATTGCGATTGTAGGGCTGTTTATATCATTCTGTTATTCAACAGTTACAGCATTTTTGTCCGTTTTTGCTAAGTCTATTGATCTATTAAATGTCAGCGGCTACTTCTTTGTTTGCTTTGCTGTTACGATGATGGTTGCGCGTCCGTTTACAGGAAAACTGTTCGATAAAGTCGGAGCGGGGATTGTGATTTACCCTTCAATCCTGATTTTCTCTGTCGGACTTTGCATGCTTGCCTTTACGCACAGCAGCTTGATGCTTCTATTATCCGGAGCTGTGATCGGACTCGGATACGGCTCAATCGTGCCGTGCATGCAAACGCTGGCGATACAAAACTCACCGGCACACCGTTCAGGGTTTGCGACAGCAACGTTCTTTACGTTCTTTGACAGCGGAATTGCCGCAGGATCGTATGTGTTCGGATTATTCGTTGCTTCCGCAGGCTTCTCATCTATTTACTTATCAGCGGGTCTATTCGTTCTGATTTCTCTTCTTCTCTATGCATGGAGCCAGAAAAAAACTGCTGTAGCCGAACCTGAAGGAAAAGTGTCGATTGCAGAATAGCTAGTCAGACTGCCGGAATTTGCCGGCAGTCTTTTTTTGCATAAAAAACGGCAGTCTGCTCCGTTTAACGGAATAGAATGCCGCTTGTTCATGATTCAATAATCGGACGCGCAGGTGAATCCGGATCTAATGTAAAATCAAAAGACTCTTCGTCGCGATACATCGGATCTGCATAGAGAGAGCCAACATCGTTTTTCGTTGCTTTTTGATAGGACGGAAATGAGTCGTATTCTGTCTTTTTCCACATCCATAAGCCGTCTTTATCTGCTTCCTTATGGTAAACGTTATGATTGACTGTATTTCCTTCATTGGTTTTAAATTCGTTGGCAATAAACAGCCTAGAGTCACTTGCCGTCATAATATTTTTTTCTATTATGTTGTTTTTTGTATCATGCTGCAGCAATAGCTGACCGCCATACAGCCCTTTTGTGTCGTTTCGGAACATAATGTTGTGAGCAATCACAGAACCGGCGGTGCCGCCACGCTCCTTGTCGTATCCGCCGATTGAAATCCCCGTATACGCATTCTGATACACCTTGTTGTCGGTAATCTTTATATTCTCAGCATATTTCCCTTTGTGCTCAGAGGTTGCTTCAATACCGATATCGTTTCTATATACCGTGTTGTTCCTGATGTCAATACTGCGTCCTCCGTCGACATAGATTCCGCCCGCTGAGTACTCATCTCCATAAGCCGGATTTCCGAAAGTTGAATGATGATAGACAGTATTGTTTTCTACGATGCCGTTCCGCACATAATCGTTTTGATCTGCCGTTCCTTCATATCCGATAAGATCGATGCCAATATTGTTATTATCACGGACCAGATTTCCCGCAATTGTAAAGCCGTCAATGTTTCCGTTTAGCACAACCGCTTCACTCGCTCCGAGTGTCAGCTTTTCAACGGTATTATCCGTGATTTTAATGTCTTTCATGCTTCCCGTTCCATACACTGCAATTCCGTGGGCATTACCCTCATCTGCCGTTGTTTTTATATTCCGAACATGATTACCCTTAATCGTGATATGGCTGCTGGAGCCAGTCACATAAATTCCCATGGCGGTTGCTTCTTCAGATGAAACAGAGAGATTCTCAATCGTTAAACCGCTGATTGTGATGTAATGTTTATTGTCTATGCCGATTAACGGCGTTTCATATTTTGCGCTCGTAATAGATTTCCCGGTAATCACTGCTTTTTCGTTCTGATAGTTTCGAAACGTGACAGGCTTCCCGTCCGTGCCGCTATGCTTCACTTCAAGCGGTTCATCATACGTGCCTTCACGGATTAATACGGTTGTTCCGGCAACAGCTTCCTTAGCGGCGTGCGCCAGTGTACGAAATGGCTTAGTTTTCGTCCCTTCATTTTGATCATTGCCATTAGGAGAAACATATAAACAGTTCACTGATTCATGTTCATTTGCTGCCGTCTTATCATAGATTAAAGCAATGATCACAGCAGTTAAAACAACTGCAGCAGAAATAAAAAATGGTAGCTTCATATGGGATTCTCATTTCTATTTAGATTGGATTTTCTTCTATCATTATAGGTTATCCATTTATGGAAAACCATCTCAAATCCATTCCACTGCAGAAAACGCTTATTCCGCACGAAGCACCTGTTCAGAATCATACTTTCCGACAGCAGATGATACCGGCGGGTGAATCCGCATCAGAGCAATATAGACAAGAAATGATGTCAGTACACCTACAAACCATGAGATGTCATATAAGCCCTTTAATGCTGGGACATACATCCCGATTAATGAGATGAGTGCGCCTAAAAGAGTGGCCGCGAATGCCCGGTAGTTATAGCCTTTAAAATACACATACCGTCCGGTTTCGGAATATAGGTCATCAACCGAGAGCTCCCGCTTGCGAATGATAAAGTAATCAGCCATCATGACGCCTGCCACCGGACCGAGCATGCCGCCGATTAAACCGAGAAACGCATAAACGCTGGTTGCGCTCTCCATGAGCTTCCACGGAACCGTAAATAAAGCGAGCAGGGCTGTGATAAAGCTGCCTCGTTTAAAATTAATATATTTCGGCAAAGCATTCGCAATATCATAAGCGGGAGACACGATGTTTGCTGCGACATTAACTGAAATGGTGGCAATACAGAGCGTAATCACAGATAATACGATGACATAAGGATTATCAAACCTCGCCAAAATATCAACCACGTCCCAAATCGGCTCGCCGAAAGCAACCTGTGAACCGGAGGTCACCGTAATACTGGCAAACGCAAATAACGCGAAGGTTCCCGGCAAGCCGTAAAACTGGCCTTTAATCTGCTCTTTTTGCGTTTCCGCAAACCGTGTAAAATCAGGTATGTTTAAAATTAACGTCGCCCAGATACCTATAATACCGGTGACTCCGGCAGCAAACGGCCAAAACGTTTCTGAAAACGTGTGAAATTTCCCAGGCTGCGAATAGATCGGCCCGAGTCCTCCGGCTATATCGACCGCCCACCATACCATGCCGCCAAACACCACATAAACTAAAGGACCTGCCCAAACCTCGAAACGCTTAATCGATTCCATACCGTGATGCAATACAAGTAAGTGCACAGCCCAAAAGAATAAGAAAGAGAGGAAACCAGACAAGTGAATACCTAGAATATTCCACTCCCCGCCAATCTCTCCCCAGCCGGGCCACATATTTAACAGCAAAATGTTCAGCGCCGTGCTCCCGGCAAAGGTTTGAATGCCAAGCCACATAATGGCTGTAAAAGCCCTCAGAAGCGCCGGAATGTTCGCGCCGTAAATTCCGTAAGAAGCCCGGATAATCACAGGAAATGGCAGCCCGTATTTTGTTCCTGCATGCCCGTTTAAAGCGAGTGCGCCAAACAAAATAAGCGAGGCCGTAATAATGATCGCCAGCACCTGCCACGGTGAAAGCCCAATCGCAATTAATCCGCCCACTGTCGCGTAGGTCGGTATATTATGTATGCATCCCATCCAAATGGAGGCGAAGTTCATTGCTTTCCACGTGCGTTTTTCCTGTCCTAAAGGCAGCAGATCCTCATTGCTCAGCCTGTTTGATTGCAGATGACCCTCTTTTGATTCCATAGCCGGCTCCCCTTTCAGCTTGTCTATCTTTCATCATATGTATAGTTTTCTAACATCACATGCGACTTAATATAACTGAAAAGTCAGACAAATACATTGGCTATGATACACAAACCTTTTATTCATTTTTGAGCACCCTAAACAAGAAAAAGAGACAGACTCGTATATCTGTCTCTTTTCTCATGATCTTGTTTTCATTAAGGCGGTGAATCTCAAAGCCATAAACAAACTCAATCCACCTACAGCAATAAGGATCATTCCCATGATATCAAAATGAGCCGCTGTAATCTCTTTACCGAACAGAAGGCCCAGAATCACCGAGGACAAAATCGAACCAAGGTAACGGCACGTTTGGAACAGGCCTGAGGTAGTTCCCACCATGTCTGAAGGGCTCGTTTTCAGCATCGCTGCCTGAAGCGCTACGTTTCCAAGTCCGTAACCGATGCCGAGCAGCGACAGGATCAAGCCTTTCCCGATAACCGGAACGCTGATAAAAAAGACCGTTAATAGCACAGCGCCCGCGGTCATCAGAAGCGATCCCGCCAAAATCGGCTTAATGACTCCCGATCGATCAATCCACTTGCCTGTAATGGGCGATATAGCGATGCTCATACCCGACATGAACAGCATAAACAGACCGCTCGTTTGGACAGAAAGATGCATTTCATCCTGAAAATAACTCGGCAACCCAAAAAATAAACAGTAGAAGAATACATTGAGTAAAATAAACTGAACGTATACCGCTGACAGACTTCGCTGCGTTTTAAACAGACGGACATCAATAAACGGCTTCTCCGTTTTCAGCTCACGCCAGACAAATGCGGCAAGCAGAATGACACCAATCACACCTTCTGACATATGTGGGGATGTGCTGAACGAAAGCAAAAAGGACAGGAGCAAAATGATCCCGCCGGCAAACAAAAGGATTCCCGGAACATCTAGCTGCCGGATAACCGCTCTGATCCCCACCCCTTTTTTCTGATCCTTTGGGAACATATACATCCCTAACAGGAAGCTGAAGATAATAAACGGCAGATTGACGATAAAAATCGCCGGCCAGCCGCCCCAGACAATCAAAAAACCGCCGACTGTCGGCCCCAGCGCCGTCATTGCAGATGCAAATATGGACAGAACCGCCATGGCTGAAGCCTGGCGCTCATGTATGTGGTTTCGTATCAGCCCGACTCCCGACGGATAAATCGCACTGCTCCCCACCGATTGAAACAGCCGCATGACCAATAATGTCATAAAGGTTGGCGCAAGCGGCGCCCCGATGGCGGAAACCGCCACAAGAATAAGCCCGAATAAAAACAACCTTTTCCGCCCAATCAAATCGCCAAGCTTTCCCGTCACAGGCTGGGCCACAGCACTCGCCAAATAGAAAGAGGAGATCAGCCAGGAAACCGTCGTAAATGACAGGTGAAACTCATGCTGGATGCTGTGAAGCGCCAGAGAAATCATAGACGAGTTCAGCGGATTCAGCATCGTTCCTGAAGCTACCGCTGTTAAAAAGACAGCACGGCTCTTTTTTGATATTTTCATTTCACTTGTGATAAAAATTCTTCTGTTGTCCGCGATTTGCCGATTCTCGGGAAAATAAAGCGCAGTGTCGCTTCATGCTCTTCCTCACTGAACGTGGACATCGCGTCAGTAATAAAAATCTGCTGATAGCCAAGCTGAAAGGCCTCGCGAGCCGTACTTTCCACTCCGATATTCGTGGCAATGCCGCATAGTACAATGGTATCAATGCCGCGGCGTCTCAGCTGCAAATCTAAGTCCGTGCCGAAAAACGCGCTCCACTGGCGTTTGGTCACTGTATAATCTCCGTCCTGCACACCGATTTCCGGAACAAATTCCGCCCAGTCCGCCGGCATTTCACCTGAACCTTCCTGCGCCTGTTCATCCGTTTCCGGCTTTAGCGCATCTGCTCCGTCATGGAAGGCTACATTCACAAAGCTGATAAAGCCGTTATGCTTTCGGAATTCGTCAACAAGTTTTTTCGCATTCGGGACAACCTGTCCGCTTTTGTCTATTGGCACAATTCCTTTTTGCAGATCAATGATAACCAATGCTGTGTTTTGAAAATCAATGGTAAGTGTGTTCATTTTGCGTTTCCTCCTGATGCTGGTTAGTGTTTCTCACATCCCATATTTTACTCTTCACTTCACATGAATTCTTGCATGACGCTTGTGAAGTTCTCAGGAGAAGCACTTATCTCACGATTTTTCTTTTATATAAAAATAAAAGGTGGTGCATACAAACATACCGGCAAGCACTGCGATCATAAAAGTTGTCATAGCTTCGTCACCTGCCTGCCGTTAATCGGCTGCTGATTAAACATGCCCATAAATTTGCGGCGGTCAATCCAAAGCAGAATCAAACACATGATCATTAATATCGTACTGAGATCCTGCACGCCAATATCAAAACAATAGTTAATCATGACGATGTTCACAATAATCGGCATAAATACAACGGCACCTAACGCAGATGTTCTTGGAATCAACAGCAAAACTGCAGCAATGATTTCTCCAAAGCCTATAAATACTTCATAGACATGAGAATAACCAAAAAATGTCCACGCAATTGTAAATCCCTTTCCCGCTGCAGCTTCAATTTCAGGCCTTACTTCACCAAACTGCCCTATGACCACTTTCGCCAGGCCGTACACAACAAAATTAAAGGCCAAAAACAACCGGAATGTCGCCGGAATGGACTTTCTTAACGCTCTCAGCAGCCTGCTGCCTTTATTCATATCGCATCCTCCTCAGTGTATTATATCAACTAATACACTTAATACAGTATATAACATTCTATTTTTTGTCAATTCCCTTTTTTCTCATAAAATTAGAGTTATTTTATAGACACAAAGTCTTGTATAGTAAATACCGTTTTTTCTTCCCTCTTCCGCATCGATAACACACACTAAAAAAGCATGTTAGGAAATCTAACATGAAAATGTTTTATCATTCTTTTTTCTCTATAATGAAGAAATATAATAATTGCATTTATTCTGAAAGATACGGAGGAATGAGACATGCAAATGGGCGATACAGTATTTATGTTCTTTTGCGCTTTACTCGTGTGGCTGATGACCCCGGGGTTAGCGTTATTTTATGGAGGAATGGTAAAAAGCAAAAATGTGCTGAGTACAGCAATGCACAGTTTCTCTTCCATTGCCATCGTATCCATTGTTTGGGTTTTATTCGGATATACACTTGCCTTTGCTCCAGGCAACTCACTGATTGGCGGACTGGAGTGGGCAGGTCTGAAGGGGGTCGGATTTGATCCGGGTGATTACAGCGACACGATTCCCCATTCATTATTTATGATGTTCCAAATGACGTTCGCGGTTCTGACAACTGCCATCATTTCCGGGGCTTTCGCAGAGCGGATGCGATTCGGCGCTTTTCTTTTATTCTCGGTTTTATGGGTTTCATTGGTTTACACGCCGGTTGCTCACTGGGTATGGGGCGGCGGCTGGATCGGCCAGCTTGGCGCGCTTGATTTCGCAGGCGGAAACGTTGTTCATATTTCTTCCGGGGTGGCTGGCCTTGTTCTGGCCATCGTGCTCGGCAAACGAAAAGACGGCACAGCGTCTTCTCCGCATAACCTCATTTACACCTTCTTAGGAGGCGCCCTGATTTGGTTCGGCTGGTTCGGTTTTAACGTCGGCAGCGCCCTGACATTAAACGATGTGGCCATGTACGCCTTTATTAATACAAACACGGCAGCTGCAGCGGGGATTGCCGGCTGGATATTGGTGGAATGGATCATCAACAAAAAACCGACGATGCTCGGCGCGGTATCAGGAGCGATTGCAGGACTTGTGGCCATTACGCCGGCGGCCGGGTTTGTCACACCGTTTTCTTCTATTATCATTGGCATCATTGGCGGAGCGGTTTGCTTCTGGGGTGTCTTCTCGCTGAAACAGAAATTCGGATATGATGACGCGCTTGATGCCTTTGGCCTGCACGGCATCGGCGGCACATGGGGCGGCATCGCGACAGGATTGTTCGCAACAACTTCAGTCAACTCCGCTGGTGCAGATGGTTTATTCTACGGGGATGCAAGTTTAATCTGGAAACAAATTGTAGCGATCGCCGCAACTTATGTTTTTGTATTTATTGTCACATTCGTTATTATTAAAATTGTAGGCCTCTTCCTGCCCCTACGCGCAACCGAAGAAGAAGAATCACTCGGGCTTGATTTAACAATGCACGGGGAAAAAGCATATCAAGATTCTATGTGAGGAGTGACGCTATGAGCGGTCAAATGTTCAAGGTAGAAATTGTAACGCGTCCGGCAAATTTTGAAAAGCTGAAGCAGGAACTCGGAAAAATCGGAGTCACCTCTCTGACCTTCTCCAATGTTCACGGCTGCGGGCTTCAAAAAGCACATACGGAGCTTTATCGAGGGGTAAAAATAGAAAGCAATGTATATGAACGGTTAAAAATCGAAATCGTGGTCAGCAAGGTTCCTGTTGATCAAGTAACTGAGACCGCTAAGCGGGTTCTGAAAACGGGATCACCGGGTGACGGTAAAATCTTTGTCTATGAAATCGGCAATACGATTAATATCCGCACCGGCGAAGAAGGACCTGAAGCGCTGTAATATCATTAAGAGATTCGGACACTCCGGATCTCTTTTTTTGCGAACAGAAAAAACCCCCAGAAAACGTGTTACCCATTCGAATCCTCTTCAAGCGCCATGATTTCAGACAATCTCTATTTTTATTTGAAACTTTTTCTGAGTAAGATGAGTCTACTTAATATAAAAATGTAAAAGGTGATTATTTGAATTACGAAATATTTAAAGCTATCCATGGATTATCTCATCACAATTCTGTTCTCGATTCCATTATGGTTTTCATAACGGAATACGCGATCGTTGCCTATGCGCTTATCTTATTGGTGATGTGGCTGTTCGGGAACACACAAAGCAGAAAGAACGTGCTGTACGCAGGAATTACAGGAATTGCGGGTCTTGTGATTAATTTCTTGATTACACAAGTTTATGTTGAACCGCGCCCTTTCGTCGCTCACACAGTGCATACGCTGATTCCGCACGATGCAGATGCTTCTTTTCCGAGTGACCACACAACGGGAGCGCTGGCTATTTCGATTGCAATGCTTTTCAGAAACCGTAAAATCGGCTGGCCGCTCGTCATCTTCGGGCTTTTGACCGGTTTTTCACGAATTTGGGTGGGACATCACTATCCTGTAGATGTGTTAGGCAGTCTTGTTGTCGCGATCATTATCGGGTTCCTGTTCTTTAGATTTTCAGATCTTCTTCGCCCGCTCGTTGATTTAATCGTCCGAATCTATGAAGCGATTATCAATAAAATAACGAAAAAACCAACCGATCAAAATTTCTAAGATAAAGCCGGCCTCTGAATGGAAGAGCGCCGGCTTTAATATTTTTCATACATCTCATGTCTTTTCCGTTTTGCGAGACCAAATAATCCAATAAACAGGGCAATCCCAACACTGTCAATGAGTACATCCCGGATGCAGCCGTTTCTGCTGAAGAAAAGCTGAATGATTTCTGTAAAAACGGCAAACATGAATGCTCCGGCCGAGGCCCATTTGATATTGTTCCATTGCTTCCACAGCAAATATGTCAGCACGAAGAAAGAAAACGCGTGCCCGATTTTTTGAATTACAGCTTCAGGCGTAGTCAACTGAGCAAAATCCATGTCTAAAAATTGGTATAAATCAGGATGCGGATGAAAATGAAATGTCACTGTCTGCGACACCACCATATCGCTGAAGCTTTCTGTGCAGACAGAGAGTAATATGAAGAAGGTCCAGCCCGCAAGTAATAGACGATTCATCTAAACAGCCTCCTTTCCAGCAGCATCTTGTGCATGTAAATACATAGACGGCACAGTGAAACAAAAAGTAACAAAAAAAACGCCTATCACACCGATAGACGTTTTCTTCATTAAGACTGTTCAGTGTCTTCTGTTGTGCTGCTTTCTTTGGAACCTGATTTGTCAGTTGAATCATCCGTTTTGTCTCCGGATTTTTCTTCAGTTCCTTTTTCAGTTGAACCATCCTTTTTTTCAGATGATTGCTGAATGGATTCTTCTGTTTCCTCAGTTGCAGCTTTCTCTTCTGCAGCTGCCGCTTTTTCAATAGAAGAAACCGGCTTGTCCATAAAGTTCAGCGGGTTCATAGCAACTCCATCTTTACGGATTTCAAAGTGTACGTGGTTACCGCTTTCTTCGCTGTAAAGGTTCTTGCCAGACTTTCCGATGACCTGATTTTGCTTCACCTTGTCGCCTTGCTCAACACCTACTTCAGAAAGTGATTGATACACAGTAGATAAACCATCAGCATGTTCAATTTCCACAACATATCCCAGCACTGGATCTTTTTCAGCTTTGACAACCGTACCGCTTAGAGAAGCAGAAACATCGAAATCTTTTCCGTCTTTCTCAGCTAAGTCAATTCCTTTGCTTAGGCTGTACGTGTTATTATAGGTAACGAGTGCTGCTTCTTTTTCTTCTTTTGCGGCATCAGTTTCATAGAACTTTTTCACAACAGAAACGTTTTCAGAATCAACAACCGGCATTGCGACATTTTCCATAGACTTTCCTACTTCAACTGCATCGTCGTTGTTGTCATACGCGGAGCTTCCGCCGTTATCAGCTAACTGATCCTTTACCTCATCATTTGATACAGATTGATACCAAAGGACAGCTGTTAAAATGACGGCCGCACTGACTAAGTAAATTGCAGGGAACACCCAGCGTTTACGAAAAAACTGCTGAAGTTTTTTGACTTGAGAAGTTTTCTTTTCTTCCTCTCTCATTGTTTCATCACCTCAGCAACATTCTGAACACTTTTCTGAAAATATATACACTGATATAAAAAACTTTTTTAGATATAGTTTGTGCAGGCTGATAAGAAAGTATGTCATTTTTTTTGAGAGGAGAACCAGATACGTATGAACTTGACATTACGTCTTGCTGAAAAAAAGGATATAGAAGCGGTTGTTGCGATTTATAACTCAACGATTGCCTCACGAATGGTAACAGCCGATACTGAACCGGTAACAACGGAAGACCGGATGGCGTGGTTTTTGGGACATACAGACGAACGGCCGCTGTATGTTGCTGAGGATGAAAGCGGGGACGTGGTTGCCTGGATCAGTTTCGAAAGATTTTACGGCAGGCCTGCTTATAATAAAACAGCCGAGATCAGCATATACATTCATGAATCATGCCGCGGCAAAGGCGCCGGAAATCACTTGCTTCAGGAAGCGCTCCGCATCGCGCCGGAGCTTGGCATCCGCTCGCTTATGGCCTTCATTTTCGGACATAATAAGCCTAGCCTGAAGCTGTTTGAAAAGCACGGTTTCAAGGAATGGGGGTTATTCCCCGGCATTGCTGAAATGGACGGCAAGCGATATGACTTAAAAATATTAGGGAGAGAGCTATCATGATTAGTCTTGATAAAGATGAAAACCATATTGAAACTCACCACGAAGAAAACAGCGTGACCGAGCAGGAGAACAACAGCACAGAGTGCGAAAAACGTGAGCTGAGCGCTGCTGCTGTCAAATCGCTTTCAGACATTGCAAAGTGGGGCAAAATCACAGGAATTCTTTTAATTGTCATGGGTGCGCTGGCTGCCCTGTCGGCTTTAATGACAATCATAGGCGCTATTCCAGGCGTCCTGCTCATTATTTCAGGCGTATTTCTGATGCGGTCGGCAAAAGCAGCAAGAGAGGCAAGCGGAAACCTGACCGGCAGTGCGGGTGTAAGCATGCTGGAGAACTACGGGAAATTTATCAAAATGCAATTATTCTACGCTGCATCAAGTATCGCCGCAGGCCTCATCGGAATCATTCTGCTCATTTTCTTCCTCGTATTTGTCGGCATCGCCGCTTTTGAGGATATGGATACGTATGAAGACCCGGATTCCTATTATTATGAAGATGGGCCCGTCTTTGAATAAAGGTGTGGATCTGACCTCCGAAGGATAGACACGAATAGCAAGGGTATGAGTTCGGTATTGAACCGGACTCATGCCTTTTTATTATGTTCTCCTCAAATTTTCTGCGTTATCGTCATTCATCCAGGCACGCTCTTCGGTGTGACATACTTTGTATAGCATCCCTATCTTATATGTTAGAAACAATCAGGACATCTCTCCATTTACATCGCAGGACACAGACAGTTATATGATTTCTCATTCAAAATATTTGTTTCTAGACCATTAAGCAGCTATTCCCCCACCGCCCCGCAGATGTACTCTCTATGTTTTATGGTTTTTCAAAAATAATAGTTGAATCGATTAGGCTAGAGCAAACACAGAGTTTTGTAACAAGCATATACTTCAATAACCGACATTTTTTCATCCATTTAAGAAAAAGGAAGTGGATATACTTGTGTTTTTCAAAGATAAAAAAATACTCATAATTGGCGGAACAGGTACGATTGGAAAAAGTCTTCTAAAACAAATTCTTAAGGATCAGCCAAAGGTTGTTCGTATATTTAGCAGAGATGAATATAAACAATTTATGTTGGAAAATGAAATCGGTCCCAGAAAGGATATTAGATTTTTAATAGGAGATGTGCGAGATTATGACCGGGTGTTAAATGCTATGGACAGCATTGACTACGTCTTCCATACTGCTGCCATGAAGCATGTTCCTGCTTGCGAATACAATCCCTATGAAGCAGTCCTCACCAATATTATAGGAACCAATAATGTCATTAAAGCGGCAGTGGCCCAAAACGTAAAAAAAGTAGTTTTTACAAGTTCAGATAAAGCAATATCACCAACGAATGCATATGGAGCAACAAAACTCACAGCTGAAAGATTAATTTCTGCAGCAGAATACAGTAAGGGAAAAGCTTCGACGGTTTTTTCTTGTGTTCGGTTTGGAAATGTAATTGGTTCAAGGGGTTCCGTGGTTCCATTGTTTATAGAACAAATCTTAACGCAAAAAAAGGTGACTGTTACGGATTTAAAGATGAATCGCTTTATGATGACACTGGATCAGGCGACATCTTTATTAATTGGTGCACTAAAGGAATCTCAGGGCGGCGAAATCTTCATATTAAAAATGCCTGTCATATCACTGCATGACTTAGTGTCAGTCGTCGTGGAAGAAACATGCAAAAAACAGAATATGAATATTGATGAAATAGAAATACAAGAAATCGGGCTGCGGCCCGGAGAAAAAATGTATGAAGAACTGATGACTTATGACGAGTCGACAATGGCTTTGGAGCTGCCTGACATGTTTGTTATCCCTTCAACTTATGGGGAGAAAAATCATTATACCCAAGCGAAAAAAGCAACTGAAGGGACTTATAGTTCAAATGACCAAAAGCAAATTTCAAAAGAAGAGGTCCTTGCATTATTAAAATCGCAAACATTACTTTAATTCGGGAAGGAAGATGATCATGAAAGTTCTCGTCACTGGAGGAGCAGGTTTTATCGGCAGATGGGTTGTGAAAAAATTATTAGAAGACCGTCATCAAGTATGGGTATTGGATGATTTATCGAACGGGCGTTTAGAAAATATAGAAGACCTGAAAAACGACCCTGGTTTTATCGAATTTATCCATGGTGATATAAAGGATGTAAAAACATTAGAGGATCTTTTCTCGACAAAATTTGATATTTGCTACCATTTAGGTGCAAGCATCAACGTACAAGATAGCATCGACGATCCGAAAACCACATTTGAAAATGACACAATCGGTACTTTTAACATTTTAGAATTATGTAAGCAGCATAATGTAAAAGTTGTTTTTATGAGTACCTGCATGGTATATGACCGAGCTGCATTTGCTGAAGGTATTAAAGAAACAGATCCTATTAAACCCGCTTCACCTTATGCCGGGTCAAAAATCGCGGCTGAAAATATGGTGCTCTCCTATTATCACGCATACGGTCTCCCTGCGGTTGTTATACGTCCGTTTAATACGTATGGGCCTTACCAAAAAACAGGCGGTGAAGGCGGAGTAGTTGCTATTTTTATAAAAAACAAATTGGACGGTAAAAAGCTGCATATATATGGTGACGGCACACAAACCCGTGATCTTTTATATGTAGAGGATTGTGCTGATTTCGTCGTGCAGGCTGGTTATTCCCAAAAAGCAAACGGTGAAATTATAAATGCAGGCCTTGGAAGAGATATATCGATTAATGAATTAGCAGAATTAATTGCAGGCGATAAACAAAACATTCACCATGTAGAGCATATACATCCTCAAAGTGAAATTCCAAAATTGTTATGTAACTACGAAAAAGCAAAAAAAATTCTTAATTGGAGCCCGCAGGTCAGTTTGGAGGAAGGAATAAGAAAAACAGAAGAATGGATTAAGAGTACGAATCTCATTTAATAGGAGAATGAAAATGACCAGTGAGAATAAATTAGCAATGACAGGCGGTAAGCCTGTCAGAGATTCATATCTTCCATACGGCAGGCAATGGTTAGATGAAGATGATATACAATCAGTAGTTGACGTTTTACGGGGAGACTATTTGACGACGGGACCAGCAATCGACTTATTCGAAGAAAAAGTCGCAGACTATGTTGGCAGCCGCTATGCTGTTGCATTTTCCAGCGGAACAGCTGCTTTACACGCGGCTTGCTTTGCTGCGGGAATTTCACAGGGAGACGAAGTCATTACGACACCCATCACATTTGCGGCAAGTGCCAATTGCATTTTGTACATGGGAGCCAAACCGGTTTTCGCAGATATTAACCCGCACACATACAATATTGACCCTGATTCCATTGAAAAGCTGATCACTCCAAAAACAAAGGCTATTATACCGGTAGATTTTACAGGACAGCCGGTGAATCATGATCAGATTCAAAAAATTGCAAAAGCCCATAACTTGATCGTTATTGAAGATGCTGCCCATGCATTAGGCGCTTCGTATAAAGGGGAAACAATCGGTTCAATCAGTGATATGACGATGTTTAGTTTCCACCCTGTTAAACATATTACAACCGGCGAAGGCGGAATGATAACAACTAATAATAGAGAATATTATGAGAAGCTGCTCCAATTCCGCAGTCACGGAATTACCCGCGACCCTAAAAAGCTAAGCCAAAACCATGGATCGTGGTACTATGAAATGCACTTTCTTGGATTCAATTATCGGATGACAGATATCCAAGCTTCATTAGGCATCAGCCAATTTCAAAAATTAGATGATTTTATTGAAAAACGAAGACATCTTGCCAGGATCTACAACGAAAAATTAAAAACAATCTCCCACATTCATCTCCCAATTCAAGATGCAGCCTCAACTTCCAGCTGGCACCTTTATGTCATTGACTTAAAGCTAGATTCGCTTAAAGGAAACCGCGATGATATTTTCAACGCTATGCAAAAAGAAAATATAGGTGTTAACGTCCACTATATACCTGTTTATTTACACCCTTATTATCAACGTTTAGGTTATCAAGAGGGCTTATGCCCAAATGCCGAAAAGCTGTATAAAGGAATGATCACCTTGCCTCTGTTTCAATCGATGAACGAAAAAGATGCAGACGATGTTATAAAAGCACTAAAGAAAGTAGTGAATTATTATTCGTAGGAGGTGGTTAGGTGAAAGTAACGGCTATTATCCAAGCACGGATGGGCTCCAGCCGATTGCCGGGTAAAGTGTTGAAAAAAGTGTTGAATAGGCCTTTGCTGGAATATCAAATTGAAAGAATCAAAAGAGCAGCACTTATTGATGATATTGTGATCGCCACGACTACAAATGCGATAGATCAACCCATTGTTGAGTTAAGTAAGAGATTGTCTCTTACTTATTATTGCGGGTCAGAAACCGATGTTTTATCAAGGTACTACGAAGCAGCAAAAATAAGCAACGCGGAAAATGTCGTCCGACTAACCTCTGACTGCCCTATTATTGATTATCGTGTGATTGATAAGGTAATAAAATGTTACC
This sequence comes from Bacillus mojavensis RO-H-1 = KCTC 3706, assembly GCF_000245335.1. Taxonomy (GTDB): domain Bacteria; phylum Bacillota; class Bacilli; order Bacillales; family Bacillaceae; genus Bacillus; species Bacillus mojavensis. The sequence continues at coordinate 611,844 of NZ_JH600279.1, forward strand.
TGGATTCAAAGGGCCAATATGATTATGTGTCTAACACCTTACAGCGAACGTATCCCCGCGGAATGGATATAGAGGTTTTTTCAGCTTCTTCGTTAGAGAAAGCTTATCACGAGTCCAGCCTTGACTACGAACGGGAACATGTTACACCCTTTATTTACCTGAATCCAGATCGATTCAGCTTAGCTAATATCACCTATACCGAAAATCAGAAACAGCATAGATGGACTGTAGATACGCACGAGGATTTTTTATTAATCAAAAACATTATTGAAAAACTTTACCCAACTAAACCTGACTTCAGCCTAGAGGATACCCTAACATTATTGAACGAGTTTCCAGAATGGTCATTGCTCAATGCCCGGATAGAACAAAAAGAAATCATCAATGAAGCCGACAATAAATCCAAGTGATTGAGGTGCTGTGATGAACATCCTTTTCAGAACAGATGCTTCAATTGAAATAGGAACAGGTCATGTCATGAGATGCCTCACGCTTGCTCATGCGTTGCGCAAAAAGGGGGCAAATATTATCTTTATTTGCCGAGACTTACAAGGTCATCTAGCGGAGGTCATCCGAGAGAAACAGTTTGATCTCATTATGCTGCCAGAACCTAAAAAGAATGTTTTCATTCCTAAAACAACTCCGCATTCTAATTGGCTTGGTGTCCCTTGGTATGTTGACGCAGCGGAAACCATTAGCGCGATAAAAGACATGAACAAGGACATCTCCCTCCTTATCATTGATCATTACGCAATTGATATCAATTGGGAGATGAATGTGAAAAAACATGTGAAAAGAATGATGGTGATTGATGACTTGGCTGATCGTTTACATGATTGTGATATATTATTGGATCAGAATCTTTATCATCATTATAAAGATCGTTATGTCAATCTAGTCCCCGAAAGCTGCAAACAATACTTAGGACCAGAATATGTCTTATTGCGAGACGAGTTTTATTCATTTTTACCCCATCACATAAACCGCGATGGAAGTGTAAAAAAGATTCTTGTCTTTTTTGGAGGCAGTGATCCCACTAATGAAACGAAAAAGGTGATGAAAGCCTTTCAGCAGCTTTCCCCCCATGATATTGAGCTTGATATCGTGATTGGAAATACCAATACTCATAAGAATGAAATTGAATCCATTTGTAACATCCATGACTATTGCAACTTTCACTGCCAAGTGAATCATATTGCAGAATTAATGTACAATGCTGACCTGGCTATAGGTGCGGGCGGAACGACTACTTGGGAGCGCTGCTATCTCGGCCTTCCAGCGATCGTCATCACCGTCGCAGAAAATCAAGAATTGATTGCTCAAACGCTTGATCAATTAGGCGCGATTAAATATCTGGGACCTAAAGAATCAGTCAAGGAATCAGATATCGTCTCAGCCATTCAAGACATGATGAATAACCCCTTGTCACTTCAACAAATGTCAAGAAAAGCCCGACTGCTGCTGGAAAAAAATATGGATCAACGCCAGAACCTCTTATTAGAAATTTTAAAGTAAGGAAGGAATAAATCTGTGTTCAAATATTCCCTTAGACCATTAAAAGAAAAAGACTTAGACACAGTTCTCCGTTGGCGTAACGATGAGAGAATCAGAAAATCAATGTATCATGACCAAATAATTAATGAAAAACAGCATCATCAATGGTTCAAGAAAATAAATTCATCCAAAACAGAACATTATTTTATATTTGCAATTGATCATAAAGAAACTGGCTTTGTTAGCTTTAAAGATGTTGATGATAAACATAACCACTGCTATTGGGGTTTTTATATCGGAGAGCCCGATAGTCCAAAAGGTTCTGCCTCTATCATGGGGTTTTTAGCGTTAGAATGGGCGTTTCAAAAGTTGTGTGTTGAGAAAGTATACGGAGAAGTACTTTTGAATAACGAAAGAAGCTTATCATTTCACCAAACATTCGGTTTTTGTAAAGAAGGTCATTTTCGAAACCATATAGTAAGAAATCATCAATATCTTGATGTAATCAGATATGGTCTCTTAAAAGAAGAATGGATTGCAGAAAAGCCGAAAGTGATCAGGAAATTGGCTGAAAGAGGAATAGATATCAAGGACATTGATACAGGTTTTAGTAAACTTTAGACTTTGAACAATCATTTCATATAGATGACATCAAAGTCTATTGTTTTACGGCCGGTATTCCTGTGAATAGAAGGGAGTGCAAAGATGAACGAAATCAATATAGATGGAAGAAGTATTGGCCCGCATCATCCCCCATTTATTATTGCTGAAATGTCCGGGAACCATAATCAATCGTTAGAACGTGCTTTTCACATTATAGAAGCAGCTGCCAAAGCAGGTGCACATGCATTAAAAATACAAACCTATACCGCTGATACGATGACGTTAAATATAGATACGAAAGATTTTAAAATTGAGGATAACGATAGTCTATGGTCTGGCAGTACGCTCTATACATTATATCAGCAGGCTTACACCCCATGGGAATGGCATAAACCCATTTTCGATAAATGCCGGGAGCTTGGAATGATTCCTTTGAGTACGCCATTTGATGAATCGGCTGTCGACTTTTTGGAAGACCTGGGAGTGCCTATATATAAAATAGCGTCATTTGAAAATACTGATATCCCTCTTATTAAAAAGGTAGCTGCTACAGGTAAACCCATTATCATTTCAACTGGAATGGCTACAGTAGCAGAAATTGATGAAACAATAACGGCTGCCAAGGAAGCAGGCTGTAAAGAATTAATCCTTCTAAAATGCACAAGCACTTACCCGGCATCACCAGTAAACACCAATATTTCTACGATTCCTCATATGAAGGAATTATTTAATTGCCAAGTTGGCTTATCAGATCACACAATGGGAACAGGAGTTGCTGTTGCCAGTGTCGCCTTAGGCGCAACTGTGATTGAGAAACACTTCACTTTATCAAGAGCTGATGGCGGTGTAGATTCTGCCTTTTCACTGGAACCACCTGAATTGAAAGAACTTGTCGTTGAAACGGAAAGGGCATGGCAAGCGTTAGGACAGATCACTTATGGACCAACTGACAAGGAAAAAGCTTCGCTTAAATTTCGCCGCTCTATTTATGTAACAAACGATATAAAAGCCGGAGAGATTTTCACCAAAGAAAATATTAAGGTGATACGACCTGGTTATGGTTTGGAACCAAAGTACTTTGATGTAATGATCGGAAAAACAGCAACGAAACACCTTTCAGCAGGGACACCGCTGGGATGGGATTCTATATAGTTTTATCCCCTATTTTTCTATGTAAAGGAATCATAATAACGCTCATAGAAATCGTATACGGCACGGGCCACAGATCTAATTTAATGAAAAGAAAGAATTGCCATGTCTACGTTATCTTCAATAGATATATAAAACACAGAATGAATATCCCCGGTTGTTTCACACGAATTCGATGAATTGAAAAAACGGCACCCTGTTTGTTAGATATATCAGCTAACAGTCAGGGTGCCGTTTACTATATTAATACAGCATTTTCTTGCGTCTGTCTTCTTCAGTCAAAAACTCTACAAAGCTCCGCATCGCAAACGGTTCTTCCTTGATCTGGCGCGTATACGTGTTTTTGCGCTCTTCTGAAAGAATTTCGCTCTTTTTGATTCTGTTCAGCATATAAATATGAACGGTCTTTTGGATTTGTTTATGCTGATAGCCCGCTTCTTTAAAAAATGCTAATCCAAGTGCAGCAAGAAGCGCAAAAAGACCGGCGCTGATCAAGGACTCTCTGTCTGCTGAAGCATGAAAAAGGAAAACAGCCAAATTAAAGAGAGAGAATGCAGCAAGCGGAACAGCAAGAAAACGGTAGATGACAGTTTTCTTCATTAAAGGCTGTACAGCCTTTTGAATTTTTTGCATTTCTGTTTTAATGAACCCCGGCATTTGTTCTATTCTGTAAAAGTTCATTTATTCTCCCCCTTTATTTGATTTTGCAAGGCTTTACGAACGTTATCATATGAGTTTATTTTAACGCAGGTGCAAGCTGGTTTTAAAGAAATCTGCCCGTGTTTTTCACAAAGAATCTGGATCAACACACTTTATTCTTTTAAAAAGTCAGTGTTATAATTTGTAATGGGAATCAGATTGCTGTTATTCATGGAATACTAATGGCAATCTTCTTGATAAATATGAATTAGCGGGGTTACAAAGTGAGTATTTCTTCCATCCTTTTATCACTTTTTTTCATTTTGAATATTCTTTTGGCCATCATTGTCATATTCAAAGAACGGCGCGATGCCAGTGCATCATGGGCTTGGCTGCTTGTTCTTTTCTTTATACCCGTTTTAGGCTTTATTTTATACCTATTATTCGGTCATAATCTCAGACGCAAGCATTTGTTTCAATGGGAGGATCGCAAGAAAATCGGAATCGAAAAGCTGCTGCAGCATCAGCTTGAAGAATTAGAAAACAGGCAATTTCAGTTCAACAACCGGGCAACCTTTGATAATAAGGATTTAATATACATGCTCATCATGAATAATCATGCTGTCTTTACAGAGGATAATTCAGTTGATGTCATTACAGACGGACGTGATAAGTTTCAGCGGCTTTTACATGACATATCAAAGGCAAAGGATCATATCCATCTACAATATTATATTTACAAAGGTGATGAATTAGGAAAAAAATTGCGGGACGCCCTCATTCAAAAAGCGAAAGAAGGTGTGCAGGTCAGGGTTTTGTATGATGAGCTCGGGTCCAGAACGCTACGCAAAAAGTTTTTCAAAAAACTGCGTGAGGCCGGCGGGCATGTGGAGGTCTTTTTCCCTTCAAAACTCAGGCCGATTAACCTTCGGCTGAATTACCGCAACCACCGAAAGCTCGTCATCATAGACGGCATAACCGGTTATGTCGGTGGGTTTAATGTCGGGGATGAATACCTCGGTCTCAATCCGAAGTTCGGCTATTGGCGCGATACCCATATTCGATTGCAGGGAACGGCCGTACACGCCATTCAGACACGATTCATCCTTGATTGGAACCAAGCTTCACATCATCATACACTCACCTATATTCCGAACCACTTTCCCGATTGCAGCCCAAAGGGAAATGTCGGGATGCAGATTGTTACGAGCGGGCCCGATTCCGAATGGGAACAAATTAAAAACGGCTACATCAAAATGATTTCAAACGCCAAACGTAGCATTTTGATACAAACACCTTACTTTATTCCGGACGCAAGCCTGCTGGATGCATTAAGGATTGCATGCCTGTCCGGCATTGATGTCAACATTATGATACCGAACAAGCCCGACCATGCCTTTGTATACTGGGCCACACTTTCGTATATCGGGGATCTTTTAAAAGCCGGAGCCACCGTCTATATATACGATAATGGCTTTATTCACGCGAAAACAATCGTTGTGGATGACGAAATTGCGTCAGTCGGTACAGCGAATATCGACGTCCGAAGCTTCAGGCTGAATTTTGAGGTTAATGCATTTATTTATGATATCAACATTGCCAAAAAACTGGTTTCTACATTTAAAGAAGATTTGCTCGTATCGAGAAAATACACCTACGAGGAATATCAGCAGCGATCATTATGGATCCGCATTAAGGAATCCGTGTCACGGCTGCTGTCGCCGATTTTATAAGATGTGCCAATCCCCCGGTCTTTATGGCCGGGGTTTTTCAGCATGGCATCATCACGCATCCCATAAAAACGCGCGTGACCTTTCCCATATAGCGTGCAACTTCAAAATCAAATTCACTATTTTTATTTCTTTATACAAAACTTCTCACAAATAGTGTATAAAAGAAAAGTGAGTATTTTTTTGTAAAGGGGACCCGTGTCAATGAATCCGGAAACGGTCAACAAAACCCTCATTAGTATTTCAAAATGGGGAAAAGCAACAGGCATTTTATTTATTATTATGGGCGCTTTTACTGCGCTTTCAGGCGCGTTCTTTTTTCTTATCGGCGCAGTGCCCGGCGTACTGCAAATCATTTCTGGCATCTTTTTGATGCGGTCAGCAAAAGAAGCAGGCTTAATGGCTGAAAAGCATAGCGGGCAATCTGAAGATTTAATGCTGGAGAACTATGCGAAATTTGTAAAGATGCAAGGGATTTATTTAATTGTGAGCATCGCTGTATCGATCCTGGCGATCATCGCATTCTTCATCTTTCTAATGCTTGGAATCGCTGACGGCATATTCAGCGATTATGATACGTACAGCAGCTATTAAGTAAAAAACCCGGAGCTTCCTCCGGGTTTTTTCTTGTTATTCCGCTTCGCTTACTACTGTGAAGCGTTCATTTTTGTGTGACGGATGTTCAAGCTCATCCAAAACAGCAATCGCATAATCGGCATAGCTGATATAACTGTCGCCTTTTGCGTTTACGATCACATTGTCTTTTCCTTTTTGGTAAGATCCCGTCCGCTTTCCTGCCGCATCAAAAAACGCCGCCGGGCTGAGGAATGTCCAGGAAATAGAGTCTGCATTTTGCAGGTCTTTCAGGTTCTCTCCTTGATTTGATGCAGTCGGAAGATATTCTTTCGGGAATTCCGGTGTATCCATTAAATGTGTTGTTTTGGCTTCATCAACGAACAGGCTTCCCGCTCCGCCGACGACAAACAATCTTGTATGTTTTGCATCCTTTAGCAGGTTGATTAATGTTCTGCCTGCTTCAACATGAAGATGTTCCTGGCCAGGCGCAGCTCCAAAAGCGTTCACGAGTGCATCGAAAGGCTTGAGATCTTCCGCTGTCAGTTCAAAAACATCTTTTTCCAAAATCGCTGTGTCCTGCTCTTGCACTTTAGATGCATTTCGGACAATGGCTGTTACCTCATGGCCTCTTTCCTTCGCTTCTTTCAAAATCAGACTTCCCGCTTTTCCGCTTGCACCGATAATTCCTATTTTCATTTTTTGATTTCCTCCTTATTTGTAACAATTTTAGTTACATGTTGGCGGTGAGAAGTCATCTCTTTTGATCAAAAGAGATGATTCATTACATCTTTTAATGACTTGCTTGCCAGCTCATTTTCCATCGCTTTTTGCACACTTTCAAATGTCTCATCCAGTGCGCACTGAATTTTTTTGCCTACCGGACACTTCGGGTTCGGGTTTTCATGAACCGCAAATAGTTCCTCTTGGTTTTGAACAGCCCGATATACTTCTAAAAGAGAAATATCAGCCGGATCTTTTGTGAGGCTCGCGCCCGGCACCCCGGCGCGTGATGTGAGAATATCACCCTTTTTCAGCAGGCTGATCATTCTCCTTACAACAACCGGATTGGTGTTGACACTGTCAGCGATAATGTCCGAAGACGCTTTTTCATCCATCGAAATGAGCGATAAAATATGAATGGCAACAGCAAGACGGCTGTTAATCATGTTTTTTCACCACCGTTGTAACTATAATAGTTACATTTAATTCGTTTGTCAACATATAATATACACTAAATTTGCGCTTCTTGGACATCCGTTTAGTCAATAAAACGGCCGGATGCACTCCGGCCGTGTCTTGTCAGAATAAGAAATATCGTTGTCCCAGCGGAACATAATCGACAGGCTGGCAGGATAATTCTTCTCCGTCAGCAAAGACCTGATACGTTTTCGGATCGACTTCAATCTTCGGCAAAGCAGCGTTTAATTTCATATCCAGCTTGCTCAGCTTGCGGATGTTTTTCACAGGAGAAATTCTTTTTTCCAGCCCTAACCTTTCCGCCACGCCCCTTTCAATGCCCGCCTGGGACATAAACGTAATGGAGGTTGAGCGGTTGGCTTTACCATACGAAGCATACATTTGGCGCATGAACACAGGCTCCGGAGTCGGGATAGACGCGTTTGGATCCCCCATTTGCGCGCGTGCTATCATGCCGCCCTTTAAGACCAATTCCGGTTTCACGCCGAAAAATACAGGATCCCACAGGACAAGGTCAGCGAGCTTTCCTTTTTCTACAGAACCGACTTCATGGCTGAGGCCGTGAGTAATTGCCGGGTTAATCGTATATTTGGCAATGTAGCGTTTCGCACGTACGTTATCGTTTCCGTTTTCTCCAGTGAGAGCGCCGCGCTGTTTCTTCATTTTGTCAGCCACCTGCCAAGTGCGGATAATGACTTCGCCAACCCGCCCCATCGCTTGGGAATCCGATGACGTCATGCTGATCGCCCCAATATCATGGAGAATGTCCTCTGCCGCAATCGTCGCAGCCCTGATTCTGGAATGGCTGAACGCCACGTCCTCGGGCACCTTCGCGTCTAAATGGTGACAGACCATCATCATGTCAAGGTGCTCATCCATTGTATTGACGGTGTAAGGGATTGTCGGCGTTGTGGATGACGGCAGAATGTTCGCGTAAGAGGCGAGCTTCATAATATCCGGGGCATGGCCTCCGCCTGCTCCTTCAATGTGATAGGTATGAATCACCCGCTCCCCAATTGCATCAAGCGTGTTTTCCAGAAAGCCCGCTTCATTGATTGTATCCGTATGGATTGCAACTTGAATATCGGCTTCCTCCACAACTTCCATGCACGTTTTGATAGCGCTTGGCGTCGTGCCCCAGTCTTCATGAAGCTTCAGGCCAATGGCGCCGGCTTCCACCTGTTCGATCAGCGGCGCTTTATCGGATGCGTTCCCTTTTCCCAAAAAGCCGACATTGATCGGAAATTCCTCGGCCGCTTCCAGCATCCTTGCCATATACCATGCACCTGATGTACATGTCGTCGCTTTGCTTCCTGTAGCGGGTCCCGTTCCGCCTCCAAGAAGAGTCGTCACTCCTGAGGAAAGTGCAACTTCCATCTGCTGAGGACAAATAAAGTGGATGTGCGTATCCACTCCTCCAGCCGTTAAAATTTTGCCTTCCCCGGAAATCACCTCTGTACCCGCACCGATGACCATATGCGGATCGACTCCATCCATGATATCTGGGTTGCCGCTTTTTCCGACACCCACGATCCGGCCGTCCTTTACACCGACATCCGCTTTGACAATGCCTGTGTAATCCAATAACACGACGTTGGTGATCACCAAATCCAAAGCGCCGTCTTTTCCTGTGATGCTGCCGTTTTGGCCCATGCCGTCACGAATCGTTTTTCCGCCTCCAAAGATCATTTCTTCACCATATACAGTGAAGTCCTTTTCGACTTCGATCCATAAGTCCGTATCGCCCAATCTGATTTTATCGCCCGTTGTCGGACCAAACAGCTCCGCGTATTGCTCCCGTGACATTTTCATCGAATCACACCTTCCATCCAGCCGGCTTTCTTTAAGTTGGCTAACGTTTTTTCTTTGCCGCGTTCATCGATATACGTATCGGCCATTCCGTTCAGTCCTCTTACTGTTTTTCGCCCTCTGAATTCAACAAGCGTGACCGTTTTCTCCTCACCTGGCTCAAAACGGACCGATGTGCCTGACGGAATGTCGATACGCATGCCGATGGCTTGTTCGCGGTCAAACGATAGCGCACCATTGGCTTCCGCAAAATGAAAATGGGAACCGACCTGAACGGAACGTGATCCGGTGTTTTTCACCGCTATCTCCCGTGTCTGGCGGCCTTCGTTAATCGTAATGGTTCCCTCAGCAATCTGAAATGCTCCCGGCTTCATGACTTCACCTCCGCAGAAATCGGATGATGCACTGTGACAAGTTTCACTCCGTCAGGGAATGTAGCTTCCACCTGAATGCTGTCCAGCATCTCAGGCACGCCCTCCATGACATCTTTTTCAGTCAATACATGGCGGCCGGCTTCCATCAGCTCCGCCACTCCCTTACCATCGCGCGCGCCTTCCATGATAAAACAGGTGAGATAAGCGGCAGCCTCGGGATAATTGAGCAGAACGCCGCGCGCCTTTCGCTGCTTGGCTAATTCTCCCGCTGCAAAAATGAGCAATTTCTCTTGTTCAACAGGTGTCAGTTTCATCTTAGGTCCTCCTTATTATCGTCATTCTAAAGCGGATTGCGTTACATGAATCTCCGGAACGATGCAGGCGGGCCATCACCTCCCTTTTACAGGATGCTGATCAAACAGTGAGATGCCTTTCAAAACGGCGAGCCGTTTCTTCGTCAGCCTTTCCGTGAGCGACGACCGTTCCCCTGTCCATAACATAAAGATAGTCAGCGCACGTTAAGGCGTTCTCTAAGCTGTGTTCCACCAAAACAACTGCAGTCTCTTCTTTTCTGGAAATTTCTATGATAACTTTTTGAATCAATTCCACGATTGAGGGCTGAATTCCTTCCATTGGTTCATCTAGTAAAATCATTTTCGGATTTCCCATCAGCGCTCTGGCAATCGCAAGCTGCTGCTGCTGTCCTCCGCTCAAATCGCCGCCTTTACGGTCGAGCATGTCCTTCAAAACAGGAAACCACTGAAAAATCTCCTCCTTGATCTGCCCTCTCCGCTCCTTCTTAGGAAGCGGTTCTTCTCCGAGCAAAAGATTGTCGCGAACGGTTAAAGCGGGAAAGATGTCTCTCCCCTGCGGCACGTACGCTATTCCTGCTCTTGCCCGTTTTTCCGTCTTTTCGTTTTGAACAAACGTTTGATGAAAACGAATTTGTCCCTGTTTGGCCGGGATCAGGCCGATGATCGTCTTCAGCAAAGTGGATTTCCCAACTCCGTTTCGGCCTAATACAGCGACGATCTGCCCAGGGCGGACTTCCATGCTGAGGTTATGCAAAACCATGGATTGATCGTAACCGGATGTCACATTACTAACCGCTATCATGACGCCCCGCTCCTTCCTAAATACACCGCTGCCACCTCTTCATTGCTTGTAATCTCATCCATCGATCCTTCACAAAGCACTTTTCCTTCATGCATCACCGTCACTTTTCTGGAAAACGAGCGGACAAAATCCATATCGTGCTCCACAATTAAAACGGAACATGTTTTGGCAATTTCCTCAAGGAGAGCCCCGGTTTTATCCCGCTCTTTTCCCGTCATTCCGGCGATCGGTTCATCCAGCAGCAAAAGCTTCGGCTCCATGGCGAGCTGCATGCCGATTTCGAGCCATTGTTTCTGTCCGTGTGACAGGCTGCCGGCTTTTATGTCCCGCTTTCCTTCTAAACCGATCAGCTTCAGGATGTCTGTCACCCTGTCACGCTGTTCTCTTGTCATACGCGCCATCAGCAGGGAGAGAATCGTTTTTTTCTGCTTCATGGCAAGCTCGATATTTTCAAACACGGTCAGCTGCGAAAAGACACTCGGAGCCTGAAACTTTCTGGCGACGCCCATTTTGGCGATCTGATATTCCGGAACCTTTGTCAGTTCTGCCGTTTCTTGAAAAACAACCTCACCCGACTGCGGCTTTGTTTTCCCGCAAATAATATCCAGCATGGTTGTTTTCCCGGCGCCATTCGGCCCAATCAAAAAGTGAATATCACGTTCCTGCACACTGATATCCGCCCCCTGCAGCGCACAAAACCCATCAAACTGAACCTTCACGTCACGGCAGATAAGTATCGGTTTCATATGCAGCCGCTCCTTTCTTTTTCGAGAAAGAAAGCCGGGTTCCAAGCTTCTCAAACAGTCCGACAATCCCTTTTGGCAAGTAAAGCACGACGATCATAAACAGCGCACCGAGGAAATACAGCCAAATGTCAGGATAATATTCGCTTAAATAGCTTTTCATGCCGTTTGTTAACAGCGCGCCCAGCACAGCTCCGAAAATAGAGTGCCTGCCGCCGATCGCCACCCACAGCACCATTTCCACTGAAGGGATGATGCCCATCATTTCCGGCGAGATCATCCCGTCCTGAAGCACAAACAGCATCCCGGCAATTCCCGCCATCGCAGCGGACACACAGTAAATAAACACTTTAAAAACAGTGGAATGATAACCAAAAAAACGCACCCTGTTTTCTCCTTCGCGAACCGCCTGCAAAAGCCGGCCAAAGCGGCTTCTCGTAAGAAACAAAGCGATTACAACAGTAAGGCCGAGAAAAAAGACTGTGGTAAAATACAGGATCCGCTTCAACGCAGGATCAGCCAAAGAATATTGAAAAATCGTATAGAAGTTGGTAAGTCCATTGGTACCGCCGGTGATTTCTTGGCTGCCGATGAACAGTGTGACCACCACAACGACGACTGCCTGTGATATCAATGAAAAATATACTCCCTTTATATTGTTGCGGAACGTAAAATAGCCGAGCAAAAACGCCAGTAGCACAGGCACAGCCACAGCCGCCGCAATTGCAGCAAAAGGATGCCTGAACAAAGCCCAGATCCACGGCAGTTCGCTGACTCCCGTCCACTCCATAAAATCAGGAATGCCGGATGGTGAGGCTTCTATTTTTAAACACATCGCCATGCAGTAGGCGCCCAATCCGAAAAAGACGCCGTGCCCCAAGCTCAAAATGCCTGTATATCCCCAAATGAGGCAAATGCCGACCGCTACAATCGCAAAGCATAAAAACTTCGCCAACAGCCCCAATCGAAACTCCTGAAGAAAGAACGGAGCGGCGATAAAAAGGGCAAACATCACAAGATACGGACTGAATTGCGAAAACTGCTTCATCCGGCACCCCCTAATCAAGTAATCTCGTTCTGACGCTTGCGAGACCCGAAGGCCGCCATTGCAGAAAGAGAATAATAAACGCAAACACCACAACCTTGGCTACGGTGGCGCTTGCCGAATACTCCACAAATGTACTGAGTAATCCCACCAGCACAGCCCCAATAATCGTCCCTTTTAATTTTCCGATACCGCCTAAAATGACGATCATAAAAGCATCGACCAGATAGGACGAACCGAGAGTAGGCCCGATTGACCCCAGCAATGTGAGTGAGCTCCCCGCAATACCGGCCAGCCCGCTTCCGAGCGCGAAAGCCAATGTATCTGTTTTTCTCACAGATACACCAAGACATGATGCCATGCTCCGATTCAGCGTAACAGCCTGCATCCGCCGTCCCGCAGAGGTTTTAAACAAATAGAATCCGAGCAGCGCCAGTGTAAAAAGAACGAGCGCCAAAATAAACAGCCTTTTATACGGAAAGGTAACGGAAAACAGTGTTAATCCTCCCGTCAGCCATTCAGGAGACTTGACGGCCACATTTGGTGCGCCAAAAATCGATCTGGCCGCCTGCTGCAGGATCAAGCTTACCCCCCATGTTGCCAAAAGGCTGTCGAGCGGACGGTCATACAACCGCCTGACAATCACCTTTTCAATAACAATTCCAATAAACGCCGCAACCGCAAATGCCATGATGATAGCAATTAAAAAATAGTAAGAAAACATAGAAGCCGGCAAATAACTTAAAAACAGCTGCTGAACGACATATGTCGTATATGCCCCCGCCATAATCAGCTCACCGTGCGCCATATTGATTATGTTCATCAAACCGAATGTAACGGCCAATCCAATCGCAATGAGAATCAAAATAGAACCGAGACTGATTCCGTTAAACAATTGCGTTACGATGACAGACATTTTCCGCCTCCTCTCCCGCAAACGGCTTTGATTTATTTAGATAACCCCTTTGCCCAGTCGTACGTTCTTAAATACGGATCAGGTTTTACCGGATCACCTGAATTCCATACTTCTTTAAACTGTCCATCCCCCGTGATTTGCCCGATTCTAACTGTTTTGTAAAGATGCTGTGTTTCCCCATCGATTTTCACCGTGCCGCCCGGGGCCTTGAATGCAATCCCGTCAGCCGCTTTCTTCACTTTATCGATATCAAAGGACTTGGCTTTTTCAACAGCCGCTGCCCAGAGATACACCGCATTATAACCGGCTTCAATCGGATCGCTCGTCACCCGGCTATCGCCGTTCATCTTTTTATAATGCTTCACGAATGTCTGATTTTCGTTTGTATTGGTTGTCTGGAAGTAATTCCACACCGCATAATGCCCTTTTAGCACATCAGGACCGATCCCCCGAATTTCTTCCTCTGCGACACTCGCCGACATGACAGGAATTTCATCAGCTGTCACACCCGCATCTATCAGCTGCTTAAAAAATGCCACATTGCTGTCGCCGTTTAATGTGTTAAAAATAACATCCGGCTGCTTTTCATTGATTTTGCTGACCAGCGTACTGTAATTCGTGTGGCCGAGCGGCGTATACTCTTCACCGACAATTTCTCCCCCAGCGGCTTTCACTTGCGCTTTAATGATTTTATTGGCTGTTCTCGGAAACACATAATCAGAGCCGATCAGAAAGAATGTCTTGCCTTTATTCTTCAGCAGCCAATCAACAGCCGGCACGATTTGCTGGTTTGTCGTTGCTCCGGTATAAAACATATTTGGTGATGACTCCATGCCTTCGTATTGCACCGGATAGAACAGCAGCCCGTTATTTTGCTCTACAACCGGGAGCATCGCTTTACGGCTCGCTGATGTCCATCCTCCGAAAACAGCCGCCGCTTTGTCCTGCTGAAGCAGCTTTCTCATTTTTTCGGCATATGTAGGCCAGTCAGAAGCCCCGTCCTCCACGACAGGTTCAAGCTTTTTGCCGAGAACGCCGCCTTTTTGGTTGATTTCATGAATAGCCAGCAGCTCTGCATCATGAACGGATACCTCGCTGATTGCCATTGTCCCGCTTAATGAGTGAAGAATCCCAATCTTCACTGCATCCCCGCTTGTGTCAATATCAACTGTTTTTTTCGCATCCACGCTGGCTTCCGACACTTTTTTCGGCGCCGTACATCCCGTGATCAGAATCGTGATAAGAACCATCAGAAAGAAAGCCTGTATTCTAACCCCTTTGCTTTTCATTCACAACCTCCTTTGTCTGATTGAGTCAACTGATGTTATAAAAGTTAACAACTTATGTCATTTATTATATAGAACAGATGCATTACTTTAAAGAATATTTAAAAAATTTAGATACTTTAACCAAATCGATTGTCTTTTTTGTCATATTTATTCACATAAAAAAAGGCAAGAAACATTGTTTCTTGCCTTGCCGCTCTGATTAATTTTTATCTGTGAATGTATCCTTTGCTTTACCGATATCTTTTTGGACCTCGCCTTTTGCCTTATCTTTTTTGCCTTCAGCCTTCATATCCGTTTTGTCGGTCATATCTCCAACTTTATCCTTCACTTCTCCCTTGGCTTTATTTAAGCCGCCTTTCATTTTATCTTTTACACTATCGTTACCCATGTGTAATTCTCTCCCTTCATTTATGTGTGTACTTGTTACCTTCCCGATCTGAGCAGCGGTAAACATTTGAATATTATTTATCGATTTCATAACGCTCTCCGTAACGGAGCACCTTGTAGAGCGCCAGCCCGTCAGATGATTTATTTTCTGAGTAACGGACCGGCAGCAGGGCAAAAAACACATAATACGTAGAAAAGTAGACAAACTGATAAAAAAACACATTTGGCTTCAATACACTGTGTATAATGAGCAAATTCACTGCGAAAATGGTGATTAAGTTAAACAGGCAGCCTCCGGCATAAACAAGTGCGTGTGTGAATCGGTTGTCGATCTTCAGTTCGCCGTACCGGCAAAACGAATCCATAAAATAAATGGTTCTGACCTGTATCGGCCCGATCCTGAACAGTTTTTTGCCCATCCCGATATCCAATGAACCCTTCCCGCCAAAAACAAAAGCCATAAAGCTGTGCCCGGCAACATGTATAATAGATACAAGCGGCAGAACGATGAGGAAAGACCACAGAAACTTCACCATATCATCAAATCCAAACATTGAATTCCCCCTCACGCTTGTCATAAACAACGCCATTTCCCATTTCACAAAATCGCGGCTAACCATCCGTTTGTGTTCCAAAACAGTATGTAGCGATTTTTCCTGTTCTCCACGGAAATAAACGTCCCGATGCTCCCCTTTTTTTGTATATAAAAAACCATCTGGCGTCAGATGGTTTTTACACTTGATATAAACAGTCTTCTTTCTGGATCAGCGCTCTCATGCTGACCGCTTTTTCATAGAAAAACACCGCATCTTTATAGTTTTCGTGAAGGCTCGAATATGCAGCTGCATCCAGAGCAAATTCCTCAATATACACATACAGGGACTTGGCCTCCATATAATCAAATACCTCTTGAATCATACCCATGTTAACGGATTCCACATATAGAGCCTGCAGAAATTTATATTTTTCCAGACTGAAGCTGTCGTTTCGTTTTCGGGCGATGGCAATCCCTTTTTCATAATAATGCATAGCCGCTTGTTCAGCTTGTTTTTTGAAAAGAACACGCGTTAAGCTGAACAGCGCTTTCGGGAGCTGCTCCAGCTGATGTTCCTCAAAGACAGGCAGCGCTTTTTCAAAGTAGGCAGCCGCCTGATCCAGCTCTCCTTTTTCATCATAACAGTTCCCCATGTTGTAGAGGGCTGATCCGATCAAGCGGGGCTGTCCTTCCAATAAAGCCAAACGATAAGCGTCATCGAGATGCTCAAGCGCTTTTTCATAATTTCTGTAGTCTATATAGTTTCCCGAAATGACAAAGTGACATTGAATTCTTCTCACCCTGTAAAAATCATGAGCCTTATAGGTCTCAAGCGCCTGTATCGCATGATTCATAGAAAAGTGGGTCTGCTTCATAATATAAAATACTTCCGCTACTTTAAAATGAAATTCCGCTCTTTCAATATCATCCTCTACATACGCAAGCATTTTCTCAGCTTTTCGATAGAAAGATATGGCTGAGATGTAATTGTTCTGTTCAAATTCATACATCCCTCTGAACAAATGAAAATAATACTCAGATAATCCCGAGATGCTGTCCTTGCTGCTTTCCAGCCTCTCGATTAATTCACGATATTGGAGCTGAGATTCCTCGTGCAGGTCGGGCTTTACATAATCAAGCATAATTTGATGACGGTAGCTGATCAGCTGATAATACAACAGAAGCAGCTGATCCTCTTCCATATGTTCTATATCATGATCAATCTCTTCCTTCAGCTGAACGGCATCAGCCACTTGAAATGCTAAAATGTGCTTATACCACTGATTGATTTTAACTCCTACTTGAGATGACGGGATCTCGTAAGCGGCCATGCCTCTCCAACCCTTTCTATGAACTAGTGGTTATATTTTATCATATTGTATAGCTTTGGAATTAAAATTCCTTCCAGTGATTCCTTCTTTTTGCCTATCCTTATATCTTTCGGTTTATGAACGGATTTTTTGCACTTTTTCGCATTACAGTTTTTGACACAAAAAAAGCTTACCGGACTTAGCCGATAAGCTTTTATCATATTAACCGCCGATATAAGACATTTCCACTTTCTTTTTCCCCGTTGTTTTTGAAAGCGTCCGGTCAACTGAATATTGATCTATCCGATTCTTCCATACTGTGCCGATCATCTCTGTCAGCTCGCCATCACTTAATCCCTGCCGAACCGGCGCTCTGAGGTCATATCCGCTTGAAGCGAATAGGCAAGTAAACAATTCACCGCGCGCAGACAGGCGGGCCCTGTTACACGAGCCGCAGAACGCATCAGATACAGAAGAAATCACACCGATTTCACCAGAGCCGTCCAAGTAGCGGAATCTTGAAGCAACTTCCCCTTTATAGTTAGGCTTAATCGGTTCAACCGGCATGTGTTCATTGATTACATCAATGATTTCCGCCTTTGTCATGACATCTTTCTTTTCCCATTGGTTGGTGTTGCCGACGTCCATAAATTCGATGAATCTCAGGATATGCCCATTTTCTTTAAAATAGCGCGCCATAGGCAGTATATCTTTTTCATTGACGCCCCTTTGGACAACCATGTTGATTTTAACGCCGAGCCCAGCTTGTTTCGCCGCTTCAATGCCTTCAAGCACCTTACTGACAGAAACCCCTCGCCCGTTGATCAATTTAAAGCGTTCGTCCTCTAATGAATCGAGGCTGATGGTAACCCTTTTCAAGCCGGCTTCTTTGAGTTTCTCAGCATAAACAGGCAGCAGCGACCCGTTTGTCGTCATCGCAATATCACGGAGACCCGGAATGCGGGCCAGTTTTTTGATTAATTCAGGCATGTCTTTTCTCATAAGCGGTTCTCCGCCGGTCAAGCGGATTTTTTCCACCCCAAACCTGGTGACAAACAGCGTCGCAAGCCGTTCCAATTCCTCAAATGAAAGCAGCTCTTCTTTCTTTAAAAAAGGATAATCCGGGCCAAATAATTCGGCTGGCATACAGTACGTGCATCGGAAGTTGCAGCGGTCTGTAACAGAAATGCGAAGATCTCTGAGCGGTCTGTTCCTTTTATCTAACATCTGGCGAGATTCTGTATTCATTGCGCAGCCCCTCCTATCCCCAAATTCTTTCGGGAT
Organism: Bacillus mojavensis RO-H-1 = KCTC 3706; assembly: GCF_000245335.1. GTDB lineage: Bacteria > Bacillota > Bacilli > Bacillales > Bacillaceae > Bacillus > Bacillus mojavensis. The sequence goes on from NZ_JH600279.1 coordinate 630,040, forward strand.
GTGTATATACATTAAAAGATCCGTTTCTCACAAAACCGATCGCTGTGATATTTAATTCTTCTGCCATTTGAATCGCAAGCTCTGTCGGAGCCGATTTTGAAATCACAATCGACACGCCGATTTTTGCCGCTTTTACCAGCACTTCTGATGAGATTCTCCCGCTGAAGACAATCAGTTTATCGCGGACGGAGATCCCATTCAGCAGACAATGTCCGTATAATTTATCAAGTGCGTTGTGACGGCCGATATCTGTGCGCATCAAAAGCACTTTCTCCGTATCGCAAAGCGCCGCGTTATGCACGCCTCCCGTCTCCTGAAACGTCCCGCTTTCTTTTTGCATATCCTTCATAAGCGCCAAACAAGTTTCAGGCGAAATCTTGATTTGACTGACAGCCGTCTTGGCGGTTTTGACATCCTGCTGAAAATAAAAATGGCGACCCTTTCCGCAGCACGAGCCGATCACCCGTTTCGTATATTCCTGTTGATCCAATGTCCCAGGATGAACAAGATCGACATACACAAAACCGAGACTTTCATCTATTGTAAACCTTTTAATCTCTTTTTGAAATCGAATAACGCCCTCAGATGCGAGAAATCCGATGACGAGCTCTTTGATATGCTCCGGCGTGCAAACGAGCGTGACAAACTCACTGCCGTTCACCATCACCGTCAACGGATATTCCGTCACCATCCGGTCGGTTTGCCTGCTCATTTCCCCTTGTTCATAACGCCATATCTCCCTGACCGCAGTTACTTTATCATTCAATGTCTCTTCCCCTCCGCAATGTTCCTGCCTTTATATTTTTTCACACTCCTCAGATTTTGTCGAATCCTGTTATAAAAAAAAGAGCCCATTCTAAAGGACTCTACGTTTGGTTATGCTGATTCTTTTTCAGGATCATAAACAGCACAAGAGCTGCGATCAAAGTGAGCATGCTGACAAAAAAGAAAGCTGCCAGTTTCAGAAAAACACCGAGCAATATGAAAACCACGGCCGCTATAAGAAATATCAATCCTAACAATCTCATGTTTTCAACCCCTTTTACCGGTATCATTCCCGCAGGCACTGTTTTTAAACCAATAGAAAAAGGCGCCTGGGGCAGCGCCTTTTCATTGGGTTAATCCGTAAATTTTTGTGCTTCTTTTTCCCAGGCCTGCTCGAATTCTTCCGCACTGTCTGCTGAAATATATTCTCCGCCTCCAGCAACAGCCGCCTGTTTCATTTCCGCGTTTCCTTTCACATCAAAGTTGAAGCCGATAATGTTTACAATCGTATCTACATTTGCTTCACGAAGCTTTTCAATTTCATCAGCAGGATTTCCGCCGCATGTTTCTTCGCCGTCAGTAATTAAATACACCACGTTTTTCCCGTCTGCATCAAACGCTTCAAATTCTTTTCTAGTATCAGAAAGCGCTTTGGCAATTGGCGTCCATCCGGTCGGTTTGATGCCGCTTAATGAATGGTCAAAGAGCGTTCCTTCATATGGATGGAGGCCGTAAATCGTTTCTGTTGTGCTGCATGAAAGAGCCTTTCCGGAAAGTTTATTGTTTCCGGCATGTCCAAAGACACGAAGCATCAGATTTGTATCCTCAGGAAGCAGCTCGGCAAAAGACTTTACAGATTTTTTGGCAATGTCTATCTTTCGTTCTCCTCCTGTTTTTTGAACCATACTTCCGCTTCCATCAAACAGGACAGCTACATTCGTGTCGGCTTTTTTCTCAGCGGCAAAAGACGGGGACGCAATGGAGACAGTCAACAGTCCAATCATACTTGCAGTCAGTAATTTTTTCATGTTCAACTTCCTTTCTTTATCATATTTTCCAACGTCTTGTTGGATTCTTCTTAATGCTAGAATATGAAACCTCAAATTGATATAGGGCAAGCTGCCTTTTATCTCCCTTTTACTCTCTATTCAAAATCGGTGGGAACCTCAATAGTTTTTAGCCATTTCCACCCAAAAAATATAGAAAGAATGTGACACCGTTCATTCTTTTTTCTCCGTGATCAGAAGAGAAAAGCTGAAATCTGCTACTATGCTACAGGCGGGCAGCTGCTTACTTTTGAACGTTTTGTTAAAAACAAAAAAGAGGCTGACCTTTCAGCCTCTTCTTTTTTCTTATTTAGATAACATCAGAGATTGCTGAGTGAAAATTTTCTCAACATCTTTTTGTGTATAAGCAGGGAAATATTCTCCGCCGCCAACTTTAGCAATTGCGTTCAGCTGGCCTTTATACCCTTCTTTATAGTCAAATCCAATTACATTTACTGTGATGTTGTCTTTATGAAGTTCTCTTGCTGTTTTGATCGGGTTGCCGCCGCATGTTTCCTCACCGTCTGTTAGCAGATAAACGACTTTTTCTCCTTTTGCATCAAGCTGATCGAAAGAAGATTTCGCCTCGTTCAGCGCTTTTGCGATCGGTGTCCAGCCAGTCGGCCCGATTGTGTTAAGAGAATTGAGGAAGCTCTGTTCGTTAAAGCTTTGGAAGCCGTATACGTTGCGAATCGCTTCGCATGATTGAACTTTTCCGGAATTCTTATTGTTTCCTTCTGAACCAAACACACTCATTTTCACTTGAGTGTCTGCAGGCAGTGAGCTTGCAAACTTTGAAATTTCTTTTTTGGCTGAATTAAATTTAGATACACCGTCTATTCTTTTCGCCATGCTTCCGCTGGCATCAAGCAAAACCGCCACGCTTGCCGGAGCTTCAGCCTTCGGTTCTGTTTTTTCAGCAGCAAAAGCAGGTGACGTCAGTCCAAATAGCAATCCTGTCATCATGATCAGTGAAAATCTTTTTTTCATGTTCTTGCCCCTTTTCAAGTTTGTTTCTGCGTGCAGATGTTCAACGCTGAACATAACTAATCGTAATCGACAAAAACAGAGAAATAAATAGGGCGGGCTTCCCCATTGCCTCTGTTTACTTTTGCATAGAAATCTTTGTTTTTATTAGTGATTTCCGCCTAACAGCAGGATGAAAAATCATGATTGTCAGCCTTTCGCCTTTCGTTATATGAGTCTGTCGAAGTCAGTCGATCAATGTGGATTTCTTTACCACAAGCTCAGTGCCAGCAAATATGAAAAAGGAACTGATTCCCTCATCCTCATATAGACTATAAAATACGCAGAAGGCCTTTAGGCGGTCTTTAGCTGCTTTTAAATAAAAATGGGCTTAGGAACAGAATATGCGCTTATAAACGGCAAAAAAGACGCTTTATGAAGCGTCCTTTTATTTCTTCGCCATATATTTATTCAAAAACGAATCAGCGGTTGAAATCTGTGTTCCTTGATAATAATACTTCACAATCTCATCAACTGTTTTACCCTCTTTGGCCATAAAATTAGCTCCATACTGGCTCATTCCCACACCGTGACCAAAGCCTTTCGTGGTAATGGTAATGGTGTCTCCATTTCGTTTCCATTCAAAATCAGCTGAATTGAGGCCAAGCTTTTCGCGTATGTCCCTTCCTTTCAGCTTCTTGCCGTTAATGACGGCTGTTGCCACCTGATGGCCCGGTGTTTCTCCGGTGATCTCTCCGACAGTATTTGACCCATTCAGCTGGACGCCAAGCTTTTGTTCAAATTGTGCCACTGTAAAGGTTCTGGTGGCCTTATACTTCGGAGATTTTTTATCCCAAGAGCTTTTGACGCTTTTTAAATAAGGAATGGCACTTGTCCAATATGCTTCCGCATTTTCTGTATAACCGTTGCTTGTGGAGAAAAAGGAGGCTTCAATCGGCTGGTTGTTATACGTTAAGATTTTGCCTTGCGTACTGGCAACCGCATCTGTGATTCTTTTCAGCTTTGCTTCATAATCCGCGCCCCACTGTTTCTTCAGCTCCGGTTTGCTTTTGTACACCTGGAACATCTGAGTATCATCGACCAGCGAGCCTTTAGGGGCCTCTACTGCGGAATTTGAGACCATCAGCCTGACAATAAACGTTCTTGCGGCGAGAGCCTGAGCCTTCAGCGCTTCAGGTTCAAAGGTAGCCGGCATTTCGGAGGCGACGACTCCGATGACATACTCTTCAAGCGGAATATCCTCTACGGATTGATTGGCGGTTCGATAGACTGGGATAGAAACAGGCGAAGCTTTCAATGTTTCCGCTCCTTTAGATTCTTGTATCGTGTTGACTGCTGTCTTTCCTGATTCTCCTCTGGCCCCCGCTTCCTTATTATGCTGAAACGGAATCACTAAGAGTGTGGGGACCAAGAGAATCAATGCACATAGTATGGATAGTGTGATTGCGAATTGTTTCATATTTAGCTGCCTCCTGCTCGGGATTCGACTCTAGTCTAGTCTATGGGCAGGGACAAGCTAATATGACTCTCCTTTTGGACAGAAACTTTATTTGTCATTTACGTATTCTTTTTTGCTATTTTGCGCATAATGATGATAATACACTAAAAATAAAAAACCAGTATGCCAGAATGACATACTGATTTTTAATCCTTTATGCGTTTAAGTCTGAAACTACTTCTTTGCTTTCTTGCTCAGAAGCAGACTCATCGTTTACACGTTCGATGTCTGCGCCAAGACCGGCAAGCTTCTGATGGAAATCAACATAACCGCGGTCTAAGTGTTTCAGTTCAGTAACACGTGTATGACCTTCAGCCACTAACCCCGCAAGAATCAACGCTGCGCCTGCACGCAAGTCAGTAGCTGCAACTTCAGCTCCTTGAAGCTGTACAGGGCCGTTAATAATCACAGAACGTCCTTCAATCTTGATATCACCATTCATACGGCGGAATTCTTCCGCGTGCATAAAACGGTTTTCAAAAACAGTTTCTGTAATCATGCTTGTGCCGCTTGCACGAAGCAGAAGCGCCATCATTTGTGACTGCATATCAGTCGGGAATCCCGGATGAGGCATTGTTTTAATGTCAATCGGTTTCAATTCTTTCGGACCGATTACACGAAGGCCTTCTCCTTCATCCTTAATCGTAACACCCATTTCTTCCATTTTTGCGATTAAAGAAGTGAGATGTTCAGGTACTGCTCCTTTAACTAAAACATTTCCTTCAGTGATTGCAGCGGCAACCATAAATGTGCCCGCTTCAATACGGTCAGGTATAATATGGTGTCTTACGCCGTGAAGCTTATCGACTCCTTCAATTTTGATGGTGCCGGTGCCCGCTCCGCGGATTTTTCCGCCCATGCCGTTGATATAGTTTGCTAAATCAACGATTTCAGGCTCTTTCGCCACGTTTTCAAGCGTTGTTGTTCCTTCAGCTAAAGCAGCTGCCATAATCAGGTTTTCTGTTGCTCCCACACTTGGGAAATCCAGATAGATCTTTGCGCCTTGCAGACGGCCTTTTACTTCAGCTTCAATGAAGCCATTACCGACTTTAATTTCTGCGCCCATTGCTTCAAAACCTTTTAAATGCTGGTCTATTGGTCTAGATCCAATTGCGCATCCGCCCGGAAGCGCTACTCTTGCATGACCTGTACGCGCTAGAAGCGGTCCCATGACAAGCACAGACGCACGCATTTTACGCACATATTCAAAAGGTGCTTCAGTTTGCAAAGCGTATGAAGCATCTACAGTGACTTCATTATTCTCAAAATGCACATCTGCTCCTAAATGACGCAACACTTCATTAATTGTATATACATCGGAGAGCGTAGGTACATCACAAATTACGCTTTTTTCTTCACTTGCTAATAAAGATGCAGCGATAACTGGTAAAACAGCATTTTTAGCGCCTTCAACTTTGACTGTGCCGTTTAACTTTTGACCGCCGCGGACGATGATTTTTTCCAAGGTATTCCCCTCCGCGTCCCTAAATTCTCTATATTAATATTCAGTCGTAACGATTGGTGTGCCAACCGTAACGATATGTTTTCCGCCCATTCCTGCACTTCTAAGTGCAATTTGCAAATTCATTTTATGTTTTGAGGTCATGATAGACTCTTTCCACTCATCTGTATACGCAGAAATAGAAACGAAACTTGGCTCGACTACATGTTCAACAGATCTTGCTTGAAATTCATTTAATAACTGATTTGCTTTTTTTTGCAAAACAATATTCATATTATCATCTAAGTGACCATTTAGACAAGTAAAAATAACTACTTTTTCTTGGAATATCCCGAGTGCCTGCCGTTCAAACTGTTCATATGTATCATTCCAGCTAATCGGTGTCTCAAGACTCATTTGCTCATATAATAAATACGAAGTTGGGTTGTGTTTTTTGAGGGTTGTGACAAGCTGCAGTTTAAAAGAAGTATGATTTTTTTTGTCAGTATACGTGCCAATGGCCTTTACTATTGAATCTTCCTGTGCAAGTGCCCATTTATATTGACGATACTCTGATTTTAAACGTTGCACTTTTTTATAAAATTCTTTTTCGTTCAGAGACATATTTTGTTTTGCATGCAATGTCCACTTATCAATTGACACATTCTGGCGTTCCATTCCCTGTGCAATTTGAGCTAATGGCGTTAACTCACTCGCATGAATCGTATGGAAAACAGCAATGACGAAGCTTAACACAACAGATACAATAATAGCATGGCTTACTTGTTTTTTCTTCATTATGATCTCTCCCCCTAATCTCCAGTTTTACCGGAGGCAAGGGGCGCCATACGTGGAAATCTTCGTCAAAACTCGCGTTATTCCAGGAAGCGTTTTAACCCGCTTCCCCAGCCATTCCCATGTTTTCGGCAATCAAAACCTATCAAAATAAATAGGGAAGCTGCTGTGAATAATTGAGGTAATCTAAAAAGAAGTTTCCGACAGTCGTTCCGATTGCAATGGTCAGCAAAATCATCAGGAGTCTTGCCTGCACGACTTTGCCTTTTCTGATTAACGGATCAATATTGACGGCTTGCAGCGCCCACCAAGTAACCGCGATAAAAATCAAGTGAACGATAATGCCAATTGCAGCCTGCTGTCCCAATACGCTCATCTATCCGCACTCCTTTCATCCATTCTCCGCTTTATACCCTTTCTTATTATATAAGAAGAAGAGATAAAGATGATACATTTTATACAGAACGGAATATTCATCCAAAACTAGGGCTAATCTCCGCTTAAACAGCGGCTCTTTTGCATGGTATACTTTTTTGGAAAGGAGCTGGCAATTATGAATCATTCTTTTTTTCAGCCTGAAAAGCAATATGGTGAGGACTTGCCTGTATTTGAGCAGGAATGGGAAGCAATTGCATTCTATTATGATTATAGACAGTCACAGATTGAAGAACTGAATGAATTGTGTCAGTTTTATAACATTTCTCTCACCCACACGAGAGAAAGCCTAGAAGAGCTTGAAAATCTTTATTTTCAAAGTATACAAGAGCTTTTGCTTGCTGATTGGAATCTCCCTATTGAAGAATTCGAGAAGATGATCAGTGTTTATCTTATAGATTGTGTAATTGCCCACCACGAAGATGCTGAATGGATCGTAAAGCCTTATCCGTATACAGACGGGGCTTATACAATGGGCTTTAGAAGAAACCGTAAATCATGGCATACCGTGAATTGCTGTGACCGGTTATACTTGCGTCAAAAAGAGAGTCAGCCGCTGCTGTCACTGTTTGATTCTCTTGTGCAGTCATAAAAAAAATCCTTCTCATTAAGAGAAGGATTTTTTATTATTTCCCTGCTACATCCAATCTGTTCAAAGCCCGCTGTAATGCAAGCTCAGCCCGACGAATGTCAGTATCATCTGATTGAGAATTCAAACGCTCCTGCGCCCGCTGACGTGCAGCTTCAGCGCGCTCTTTATCGATGCCTTCCGCTGTCTCAGCAGTTTGGGCAAGGATGGTCACCTGATCAGGACGGACTTCTATAAATCCGCCGCTGACGGCAACCAATTCAGTCTGTCCGTCTTTTTTCAGACGAACAGCACCGATTTTAAGAGGAGCCACGGTTGGAATATGACCTGGCAAAATACCGAGATCGCCGCTTTCGGCTCTCACACTCACCATTTCGATATTCGCATCGTATACTGGGCCGTCGGGAGTAACGATATTGACTTGAACGGTCTTCATGCTTTTACCCTCCTAGGACCAGTTTAAACTTCTACACCCATCTCTTTTGCTTTCTCAATAACTTCTTCGATACGGCCTACAAGACGGAACGCATCTTCAGGAAGATGGTCGTATTTGCCGGCTAAGATTTCTTTGAAACCTTGAACCGTTTCTTTTACAGGCACGTAAGAACCTTTTTGGCCAGTGAACTGTTCAGCCACGTGGAAGTTTTGAGAAAGGAAGAACTGAATGCGGCGTGCGCGTTGAACGATAAGTTTATCTTCGTCACTCAATTCATCCATACCGAGAATCGCAATGATATCCTGAAGCTCTTTGTAACGCTGAAGCGTTGATTGAACTTCACGGGCAACCGCATAATGCTCTTCTCCGACAATTTCTGGAGCAAGGGCGCGTGATGTAGAAGCCAACGGATCAACCGCAGGGTAGATACCCATTTCAGTTAACTTACGCTCAAGGTTTGTTGTCGCATCCAAGTGAGCGAACGTCGTTGCCGGCGCCGGGTCAGTGTAGTCATCGGCAGGCACGTAGATCGCCTGGATAGATGTAACGGATCCAACGTTTGTAGACGTGATACGCTCTTGAAGCTGACCCATTTCAGTTGCAAGCGTCGGCTGATAACCAACCGCAGAAGGCATACGGCCGAGAAGGGCAGAAACCTCTGAACCCGCTTGTGTGAAACGGAAGATGTTATCGATGAAGAACAGTACGTCCTGTCCTTGCTCATCACGGAAATGCTCAGCCATTGTAAGACCTGTCAGTGCAACACGCATACGTGCGCCCGGCGGCTCGTTCATTTGTCCGAATACCATGGCTGTTTTGTTGATTACGCCTGAGTCGCTCATCTCGTAGAAAAGGTCGTTCCCTTCACGAGTACGCTCTCCTACGCCGGCGAATACAGAGATACCGCCGTGCTCTTGCGCGATGTTGTTGATCAATTCCTGGATTAATACGGTTTTACCTACACCGGCACCGCCGAACAATCCGATCTTACCGCCCTTGATGTATGGAGCAAGCAAGTCAACAACTTTAATTCCTGTTTCAAGGATTTCAACTTCTGTTGAAAGCTGATCAAATGAAGGAGCCTGTCTGTGAATCGGATCCTTCTTCGCATCCGCAGGAACCGGCTCATTTAAATCAATATTTTCTCCGAGTACGTTAAATACACGGCCGAGTGTCACATTACCAACCGGAACTGAAATTGGCGCTCCCGTATCGACAGCTTCCATTCCGCGCTGCACACCATCCGTAGATGCCATTGCGATTGTACGGACTGTGTCATCGCCTAAATGAAGAGCGACCTCAAGCGTCAAATCAATACCTACTTCGTTTTCACTTCCAGCCGGCTGTGAAATTTTAATCGCATTATATATTTCAGGTAAGTGACCATCTTCAAAACGTACGTCGACAACTGGCCCTAATACCTGGCTAACGCGTCCTTTCTTCATCGCTATCCCTCCTGACAAAATCTTTCTATTCTAAAGCGGCTGCTCCGCCGACAATTTCCGTAATTTCTTGTGTAATCGCTGCTTGGCGAGCGCGGTTGTAAGAAAGCGAAAGTGAATCGATAAGATCCTTCGCATTGTCTGTCGCGTTTTTCATCGCCGTCATTCTCGCAGCATGCTCACTTGCTTTACTGTCAAGAAGCGCACCGAAGATTAAGCTTTCTGCGTATTGAGGAAGCAAAACCTCCAGAACCTCCTCTTCAGATGGTTCAAATTCATAAGAAGCCGTTCTTTTTCCGCCGCCGCCCAAATCAGATAGCGGCAGAAGTTTTTTCTCCGTCACTTCTTGAGAAATGGCGCTGACATAATGGTTATATACAAGGTGCAATTCATCAAATGCACCGTCTATAAACATTTGAATCGTTTGACGGGCAAGGTCCTTAATTTCTGAAAACGACACTTCGTCTCCAAGTCCTGTTAGCTCGGAAATGATCGGAATATCGCGTTTTTTAAAGAAATCACGGCCCACTCGTCCGATAACGATCACTGCATACTCATCCTTAGACTGATGACGTTCTTGAATGGCCTGATAAGCACTTCGTAAAACCGAACTGTTAAAAGCGCCAGCAAGACCGCGGTCAGATGTAATGACGAGGTATGCCGTCTTTTTCACTTCTCTGCTGAGAAGCATCGGATGTTTCGCGCTGCCGGATACTTTTCCGACATTTGATACAACCTCTTGGATCTTATCCATATATGGCACAAATGATTTTGCGTTGTTTTCAGCACGATTCAGCTTAGCTGCAGATACCATCTGCATGGCTTTTGTAATCTGGCTCGTTTTTTTCGTTGACGTGATCCTTGACTTAATATCGCGTAATGAGGCCAAAGATTTCACCACCTTTTCTCTTCATTTGCGTAAAAAGAGAGAAAAAGAGAACCTTTTTCTCTCATCAGCATTCGAGTTAGTTGCTTGGTGCAAATGTGCGTTTGAAGCCTTCGATTGCAGCTGCGAAGTCTTCATCAGCAGGAAGGTTCCCTGTTTTTGCAATTCCGTCAAGCAGTTCTTTATGGTTTTGGTCAAGGTACATGTAGTACTCTTCTTCAAAACGTCTGATGTCCGCAACAGGAATATCATCAAGATATCCTTTTGTCAGCGCATAAAGAATGGCTACCTGTTTTTCAACCGGAAGCGGCTTGTTCAGATCCTGCTTCAGCACTTCAACTGTACGCGCACCGCGGTTCAGTTTCGCCTGAGTCGCTTGGTCGAGGTCAGATCCGAATTGAGCGAATGCTTCCAGCTCACGGTATGATGCAAGATCAAGACGCAATGTTCCTGATACTTTTTTCATCGCTTTGATTTGCGCGGAACCGCCGACACGTGATACAGACAATCCGGCGTTGATCGCTGGGCGTACGCCTGAGAAGAACAAATCAGATTGCAGGAAGATCTGTCCGTCAGTGATGGAAATAACGTTTGTCGGGATATACGCTGAGATATCTCCGGCTTGAGTTTCTACGAACGGCAGAGCTGTAATTGATCCTGCGCCTTTCGCGTCGCTAAGCTTTGCTGCACGCTCAAGCAGACGGGAATGAAGATAGAATACATCCCCCGGGAACGCTTCACGGCCTGGCGGACGGCGAAGAAGCAAGGACAGCTCACGGTAAGCAGCCGCTTGTTTAGAAAGATCATCGTATACAACAAGAACGTGCTTGCCATTGTACATAAATTCTTCTGCCATTGTAACCCCTGCATACGGAGCAAGGTACAGAAGCGGAGCCGGCTGTGACGCAGACGCCGTTACAACAATTGTATAATCAAGCGCGCCGTGCTTACGCAATGTTTCAACTACGCCGCGGACTGTAGATTCTTTTTGACCAATCGCTACATATACGCAGATCATGTCTTGGCCTTTTTGGTTTAAGATCGAATCGATTGCAACAGATGTTTTACCTGTTTGACGGTCACCGATGATCAGCTCACGCTGGCCGCGGCCGATTGGAATCAGTGCATCAATTGCTTTAATACCAGTTTGAAGCGGTTCATGAACGGATTTACGGTCCATAACACCAGGTGCCTGGCTTTCGATCGGACGTGTTTTGCTTGTGAGGATCGGGCCAAGACCGTCTACCGGCTGACCTAACGGGTTCACAATACGGCCGATTAACTCTTCACCGACAGGAACCTCCATGATGCGGCCTGTTCTTTTTACTTCGTCCCCTTCACGGATCTCTGTGTAAGGTCCTAAGATAACGATACCTACGTTTGATTCTTCAAGGTTTTGAGCCATACCCAAAACGCCGTTTGAAAATTCAACAAGTTCACCGGCCATACAGTTGTCAAGACCGTGTACACGAGCAATACCGTCACCGACTTGGATGACTGTACCTACGTCATGAACTTCAATTTCAGATTGATAATTTTGTATTTGCTGTTTTATCAGCGTGCTAATCTCTTCAGCTTTGATGCTCACTTAGGTTTCACCCCTTCTATCGATTTTCCCCGGCAAGTTGACGTTCAATGCGATGAAGCTTTCCGCTTACGCTGCCGTCAAAAATCCGGTTTCCAATGCGGACTTTAATGCCGCCTATTAAATCCGTCTGCACTTCATTTCTGATTCTCAGTGAAGCGACTCCGGCTTTTTTTGCAAACACTTGTGATAATGAAGAAATTTCCGCATCCGTCAGTGGTTTAACTGAATATACAATTGCGTCTTCTGTTTGACGGGCCTCGTTTGCGAGTTTCACAAACTCATCTGTGAGATCAGGCACAATTGTTGCCCGATGACGGTCAATCAAAAGAAAAATCGTATGAAGCACGGACTGTGATAAAGATCCAAAAGCGTTTTGGATGAGCTCTTTTTTCTTTGCGCCCGGCACCTTCGGATGGTTTAACACATCATTTAGCGCTTTTTCATTTTGAAATACTTCTTTTACAACTTTTAGCTCTTCTTCTACCTGATTGAGCTGAGAGGACTCATTGGCAATATCGAAAAGAGCTGATGCATATCGTTTAGAGACAGCTGATCCACTCATCGGCTTTCTCCTACCTCTTTAAGATAGTCCTGGATCAATTTCTCTTGAGCCTGTTCATCCAGTTCTTTTTCGATCACTTTCGACGCAATCATGACAGAAAGAGACGCTACTTGCTCACGGAGAGCAGAAACCGCCTGTTCTTTTTCCTTCACGATTTCAGTTCTGGCTGCTTCTTTCAGACGTTCAGATTCTGCACGCGCAGCCTGAATAATCTCTTCTTTTTGGTTCTCTCCCAGTTTCTTCGCGTTTTCGATAAGCGCTTGGGATTCCTGTCTTGCTTCTTTTAACAGAGCGCGCTGCTCATCAATCAGCTGCTGCGCTTCTTTATTTTTTTCTTCAGCAGACGTAATTTCTCCAGCGATATGATCTTCACGCTGTTTCATTATGTTTAATAGCGGCCCTAAAGCGTATTTCTTCAGAAGCGCTAATAAAATTAACATAGCTAACAGTTGGAACAGGATATCTCCGCCGTTAAACGACAGTCCTAGTTCAAGTGGTAATTGAGACATCTACTACGGCAACTCCCTTCTGCAGGTTTTTCTTTGCTGATCCAGCAGCCGCACTTGTCTCTTTTCAGCCGGCAAGGCGGGATGCTTATCAGACATAAAGCAATGGCGAAGGTTCTCTTGGAATGATCTTCGCCATTTTTAGTTCATATAAGGCTTTTATGCTTAGCCAAAGAACGCTAAGAATGCGATAACGACAGCGATAATAGGAAGGGCCTCAACTAATGCGATACCCATGAACATAAGAGTTCTAAGTTCTTTACCTGCTTCCGGCTGACGGGCAATCCCCTCTACCGTACGTGAAACAATCAAACCGTTACCAATACCTGCACCAAGTGCGCCTAAACCAATTGCAATCGCAGCTGCTATTAAATTCATGAAAAAGTTCCTCCTTTAAAATGTTATCCGTTTGGATATAATGTTTTAATGATCATTACTGATTTTATGAGACATGTACACCATCGTCAGCATCGTAAAGATAAACGCCTGGATGGCACCTATAAATAAACTGAATGCCTGCCATGCCAGCATCGGCAGAATGGCGCCGATTGTACCGACAAGTCCGAGAACCACGCTTTGCGAATAGAAGCTTGTCGCTAATCCCGCAAGCAGGCCGAGAAGAATCTCACCGGCGAAGATGTTACCATAAAGCCGCAAACCGAGAGTCAGCGTATTTGCAAACTCTTCTATGATTTTCATCGGGAGCATGAACGGAACAGGTCTCAAATACTCCTTGGAATATTCCTTGAGCCCTTTCATCTTTACACCATAATAATGGGTTAAAGCGACAACCATTACGGCAAGCGTTAATGTAATGGCAGGATCGGCTGTCGGAGATTTCCACCAGAGCTCATGTCCGATTGTGACAGAGAACGGCAGCCCCAGCATATTCGACACAAATATGTACATCAGCAATGTGACACCAAGTGCCAAGAAGTTAGCCCCTGTTTTCAAATCCATTGTACTGCCGATAATATTGCGGACAAAATCAACAATCCATTCCATAAAGTTCTGGGCTTTTCCCGGACGGATCGAAAGCGTTCTTGTGGTAAGGATGGCAATCAATAACACGATCACACTCGCCACAGTAATCATCAGAATGTTTGTCAGATTAAAAGTAAGACCTAGTAATTCAATAGTTCTGTATTCATGATTCAAAGGGTTTTCACCTCTCTTCCATTGATGAACGTTTAAGCTGGATAAAGGAATCTATCATAATGACAGGATAAATTGTCATTAATCCAATAACTGTGCTTGCCATATGAAAATGCTCGGGATATTTATAGGCAACAGCCGCAGCAAGTATCGCATTGCACCACCGCGCTGCGCTCCCAAGGGATCGTATGGACTTGCCTTTCGCAACGGCCCTGTCAAAAGCATTCATTCTTCTGACGAGCAGTAAAAAATTAAACAAACTGAAAACAGTTCCCAGAATAAGGCCTAAAAAAACGGTTTTATACGCTGTTAAACCATAACCCAGTACATACGCTGCCAAAATGAACAATAGATATTTTCGTTGTCTGCTAAATTGTAGCTTGGGATCGTCCATCAACTATCTGTCTCCTGATGAAAAAATAATGTATTTCTTGGATACGGCAAAATCAGCGGTTAACCCTAGTAGAAGACCTTTTTTGTCCGGCAAAACGGGCCTGTTCGAAAAAATCATTCATCCGCAAGCCTTGCAGGGATGCTGTTTCATTCGCTTGAATAAATCCTCATAAAACGGGTTTTCTGGGAGGATTTACATTGGGGATGAGGACTATAATGAAAGCTATGAAAACCTTCTCATAATACCCTCGTTTAGCATACAATAGCCCCTAACATGTGTCAATCTGTTTAAAGTTAAAAAACTTTTTATACTGTAAGCCTCCACAGAATGTTCACATTTTCACCTATAATTGTATAGAGATTCACCGAATAGCAAATAACTGGATAATAAAAAAGAAAACCCGTTGGCGGGTTTTCTTTTTTATTTTGTTCCGAACATACGGTCTCCTGCATCTCCGAGACCCGGAACAATATAACCTTTTTCATTTAATTTTTCATCAAGCGCCGCTATGTAAATATCCACGTCAGAATGATGCTTCTGCAATTCTTCCACACCTTCAGGCGCAGCTACGAGACACATGAAACGGATGTTTTTCGCACCGCGTTTTTTGAGGCTGTTAATCGCTTCAACTGCGGAACCGCCTGTGGCCAGCATCGGGTCAACCACGATGAATTCACGCTCTTCCACATCAGAAGGAAGCTTCACATAGTATTCCACGGGTTTTAAGGTTTCAGGATCACGGTACAGACCGACATGTCCCACTTTTGCCGCAGGGATCAGTTTTAAGATGCCTTCAACCATTCCTAAACCTGCTCTGAGAATAGGAACAACCCCCAGTTTTTTCCCTGAGATGACTTTCGATTTTGCAGCCTGAACCGGTGTGTTGATATCCACTTCCTCTAGAGGGAGATCACGGGTAATTTCAAACGCCATAAGCGTGGCTACTTCGTCTACAAGCTCTCTAAAATCCTTCGTGCCTGTCTCTACATTCCGAATATATGTCAGCTTGTGCTGAATTAAAGGATGATCAAATACATAAACCTTTCCCATACTGTGTTTCAGCTCCTTTTTTATTGTCCCATCGACAATTTCACACTTCTATTGATTCTACAAAAAAAGACATTGAGTTTCAAGAACATCGTCAAAAAACCCGCCGGGCATAAGCCCGAGCGGGTTTTTCAATCTTAGTAATCTAACTCTTTATATAGAGGGAACTTGCCAGTCAGAGCAGCTACGCGCTGTCTTGCTTCTTCAAGTTTTCCTTCATCTTCGTGGTTTTTCAATGCAAGCGCAATGATGGCACCGACTTCATCCAATGCCTCTCCGTCAAAACCGCGGCTTGTCACAGCAGCTGTTCCGAGACGGATACCGCTTGTTACAAACGGTTTTTCAGGATCGTATGGAATCGCGTTTTTGTTTGATGTAATCCCGATTTCATCAAGCACATGCTCTGCAACCTTACCTGTCAGTCCGAGAGAACGAAGATCAACCAGGATGAGGTGGTTGTCGGTTCCGCCTGAAACGAGCTGAATGCCCTCTTTTGTTAATGATTCTGCAAGACGCTTTGCATTTGAAATCACGTTTTGTGCGTACGTTTTGAAATCATCACGCAATACTTCGCCGAATGAAACAGCTTTTGCGGCAATTACATGCATCAGCGGGCCGCCTTGAATGCCAGGGAAGATGGACTTATCAATTTTCTTGCCGAACTCTTCACGGCAAAGGATCATACCGCCGCGAGGTCCGCGAAGTGTTTTATGTGTCGTTGTTGTAACGAAATCAGCGTAAGGAACCGGGTTTGGATGGAGGCCTGCCGCAACAAGTCCTGCGATATGCGCCATATCCACCATAAAGTAAGCGCCGACTTCATCAGCAATTTCACGGAATTTCTTAAAGTCGATTGTACGAGGATACGCACTTGCTCCTGCCACAATTAGCTTAGGCTTGTGAGCGAGGGCTTTTTCACGCACGTCATCGTAATCAATATATTGAGTTTCTTTATCTACGCCGTACTCAACAAAGTTATATTGAACACCGCTGAAGTTAACTGGACTTCCGTGTGTTAAATGACCGCCGTGGGAGAGGTTCATCCCAAGTACAGTATCGCCTTGTTCCAAAATCGTGAAATAGACAGCCATGTTTGCTTGTGCGCCTGAATGAGGCTGAACGTTTACATGCTCCGCTCCAAAGATTTCCTTCGCGCGGTCACGAGCGATATCTTCAACGACATCGACGTGCTCACATCCGCCATAATAGCGTTTGCCAGGATATCCTTCAGCGTATTTGTTTGTTAAAACAGAACCTTGTGCTTCCATAACCGCTTCACTTACAAAGTTTTCAGAAGCAATCAATTCGATTTTCGTCTGTTGGCGTTCACGCTCATTTTTAATAGCGTTAAACACCTGTTCGTCTTGCGCAGGTAAATGTTTCATCAGCGAGATCCTCTCCTATCCGTATCCTGTTCTTTGTTTTTACCACCACTATTGTACATGGTTTTTTAGGCCCATGTAAAAGATTATTTTCAAAAAAACAAAAATTTTATTGGCAAAAACGAATATTTATTACTTAAATTTAATTTAAAGTTCGGAATTTATTTTATCCGCACAAATGAAAGAAAAGACTGGCCCATGCAGTCCTTTCTCATTCACACTCATAAACTGCCCGCATTCCGCCGATCAGCTTTGGCCGTGTCCGCGCCAATGTCACATGGGCTGCACCGAGACTGTTCTGAGAAATGCGTACAGGAACAGCTACTGGCTTTAAGTGCATGCCGATAAACGTGTCGCCTATATCTATTCCGGCATCTGCCTGAATGGTTTCTACCAGAACAGGAGACTTCATCTGCTTAAACGCGTAAGAAGCCATCGCCCCGCCGGCTTTTGGCACAGGCACTGCGGAAACGGCCGGAAGCCTAAACAGCTCGGCCGTTCCTTCCTCCACTACAAGCGCTCTGTTTAAATGCTCGCAGCATTGAAACGCCAGATGGATTCCCGTTTGTTCCTTCAGCTCTGCAAGTCCGCTGTAGATGCTTGCCGCGATGTCTGTACTGCCTGATGTGCCGATATGGCTGCCGGCCACTTCGCTTGTGCTGCACCCAAGGACAAATATCTGATTTTCTCTCAATTCCGCTTTGTCCTGAAACTCCGACAGCATCGTCTTCCATGTTTGTGTGATCTCACTCATAGAACAGCACCCCTACAGGTTTTTCTCTTCATAGTCCGAGATTTTTCCGATGCGGGTCTGATGTCTTCCGCCAGTAAATTCAGTGGTCAGCCAGATTTTCGCAATTTCCCGTGCCAAACCGGGTCCAATCACGCGTTCGCCCATCGCGAGGATATTTGTATCATTATGTTCTCTCGTCGCCTTTGCACTGAATGTATCATGTGCCAGCGCACAGCGGATGCCTTTGACTTTATTGGCGGAAATACTCATGCCAATGCCTGTCCCGCAAATTAAAATCCCTCTGTCTACTTCACCGCTTACTACTTTCTCGGCCACCGGAAAAGCGTAGTCCGGATAATCGACAGATCCGCTGCCGCAGTCACAGCCCATATCAATATACTCAATTTGCAATTCGTCCATTAGTTCTTTGATTTCGTTTCGAATATGGACGCCGCCATGATCCGATGCTATGGCTACTTTCATCAGCTTTTCCTCCCAGCGTATGTAATGCGGCCCGCCCGCTTTGTTGACCGCGCAGCCTGTCCGCTCTTTGATTCACACCATATCGATGTGCTTTTCACTATATTCTACTCCTTCACGCAGGATTTGCAAATGACCTGTTTGCAGATTCTCTGACAAGTTATTTACCGTCATTTTTCAATTGTTCTGCAAGCTGCTGAAGAAGCGCTTCAAGCTCATCTCTCGTTTTTTTATAGATCTCAATGGTGCCGCCAAAAGGGTCTATAATATCGCCCCGGCTGCCTGTCACGTATTCTTTTAGCGTAAACACTTTATCACGATAACGTTCGAATTGGCTGACGATGACCTGTTTGTGCTGGTGGGTCATTGCCAGAACCAAATCTGCCGATTCCATATGTTCTTCAGTTAATGGCGAAGAAACATGATTAAGGGCAATGCGTTTTTCAAAAAGCGCCTCGACTGCGTGAGGCGACGCTTTTCCGTTAGGTGAGGCAAATACGCCTGCCGAGCGGACGCTGACATCCAGCCCTTCCGTTTCAGCGATTGATTTAAAAAGCGCCTCAGCCATTGGACTGCGGCACGTATTTCCAGTACAGACAAAAATGATGTTCATGTCAGTCACCCCTTGTTTTTTCTATTATATATGAAGAAAAAAGAAACGGCGACATCGTTTCTTTTATTGGTATATTAAATTGGCAAAAGCAGCTTAAGGCCAAATACGATTAATATGGTTCCTCCGAGCGCTTCACTGTATGAGCCGAGCCAGGACTGCACTTGTTTTCCGATCAGCAGGCCCAGCCAAGTCAACATCATGCTGAAAAGCCCAAACAGGGTAATGGTGAGAAGCGGGTGCGAGCCGTATATTCCCAGACTCAGACCGACGGAGAAACTATCGAGGCTGACGCCGACTGCAAATAACAATAAGCCAGGCCCAGCCGGCGACATCAAACGTTCTTCTGACTGTTTAAAAGATGCGATCACCATTTGAACACCGAGAACAAACAGCAGCGAACCCCCGATATATACAGCTACCATACCGAGGAGCCCTGACAGCATAGTTCCCGCCGCCATCCCTCCGAGAGGCATGATGACGTGAAAGAGACCGATAATGAATCCAATATAGAATATCTGCTTTTTTCTGAGTTTGACCATACCCATTCCGAGGCCCACAGAAAAAGCATCCATTCCTAAAGCAAACGCCATGATGCTTAAGGTAATCAGTTCGCCTATAAACATTTCCGACATCACATACATAACCCCCTTGGACACGCCCGCTTTTTTAGCCTATGCATGTCCAAAAAGGGTTAGAACTTCTGACTGTGTCAGCGAATCACTCTTCCTCCGGCTGCTTTCATCAGCCTGTTCATAATAGCAAGTCCGACGCCTGTGTCAGGAAACGATTCTGCAATAATAAAATCAACCTTCTCTTCATCAAAACTGCGCAGAGCATCATAAAGAGCTGCCGCGACTGTTTCAAGCTGATCTCTTCTGCCGCAGCTCTTAACATAGTCAGCTGAATAAAAATCTGCGTTTTCTTCTGTCGTCAGGACGCCGACCCGTTTTCCGCCCCGCTGATATTCTTGAATGAGCGTTTGAATGCGCTCAGGGCTGCCTTCAGATATAACAAGCGGCGCTGACGGCGCGTAATGTGTATATTTCATTCCCGGAGAAATCGGCTTCTCATTTTGATCGGCAAGCCCTTTATCCACAAGAATCGGTCCGATTTCAGCTTCTATTTGTTCTTTTGTAATGCCGCCCGGACGAAGGAGCACAGGAATGTCTCCCGCACATGAAAGTACGGTTGATTCGACACCAATTCCAGTAGCTCCCCCATCCATTATTCCCGCTATGCGGCCCCCCAAGTCGTGAGCCACGTGTTCAGCCTTTGTCGGGCTTGGTTTGCCCGATAAATTAGCACTCGGCGCTGCAATCGGGAGACCCGCGGCACGGATAAGTGCCAGAGCCAGAGGATGATCAGGCATTCTGACGGCCACTGTATCCAGTCCTGCGGTTACACGGGGTGACAGCGCACCAGGTGTACAAGGTAAAATAAGTGTAAGCGCCCCTGGCCAAAAGCGCTTCATTAATATTTTCGCTTTTTCTGGCGCCGGACCGGTTAAGCCGTCAAGCTGGCTGATATCCGCAATGTGGACAATCAGGGGATTATCACTCGGCCGCCCTTTCGCTTCATATATTTTTTTGACAGCATCTGTGCTTTTCGCATTTGCGCCGAGACCATATACAGTTTCTGTCGGAAAGGCGACAACCTCATTTTCTCGGAGTAAAGCGGCTGCTTGTATAATTTGTGGATCATTTGTGGATAACTCCCCAGTTACATCCACAAACCATCTTTTCGTTTTCATTTCTGACCAAACTCCTTATTCACAACAATAAAACGATCGTTTTACGCGTGTAATCCTTTTGAAAGTATAAAAGATGTCCTGTAATAAAACAAGCGTTATCCACAAATTGTGGACAACGCATATAAAGAAGTGGATAAGTTTGTGTATAAATCTCACTTATCCAGATGCTTTTTTCATTAAGACGGCCCCTTCCGCTTGCCTTGATTCACAGAAATGATCCGAGGCAAACAGCTCTTCCGGCACACTCTCCGCCCGTTCAAATCCCATCGCCCCCAGGAAATCAGCCGAAGAATGCTGATTGGCTACCAAATATACCGTTTTGATCTCATGCTTTTCACAAAGCACCTCCATGCTTTGAAAGAGCGACACAATATGACCTTGGTGAAGCTTGTCCGATATCACAAGTGAGCGAAGCAGGGCTTGATCGCAGCTGATTTTTTCGATCCCTAGACAGCCGGCTATGTTCTTCTCGCTGTCCTCCAGCATCAGAAACTGCGTGAACCCTTCCCTTACGCCCTCATGATTCGTTTTGGCCTGTTTTAAAAATTCCTCAAGTATATCTCCGTCCTTCTCCCTTGCCACCCGCAGTTGATAAAACATTCGTTCACCCCGTTTTCAGCGTTCTTTCTTCCAATCTATGAGGCAAATCTATTTTTAGACCTGGTGATTAAGAAAAAAGATCGGAGAACCATTCTACAACGAAGAATTTCACTTCTGTATCGTCTTCTTTCTCTTTCTCATCTTCTTTTTCAGCTTTTTCCGCTTTGGCTGTTAAGTCCTCAAGAGCTTTTTCCGTTTGTTTTTTTGAGGCTTCTTTATCTTCTTGTTCTTTTACGGCTTCTCCGTTTGAAAAATCAAGAAAGCAGAGCGGCGGGAATAATACACACCACCAATTCGCGCCTTCACCGTTACCAAGCGTGATCAGGATGGCTTCGTATTCTCCAGCAGGATATACCATGCTGCCGTAAAGCTTTGTCGG
This sequence comes from Bacillus mojavensis RO-H-1 = KCTC 3706, assembly GCF_000245335.1. Lineage (GTDB taxonomy): Bacteria > Bacillota > Bacilli > Bacillales > Bacillaceae > Bacillus > Bacillus mojavensis. The sequence goes on from NZ_JH600279.1 coordinate 651,549, forward strand.
AAATGAGATTTTGTCAAAATCAACAGATATCGATTGGCTGGCGCCTTCTTTTTCCATGGTTTCTTTTGCAATTTCCTTGATCTCAGGCAGCTTTGAGCGGATCAAACGCCGCGCTTCTTCAATAGAAGTAATATCCTTAACCCATGTTGTGATTTCTTTATTGACGGCGTCTCTGATACGACGCTTTAATTCTTGGTCCTCGTCACGATCGCTGTTTGCCAATATTCTCAGGCGAATCGCCTCGTCCGGAATGACAACCGGCTCATTTTCAGATTGCTGTGCCGTCTCTTCTTTCGCCAATCCTACGAGTGCCCCAGATAATAAAAGAAACATATATATACAAATGATAACTGTTTTTTTCATCGGTCCCCACCGTTCCTCTCCGTGCTTTGTATCTAGCCCTATTATGGACAAGGAACGTATGGAGTAAACCTGCAGCGGCAAAAAAATCTAGCAAGCTTTGAATCTAATTTATGGTACGATAGTGTTTTAGGAGGTTTAAAATGAAATATCATTACACAGTGCTGCTGTCAGCGTTCACGATGTCAGTTCTTTATTCGATTATTTACATTCATTCCTTTATTATAGCTGCTCTCGTAACGATGGCCTTTTATTTCTTATTTCCTTACCTACTATTCGCGCTGCCGCTTCAAATCATGATGAATAAAAAGCCGAAACGGTTCAGCCCTTTGTACTTGCTGTATTATCTTGCCGCGGCGTTTATCGCCAACGCGATCATCTTTGGCGTGCTGCAGCCTTCCGGGCAATCCCTGCTTCAAAATACAGCTTTTTACATCTTCGCTGTATTAACAGCTGTCGTCTACTGGATATGGGATTCTGTTTTGCTGCAAAAAAAGGAAGCCTCTTAAGGGCTTCCTTTTTCATTAGATCAAAACGGTCAATAGATAACATAGAATAGAAGGTATGGCAGCAACAAAGAAAGCAGCTGATATTTTCAAACGGGCTGTCCGGCCTTCTTTGGTTTCTGAATGATAATTTGCCCGCTGGTCGCTTCCGCTTACAGCCAAACCCGATGTCACAATGGCAAGCCCGATCAAAACAAGAGATGCAATGCCGAAAATGAATTCATAAGAAATCGCATGCGCAAAAATCGAACCCACCATACTTTCAATGGCAATAAGTAAAATTCCTGCTGTCAGGGCCTTTTTCATCTTTTACATCCCCTTTGCTGGTGTTAAAACAGCTTGATGGTCCCGTTCTTATCTCAACTCACCAGCAAGCTGCTTATTTATTCTTATGAATTACCGCGCATATGGTTCTGTCTTTTCCGTTAATATCCTTCAGGACTTCAACTTCCGCACCCTTAAACGCATGCAGAATCAGCTCTTTTACAGCTGCGCCCTGCTTCCACCCGATTTCAAAGACGACAAGCGCGGTATTCTTCATCACCAGCGGAATGGCTTCCATAAACCGCTTATAAAATTTCAGCCCGTTTCCGCCGTCAGTGAGAGCATGCAAAGGTTCATGGAAACGGACAATCTCAGATAAATCGGCCATTTCTTCTTCAGAAATATACGGAGGGTTTGAGACAATAATATCCGCTTTTTTTCCTGCCTTAATAAAGGGTTCAAGCAGGTCGCCTTGAAGAAAATGCACCTCCGCTCCGAGCTTTTCAGCGTTGGCTGAAGCAACGTCCAGCGCTTCTTTGGAGATATCAATCGCTGAGACAGAAAAGTTTTTGATTTCCAGTGCAAGCGTGACGGCTATTGCGCCGCTTCCTGTGCCGACATCTACCACATCGAGCTGTTCTCCTTCAGAAAAGACACTTCTATATTTCTCAAGAAGATGGTAGACAACCTCTTCCGTTTCCGGACGCGGGATCAGCACGTCATCATTTACTATAAATTCACGGCCGTAAAAAAACTCTCTTCCGATAATGTACTGAACCGGTACGCCCTCTTTGTGCATATCGACATGGCGTTCAAAGCGATACAGTTCATCTTCGCCAATCTGTTCCTGTAAGCTGGCGAGCAGCTTGCTTCTATCCATTCCGGTATCATAAAGCAAAAGCAGCTCAGCTGCATTTTCTTCTCTTCCCGCTTCCGTTAAATAAGAAGAAGCCCATTTCAGGGCTTCAAATATTGTCTTCATCTTAACTATCCGCCTGCTGAAGCTTGCTTGCCTGATCTTCTACAATCAGTGCTTCAACCACTTCGTCCAGTTTTCCTTCAAGAATCTGATCAAGCTTTTGAATGGTCAGGCCGATTCTGTGATCCGTCACACGGTTTTGCGGGAAGTTGTATGTGCGGATACGCTCAGAGCGGTCACCTGATCCGACAGCCGATTTCCGTGTTTGATCATATTCAGCTTGAGCTTCCTGCTGAAATTTATCATAGATTCTGGCGCGGAGAACCTTCATCGCTTTTTCTTTGTTCTTGATTTGAGATTTTTCATCCTGACATGATACGACAACGCCTGTCGGCAAATGCGTCAGACGAACGGCAGACATTGTCGTGTTCACGCTTTGTCCGCCCGGTCCGCTAGAAGCAAACGTATCAACGCGGATATCCTTCTCATGAATGTCAACCTCTACCTCTTCGGCCTCAGGAAGACATGCTACTGTTGCAGTAGATGTATGGATACGGCCGCCTGATTCTGTTTCCGGAACACGCTGAACGCGGTGAGCGCCGTTTTCATACTTGAGCTTAGAATATGCGCCGCTGCCCGTAATCATAAAGATGATCTCTTTGTAGCCGCCCGTTCCGGTTACACTTGCTTCCATAACCTCGGTTTTCCAGCCTTGAAGCTCGGCATAGCGGGAATACATTCTGTACAGGTTGCCTGCAAATAAAGCGGCTTCCTCTCCGCCTGCCGCTCCGCGGATCTCCATGATAACGTTTTTATCATCATTAGGATCTTTCGGGATCAGGAGCACTTTCAGACGTTCTGACAGTGTTTCAGTTTCTTTCTGAAGTTCAGAAATCTCTTCCTTCACCATGTCGCGCATCTCAGCATCAAGCTTATCCTCAAGCATCGCTTTTGCATCAGCCAGCTGTTCTGACGCATCTCTGTATTGTCTATATACGTCAACTGTTTCTTGTATATCAGATTGCTCTTTCGAATATTCTCTAAGCTTTTTGGGATCGTTGACAACTTCTGGATCGCTTAAAAGCTCATTTAATTTTTCATATCGTTCTTCGATTGACTTTAAACGGTCTAACACGGTCTTCACCTCTGTTTTCCTGTGCGTAACATTCTCATTATAGTATAGGGACTATCGCCAGTCAAAAGCATTTCAATCCCAGTTAAAAAAGCCTCCTCTGCTATACTGAAAAAGAGGAGGGATCGTATTGCTTACATCTATACATCATATTGCAATCATATGCTCGGATTATGAAAAGTCGAAAGCTTTTTACGTACATAAGCTCGGTTTTCAGGTGATACAAGAAACATACCGAGAAGAGCGCGACTCCTATAAGCTTGATTTGTCGCTTAACGGCTCGTACGTCATTGAGCTGTTTTCGTTCCCTGATCCGCCCGCACGTCAAACCCGGCCTGAAGGTGCAGGGCTCCGACATCTTGCCTTTACGGTCAGCAGCTTAGATCAGGCTGTTCAGGAGCTTCACGAAAAAGGAATCGAGACAGAGCCGATCAGGACAGACCCGCTGACAGGCAAGCGGTTCACCTTCTTTTTTGATCCCGATCAGCTTCCGTTAGAGCTGTATGAGCAATAATGGTTTTTGAGGAAAAAAGGGGGATGCCCACTTTCTTTGCCGAATCTTTTCTTGTTTTGTCTAATGGGAAGGGAACCGCTCCCCATGGTCGAATACCTAGCTAAAAAGGAGGTATGGGATCATGAATACAAATATGGTAGCAAGTGAACTCGGCGTCTCCGCAAAAACAGTGCAGCGGTGGGTGAAGCAGCTGAACCTTCCGGCTGAACGGAACGAGCTCGGACACTATTCGTTTACGGCTGAAGATGTGCAAATCCTGAAATCTGTTCAAAAACAAATTTCTGAAGGCACGGCGCTTCAGGATATTAATGTGCCGCGGAGCAATAAAAAGCGCACAGGCTTCCTTGTCCAAAAAACAAACAGTGATACAGAGAAAAGACTCGAACAGCTCGAACAAAAGCTGGACACCTTATTACAGCAAAAACAGGAAGAAAACGAGCTGCTGGCAAGAATTGAGGAATTGGAACGCCAGCTTAAACAAAAAGCCGATGAAGGCGTATCCTATCAGCTTCTGCAGCACAGAAGAGAAATCGATGACATTCTTGCCGACCTGCAATCAATGACCTCACAAATGAAAGAATTCACCGCTCAGCCGACCCCTGAGACTGCTGCTTCATCCGAAAAAATAAAAACAAGAAAAAAACCGCTGCTGTCACTGTTTAAATTCCAAACGTAAAGTAAAAAAGCTCCCCGTAAAGGGAGCTTTTTTAATTACGCAGTAAGCGCAATAATAATTGGAAGTGAAATCAATGACAGAATTGCACTGATCACAAACGCAGTCGCAGTTTCTTCCTCTTGTTTCTCGAAACGAGTCGCAATCATGGCTGCAACGGCAGAACCAGGGAATGCAACAAGAAGGATTGCTTTTGTTGTTTGGTCAGCTGGAAGTCCGACTGCAAGAGCAATCAGGAACATTAACGCAGGCTGAACCGCAACTTTTAGTAACGCAATACCGATAGCCGGCAGACTGAGTTTAATCTTACGAATACCAACGGTAACACCGACAGCAAAGAGAGCAACACCAGATGTTGTACTACCAAGCTGATCAAGCATTTTAACACCCAACTCAGGAAGAGTGACACCGCAAAGCACTAGAATCATACTGATTAAAGGAGCTGCAGCAAGTGGCTCGGAAAGACCATGCAGAATGGATTTTCCTGTCATCTTCCAAAAACTGTCGCCGCTCTCTCCGTTTTTCTTAGAAGACTCGCCCACTGTAGCTATAATAATCGCAAGCGGATCAAGAATCGCGTTAACAACGATACCTGTTACAGCGATCGGAATCGCAACCTCTTGCGCACCGAACAAGCTTCCCAATACAGGAATACCCATAAATGCGAATGTCGGCTGTGCAGAGTTCAAAGAAAACACGGATGAGTTCGTTAAATCATACTTAAAGACAAATCTGCAAACCAATAAAATGATGATATAGAAACCAACAATCCCGATAAGTAAAGAAACCATTAATGGAACTTGTGATAAAAATTCACTTCTGGAAGTTGTCAAAATACCAGCGATAAAGTGAGCTGGAAGTGCGTATTTCGTTACTAACGTACTTACCCCTTTTGCTGACTTGGCATCATAACTTCCGAAATGTCCTGCAAACCAACCCAGCACGATAACAAAGAAGATCGGTGCCAGGAGGATTAAGATATCTAAGATGCTCAAAATATTCTCCTCCAAATCCTATGTCCGTATACTTTAGCTTTATACAAAGCTTTCCCTCGGACAGAAAAATTACACGCTTATTATTTTGCGATGACTTTTTTGTATTCAGGTGTCCACATTGCATCAAGAACAGCTTGTTTACATCTTCAGGCTGACGATTTGCTACGCCGTCTTTAATCGCTGCTTCAGCTACAGCAATGGCAACTTGAATAGATACTTCTTGAAGCTTGTCGATGCTTGGAAGCAATCCAGCTCCAGGTGTTTCAAAATCAACCATTTCAGCAATCGCATCAGCTGTTGCAGCAAACATAGCAGGTGTAATAACACGCGCTTCAGCTACGATTGAACCAAGGCCAAGACCAGGGAATGCGAATGCGTTGTTAGATTGTCCGATTTCATAAGAAACGCCATTGTACTCTACATTGTCAAATGGGCTTCCTGTTGCTACGAGCACTTTTCCGTCAGTCCATTTGAACAGATCTTCAGGAACAGCTTCTGCAAGGTGAGTCGGGTTAGACATCGGCATGATCACCGGACGGTCTACGTGAGATGCCATCTCTTTCACAATTTCCTCTGTGAACGCTCCTGAAACCCCTGAAGTTCCGATTAAGATCGTTGGTTTCGCTTGGCGAACCACTTCATCGAATGGAATTTGGCCTTTTTCATCGCGTTTCCAGTCTTTCACTTCTGCTGCACTGCGAAGGTAAGGTTTTTGGAAATCAAGGATGCCTTCCATATCGTCTGTTAACAGGCCTCTGTAATCAAGTGTGAAGAACGCTTTGTTTGCTTCTTCTTCAGATAATCCAGCAAGCACCATTGTGTCACGGATCTGGTCAGCAATACCGATACCAGCTGAACCTGCACCGAAGACAACTACACGCTGATCTTTAATAGAAGCGCCTGTTTTCTTCATAGCAGCAAGCACACCAGCTAGTGTAATTGCGCCTGTACCTTGAATATCATCGTTGAATGTCAGGATTTCGTTGTTGTATTTTTTCATGATATTGCGCGCGTTTTTGTTACCAAAGTCTTCCCAGTGAAGAAGCGCTTTAGGGAAGAATTTAAGCGCAGCTTTTACATACGCATCAACGAATTCTTCGTAACGTTCATCAGAGATACGTTCATGATGGTTACCAATGTATAAAGGATCATTTAAAAGTTTTTCGTTGTTTGTACCGACATCAAGCACTACAGGAATAACACGGCTAGGGTCAATACCAGCTGCAGCAGTGTAAACAGCCAATTTACCGATAGCGATGTTAATACCGCCTACTCCCCAGTCACCGATACCAAGGATACTTTCAGAGTCAGTTGCAACGATAAGATCAATATCGCCTGCTGTCGCATGAAGGTTTTCAAAAGCCTTTTCAATACCGTCAATGTTGTCGATTGACAAGTAGATACCTTGAGGTCTTCTGTATTCATGGCTGTATTCTTGAATGGCTTCACCAACTGTTGGTGTGTATACAACAGGAAGCATTTCACGCAGGTGATTTTGCAGCAATTTATAGAAAAGAACTTCATTGCGGTTAGCAAGATCATTTAAGTAAACATTTTGACGAAGGCGGTCTGGCTGAGCTTTAAATTGCTCGTATGCGCGTTTTGCTTGTTGATCAAGAGAAAGTACAGTTGGCGGAAGAAGTCCTTCTAAGCCAAGTTCTTGTCTTTCTTCTAACGTAAAAGCAACACCTTTGTTTAAAGTAGGAATAGACAAAACTTCTTTTCCTCTTAATGTTGTTTCTAAATGGCCTTCCTTAGTTTTTTTTATGTTATTCAAGCAAATCTCCTTCTTTCTTGAAATAGTTAACCAGGTTAAGTAATAACTCATCTAAAAATAACCGATCATGATCTTTATGCGACTTTGTGACAATTATTCGAACAATGTCTCAAAACTATTTACATTACGTTAGTTATTTTATGCCTGTCAAAATCAAAATTCAAGGGAAGAAAATTACTTAATTTTTTAATACACTTATTTAAATTTTTTAATTGATTGTTGTCAGAATATATAAAAAAACACCAGCTTTTCGGCCGGTGCTTTCTATCTTTTTACCCATGTTTTGCATTAGTTTTTAGATTTTCCCGGAACTTCGTGGTGGTGTCTGCATCTTGCTTCATAGGATTCAGACGCACCCACCAGAATGACCGGATCATCATAAGAAGCCGGCTTTCCGTCAATGAGCCGCTGTGTTCTGCTTGCCGGTGATCCGCAGACGGAACAGACGGCCTGCAGCTTCGTCACACTTTCAGCGATGGCCATAATATCCGGCACAACGCCGAACGGCTCTCCTCTGAAATCCATATCAAGACCTGCTGCGATCACACGATATCCTTTATCGGCAAGTGCTGATAAAACATCAATGATCGCCCGATCGAAGAATTGAACCTCGTCAACTGCGATCACATCCGTGCTCTCACTGATATGATCCCAAATGTCCGCAGCCGAAGTAATGGCATAGCTCGTCATAGATGTTCCATTATGGGAGACAACAGCATCTTCGCTGTATCGATTATCAATCACAGGTTTAAAGACCCTGACCTCCTGCTTGGCGTAAGTTGCTCTCTTCACTCTTCTGATCAGCTCTTCAGATTTCCCCGAGAACATACTGCCGCAAATCAGCTCAAGCCACCCGCTTTGCTTCATTATGTACATTGGCTCTGCTCCCCTCTCTCTGCCAGCTGTGTTTTTGACATACAAAAAACAGGCAAGAACTGCTTCTTGCCTGTTGAAAAATCTATTATTACTTAAGACCGTATTTTTTATTAAAGCGATCAACACGACCATCAGCAGAAGCGAATTTTTGACGGCCAGTGTAGAATGGGTGGCATTCAGAGCAAATCTCGACGCGTACCTCTTCTTTTACTGAGCCTGTTTCAAATTCATTTCCGCAAGCGCATTTAACTGTTGCTTTTTTGAAATTAGGATGAATTCCTGCTTTCATTGTATCCATCTCCTTCCGCCCTGAATCCCGTGTGGAAACAGAGTTATTATTTCGGAGCAATGTCCGAAACGCATATGAGAAAATTATATCAGTGATTTACTTCTTTTGCAAATAGATTTTATCGTCTGGCTGATGATAGATTTGCCTGCTTCCATTCTTGATTGAGAATATCGAAAAATTCCTGGTTTGTTTTGGTTTTTTTCATTTTTCTCATGAATTTTTCCGCGAAATCAGGCGAATCTGACATCGTTTTGCGGATAGACCATAAACGGTCAAGATGCTCTTTCGGCACAAGCAGCTCTTCCTTACGCGTTCCAGAACGGCGAATATCGATTGCAGGGAAGATGCGGCGTTCTGCCAGAGAGCGGTCAAGATGAAGCTCCATGTTGCCCGTTCCCTTGAATTCTTCATAGATTACATCATCCATACGAGATCCTGTATCAACAAGAGCAGTGGCCAGGATCGTTAAGCTTCCGCCTTCTTCGATATTTCTCGCTGCCCCGAAGAAACGCTTCGGACGGTGGAACGCTGCCGGGTCAATCCCTCCGGACAGTGTTCTTCCGCTCGGCGGAATCACTAGGTTGTAGGCACGGGCAAGGCGTGTGATACTGTCCATCAGGATAATAACGTCTTTCTTGTGCTCAACGAGGCGCATAGCGCGTTCAAGCACAAGCTCGGCTACTTTGATATGGTTTTCCGGCACTTCATCAAACGTTGAGCTGACGACATCCCCAGCAACAGAACGCTCAATGTCCGTAACCTCTTCCGGTCTTTCGTCGATCAATAGGACAATCAGCTCTGCTTCAGGCTGGTTCGCTGTAATACTGTTGGCGATTTCCTTCAGCAGCATCGTTTTCCCGGCTTTCGGCGGCGCTACAATCAAACCGCGCTGGCCAAAGCCTACCGGCGCCATCATGTCCATAATTCTTGTAGACAAGAAATTCGGTTTTGTTTCGAGCACCATATGGCGGTCTGGATAAAGTGGAGTAAGGGCTGGGAAGTGAACACGCTCTTTTGCGGATTCCGGATCATCTCCATTTACTGCTTCAACGTGCAAAAGTCCATAATAACGCTCATTTTCTTTTGGCGGGCGAACCTTGCCGGATACTTTGTCTCCATTCCGCAAATCGAAGCGGCGGATTTGTGAAGCTGAGATGTAAATGTCTTCAGAGCTTGGAGAATAGTTGATCGGTCTCAGGAAGCCAAATCCCTCTGATTGGATGATCTCAAGAACACCTTCCATAAACAAAAGATCTTCCTGTTCTGCATTCGCTTTCAGAATAGCGAAAATCAGTTCTTTTTTTGTCAGTTTACTGTAGTAGGAGATTTTATAATGTCTTGCAAGTTCATATAGCTCTTTTAATTTCATATTTTCCAAAGAGGAAATAGATACGTCTTTCATAAAAACACCACGCTTTTCATAGTCAATATCTTACTTTACACATGTAATCTGCTGCTTTTGCACAACATCCGCCAAAGCACATTCTTTTTTTAACATAAAGGAACTTCTATCGGTAACACTTCCACCCATGATCGGCGCTTTTGTTAAAAGGATTGTCTTAATGAGTTTTGAAGGAAGCGAGGACAAAAACATGAGAAGATCAATACTTATATCGTCTGATGCGGTAGAAATTGAAACTTTCCTAGTGCTTAAAAGAAGGAATTACGCAGTTAAAAATCGCAGCACTCTTTATTTTTACCTTATTTCAAAAAATTATTCAACTGAAATAAGGTTTTGACACGCAATTGATAGGGTTGTCTCTTATTTGCAAAAGAAAAGCGGGTCAACACCCGCTTTTTCTCTTTGTTATGGACGGATTACGAGATTTGGTTTTTTCTTCAGGCTGTGTCTGCCGTCAACAAAACGGACAGTGCCTGATTTCGCACGGATGACCAAGCTTTCAGTCGTGCCGACAGATCCTTTGAATTGAACGCCTTTTAACAGCTCCCCGTCAGTTACGCCGGTAGCCGCAAAAATAGCGTCATCGCCTCTCACAAGGTCTTCCATACGCAGCACTTTGCTTAAATCAAGTCCCATTTTGTTGCAGCGTATGATTTCTTCCTCGCTTTGCGGAAGAAGTTTACCGATAATTTCTCCGCCTAGCGCTTTTAACGCGACAGCAGATAGGACGCCTTCAGGAGCTCCTCCTGATCCGAACAGGATGTCTACGCCTGTGTGGTCGAAAGCCGTATTGATGGCGCCTGCGACATCCCCATCATTGATCAGTTTGATTCTGGCGCCGGCCTCACGAAGCTCAGAAATGATTTTTTCGTGTCGATCGCGGTTTAAAATGGTAGCAACGACGTCCTCGACGTCTTTGTTTTTCGCTTTTGCTACCGCTCTAAGGTTATCAATGACTGGAGCTTCAATATCAATGCAGCCCACCGCTTCCGGACCGACTGCGATTTTCTGCATATACATATCTGGAGCATTTAAAAGCGTGCCGTGGTCAGCAACTGCAATAACAGTCAGCGCGTTCCAGCCGCCGCTTGCTAAGATGTTTGTGCCTTCGAGAGGATCAACAGCGACATCGACGCGCGGACCGTACCCGTTTCCGAGTTTTTCCCCGATATAAAGCATCGGCGCTTCGTCCATTTCTCCTTCTCCGATCACAACAGTTCCTTTCATCGGGACTGTATCAAAAACGTCTCTCATTGCGCTTGTTGCTGCTTCATCAGCCTCGTCTTTCTTTCCCCTGCCCATCCATCTTGCTGATGCTAATGCCGCAGCTTCAGTCACACGGACCAATTCCATTGATAAACTTCTTTCCATCTCAACACGATCTCCTCTCGCAAATAACCAATTAAGAATTTTGCATCTGTTCTATCTCTTCATCAGTCATTCTCTCGCGCCAGATTGTGGCTCCCAAACCCTCTAGTTTCTTCTCTAGGCTGCTGTATCCGCGATCAATATGCTCCAGACCTGTAATTTCTGTGACACCGTCAGCCATCAGCCCGGCAACCACTAAACAGGCTCCGGCCCGCAGATCGCTCGCCTTCACCTTAGCGCCTTGAAGCTCGACAGGACCCGTGATGATTGCAGATCTGCCCTCTACTTTCATATTAGCGCCCATTCGTCTCAGCTCATCAATATGTTTGAATCTCGCCGAATAGATGGTGTCAGTCACGACGCTTGTCCCTTTTGCTCTCGTCAAAAGCGCCGTCATCGGCTGCTGCAAATCAGTCGGAAATCCCGGGTATACTAGGGTTTTTACATCAACCGGCTTAAGATTTTTCTGCCCTCCGACAATGAGCAGCTGGTCGTCGCTTGTCTCAATGTGAAAGCCCATTTCTCTCAGCTTTGCTGTTAAGGACTCAAGGTGAGTCGGGATGACATTATCAATGATGACCTCTTTGCCCATCGCAGCTCCTGCAATCATAAATGTTCCGGCTTCAATTCTGTCCGGAATGATCGTATGTTTGCAGCCGTGCAGTTCCTTTACGCCATCGATTCGGATGACATTGGTTCCAGCACCTTTGATTTTTGCGCCCATGCTGGTGAGCAATGTCGCGACATCAATAATCTCCGGCTCTTTCGCAGCGTTTTCGATGATGGTTTTTCCTTCTGCCAAAACAGCCGCAAGCATAATGTTAATCGTTGCCCCGACGCTTACGACATCTAAATAAATACGTGCGCCTCTCAGCCTTTCAGCGCGCAAATAAATCGCGCCCTGTTCATTGGTCACTTCAGCTCCGAGCGCTTCGAAACCCTTGATGTGCTGGTCAATCGGACGGGGGCCCAGGTGGCAGCCGCCAGGCAATCCGATGACGGCCTGTTTAAAGCGGCCGAGCATCGCCCCCATTAAATAATAAGACGCGCGCAGTTTTTTCACTTTTCCGTTAGGAAGCGGCATGCTGATCATTGATGTGGGGTCGACAATCATTTCCCCATTCTCAAAATGCACATTGCCGCCGATTTCCTGTAACAGGTCACGCAGCGTTTCAATATCTGAAATCTCAGGAAGCCCTTCTATTGTCACCTCGGAATTTGCCAAAATGGTTGCTGGTATTAATGCAACAGCACTGTTTTTAGCGCCGCTGATGTGTACTGTACCGTTTAACGAGTCACCGCCGGCAATATTCAACTTTTCCATGATAGTCTCCTTCCATAAGAAGATAGCTGCGGAGCTAAATAAAATGGCATTTTATTCTGTCTCTGCAAATAAAGCTCATGTCCAAAATCTAGCCAATTCGAAGAGAAAGAATACAACACATTGTAAAATATCAGGAAGAAAATAGCGAAGCTTTGCGGGGGGCATAGGTTTCAAAAAATCGACAGAGACCCGCCGGCTATAGAGACATCTTCGTCATCCGGCAAAAGCAGCACGCAACCCTCATTCCGATATCAGCACCTGCAGCCCAATAATTCCTTCTCTGTAAGCGGCATGCATCTGAAGGTCCGCTGTATCAGGATGGTGAAAAACAAAGGCCGCGGCAAACAGGCATACACTCTGTTTGCCACCGCTTAAATTACTTGTTCCAGTCTGCCAAAAACTGTTCGATTCCTTTGTCTGTTAACGGGTGCTTTGTCAGCTGATAAATGACTTTAAGCGGCATTGTGCCGATATGAGCCCCTCTTAATGCAGCTTCAGTTACATGCTGAGGATGGCGTATTGACGCCGCAATGATTTGCGTATCAAGCCCGTGGATATCAAAAATCTGCTTAACTTCTGAAATCAGGTCAAGCCCGTTATGGCCGATGTCATCTAAGCGGCCCAAGAATGGAGATACATAGGTAGCGCCCGCTCTTGCAGCGAGAAGCGCTTGGTTTGCATTGAAGATCAATGTAACATTTGTTTTAATGTTTAAGTCAGTAAGTGCTTTTACGGCTTTTAAACCGTCAGCCGTCATCGGGATTTTCACCGTGATGTTCGGAGCGATTTTCGCCAGTTCTTTTCCTTCCTCGATCATTTCCTCAGCTTTCAGAGAAATAACCTCGGCACTTACAGAGCCCGGAACAACTTCTGTGATTTCACGAAGACGGTCATGGAACGATACGTTAGCTTCTTTTGCTACTAAACTAGGATTCGTTGTTACACCGGCAAGGATTCCTAATTCATACGCTTCTTTAATCTCATCGATATTGGCTGTATCAATAAAAAATAACATTTACAAAAGCCTCCCAGAGTAAGAATTTTCAGAACTGTGAATATGATTGCGCTTTCTAAAGATAGACGGAAAACCGCCTGTCAAGCTGTCAGGCGGCTATAAAAAGTTCCAATTGAATTAAGCTTGGTTTGAAGAACCAAATTCACGCATTTTACCGATAACAGTTTCTTTAATCGCTTCGCGAGCAGGTCCAAGGTATTTACGTGGATCGTACTCGTCAGGCTTAGCTGCTAATGTTTCGCGAACAGCTTTTGCAGAAGAAATTTGGTTTTCAGTATTTACGTTGATTTTAGCTGTACCAAGTGAGATTGATTTTTTGATGTCAGCAGTCGGAATTCCAGTACCGCCGTGAAGAACGAGCGGAAGACCAGTAGACTTTCCGATCTCTTCCATTTCTTTGAAACCAAGGTTTGGCTCACCTTTGTAAGGGCCGTGAACAGAACCTAATGCAGGTGCAAGGCAGTCGATGCCAGTGCGCTCAACAAGCTCTTGGCACTCTTTAGGATCAGCGTAGATTACGCCTTCAGCGATAACGTCGTCTTCTTGTCCGCCGACTGTTCCAAGCTCAGCTTCTACAGATACTCCGTGGAAATGAGCAAGCTCAACAACTTTAGAAGTTGTTGCTACGTTTTCTTCAAATGGATGGTGAGAAGCGTCGATCATTACAGATGTGAAACCTGCATGAATCGCTTTCGCACAAGATTCAAAGCTTGAACCGTGGTCTAAGTGGATCGCAACAGGAACTGTCACTTTGTACTCTTCCATTAGTGCTTTTACCATAGCTACGACTGTTTTGAAGCCGCCCATGTAGCGTCCCGCACCTTCGGAAACACCAAGGATCACTGGAGATTTTTCTTCTTCAGCTGCTTGTAAAATCGCTTGAGTAAACTCAAGGTTGTTTAAGTTAAATTGTCCTACAGCATAACCTTTTTCTTTAGCTGTATTCAACATTTCCGTCATTGAAACTAAAGGCATGTCGAATGTCCTCCTTATGTAGCCTGATTGTCTTCTAGCGAAAAAAGCTTTCCACCCTAGCATGACCCATAATTTGCTGTCATATGTAAATACACAGATCGCTTTTTCTCCATAACTAGAATACCAACTTTTCGACAAATCGGCAACACAATGACCTCATTCAATTGTTTCTTCTTTTTGTCAGTTAGACTTCAGGGGCAGATATTTTTTGACGGCGTCTCTGATTTCGTCGATGTCAAACGGCTTCGCAAAGTGCGTCAATGCGCCCAGTTCCTTTGATTCTTGGATCATATCGAGTTCTCCGTAAGCCGTCATGATAATCACGCGGATGTTTTCATCAATGACCTTCATCCGTTTTAAGATTTCGATTCCGTCCATACCCGGAATTTTCATATCCAGAAGGACAAGGTCCGGGCGTTCTTTTGTCACGATATCAAGCGCTTGAAGGCCGTTCGCAGCCTGAAATGTCTGATAGCCCTCTTTATTGAACACTTCGTTAAGCAAAATACGTATTCCGTATTGATCATCAACGATTAAAATTTTTTCATTCATCATTTTACACCCCAATATTATGATTTTCGTCAAAAGTAAGCAGTAGTTTATGTATTCTGTTTGATTTTCCTATTTCCTTTAATTATAATAGTCTACTTTACGACATTTTCTGAGCATTTTCTCTTTTGTTGTATACTGTTATTGTACGTTATAAAGGAGGATTCACTTATGTTGAAAATATTTACAACACAGTTAACAGGTATTTTTTCCCGCATTCAGGATAAGGAATCTGACGCGATTGAAGATGGGGCGCGATTGCTCGCTCAAGCGGTGATCAGCGGGCATTCCATCTATATATACGGGGCTAATGAGCTTCAGGGCATCTTACATGAGGCAACCGAAAGCAAAGAACCGCTTCCTTCCGTCAAAGCGTTTCCCGCTAACGCTGATGATGTGACAGAAAGCGACAGGGTGCTGATGTTTTGCTCAGGGACAGGTACAGATGAAGAACAGGCGCTCGCGAAAGAGCTTTATGAAAAAGGCGCGGGGGTCGTCTGCATATCACCGGCAGCCAAAGACAGCGCCGGAATCGAACAATATTGCGATGTGCATATTGATTCAAAGCTAAAAATGCCGCTTGTTCCCGATGAAGACGGCACCCGCTATGGCTTCCCTTCATTAATGACAGCATTGTATGTCTACCATGCTCTATCATTTACATTAAAAGAAATTCTGCAAGAGTATGCATAATCACTTATTGTACATGCTGTTTCTTGCCGGAAACAAATAAAAAAGACTTGTCCGCTTTTGACAAACGGCAAGTCTTTTTTTATTATTTCTGATTTGCAGCTTCAACAGACGCTCCGATAAAGCCTTTGAATAATGGCTGAGGTCTTGTCGGTCTAGACTTGAACTCTGGGTGGAACTGAGAAGCCACGAACCAAGGATGGTCTTTCAGCTCGATAATTTCAACAAGGCGTCCGTCCGGGCTGGTGCCTGAGAATACAAAGCCTTGGTCTTCCATTTGCTGTCTGAATTCGTTGTTGAATTCATAACGGTGGCGGTGACGCTCGTACACCACTTCATCCTGATACACTTCAAATGCTTTCGTGCCCTCTTCAAGCTTACAAGGGTAAAGGCCGAGGCGAAGTGTTCCTCCAAGATCTTCAACATCCTTCTGTTCAGGAAGAAGGTCGATAATCGGGTATTGAGTTGACGGATCAATCTCAGCAGAGTGAGCGCCTTTTAAGCCTAATACATTTCGGGCATACTCAATAGATGCAACCTGCATACCTAAGCAAATGCCCAGGAACGGAATGTTGTTTTCGCGCGCATATTGTGTCGCAATGATTTTACCTTCAACACCGCGGTCTCCGAAGCCGCCCGGTACGATAATACCGTCTGTGCCGCTAGTAAGCTCTCCGATGTTGCTTTCTGTTACTTCCTCAGCGTTAATCCATTTCACTTTTACATCTGTGTCAAACGCGTAGCCCGCGTGACGAAGTGATTCAACAACAGAGATATAAGCGTCGGGAAGCTCAACATATTTTCCGACAAGTCCGATTGTGATTGTTTGAGACAGGTTGCTGACCTTGTTCACAAGCTCTTTCCACTCGGACATTTCCGCCTCTTTGCATGCCAATTGCATGTGCTCGCAAACAAGCTTATCAAGTCCTTGTTTTTGAAGCTCAAGCGGAATGGCATAGAGGTTGTCCGCATCTTCACATTCAATAACCGCTTTTGTATCGATGTCGCAGAATAAAGCAATTTTGTCCTTCATATCTTGAGAAATCGGCATTTCTGTACGAACAACGATAATGTTTGGCTGAATGCCCAGGCTTCTTAATTCTTTTACGCTGTGCTGTGTCGGTTTCGTTTTCAGTTCGCCGGCAGCTTTAATGTAAGGAACAAGTGTACAGTGGATGTACATCACGTTTTCACGGCCGATGTCACTTTTCATTTGGCGGATGGCTTCAAGGAATGGCAGGGATTCGATGTCTCCTACAGTACCGCCGATTTCTGTAATCACGACATCCGCGTTTGTTTCTTTACCCGCACGGTATACGCGGTCTTTCAGTTCGTTTGTGATGTGCGGAATAACCTGCACTGTTCCGCCGAGGTAATCTCCGCGACGTTCTTTTTTAAGAACTGTTGAATAGATTTTCCCTGTTGTTACGTTGCTGAATTTATTCAGGTTGATGTCGATAAAACGCTCATAGTGCCCCAGGTCTAAGTCTGTTTCAGCGCCGTCATCTGTTACGAATACTTCACCGTGCTGGTACGGGCTCATCGTTCCCGGATCAACGTTGATGTATGGGTCGAATTTTTGAATTGTGACGTTCAGTCCGCGGTTTTTCAGCAAACGCCCTAATGAAGCTGCTACAATACCCTTTCCAAGTGAGGATACGACTCCCCCAGTTACAAAAATATATTTCGTCATTTCGTTTGCTCCTCTCTTCGCTCTAAGCTACATTTCTTAAAATGTACCGTTTTATAAGAAATCATTTAGCCTTTTAAATGATTTATAAGAAAAATGAGGGGTGAAAATAAGAAAGCTCCCTTTCAATTTCTTGAAAGGGAGCATAACGTTCTATGTTCTCTCTTCGTTTTTGAAGAGCCCAAAATACATACTACCTAGTTCGACTATGAAAGTCAAGATCGATTTGGGGATGAAATTCTTTTACGATTTTTTATCCTCATCGCCTTCATCATAGTCATCATCATCATCTTCTTCTTCATCGTCATCAATGAGATCCTCGTCAATTTCGAGCTCGTCATCGTCGTCTTCATCGATATCGTCAAACTCATCAGCATCGAGATCAAGTTCTTCCTCAACCTCAGCTAAATCGAGGTCGTCTTCGTCAACCACTTCAAATTCATCAAGATCAAGATCTTCTTCGACGGCTTTTTTGGCTTTTTTCTTTTTAGCCTTAACTGTCGGCTGTGTTTCTTCATCTAGCTGATCGTACGGATACCAGCTGCGAAGACCCCAATTCTGGTCAGAGAGCGCCAAGAAACGGCCGTCAATGTTTAAATCTGTATAAAATTGTGCGACGCGGTCTCCTAACTCTTCTTTTTTCACGCCGAGCAATGATGCAATTTCATTTAAAAGCTCCTGAAAAGGAACTGGTTTTTTATGATCTTCAAATAATTCGTGAGCGATTTCAACTAAAGCCATTTCCTTTAGCTGTTCCTGTGAATATTGTTTGATACCCAAGGTCGGACACTCCCTTTCTATTACTTATATGTATCTGTTTTATCAATAATGAAAGCGATATTGTATCGTTCTTATACAAACCATACCTCTCATTATAAACAAAATAAAACAGAATATGCTACCCTTAACAGCGTTAATTTAAATAAATTTACAAGAGTGATCCGACTGATAGATATTTTGCCTTATTCTGCGAGCATTCTGGAGATAACCAGCCTTTGAATTTCTTGGGTGCCTTCGTAGATTTGCGTAATCTTCGCGTCGCGCATATAGCGTTCTACCGGATAATCCTTCGTATAGCCATAGCCACCGAAAATCTGTACAGCTTCGGTCGTGACTTTCATCGCCGTATCCCCTGCCAGCAGTTTGGACATGGCGGAGGCTTTTCCATACGGAAGGCCTGACGATTCCAGCCATGCCGCTTGGTAGGTCAATAGCCTTGAAGCTTCTATCATTGTCGCCATATCTGCAAGTTTAAAAGCTATGCCCTGCTGCTCGGCGATCGATTTGCCGAACTGTTTTCTTTCTTTTGCGTATTGAAGCGCCGCATCAAGCGCTCCCTGGGCGATGCCAACAGCCTGTGCCGCGATGCCGTTTCTTCCTCCGTCCAGCGTCTTCATCGCGATTTTGAATCCTTCTCCTTCTTCACCGAGAAGATTTTCTGCGGGAACGATACAGTCTTCGAAGATGATTTCTGTTGTCGGAGAAGAACGGATGCCTAGTTTCTTTTCTTTCTTGCCTGTCAAAAATCCTTCAAAATCCTTTTCAACAATAAAAGCAGAAATGCCTTTTTTCTTTTTTTCAGCGTCAGTGACTGCAAATACAATGTAAATATCAGCGGCCCCGCCGTTTGTGATAAACACTTTTGATCCGTTTAATACATAGTCATCACCGATTCGCTCAGCGGTTGTTTTCATCCCGCCGGCGTCTGAACCGGAGCCTGCTTCAGTCAAAGCGAAAGCCCCGATTTTCTGCCCAAGCGCCAGCTGTGTTAAGTATTCTGACTTTTGTTCTTCTGTGCCAAATGCAAACAGCGGCCAGCCGCAAAGCGATATATGGGCGGAAAGCGTCACGCCGGTGGAGGCGCAGACTTTTGACAGTTCCTCCACCGCTATGACATAAGCCAGGTAGTCACTTCCGATTCCGCCGTAAGCTTCAGGCCACGGAATCCCTGTTAATCCTAAATCCGCCATTTCCCGAAACAGGTCACGATCGAAGCGTTCTTGTTCGTCACGTTCTGCCGCTGTCGGTGCAACCTCATGCTTCGCAAAATCACGAACCAATTTCCGAATCATTTCGTGTTCTTCTGTTAATGAAAAATTCATCGCTTTTCCCCCATTGTCATATCAGCGCCCAAGACAGATTGAGCCAGAAGCTCCGCGACATCATACGTTTTGACACGATCTTCCGCTTCTTTTGCCTTTGTGCCGTCCCCAAGCATCGTGAGGCAGTACGGACAGCCGGAGCTGATTACTGACGGATTGACTGCCAAGGCTTGCTCTGTTCTGGCGACATTAATCCTGTTTCCTGACTCTTCCTCCATCCACATTAAGCCACCGCCAGCTCCGCAGCACATGCCAGTTTCCCGGTTTCTCTCCATTTCAATAAGCTGCACGCCCGGAATGGCTTTTAGAATCTCTCTCGGCGGATCATAGACTTCGTTATACCGTCCCAAATAGCACGAGTCGTGGAAGGTGATCGTTTCATGAACTGGGTGCTGCGGTTTTAATTTCCCTCTCTTTACCAGATCGGCCAGCACTTCCGTATGATGATATACTTCGCCTTCAAAGCCGAAATCTGGATATTCGTTTTTAAATAAATTGTATGCGTGCGGGTCAATCGTAACGATTTTTTTCACATTATTTTTTTCAAATTCCGAGATATTCTTTTCAGCCAGTTCCTGAAATAAAAATTCATTTCCGAGGCGGCGCGGGGTGTCCCCTGAATTTTTTTCTTTGTTGCCGAGGATCGCAAAGGTCACACCTGCTTGGTTCAGCAGTCTAGCAAAGGAGATGGCGATCTTTTGGCTTCTGTTGTCGTACGAACCCATGGAACCGACCCAGAAAAGGTATTCGAATTCTTTTTCCTCTTTTTTTACTTCTTTTACTGTCGGAATCTCGGCATCTGGAGCTGCGTCGCGCCAATTTTCACGTTCCTTGCGGTTGAGGCCCCACGGATTGCCCTGTCGCTCAATACTCGTCATTGCCCGCTGTGCGTCACTGTCCATTTTTCCTTCAGTCAGCACGAGATAGCGGCGGAGATCAATAATTTTATCAACATGCTCGTTCATGACGGGGCACTGATCCTCACAGTTTCGGCAAGTGGTGCAGGCCCAAATTTCTTCTTCGGTAATGACGTCACCGATTAAGCTCGGATTGTAATCAAGCGCGGCGGCGGCTTCCCGCGATCCGCTCCCTGAGGCTGCCGCTGCCAGCTGGTTCCCTCTCGTATGGCTGAATGCTGCAGCCGGCACCCATGGCGAGCGCGAAGTGACGGCAGCACCTTTTTCTGCGAGGTGGTCCCTGAGGCGTAAAATTAAATCCATCGGCGACAGCATTTTTCCGGTGCCTGTCGCAGGGCACATATTGGTACATCGGCCGCACTCGACACACGCATACAGATCAATCAGCTGGGACTGCCTGAAATCCTCAATTTTTCCTGCTCCGTAGCTTTCTTTTGTTTCGTCAGTGAAATCAATTTTTTCGAGCTTTCCGGACGCTTCAAGTCTGCTGAAAAAGACGTTGGCAGGACCGGCAATTAAATGAGCGTGCTTTGACTGCGGCACATACACTAAAAAGCTCAGTAAAAACAGGAGGTGCACCCACCATGCGATATAGAAAATCACCGCAGCACCCGTCTCCCCGATGCCGCCAAGCAGAAACGCGATTCCTGAGGCAATTGGCTCGCTCCAAGAAAGCCCGTGATCATGCCAGATCAGATTCATTGCGTTCCCTAGTAAAACCGTCAGCATTAAACCGCCGATAAAAATGAGAACAAGTCCAGCTTTAAAGCCTCGTTTCAGCCTGACGAGCTTTTCGATATACCGTCTGTAAAATGCCCAGCCAACCGCAACTAAGATCAGAAACGTAACGATTTCCTGAAAAAAAGTGAAGGCGGGATAGATTGGGCCAAGCGGCAGATTTTGATCCGGGACCAGCCCTTTGATGATAAAATCAATCGCTCCGAACTGAACCAATATAAAGCCGTAGAAAAACATGACGTGAATGATCCCGCTTTTCTTATCCTTGAGCAGTTTTTTCTGTCCGAATACATTCACCCATATGGCCTGAAGCCGTTCCTTGATCCGCTTATCGAATTGTTCCTTTTGGCCAAGCCTGATGTAAGCAACCCTTGTTTTGACCAAATAGACAAACAAATAAACAGCGTAAGCGGTTACAATCAGAAATAATAATGCATTGACAATAAGAAAGCCGCTCATTCCAATTCCCCCTTTTTACTGATGAAGACCGTGATCCCCTGCCCCAGAATCTGTATAAGGTTATCTTTATGATAAATAATGAATGAGTGTTCAGTCAATAATTAAATTCCCGCTGTTCGGGCACAATATCTACTACTACGGAAAGGAGTGCCGGGATGAAGGTATTTTTCGTGATTCTCATTATTGTCATCATACTATTGGCTTTAATCCTGCTGGATATCTTTATAGGCCGCGCCGCTTACAGAAAGAAAGCGTACGAGCCTGTTTTTTCAAAAAAGAAAAGTGATATCGAATTAATTCACTGCGGCGCTGACCTTGTTGAACGGATGATGCAAGATATACGCGATGCCGTCTCTTCTGTTCACGTGATGTTTTTCATTATGAAAAACGATGAGGTCAGCCACAATATGTTTACACTGCTGAAAACAAAAGCCCAGGCCGGTGTTTCGGTTTATTTGCTTCTGGATTGGTCGGGCAGCCAAAAAATTAAAAAACCGGCACTGGAGACGATGAAAAACGCCGGCGTTCACGTTCATTTTCTGAACCGGCCTCGTTTCCCTTATTTCTTTTTTCATATACAAAAACGAAATCACCGGAAAATTGCTGTGATAGACGGAAAAGTCGGCTATGTCGGCGGGTTTAACATTGGTGAGGAATACCTTGGCAAGAAGGCGAAGTTCGGCAATTGGGAGGATTATCATCTGCGTATGACGGGCGAAGGTGTCCGCGATCTGCAAACGCTTTTTACAGCCGACCTGAAACGAAATACCGGCTCAGCCGAACTCGGTCCGGATGTTTGGCCCGAACTTCCGCAAGGGAATATCCCTCATAAGATTTATGCGACTGACGGCTATGCTCTTGAAAAAACGTATTTGGCAAATATCGCAAGGGCGAAAAAGCGTATTACGATTTGCACGCCTTATTATATTCCGACTAAACCGCTTCAGCAGGCTTTGGTCAAAGCAAGAAAAAACGGTGTGGACGTTACGCTGATTGTGCCCATGAAATCTGATCACCCTCTGGTCAGAGAAGCTGCTTTTACATATTATTCGGAGCTGCTTGATGCCGGCTGTCTCATCTACCGTTTTTACCAAGGGTTTTATCATGTGAAAGCCTTGATCATTGACGATCACTTCAGCATGATTGGCACAGCCAATTTTGATCAGCGAAGCCTGTTTTTAAATGAAGAGGTAAACGTTGAAATCGATGATGTTGCATTTACAAAAGAAGTCTATGCCACGATTGAAGAGGATATTAAAAAGTCGGACCTGCTAACAACAGAAAATTTCAAAAAGCGCACGTTCAGGCAGCGCCCGGCGGAATGGCTCGGTAAAGCATTATCTTATTTTTTATAAAGGAGAGTTCCTATGATTTTCAGATTCGGGTTCGTCTCAAATGCGATGAGCCTTTGGGATGCGTCTCCCGCCAAAACACTGACATTCGCCCGTTATTCAAAGCTGCCCGAGGATGAGAGAAAAGAAGCCCTTTTGGCTGCGACAAAAGCTAATTTGCGCAATACAATGAGAACCCTTCACTACATCATCGGCCACGATATTCCATTGTACCGTTTTTCCAGCTCAATTGTGCCGCTGGCCACTCATCCTGACGTAATGTGGGACTTTGTGACGCCTTTTCGCAAGGAGTTCCGTGAGATTGGGGAGCTTGTGAAAAAATACAATCTGCGCACAAGCTTTCATCCTAACCAATTTACCCTGTTTACGAGCCCTAAGGAATCTATTACAAAAAATGCAGTAACCGATATGGCTTATCACTACCGCATGCTTGAAGCAATGGGGATTGCAGACCGCTCGATTATCAACATCCATATCGGCGGCGCTTACGGAAACAAAGAAAACGCTCTGAAACAATTTCATCAAAACATAAAACTGCTGCCGCAAGAGATCAAGCAGCGGATGACGCTGGAAAATGACGATAAGACGTATACCACGGAAGAGACGCTTCAGGTCTGTGAACTAGAGAATGTTCCGTTTGTCTTTGATTTTCACCATTTTTACGCCAATTCGGATGATCATGCGGACCTGAATGAAGCACTTCCGCGGATGATCAACACATGGCAGCGGATCGGATTGCAGCCGAAGGTCCATCTTTCCTCCCCAAAGTCGGAACAAGCGGTGCGCAGCCATGCGGATTATGTAGATGCCAACTTTTTGCTGCCGCTTTTGGAGCGCTTCAGGCAATGGGGAACCAATATTGATTTCATGATCGAGGCGAAACAGAAGGACAAGGCGCTTCTCCGGCTGATGGATGAATTGAGCTCAATCCGCGGCGTGAAACGGATTGGCGGTGGCGCTCTGCAATGGAAAACATAAGTATAAAAAAACAGGTTTACAGTTTATACACATTGGGAACATACGCTATATAAGACAAGAATCGATGGAGGAGAAAGAACATGAAAAACATCAAGTCTCTAAAGGTAGCCGCACAGGCATTCACTTTAAGAAATTTGATTCATCTTTATAAAATGTGCCATTCCGGAAGCCACGAGGTTTATATTTACTCAAAGAAAACGATGTGCAAAATCAAAAGCTTAATCGAGCTGGAGACATTCCGCATGGCTCATAATGAAAAGGAATATCTGATTGTGGTTGAAGGGACAAAAGCATCTCAGCTGGTTGAAAAGTTTCAGAATATGATCGAGCCCGCTGAGAGAGAAGCGCTCTAACTTACATAAAAAAGGATAGACAGTGATGTCTATCCTTTTCCTTATGCTCGTTTATGATGGAGCTGCGCCGCCTGTCCAAATCGTTTCATATCGGTAAACCCAGCTTTGTTTCGGTATTTTGTTCATGAAACAGCGGGATGCCGCTCCCTAATACAACGGGAATAACAGTGATGTTGAAATCGTCGATGGCATCCTCTTTCAAAGATGTTAAGCGGCCGGTGAATGCCTGACGTCTTCGCTGATAAGCGTCACGTGTTCATCGTGATAGTGTCGGACGTTCCCGTAAAACGCAGCATGTTTTATCCCCGTAAGGAATATTGGGTGTAAGGATTTTAATATGTTCATACGTGCTCCGTCCTAATATGACAGTATCAACGGTAATAAAATTCACTGTACCCGTTATCACCCTTGCCTCCTATTGCTGCACCATCTCTCCGAACTGTGCTTGATGCAGTCTGCTGTAAATACCGCCGGCTTCGATCAGTTCCTGATGCCGCCCCTGTTCCTCGATACCGTTTTTTGTCACGACGACAATTTTGTCCGCGTGTTTGATCGTCGCCAGTCTGTGGGCGATCACCAGCGTCGTGCGCCCCGCCGACAATTCTTGAAGCGCCTTTTGGATCGCCGCTTCTGTTTCTGTATCAAGAGCAGAAGTTGCTTCATCGAGAATCAGGATAGATGGATTTTTCAAGAACATCCTCGCAATTGAAAGGCGCTGCTTTTGCCCGCCGGAAAGCTTTACGCCGCGCTCTCCGATGACGGTGTCCAATCCATCCGGCATGTTATTGACGAGTTCTTCTAAGTGAGCCTGCTTTACAGCTTGCCAGATTTCCTCTTCTGTTGAGCCCAAACGGCCATATGCAATATTCTCTCTCAGTGTGCCCGAGAATAAGAAAACGTCCTGCTGCACAACGCCAATCTGCCCGCGCAAGGAAGACAGCGTCATGTCTTGAATGCTGACGCCATCAATGGTAATGTCGCCATCCGATGCTTCATAAAAGCGCGGAAGCAGACTGCAAAGCGTTGATTTCCCCGCTCCGGACGGTCCGACAAACGCTACCGTTTCCCCCGCCCGAATGGTCAGGTTAATGTCATGAAGGACATGTTGATTCTCATCATAGCCAAACGAAACACGCTGATAGCGGATATCGCCTTTCAGCCCGGAAACGTCTCTCGCCTCAGGAGAATCCTGAATATCCGGCTCTGTCTCCATCAGCTCCATGTAGCTTTTAAAGCCGGCAATTCCCCTCGGATACATTTCAATAATGGCGTTAATTTTGTCAATCGGCCGAAACAGGACATTAGTTAACAGCACAAACGCTACAAATTCTCCGTATGACAAGGAGCCGCGAATCACAAACCATGTTCCGCATAAGAGGACAAACAGCGTGACAAACCGTGTCAGCATATAGCTGATGGAACCGTTTTTCGCCATGATTTTATAGGATGACAGCTTAGTGATCCGGAACCGCTGATTGTTGACAGCGAAGCGCTCTTTTTCAAACGATTCATTGCCGAATGCCTGAACGAGCCGGATGCCGCCGATATTATTTTCTACCCGCGCGCTGAAGTCTCCGATATCCTTGTTCAGCGTCGTAAACGCTTTGGTCATTTTTTTGTTGAAGTAAAGCGCCAGCCAAATGACAATCGGCATGATAATAAACGTCAGCAATGCCAGCTGCCAGTTAATAAACAGCATAACCCCGAACGCCCCGAGAATCGTCATAATGGCGATGAACAAATCTTCTGGACCGTGATGGGCGACTTCGCCGATGTACATTAAATCGTTCGTCAGCTTCGACATTAACGTTCCCGTCTTGTTGTTGTCGTAAAATTTGAAGGACAGCTTTTGCAGATGGTCAAATAGCGATTTTCTCATATCGGTTTCGATATTGATTCCGAGCATATGCCCCCAATACGTGACGACATATTGGAGAGCCGAGCTGAGCGCGTAAACGACAAACAATCCGATTGAGGTCGCGATGATCAGGCCCCAGTCTCTCCCCGGAAGCAAGGTATCAATGAAATAGTTGACGATCAAAGGAAAACTCAGCTCCATTAAGCCTCCTGCAATCGCCGAGAAAAAGTCGAGAAAGAACAATGTTTTATATGGTTTATAATACGCAAAAAATTGCCGCAGCACTCTATCTTCCCCCAATGCATCAATAACTGATAAGATTTCTCAATTATACTATACACGAGCTGTATGAAAAGACAGTATTTCTTTTTTCTTACAGAACGCTTGAAAAGAGTCGGGCAACTGACTCCTTTGTCCGATCGGCCATTCCTCTTTTATAAAAACCGACAGGACTAAGTTTCTCACTTTCCATCATATCCTCTTCGAAATGGTCTTCTAGGGTGCGGATTGCTTCGGCATCCGTGAAGAAAACATTCACCTCAAAATTGAGCTGAAAGCTGCGCATATCCATGTTTGCGGTTCCGACTGAGGCGATATCGCCGTCAATGATTATCACTTTTTGATGCATGAAGCCTTTTTGATATGAATATACCTCAATCCCCTCCAGAAGCAGCTCAGGGAAATACGATCTCGACGCGTATTGCGTTAAAAAGCTGTCATTCGTCTCCGGCACCATAATCCGCACCTGGACCCCTTTTGTCGCCGCGGCTTTCAAAGCCGTGCGGATGGATTCATTCGGGACAAAATAAGGTGTGGCGATCCACACAGATTTCTGCGCTGTAGAGATCATTTCATAGTAGAGGTCACTCATGCTCTCCTTCATGTCAGGCCCCGTCGCGACGATTTGATAAATGCCTCCTCCCTCCACGGGAACTGGCGTATTGTATTCTTTTTGATCAATTAACACTTCATTAGAGACATATTCCCAATCCAGCATAAAGATGGCGTGAAGCGTTTGCACAATTTCTCCTTCCAGCCGCAGATGAGTGTCTCTCCAAAAACCGATTATCGGGTCTCGGCTGATATATTCCTTCCCGACATTCAATCCGCCGACAAAGCCGACTTTCCCGTCTATGATCACGATTTTACGGTGATTTCGAAAATTCAATTTCTGATTGAAGAACCCGTATTTCAGCGGAGAAAAAGGAACGATGTCCACGCCCGCTTTTTTCATTTTCATAATATCTCTTCCTGCCAATTTGATGCTGCCCGCAGCGTCATATAAAAACCGCACCTCGACACCCTGACGCGCCTTTTCCATCATAATCTCCATCATGCCGCGCCCAAGCATGTCCGATTTGAACATGTAGTACTCGATATGCAGATAAGATTCCGCTTTCCGCATTGCTTTGAAAATATCAGGAAAGGTTTCTTCCCCGTTTTTCAAAACCTTCACCTTGCTTTTCGTGTTGATATTCATATGTGAAGCCCTGATGGAATAGGTAAAAAATCTTTCTTGATTGTCCTTCAATCCGGTTACTTCAGGCGTTTCCTCCATGTCAAACTGCTTTCGAAGCTTCTCCCTGTTGTACATTCGTTTTGTTTTAAACAGCTTTCCTTTTACATACAGCTGTCCGGAAAACAGATAAAACATGTAGCCCGCGATCGGAAAAAAGACTAGAATATGTATCCATAACAGCGTGTGCTGTGACGTTCGATTTTCAAGGATTAACGAATAAATGCTGAACAAAATAATGCCCGCATAGCAAAGCAATCCTCCGTAAAACTCAAGCCTGGAAACCGGAAAAACCCATATGACGTATGCCCCGATGAGCATGATATATAAAAAGAAAAACTCCAGTCTCCTTTTCAGCATTTGTCCCCTCTCCATTCCGATCCGATTACCTTCGTATTTCCTCTTATTTCTAACCTTTAAACCTTTCTATGAAAAAAGCCTCTCCGCACACGGGGCGGAAAGGCTTATGATGATGCTTCCTGTGATTGGCCGGGTGTGATGTTCTGGAGCAAAGCCGGATTGAGGGAGTAGCTGCTTTTGATTTTATTTTTGAAGAAGCTGACGATCAGGCCCGTAACTGCAATCGACACTAAAGAGAAGAGCCCTTTCAGCAATCCGACGGATAAAATGCCGACCAGCACTACGCCAAAATCGAAGAGGAAATTCACCGTACCCGGATTCCATCCATAGCGCTTTTGCAAAAATAAAGCGAGAATATTAGCGCCGCCAAGGGATGCCTGATGATAAAACATGAGCGACAGGCCGAACCCAATCAATGCTCCGCCGCAAATCGCGCCGGCAAACGGTGAAAAAGAGACAGACGGCAGCCAGTGATCAATGCTTGTAAACAGAGTCAGTGCTGTGACTGCAAATACAGTGGATAGGGTGAATTTGACGCCCATTCTGATGAGAGAAAATACATAAAACGGGATATTGATCAGAAAGAAGATTATGGCAAACGAGGAGTGAAACAAGTATGTCAGGCTTAGTGACAGTCCGGCTGTCCCGCCGGTTAATACGTGAGAATGTCTGAGTGTCAGGACCCCGGCGCCTGTCATAAGACAAGCAGTGAAAATGAGTAACATCCGCTTCATTCTTCAATCTCCTTTTTCACATGTTATGTCCAAATACAAACATAACAGGATTCCTGACTGCCCAGCCATTACCTTGGCAGAAAATATCTTATGTTTTTATTTTTTCATCAAACGATTTATCATAAAAAATCCCCCTCTTTGAGGGGGGATTTTTACAAACGTTTCCGATACACGACATAGCTTCGTGTCAAATACTTGAGCGGCAGACTGAACACGTGAACTAATCTCGTAAATGGCCACAGGATAAAAACGATGTATCCTATCATGATATGAAGCTTAAACCATAGGGGGACACTCTCCATCAAGGAGGCGTCAGGCCTGAACAAAAAGATCTCCCTGAACCACGGCCCGATTGTTGTCCGATAATCAAATCCTCTCGAATCAATGTTGAGAAACGTGGCGGCAACGCCTGTCAACATCATGAACAGCAGCAGGATGAGCATAAGGATATCCGATGGCGAACTGGTTTTGCGGATTCTTTTGTCAAACAGCCTTCTGTACGTCAGAATGAAAAGTCCGGTACATGCCGCAACCCCCGCCGGCAGGCCTGCGCCAATCGCCATTTTGTGATAAACATGCTCTGAAATGCCAATGGAGGTGTACAAGGCTTCCGGGATCAGAATTCCCATGAGATGTCCGCCGATAACGCACAGCATGCCCCAGTGAAAAAGTATGCTGCCCGCCGCGAGTTTTTTCTTTTCTAACAGCTCGCTTGATTTCGCCGTCCAGCCAAATTGGTCATGCTGATAGCGGTAAATATGGCCGCCGATAAAGATCGTCAAAACAATGTATGGCATTACGCCCCACAGGATCTGCCCGCTCATGCCTGAACAGCCCCTTCAACGCTTTCACACACGCCGATGTTATCCAGCGCGGCCAGCAGCACGTGCAGCAGCTCAGCATATATGCTCTTATTTTTTTCGAGGCGGGATGCCAGTTCCCTCACATTGGACCTATATTTCTCAAACACGCTTCTCGCTGCTTCAATCTCCGCAACCGCTGCAAATTCCAGCATAAGCGGCAGGTAATCAGGCAGCTCTTTGTCAGTCTGCAGGAAGCCTGATTGCTGGTATGTGTTTTTTAAATGCAGCAATTCAACGCCGCGTTCTCTTTGCTCACCTGAATGAAAGTAAGTGACGTACATATTCGTTTTTTTCCCGAAGTCAAACGTATAGACATAGTGTTCAATCAGCGCTTCTGGTGAAAAACAGGCTAACGTCTCTAAAAAGCGCAGCAGCTTCTCACGGATTTGCCGATTGCCGATTTCATGAATCAGAGCCTTCCAATCGGGAAGCTCAGCTCTCCACTCTTCATCCGGATACGAAAGAAGACAGGAAAGAGCGGAGAATGCGATTTGCCGATCTGTGGTGTTCATCTGTTTACACCTCATTTATCAAAAGTTAGAAACAAGAGCCCGGGCCGCCGGAAAATGATAAGCCGCAGCTCCCTTGTTCAGTGTATAAATCAGAAATGTTTTCACGGTGGCTGCTCGGAATCACAAAGCGGTCATCATATTTTGCGATCGCAAGCAGCCGATACATATCTTCAGTTTGCTGTGCTGTTAAGCCGACGCTGGAGATCAGTGCCGGGTCGATGGATTTATTCGTCTGGACCGCCCTCATATACTGGCGCATGACAGACATTTTCTTTAATGTCGACCGAATATGATCTGTATCACCTGCCGTTAATAGCTGCGCCAAATAGTCAATCGGAATTCTCATTTGGTCAATAGCCGGAAAAATGTCTTCCGCTGTTTGCCGGCTTCCCTCTCCTTCAAAAACATTCATGATCGGGCTCAAAGGTGGAATGTACCAAACCATCGGCAGCGTACGGTACTCAGGATGAAGCGGCAGCGCAATCTTCCATTCGATGATCATCTTATAAATGGGCGATTGCTGTGCAGCCTCTATCCATTCTGTCGGGATGCCCTGTTCTTTTGCTTGTTTAGCAACCTCGGGATCATTCGGATCAAGAAACACTTCTAATTGAGAATGATAGAGATCCTTTTCATTTTCAGCAGATGCCGCTTCCTCCACCTTATCCGCGTCATACAGCATGACGCCCAAATAACGGATTCTCCCCACGCATGTCTCAGAGCAGATGGTCGGCAGTCCCGCCTCCAAACGCGGAAAGCAGAGTGTGCATTTTTCGGCTTTGTTCGTTTGCCAGTTAAAATACACTTTTTTATAAGGGCAGGATGAAACACAGTATCTCCATGAACGGCATGCGTTTTGATCCACGAGTACAATACCGTCTTCCTCGCGTTTGTACATGGCACCGGACGGACAAGAGGACACGCACGCCGGGTTGATGCAATGCTCGCAGATGCGCGGAAGATACATCATAAAAACTTCATCGAATTCCGTTTTAATAGACTCCTCCATCTTTTGAACGTTTGGATCTTCAAGCCCCGTAATGTGGCCGCCCGCCAGATCATCCTCCCAGTTCGGCCCCCATTCAATATTCATAAAATCTCCCGTCAGCGACGATTTTGGCCGCGCTACAGGCTGGTGTTTTTTCTGCGGACTGTTAGTCAGCGTTTCATAATCATAGTTCCAAGGCTCGTAGTAATCATCAATGGTTGGCTGATTCGGATTATAGAAAAGATTTGCAAGGCGGTTGGTTTTCGGGCCTGATTTCAGCTCGAGCTTTCCTTTTTTTAAGGTCCAGCCGCCTTTATATTTGTCCTGATCCTCCCATTGCTTCGGGTAGCCGATACCCGGCTTTGTTTCTACATTATTGAAATACATATATTCGGCACCGGAACGGTTTGTCCATGTGTTTTTGCAGGTTACGCTGCACGTGTGGCAGCCGATGCATTTATCTAAGTTCATGACCATTCCGATTTGCGCTTTAATCTTCAAGCCAATCGACCTCCTTCAGCTTGCGGATGACCACATTCAGATCGCGCTGATTCCCCGTAGGTCCGTAGTAGTTAAAGCCGTAGCTGAGCTGGGCATAACCGCCGATCATCTGTGTCGGCTTGACGTGAATTCTTGTCGGACTGTTATGGGTGCCTCCGCGGTTATTGGTCAGTTTTGTGCCGGGCACGTTGATATGGCGGTCTTGGGCATGATGCATAAACGCCATTCCTTTTGGTATCCGGTGAGACAGCACCGCTCTCGCTACGACAACCCCATTTCGGTTAAAGCATTCAATCCAATCGTTGTCTTTGATATCCGCATCCCCCGCATCATCTTTATTCATCCATACCGTAGGCCCGCCGCGAAATAGCGTAAGCATCGGCAAGGAATCAAAATACATGCTGTGCACGGACCATTTATTATGCGGCGTCAAATAATTGAGGACAATTTCTTTGCCCTCTTGATCAGGCCGCTTGCTTAGAAACGGACGATGCTGGAGGATCGGTTTAAAGGTCGCCATCGTTTCCCCGAATTCCATCATCAGTTCATGATCGACATAATAGGATTGTCTGCCTGTTAGCGTACGCCAAGGAATCAATTTTTCCACATTTGTCGTAAACGGCGAATACCTGCGCCCTCCTTTTTCAGAACCTGTAAATGCCGGAGATGTGATCACCGTTTTGGGCTGGGCCGTGATTTGTTCGAATGTAAAGCATTCTTCCTCCCGTTCTTCCGCCAGGTCTTTCAGCTTCAGGTTTGTGATGTTTTCAAGTGATTCCCATGCTTTCACGGCCACTTTCCCATTAGAAGTGGACGATAGGGTTAAAATCGCTTCTGCCGCCTGCTTTGCTTCACTTATATTCGGACACCCCTTTGCAACGCTGTCCGAGGTGATTTCTCCCAATCTCTTTTTGAGTGATTCATATTCATCGGCAATTGACCAGCTCATGCCTTTTGTTCCGCTCGGTTTTAAGGCGGCGTTTGGGCCGAGCGCAGTCATTTTATGAAAGATTTGCTTGTAGTCCCTTTCAACGACTTGAATGTTCGGCATCGTTTTCCCCGGGACGGCTTCACATTCGCCTTTGCTCCAGTCCTTGATTTTGCCGAACGGCTGGGCCAATTCCTGCATGGTGTCGTGAAGGAGCGGCGTCGCGACTACTTCTTTCACCGGGTCCATATCGACTTCTTCTGCCAGATCAGAAACGGCTTTAGACAGCGCCTTGAAAATATCCCAGTCTGCCTTCGATTCCCACGGAGCTGAGATCGCCGGAGCAAAAGGATGAATGAACGGGTGCATATCGGTGCTGCTGAGATCGTGTTTTTCATACCATGTCGCCGCTGGTAGCACGATATCGGAATACAGCGCGGTACCGGCCATTCGGAAATCAAGATTGATTAACAAATCGAGCTTTCCTTCCGGAGCCTGCTCACGCCATTTGATTTCTTCAGGACGGATGCTGTCGCTGTCGTCATTCATCAAGCCGTTCGTCGTTCCCAAGAGATGCTTGAGAAAATATTCATGTCCTTTTCCCGAACTGGAAATCAGATTCGCTCTCCACACGAACAGGTTTCTCGGAAAATTCACTTCATTGTCAGGATCTTCAATGGCGAATTTCAGCTTTTTCTCTTGAAGCTGTGAGGCCACGTACGCACCAACGTCTTCAGGTGTTGTTGCCCCCGCTTTTTCAGCTTCTTTGTACAGGTCAATTCCGTTTTTATCAAATGTCGGATAAGACGGAAGCCATCCGAGTCTTGCTGCCAGCACATTGTAGTCAGCGTGATGCTTGTAGCGGGATGACCCAGCGATCGGTGATGCCAAGTCACTGACCGGCTGATCCTCGTAACGCCACTGGTCAGTCGCAAAGTAGAAAAATGAGGTGCCGTTTTGCAGCTTGGGCACGCCCTCCCAGTCCTTTGCATTTGCAATCGTCTGCCAGCCTTCAGCAGGGCGGAGTTTTTCCTGACCGACATAATGAGCCCAGCCTCCGCCGTTAACACCTTGGGCGCCTACCAGTAATACGAGATTTAATACTGCCCGGTAGATCGTGTCAGAGTTGAACCAGTGGTTGATCCCCGCTCCTACAATAATCATGGAACGGCCCTCTGTATCGATCGCATTTTGGGCAAACTCTCTAGCTATCTTAATGACGGCTTCTTTTTTGATCCCTGTCACCTGCTCCTGCCAGGCTGGCGTAAACGGTTCAGGATCGTCATACGAGCAGGCTGATTTCTCCCCGATCCCCCGATTCACGCCGTAGTTAGCCAAAATCAAGTCAAACACGGTTGTGACATACACATCTTCATTGTCCCTGGCCAGTTTTTTAATCGGCAGGTCTCGCTCAAGCACTCTGTTTCCCTCATTTGAGAAATAAGGGATTCGAACCGTGCCGATCTCGTCCTCTATGCCGTGCACTGAGAGCCGAGGTTCAATCGGTTCGCCTGTTTCTTCATCTATCATGTGCAGGTTCCATTTCTTTTGGCCGTCCCAGCGGGAGCCCATTGTTCCTTGCGGGATCGCGAATGCGCTTGTACGTTCATTCCACACCGCAGGCTTCCACTGATCATGCCCCGTCTGCCGCCCGATGTCCCTTGCATGAAGAAAACGCCCGGCTGTATACACGCCATCCTCTTTAGTTAGAGTGACAAAGAACGGGAAATCCGTGTATTGCTTTGCGTACTCTATGAAACGCTCTGTCTTCTGATTAACGTAAAACTCCTGCAAGATCACATGCCCCATCGCCATCGCAAGCGCGCCATCTGTTCCTTGGCGAATGCTCAGCCAGTCATCCGCAAATGTTGAGGATTCCGCGAAATCCGGACTGATTGAGATGACTTTTGTCCCTTTATAGCGCGCTTCTGCCAAAAAGTGCGCATCAGGCGTCCTTGTGAGCGGGACATTGGAGCCCCATGTGATGATATAGCCTGAGTTGTACCAATCACTGCTTTCCGGGACGTCTGTCTGGTCGCCCCAGATTTGCGGGGATGCCGGTGGAAGATCCGCATACCAATCATAGAAACTGAGCATAGGGCCGCCAATCAAAGACATAAACCGCGAGCCTGACGCGTGGCTGATCATGGACATGGCCGGAATCGGGGAAAAGCCGACATTCCGGTCAGGCCCGTATTTCATGACTGTATAGAGCAGAGAGGCTGAAATCAGCTTCAGTACCTCCGGCCATTCAGCGCGCACAAAACCGCCTTTTCCCCGCGCCTGTTTAAAGGACTTCGCTTTATCCGGATTTTCAACAATCGATTTCCATGCTTCCAAAGGGTTTTGATGAACCTGCAAAGCTTCCCGCCACAAATTGATCAGCACACCGCGCACGTATGGATATTTCACACGGAGCGGGCTGTAGATATACCATGAAAAACTGGCCCCTCGCGGACAGCCTCTCGGTTCGAAATCAGGTATATCCGGGCCGGTTGACGGATAATTCAGGTTTTGCCCTTCCCATGTGACGATGCCGTTTTTCACGTATATATTCCAGCTGCAGGACCCTGTGCAGTTGACGCCGTGGGTGGAGCGGACGACCTTATCGTACTGCCATCTGTTTCTGTATACATTCTCCCAATCACGATCTTCATAGGTTGTTTGACTATGTTTATTTGATTGATGCTCAATAGGAGAGAAATAGTTTAATCTCCTAAACAACGGACTCATTTTCTTTTTTTTCATGAGTATTTCACTCCTTCCGAGTCAGGTATTCTAAGTTCACTATAAACAGAGGCAGGATATTTCCTTGTGAACTATGTCACACACTCCCCTTTTTTCACAGAAAGTTCACATGAAGAAGAAGGAATGGATAGACTGATCAAAAAACCCGACTCCTTTTAGGAATCGGGTTCAGCATTTTCATCCTGAGATCTATGCAGATAACGCAAAAACAGCTCATAAGAGAAAAAGACATTTTGCTGGAGCATCACCAGAAAATTCATCTGCAGCTTCGGGCAATAGGACATGATTTTTTTTAATATGTAAAAAGGGATATTGACCATAAGAATGTCTTCGGATGTGCGGACTGAAATGAATGGAGATAAGAACAGCCCGCCTTTTTGATCGACGGGAAACACATCGCCTTTTTCCCACAGCGCAACGGTTTGCGACCCTTCAGGGAGCCTACTGTCAATAAAACGTATACTGCCTTTTAATACAATATAAATGGATTGAGAATGGAGAAAAGATGGATCCTGATCACATGACCCGCGGATAAACGTCCCGTTATTCAGCAATGTTTCGACAATGGGTAGAGGCACTTCATTAAACATAGGAAGTTGTTTCAAAAAAAATAAATAGTCACACTGATTCATAGGGAAGCCTCCTGTGCTAAGGATAGCTTTAGTGTAGCCCGGCCGATCCATGACAGCAGTGATGTATTTCACAGATGAAATGATGAATGTCACATATTGGCGGTATTGTCGCTTTTATAATGAAACAAGAAAGGAGTGTTTCGATGAAGGCGCTTATTCCGAAGCAGCACGGCGCTTGGGCCATGCTGCTCATTCCATTTTGCCTCGGTACGGTGAAGGGAGGAGCGGTTCTTTGGCATATTCCCCTATTTTTAGGCTGGCTGTTTCTTTATTTGGCTGTTTATCCTGTTACGCTGGCATTAAAAAAGAAACAAATCAACGCCTATCAAAAGTGGATATTTTATTACAGTGTTCCAGCCTGCAGCTTTTTGTTTGCCGCTGTCATCCATAAGCCGTCTTTTATCTGGCTTGCCTTTTCTTTGCTGCCGCTGTTTCTCATTCATGTGTATTATGCCCGGCGAAAAAATGAACGAGCACTGCTGAATGATTTTGCGGGCGTCTTTTTCTTTTGTGCAGGAGGATTCGCCAGCTGTTGGCTGGGGACGGAAACCCTTAACGGCTGGGCATGGTTTATTTTTGCACAATCTTCTTTGTTTTTTATCGGAAGTTCATTTTATGTGAAGTCGGTGATCCGGGAGAAGAATAATCGAGGATTTGCCTACTGGTCGTGGGGCTATCACCTGCTCCTCCCCTTGCTCTCCGCAGCTTTCGGCGCGGGCTGGGCCGTTCTCGCCTTTATCCCAAGCAGTTTGCGTGCTTGGTTTTTTCACGGAAAGAAGTGGCCAGTTCAAACGATCGGCATTCTTGAAATCGTCAATGCGTGCGTCTTTTTCGCCATCATGTGCATTTGGCTAACAAGATAAAAACAAGGACATATTGCTGTCCTTGTTTCCGCTTAATCAATATTGCAAATCTCTAACGGGCAATGTTCGCACTCAATCTCACACCGTAAATAGTCCCGCTGATGCAGTACAATCTTTCCGGATTCCTCTATTGAAATAACCCCTTGTTTGCGGAGATCACCCAGCATGCGGTTGACGCTCTCTCTTGCCGCCGCGCAAAATTTCGCCAAATCCTGGTTTGTCAGGGCAATGTTAATGAGAATGCCGTCACTCCGGTTCACTCCATAGCTGTTTGACAAGCGGATAAGGGTGGAATAGAGTGCCCCTTTTTTGCCATGAAGAAGAAGGTCTCTGATTTTGGATTGAATTTTGCGCAAGTGGGTGCTCATCCATTTCATAAATTCAAATGTCAAAGCACCATTGTGGATTAGTTCCTTTTCAAGTCTGCCTTTATTGATGACAAGCACTTCGCCATCCTCCAGCACTTTTGCACTGAGCATATATCTCGGTTCTTCTGTGAAAAGTGTTAATTCACCGACAATATCGTTTTTTTGGCAGATTCTAAGCGTCAGGTCTTTGCCGTCAGACGTTAGCTTCCCGATTTCAATGAGTCCTGACTGAATCAGATAAAGCTCTTCTGCATCCATTCCTTCTCGAAACAGGTATGTGTGTTTTTCGATTTTTCTTTTTGTGCTGATGGATTCCAGCAATTGATGAAGATCACTGGAAATAAGATCCTTATCAGATGTTCGAACAGAGAGAAAGTTCATGAGCTCACCTCGCAGAAAAGTCACGTTGTGTATTTATTGTAACGTGAAATCATTTGCGCTTTTCAGAAAAAACTTACAATCTCGTGAATTCCCCAGTCGCTGGCGGCCCTTCAGTTTACGCTGTGCCCGCTTCTCTCTGTATGTGTTTTCATTCTTTCCTGCCAATACATCCATATGACAATGACAAAACTTGCTAACGCGACTTCCGAAAGCGCCATAAATCCGATGGCGTATTGTCCCGTCGCCTGAAATACACTCGCTAGGATCAGCGGAGGGAAAAAACCGCCTAATCCGCCCATGGCAGACACAACTCCGTTGGCAATTCCCGCTTGTTTAGAAAAATAGAAAGGAACCAGTTTAAAAACCGTCCCGTTTCCAATCCCTGAGCACACCGCAACCGTTAGCGCCCCAAAGGCATAAATGCCGATCGTCGGCGAAAACGACAGAATCACGCCCGATAATGTCAGGCCGGCAAAGACAAACATCAGGATGCGGAGCGGACTCACTTTATCAGCCAGCCACCCGCCCGCCGGCCTGAGCAGCGTGGATACAGCAATAAAACCTGCCGTCCGCAGCCCGGCATCCGCAGGACTCAGATCAAACTGTTCAACAAGAAAGTTTGGCAGATAGATTGTAAACGCGACAAAAGCGCCAAACGTAATAAAATAAAAGAGACTCAGAAACCACAGCACATGATTTCGGTAAACAGCTTTGATTTGAGTCTTTACGGACACCTTCACTTTCTTCTCATGCCGGTCACCGAAGAAAAAGTGCAGCAAAGCAAATAAAGCCAACAGGACCATATACATTTGCACCGTACTTTTCCACCCCGCCGCTTGTGCAATCACGGGAGCTGCAAATGTAGTGATCGCGGTTCCGATATTCCCGGCGCCGTATATACCGTTTACAACGCCATGTTTTTCTTTAGGATAGTACTTCGGAAGAGATGTAACACCAATGGAAAAAACGGCTCCCCCAATCCCTAAGAAAAAACCGCCCGCGATTAAATCAAAGAGAGAATCTGCGATACTGATCCAAAATACAGGGAATAAAAGCAATATAAAGCTGATCATAAAAATGATCCGCGCGCCAAATCTGTTGGTCAAATATCCCAACGGAATGCGGAGAAGCGATCCTAATATAACGGGTATGGCCGTTACCAAGGAAATTTCGCCTTTGCTCAAATGAATATCTAATGTGATCTGGGAGATAAGTGAAGAAATCAGCACCCAAACCATAAACCCTGCCACCAAGCTCAATGACTGCAGCGATAATTGAAAGTGTTGACGGTTAATCATTCGGCTTGCCCCTTTCACTGATTCAATAATCAGCCTTATCATACAAAAACTCGGTGAAGAAGTTTGTGAACTATATCACACGATACTGTAACAAAAAAAGGACAAAGCCCTCTGGCTTTGTCCTTTCAGCATGATTACATTTTTTCAGGAGCCGATACGCCGATTAATTGAAGCGCGTTGTTCAGCGTGATTTGCGTTGCTTTCATTAAAGCTAAACGCGCACGGCTTTTCTCTTCGTTTTCAGGGTCGATGACTTTCTCCGCATTATAGAAGCTGTGCAGAGCTGAAGCCAAGTCATAAATATAATTCGTCACACGGTGCGGAATTCGTTTTTCCGCCGCTTCCGCCACTGCCTCTGGGAAGCCGCCAATTGTTTTCAGCAGATCATATTCTTTTTCTGATTGAATAGGGCTGAAATCTAGATCCGCCGCCGGTGTGAGTCCTTGTTCTTCCCCTTGGCGAAGCATGCTGCAAATGCGGGCATGTGCGTATTGCGCATAATACACAGGGTTTTCGTTAGATGTTGATACAGCAAGATCCAAGTCAAAATCCATATGCGTGTCAGCGCTGCGCATCGCGAAGAAATAACGCACGGCATCCAAGCCGACTTCGTCAATCAGGTCGCGCATCGTTACCGCTTTCCCCGTCCGTTTGCTCATTTTCATTTTCTCACCGTTTTTGTAAAGGTGCACGAGCTGAATGATTTCTACTTCCAACGTTCCTTTTTCATAGCCAAGCGCTTCAATTGCCGCTTTCATACGCGGGATGTAGCCGTGATGGTCGGCGCCCCATACGTTGACCAGCTTATCAAAGCCGCGGTCAAGCTTATCCTTATGGTACGCGATATCAGGAAGCAGGTATGTGTATGTGCCGTCCTTTTTGATCAGTACGCGGTCTTTGTCATCACCGAACGTTGTGGAACGGAACCAAGTCGCGCCGTCTTCCTCATAGACATGGCCTTTTTCACGGAGCGCTTCAAGCGCCTTGTCGATTTTTCCATTTTGGTACAGTGAAGTTTCTGAATACCACACATCAAACGGCACACGGAAATTTTCCAAGTCCTTGCGAAGCTTTTCCAGCTCGTATTTCAGGCCGTATTCACGGAAAAACGCAAGGCGTTCACTTTCCTCTTCGTTAACGAAACGATCACCGTATTCCTCAGCGAGACGCTTTCCGATTGAAATGATATCCTCGCCGCGATAGCCGTCCTCCGGCATCGGTTTTTCCAATCCGAGCGCTTCAAAGTAACGGACTTCCACAGAAAGCGCCAGGTTATTAATCTGGTTTCCGGCATCGTTAATGTAATATTCGCGGCTCACATCATAACCCGCTTTTGCAAGCACATTGCACAAGGAATCGCCGACAGCCGCACCGCGCGCGTGGCCTAAGTGAAGGTCGCCCGTCGGATTTGCAGATACGAATTCCACTTGAACGCGTTCACCGTTTCCGATGTTTGTTTCTCCATACGCGTCTCCCGCTTCCAGTACAGATGGGATCAGCTTCGTTAAATATTGATTGTCCATATAGAAATTAATAAAACCAGGACCGGCGATATCAAGCTTTTCAATAGAAGCCTTTCCTTTATCAAAAGAAGTGACAATCTCCTCAGCGATTTGGCGCGGCGCTTTTTTTGCGATTCTCGCCAGCTGCATCGCCATATTTGTTGAATAATCGCCGTGTGTTTTATCCTTCGGTGTTTCTAAAACGACGTTAGGAATCTGGCTTTCTTCAGCCAGTCCCGCTTTCAGAACGGCTGCTTTAATTTCCTCTTTCAGCACGTCCTTCATTTGTTCCGCAATGTTCATGCGTGAGTTCCTCCCTCATACGTAATCGTCATATTATGTAAATGCTGCTGCTCGTCTCCGACATGCATATCATATGCGATACTGATACGGCCTTTTTCTTCGCCGAGATCAGATTGAATTGATTTTGTGCTCGTTTTCAGCTCAAGCTCACCAAACGACATTTTATATTTGGCG
The DNA here is from genome assembly GCF_000245335.1 of Bacillus mojavensis RO-H-1 = KCTC 3706. GTDB lineage: Bacteria > Bacillota > Bacilli > Bacillales > Bacillaceae > Bacillus > Bacillus mojavensis. The sequence goes on from NZ_JH600279.1 coordinate 692,295, forward strand.
ATTGTGGAAGCTCCAGTTACAAAACGCTGGTTCATTTTGACAGCGCCTGATCTCATGACAAGCACTTCGCCTTCGCTTACTTTCACAATCGTTTTCACTTTGCCTAAGTCGTGTTCTTCATAATAAGATAGATACACTTTATTCTGTTTCACATAGTAAAATCCGGTGGTGCGGAATTCGATCACTTCTTCGTTTCCGTCATCCTCGACTACAGATTTCACATGGATTGTTATCGGTGTCTCTTGCTTCATTCTGACACGTCCTTTTCATCTTTCCACTTTGACTTGAATAGTATAATCATTCGGTTTGTAAACTTCAACTGCTTCTATCTTACCATCATTGCTCATCAGATTTGAAGATAAACCTCAGAAAAAGCAATTCCTTTATAGAAGAGAAAATCATACCACTAATTACCTTGAGGAAATATTACATTTTTCCGAATTCTACCGTTTACAATTCACATTTTCTTCAAAATATATGTATTGAATTGGTAATTTGATAGTTTTAATATAAAAGTACATCAAAGATCTGCTAGAAAAACAAAAAAAGGGAGGATTCAATTATGAAAAAAGCTGTCATTGTAGAAAACAAAGGTTGTGCAACATGCTCAATCGGAGCCGCTTGTTTAGTGGACGGCCCTATCCCTGATTTTGAAATTGCCGGTGCAACAGGTCTATTCGGTCTCTGGGGATAAGGTTCTCCGGAAAAGGGCATAGTAATTTACTATGCCCTTTTTAACTAAAATACAAAATTTAACTAAAATCTACATCTTGGTTATACATACACAATGATTTTTACATTTGAATCATATGTATAGGGGATGGTATTTTGTTTATAGAGCAGATGTTTCCATTTATTAATGAAAGTGTAAGAGTCCACCAGTTGCCTGAGGGCGGTGTGCTGGAAATTGACTACTTGCGTGATAACGTCTCGATCTCTGATTTTGAATACTTAGATCTCAACAAAACGGCTTACGAGCTTTGTATGCTGATGGACGGTCAAAAAACGGCTGAACAGATTTTAGAAGAGCAATGCGCAAAGTATGATGAGTCGCCGGAAGACCATAAGGACTGGTACTATGACATGCTCAGCATGCTTTTGAACAAGCAGGTCATTCAGCTTGAAAACCGGGCACGCTTTCACAAAATCGCCACCAGCGGAAGCAATGAATTTCCAATGCCGCTGCATGCCACATTTGAGCTGACACACCGCTGCAATTTAAAGTGCGCTCACTGCTATTTAGAAAGCTCGCCGGAAGCGCTCGGCACCGTACCCATTGATCAATTTAAGAAAACAGCTGATATGCTGTATGACAACGGCGTTTTAACGTGTGAAATCACAGGCGGCGAAATTTTCGTTCATCCGAACGCCAATGAAATTCTTGAATATGTGTTAAAGAAATTCAAAAAGGTCGCCGTCTTAACCAACGGAACGCTGATGCGAAAAGAAAGCCTGGAGATGTTAAAAGCCTATAAGCAAAAAATTATCGTTGGCATATCACTGGATAGCGTACAGTCCGACGTGCATGATTCATTTAGAGGGAGAAAAGGCTCTTTTGCCCAAACCTGTAAAACGATAAAATTGTTGAGTGATCATGGTATTTTTGTCAGAGTCGCCATGTCGGTTTTCGAAAAAAACATGTGGGAGATCCACGACATGGCCCAAAAGGTGCGCGATCTCGGTGCGAAAGCGTTCTCTTACAATTGGGTTGATGATTTCGGAAGAGGCAGAGATATTGTCCATCCGACGAAAGATGCCGAACAGCACCGCAAATTTATGGAGTATGAGCAAAATGTCATTGATGAATTTAAAGATTTGATCCCGATCATTCCGTATGAAAGAAAACGCGCGGCGAACTGCGGCGCCGGCTGGAAATCGATTGTGATCAGCCCGTTCGGAGAAGTACGCCCGTGCGCGCTCTTCCCGAAGGAATTTTCATTGGGAAATATATTTCATGATTCATATGAAAGCATCTTTGACTCCCCTCTTGTCCATAAACTGTGGAAAGCGCAGGCACCGCGGTTCAGCGAGCATTGCATGAAAGACAAATGCCCGTTCAGCGGCTATTGCGGAGGCTGTTACTTAAAAGGGCTGAACTCCAACAAATACCACAGAAAAAACATCTGCTCCTGGGCCAAAAATGAACAATTAGAAGATGTGGTCCAGCTTATTTAGGAGGGAAACAATTTGTCACCAGCACAAAGAAAAATTCTACTGTATATCCTTTCAATTATTTTTGTCATCGGCGCGGTCGTCTACTTCGTAAAAAGCGATTATGTGTTTACGCTGATTTCTATCGCCATCGCCATTATTTTCGGTATGCGCGCGCGGAAGGCTGACTCGCGATGAGCATTTTGGATATACACGATGTATCCGTATGGTACGAGCAAGACAACGTCATCTTAGAAAACGTAGATTTACATTTAGAAAAAGGCGCCGTTTACGGACTGCTCGGGGTAAACGGCGCCGGAAAAACAACGCTGATCAATACGCTGACTGGGGTTAACCGCAATTTCAGCGGACACTTTACGCTGTGCGGCATTGAAGCGAATGCCGGCATGCCGCAGAAAACATCAGATGAGCTGAAGATCCGCCGCTACTTCGCTGCAGATTATCCGCTTCTTTTTACAGAAATTACGGCGAAGGACTATGTTTCTTTCGTTCATTCTCTGTATCAGAAAGATTTCTCAGAGCAGCAGTTTAACAGTTTGGCAGAGGAATTTCACTTTTCCCAATACACAAACCGGAGAATTTCCGAGCTGTCCCTCGGCAACAGGCAAAAGGTTGTGTTGATGACTGGGCTATTGCTCGGGGCTCCCCTGTTTATTTTGGATGAGCCGCTTGTCGGCTTGGATGTGGAGTCAATAGAGGTCTTCTATCAGAAAATGAAAGAGTATTGCAAGGCAGGCGGAACGATTTTGTTTTCTTCCCATCTGCTCGATGTGGTGCAGAGATTTTGTGATTATGCGGCCATCCTTCATCACAAACAGATCCGGAAGGTCATTCCGATTGGAGAGGAGACCGATCTTCGGCGTGAATTTTTTGAGGTGATCGGCCATGAATAACCTGTTTCCGATTCTGTCATTGCTGTTCAAGCAGCTTTACGGCCGCCAAGGAAAAAAAGACGCCATTCGTATCACCGCAGGGCTTGCCGTTCTGGCCTTGTTTGAAATCGGGCTGATCCGCCAGGCAGGCATTGATGAATCAACTTTAGGAAAAACATACATCACACTCGCGCTTCTGTTTATGAATGCGTACATGGTATTTCTCTCTGTTGCATCCCAATGGAAGGAATCTTACATGAAGCTGAGCTGTCTGTTGCCGATCTCTTCCCGGAGCTTCTGGCTCGCTCAGAGTGTGGTTTTGTTTGTTGATACTTGCTTGAGAAGGACGCTCTTCTTTTTCATCTTACCGCTGTCCTTATTCGGAAACGGAACGCTGTCAGGAGCACAAACCCTGTATTGGCTCGGCAGATTTTCGTTTTTTACTGTCTATTCAATTATTTTCGGCGTTCTGTTAAGCAATCTTTTTGTCAAAAAAAGGAGAACGGCACTCCTGCTGCATGCGGCGGTATTCACCTGCGTGTGCTTCAGTGCGGCTTTGATGCCTGCCGTGACGATCCCGCTATGTACGATTCACATGCTCTGGGCTATTGCGATTGACTTCCCTTCATTTTTGCAGGCGCCTCAGCAGCAGAGCAAGATGCATTCTTTTATGCGGACATCAGAATTTTCGTTTTATAAAAGAGAATGGAACCGGTTTATTTCCTCTAAAGCGATGCTGTTAAATTATATTGTGATGGGGGCATTCAGCGGCTTCTTTTCGTTTCAGATGATGAACACCGGCATTGCCGATCAGCATGTCGTCTATATCGTGATTAGCGCTCTCCTGCTGATCTGCTCACCGATTGCTTTATTGTATTCTCTTGAAAAAAATGACCGGATGCTGCTGATCACGCTTCCGATTAAACGCAGAACGATGCTTTGGGCGAAATATCGCTTTTATGCCGGTTTATTGGCCGGCGGGTTTATTTTGATTGCCATGATAATGGGCTTGATCAGCGGCCGGCCGATTTCACTTTTGACTTTTTTGCAGTGTATGGAATTGCTGCTGGCGGGGGCTTATATTCGGTTAATTTCAGATGAAAAAAAGCCGTCCTTCAGCTGGCAGACGGAGCAGCAGCTCTGGAGCGGTTTCTCTAAATACCGTTCCTATGTATTTTGTATTCCTCTTTTTTTAGCAACTTTAACAGGCACTGTTATTTCCTTGGCAGTCATTCCGATTGCCGGGCTGATCATTGTCTATTTACTGCAAAAACAGGATGGTGGTTTCTTTGATACAAGCGGAAAAAGAGAACGGCTTGGAAGTTAACCTGCTGACGACTGATCAATTTTCAACCATCTCGATCGCCGCGAGCTTTCTGAAGCCGATCGAAAGCGCGGCGAAACCAGAGGAGGAAGCAATCTATTTTTACGGCGCGGCTGCACACCAGAAGCAAAATATCATCGACACCTTCGGCTATGCCGCCGGCCGCCGCTTCATGTATTCAGCAAATCTCTTTTTTGACCAGCAGCTGAAAACGTACGGGACCCGCATGATTCACCCGTTATATGATGAGGGGTTTCAAACAGATACTCTTCTGAACACTTTTGTTGACATGTCCTCTTTTCCGGCTTCTCTTTCTGCCAGCGCAGCGGAAAAGGCAAAAGCCGAACTGCTGCTGAAAATGGAAAAGAAATTCGCTGACCCATTCTCCTATTCAGCAGCCCGTCTGGCGGAGGAAGCCTTTGGAAACTCGATGTACGGCACTGCTATGTTTGGCCGAAAAGAAAAGCTAATGGCTGTGCATCCTAAACGTTTTCTGGATGCGTCGGAATTTATCGCTGATTTATTTTCTCAGCAGAAACAGCTGAACATATTAGGAAATATACAGTCATGTGATGTTCAGGGACATGCCTCAAAGGCGTCCGCCGTGTCTGCTGTAAGAAAACCTGTGAATCAGCATATTTTTGAAACAGAGACACGCAGTACAGCGGGACCGTCCGTTATGACACTTGGCTTTGACTGCGGGGACATGAAAGATGTCCGCGATTATTTAGCCATCCAGCTGATAGACGGATTGCTCGGCAAGTACGGCCATTCCGCTTTATTTCGGCATTTTCGCGAAAAAGATTTGGCTGTTTACCATGTAATCACCCGCTATGACATCATGAGCAATATGCTGCTTGTTTCCGTATGCACCGACCAGATTTATGAAAACGAGATTCCTCCAAGAATATTGGAAGCTGTATCAGGTTTTTACACGGATGGACCCGAATTATACAAGGCAAAGCAATTTTTAATCAATGAAATCCTGCTGCAATTTGATTCTCCTGAAGGGCTCTTAGCTTATATGGGAATCCTGCGCCGTTTCTCTTGCAAAAAAGAAGACTTGCTGGACAGCATCTCAGCGGTCACTTGCCGTGATTTGCTGCAATTCACCAAGAAAATTACATATATCGGAGCTCATGTAGTAAGGGGATGAGAGATATGGAAAAGGAAGCCTTTTTTCAACAGCTGGATGAACGAACCGATATCAGATACGCAGAAAACGGAATGGAAATATTTAGGTTACAATTTCCCCGCGCTCATTTAAGACTGTGCAATGTCAAAACTGGCTTTGGAAGCCGGGATGTCCGCTTACAATCAGAAACCGGAGGCAGGCTGCTGCCATATGGCACAGCGCACTTTTTAGAACACCTCCTCTTTTGGCATAACGGCCGGAATCTGTATAGTAATTTTTTTGAACACGGAGCGCTGTTGAATGCATTCACCACTTACACTGATACAAATTTCATGTTTACCTCATTGCCGGATCGGCTTAGACAAACCATTCCAATCCTGCTTGACGCTTTATGGAACCACTCGTTTGATGAGCAGATCATTGCTCAGGAAAAAGCCGTGATTACAAGTGAAATAGAAACGGCGCTTCTTAACCACCAGCTTCATTACCATTATCAGCTAATCCAGATGCTGTCTCCTGCCTCACCAGCCGCAGTCTTCCCCGCGGGCAGAAAAAAAGACATTGAGGCTCTAACGGTCTGTGATCTGCAGGAAGCCTATGCGGCCGCCTACCAGCCCCATCGGATGACGCTATTTCTGATCGGCGGCACAGAAGACGCGGAAACTCTTTTGCCTTCTCAGCTCAGGCTGGAAAATCGCTCTGGCAGCCGCTCTGACAGAAAAATCATTCCTGCATGCCCTCCCCTCTCACAAAAAGTCGTAAAGGGTGATGAGGAGCAGCCGGAAGACACTTGGACCGGAATACAAATCGGGGCGCTCCCAGGAGAAAACGGACTTTTGACATTGAAGCTGTACTGGGACATTGCCTCTCGCATTCTGTTTCATATGGAATCGCCGTTTTTTCAAGAGATCCGGCAAACGTACCGCTTGAATATCCAAAGCCTATCAGCGGATGTTCACTTATCAGAGGATGGCGGCTTTTTAATCCTTCACAGTAAAGGGGCACATTCTTCCGCATACATCGATGTGGCATCTTACTATATCACGCAGCAGAAAAACCGTACCGAAGCCTGGCTTGAATACGGCAAGGATTCTTTAGTCAACGCGATCATCTATGACAGTGATTACGTCCGTAAATGCTTTGAATGGGCGGCAGAGTGTGAACAGTATGATTGCTCGTTTCTCGGCCTTTACCGCACCATTCAGCAGATGGATTCTCATGATTTCTTGGCTCTCATTGAAGCAATGGTTTCTTCTAACAAAGCAGTCATTCATGTGCCTCAGAAAGAAGTGATGACACAATGAAAAAAAGCACTGTCTTTACTGTGTTATTGCTGTTTGCGGCTATGGCGGCTTATTCCTTCGGCTGGTTTAACTCAGGCGCCGAAGCCGCAGGCCGATATGTACAGCTGATTAAAAATGACGCTGCCCGCCTTGGGCTGTTGGCTTGTGCCGCTTCCGTACTAATGCTGCCCGCCTTTCTCTATCTTCACTACGTGACGCAATCTGTCAAAAACATGACAGCAGCTTTTCAGAAACTCACACAGTCTCATCAAAGCTGCTGTGACTTTCAGCATCGCAAGCTGTGCAGCCGTTATGCCGGCGATGTAAAATTGCTGCGCGACAGCTATAGGGGCATCCGACAATCATATGTGATGGCTGCTGTATTATATCAGGTCATCGTTTTCGGCTGCATGTTCGAAATCGTTAAAGCCGTTCCCTTCAGCTTTCACACGCCCCCTTCCATTACAATGGGGCTAGCGGTGTTACTAATTCTGTATTTATTGTTTTATATGCGAACGTATTTGCTTCAGCTATTCCAGCATGGCAGCCTGTTCAGAAAAGTGCTAGTGGTCGTGCTGACAGGAGCCGGGATATGGTGGATGTTCAGTTTTACTATAAGTGAACTGCTGTTTCTGATCATCTTAGCTGCCATCCAGCAGATCGGATCTTTTATTTATAAACGATTCTCTTATCGCAGTTCCGCTTCTATCGATCTGTGAAATAAGCTACATCGCAATCGCAGACGGACCGGCGCCAACCGGAATGACCGTCACGGCTTTATAATCACTCGTGCGGTACACGGTCACTGCATTGTCGCCGGGCTGTGCCGCGTAAATGTATTGATTGTCGGGTGTGACTGTTAAATCAAAGGCATTAGGAAATGATACGTTTGCAATGATACTTTGTGTAGCGGTATCAACGACATGTAAATTGTCAATGAGAAACGGTTCACTATAAGTCTCTAAAAAGTAAGCTCTAGTGCTATCCGCAGAAAATACAATCGTCCTCAGGGTGTCAAATAGGCGGTCAAAGTCGCCTCCCCTGCTTAATGGTGACAAACTGATTTCTGTTACATTTTTCGGCCACAGTTCATTATTCATCACGTAAGCAAAATTACCAGCGTAAGGGGTTTGAATTAAGCTTGGATATTCAAATGTATTAATGATACTTGCTACCAACTGGCCTGTATTCACATCATATTGATCAACCGACCATCCACTCGTATTGGCGATATAGACAAACTGTCCATTTGGATCTAGGGCAAAATCTGAGGCACCAGGTACTGGGAAGACATTAATCACCGTTTGGAAAGCCATGTTAATTATATAAATAGAGCCAGCGGCCATCACATACGCGAACTCGTCTGTTGGATCAAATTCAATCTTTCTAGGCCCTCCTCCAACAGTAATGGTATTTATAATCGTTAGTGTGTTGTTATCAATTACTGAGACAAGGTTGGTATTCCCATGAAGGACGTACGTGTATGCTTTATCAAAAGTAACGCCTAAATTAGTCGGGACAGCAGAAAATGGAATCGTTTTTACAACAGTGTTTAATTCTGCATCAATAACTGAAACCGTGCTGTCTCCAGTATTGGCAGTAAACACGTAAGAACGTTTCTCCTGCTCCGGCACTAGAATGATTGTTCCCGTTACGGTCAGTGGATTTCCGTAAAAAGGCGGAACAATCACTATATTTTCTAGTGTAACTTGGCTCAGATCCGGACAGTCCTCTGCCTGTCCGGAATAATAAACAATTTGATCAATTTCCGCTGTATGAACCTCTGAGATTGCTGCCTCTCCCTGTCCATATTCATTTCGTACGGGTTCAACACTAACCAATAATTCAATCGTACCTTGAAGGCGAATGCCATAAACAACCCCTGCCTCGGTTAAACAAGGTTCACTGATACATGCAAGATTATCAGTATTCCACGTCACGTTCCCAACTGCCTCAGCCGGATCAACAGTAAAACCTAGCGGCACTTCAATCGGCACTTGAAATGGCGCTTCACGGCTGACTTCTTCATCACAAAAACAGAAACAATTTTCCTGTAAAACAGAAAGATCATTCTTTTTCATGATTTCACATCCCTTTTAGAAATGAATAGTTGGTTAAATCGCAATGTCACTCGGTGAAACGCCAAGCGATATGACAGTTTCCACAGAATAGTCATCCGTGTTGTACACAATGATGCTTTGCTCTATAAAACGAGTTGCATACAGAAATTCGCCATTCGGGGTAAACGCAAAATCTCTTGCCGATTGCGGAAGATTTCCTATTACGCCTGCACCACTTGGACTGACGGAATATAGATTGTGAGTGAAACCATCAAACAAATACAATCCTGAACCGCTCTTAAACATTTGATACTCACCCTCATACTCCAGCTCTTGGGTGCTACTGATCGTAAACGTATCTAAATCAATAATCGTCAAATAATTTAAGAAGTGATCTTGTTCTAATACATAGGCATACCGCTCCGGCGGCTTTGTTTCTATAGAATTGACAATAAGCTCTCGTTCAATCGTTCCTGTAACGTCACCGGTAGATAAATCCACTTTTTGCACTAAACCAAAATCAAGAACATAGGCGAACAACCCATTAGGATCAATTGCAATATCATACCCTTCAACAGGAATAGACCTTTCTACAGTTGAAGTTTCTATTCTGATCACATAAATGGCATTACCGGCGAGAACATAAGCGAAATCGTGCTCAGGCCCAAATTTAATTGTTTCAGGCGGCTGATCTAGCAGTATGGATGCAGTAACAGTCAATGTGTCATAATCGATGACAGAAATCATATTATTGTTAAAATGCAAGACAAACACAGAGCTTTTATCCGGGGTCATCTCAATACCTGTCGGCTCGTACGGAAGAGCAATCGTTGTCACCACGGTATGAGTATTGGTATCAATCACTGAAACCGACTGATCATCTGGGTTCGCTGTGAACGCATAAACAGGCTCCGGTCCCGGTACAAGCACAATCGTTCCTGTCACCGATAAAGGACTGCCGTAAAACGGCGGGACGACAACAAGGTTCTCGATCGTGATGTCACTGATATCCGGGCAATCATCCGGTTCATCAGAATAATAGACGACTTGATCGATCTCTGCATTGTGAATGACAGAAACAGCCCCCTCCCCTTGTCCATATTGGTTTCGCACAGGTGAGACACTGACGAGGATCGTAACGGTCCCCTGCAGGCGTACTGCAAATTGAACACCGACCTCATCAGGCTCAGGCCCCGTTTGAATTAAACAGCGTTCACTGACACAGGATAGGCTGTCTGCATTCCACGTGACATTCGCTACCGCTTCAGCCGGATCAACAACAAACCCCTCGGGCAATTCTATCGGCGCTTGAAACGTGGCTTCACGGCTGACTTCTTCCTCACAAAAACACAAACAATCTTGTGTAGCTTCTGCTTTTTCTTTAAAGGAAAGCTTGTTTTTCCTCATTTCATCACTTCCTTTTCAACATACACTGCTCACGCAGATACAACAGAATATGGAAGGTGAATGTGTTTGCTTGTACAAACAGCCGAGGGTAAAAGCTGTTTTTGAAGAAATTCCGGCCACCATGCGGTGTAACGAAAAAAAAATTGCGGTTTTTTTGCGCTTTTGATCTGAATGAAAATGATAAAATATGACATATATAGAATGGTGAAGGGAGGGATTTTCAAAGGTGACAAGTGTCATATCTTCTTCTTCCGTGGGAGAAAAGATTAATGAATGGTACATGTACATACGCCGATTCAGCATACCGGATGCGGAATACTTACGAAGAGAAATCAAACAAGAGCTGGCCCAAATAGAAGAAGACCAGGATCTTCATTTGTATTATTCACTGATGGAATTCCGGCACAATCTGATGCTTGAGTATCTTGAACCGTTAGAAAAAATGCGGATAGAGGAACAGCCGCGACTGTCCGATTTGCTGCTTGAAATTGATAAAAAACAGGCTCGTTTAACCGGAGTCCTTGATTATTACTTTAATTTTTTCAGGGGCATGTACGAACTGGACCAGCGGGAGTACTTGTCTGCTATTAAATTTTTCAAAAAAGCCGAAAGCAAGCTTATTTTTGTAAAGGATCGAATAGAAAAAGCTGAGTTTTTCTTTAAAATGTCTGAATCTTATTACTATATGAAACAAACGTATTTTTCCATGGACTATGCACGGCAGGCATATGAAATATATAAAGAGCACACGGCATATAATATTAGATTGCTTCAATGCCATTCTTTGTTTGCTACCAATTTCTTAGATCTCAAGCAATATGAGGACGCCATATCACATTTCAAAAAAGCTTATACAATGGCTGAATCCGAAAAACAGCCCCAATTAATGGGAAGAACGTTGTACAACATTGGGCTTTGCAAAAACAGCCAAGAGCAGTATGAGTCAGCAATCACATATTTCAAAAGAGCCATATCCGTTTTTGAAGAAGCTAACATTCTTCCTTCTCTGCCCCAAGCTTATTTTTTGATTACACAAATTCATTATAAATTAGGAAAAATGGATAAAGCTCATGAGTATCATAGTAAAGGAATTGCTTATTCTAAAGAGGCCGGAGATATCATTTACTTATCAGAGTTTGAATTTTTGAAATCTTTATACTTATCTGGCCCGGATGAAGAGGCAATTCAAACATTCTTCGATTTTCTCGAAAGTAAAATGATGTATGCTGATCTTGAAGATTTTGCGCTTGATGTGGCAAAATATTATCATGGACGTGAAAATTTCCAAAAAGCTTCCGCGTATTTTCTGAAGGTGGAACAAGTAAGACAGCTTATTCAAGGAGGAGTGAAATTGTATGAAATTGAAGTCTAAAATATTACTCTCTTGTCTGGCCCTAAGCACAGTGTTTGTCGCAACAAGTATTGCAACTGCACCTGCACATCAAATGGAAGTTGCTCAGCGAGGAATGATTTAAGATAAACCGCCTTCATCGGCGGTTTTTTCGTTCCCTCTTTCCAGTTTCCCCATCCATGCTGTCTTGACCCTTGAATAAGATGTTTGCAAAGCACGGGAACAAAAAACATCCAGACAAGAGTCTGGATGTTTCTCTTATTTCACAAACCCAAGCAGCATTTCACGGATGATTTTGCTGGCTGTGTTTGCCGTTTGTTCTGAGTGATCGTACACAGGTGCGACTTCCACTAAGTCAGCGCCCTTCACATGTACCTCTGAGCGCGCGATTTCATGCACGGATGCAAGCAGTTCTTTAGACGTGATGCCGCCGGCGTCAACAGTTCCTGTTCCCGGTGCGTGTGCAGGGTCTAATACATCAATGTCGATTGTGACATATACCGGACGGCCTGCCAGCTTCGGAAGTACCTCTTTCAGCGGTTCAAGCACTTCAAACTTAGAGATGTGCATGCCGTTTTCCTTTGCCCATTCGAACTCTTCTTTCATGCCGGAACGAATTCCGAATGAATACACATTTTGCGGTCCGATCAATTCTGCCGCTTTGCGGATCGGCGTGGAGTGAGAAAGCGGTTCTCCCTCATAATCAACGCGAAGATCTGTATGTGCGTCAAAATGGATAATCGCCAGGTCTGGGTATTTCTTGTACATCGCTTTAATGACAGGCCATGACACGAGGTGCTCCCCGCCCATGCCCATTGGGAATTTCCCTTTTTCTAAAATGCTGTCCACATATTCTTCAATCATATCAAGACTTTTTTGCGGGTTGCCGAATGGCAGCGGAATGTCGCCGGCGTCGAAGAAGTTCAGGTCCGCCAGATCACGGTCCAGATACGGGCTGTATTCTTCAAGGCCGATTGACACTTCGCGGATTCTTCCCGGGCCGAAGCGTGATCCCGGACGATAGCTCACTGTCCAGTCCATCGGCATGCCATAAAGGATGGCGTCCGCCTCTTCCCACTCTGGACGGCTCGCGATAAATACTTTTCCTGAATAAGCTTCATCAAATCTCATCTATAAAACCCTCGCTTTCCTGTAAAAAAGCGCAAGATTCGCTCCTGCGCCATACATTCATTATTTAATCAGGTCACTCACAAATTTCGGCAGAACAAACGCCGCTTTATGAAGATCTTTTGTGTAATATTTCGTGTCAATGTCAAAGAAACGGCTGTCTTCCACTGCAAGCGGATCATATTTTTTCGAACCGATTGTAAATGTCCACAAACCGCTTGGGTATGTCGGAATGTTCGCCGTATACAGCTTTGTAATCGGGAAGATTTCCTTCACGTCACGCTGTACATTTGTGATTAATTCCGGTGTGAACCATGGGTTGTCCGTCTGAGCGACGAAAATACCGTCTTCTTTCAGCGCCTTCGCGATTCCGGCATAGAACCCTTTTGAAAACAGGTTAACAGCAGGTCCGACTGGTTCAGTTGAATCTACCATAATGACGTCATATTGATTTTCAGATTTCGCAATGTGCATAAATCCGTCATCCACTTGCACGTCAACACGCGGATCGTCAAGTTTTCCTGCAATAGAAGGAAGAAATTTTTTAGAGTATTCGATGACCTTGCCGTCAATATCAACAAGTGTCGCTTTTTTCACGCTCGGATGCTTCAGAATCTCTCTGATGACGCCGCCGTCACCGCCGCCGACAACCAGCACATGCTCCGGATTCGGGTGCGTAAACAATGGCACATGCGCCACCATTTCGTGATAAACGAATTCGTCTTTTTCTGACGTCATGACCATACCGTCCAAAAACAGCATGTTGCCGAACTCTTCTGTTTCCACCATTTCTAAATGCTGAAACTCAGTTTGTTCTGTATGTAATGTTTTATTAATCTTCAATGTAATGCCAAAGTTTTTCGTCTGCTTCTCTGTGTACCAAAGTTCGCTCAATTGTCATCTCCCTTTCAAGGCTGTATTTCATTTATTGTAAGCGTCTTTTCAGCTTTTATTCCCGGTTGAAATCGCATTTTCACCTAAGGAAAAAGTATAGAGGATGGCGGGGAAAAAGTAAAGATGCGTCCTGTATGCGATGTTTAAAAACAATCTTTTTTTCTCATAATAGTAGAAACATAAAAAAAGGGGGAACCATTGTGGATGCAATGACAAATAAACGGCTGAGACTGACGCTCAAAACCGTTCGCGCCTTTATCTTTCTTGGGGCTTTCGCGTGCTTAGCGGCAGCTGCTGTGTTTATGACTGTCATTTTGATAGCTAAATACCAGGGCGCTCCCTCGGTTCAAGTGCCGCAATCCACGATTTTATTTGCAAGTGACGGCTCTAAACTCGGGGAGACGAACTATGGCGAAAAACGCTATTGGGTCCCCTTAAAGGACATGAATCCGACGATTGTAAAAGCGACGGTGGCAATTGAAGACCAGAACTTCTATGATCACCATGGCTTTGATTATAAACGCATGGCCGGTGCGGCGCTGGCCGACTTAAAAGCGCTGGCCAAGGTTCAGGGCGCCAGCACCATCACTCAGCAATACGCGAGAAACCTGTATCTTGAACACGACAAAACGTGGAAACGCAAATGGAATGAAGCGTTCTATACAATCCGCCTGGAACAAAACTATTCTAAGGACGAGATATTAGAAGGCTATTTAAATACGATTTACTACGGACACGGCGCCTATGGCATTGAAGCCGCATCCCGCCTCTATTTCGGCAAGCATGCCAAAAACCTGACAGATGCGGAGGCGGCGCTTTTGGCCGGTATTCCGAAAGGACCTTCCGGCTATTCGCCTTATGTCAATGAAACAAAGGCTAAGGATCGCCAAAAAACAATTGTGCGGATGATGGAAAAGCAGCGGATGATCAGCAGCAAAAAAGCGGACGAGCTGATCAAAGAGCCTCTTTCCTATCAGCCGTTGAATAAACACGCCATCAGCAGAAAAGCGCCTTATTTCTATGATAATGCGATGAGAGATTTGGAAAAAAAACTCGGCATGACGCGGGAGCAAATTGAAACGAGCGGGTTAAATGTGTATACAACCGTAAATAAACGGCTTCAGCGCATTGCCGAGGAAACCATTACCGAAACAGTTAACGCCGGTTCTGACATTCAAGTCGGATTTTCAGCCATTGATCCACGCACAGGATATGTTCTCGCTCAAGTCGGTGGCAGAGATTATCAAAAAAGCCCATTTGACCGGACGACACAGGCGAAACGCCAGCCCGCTTCGACAATCAAACCGTTACTGTATTATAAAGCGATCCAGAGCGGGTTTACGCCAGTGACACTGATGAAAAGCGAAGAAACCGAGTTTCAAATAGACGCAAAGGGAGAAACCTATTCTCCAAGCAACTATAACGGTTATTACGCAAACAAACCGATTACGCTTCTTCAGGCGCTGGCGCTGTCTGACAACATTTACGCTGTGAAGACCCATCTCTTTCTCGGGATGAACAAGCTCGTTCAGGCGGCAAAGGAATTTGGCATCACCGCGCAGCTCCAAGCGCTGCCATCCTTGGCCCTCGGCACGGAACCGGTGCGCCCGATTGAGATGGTCAATGCTTACGCTATGCTTGCAAATGGCGGGAAGCAAATTGAACCAACCTTTATCACGAGGGTAACCGATGCGGCCGGCCATGTACTGTACGAAAGCCCGAATCAGCATAAACAAGTGCTGGATGAAAAAGCTGCCTTTGTGACCGCTAACATGATGACAGGTATGTTTGATACCGATTTAAACGGCTATACATCCGTGACAGGACGGACAATCACGGACCGCCTGACTAGAACCTATGCGGGAAAATCAGGCACAACAAGCGCGGACAGCTGGATGATCGGCTTCAATCCGAAGCTGGCTGCGGGTGTGTGGACGGGCTATGACAAAAACAGCACCATCGACTCAGTCGAAGAAAAAAACTATGCCAAAACCATTTGGGCGGAGTTTATGGAGGATGCGCTCAAAGGAGAACCCGAAACAGCCTTTAAACCGCCAAAAGGCGTGACCGGCGTCTACATCGATCCGGCAACAGGCTACTCCTCCGGCCCCGGCTGCGCAGCCAAGCATTACACGTATTTTGTGAAAGGCACAGAGCCAGCGAATGTGTGCTACGGTTCAGAGCCTGTCAAACAAACAAAAGACCAGCATCCAGTCAAGGAAAAGCCCGCCTCCCCGAAAAAGTGGTGGGACAAATGGCTGGGACGGAATCAATAAAAAATAACCCGGCTGCTTGAATGCCGGGTTATTTAATATGGTTCTTCCATTATCCATGGGAGCAGCGTCACACAGTCAAGCTGGAGAACGGGTTTCGGGAATCCTTCGGGGATAAAGTGGTCATCTCTCGGCACTTCAAATGATATATACCAGTTACGGTCCGGATCCCATTCTTTTTCCCCTTCTATAATACGTCCGACAATAAAATAGCTGGCCACATAAAGATGAAGGTCACCCTCCTGTCCAAATTCATTAATATCCGTACAAACAGACGGCTGAAGACCAAAATCCTCAAACATTTGCGCCTTTTCACGCGGCAGTGTTTTCATTACTTCCCGGTAATTTTCACAGAGAAGACATTCGCACATATCGTCAATATCTTTTGCATACTGCCTTCTCGTTTCCTCCACGTCCGCTTCAATGACCCAATCACCAATCCTCATGGTTTGAAACATGATATCTCTCTCCTATCTGCCAAAAAAAAATGAAAAACCCCGAGTCTTGGTTCGGCTCGGGATTTTCCATGTCCTATTTCTGTATCACCAGTTTACTCAATGTTCACAGAAAATAATTCAAATTTTCTAAAAGTTCACAGAAAGTTCACAAACTAATTTTCTTCTGGAAGCAGTCCTTTTTTCAATTCATCAGAAGAGCGTTCCCACAGGCCTTGGTCATGGTTTTTCAGAAATTCGCCAAGCACTCGCTTCGAGCTGTCATCCATTTGATCAATGATAATGTTCCGTTTCATCGATTTATCCATCAGATTCACATGCTCCGGCAGCGATTTGTAGCCTCTTCTGATGCTTCTGTCGACCGTCATTTCACAGGCTGTTACCCCTGCGTAATAAGGGCCCTCTTCTCTTCTGTCAATCGTCACCCATACAAGCCAGTATGGTTTGCCGTTTGGAACTTCTTCTTTATTAGGCAGAAATTTAATTCCTTTTTCAACGACGCTGCGGGCGTGCATCGCGCCGATGTCAACGAACGCTTCTTTTTCCTCTACATCGACGAATACAGGGGAAATGTTATCAAGGCTGAGTGCCCCTACGCCGAATCCGCCGTGTCCGTCTGTCGGATCACTTTTGATAATATTAAACCCGATTGATTTTTTCTTTTTTTCTTCCATGAGTTCTACCTCCTACAAAAGCGGTTGAAATATCGCTGAAAACAGCTGTAAAATCCGATCTCTTCCGGCATTTAGCAGTGGCCAAAGCACGTAGGATCCGAGCGGTGTCACAAACAGTACCAAAAAGACGATAAAGCCGTAGCTTTCCGCTTGCGTCATCTTGGCACGCGCCCCCGGCGGGACGAGATCTTCAATAATACGATAGCCATCGAGCGGCGGCAGCGGCAGCAGATTAAATAAAAACAGAACGAGGTTCAGCTGTATCCAGATTGAAAAGAACTGATCCAGTCCTGTACTGAATGCCGCAAGCAGTTCCATTCCGTAAGCATGCATCAACACTAACAAAGAGAAACCGATAAACGCAAGAATCAGGTTACTGATCGGCCCGGCAATGGATACGAGTACGCCGGCCAAACGAGGTTTCTTAAAGAAACGGCGATTGACGGGAACAGGGCGAGCCCATCCAAAGCCGGCCACCAGAATCAAAATGGTTCCGAACGGATCAAGGTGTTTGATAGGATTCAACGTCAGTCTTCCTTCTCTTTTCGCCGTATTGTCACCAAATTTATATGCGACATAGGCGTGAGCGAGCTCATGCATTGTAAACGAAACAATTAAAGTAATGACCAGATATGGCATTAGAGACAACGGATAATATAAAAAACGGTCCAAGTGAAATGATCCCTCTTTCTGAAAATGCAAGAATTTACTTTATTCAGTATACTATAAGAAGCCTCTTTTCCTAAAGAGAGGAAAACGATATAAAGGAGGATTCACACCTATGCCATACGTAACCGTCAAAATGCTTGAAGGCCGTACAGACGAACAGAAACGCAATCTAGTTGAGAAAGTAACAGAAGCCGTGAAAGAAACGACCGGTGCCTCTGAAGAAAAAATTGTTGTCTTTATAGAAGAAATGAGAAAAGACCATTACGCGGTCGCAGGCAAACGCCTCAGCGATATGGAATAATCTTTTATAAAGCCGGCGCTTCGCAAGCCGGCTTTTTCATCTCTATTTCGTCATTTTTTCAATAATGGCTAAAAACGATGCCTTCTCTTCGGCAGTTAAACGTTCAAACATGCCGTCAATCAGCTGCTGGCGGTTTTGGATCATTTGAAGAGCCGCTGCCTGCCCCGATTCAGAAAGCGTAATCCATACGGTGCGGCGGTCATTGTTATTTCTGGATCTCTCAATAAACCCTTCCTGCTCTAAGTGATTCAGAGCGGTTGTGGTGGCAGAGGGAGACAGTGTGACCTCCTTCAGAATATCCTTTATGGTGCAGCTCCCATGTCTGTATATGATCCGCAGAATAAATCCTCTTACATTATTCACGTGTTTTGGAACGGTGGCTTCATCTAATTGCTTCGTGCTTTTCAAATATTTTGTAAGTGCGTGATCCAGCAAATTTGCTTCCAGTTTGTCATGGTCCATGTAGATTTCCCCATTTCGAGATGCATTCATAACATACGAACGATATGATTTACTTATTATTTTACTGATACCAGACAGGGAAAGTCAAAAAAGCAAACAGCGAATTCGCAACTTTTCTCCTACATGCTTCGATTTTTCACCTGTTTGACAATATTCTCTTTAAATACCTGAAAAGGAACTTGTTCACTCTTCTGATGTCCGAACTGACGGACGTTTACCGCCCTTTCATTCACTTCCTGATCCCCAAGCACCAGCATATACGGGATTTTCTGCATCTGTGATTCTCTGATTTTGTAGCCAAGCTTTTCATTGCGTTCATCAATATTGGCCCTTATCCCGAGCCGCTTTAGCTCACTCTGCACTTTTTCGCAGTAGTCCATATGAACGTGAGAAACCGGTATAATGTGGACCTGCGTCGGCGCAAGCCAGACTGGGAAAGCTCCACCAAAATGCTCGATCAAAATGCCGAAGAAACGGTCAATTGAGCCGAATACCGCCCTGTGAATGACGACGGGACGAACCTTTTCATTGTGCTCATTTATATATGTTAAATCGAATTTTTCCGGCATCTGAAAATCAAGCTGGATTGTGGCGCATTGGTGGCTCCGTTTCAGAGCGTCTTTAATATGAAAATCGATTTTCGCTCCGTAAAACGCTCCATCCCCTGCGTTTACTTCATAAGGAAGACCCAGGTCCTCAAGGACGTGTTTCAAGGCGTTTTCAGACATTTCCCACACGCTGTCTTCACCTGATGAATCCTCAGGGCGAGTGGAAAGTTCAACCGTATACTCGAAACCGAATGTGCGGTATACCTCGTCAATCAGCCGAATGGCTTCTTTGATTTCACTCTCGATTTGATCTTCCCGAACAAAGATATGTGCGTCATCCTGGCAGAACGTCCGGACGCGGAGCATTCCGTTTAGAGCACCGCTGTATTCATGGCGGTGCACCTGGCCGAACTCCGCCATACGAATCGGCAGATCCCGATAAGAGTACAGGCTGTTTTTAAAGATGAGCATATGGCCAGGGCAATTCATCGGCTTCATTGCAAATGCAGTATCATCTACTTCTGAAAAATACATATTGTCGCGATAGTGGTCCCAGTGCCCCGACTGCTCCCATAACCGCTGATTCATCATAAACGGCGTACGCACCTCGGCGTAGCCGGCATTTGTTTGCAGCTCACGCGAAAAGCGTTCCAGCTCATTGCGGACAATCTGCCCTTTTGGCAAATAAAACGGCATTCCCGGGGCTTCTTCCGAGAACATAAACAGCTCTAATTGTTTTCCCAGCTTGCGGTGATCCCGTTTCGCTGCTTCTTCCAGCATATGCAGATGCGCCTCAAGATCTTTTTTCTTTTGAAACGCAATACCGTACACCCGCTGAAGGACTTCATTTTGGCTGTCTCCTCGCCAATAAGCACCTGACACCCGTGTTAATTTGAACGCCTTGATCATTCCTGTTGAAGGAAGATGCGGCCCGCGGCACAGGTCAACAAATTCTCCCTGCTGATACAGCGTAATGTTCTCCCCGCGTGGAATGTCTTTCAAAATCTCCAGCTTAAACGGCTCGCCTTTTCCTGCAAAAAGCGCTTCAGCCTCCTCGTAAGAAACCTCTATTCGCTTGATATTCATATTTTCGTTTATAATATGCTTCATCTCTTTTTCGATGGCCTCTACATCTCCGGAAGTCAGACTCCGATCAAGCTTCATATCATAATAAAATCCGTCTTCAATGACAGGCCCTATTCCCAAGGACACTTCGCCGTACAGCCGTTTCACTGCCTGAGCCAGCACATGCGCTGATGTATGGCGAAGCACCTGTAAGCCTTCTGGAGAATCCAGTGTGATAATTGAAAGCTCAGCATCTTCCTCCAGCTTAAAGCTGACATCAACGAGCCGGCCATTAACCTGTCCCGCTGCTGCTTTCTTTTCCAGACTGGAGCTGATGGACGCAGCCACCTCTTTGACTGTAGTGCCTTTCGGATATTCCTTTACCTGTCCGTCCGGAAGCTGAATACTTACATGTTTACTCATTTCAAACACTCCTTATTAATCATTGTATATAAAAAAACACACCCGTCCCTCTGTAAGGGACGAGTGTGTAATTAACCCGTGGTTCCACCCAAGTTCCCAACGAACATTTATGTTCATCGGCTCGGTGCTATAACGCAGCATCAACGGCATTGGATACTGATTGTTCCCCAATGCTGCTCCAAGGCGGTAAATGATATCCCTAAGCTGGGAAGCTCGCACCTTTCCTTCCCTCTCTGAAAACCGTAAATATCATTCATGTCCTTTTCATCGCATTTCTATATTTATATAAAAAAACACACCCGTCCCTCTGTAAGGGACGAGTGTGTGATTAACCCGTGGTTCCACCCAAGTTCCCAACGAACGTTCATGTTCATTGGCTCGGTGCTGTAACGCAGCATAAACGGCATTGGATACTGACTGTTCCCCAACGCTGCTCCAAGGCGGTAAATGATATTCCTAAGCTGGGAAGTTCGCACCTTTTCTTCCCTCTCTGAAAACCGTAAATATCATTCATGTCCTTTTCATCGCATTTATTGACTCATATAAAAAAACACATCCATCCCTCGCAAGGGACGAATGTGTTAATATTCGTGGTTCCACCCAAATTCCCAACAAACATACATGTTCGTCGGCTCGGTGCTGTAACGCAGCATGACGGTATCAGATACTTGATTTCCCCGATACGGCTCAAAGGCGGTAAGCTGCTTTCTCTGCGTTAGGAAGATTTCAGCTGGTCCTTCCCTCTCTGGAAACCGTAAAAAGCATCTCATGTCCTTATCAGTGCCTGTTTCAATAATTTCATATATCTTACTATAAATTCCTTGAAAAGACAATGGACGATTTTAAGATGATGCAGAAGCGGATGTTTCTTTATGAAAAGTCAGAAACCGCCACACAAGGAATGCGGCAAGACTGTATGCCGCGCCCATCATCAAAAACGTAAACCCAGCTCCGGCGTACCAAGTGGCGGACAGATGAATGACCATTCCGGAAACCGCCACGCCAACCAATGCCCCGATTTGCCGGTTGGCATTTAAAGCTGCTCCTGCGATATTTGCATGCTCCTGTCCCGCTGTCTTCATAATCACAGCCGTCATGGCAGGAACCGTAATGCCAACACCAAGATTCATAGCAGATGTCAGAACCGCAAGCTGCCAGTAAGGCAAATCCGGAGAAACCATGACAAATAGCAGCAATGCCATGATGCAGCTGACAACCATTGAAACAAACATAAGAAGCCCCGCTTCAAAACGGTTCGCCAGCCGGGCAAACAGCAGATTTCCGACCACAAAGACAGCCATCATCGGCAATAGTTCGACTCCCGCTAAAAAGGAACTTGCGCCTCTCGCTTCCTGCAAAAATAGACTGAGCATAAACATGCCGCCGAAAAGAGCAAAATTCAGCAAAAACCCAACGAACTGCGCTGCCGAGAAACGTCCGTTTTTATATAATGACGCAGGCAGAATAGATGTTGCCGAAAAAATTTCTCTCAGAATAAAAAGCACAAACGCCAAAACGGCCGCTGCGAAAGCACCGAGAATGGAGGGCGAACTCCAGCCTATTGAAGCGCCCTGTATCAGCGCAAATGAAAGAAATCCGAGAGCCGCCATTCCAAGCAGATGCCCTGTGATATTCACCCGGCTGCCTTTTCCCGGGAAACTGCTGAGCGTTCGATAGGCGCAAATAAGCGCCACAACCCCTAACGGCACATTGATCAGAAAAATACTCTGCCAGCCTGCCGCATTCACCAGAACACCGCCGATAAAAGGCCCCAGTCCGGAGGCGGCGGAGACGAGAGCGGCCCACAAGCCAAACATTTTGGCCCGTACCCGTTCATCGGGGTAAGAGGCAGCCAAAAGGCTGAGTGAACTCGGCATAAACAAAGCTGCGCCAAGTCCCTGCAATAGACGGCCTGCGATCAGCATTTGGCCATTTGCTGCTACAGCGCATAGACAAGAGGCAAGAACAAAAACGGCCAAACCCAGTATATAAATCGTCTTTGAGCCGTAACGATCAGCCAGCGCGCCGCCGGCAAGCAGAAGCGAAGCAAATGTAAGCATGTACCCGTCTACAACCCACGTCACACCTGAAAGTGAAAGGGAAAGAGCGTTTTTCATATCAGCAATAGCAACATTCACCACAGTCACATCAAGCGTAGCCATAAGAAAACCGAGAGCGAGCACGATTAATACTGAGATGCCTGTTGATCCTGATTGATGTAATAGCCCGCTGTTTTTCATTGCCATTGCCCTTTCAGCTGATGATTTACCCAATCATCGATTTTTTTAAGGTCATAAAGCTCCCCAATTCTGTTCATGACACCCTGCAAGGTTTCTTCCTTCATGAGCGAAGCCCATTTATGCTCAATTTCCCCCATTACCGTTTCCAGCACACAGGGATCTCCGCTCTCAAATACAGATGGCAAAAGACCTTTCCCTTGATACATGGAACCTCTTCCTTCAACAGCTTGATAGACATCATAGAGGGTAATCTCCGTCAAAGGCTTCGTTATCGTAAAGCCACCCTTCGTTCCTGGTATAGATTCTGCCAAACCAGCCTGCACCAAAGTTCTCATCAGCTTTTCAGATAAGACGGAGACATGTGCAAGCGCTGGCTGATCGCCTCTGATGTTAAAGAGGCCTGCACAGGCAGCCGTGACAGTAACAGCAGTACAGAAACTCCCTGCTCCATTCCCGATTTCATTTTCATTATGCTCACTCCCACCTTATTATGGATAACTATTATCCACAATAGATCTCTTAGCAGGATTTGTCAATAAAAAAAGCAAAAGAAACGTTTCGTTTCTTTTGCTTGGTATGGTTAACACATCTGCTTCAGCTCTTCTATGTATTGAAGCGCTTCGTCATATTCTTCATTGGTATACTTTTGCTTGCTTTTGATTGTAAATACTTTTTCTTTCTTTTCCTCATCCTCAAGCCCGTCAAAGTATAGAATCGTGGAGACCAGCTCTAAAAACCGTGATGAACGGCTGTTTACACTGTCAATATAGCGCTTGATATCAGGCATATCAAGATCGGCGTGGTCTAAAAACGCGGAGCCCGTCTCTGTCAGCGAATAACGGTATTGAAAGTAGCCGCCCTTTTTTTCCTTTACCTCATGCAGGAATCCAAGGTTGCACAGCTCTTCAATTTGGAGCGTCAGTTCCTCCGAATACGGCCCGTAAAAATGAAAATCATATTTCTCATAGAAAGGAAACTGCATTTTCTTCGCAATATAAATCATTTTTTGCAGCTTCTTTCGCCCGATGATTTCTCCAGAATCCGAGAACACCTTCATCAGTTTTGCATGTTCTTTCAACAAATTCCCGACATCTCCTTTTTCCTTCTTTACCAATTTCTATGTCAGTCCCAGCAGCTGCCGGATTTTCATTTTCGCTTCCGGGTGTTCAGAGCCGTCACAAATCAGGTCCTTCGGATAGTACAGCTTATGATCCGTCCGCCGCTTTCCGGAGATAGATTCCACAATAGCCGACTGTCTGGACAGCTCTTTAATTTGGCCGTTTTGCGTCAAGAGATGGATCGGCAAACGCTCCTCTTCCTCTCCTGGACGGTAAAAGTCGTATGGCAGATCTGAAGAAGAATCCACGACCAAATAATAGCTCGGATCGATTCCAGCCTCTTTGAATAATGAGGTCAGCTCAAAATAGGCCGACATCTCTTCATTCGGATTAAATTCAACGTATTGGAACAGCTGGCGGTTAATGAATCTGCGGCACAAATCGGATAAAATCGGGTCTTCTTCATCCTCCCAGGCCTGGAAGTAATACAAAATAATAGATTCATCCAGCTTCAAATAATCCTCCAGCGTCAGTTTCCCTTCAAAAATAGAATAAAAATGAACCGGAGCATGAGTGAACACATAACCTTCATCATGGAGCTGCTTCGCTCTGTGGAGAATCTTCGTTAAAATAACCTCCGCGCTTCTCGTCACTGGGTGGAAATAGACCTGCCAGTACATTTGGTAGCGGCTCATGATATAGTCTTCTACAGCGTGCATTCCGCTTTGTTTAATGACGATCTGATCCTCACGAGGGCGCATTACCCGGAGAATCCGCTCCATGTCAAAATGGCCGTAGCTGACGCCTGTATAGTAAGCGTCGCGCTGCAGATAATCCATGCGGTCCGCGTCAATCTGACTCGAAATCAGGCTGACCACTTGTTTGTTTTTATATGTTTTGGCAATGACTTCAGCAACATCCTGCGGGAAACGCGGGCTCACCTTTCTGAGCACCTGGTTAACCTCTGTGTCTCCCAAAATGATATCTCTTGTAAAATCTTCGTGGTCAAGATGAAAGACTTTCTCAAATGAATGCGAGAACGGCCCGTGCCCGAGATCATGAAGCAGCGCCGCGGACAAACAGAGTTCGCGCTCACTGTCATCCCATTCAGGACGGCCTTTAAAGACATCATCAACCATTCTCCTGACAATTTCGTAGACACCGAGAGAATGGTTGAACCGGCTGTGCTCAGCGCCATGGAACGTCAAATACGTCGTGCCGAGCTGCTTGATTCTGCGGAGACGCTGAAATTCGCGGGTTCCGATAAGATCCCATATCAGCTTGTCCCGTACATGAACATAGCGGTGCACCGGATCTTTAAACACTTTTTCTTCTGATAATTTTCCATTTGGATACGCCATCGTCATTCCCTCTTTTTTTTAGCCGTGTTTCTATTATATCGACTCTATTCTTTGAAAACATCCTTGAATTTGTCCGGCGATTTGTTCCATCTTTCCGAAAAACACATCATGTTGAAGCAAAAAAGCCTGACCAGAGGGCCGAGGCTATGAAAAAATATGTTTTACTTTTTTAATTTCTTTTTTACTTTGTCAATCAGCTCATCCTCTGTCGGAGCTGACAGCGGGCGATTGTTCACAAAAGCAAACGATTTTTTCCGTCCGGGCCCGCAATAAGATTGACACCCTATCTCAACCTTTGCATCCGGGTCTACTTCTTTTAACCGCGGCAGCAATGTTTTGATATTAGTGGCTTGGCAATCATCACACACTCGAAATTCATTAGCCATGACGTACGCTTCCCTTCATTTCTATGTTCATCTATGTTTTAAACCTAAAATCGCTTTATCAAAAAAATCACATCGCTCTTCATTGTACAAGGATTCGACTGTTCCTGCAAGCCGCTCCAGCCTCCGTATCTCCTATTCTTTCAGCCAACTTGTATAAATATTTTCCATTCTGGACATTCTAATATCATGAAAAGAAAAATGGGAGTTGAGATAAATGACAAAACAGCGACAGGACGCTTGGTCAGAAGAAAATGATTTGCTTTTAGCCGAAACTGTGCTTCGGCATGTAAGAGAAGGCAGCACTCAGCTGAATGCCTTTGAAGAGGTCGGCGATAAATTAAATCGGACGTCCGCAGCCTGCGGATTCAGATGGAACGCGGTAGTGCGCCACCAATATGAAAAAGCGCTTCAGCTTGCAAAAAAGCAGCGAAAACAGCGCATGAGAGCTCTCGGAAACGGGCAGCCTGCGAAGAAAAGACTGTTATATCAGCCTCCTGCTGTTGATCCTGAAACAATTCAAGAAACTGCAGTGCAGGAGGAGCAGGTAAAGCCTGAAACCCCGACTGCCGAAAATGAGAAGCAGGTTTTGATGTCAGGCGAGCACATGCCTTTTGTGGATGAAAGCTTTAAGGAAGAGTTAGCTAGTCTATCACACTTATTGTCTCCTCAAACGTCTGCGCCTGATATGACGATGGGTGATGTCATCAGATTCCTGCAGAATTACGAAGGCAATCATGAGCAATCCTCAGCTTTTAAAATGGAAAATGAGCGTTTAAAGAAAGAAAATCAAGAATTACAAAGCAAAATAGAACAGCTGGAAGCAGACGTTCAAAAACTTGAAAAAGATCAAAAAACGATCCAAGAAGATTATGAAACCTTGGTAAAAATCATGAATAGAGCAAGAAAACTAGTTTTATTTGAAGAAGACGAACATGCCTCTCCGTCCTTCAAAATGGACCGGAACGGAAATTTAGAAAAAATGGCGGAATAGCTTAAAAAAATCCCAAGACGATGTCATGTTTTGGGATTTTGCCATTAAAAATCCCCTTTTCCTTTTAAAAAGAGGATTTTCTGTTTTGCGGCGGCTCCGTTAGTCTTGTAAAATGAGCACAAGCTTATGCTAATCTATTAAGACACATGAGCCGCATCAGCTGTCTTTTGCTTGCGAGGCGCTCCTGAAATGACCAGAAGCCCTAACATCATCAGCACGATGCCGAGCCATGAGGAAAGAGAAAGCATTTCACCTATGAAAAACACGCCCAGCAATGAGGCGGTCAGCGGCTCAGCCAAGGACAGTGTAACTGCTGCCGAAGCCGGAACCCCGGTGAGCCCTTTTGCAAACAAAAAGTAGGCCGCGCATGTCGCAATGAACCCGATGTAAAGGCTCGTTCCCCATCCTTTTGGGGTCAGCATCCAAGAGAGATCCGACTGCCACAGTAGCGGCGTCAGCAATATGGCGCTGAGCATGAAGACAACAGCTGAGGTCGCTCTCGGCGGCTGTGTTTTCATCATTGATTTACTGATCAAGGTATAACCCGCAAAAGAAGCACCCGCTCCAATCGCCATGAGAACCCCTGACACATCAACCCGAACATTGGAGCCGTCTGAAAACAGGAGCCAGCATCCCGCCAAAGCAAATACAGTTGCAATCCACCAGGAATTTCGCGGCCGTTTTTTTAAAACGGCCCACTCTAAGCTCCCGGCAATAATAGGCGCACTGCCGATGGCAATCACTGTCCCGACCGCAATCCCTGTTTCTTTTACGGCGGTGAAAAAAAGCGGCTGATAACAGGCCATACAAATCGCTGCTAAAATCACGGGGGGCCATGACCAATTTTTTACGTGAAGCTCACGGCTGATCCAGACCACAAGAAGCATGGCGCTGCCTCCTATCAATAATCTAACCGCTCCAAATGCCAGCGGAGTGGCGCTTTCTGGAGCCAGCGCCTGAACGGTGCCGGTTGTTCCCCAGAAAAAAGCCGCGACCAGCACAAACAAGCTGTAAACATTACCTTTCATTTGCCTCTCCCCTTTGTATGCAGATGCTGCTGTTATTTTATCGCTTTTTTTGCTGTAATTGTTTTCTGTTTATAAGAAAGATTTATCTAAAGACAAGATGATAGCAAAAAAAAAAAGCATGCCAGCCTATCGGCTGACATGCAAGTGACGTTCATCCAAACACCTTTTCATTCCGTTCTGTCATCCGGACAAGGTTTTTCTCAAATTCCAATTCCTCGTCAATGGACAGTCCGGCTGAGTAGAGGTGGGTGCTTAACGCTTTTAATTCCGTAAGCAAAGCGAGCATTAAATCCTGTACGGAGATATCGGTATGCAGAAGCTCACTTAACGATGCCATGGTTTCCGGATGTATATCCGGGTAGATGCCTTTTTTGTCGTTCTGTTTATCCTTCAGGGCGGCTTGATAGAATCGTCTGATCAGATCCGCCCTCTCACTGCCGCTTTTATCTGCACAGAGATAAATTTGAACGGCTGCCCCGCCGCGAAGACGTCGTTGGGAAATGCCGGCGAACTTTTTGCCGTCAATGCTGAGATCATAGCTGCCTGGACAATAGGAGCCCTCAATTTCATAGGCTTCAATCTCTGCACCATACGGCTTGAGCATCCGTTTCATCAGTTCAACCATTGCTTCGTATCCTCTGTCTATATCGATGCCCTTCTTTTGGTCCTCGAATATGAGAGAAATATTTAAAACGCCTTCATCCAAAACAACAGCCAGACCGCCGGAATTGCGTACGATGACGCGGTATCCCTCATTTTCCAGCAAGGCAATGCCGTCCTGCAAAAACGGGAGGCGTGTATCCTGAATACCGAGGACAATCGTGTCGTGGTGCACCCAAGAGCGTGCTGTCGCCGGCGACACGCCCTTTCCTACAGACGCGCACAGCGTATCATCCATAGCGAAGGATTGCTTCGCATCAAATAAAGGGCCGAGACTGGATTGGTCAATGACTCTCCATGTCGGCTGCATCAGTAAATCAATCGGTTGGTTTGCCATCTATGTAAAACCCTTTCATGTTAGGCTTATGAACGAAACCTATTATATCATTTCAGCCGTGATGATTGAAAATTGCTTTTCAGCATCGTAATGAAAATTTCTTTATTTTTTGTATTCTCCATGAGAGGAGAATGAATATAAGACAGCTTGCGCTTTAATGAGAAATCTTTAATGTGGAGAATTGAAATGTCGCGGTGAATCAAATCCTTATGCAGCACGCTTATTGATAAGACCGATAAACCCATGCCGCTGATTACCGCTTCTTTTACACCTTGATTGCTGCTGATGGTGAACATCGACTTTGGCCGCAGTCCGTTCGAGCTCAGCACATGATCGAGATATTCCCTTGTGCCGGAGCCTTTTTCCCTTGTCACCCACGCTTCATTTTGCAAATCGCTGATTGATATATCTCTTTTTCCGGCAAGCGGATGCTGGTTCGGAGCTGCGATGCACATTTCATCCTCCATGAACGGTTCAATGTCCAGTTCATTCTCGTCGGTATGCCCTTCAATCAGCCCGATATCAGCCTGAAGCATTCGGACACGTTCGCTTACTTCTTTTGTATTGCCAATCATGACGTCCAGATTCAGCTCAGGATACAGCTTTTGCAGCTGGGCAAGGAGCGGCGGAAGAATATACTCTCCGATTGTAAAGCTGGCGGCTATTTTCAATTCACCTTTTACATAATGATGATGCGCGTAAATTTCAGCCTTGGCCTGCTCGTAGAGAAATACCATTTGCTTTGCCCTTTGATACAGAATGTCCCCTGTCGGTGTTGTCGTAAAATGCTTCGGCGACCGATTCAGCAGAGCTGTTTGAAATTCTTTTTCAAGATTTTTGATATGCAGACTGACGCTGGGCTGGGAAATCATCAGCTTTTCTGCTGCTTTTGTGAAGTTTTTTTCTTCCACCACCGCGATAAAGGTTTTCAGCACGTCGTAATACAAAGGCCCCACCCCTGTCATGAATAAGATTTATGATGATGATCAGTTTTCTTTATTTTACTCATATCATCTGCCCTGGTAAAGAAGGCGCAAAAAAAGCAGCCCTCTGCGAGAGAGCTGCTATCGCTTTCCTTACAGTGCTTGTGCCGCTGTAATTAATGCGAGATTGTAAACATCTTCAGCGTTACAACCTCTTGAAAGATCGTTAACAGGCATATTTAAGCCTTGCAGGATTGGTCCTACAGCTTCAAAGTTGCCTAAACGCTGAGCAATTTTGTAGCCGATGTTTCCTGCTTCCAAGCTTGGGAATACGAATACGTTCGCGTCTCCTTTGATCTCGGAGTCCGGCGCTTTTTTCTCAGCTACAGATGGAACGAATGCAGCATCAAATTGGAATTCGCCGTCAAGCGTTAATTCAGGCGCTTTTTCTTTCGCGATTTTCACAGCATCCGCTACTTTTTCTGTTTCATCAGATTTTGCTGAGCCTTTTGTAGAGAAGCTGAGCATTGCTACGCGAGGATCGATGTCGAACATTTTTGCCGTATTGGCGCTTTCGATCGCGATTTCCGCAAGATCTTGGCTGTCAGGCGCAATGTTGATCGCGCAATCCGCGAATACGTACTGCTCATCGCCGCGTGCCATGATGAAGACGCCGGAAGTCTTTTTCACGCCTTCTTTTGTTTTGATGATTTGAAGAGCCGGACGGACAGTGTCGGCAGTTGAATGAGCCGCTCCGCTCACAAGACCGGCAGCCAGGCCTTTGTACACAAGCATTGTGCCGAAGTAGTTCTCGTCTAAGAGCGCTTTTCGAGCCTGTTCTTCTGTTGCTTTGCCTTTACGGCGTTCCACGAATGCCTGTACAAGATCTTCCATGCCTTCATATGTATGAGGATCATAAATATCAACGCCGTCAAGCGTCAAATTCAGTTCTTTTGCTTTTGCTTGGATCTCATTTTCATTGCCGATCACAATCGGATTCAGCACTTTATTGTCTGCAAGCTTGCTGACCGCAACTAAAATACGTTCGTCCAAGCCTTCAGGAAATACAATTTTAACGCCTTTTCCAGCTACTTTTTCTTGCACTGTTGAAAATAAATCTGCCACAATAAAACCTCCTCAAAAAGTTACAAAAACGCTTTCTTTTACTAGCATACTCTTCTTCCAGTGAAATTCAAACAGCCAACTTTTATTATAGCGCTTTCATCAAAAAATCTTATTTTTCTAACTAATTTAAGCAACTGATTCTTTCCTTATATGTTCTCTTATTTTTGAGGAGATATACGAATCGGATGTTCAAGGTTTCTCCACAGTAGAATCGGATAAACTATGATATAGTGAA
Organism: Bacillus mojavensis RO-H-1 = KCTC 3706; assembly: GCF_000245335.1. Classification (GTDB taxonomy): domain Bacteria; phylum Bacillota; class Bacilli; order Bacillales; family Bacillaceae; genus Bacillus; species Bacillus mojavensis. Next base: position 723,135 of record NZ_JH600279.1, read on the forward strand.
GGCATTAACGAAAAGATAATAGGAGTGAAGATAAATGAGTGAACAGCAAATGACAAATGAAGCGGCAAAAACGCTGGACGGCTGGTATGCGCTTCATGATTTCCGCACAATGGACTGGACTTCCTGGAAGCTCCTGTCCAGTGATGAGCGCCAGTCTATCATTCATGAATTTACAGGATTGCTTGAAAAATGGGGAGTCGCCCAAAAAGAAGGGAAAGGCTCGCAAACCCTTTACAGCATCGTCGGCCAAAAAGCTGATTTTATGCTGATGATTCTTCGCCCTACAATGGAAGAATTAAATGAAATTGAGCTCGAATTCAACAAATCAAGACTTGCTGAGTTCACCATTCCGGCTTACTCCTACGTGTCAGTTGTTGAACTGAGCAACTATTTGGCGAGCGGCGACGGCGACCCGTATGAAAATCCGCATGTACGTGCGCGCCTTTACCCTGAACTGCCGGAATCAAAATATGTATGCTTCTATCCAATGGATAAAAGAAGATCAGGCAATGACAACTGGTACATGCTTTCTATGGAAGAACGAAGAAACTTGATGAGAAGCCACGGCTTAATCGGACGCAGCTATGCTGGCAAAGTGAAACAGATCATCACAGGTTCAGTCGGCTTTGATGATTACGAATGGGGCGTTACGCTGTTCAGTGATGATGTGCTTCAATTCAAAAAGCTTGTATACGAAATGCGTTTTGACGAAGTCAGCGCGCGCTACGGCGAATTTGGCTCGTTCTTTGTGGGCAACCGCCTTTCGCTTGATACACTTCCTCAATTCCTATATGTATAATATCTTCTCCCGCCGCAGACGGCGGGAGTTTTTTGATTCCTATTTATCAGAATTTAAATAAAATTTGCTATTCTCTCTGTTTTTTCTTACGATGGAGATAATAATCCAATTTTTTCAAAGGAGTGCAGTTATTTGTCAAAACGAACCGCATTTATTATGGGAGCCAGTCAAGGGATCGGAAAAGCAATCGCTCTGAAGCTAGCAGACCACCATTTTTCCATCGTCATTAATTCGCGAAACTTGGACAATATTGAATCAGTCAAAGAAGACATATTGGCCAAGCATCCTGAAGCGAGCATCATTGTCCTTGCGGGTGATATGTCTGACCAACAAACGAGAGCCGACGTTTTTCAAAAAATCGAATCTCAATGCGGACGCCTTGATGTTCTGATTAATAATATTCCGGGCGGCGCGCCTGACACATTTGATAACTGCAATATAGAGGATATGACGGCCACGTTCACACAGAAAACCGTTGCCTACATTGACGCTATCAAGCGTGCTGCCTCACTGATGAAACAAAACGAGTTTGGCAGAATCATCAACATTGTCGGAAATCTGTGGAAAGAACCCGGCGCCAATATGTTTACAAACAGTATGATGAATGCCGCTTTAATTAACGCCAGTAAAAATATTTCCATTCAGCTTGCTCCTCACAACATTACAGTCAACTGCCTGAATCCTGGTTTTATCGCGACAGACCGTTATCATCAATTTGTGGAGAATGTGATGAAAAAGAACAGCATATCCAAACAAGAAGCAGAAGAACAGATTGCTTCCGGGATTCCGATGAAACGGGTCGGATCAGCCGAAGAAACCGCAGCGCTCGCCGCGTTTCTCGCCTCTGAGGAGGCCTCCTATATCACAGGACAGCAAATTTCCGCTGACGGCGGCAGCATGAAAAGCATATAAAAAAATCCCGCTTTTTAGCGGGATACTTCTTGTAATGAGGAAAACGGCAGGTTCAGCTTTTGAATCCGCATGACAAATTCACGCAGATCCTCCTGCTTCGATACCATTGATATTCTGACATGCCGTTTTCCGTTGCTGCCGAAAATCTCTCCCGGTGTTACGACAACATGGGCCTGCTCCAGCAAGTAGTCAGCGAATTGGTGAGAAGACTCAAACATTTTTGGAATTTCAGCCCATACATAAAATGTTCCTCTTGGTTTTTCTATCTTCCAGCCCAGTTCTTTTTCACATAGCTCCCTAAAAAAGTCAATCCGTTCCGCATAGATGCGTTTCAAGCGATCTGTTTGGTCCTGATCTCCTGATAACGCCGCACTGGCCGCCTGCTGCAGACCGCCAAACATGCCGACAAAGACGTGATCCTGAAATTCATTGACCGCTTGTATAATCTTTTCATTCCCCACGGCAAACGCCATTCTCCAGCCGGCCATGTTAAATGTTTTTGAAAATGAATAAAGCTCTGCGCCCACAGTTCTTGCATCCTCCGCCTGCAGGAAGCTGGCCGGTTTTTTATCAAACTCAAATGCGCCGTACGCAAAGTCATGAATCAGATGAATCTGGTGCTCTTTTGCAAATGCGGCCGCTTTTGCATAAAAAGCCGCATCCGCCACAGCTCCCGTCGGGTTATTCGGATAGTTCAAAAACATCAGTTTCGCTTTTTGTAACACAGCGGGATCTATTTTCTCAAACTCAGGCAGATAGCCGTTTTCTGCGTGCAGCGGCATTTCGTGCAGCTCTGCTCTTGCCATTGTAATACCCGAAAGATATTCAGGATAGCCTGGGTTCGGGACCAGAGCGATATCTCCCGGATTGAGCAGGCACTGTGTTAAAACATACAAGCCTGCTTTTCCTCCGCCGAAGAGCGCCACTTCTGTTTCAGGATTGATTGTCACTCCGTATTCTCTTTTATAGAAAGCGGCAATCGCTTCCTTCAGAAAGGGATAGCCTCTGAATGGCCCATACCCGTGGAAAGAAGGGTTCACAGCCGCCTCCTGCAATGCCTGCACGATATGCGGCGGAGTAGGAAGGTCAGGGTTCCCCTGTCCAAGATTAATGACTTGCGCCCCCGTTTTTTCCATTTCTTTTACCTTTTGAAAAACGAGAGAAAATTCTTGCCTTGGAAGTGTCTTGATGACGTCGGACGGTGTTATTTCCATCTGAAAGACTCCTTATAAGTGAATTTGCTCAGTTTTTTTATCCCGTTCCAAAAAAGATTTGTTCACCAGTTTCGTATGCAAAAACAAACCGCTTACCATGATGACAATCAGCCCCATGATGACAGGAGCCTCTAACACGTTGATAAGCATGGAACCAATCGAAATGCACAAGCCAATGGACGCTTCAGCCACCGAAAAAATACGCCCTTGAATCTGGTTCGCCGCGTTTTCCTGAACTTTAACCTTTGCAAGCACTTCCCCATATTCCATGGCGATGAAAAAGAGGATGGCGCTAATGACAGATACAGCGAAAATGGGCGTGAATAAAAACAGTGCCAGTGAGACGATTGATAAAATGGTAAAGTACATCAAGCCTTTATTGTTGTTAAAGCCCCATTTGCTGACAAGCGCCGCTCCTATGAAACCGCCGAAGCCGATGCAGAAGGTAAGGATAAAGTTGCCGATCTCCCCGTCACCCAAAAAGCGGCTGACAATCGGAAAATAGCTGTAGACGATCCCCCAGAGCATCGCCATCGTAATCATCGTAAACATGGCGTTTAACACGAATGAATTGGTTTTGATTTCCTTCAGCCCTTCTTTAAAAGACTGAAAGGCCTCTTTTACATTTTCAGACTGAATCGGGACAAATTGCAGCTTAATTCGCCTGATAAAAAATGCCGAAACCAGGTATGTCACACCGTTAAAGGCAACAGCCATCTCTACAGACCCGGCTAACAGGAATAACCCTCCGGCGGCCGCCCCGACAATGATCGAAATGGTCGTAGCTTTAGCGAATAAGGTATTGATCGTTTTAATGTCTGATTCCAATGAAGACATGACCGCGAGACGCGCCGGATTAAAAAACACGCCGCTCCCGTAAGAGACAAACAGCAGAGCAAGAAAAATCAGCGGATACTCGCCTTTTGGGAGAAAGGTGAGCCCCAAAAAGATGACGCCCCTAATGACATCCGTCCACAGCATAATTTTAATTCTGTCCAATCGGTCAACGAGCACCCCCAAAAATGGCTGAAACACCATCGGAATGCTTCTGACCGCAATGACTCCCGACGTCACCCAATAATCGTGATAATATGTAGACAAAATGAGCAGGGCCGGGAGAACACAATAGTCTCCCATAAACGAAAGCGCCTGCCCGTAAAGCAAGTATTTAGAATTTGGCTTTAACTGTTTCATACCGGCAACACATACTTCGCAGTCAGCTTCGCATGCTGCTGGATTTGTTTAATGGAATCGGCTACATCCTGTGAATTGCTGCCTTTCAGTTCAAATGCGGCAATGGAATTGAAGGCTTCAAACAGGCTCAAATCAACAGATGTACCTGGTGCCGCAGCCGAGAAAGAAACAAGTTCCGTATCTCCCTTCAGCAGCCCGTCCGGAATGCTGATGGATTCAATGATCATATCCTCCGCCGCTTCAGGAAGCTGCCCGTTTTGTTTGAAATGCTCCGGATACAAATGACAGTCGGCAATATAGCAAGGCTCTTGTTCCAGCAATCCATCCGGAAGATCGGCGTCTTTTCCGAAACAGAGAACATCTAACAATAATTGCGCCATGTCGACGCCGAAGACCTTTTTAATATTCGGAATCATATTCCATCCGGCGAATCTGGCCGCAGACTCTATTAAACCGGCTTCTCTATTTTTCATTAACTTGATTTCTGTATGTGTCGCACAGTTTTCCAGGCCAAGCCCTTCATTTGCCTTTCTGGCCGCTTCAATAACGATCTTTTTCGCTTCATCATCCAAGATGGACGGCGTAATATGCGATGTTTCCGTAAATCCGATTTGCGGTGTTTTGTCATGAATCGCGACTGGAACATATTCTCCGTCTGCCATGATCCCTTCTATGCTGATATAGTCGGAGTATCCCTCGGTTTGATACCAGTCCGGGTATTCTCCCTGTAAAAACTCCTCCGCAATAAACGGGGCTTCAAACGTAACCGCCTTTGGCACATTAATGGATTTCAAATAGTCATTGACTCGGTTAAACTCAGCTTCTGCTGTGTTGGTGTCCGTAATCAGCGTCACGCCGATTGAACTCGCCAAATAAGTCGGTTTTAAGATGAGCGGTGTACCGATCTCTTTCAGCGCGGCGCGGAAATCTTCAAGGGTTGTGACCCGTTTGTTTTTGATTGTTTTGACCCCGGCTTTATTAAACGCTGCCCTCATTTTATTTTTATCTCTGGCATTTTCGGCAGCTTGTACACCAGCTCCTCTTAAGCCGAGTCGTTCACAGGCTTTCGCCATCGGAGCGATGAATAATTCATTGTTTGTTGTGATGGCTTCCGCTCCAAACATTTCAGCAACCTTGACGATTTGCTCGACTACCTCTTCTTCGGGTTTGTCATGATCCTCATGCGCCCAGTAAATGGAATCGGGATGCTCAAAATCTGCGATGCTCTGAAAATAATCTTTATCCTTTATGACCGCGACCGAGTATTTTTCAATAAGCGCCGCATGGGAAGCTGTAATGGCAAATGGCCTTGGAATAAAGCTGACCAGGTTATATTTTTCAGCAGCGCTTTGATAAAACATGTGCGGCGGGCAGCCTCCTAGATCAGCGATAACCAAAACTGTTTTTCTCTCCATATGTAAAACACTCCTTCTCTCTCTATTGTGCGGTATATCCTCCGTCTGCGGTGATGGCGCTTCCGGTCATGTAGCTTGATAAATCAGAGGCTAAAAACAGCATCACGTTTGCTATTTCTTCAGGTTTTCCGAGTTTTAGCATCGGATTCACCTTCGCCTTTTCTTTCTTGATTTCATCAAGTGTGCCTTCATTATTTTCAATAAAGGATTTCTCATTTAACGGCGTATCGATAATTCCCGGACATACACAGTTAACGCGGATTTGATATTTGGCGTAATCAACAGCCATTGACCTTGTCAGCTGCAACACGCCGCCTTTGCTGGCGTTATATGCCGGGATATCAGGCCATGCCACGACTCCGCCGACAGAGCACGTATTAATGATATTGCCCTTGCCGGCAGCCAGCATATGCTTGAGTGCGTGCTTGCTCATTAAAAACATGCCCGTCAGATTGACTTGGAGCACCTTATTCCAATCGCTCAGCTCCATCTCATGAATAGGCGCGACGATTTCGATCCCCGCATTATTAATTAAAATGTCTAATCCTCCGAATGTATCGATTGCCGATTGAACAGCGTGCTGGCAGGCCGCTTCGTCCGTGATGTCTGTTTGCACAAAGTGCAGCCGGTCATGATTTTCTTGCCGGACCATCGCTTCTCCCTGTGCTGCATCAATATCCGCCACAACCACATTTGCATGCTGGTTCAAAAAAGCTTGAACCGCGGCATAGCCGATGCCTGATGCGCCTCCTGTTATAAGGACGGTTTTATCGATGAGGTTCATTATGATTCATCCGCCTTTACCTTTTTCGTCTTTGATCTGTTATAGCGCGGCGGAAAGAAGATGTTAATGGATTGAGATTCTTTTTCAGAACGGTTGATGGCCCCATGGTCTTCACGAGGTTCGCAGAAATAGGCGGTGCCGAATGTCATATCCACTGTGCAGCCTTCAACGGTCATATCATATCCGCCGCCGATGCAGATGCCGATTTGTTCATTGCGATGTTTATGGAAAGGCATTTCGCCGCCGTTTCCAGGAATCTTGGCCAGCATAATTTCTATCCAATCCTCAACAAAGAACGTGACTTCCATTCCGGGCATTAAATCTCTTGTTTTAAAAATATTCAAAAAATAATCTTCAGGACTTGTATATGTTTCATCAGCTTTATTCCGTTTAATATCAATGGCAATGACTTCTTGGTCTGTTTCATTTCTCGCTCCATGTGGTACATGCGGCGGCGCGATATATGCCGATTCTAAGGCTGTCATTTTTTTTGTGACGTCTCCGACAGTCATGGATAGCTCGCCTGAAACGACCATGCCGATTTGGACTTCCTGATGCTGATGCGGTTCAACATTAGTATGCGGCGGAACGTAAGACATTAGCACTTCAGTATCGCCGCGGACGGTGGAATACTGTCTCACTCCGTTCTCCCACTCTATTAATTTTGGTGTCGGGAAATAAATCTCCTTCAAATCTTGTTCAGTTTTCATACTCAACGTCTCCTTTTCCGAATAATGACCAGCTCATAGGAATGCTTTTAAAGGTCTTAACAAATTTGAGCCCGTATTTTTGCCTTGCCAGTTCATTGGTTAAAGCAATGTCTGAAAGACCTTCTTTTACTTTTTTTGCTGCGGCGCTAGTTGAATTGACCAGCTCAAACTTAACGTCTTTGCGGGTAAAATATTTTATTAAATTGATAGGTGATGGATGTGAAACAATAACAGATGTGTCAAGCATGTCGTCGCTGAATGTGAAATCAGGACGGACTGCCAGGCCGTACATCGGTGTATCGCACCTGAAGATTTGCAAAAGCTGCAAATCCGGCCTCATGTAGAAATGCTTAATGCCGTCGTAAGCATGTGGAACGATGGTGTATTCCAGCGGGCTTTGAAGAGTCCTTTCGATGCATGATTCAAATGTATCATGTAAAGATAATTTACTGTTTAGCCCCTGGAGAAGAGTAAAATTGGAGATGAAATGTTTTGCTGCGTACTCACTGCTTGTCCCTTCTGGGCCGAGCGTGTTGACTGTAATCAGTTTTGATATTGAATAAGCTTTGTTTTTAGTCTGAATGCTATTATCCAATATAATCATGAGCACCAACCAATCTTTTAAATTTTAAGTAAATTTTATCCAGCGGAGATAAGACTGTCAACATTATTTGGAAATATTGATAAATATCCCTATACAAACGAAAAAACCCTAAAAATAGGGTTTTATACATCGCTTATTTATAGGAATTTAGAAGCTTTGTTTATTGATATAATGAATGATCCGCTTTCTGATCATGAATGCCGTACTTTCTGTAGGCAAAAATACTGAGTCCCAATCCCAGTACTGTAATGCCTGCACATATGAACCCGACAGCTGTATAACCATATCCCACGTATACCGGTCCCATCAAAGCAGAACCCAACGTCACGGCAAGATTCGAGGCGAGGCTGTAAAACGCCATAATTTTCCCGCGATGACGCTCTGAGCAATCACTCAAAATGGTGCTGAGCAGCGTCACCGTCAAGCTCTGCATTAATCCCCAGATGAATAGACTGATGATGAGCAGAGGCATTGATGCAGGAGCATACGCGATACAAGCCAGCAGAACGCTGATGACCGCCAGCGCAATGACCAGAGAGCGCATTTTTCCAATACGGTCGGCAATCTTACCAGTAATGACGCTCATGGAAAATCCGATGCCATAAATCATGATAAATAAGCCGGCAGCCGTATTGCCTCCAGCAAAAACGTCCTGAAGGTAAGAGCCTAAAAACGAATACATACCGTAAAAGCCAATCATATTGCAAAAGGTGATTATGATATAAACGGGAACACGCGGCACTTTAAGCGCGTCTCGAAATGTCCCCGCCGGCTCCTCTTTTTCCTCCAGGCTGCTGTTTTTATTATCGTTATGGCGGCGCATTTCAAATAGGATGAGCAAAACAACAAGCGCACCCATCAAGGCGAAAATCCAGAACGTCCATCTCCAATGTAAGACGCCGCCTATAAATGATCCGATCGGCACACCGAAAATCAGTGCAAGCGACCAGCTTGATACGATCAGTCCCATCACTTTGCCTCGATATGTATACGGGACACGATCCCCGACAACTGCGTAAGCGGTTGGGACAAATGCACCTGCTGCCAATCCTGAAAGCGCCCGGCCTAAAAAGAAGAAAAAGATATTGTGTGCCAAAGCGCATATCACGGTTCCTATAATAAAGATCACAAGTCCCAACATTAAACTCAGTTCTCTCGAGTATTTATCCCCTAAAGGAACCAGCAGCGGGGCACCGATAAAAATCATAATCCCATATATACTGATAGATAGCGCAAGCACGCTGACATCTGAGTTGAAGGCATCTGCTAAATCAGGCAGCAGCGGTGAAATGACAAGCTCTTCAGATCCAGCCGCAAATACGCCCATTGTTAAAGCCAACGCAAGAAATAGCGGAAAATGATGTTTTGATTTGCTGTGATTGTTTTGTTTACTCTTCATTCTCCCTTAACACCTCTTCCGGAATCTTTTAAATATAAAGTTGAATTATAGTTTAGCATCCTTTATTTACAATTTACAATTCGAACGAAAATGAATTTCTTTTTATTATTTACATTCGAATATAAATAAGAGATTTATTGTTTCAATTTTAAAATAAAATAAAAACATATCCTGGGATATGCTATAGTAATAGGATCATTTGTTAAGGTGGGTCATGTGATGAATCAAGGTTATTCAACAGCCGCGCGTTTCAGGCTCGGCATGGTATTCATTCTCGGCACGCTGGCGTCATTCGGGCCGCTGTCTCTTGATATGTATTTGCCTGCTCTTCCCCAAGTCGCTGCCGACCTGCATACGACCGCGTCACTCGCACAGCTGAGCTTAACGTTCTGTCTGCTCGGGCTTGCGCTCGGACAGATTATCGTCGGACCGCTTAGTGATATGAAAGGGCGCCGGAAACCGCTGATCATATCAATGGTGCTTTATACACTCTCTTCCTTATTATGCGCGTTCAGCCCTTCTGTCGCGTTTCTAATTATCATGAGGTTTATCCAGGGCTTTACCGGAGCGGCGGGGATTGTCATCGCCCGCGCCACTGCCCGCGATATGTACTCAGGCAAAGACCTGACCGCTTTTTTCTCATTGTTAATGCTCGTAAACGGAGCGGCACCAATTTTAGCCCCGATTACGGGAGGATTCATCCTTCAATTTACTGACTGGTCAACCGTGTTTATCGTGCTGGCCGGGATCGGGTGTCTTATTTTTGTCGCGGTTCTTACCGCATTGCCTGAATCACTGCCTCCTGAAAAACGGACAAAGGGCGGACTCCATGAGACGCTGACCACATTTCGGCACTTGCTTGCCGACCGGGCGTTTATGGGTTTTGCTTTCAGCCAGGCCTTTATCATGACCGGCATGTTTGCTTATATTTCCGGTTCGCCATTTGTCCTGCAAAACATATACGGTGTGTCGGCCCAGATGTTCAGCATGTTGTTTGCCATCAACGGGGCGGGCATTATTGCGGCTACACAGATGACAGGGCGGCTGGCCAAAAATGTTGATGAGCGCAAGCTGTTCATCTCTGGTCTATTGATCTCCATCATCGGAAGCGCCGCACTTCTTTTGTCGCTCACTTTTGACCTCGGGCTGTTCGCTGTCTGCGCATCTTTATTTATTATCGTCTCCAGTGTCGGTATCGTCACAACGACAGGTTTTACGCTGGCGATGCAAAAGCAGGAAAAAGGGGCGGGCAGCGCCGCGGCGCTCCTTGGGCTTCTGCCCTTTATCGGAGGGGCCATTGCCGCTCCGCTCGTCGGTGTTGCCGGGGAAGAAAGCGCGTGGCCGATGGCGCTGAGTATATTTGGCTTTGATGTGCTCGCGATATTGTCCTATGTGTTTCTTGTCAGACGTAACGCATAAAAAGCTCTCCGGCCTCCCGGAGAGCTTTTTCTATTGCGCTTCTGTTTGCTCTTTTTTCAGCGGTTCTTTTTGTAAGCGTTTCTTGATGCTCAGATGATAGTACGCATAGCAGAAAATAATGAGTGGTACACCGCAGTACAAGCCGATTCTTTGATCTGGGATGAAAATAAGGCTTATCAATATGCATCCGTATAATACAAATCCAAGAATCGGCACCAACGGATAAAGAGGTGTTCTGAATTCCAGGTCGTTCACGTTCCCGCCTTCAGCGAGGAACCGCCTGCGAAAGAAAAATTGCGAGGCGCAAATGGACATCCACGCGACAACTGTCACCATCCCTGAGATTGATATACACCATAAATAAACGGTTTCTGCAGCCATGACGCTAGTCAGCAGCGAACAGCCGGAAATCCCAATCGTAATCAGCAGGGCATTGATCGGCACCCCTTTTTTGGTCAGTCTGGTTAAAAGGGCCGGACCCATTTTGTTTGTTGAAAGCGACCACATCATGCGCGAGGCTGCATATAAACCAGAATTGGCAACAGATAAAATCGCCGTTAATATGACAAAGTTCATCATATCAGCCGCAAACGGGATGCCGATTTGATCAAGCACCGCTACAAACGGACTTTCAATCACCCCCGCTGTTTCGTACGGAAGAATGGCGACCAAGACGAACATGGCCAGCACAAAGAAAAACAGCGTTCGCCAGATGACATTTCGAATGGACTTCGGCAGTGTCTTTTCCGGACTTTCACTCTCCCCTGCCGCAATTCCGACCAGCTCCGTCCCCTGAAATGAGAAATTGACCATAACCAGCGTAAACATAACAGCCAGCACACCATTTGGAAACAGTCCTTTATCGGTCATGAAATGAGATAGAAAAGGCGTTTCCTGGCCGCCTTTAAAATCAATCAAGCCAAACACAGCGCACCCGCCGATCACGATAAATAATATGATCGCTGTCACTTTGATGCTCGAAAACCAAAATTCCATTTCCGCAAAGCTTCTGACTGACAGCACATTAATTAAAAAGATGATGATACCGAAAACGAGGCACCATATCCAGATTGGCACGGAGGGCAGCCATCTTTGCATCAAAATGCCCGCTGACGTTAGCTCCAAGCCGACTGTATTCGCCCAGCTGAACCAATACAGCCAGCCGATCATAAAACCTGTCGACGGTCCCAAAAACTTTGCAGCATAAGCTTGAAACGATCCGGAGACCGGCATGGCAACAGCCAGCTCCCCTAAACAAAGCATGACTAGATACATTAAAAATCCGCCAATCATATAGGCAACAATGGCTCCGAGCGGCCCCGCCTGGCTGATCGTAAAGCCTGAACCTAAAAACAGACCGGTGCCGATGACGCCGCCCAAGGCAATCATAAACAAATGCCGGCTTTTCATACTGCGCTGCAATTCATTTTTATGATCCTGCATCATCCTTCTCCCTTCGGCTCTTTTGTGCTGATATTCATCCGATAGCTTTGCAAAAGGTGAACAGTGGTCTGCTGTATCAGATCAGGCAATATATGAAATGTGTACGGCTTGTATACTCTTTCAGTCCATTTATGTCCGTCTTTGCCGTATACCCCCATGTTAATGGAAGGAATGTTCAGTTTCCGTATGTCTTTGAACGGAATGGTTCCAATCATCTCCCACCCCGGGAAGTTTCTGATAAAGGAATCAATTTCGTCATCGGTTTCGTGCAGCGACAAAAAGCTGCCGTCTGCCAAGTAAGGGAAAAACTTTTTGAAAACAAATGTTTCACCTGTCGTTTTGGCGGTTTTGTCCAGCGCTTCTTTGATCACATGCTGCAATAGCTGGTCTCTTGTGCTTTCTTCTTTTAAATAGTTATGCGGTAAATAAGGAGGAGCATAAAACAGAATGACTTTTGCGCCCTGATCGGGATCAAGCTTTTGGAGTTCTTCAATTGCATGAAAACATCTCATGCGCAGTTCAAGGTGCTCATTGGCTTTGAATGCTTGCTCTATACACTGCTCAGGATCGATACCGCGGCTTCTTAGCTTTTCCATGTACTGGTCCAGACTGAAGACTTGAATATCCCAAGACAAATGTCTCTTTGGAAGATTTGTTCGCTTTAGATATTCTTCATAATAATCAGATAATTTTTGTTTTGTGATCCGGCACGCCTCCTCAGCGACTTGGGTAAGCTGGTCCATGACTTCCTTTGCTGTTTTTTCATATATAAAATAATTGAAATACAAATAGCTGCTGACGGCGGTTTGGACGTTATAGGATTCCTTGTTATCACGCTGGTACAAGCAGGATGGGGGCAGAACCAATTCGCCTTCAATCTTTTCTGCTAAATGAATATTGTTGTGGATGCGGCTTGTGATTTCAGAAGAAATGAAATTTGGATCAATGCCAGCAAGCGTATCTCCGACATGCACTTCCCGGCCTGATATATAAAAGCAAGGCAGCAGCTTTCCCGCGGCTCCGGTGTAAATATATCTTGTTGAATCACCATCGTATAGCGGCGTAATGAAATCGGTATTAATAGCAGCCAGATACTGAATCTGTTTCTCCTTTTTTAATCGGTTCAGCTCAGAAATACTGGCGAGAATACCGGCATGCTGACTTTCTTCATCCGGATTTGCCATAAATAATAAATTTCCCGGCAATGCTTCGCGGTTCTCTGAAAAGTGCAGGAGATTGGACAAATGCACTGCGATGCCGCTTTGCATGTCGACAGAGCCTCTGCCGAACATCCATTCACCCGACTTGGCGTCCCGCTGAACGTCTTCATCAAAAGCATAGCTGGAGAAATACTCAGCCAATTTTTCAGAATCAAAAGCGATATCCTTTAGCGGTCCAAAATCTTCAATTCCCACTGTATCCAAGTGGGCGTGATAAATGACGGTATTCCGGCTTTCCCCACTGCCTTTCACAAACGCAAACATATTTTTCCGGTTGTACGGGTCGTTAGGTATAGCCTGCTCCCATACATGGCAAGGATGTTCCTGAAAATAAGGATAGCTCATGATGACTTCTTTGATAAAATCAGCTTTCGTCCCTTCCCCGATGGTGCCATTCACACTGCTGAGACTGACCAGAGACTTTGTCAGTGCCTCAATCCGTTCTGCCGGCATCATGTGACTGATTTTTGTATAGAGCATACATCATCCCCCTCATCCCAAAATGTAAATAGTGCGATCTAAACACAATCGCACTATTTCCGTTTTCTCAATTAATACGCTTCGGATGTTGTTTTCGCCTGCATATGAAGAATTAAATAATCCGGACCTCCTGCTTTTGAGTCTGTTCCAGACATATTAAATCCGCCGAATGGCTGATAGCCGACAATAGCTCCGGTACAGCCTCTGTTAAAGTATAAGTTTCCGACATGAAAATCCTCGCGAGCCCGCTCAATGTGCGCACGGTTTTTTGTCAGCAGAGCGCCTGTCAGTCCGTATTCTGTGTTATTTGCAATCTCAAGCATATGGTCGAAATCACGCGCTTTGCAGATGGCAGCAACCGGCCCGAAGATTTCTTCCTGCATGAGGCGTGCATGTTCATCAACATCTGCAAAGATCGTCGGCTGAATAAAGTAGCCTTTTGAATCATCACCTTCTCCGCCGGTCAAAAGCTTGCCTTCAGACTTGCCGATTTCAATATAGCGCATGACCTTATTATAGGATGCTTCATGAATGACAGGTCCCATATACGTATCAGGATCTTCCGGACTTCCGACTGTCAGCGTTTTGGTCAGCGCAACTGCTTTTTCTACGACTTCATCATAGACATCCTGATGAATCACTGCACGGGAGCCCGCTGAACATTTTTGCCCTGAGTACCCGAATGCGGAGTAAACGATAGAAGAGGCAGCAAGATCCAAATCAGCATCTTTGTCGACAAGCACTGTATCTTTCCCGCCCATTTCAGCAATCACGCGTTTCAGCCATTTTTGGCCCGGCTGCACTTTTGCGGCACGCTCATAAATTCGGCAGCCGACAGCACGGGAGCCTGTAAATGATACAAATCTTGTTTTAGGGTGTTCAACTAAGAAATCACCAATTTCGGCTCCATCTCCCGGAATGTAATTGAGAACGCCGTTTGGCAAACCCGCTTCCTCCATCACCTCGACAAATTTAGCAGCCACGACTGGCGCAGCATCTGCCGGCTTCAGCAGAATTGTATTCCCCGTAACAATCGCAGCCGCAGCCGTTCCTGCCATAATGGCGAGCGGGAAATTAAATGGCGAAATGACAATGCCGACGCCAAGCGCTTCATAATGATATTGATTATGCTCGCCTGCCCGGCTCTTTACCGGAGCCCCGTTCTTCAGCTTTACGATTTGGCGCGCGTAGTATTCCAAAAAGTCTATTGCTTCCGCTGTGTCAGCATCTGCTTCCTTCCAAGGTTTTCCCGCTTCCTTTACCAGATAGCTTGAAAATTCATGCTTTCTTCTGCGTAAAATAGCCGCAGCTTTAAAAAGGATATTCGCGCGATGCTCCGGTCTTTGTTTTTTCCACGATTCAAATGCCTGTAACGCCGATTGCATCGCTTTTTCAGCAAGCTCTTGATTAGCCGTTGAGGCGTAGCCGATCACTTCTTCCTTATTGGCCGGATTAATCGAAACAATTTTGCGATCCGTTTCGATCTTTTCTCCATTAATGACAAGCGGATAATGCTTGCCGAGCTGAGTATTTACAAAGGCCAATGATTCTTGAAAGGCTGTTTTATGCTTCGCTTCCTTAAAATCAGTAAATGGTTCGTGCGCATATGAAACGGTCATATGTAGTCCCCCTCGTTATGTAATATGTCTTCTCATAAAGATAAAAGCAAGATTCGTACCAGTGCTTCGCCTTTTCACAAAAAAACTTGCAGAATCGCAGAGAAATTTGTCAGAAATCTAAACATATTGCCTTCTGTGAATAGAAAGTGCAAAATCACTTTGCGATTTTCATCCATACACAAACAAAAAAGCAAAATTTTTTTGCAGGAGGAGGGAGGGATTACCCCCACCTAAACCCACCCGCGGAATTGAGACGCCTCTGCAGACTTTCTGATGCCCGTCATGTAAGCCGCCAAGCGCATATCGACTTTGTGTGTGGCCGCAGTCTGATAAATCGTTTCAAATGAATTGACCATCACGTTTCTCAGCTTTTCCGCAACCTCTTCTTCTGCCCAATAATACCCTTGGTTGTTTTGAACCCATTCAAAATAAGAAACCGTTACACCGCCTGCACTCGCCAGTATATCGGGCACAAGGAGTACCCCTTTTTCATTCAAAATCTTTGTCGCGTCGATTGTCGTCGGCCCGTTAGCCGCTTCGACCACAATTGAGGCCTTAATGTTATGGGCATTTTTGGCTGTGATTTGATTTGAGATAGCCGCAGGCACTAAAATATCGCATTCTTGTTCGAGCAGCTCTTCATTTGTAATGACATCTGTAAATAAATTGGTGACCATTCCGAAACTGTCCCGCTTATCGAGCAAATAAGGAATATCGAGGCCATCCGGGTTGTACAGACCGCCGTGGGCATCCGAAATACCGATAACCTTGGCGCCGGCATCATGCATAAATTTAGCCAGAAAACTGCCGGCGTTCCCAAAGCCCTGTATGACGATGCGCGCGTTTTGCAGCTTGATTCCTTTTTTCTTAACGGCTTCTTCTATACAAATGGTTACGCCTTGTGCTGTTGCTGTTTCCCGGCCCTGTGATCCGCCTAAAACGAGCGGTTTTCCTGTGATAAAACCCGGAGAATCGAATTCCCGTAGCCGGCTGTATTCATCCATCATCCACGCCATAATTTGCGAATTGGTGTACACATCGGGAGCGGGAATATCCTTTGTGGGGCCGACTAACTGGCTGATGGCGCGGACATACCCCCGGCTCAGCCGTTCCAATTCTCCAAATGACATCGTCCGCGGATCACAAATAATGCCGCCCTTTCCGCCGCCGTATGGCAAATTCGTGATGCCGCATTTGAGCGTCATCCAAATCGATAATGCCTTTACTTCCTCTTCATTCACTTCGGGATGAAAACGCACGCCCCCTTTTGTCGGGCCGACCGCGTCATTGTGCTGTGAACGATAGCCTGTAAACACTTTCACGCTGCCGTTATCCATTTTCACCGGAATTCGTACAGTGAGCATTCTCATTGGCTCTTTCATTAACTCATACATTCCGCTCGGATAGCCCAGTTTCCGCAGGGCTTCCTTTATGATCGCTTGCGTAGACAGAAATAAATTGAGAGCTTCTTTTTCTTCATCCTTTGTGATTTGTTTTTCTGACATGTTTTTCACCTCATCATTATTTTATCTTCAGGAAAATGTAAGCGCTTTTAAAAAACTGAAATAGATCAATTCCTTTCTTCACTGGGTTCACCCTTATCTACATGCAAGATTCGTACCAGTTTTTAAAACATACAAAAAAGAGGCTGATACCACATCAGCCCCTGATCATTTCTATTCCTATTAACGAGGGTCAATCACCAGCTGCGTTTCAGCATTTAAACTGCCGATTCCCAAACCGTTTACTACATCGCCTTTAATCGTGTAAGTGCCTGCGCGCGGAAGCGTTTTGCGCACCATCACGAGGTCAAATTCGGTTGCGCCTAACAAATCAAGCGTAAGCGGGAGTCTGACCGTTTTTCCATCGTTTAAAATCTGTGTTTCTTTCAGTGTTCTTCCATTTACAGAATCTCTTGTTGTCGCGTGGAATCCGTCAGGAAATTGAAACTCAACTGCTCCCAGAGAAAGCACTGCGTTTGGTTTATAAGTCACTTCAATATCTGAAGTTGTCCATTCTTTTGTACTGTTTATCGTTTTTGCCTCAATTGTTGCAGACTGCGCATGAGCTTGGCCTGAAGGAAGCAAGATTGATAGCAAGACAGCTGAACTGATGAAAAATGAAGATACGAATGAAGTTCTTTTTAACATGACAATTTCCCCCTCAAATCACTGTTGAATTGGCCAGAGCGTCCTCTGCAGAAAAAGCATTTAACCCGTAATTCGCGAATTACCAATTCTTTTTCTTAAAAATTAATCTATCACCAATTTCCATGGAAGTAAATGCTTTTTTAGTAATATTAACACTTAAATGTAAATAATAAATTCATCCCATTTTCACAAGATTCTAATAGACTGTTTTCGACCTGTATCTAGTAAAATATACGCCTATTTTTTCTATCTTTTGTCCCGATAACAAAACAGGACAAAAAAAGTCGAAGATGCCTGATGATCTTCGATGGATAGCTGCTCTATGATCTATTTAAATTCGGTATTCCAGTTAAAACCGATTGTCTCATCATTCCATGGGATTCTTTTTTCATCGGGCTGATCAGGGTTATACGAGGTTGTTGTAAAATAAATAATTGTTAGCGGCGTTTCGCCCAGCACTCTGTATCCGTGAGCGACGCCTTTTGGAATCAACAACAGCATCGGGTTGTCTTCTCCCATATAATAGACATCGGTTTCTCCTTTTGTTTCTGAATCCTCCCGCAGGTCGTAAAGGACAACCTGAGCGTGGCCGGTCGGGAAGAACCAGAGATCGTCCTGCTTCTCGTGATAATGAAACGCTTTAATCACACCCGGATAGCTTTTGGACCAAGACGCCTGCCCAAAATGCTCAAGGAGGTTCTCATCATCGCGAACCAGTTCAGCAAAAAAACCTCTGTCATCACAATGCTTTGTCAGTTTCTTCACCTTGACTCCTTCAATCACAAGCACTGCTCCTTTCCTGCAAATATTCCCGTAAAGCATCCCGCCAATGACGCGGCCGTATGCCGGCTTCTTCAATAGCCCTGTGGCTCAGCACAGAGTAAGCCGGCCGGGGTGTCGAATTCCCATATTCTTCTGTCGTTACAGGTGTAATCGTTGTGTTCAGCCCGCTTTCTTCCATAATAGCCTTTGCAAACTCATACCAGCTGCATATGCCTGAATTGCTGACATGGTAGATGCCCGGCGGATGGCTGAACAGCTTGATGACCGCTTCCGCCAAATCCTTCGTATAGGTCGGCGAGCCGATTTGATCGTTCACAACCCGCAGCTCTTGTTTTGTTTCAGCGAGCTTCAGCATCGTATGAACAAAATTGCTGCCGCTTTGTCCGTACACCCACGATGTTCTGATGATCGTGCTGTCTGTTCTTGCTAACTGGATCAGCTCTTCTCCGAGTTTTTTACTTTTGCCGTAGATGGTGTTCGGGTCGAGGTGGTCGTCTTCCCTGTATGGCTGGGTCCCCTTCCCGTCAAACACATAATCCGTGCTGATATGAACATATTGCGCTCCGATGCGGGATGACTCCAGCGCTGTGTAGTAAGCGCCAATACCATTGATCAAGTATGCTTTATCCAGCTCCGTCTCGCATTTGTCAACGGACGTAAACGCGGCGGTATTGACCACGATATCCGGCTGATAATGCCCGAACGAATGCCGTACAGAACGCTGATCGGCGATGTTCATCATCTGCTTTGTTAACGCAATGACCTCATATCCGGCTTGCTTCAGCCGCCGGCACAGCTCCAAGCCAAGCTGTCCGCTCGCACCGGTCACCAATACCTTTGTCAATCGGATCACCTTCTCATCGGTCATTGTCTGTATACCAGCGAATCGTGCGCGCAATACCTTCTTCAAACGGCACTTCCTGCCGCCAGCCAAGCTCATTTTTCAGCTTTGACGCATTGATCGCGTAGCGCCGGTCATGCCCTTTTCGGTCTTCGACGTGAGCAAACAATTCCTCACAGCCCAAATGTTTCATGATGATACTCGCCAGCTCTTTATTCGTGCGTTCATTTCCGCCGCCGATATTATACACCTCACCGTCGGTTCCTTTTTCTAAAATCAGCTTGATGGCGCGGCAATGGTCCTCTGCAAAAAGCCAGTCTCTGATCTGAAGCCCGTCACCGTAGAGCGGAACCGGCAAGCCTTGTTTTGCATGGCGGATAATCGTTGGGATCATTTTTTCACTATGCTGATATGGGCCGTAATTGTTGCTGCAGCGTGTAATAATAGCCGGCAGCTTGTGTGTTTTCACATACGATAGCACAAGTAGGTCAGAGCTCGCTTTGCTCGCGGAATAAGGGTTGTTAGGAGAAAGCGGCGTTGTTTCCGTAAATGCGGGATCATTCGCTTCTAAATCCCCGTACACCTCGTCTGTTGAAATATGAATCAGCTTTTTGGCTTTCCCTTGTAAGACTGCCTCCGCCAGACGGTATGTGCCCATGACATTCGTTGTGATAAACGGCTCCGCTTGGGAGATGCTTCTGTCTACATGCGATTCCGCGGCGAAATGAATCACGGCGTCATAGGTCTCGTCAAACGCCCGGTCAATATCCTCCTGAATGCTGATATCCCCTTTTACAAACCGAAACCGGCTGTTTCCCTTTAGTTTTTCGATTTCCTGCGGGTGGCTGGCATACGTTAATTTATCTAAAACGGTAATGCGCGCATCCGTTTCCTTCAGCATGAGCTTTGTAAACGTGAGCCCTATGAATCCGGCCCCGCCTGTAATGAAATATGATTTTGCCATAGCTATTCGTCCTGTCCTTTCTGTAAAGCCTGATGTACCAGCCGGGAGGCGAGATAAAGCGATTCGTGTGTTCCTGCATCGACCCACCAGCCCGATAACACATCATACGTCAGCTTGCTGTTTTCAATGTATAAATTATTTACATCAGTGATTTCCAGCTCGCCGCGCTTTGATGGTGATATTTGTTCAATATACGAAAACACTTCTGCATCATACATGTAAATGCCGGTTACACAAAGGTTGGTCGGCGGATTTGCAGGCTTTTCAATAATGGATCGAATTTGTTTGTTTTTTTCATCAATTTCAGCAATTCCAAAACGTTCTGGATCATCCACTTCTTTCAGAAGCACCTTCGCCCCTTTTCCCTGCTGTTGAAATCGCTCCGTATAAGGCTTTAATGAATCTTCAAAAATATTATCACCTAATAATAAAATGAAAGGCTTCTTTCCGGTAAAGCGTTTTGCATACGATAACCCATCTGAAATTCCAGATGCGGCGGGCTGCACTTGATAAGTGACGGAGACGCCCAGCTCCTCCCCGCTTCCAAGCAGCTTATAAAACTGAGGCATGTGCTCTTTTTGGCTGATAAGTAAAATCTCTTTAATTCCGGCTTCCTCAAGCTTCATTATCGACCAGTAAATCATCGGATAAGGGCCTACAGGAAGCAAATGCTTGTTGACGGCTTTGGTTAAGGGCATAAGGCGTGAGCCGTTTCCTCCGGCTAAAATGACACCTTTCACATTAACACTTCCTTACATGCATTTTTATATCTTATCATCAAGCAAATCATAATAGATGGGTGATACCCGGTTCATTCCTTTTCCATTTACGAGCGGCAGGCCGATTCACTCTGCAGCTGAGACATCAGGGCGCTCGCCTGCTTTTTGATAGAGGACTGAGACCAAGTGATAGTCTTCCGGCCGCCGTTTTGTCGGCTTGAAACATTTGAAATTTAACGAATTTAATGATATTGCACCCGCTTCCGACGCGGCATCAATCCCGTGCAAAGGCCTAATCCCTTTTACCGTCATGATTAATACCTGTCGTCTCGAAACTATTAAAAACGGGAGCGTGCTTGCCGACAGTTTTGTTCGTGATCTGAAAACCCGCCATTATTTCGCCTTCTTGCCCGGCCAAATGTGGTAATTATAATACGATTGAACAGCGGTAAATCCCATTCTTTCATATAGGCGGATCGCTCTTACATTATGAAGCTGCGTCCCCGCTGTTACCGTTTTATGCTTCAATGTCTCCGGTTGTTCTATGAGATGCGCCAATAAATTAAACGCGACACGCTTGCCTTCATACCCCGGCTTCACAGCCATCAAATCAAGCACATACTCATCACCTTTTGATAAACCTTGCAGGTAGCCGATCATCTCTCCATTATATTTAGCAGCAATATTGATATCTGCTCTCCCCGACAGATTGTTTCGTGTCCACTCTTGAAAGATTTTGTTCGCCGCCTCACGGCTAAGAAAAGGATCGTGAAAATATCTGCTTTTCGCAAATGCGTCGCTGGCTAACTGGCAAATCTCTTCGGTGTCTCCAGGTTCAGGCTGAACCAGTTCAAAAAATGGCGGCGTTTTTTCATATGGAGACGGAGTGTTCACCAGTTTAAGCAAACTGCCGACAAAATAAGAGGACGGCTGCTGCTGAATGACATGTACTGCTCCAATATCCTCTGCCGGTACACGCACAAACACAAAATCTGTTTCATCCATTTGCCGAACAGAATACAGGGCCTGAAACAGCTGTTTTAGCTGCCCTGTGCTGTTGGCCACGAGAAGCTTTACGTTCATGACTTTTTTCTGAAGCATTTTGCTTTCCCAAAGGGCGTCTTCATACAGCATCACGCCTTGAAGCTGACTGTTTTCAAACAGGCCGAGCGAAAATTGATACGATCCGTCAAGCGTCATCTGTTTGCTTTGGAGAAATTCCATGATCGCCTCTTGGGAAACATTCTCTTTTATCGTATACACCTAACCAGCCCCTTTTGCGGTGTCCCGCACGGCCTCAATCACGCCGTTGACATCTTCGTCAGACATTGATGGATACAGCGGGAGTGACAGGGTGCGTTTGTAATTATTCATGGCGCGCGGGTAGTCTGTTTCCTTAAACCCAAATTGCTTTTGATCATACGGATGAATATGCACTGGGATAACATGAACACTGTGTGCCGATATTGTATTCATCCTTTAAAGCCGTAAACATCTCATTCCGAGTGACACCGGCCTGCTTTCCATTGGCTTGCAGGACATATACATGCCAGGCATGCCGGCCTTCATTGTGAACAAACGGCGTGATCAGCTCTGACAAACGCGGCAATGTTATTCAGAATGATTCCGCCTGTAATCAACCCCTGTTTTCGCTTCCAGTGCCGAAAACAAGGCGAGTGTCGACTCAGTAACCGGGTAATTGGAAGCCGTAAATGACTGACGCGCCGCTTCTGCCCTCTGATACATGGCGGGATTTCGAAGAACCTCAATCAGGGTATGCGCTAATTCCTCCGGCTTTTCAAATATAAAATCGCCAAGAGACTCGTAATACGGGTACGTGCGGTTTCCGGTCGATTTTCCGATTAGTGCGGGTTTTTGAAACAGCATGGCCTCAAGACCCACCGTTGAGGTTTGCGTTACAGCGGCGTCTGCATACGCCAGGATATCGTACAGATCCATCTCTTTTTTGATGATTCTGCATGCTTTATGTTTTTTTGCCGCCGCATGATATATATCCAGCTTGTTTTTTCCGATTTCCCACGGGTGAGGTTTAATGATGATTTGCAGCTGTTTTTGCGTGGAAAGCTCATCTAACACACTTGAATAAAATTCTTCCGAGAAGGGCTGTGTGGCGATCAAAACGATTTTTTTAGACGGGTGAAAGGCCAGCTTTCGATAAAATACTGACATGTCCATAGGTGTCCTGTTGAAAATGTCGTCAAAGCGGGGATGTCCCGTTATGAGAATCTGTTCTGGTTTGCAGCCTCTTTGTTGATACCAACCAGCTTCATACGCGCCAAAAACAGCCTGATAGGTTGTAAAAACGGGCAAGAAGGCTTCATCTCCCATCAGCGCTCCATGCTGAAGGCAGAAACTCACGGCCCCTCTCCTTTCACATGTCAGAGCGAGCACCCTGCTGTAAATGTCTTCTGTCGTTCCAACAACAACGGCAGAAATGTTCTCTTTCGTGAATAAAGCATCTACTGTGTCAATGGCCTCCATGAACAAAGGAATATCCTTGAAAAGCCGCTCTCGAAATGCTTGATCACCGAATGCCGGGTGGTCATCATAAGCCGAAAGAATTGAAAAAGCCTTTTCAAGATACGGCTTCGGATCGCCTTTTTCACAAGAAGCGGCCACTTCAGGCTTGCTGATCACAGGCAAATCGCAATAATTTGGCTTACTCCATCTAGCCAAAACAGCTGTTTTCTCAGGATCAAATTGGTAGTAATTATCGTTTACAAAACGAAGGTGATCAAAATGCAAGATCACTTTTCCCTTCACGAGCGCGTCATTTGTTTTGGCAATGCTCTGTTTTTTCTCTTCAAAGAACGTCTGAATCTGACCTACATCGATATGCTGCTCCGCAGGCCCGAATAATTCCGGTTCTTCTTCCATCATCACTCTCAGCTCAGGGCTGATGTATTGGTAAAAATTACTGATAAGCCCGAGCGGAATCCCCTTGTAGCGAAGCCTGTCAAAAAGCTCCGCATACTTCCGGTACAGCACCCAATAATTGCTTAAATAGGCCGACAAACTCTCACCCCATTCCAAGCTTTCTTAATGATTCACGCAGTTCGCGGCAGTTGCGTTGCGGAGGAAGATTCCGTACGAACTCGTTTTTTTCTGACTCAAACAGCTGAAAATGAATGGATTGGTCTGTAATATAGTTCAGATCAAGCTCCTCGGCCAGCGGGTAAAACGGATAAAAATGATTGACTCTCCAAAAGAACCGGGCATCACCGATCCGATAAAACGCCGGGCTTTCATCCCAATAAGAGCCAAACGCCTCCTTCACCTTCTCAAGCACCGTATACCTGTGCATCACCGAGCAATGGTCAATTGCACACGGGGCGTTCCACGTTACTTGACTGGCGGGCCTGACGGTTTCTTTTACAATGTCTTGATTCTCGTTTAAATGATAGGTTTTCGAACTTGAGTAGATCACAGCCTTTTCCGGGTGATCATCGAGTTCACGCACCATCTTTAACAGCCGATCCGGCATATAGATGTTGTCATCCGTCGCATAGGTGATATACTCACCCTCCGCCATCTCAATCGCTTGATTGATCAGCGCCGCGTATCTCGTTTTTTCCGTTCTCTCCTTCACTCCAGATACATCGCTTTGATAGAAATGCACACGGTTATCATTCAAAAAGGGACGTATTTCATTCAGCGTCTCTTCATTTGAATTGTCATCCATAATAAACAATTCAAAATCAGAAAAAGTTTGTGAGAGTATGCTTGAAATGGACTTTGCCACATAATCGCTTTTGTTATAGCTCGTCATTATCACTGAGACTTTCGGCAAATCCTACACCTCCTCCTTGAATTTTCACATCTGAAACTAACGTTATCTTATGTTGCTTAAGCGCAAGTTGCGCTAGGAAGACAGACTAATATGCGAAAAGATTGTGTACATCGATTGAAAAAACAGTGATCGGCCGGAGAAATCGGCACGCTCACTGTTCTTTTTTCAGCATATTCCAAGCTTTGGCCTCATAAGGTGAAAGAGATAAAAATCGCACTAGCGACTAAGATCGTTTGTCATCGGGGGTGAGTCATCTCGGAGCGTTTATTTATACATCCGGAACATGTTCTGAATGGTTTTCATAAAAAGGAGGAACGATATGAAACCGAAAAAAAACCAATATCAGCAAATGCAGGGATATGATATGCAGGGGTATTCTCCTCAATTTGGCGCAAATCCGTATCCGCAGCCTCAAGGGCAGGGCCCGCAAATGCAAGGCCCAATGCAAGGCCCACAAATGCAGACGATGGGACAAATGCAGCAAATGCCCATGCAGCAGGGACAGCAAGGCTTCGGATTCCCTACTCAGCAGCAAGGCCAGGGCGGCGGGTTTCAAATTCCATCGGGGCAGACACCATCGGGCGGCCAAAACATTCCCGGCATGCTGCCTGTCGAGGAATCATACATCGAGAATATACTGCGCCTGAACAGGGGAAAAACGGCTACCATCTATATGACATTTGAAAACAGCAAGGAGTGGGGATCAAAGATTTTCCGCGGCGTCATCGAGGCGGCGGGCCGGGATCACATTATTATCAGCGATCCGAAAACAGGAACCCGCTATCTTCTGCTGACGATCTATCTTGATTACGTCACCTTTGATGAAGAAATTGCATACACGTACCCATACTCGATGTCATCCTATTCACCAAGATAAAGAAAAAAAAGCCAATCCTCATGATATGAGAGATTGGCTTTTTTCTTTATAGATATTTGACAGCTGCGACAACGATCATGATCCAAGAAATAATGAACGCCACACCGCCGAGCGGCGTGATTGCGCCAAGAATGGAAATTTGCGTCACGCTGAGGATGTATAAGCTTCCGGAAAACAGCACAATCCCCGCAAACATCAGCCAGCCGGCTGTTGTGACACTGCCGATGCCGGATAATTTATCAGCGAGAAACGCGACAACAAAAAGCCCCAGCGCGTGATACATATGATACTGAACGCCTGTGTGCCAAACCTGAAGATATTTATCGGGAATTTTCCCTTCTAATCCGTGTGCGCCAAATGCCCCGAGTCCCACGGCAAGCATGGCATTAATAGCGCCTAATATGATAAATACTTTCATCTATTCTCTCCCGCCTTTTCGTTAAACTCCTAACAATTATCATATCGCACCTGTATAAAAATTCAATGTTTGTTCTCCGATGACACGAGATTGTCGGATTTTCTCCTGCGCCATAGCTGAAACTGATCCATCGCTATTGCAGCAAGCGTCCCTAAGACAAGCCCATTGCTTAACAGAGAAATAAACACCGGATGCATATCCTTTAATGCACTTCCTGGCACAAACATAATGCCGACACCTATAAGCAGTGAAATGCCGATCACAGCCCGCACTCTTTTCAGCTCTGATGTCTCATAGGAATCAAATTCAGCAAACGCCAAACCAACCATTGCCGAGAACACAACAAAGTTTACCGCAAATCCAACGGGTGACGGCAGGCTCGCAAACGCATTCATAAAAAACGGAATCACGCTGATGAAAACGACCAGCATACTGCCGAGAACAAACGGCTTTTTAGAAGACATCTTGGTTGTTTCAATAAAACCCGCCGCTCCCGAAATCGGAACCGGTGCAATGGCTCCAGACAAACCGCTCAGCAAATGACTGAATGAAGCCGCAAATCCGGCATGGCGCTCATGACGCTTCCCATCCGTCTGTTTCCCGAATTTTTTCACCGCAATGTCCACAACCTTCATACTTGCCAGCATGTTAACGATCAGCAGAATCGTAATAAAAACCGATGTGATGGCTAGGCCGCTGTTAAATAACGGGGCACCGAACGGCAACAGAGATGGCAGCTGAAACAGCCGATCCGGCCATTCGATCGGTTTTGCAACGCCCGCAGCCGCAAACAGCACCCATCCGCCGAAAAGAGCCAATAAAATAGAATATTGCTTTAAAAAAACGATATTAGAATTTGACATGATAAAAGCCGCGGCGACGACAACCAGCGCCAGGCCAAATACAAGACCATCCACGCTGTCTTTTAAATAGCCAATGCCAAGAAGCCCTTTTATAATCGGCTGGCTCAGCTGCATGACGAGCAGCAGCAAATAGACCCCTGTCACAACCGGAGTAAACAAGGCAGCAAGCCGATCAATGACCTTGAAGACACTTAACAAAAAGAAACATACAGCGCTTACAAGAAGCGCCCCCTGCAAGCCGCGCAGTGTTTCGCCATATGTCGCAAACACCGTTCCGGTCAGGCCGCCGTAGATTGTGTACACTCCCCACCACAAGCCGGCAGGGCTTTCATTTATAGGCAGCCGGTGTCCTTTCAAACACTGAATAACTGCGGCAATTCCCAATACAAAAAAAGTGCTTTGAATCAGCCGTGCAGAATCTGAATGACCCAGATGAAACGACTGGGCAACCGCCACCGGAACAACAATCGCCGCGGCAATCATAAACGCTGCCCATTGCAGAGCGCCAAGAACCAATTTCACGTAAGCTCAACCTTTCTGATTAAAAATCAAATAAAGACTCTCCGTTTCCATCCTCTTCCTGCTTATCTTTTTCCTGCTTCCGATACTTGTTTAATCCTGCGCTGCCCATCATTTTTTCCATCAGCAGCTGGTCTGTCGAAGGCGGCGCCGACGGACTTGCCGTAACACTCGGCTGAATGCGCGGCGTGCTCCCCGTCTCCGGCTGATCCAGCACGACGTCGCACAAAGAACGGACGACCGCCACGTGGCGCTTCAGCTCCTCATCATGTTCGGCCGTCTTTGCTTTCTTCAATTCCTCTTCCATCTTCTGAATCAAAGCGGATATATGAATGTTCATAAAAAATCCTCCAAAAATAAAATGTAGTCTCCCTGCATTTTATCAAATTCCTGCCGCAAACGCAGATATGAGTTTGTTATTTTTTCTGACAGGAATCTCGCATTTGACAAGCAGAAGCCAATTTTCACATAATGAATCACCATGACCTGCAGGAAGGAGAGAGATTATGAACAGCATCCCCTCGATTGTCAGAAGCCATCAAGCATTTTTCGCGGCAGGGCATACAAAATCAATTGACTCAAGATTGGACGTCTTAAAGAAACTGAAACACACCATCAAAGCGTATGAAGCGGACATCACAGCCGCTCTCTATCAGGATCTTCACAAATCTGAACAAGAAGCGTACACAACGGAAATCGGCATTGTTCTTGAGGAAATCAGCTTTGTGATGAAACGGCTGAAAAAATGGGCCAAGCCGAAAAGAGTCAAAACGCCATTGACCCATATCGGTTCCAAAAGTGTTATTTTCCCCGAGCCGTATGGCACCGTCTTGGTGATTGCGCCATGGAATTATCCCCTGCAGCTGGCGCTTTCTCCGCTGATCGGAGCCATTGCGGCCGGAAACACGGTCGTTCTCAAACCCTCAGAATATACGCCAGCTGTTTCGGCTGTTCTTTCCGCTCTCATCCGTGACGTTTTTCCAGGTGATTACGTCGCTTTGGCGGAAGGCGGGCCGGACATCAGCACAGCTCTATTACAGCAGCCGTTTGACTACATATTTTTTACTGGAAGCGTCGCCGTAGGAAAAGTTGTCATGGAAGCGGCGGCCAAACAATTAATTCCCGTCACCTTAGAGCTCGGAGGAAAAAGTCCCTGCATCGTCCATAAAGATGCTGACATCAAGCTTGCCGCCAAACGCATCGTTTTCGGGAAATTTACGAATGCGGGCCAAACCTGCATCGCACCGGATTACTTGCTCGTTCACGAAGACATCAAAACAGAGCTTACGGAAGAAATGAAGCGTGTCATTGGTGAATTTTACGGACTGCAGCCCGAACTGAATCCGTCTTATGGCAAAATCGTCAGTGAACGCCATTATCAGCGGCTGCTGAGCTTTCTGAAAGACGGCGTCGCGCTAATCGGCGGCCAAGCAGACCACAGGCACCACAAAATAGCGCCGACCATTCTCGATCAGGTCACAGATGATTCCCCAGTGATGCAAGAGGAAATTTTCGGACCCATTCTTCCGCTGTTTACATATCGCGGCATCGATGAAGTCATTGAGAAAGTCAAGTCGCGTCCCAAGCCGCTTGCCCTGTATGTGTTTACAACAGACCAAACAATTGAACGAGAGATAATAGAAAACCTGTCGTTTGGCGGCGGCTGTATCAACGATACGTTGATGCATGTCGCGACACCGTATTTGCCATTCGGCGGTGTGGGAGATAGCGGAATCGGCAGCTATCACGGATTTGACAGCTTTAACACATTTACGCACAAAAAAAGCGTCGTCAAGCAAACGAACCGCTTCGACTTCGCTTTCCGTTATCCATCATCCAAAAACGGCCTGCGTTTGATACGGAAAATACTCAAATAAAAAAGCGCAGGTCATCTGCGCTTTTTATAAATCCTTTATACACCAATCAATCGGAGCCTCCCCGATTTTCTCCAAGTAGGCATTTGCCCGCGAAAATGGCCTGCTGCCAAAAAATCCGTTTCTTGCTGAAAACGGGCTGGGATGCGTCGATTCAATAATAAAATGCTTGGACGTGTCGACCCGTTCTTTTTTCATTTGGGCATGCCGGCCCCACAGTATAAAAATAATCGGCCGCTCTCTTTCATTTAGCACGTCAATTATCCGGTCAGTCAGCTGCTCCCAGCCTTTTCCCTTATGGGAATTCGCCTGTCCGCGCCGCACTGTGAGCACGGTATTCAGCAAAAGAACCCCCTGCTTCGCCCAGCTGACGAGCGACCCGTGATTCGGTATGCTGCAGCCGATATCATCCTGAAGCTCAAGAAAAATATTTTTCAATGAAGGCGGCTGCTTCACACCCGGCTTTACGGAGAAGCTTAAGCCTTGAGCCTGTCCAGGTCCATGATACGGATCTTGACCGAGAATAACCACCTTGACATCATCGTACGGCGTGTAGTGCAGCGCATTAAAGATATCGCGGCTGTCCGGATAGATCGTCTCCTCCATGTATTCCCGCTTCAGCATTTCTCTCAGCTCTAGATAATACGGTTTTTCAAACTCTTCCTTCAGCTGTTCCCACCAGCTGTCCTGCAAAAGCTGTTTCAAGATGCAAACCTCCTTACGAACGATGAAGTCTGGAATAGACAGGTTTGCCATCCCAAACAATCTCACTTTGTGCTTCCCGCCTCTTCATGTCAGGCTCTTCAAGCAGGACGGCAAAGTTTTTCGTCGGCAGTTCCCCTAGTCCGTGCTTCTCACTTAAACGATCCAAATATTGCTTCCGCTTGGCGCCAAGGTCTGCGGACTGATTGTCTCCCGCGTCACTGAAGGCATATATCACACTGGCACAAGGCACACGCTTAACCCGGTAATCCTTCGCTGCACGCAAGTAAAAATCCCAGTCCCAATAATTGTGCACATCAGCATCGAAATACCCGATCTCATCATGCAGGACACGTTTGTACATGCTGCCCGATGGAACGTATGTCGAGAACACTCTCATATCCTCATAATCAGCGGTATACGCAAATAACTTCCGCGAAACCGGATATCTTGTCCCTTCTCTCTCTTCAAACGACACAATTTCGGCATCAGAATGAACGAAATCTGACGTTTCCATCTCCTTTGCCATTCTTTCCAGATGGCCCGGCGTGAAGAAATCATCATCATCACAAAGCATGATACAGTCGCCTGATACCTCTTTGACACCCGCATTTCTCGCTGCCACATGGCCTGAGTTCTTTTCTAAATCAATCACAGCAATCGGCAGCTCCGGATACAGTGCTTTGGCCTGCTCAACCGACTCCCCGGCATCATTGACAATAATGACTTCATACGGCTTCATAGTCTGCTGTAAAATCGACTCCAGCAACTCGCACAAAGCCGGTATCCGATTATAGGTCACAATTACGATAGAAATCTTCATGATGCTCTCCTTCTCATTTTCATAGTCATGTACTATTAAAACATATATTGGACGGGAGATCAGTGGGAATATCCTACCGAACTGTGAAATGGAAACTACAGAAACAGCAAAGTGACGCCTACCAGAAGCACCATAATCAGCATCAGCTCTCCACATACACGAACGACATCTTTCAGGCGGACGCCATTCGGCAGGACGAGATGCCATAGCTTAGATTGATAAACCGGCAGCAGCACCAATGCGTAAGAAAGGCACAAAAAAGTGAATGCCGGCGGAACAAAAGCACAGCCTGCATCGTCCCAATCTCTCACAATTTCAGAAACACTCGTTCCATCTGACAAGAACAAACCAATCAACAAGGCCAGCAAAACAAAGGATCCCAATTGAACATCAAACAGCCGCATGCGCTGGTGGCAAGCAATCCAGAGTGCCCAAAACCAGCCAATAGAATAGAATAATAATAGAAAAACGATTGCACCAGCAGTAAAAACAACATCTGGCATCCTATCGAGCAAAAAAACAAGCGGTACGGACATGGCCATAACCAAAAGCATGGATGCACCCACAAACAAAAATACAGCCACATGAATAACAAAACCATATAAACAAGAGCCGAGTCTCATGACAATCCCCCTTCATTACATAGAATTTCTATGTACATACCTAAAAAATCAGGCAAGCTGGCGCCTGCCAAAATAACAGCCTATTCGCCCGCACGCCGGAAATAACAGCGTAGCACAAGCACACGCCCCTATAAACCAAGGTGTCAGCAAGGATTGAAACAGCGCAGCAGGAACTAGATCAAACAGAAAAACAAACATAAAAATAACGTTCGGCACCATAGAAATAAGAATCGTATGTAAAACAAGCCGTTCACCGCGTTGCCCGAACTCCCTAACGCCTTGGTACCCAATCAGCACCCAATAGAGAATATAAGCAGCTAAAATCAGCCACACAGAAACAGAAATGCCTTTCCACACTGCATGAACAAATGGAGATTCTAACCATGCATGCAATACTGTAATGGTAATACCTGCTGCAAATAAAGCACTATTGCAGAGTAGATGGAATAATAAAAACGTACGGGCGGATACAGGCTGTTCTTTCTGAAAGGAAGATACAATCTCATCCGGTGTGCCAAATTCCCGAACCAAACATTCCATGGCTTCTGCCTCATTCTTCCCCTCTTGAATGGAGTGAAACAAGTGGTGTTCAATATGGTTTTCGATCTCTTCGATCATCGCTTCACTATCAGAAACCCCTTTAAGCCCGTTTTTCACTTTATATATATAAGTCTCTTTATCCATTCTGTCCGCCCCGCTTCAGCATTCGGTCCATCATAGCTGAAAACACGCTCCATTCCTTTGTGCGCTCTGCCAGGATCTCTCTGCCGTCTTCTGTAATCCGATAATACTTACGATCCGGGCCTTTCTCCTGCTTCTCCCAATATGAAGAAATATATCCTTGCCGTTCAAGTTTATGAAGGGAAGGATACAATGTTCCCTCTTTCATCTGCAGTTCATTATCGCTGCGGCTTCCCATCTCTTTTACAAGCTCATAGCCATACATCGGCCTCTCATTCAGGAGCGTTAATACCAATATCACAGTGCTGCCTTTAATCAGCTCACGATTTAACATGACAAAACCCCTACCTAGTTTTCTTATGTAGCATTGTACGAAATCACCCTGAAACTGTCAATTGATTCCTATAAACCTTTCGTATTGTGATAAGCAGAAAATCTAACTATAATGAGATATAAAACATTGATGGAGGTTCAACACATGTCTATGCATAAAGCACTCACGATTGCCGGCTCCGATTCCAGCGGCGGCGCGGGAATTCAAGCTGATTTAAAAACATTTCAAGAAAAAAACGTATATGGGATGACAGCCTTAACGGTGATCGTTGCAATGGACCCGAACAACAGCTGGGATCATCAAGTCTTTCCGATCGATCCAGACACGATTCGCGCACAGCTCGCAACGATTGTAGACGGCATTGGTGTGGACGCCATGAAAACGGGAATGCTGCCAACCGTTGAGATTATCGAGCTTGCGGCGAAAACGATCAAAGAAAAACAACTGCAAAACGTCGTGATTGATCCGGTTATGGTATGCAAAGGGGCAAATGAGGTTCTTTATCCGGAGCACGCGCAAGCCCTGCGTGAACAATTGGCACCGCTCGCTACCGTGATTACGCCAAACCTGTTTGAAGCCAGCCAGCTCAGCGGCATGGGCGAATTAAAAACGATTGAAGACATGAAAGAAGCGGCGAAAAAAATCCACGCCCTCGGTGCTCAATATGTTGTGATTACAGGCGGAGGCAAGCTGAAGCACGAAAAAGCTGTAGACGTTCTGTATGACGGAGAAACAGCGGAAGTCCTTGAAAGCGAAATGATTGATACGCCTTATACACATGGCGCCGGCTGTACGTTCTCCGCAGCGGTGACGGCAGAACTCGCGAAAGGCGCGGAAGTCAAAGAAGCAATTTACGCGGCGAAAGAATTTATTACTGCTGCGATTCAAGAGTCCTTCCCGCTGAATCAGTATGTCGGACCTACGAAGCATTCTGCTTTGCGCCTGAATAAGCAATCATAAACAAAATCGGCTGCCTTCCAGAGAGGCAGCCTTTTTTTATATTCTCGGAGTCTTTTCACAGAAAAAACTGCCGATTACATCGGCAGCCTGTTTATTTGGTCTTTAAATTGTTCGCAGATGACCTCAAAAATGTCTCTATCGATTGAACAAAAAGTGCATATTCCTTCATTTGTTCATATGCCCGTGAAAGGGTTTCTGCCGCTTCACTATGCGGTGTTGTTCCCCGTAGCATTTTTTTCAGCTGAAGCAGCACATCCTTATATTCTTCCCGCTTATCCTCAACTTGGTCCGCAGCCTTTTCTAAACATTCCGGTGTTATCTTCTGTTCATGTATATTCAAGAAAACAACTCCTTTTACAGAAAAAAATGTAGGTTATCGTTGAAGAATAGCACAGATGGCACAGATTTCACATAAGAAAAAAGAAGGATTTTCTACATAAGTGTCCAAATTCCGACTTTCATTTCAGATCTTCCGTTTGATCTCGCAGTCACTTCATCATTTCCCGGGAAAGGAAAATATCTTGCGCTGAATACCTCTTCCCCATGATTGATAAAGACTTCCACTGATGACGCGTCGATAAACATGTGCACTGTGTGCAGATTGCTGATGCGGCAATGTCTCGCTTCTGTTTTTGTACCGTCAAAGCTTGTGCGCTCTAGTGTGATAAGCCCCTCTTCCTTCCGGTAAGAGAATGTGGCAGTGGCGCGGATATCGATTTCAAAACCAGACTCCGTATCAATGTCTTCAATCAAAATCTCAGCTCTTTCAGGATTTTCAACTGGCAGCGTACCAGACGATCCATACATGTTGATTTGAACTTCCTGACCATTTTTCCGCATCGCTTTCAGCTCAGGAAGCGGCTGCTGTATCAGCTTCTCCCCTGATAGCGTCAGCTGTCTCGGCAGCGTCATACAGTGAATCCAGTGATAATCTTTCGTCGGATGACACTTCTCATCCTGATCAGGTACAGCCATCCACGCAAACAGTATCCGGCGCCCCTGATCGTCTTCAAGTGTCTGCGGCGCGTAAAAATCAAAGCCTTGATCAAGCTCCGTAAACGCAGCATGCATCAGCCCCGTTTTTTCATAATCGAGCTGCCCTACAAAATATCCAGATTGATACACATTTTGATAACGATAGCCGTCAGCTTCAAGTCCTTGGGGCGAGACAATCAGCACGTCGGAGCCTTGAAGAGAAAACAGGTCAGGGCACTCCCACATATATCCGAAATCATTCAGTCCGTTGAGGCCGGCACCTGTTATCGGGCCGAGAAACGTCCACTCTGTCAAGTTATTGGAAGTAAACAAAACAGCTTGGCCCTTCATGTTCTCGGTTTGCGCACCGATCACCATATACCATTTTCCTTCATGCTCCCACACCTTCGGATCACGAAAATGAGCTGTATAGCCTTCAGGAAGACGGGCCACGACACCTTTTTTCTCAAAGGTCAGCCCATCGTCCGATACAGCAACGCACTGATACGTTTCTCGATTCCCATCCTGGTCCCTGACATTTCCTGTGTAAAACAAATAGAGCCGGTCATCCTTGACAACAGCGCTGCCCGAGTAGCAGCCGTTTTTATCAAACCAATCACTCGGAGCCAGCGCAATCTCTTCCCGCTTCCAGCTCACAAAATCACATGTCGTATAATGCCCCCAAAACTTTGCCCCGTGCCCCGTCTGAAACGGCTGCCACTGAAAAAACAAATGATAGACTCCCTTCCAATACACCACGCCATTTGGATCATTCAGCAAACCAACCGGGGGCATGATGTGAAAGTGCTGGCGGTGCGGATCGCTGTCAGCAATATGTTCTTTCTTCTCAACTTCTTCATAAGCCCGGCGACGCAGCTCCTGATCATGTGCTGTCATTTTTTTCTCTCCTCCTCATCTTCGTTAATCTTCATGACAAACGCCGCAATGAACGCTGATACTGCTGCAATAACCATTCCAATCATATAGTTTACTAGATTTCCAAATCCAAAAGGTGCTGCAATGGCGATCATCGGAATGCCTGTTAACCCGTAAGCGTTTGCAGCAACATGTGTAAAGACGACATACGCGCCGCCCAGCGCGCCTCCAATCATCGCGGCGATAAACGGCTTCCGGTAGCGAAGGTTCACCCCAAAAATGACGGGCTCAGTAATGCCAAGAAAAGCAGAAAATGCCGCCGGAAGAGCGATTTCCTTCGTTTTTGCCTTTTTCGCTAAAAAGAAGACGGCAAGGCCGGCCCCGCCTTGGGCGACATTTGCCATAGACCAAATCGGCAATAAATAGTTCCTGCCAAGATCTGAAATAAGCCCCGCCTCAATCGCATGGAAGCTGTGATGAACACCTGTGAGGACGATCAGTGAATAGGTCCCTCCAAAAAGAAGGCCTGCGACAAAACCGGCATGATCATACACATATGTTAAAGCAACAGTAATACCGGAGCCAAGCGCTCTTCCTAAAGGGCCGATGGCAATAAATGCGACAAACCCGGTGACAATGACAGTAACAAAAGGCGTAACCAGCAAATCGACCGCATGCGGAACCACTTTTCTTGTCCATTTCTCTACCTTGCTCATGACGTAAACTGCCAGCAGGACAGGGATGACGGTTCCCTGATAACCGAGGAGCGCGATATCAAACCCGAAAAGATGCATATAATCAGGTGACGCTTCCGCCAAACCCCATGGATTCAAAAGCGTCGGGTGTATCATGATTCCCCCGATGACCGCTCCTAAATACGGATTGCTTCCAAACTCTTTTGAAGCGCTGACCCCGATCAAAATCGGCAGGAAGATGAATGCCGCGCTTGAAAACATATCAAGGAGCTGCAGCAGCGCAGAGTCCTTACTCATCCAATGAAAGGCATTGATCATTCCCAATAACCCCATTAACAGGCCGCTGGCTACGATGGCTGGAATGATCGGAACAAAAATATTCGAAAGCGTTTTCGCAAATCTCGCCGCAGGATTCAGTTTCTCTTTAGCAGCATCCTGGTGATTCACATGTTCTTCACGCTCTACATCGGCTTCCTTAGAAAAAGCATCATACACTTTATTGACAAGGCCTGTTCCAAAAATAATCTGGTATTGGCCTGAACTGCTGAAAGCGCCTTTGACGCCTTCAAGCTCTTCTACTTGTGCTTGATCTATCTTTGATTCATCCTTAATCACTAAACGCAGTCTTGTCGCACAATGAGCCGCGCTGATAATGTTTTCTTTTCCCCCGAGAAGCTCAATGAGGCGTTTTGCAGTCTCTTTGTAATCCATCTTCTTCTCCCCCTTTTATAAACAAAAAAGACCTAAAATTCGCCAATGAATAAAGGACACAGCGATCCTTTTTCATTTACGCAAATTTTAGGTCTTGCCTGCTTTACCAGTCACAATCCCGCTTATTCAGATTAAGAATACGCTTTCATCATAAAACATGACAGCGTTTTCGTCAACTGTTTTTTAGTTAAAAAGTTTGATAGAACATGTAGACATAAATTCGTAAAAAATATTTGTGAAACACTTCACAATATCATGCTATACTATGCTCATCTATCAAAGAAAGCAGGAAAAGACAATGGAAAACCAAGCATTGCAAAAGGTTGAACAGTATGCTTTAAGAAAACAAGACATATTCGTTTCAAGCAAAATCCGTTATTTGCTCAGATCCATTTTGGCCAGCATGTTTATCGGTTTTGGCATTACAGCCGCAAGCAAAACAGGCAGCTATTTCTCTATTGCCGACTCACCGTTTGCCTTTCCGGCTGCCGCTGTGACATTTGGAGCTGCTATTGTATTAATTGCCTACGGAGGCGGGGATTTATTCACCGGCAACACCTTTTATTTCACTTATACCGCACTCCGGAAAAGAATCCGCTGGCGCGATACCCTGTATCTGTGGGCTTTCAGCTATACCGGCAATTTGATCGGAGCCGTTTTATTTGCGATTCTTATCAGCGCAACCGGGCTTTTCGAGGGGGCATCCCATTCCTTTTTGATTCAATTGGCAGAGCATAAGATGGAGCCGCCGGCGTCAGAGCTCTTTTTCCGAGGAATGCTGTGCAATTGGCTTGTATGTCTCGCTTTTTTCATTCCGATGTCTCTCAAAGGAGAAGGAGCAAAGCTGTTTGCCATGATGCTTTTCGTTTTCTGCTTTTTTATTTCCGGTTTCGAACACAGCATTGCCAATATGTGCACATTTGCGATCTCACTTATGATTGATCACCCTGATACAGTCACACTCGCGGGAGCAGTCAGAAACTTAATTCCTGTTACGCTCGGCAATCTGGCCGCAGGAATTGTGATGATGGGCTGGATGTATCACACGCTGAATGCCGATAAATAAAAAAACTTCCAGAGATCACTCCCTGCAAGTCAAAGCGGTTATTCCGAGAGATCTTGAAGACGCTGGACATGCAGCGTGATATAGCCGGCCTCGGACTCCGGCAAATGTAATTGATATTCATTTTTCAGAAACTCCGCCAGCTCCAGCGCACATTGATAGGCAAATGAATACTTTTTTTGGATGAAATAAAGCATCTCTTCGTCCATGACATGAAACGCTTCATTTGATTCCAACCGGCTGACCGCGTATCGCAAATGCGTGACAAGGCGTTGATAGGAAATGCTATTCTCATCCACCTTTCGATTAAAATAGTTTTCTATTTTCTCTATCATTTCTTTTATCATCGTCGTATGCTTCAGCGCTGAATACATACTCTCCGCATCCATCTTTGCCGTATGGATGTG
This sequence comes from Bacillus mojavensis RO-H-1 = KCTC 3706, assembly GCF_000245335.1. Taxonomy (GTDB): domain Bacteria; phylum Bacillota; class Bacilli; order Bacillales; family Bacillaceae; genus Bacillus; species Bacillus mojavensis. Next base: position 761,016 of record NZ_JH600279.1, read on the forward strand.
AAGGGCAATATAACCCGCTTCATCTTCAGGCAGAGACACGCCCAATGTCTCTTTTACATGACCGATCGCCCACAGGCCGATCTCGTATTCTTTTTTATAGAGCGCCTTTATCTCATGCAATAATTTATTTTGCACAAGCAGCCCATTTTGAATCCTTTCGATCGCAAAGGACAAATGGTCAGAAAGCGCGATATGAATATGGTCGCTCAGCGGCGCCGCGAGCTCCCCTTCCGCATAGCTGATGATATCCTCAGCTATATCAATATGCTCCTCCGGCAGCGTTTGCAGGATTTGTTTAAACTTTTCATTCTCGTCGTGCACGACAAATATCTTTTCTACTTTATTCATAGGGATAAGATCATTTTTCTTTTTTTGAAAAGCGATTCCCGGTCCCATCACAATTTTTTCCTGATCATCCTCTTTAATTAAAGCCGCATTGTTGTTTAATACCTTATAGATTTTCAAGAGGCTCTCTCTCCCGCCAATTAGCTTTTATGACTGGGATTTTACCTCCTTTTGACCGCCATGTAAAGATGCGGGCCTGCCCTCTCCTGCTTTGGCGATTCCTTGAAGGCTTGCAGACATCTTCTTTTATAGAGAGCGGCGGCTTTCGCTTTCTGTTTTTCTTCGTCATTCACAGCCATCCGCCATTCATAAAACGAAACCAGTCCTGCGGCTTGCACCGCCGCTTTTCTTTGATATGTACGCTGAGCCGAATAAATAGCGGCAGCCGCATGTTTTCGGTCCGGCGCCACCCAGTTCATCAAAAAGACCATCCACACCCGTAAAGATACAAGCAAACGTTTCATAGAAAACATCCCTCCGCTTCTTTTTGGCAGGCAGCCTTTTTAGCAGCCCGTTTTTTCAGCCGCAGCTCACAGGAAAAGACGGCCGATTTCTTTTCTCGCAAACTAGCAGCTCTAGCAAAACTCATGACTCTATGATAGACCGTGGAAAGAGAATTCTTTGTCACAATATGAGTGAAAAAACCAACTAGTTTTTAGAAGTTTTGTTGAAAGCTGAAAGAAATGAAATGAAAATTGGAGAACCGCTTTAAAAAGTTTATACACAAGTTATCCCAAAGATAAGAACAACTTAATCACAAGAGATATCCACATGTCCACAAACCCCATCTATATTTTGTATAAGAACATATATTCCCAACTATATATATATACAGCTTTATTCACTTATACACAGGGTTCTGTGTATAACTCCTTCCTTATACACAACCAAAATCCAATAAATGGTCCAAATGACACAAGGATTTTTTTGAATTTTCAAGAAATATATACTAGATCTTCAACATTTTTTCTTAACTCAAAGGGGGAAACACATTGAAAAACGGGATTATTCGCTTTCTGCTTCTAGGTCTTGTTTTATTCTTTACGTTATCCACAGGCATGACAGGGGTACAGGCAGCACCGGTTTCTTCAAAAGGATCGGCAGACCTGGAAAAAGCCGAGGTATTCGGTGATATTGACATGACAACAAGCAAACAAACAACGGTGATTGTGGAATTAAAAGAAAAATCCTTGGCAGAGGCGAAGGAAGCGGGAGTAAACCAAACGAAAAGCAAGCTCAAAAACGCCCGCTCAAAAGCAAAAAACAAAGCTGTGAAAGCGGTGAAAAACGGAAAAGTAAAAAGGGAATATGAACAGGTTTTCTCCGGATTTTCTATGAAACTCCCAGCTAATGAAATTCCAAAACTCCTAGCAGTAGATGACGTTAAAGCTGTGTACCCGAACGTCACTTACAAAACAGACAATATAAAGGAGAAAGATGTCACCATCTCCGAGGACGCTGTATCTCCGCAAATGGATGACAGCGCGCCATATATCGGAGCAAACGACGCTTGGGATTTAGGCTACACTGGGAAAGGCGTCAAAGTCGCTGTTATTGATACAGGGGTTGAGTACAATCACCCTGATCTGAAGAAAAACTTCGGACAATATAAAGGATACGATTTTGTAGACAATGATTACGATCCGAAAGAAACACCAACGGGCGATCCGAGAGGCGAAGCCACTGACCACGGAACACACGTGGCCGGAACTGTCGCTGCGAACGGTACGATTAAAGGCGTAGCACCTGATGCAACACTTCTCGCTTACCGCGTTCTCGGACCGGGAGGAAGCGGCACAACAGAAAACGTCATTGCAGGCGTGGAACGTGCTGTACAGGACGGAGCAGATGTGATGAACCTGTCTCTCGGAAACTCATTAAACAACCCGGACTGGGCGACGAGCACAGCGCTTGATTGGGCCATGTCAGAGGGCGTTGTCGCCGTTACATCAAATGGCAACAGCGGACCGAATGGCTGGACCGTCGGATCGCCTGGCACATCCAGAGAAGCGATTTCTGTCGGTGCAACGCAGCTTCCGCTCAATGAATACGCTGTCTCATTCGGCTCTTACTCTTCAGCAAAAGTCATGGGCTATGACAAAGAAGATGACGTTAAGGGGCTTCACAATAAAGAGGTCGAGCTTGTCGACGCTGGTCTCGGCGAAGAAAAGGACTTTGAAGGAAAAGATCTGAAAGGCAAAGTGGCACTCGTCAAACGGGGCAGCATTGCTTTTGTGGATAAAGCGGACAACGCCAAAAAAGCAGGCGCCATCGGCATGGTTGTGTATAACAATTTATCTGGGGAAATTGAAGCCAATGTGCCTGGCATGTCTGTGCCAACGATTAAGCTTTCATTAGAAGACGGTGAAAAGCTCATCAGCGCCATGAAAGCTGGCGAGACAAAAGCAACATTCAAGTTGACAGTCTCAAAAGCGCTCGGTGAACAGGTTGCCGATTTCTCATCCCGCGGTCCTGTGATGGATACGTGGATGATTAAGCCGGATATTTCCGCGCCAGGCGTCAATATCGTCAGCACCATTCCAACACATGATCCTGACAGCCCATATGGCTACGGGTCAAAACAAGGAACGAGCATGGCATCACCTCATATCGCCGGAGCGGTTGCCGTCATCAAACAAGCTAAACCGAAATGGAGCGTTGAACAGATCAAAGCTGCCATCATGAATACCGCTGTCACATTAAAGGATGGCGATGGAGAAGTATATCCGCATAATGCCCAAGGCGCAGGCAGCGCAAGAATTATGAACGCGATCAAAGCCGACTCATTCGTCTCACCGGGAAGCTACTCGTACGGCACATTTTTGAAGGAAAAAGGAAACGAAACGAAGAAAAAACCTTTACAATTGAAAATCAATCTTCCATTAGGAAGTCATACACGCTGGAATACTCATTCAACGGAAGCGGTATTTCCACATCCGGCACAAGCCGTGTTGTGATTCCGGCTCATAAAATCGGAAAAGCCACTGCAACAGTAAAGGTCAATACAAAGAAAACAAAAGCAGGCACCTATGAAGGAACAGTCATCGTAAGAGAAGGCGGAAAAGCCGTCGCCAAGGTACCTACATTGCTGATCGTTAAAGAGCCGGATTATCCGAGGGTAACGTCTGTATCAGTTAATGAGGGCTCTGAGCAAGGAACCTATGAAATCGAAACCTACCTTCCTGCGGGAGCGGAAGAGCTGGCATTCCTTGTCTATGACAGCAACCTTGACTTTGCAGGCCAAGCAGGTATTTATAAACATCAAGATAAAGGCTACCAGTACTTTGACTGGGACGGCACGATCAATGGGGGTACAACACTTCCAGCCGGTGAATATTATATGCTCGCCTATGCAGCCAACAAAGGAAAATCAAGTCAAGTTCTGACCGAAGAGCCTTTTACTGTTGAATAAAAAGCAGCCCTGCCGAGAAGCATCGGCGGGGCTTTTTCCATACAGGCTTTAACGGCTTCATGCCTCGGCAAACGCCTCCTGTAAAAGGCGATAAGAATGAAGTTTATCCTCAAATCGATTCGTAATGGTTACCGCCATGATTTCCTCTGTATCATAAGCCTTACTCAAGGACATCAGCTGTTCCTTGACCTGTTTTTTCGTACCGACAATCATTCGGTTTCTGTTATCAGCAATTCGTCTTTGTTCATAAGGAGAGTACGTATTGTTCCGGACAGCTTCATAATCAGGAACACCTTCTAAAGGAATGCCCTGCTCCCCCGCCAAGAGAGTAAAATCAAGCACTGCCGCAAGCTGTTCCGCTTTCTCCTCTGTATCCGCACATAGAACAAAAACAGCAACTGCCGCACGAGGCGTTTCTCCTAACACAGTTGGCTTAAATCGTCTCTTATATTGTCTGACCGTATCCTCTCCGCCCTCGCCATTAATAAAGTGGGCAAACATATAGCCGGCACCCGATTCAGCGGCAAGCAAGGCACTTTCTCCGGATGAACCGAGCAGCCACACATCCGGCGCGCTGGATATATGAGGCGCAGCCGTCAGATTCGGAAAACGGTGTTTGTCATCCGCCAAATCATGCAAATACATCGTCAGTTCCTTGATTTGCTGCGGATACTGATCAGCATTGCGCTTTCCGCCGTCATTGAGCGCCCAAGATGCAATCGGCATTCCTCCCGGCGCTCTGCCTAGGCCGAGATCAATTCTTCCCGGCGTCAAACCTTCCAGCACACGAAAATTCTCAGCTACTTTATAGGCACTGTAGTGCGGCAGCATAACACCGCCTGATCCCACCCTAATCCGGTTCGTTTTCGCCGCAATATGGCTGATCAGCACCTCTGGACTGGACCCTGCCAGACGCTTTGAAAAGTGATGCTCTGAAACCCAAAATCTCTTATACCCAAGACCCTCAGCCGCCTGGGCAAGCTCAACGGTTTCCCGTAATGCCGTTTCTGCAGAGCTTCCCTCGGACACCGGAGATTGATCTAATATACTTAATGATAACATCCCTACCACCTCGTCCTCATCGTATCACTGATCCATTATTTTTTCTTCTAAGCCGCTCACACTGTTCATCAGTGTCTCCCGATCAATCGTCATTTATTTGTGTCTGCTTGTCTCTATTTGTCGGAATATGTTACACGTGAAACATAAAAACCTCTCCGCCAGCGGAGAGGTTTCACATTTAGTTCTTATTAAAGCCTTTTTCTTTCACATATTCATTTAAGTACGTACGCGGTTTCTGCTTCATAAAGTTCAGAATTTGATCAGACCACGTTTCCACCCGCTGACCGTTTGTTCTTTCTCTATAATAATCAGAAATGATTTTGTCATATGCCCTCATATGTTCACGAAAATCATCGTCATTCACATTATACGTATTTTCATGATAGACAGCCTGCTTCGGCAATCTCGGTTTTTTGCCGGATGGGTTGGCAGGATGTCCTACAGCCAGACCAAAAAGCGGGAGTACATGATCAGGCGTTTGCAGCACCTCTGTCACCTTGTCCAGTTCATTCCGAATGCCTCCAATATAACATATGCCAAGCCCCATTGATTCTGCGGCGATGCTCATATTTTGAGCCGCAAGCGCAGCATCAATTAAACTGACCATAAACATTTCCGTATTTTCCAGCAGCTCAGAGATATGTTCGCCTTTTTCTTCAGCCAGTTTTTGATGACGGTACAAGTCCGCGCAAAACACAAAAAAGTGACCGTTATGTTCAACATAAGGCTGATTCCCCGCAAACACAGACAGCTCACGTTTTTTCTCCGGATCGGAAACACCGATAATCGAATAAGCCTGCACATAGCTGGACGTAGGCGCAGCCTGCGCACTTTTCACTAATGTATCAATTTCCTCAGCTGTCAAAAGCTGATCAGTAAATGATCGGATCGATCGATGGTTTAAAATGGTTTCAATTGTGTTGTTCATCACAAGAACCTCCTTATCTGTTTTTATCATATCCGAAAAAAAGCGAACTCAAAAGTGAAATGCTCTACAAAAAAAGAGACAGCCCTTAAAGGCTGTCTGCATTTTATGAATTAAACAAATAACTTCTGTATCTCGTCAGCTGAACACTCGCATTATACACAATACCGAAACCAATTAACGTGGCAAGCGTCGAGCTTCCCCCATAGCTGACAAACAGCAGCGGAATCCCGGTAACAGGCATAATACCGATATTCATCCCGATATTCTGGAATGTGTGGATAACAATTAACGCCGTATAACCTACGCAAAAGAAAGAAGCAAAACGGTTGAATGGATGGATCTTGTCAATCAAAACGACAAGTCTATAGATTAAGAAGAAGAACATGATAACCACAATGGCACAGCCTAAAAATCCGAAGCTTTCACCTAAAATAGCAAAAATAAAGTCAGTCTGTCCCTCTGGTACATAAACCTTCAAGTTATGAACACCATTTCCGATAATCCCGCCTGAGCCGATAGCCATGACGGCCTGATCAACCTGCCAGCCGCTATTTGCATCTTCCTGAGTTGTTCCATTTGAATCAGAAACCCAAGATGTAACCCTGTTAATTTGATACTCTTGAATACCCACTGACTTAGCAACATCAGGAAAATTAATCATAACTAACAAGGCAAGAGTAATAAGTAAGATACCTGAACCGCCAATGATCGCGATCAGCTTCCAGTTTACTCCTGACATAAAGACCATGACAATCACAATAAACATACATATTCCTGCTGTACCAGCATCCTGCAGAAGGATAAGTCCGATTGGCACTACTGCAACGCCTGCTATCTTCAACAAAAGATAGACATCATCTCTAAGTGAACGAACTTTTTTAGGATTCGCCTTAGATATAACCGAGGCCACCATCATCATGAGCCCTATCTTCATAAATTCAGAAGGCTGCAACGTAACAGGTCCAAATTGGAACCAGCTTTTTGCACCATTTTTTACAGGGGCGATAGACTCAGGGCTAATCCTTAATATCAATAACAATAAGATTCCAAATATAAACACATATAAACTAAGTTTTTCTAGTTGCTCTAAATCGAAATAAAGTAGTGCCGTTATTGCAACAATGCCCAATACATAATAAACGATTTGTTTCTTCCAAGCACCGTCTCCATACTGCCCAAACTGACCGGCAGCATAAATTGATACTACACTTATGATAAAAAACACACAAAATATAAAAATCAAATCCCCCTGATAAAAGGGGCTTTGCTGTTTCTTATATCGACTCATTCTATCCCGCCTTACATTTTCATCGGAAAATCACTAATGTTTATTATACATGAACCACGTTCAAGATGACACGTGAAGCTCGTTTCCTTTTTTGTTTTTTGCGCGCAGTTGTGGCGCTTTTTCAGCTACACGAAATATGACGTATCATAAACCGAAATGTTTCGATTGACACAAAACTTTTCAAATGAAAAAAACCCCACTATAAAAGGGGTTAAAAGAAATCCATAAGAAATGGAGGTTTTAATTGAAATTCGTCATCAAGCCGTTTGATTTCCGGTACCGGTCCTTTTATCATGCCTGTTTCAAAAAGGAAACGAGCACTCCTGGCACCTAGGAAGAAAGCGGTTAAAGAAGATATGCTGCATTCTATTAGATGGTCAGATGACTCTTCCGGAATGATCTGCACCTGCTGGGACTCGACACGGAAAGTCTGTTGATTCCACGGGGCCCATTGATCCGTTACCTTAAAGTCAAAGGGAGCTGTCAGCCGAGATTTTGGATATTCCCGTAAAAAACCTTCAACGTCAACGATGCGCGCCATACTATAAGGATATATCTCATGTTTGACCCGGGGTTCGGCAGTTAAAAAATCAAGATCTTCCTTCATTTGTACAGTCAGTTCTACTTCATTTAGCATCGAATCATGCTGGCAAATAAAATTCCACAAGCCTCTCTGGGCCTCCCTGTTCAAATAAACAAATTCTTTAACTCGCATCGTTTTATTTTTAATGTCATACACAAGATATCCACAAGGCACTCCATCTTCAGAGATATACATAGCCTTCATACCATCGATCTTCTCTGTCCAGTGCCCCTTTGAACGTTTCATTAGCCCATTATGCTTCGTTCTATACTGATTATAAATGGCATTCACTGCATCTGTTTCATTCTCTTGAAGCCTCCTCATGTATCCAGAGGTATCACCTAGCTTTTGCAATTGTTCTTTAAGGTAAGTAAGACGTTTTTGATAGAAACAAAGTTCCCAGCCAAATTTGCGGTAAAAGGAGATTAGGAACGGATGCAAAAAGCTGATGGTTTGGTTTTCTTTCTTCATGACCGTGAGAGCGTTCCGAATAAGTTCCTTTACTGTTCCTTTTCTTCTGTATTCAGGCCAGGTTGCCACCCCAGCAATACCTCCCATCTTCATCTCCTGCTCCTCAAGCATGACAGAAAAGGGAATAATGTGAAGCTTAGAGAAGAGTTTCTCTTGTTCCTTCATTCCGATGATGTAATGGTTCTCTAAAGCTTTTACTTTCTCTTCTCGTTCCTCATCACTGAGTTCTTTCTGAAAAGCATATTCAGACATGCGGATCACTTCTCGCCAATCTTCTCTTTCAAGCTTTATTACCTGATACATCTGCATCCCCCTTCTTTTAAAAAGAAAGCTCCGTACATTCTCCTATCTTACAGCGTTTAAAAATAAGACGATAGGTCTAACTCATTTTTTCAAAAACCTGTATCAATTTCTGGAAAACATGGTATAATAATTGTAACAAAACGTTCACAAAACAACCATAAAACAGACACAATTCATTTCCTCTACTTCATTTTTGTAAACGCTGTCACAAAATGAAAGGAGACGGGTATGATGGACATGTTTTTTGCTTATTTACTGGTTGCCAGCGCTACTCCCCTCTTTATTTGGCTCGATAACAAAAAAGTCGCACTCTCTGCTATTCCGCCAATAATTTTAATGTGGGTATTCTTCTTCTTTTACGCAACAGAAAGCCTTTCTCCACTCGGACACACTCTCATGATTATCCTGTTTGCCGTCAACGTCATTGTCGCTCATATTGCGGCCTTTATCATTTATGGCCTTCCTTATCTTCGCAGAAAGCGAAGCAGCAGCTGACTGAAACAGCAAAAAAACCCTCTTCTGGACGAAGAGGGTTTTTTGCTTATTCGTTGTGGCCTGAGTGCTCTGAGTGTTCAGCGCCTCCAGGAGGATTTCCATCCATGTGGTCACCGTGATGATAGTGAGCCGCGAAAATCCAGATGGATCCAAGCACGATAACGATCGCGCCGAAGAATCCGAACAGCGTGTTTCCGACTTGGATACCGCCGTTTTCGCTCTCTGTCATGTGCATGAACATGAGGAGCTGGAGCGCCGCCTGAATGAAGGCGAAGCCGAAAATGATCCAAAGTTTTGCTGATGAGCTCAGGTCAGTATACACTGCAACCCATAGAGCCAGCAGGGTCAAAACAATAGAAAGTGCAAAACCTACAATGTGCTTCCATGGAAAGTGACTGTGTTCAGCAGATTTGTTTGCCATTTTACAGACCCCCCAATCCCATGAGATAGACACCTGTAAAGATGAAAATCCATACAACATCTAAGAAGTGCCAGTACAAGCTTGAGATAAAGATTTTAGATGAAGTTTGCGGAGTTAAGCCGCGTTTCTTCAACTGAATCAGAATGCCTGCAATCCAGAAAATACCGATTGTTACGTGAGTTCCGTGAGTTCCAAGTAAAACAAAGAATCCAGACCAGAACGCACTTGTACCGAGAGATGCTCCTTCATGTACATAATGGACAAACTCGTTGATCTCACAACCGACGAAGCCGGCGCCGAGAAGAAGAGTGATAATTGTCCAAATGACGACGCCTTTTAAACTTCCGCGGCGCATTTCATGAACAGCGATCCCGCAGGTAAAGCTGCTGATAAGCAGCAAGAACGTCATAATCATTACCAGATTCACTTCAAACAGTTCGTCCGGTAAGACACCTCCTGCTGTTCTGTTTTGAAGAACGAAGAAGGTTGCAAATAGTGTTGAGAACAACACAATTTCTGCCCCTAAAAAGATCCAAAACCCGAGAATATTAAGTCTGCCGGTTTCAGATTGATATTCCATAGGCGCGTTAGAATTGCCGTGTTCTGCATGTTCCATAACTCACGCCTCCTTATTCGGAAATCTTTCTTTCCGTCTCTTTTATTTCATCAACACTAACGTAGTAGCCATTGTCGTATTCGAATGAACGCAGCACCATGCAGAGCAGGACTCCGATTAATCCGACTACGCCCATCCAGTACCATTCAAAGACAAGTCCAAAGCCTGCGATACCAAAGGCAACAGACATAAAGAACGGTCTGCCTGAGTTGCTTGGCATATGGATTTTCTTGAATTTGCTTTCAGGGTATAATTCAGTTTTTTCTTCTTTCATGTGCAGGAATGCATCTTGGGATTTGACTTCAGGAAGCACCGCAAAGTTGTAGTGCGGCGGAATCGCAGATGAAGTCGCCCAATCAAGCGTACGTCCCACACCCCATGAATCTCCGCTGATTTCACGAGTAGAGTAACGGAAGCTGTAGTAGATGTTATAGCAAAGGATTAAGAATCCTACACCCATCATGAAAGCTCCGACTGTTGAAATAAAGTTCAATGTTGTCCAGCCATCATTCGGTCCGTATGTGTAAATACGGCGAGGCATACCTTGAAGCCCCAAGAAATATTGCGGGAAGAAACAAATATTGAACCCGATCATAAAGATCCAGAAGAACCATTTTCCGATTTTTTCGTTCAGTTTGTGGCCGAACATTTTTGGATACCAGAAAATAAATCCTGCGAAACAAGCAAATACAGTACCCGCGATCAGCACGTAGTGGAAGTGAGATACCAGGAAGTACGTATTATGGTATTGATAATCCGCTGCTGCCATCGCAAGCATAACCCCTGTAACCCCGCCGATAACGAAGTTAGGAATGAATGCAAGCGCCCACAGCATAGGCGTTGTAAAGCTGATTCGGCCTTTATACATGGTAAAGAGCCAGTTAAAGATTTTAACCCCGGTCGGAATCGAGATTGCCATTGTCGTAATTGAGAAGAATGAGTTAACGGACGCACTGTTCCCCATTGTGAAGAAGTGGTGAGTCCAAACTAAGAAACTCAATACGGAGATGGCGATAATAGAACCAACCATCGCTTTGTAACCAAACAATTGTTTTCTTGCAAAGCTTGAGATAATTTCTGAGAAAATACCGAACGCCGGAAGAATAACGATATATACTTCAGGATGTCCCCAAATCCAGAACAGGTTGGCCCAAAGCATCGGCATACCGCCTGCTTCCAGTGTGAAAAAGTGAGCGCCGAACAAACGATCAAATGATAAGAGTGCTAAAGCTACTGTAAGCACAGGGAAAGCAAACACGATAATAACCATTGTGATCAGTGTTGTCCATGTGAACATTGGCATACGCATCAGTGTCATGCCTTTTGTTCTCATTTTTAAGATTGTGACCATAAAGTTGATCCCTGTCATCAGGGTACCGATACCGGCAATCTGAAGTCCGAGGAGGTAGTAGTTCTCACCCGGTCCAGGGCTCATGTCGTTACTTGCAAGCGGCATGTAACTTGTCCAGCCTGCGTTCGGAGAACCTCCGATAACGAAAGAAATATTGAAAAGCATAGCCCCTACGAAGAACGTCCAGAAACTCAGGTTGTTCAAGTAAGGAAATGCAACGTCGCGAGCACCGATTTGAAGAGGTACAACAACGTTAATAAGACCGATTAAAAACGGCATCGCCATGAAGATGATCATGATCGTACCGTGAGTCGTAAAAATTTCATTATAGTGGTTTGAGTCTAAAAAACTGTTATTCGGAAGCGCTAGCTGGGCACGCATCATCAAACCGTCGACACCGCCGCGGAATAACATAATTACAGCAGATATAATATACATGATTCCGAGTTTTTTGTGATCAACAGTTGTTATCCATTCAGACCAGAGCCATTTCCATTTCTTGAAGTAGGTCAGTACAACAATGATGGCGATGGTAGATAGTGCAATGGAAACTTGTGCGCCCAGAATTAATGGGTCACCTGTTACAAAAAATTCATCCCATTTAAATTTCATGCGGGCTTCCTCCTTTCCTGATCAATATCATTCTTCTGTATCATCAGACTTCTTAAATTCATTTTCCTTTACGTTTTCAAACGGATCTGTTTTAGAGTGCGGTGAAACGGCTTGGTAGCCAAGGCGTTTGCGGGCCTCCATCGCGTATTCTGCGTCTTGTCCGTGATCAACGTATTTTAAGTGAGTAGAAGAGAACGTTAATTCGTCCACATTTTCAGGAAGCATCAATTGATCATACTTCTCTTTTGTCAGCTTAGGAGCCTCATTTTGAGTCTTTTTCACCCAGCTGTTAAAGTCTTTTTCTGTTACAGCATTCACATCAAACTCTTGGTCGGCAAAATGTTCACCTGTGAAGTTCGCGTTGCGGCCTTCATAAGTTCCCACTTCATCAGCCTGTAAGTATTGATCCATCAGCATTCCAGCCATCGCGTATTTTTGTCCTCCAAGCTGAGGAATCCATAGCGAAGCCATTGAATCTGCAGATGAGATTTTAAACAAGATCGGGCGGTCGACAGGAATGTTTAAGTAGTTGACCGTTTCAATATCCTGTTCAGGGTAGCTGAATACCCATTTCCAGTCTACCGAAGTAGCGTAAACAACAAGAGGCTCTTTATCCTTTGTTGCTTCAGGAGCTTTTTCTAACGAATATATCGTCTGTACGGTTGGCACAGAAAGTGCGATGACGATTAAAATTGGGATCACTGTCCAGACTACTTCTAAGAACGTGTTACCGTGAATTTCTGGGTTATAAGATCCATTATCTTTGCCTTTACGGTCGCGGTATTTTACTAAAATAATGGTAAAAAGAACAAAGACGACCCCGACGATAAACAGCATAAATCCGATAGATAACAGGATTAAATCACTTTGCTGATCAGCCACAGGCCCTTTCGGATCTAGTACTGAAGCATTGCTGCATCCCCCAAGGACGAAAACCACAGTTAACAGCGCTAATACAAGTAACGGTTTTAATGCTCTGAACAAGAAGATCACCATCCTTCCTATTGATGTAATAAATCTGAAGTGCATACTTCCTCAAAATCTTTTCTCTACTTTGTTATGCTATCAAAAACTTCACTTATTAGCTTTATTTTTTTATAAACTTCATCCCATTTTCGCTTAAATGTCATAAAATCGACAAAATTTGCTCCAACTTTATTCACATCTATCGCTTAATATGAAAAGTTTCTAGTTATTTCCGCATATAAGTAAAGAAAGAAGATGAAGAACTATTTCTGACAAATAAAGGTTTACCACAATAAAAAACCTAGGTCAATCAAAAATTTCATTTTGTTAAACTTTCTACAAGGGAATTAATTTTTCCTTGGCTAGCATCTTTTCACACGATTACCATTTTAACGCAATGCATATTGAAAGAAAAGGCTCAATAAAGCGGCGATATGCTCTGAACTGTTCCCTCTTTTTGATTAGCACATTCAATTGTTTATCCTATACAAAAAGGAGGAATGATATAAGCAAATAAATCTAAAATAGGATGTGTTGCATGATGAGTTTCATAATTTCACTTATCGTAGCTATTATTATCGGATGGGTTGGTAGCCTGTTTGTAAAAGGAGATATGCCCGGAGGAATTATCGGGTCGATGATCGCAGGTCTTATTGGTGCCTGGATCGGGCACGGGCTGCTTGGAACATGGGGACCGCATCTTGCAGGATTTGCCATTATCCCGGCGATTATCGGTTCAGCAATTGTTGTCTTTCTCGTAAGCCTCTTAGCAAGAAAAAGAGGATAGAAACAACAGAGCCCAAAGCGTGAGCGTTTTGGGCTCTTTTTTAATAGGAAAAAGCCTCTTCCTTAACGGTTGAGGCTTTTTCCTTGTTTGGCGCCTAAAGAATGGATAAACCTGTTGAAGGCCTGTTTTCCTTCGGGTGTCTGTTTAAATACGCCGGCATGTTCAAGAATGCGTGCGAATACATGACCAAGCTCTTCTTTTATGACCTGTTCCGCATTCCCTTTTGTTATGGTTCTTCTTTCCATCAGACGAAGAGCCCAATCTTTATGTTTAGCGGTCAGCTCATTATCTTCCAATGCTGTTTTCGGATCAGCAGAGCACATTGCCGCTTCCGTTGCTTTCATTTCTTCCTGTAAACGGCCCGGCAATATCGCTAAGCCCATGACCTCAATCAGGCCGATATTTTCTTTTTTGATATGATGAACCTCTTGATGAGGATGAAAGATTCCTAATGGATGCTCCTCATCCGTCCGATTGTTCCTCAGCACGATGTCGAGTTCATACGAGCCTCCCCTGCGTCTTGCAATCGGCGTGACCGTATTGTGCGGCGTATCCCCTGTGAAGGCGGCTATGCCGGCTTTTTCATCAGAATATTGCTGCCATGCACGGAATATATGGTTCGCTGCGTCAGCGACTCTATCTGGATCGTCCCCCTGGAGCCTGAGCACAGACATTGGCCATTTCACTAAACCCAGCGACACACCGGGATGACCCATCAATTCATATCTCTCCTCCATTTCGGCACGCGCCATCGGAAAATCGTGCGCCCCGCCTTGAAAATGGTCGTGGCTTAGGATGCTGCCCCCGACAATCGGCAGGTCTGCGTTTGATCCGATAAAATAATGCGGATATTGCCCGAGGAATGAGAGCAGTCTTTCAAACGTTTTTTTGCTGATCTCCATCGGTTCATGCTCACCCTTTAAAACGATGCAATGCTCCGGATAATACACGTATGGCGAGAATTGCAAATACCATTGCTCGTCTCTGAGAATAACAGGAATGATTCTGTGATTCTGCCGAGCCGGATGGTTCACACTTCCCTCAAAGCCGACATTTTCCTTACAAAGCACACAAGGCGGATAATTCGTCTGCATCTGTTCTTTGGCAGCCGCAATCGCTTTCGGATCCTTTTCAGGCTTTGACAGATTGATTGTTATTTCCAGCTCGCCATATTCGGTCGGCACCGTCCAATGAACGTTTTTGGCGATTCTGTCAGACCTGATATAATAGACATCCTCTGCATATTGATAAAACTCCTTTGTCGCCTGTTTCGGTCCGTATAACGCCTTTGTCTCTTCAAACTTGCGGATGACCTCAGACGGAGGCGGGACAAAACAGCCCATCAGCTTCGCACTGAGCAAATCTCGATAGGTGTCTGTATTTGCTTCTATGCGGCCGGTTTCTGCTGCCCACTCGTAAATAGGAGAAAGCAAGTCAGGAAGACGTTGGCTCTGCTTAATAGGTGTGCTTGAGACCGTCTGGGGATGTTTGATGTCCAGCGCTTCATAAAGTCGGTTTCTCGTATATTCCTGATCCCAGATCGATATCAGTTTTCGTTCCAGCCCATACTCGATCAGCTGTTCCAGATGTTCAAAAATGCTCATGTGTCACTCCCCCTTTAGTTCTCTCGCTCCCTCACCAATATCAGCGACATAAAAATCAGCTTTGAGGCCTGTTTTTTCTTGATACCTGTCTCCAACCTTTTGGATAAAGTCATCAACAAACTCATCCTTTACAATACTGATCGTGCAGCCGCCGAATCCCGCTCCCGTCATTCTTGAGCCGATCACTCCTTCTTGCTCCCACGCCGCAAATACGAGCTCATCAAGTTCCGGACATGTCACCTCATAATCATCCTTTAATGAAAGGTGGGATTCCTTCATTAACTGCCCGATTTCGCGAATGTTGTTTTCTTTAAACATGTCGGCTGTCTTGATGGCGCGGTGGTTTTCATATACGGCGTGCTTTGCGCGGCGTCTATTCGTTTCATTTCGGATCAGGTCAGAGCATGCGTCGAAATCAGAAGGCTTGATGTCGCCAAGTGATGTAATGTCGAGCTCCTTTTGCAGATCCAGCAATGCGTCGCTGCACTCTTGGCGTCTCGCATTATAGCTTGAGTCCGCCAATGTCCTTTTTTTGTTCGTGTTCGCAATAACCAGCGCAAGCCCGGAGACATCGAGTTTGCTATATTCATAGTCCAGCGTATCGCAGTTCAGAAGCATCGCATGATGTTCTTTCCCCATTCCGATTGCGAATTGATCCATAATTCCGCAATTGACCCCGATAAATGTGTTTTCCGCATGCTGTGCCATTTTGACAAGCTCCAGCGCATCGAGTTGAGGATGAAAATAGCTTTGGAGCACGACCGCCATCAGCAGCTCAATGGAAGCGGAAGACGAGAGCCCTGCCCCGTTTGGAATATTCCCTGAAAACACGATGTCAAAGCCATTCGGAATCGAATAGCCCCTTTGTTGAAATTCATATAAGACGCCTTTCGGATAATTGGCCCAGTCGTCTTCTTTTTGATAACGGATGCCGTCAAGACTGCATTCCTTTATGCCGGCTTCCTGAAAGTTGTCCGAATACATCCTGACCAGCCCGTCATTTCTTTCTGCAACAGCAGCATATGTACCCATTGTCAGCGCGCACGGAAACACGTGCCCGCCGTTATAATCCGTATGTTCTCCAATCAGATTCACTCTTCCCGGTGCGAAAAAAAAACGCAATCCCTCTTTTTCTCCGAATACACTTGCAAATATCCCCTTCAATTCTTCCCGCATGTGCATCACCTTTCATGGTTTTTATTTTTTGTTTCCCGGTCTTTCTGTAACGAAAACGGAAGATCATATGCTGCCGACCCTGTCATACCCCTTCTTCTTTTGTCTTTTTAAAGACGAGCCATTTGCTTGCGACATAGTTGACGACAACAATCACCGCATTATCGAGTATTTTGGCCAGCGTTTCATTGGTATGGAACTGTCCCACAAGGAGGATCATCATGCCAAGGTCTATTCCGAGGGACAGCACCCGGACGCTGAAAAAGGCAGTGAGCTCTTTCAGCAGGCTTTGCAGGTCATCTGTTTTCTGCTGAAACACATATATTTTATTTGTTATGTAAGCAAACAGCACAGACAAAATCCAAGCAGCTACTGTTGCAGCTTTATAATCCACATTCATGATCTCTACCAATATATAAAAGCTGGCGATATTCACGATTGTCGTGAAAACCCCCATAATGATATACATAATCAATTCTCTATACTTCACTGATGTTCCTCGCTTTCTGAAAAACTTTTCAAATTTCTTAGCTTTGCGTATTCGCGGTTAAAAGAAACAAAAACGGAAAGCGCGTCAAAAAAGCTGCGGAATGTGGCCGGATGGCCCAATACACGCGATTGTTTGATGATTCCGTCAAGCACTGCACATATTATTTTAGCCGTATATTCCGGATCAATACTGTCGTCAACCAGCTTTCTCTCCTTCAGCCAATTAATATATGACGTATTTTCTTCCACCCACAATTCGTACAGCCCCACATAAGCCTTGCATTTTTGGACAACTTTAAAGGTCGGCATATTCATTGCAAACGAGGTGATGTCCCACGATGGTTTATTTTTGTAGTAAGAATACAGCAGCTCTGCGGCATGTTTTGCAGCGTCATGAAGAGTCAGCGGTTTCGCAGATGTCCGCTCGATTTCATTCAGGTAGCCGATGATAATCTGTTTTTTCATTTGATGATTTTCGAAGATATGCTGCAGGAAGTCTTCCATGTTGTCAAAATGAACATAAAATGCGCCTTTACTGTACCCGGCAGCTCTGCTGATTTCTTCCACAGACACAGGGTCATATGCTCGGTCAATCAATAAATTCAGGCCAGCCTCTATAAACCTTTCAAATGTTTGCTCTCTTTTAATTTGAAATTTGTTTTTTTTCATATTTTTCTCCAGCCGTATGATTACCCTTATCTTACACCGGATCAATCTTTTGCGGTATTTATTTCTTTCCAAAGGTATGCTATTCGGTTGTGGAGGGGTCATATTTAATAGGCAATACGATTTATTTTCATTTACATACTATCCAGTCAGTATTTAATTGTTTATTATTATAAATAAGGCCCATTGGTTATATTAGTCATTTTTTTAGGGAATAGGTAGGTGATTCTTCCTTCAGTTTGTGAACACCGAGCAACTATGTGTGAAATTTGTTGTACTCGCCTCATCATCACACCGGCTTGCCTTTTATTGCCTGGATGTTGCAGGAAAACATTTTATACAATTGGAGGTTACTATGAAAACTCAAGTTAAAAAAGATTTGGACAAAGATTGGCATATGTTGATTCAAGAAGCTAGATCCATTGGATTGGGCATTCATGATGTGAGGCAGTTTTTAGAATCTGAAACAGCGATGAGAAAAACCAATCACAAAAAGGCCGTCCGCCAAGACTAATCCGGACAGGCGGATCTTTTACCTCTGGCTTTTCTATCATCTGATCTGAGTTTTCACCATTTCCTCTATTCGATAGCTTATATACTGTGGGATTTTGAGGACAAACGGTGTTTCAGCCTAAAATATGACAGACAGCTGGTGATGCGGTCACCTCTTGGCACATGCATTGTCATAAAGAGGTGATGCGAGCATAAAACCGGACTTTAGAAAAAAGGGCAGCTTTGCATAAGCTGCATTTGGTGAGGTTTTGAAAGCAAACAGCTGGAAAACCTTCGCCCGTTTTATACCCCCGCGTCTAAACTTCACGTTTCCTGCTTTTTTCATCCCCTTTATGATCCTGAAGAATAAATCGGACTTTCTGTACATACCTATTGGTGTACCTTTATGCTTATTTTTCAGCAGGATAATAAGGAGGAAAGCCATGTACAGATCGCAAGCTGATTACCAAAAGATTGCTGAATCTCCGTCTTTTCAAGCCTTTTTGAAGCAGAAACAGGCCTTTATTGTTCCAACTGCGATTTTCTTTTTTGTCTTTTATTTTTCACTCCCTGTTTTAACGTCTTATTTCACCTTTTTGAATACTCCGGCAGTCGGTGCTGTTTCATGGGCTTGGCTGTTTGCCATCGCTCAATTTGCTATGACCTGGACACTCAGTACGGTGTATTCCCGAAAGGCAGCTCGTTACGACCGATTTGTAAACGCTTTAAAAGAAGAGCTAAAGGGTGAACAGACATGAACCTGACAGCGTTTCTGTTATTTTTAGCGATTGTCGGACTGACGCTTGTGATTACGTATTTTGCCGCGAAACAGACGAAAACGACGAGTGAGTTCTATACGGCCGGCGGCGGGCTCACCGGTGTTCAGAATGGACTGGCAATTGCCGGCGACTACATGTCTGCCGCGTCGTTCCTCGGCATTGCCGGAATGATTGCATTATATGGTTTCGATGGATTTTTTTACAGCATCGGTTTTCTTGTCGCTTATCTCGTTGTCCTCTATATTGTGGCGGAGCCGCTTCGGAATCTCGGAAAGTATACGATGGCGGACATGATTGCGGCGCGTTTTAAAGAAAAGAAGATCCGCGGTGTCGCCGCTCTCAATACCATCGCCATCTCTACCTTTTATATGATCGCTCAGCTCGTGGGAGCAGGGGCGCTGATTAAACTGCTGCTTGGGCTCGATTATACCGCGGCCGTTCTGATTGTCGGAGTGCTCATGACCATTTATGTCGTGTTCGGCGGAATGATCGCGACGAGCTGGGTTCAGATTATTAAAGCCGTTTTGCTGATGGCCGGCACCCTCGTCATCTCAATCATTGTTTTTTCTAAATTCGGTTTTAACCTCAATACAATGTTTGAGCACATGAAAACGGCTACTCCGCTTGGCGCTGATTTTTTAAATCCAGGCAACAAATACAAGGTCCCGCTTGAAACCCTGTCGTTGAATTTGGCACTTGTGCTGGGGACCGCCGGCCTTCCGCACATCTTAATTCGCTTTTATACAGTTAAGGATGCCAAAACTGCCCGGGCATCGGTTGTTTCAGCAACGTGGATCATCGGTGTGTTTTACATTATGACGGTATTTCTCGGATTTGGCGCGGCCGCGTTTGTCGGTTTTGACGCGATTACAGCTGCCGATCAAGCGGGAAACATGGCGGCGCCGCTTCTGGCAAAAGCACTCGGAGGGGATTTCCTGTTCGCGTTTGTATCAGCCATCGCCTTTGCCACGATTTTGGCAGTGGTGACAGGCTTGGTGCTTTCTGCCGCTTCAGCGTTTGCCCATGATATCTACAGCCAGATTATCAGAAAAGGAGAAGCAACTGAGAAAGAACAGATGAAAGCGGCTAGATGGGCATCTGTTGCCGTGTCAGTGCTATCTATCATTCTTGCGATTTTTGCACAATCCTTAAATGTCGCATTTCTTGTCGCATTGGCATTTGCCGTTGCCGCCAGCGCAAATCTTCCGCTGATTGTGTTTACTGTGTTTTGGAAAAGATTTAATGCCTCAGGCGCATTATGGGGCAGCCTGATTGGGCTGATCAGTGCTCTTGTCCTCGTGTCGATGAGCCCGAGTGTGTGGGACCCGGCCGGAGGTGCTATTTTTGTAGGCGAGCCGCTCATCCCGCTTTCTAATCCGGGCATCATTTCGATTCCGCTAGGTTTCCTCGGTGCGTGGCTTGGAACGCTTCTGTCTTCCGATAAAACTGCTCATGAAGATACATTTGCGGAAATACAGGTGAAGGCACATACCGGGATTCATATGGATCAGGATTAAAAAAGGCTCTCTAAACAGATTTTTGTTTAGAGAGCTTTCTTAGGTTACGTTTTCTGTTGTTCCTGAGAAATCGCGTTTTCAAATACTTCCTTGCCGGCTGCTCCTGGAATCACGGTGTCGCCGATGACAAAGGTTGGTACGGCTGTAATGTCAGCTTCTTCATAGGCGTGCTTCAGAGCTTGCCGCTGCACATCCTGATATGTTCTTGCTTCCAGTGCAGCTTTGAACAATGCTCCGTCTAAGCCGACTTCCTCGGCCAGCTTCGTCAAGATTTCAATCTCTCCGATGTTTTGGCCCTCTTGGAAAAATGCTGCAAATACACGGGTATTGTATGCATGTCCTTTGTTGTATTCTTTGGCAAAGTGAAAGCCTTCAAAAGCCAAGTCTGTATATGGGTGAGGCGAGACGTTTGGTAATTTGATGTCGACTCCCAATTTCTCCGCCATCGGTCTGATCGAGGTTTGCCACATATATTTCTTGGAAGGATCGTTTACAGGATCAAGCTGCGGTGAAGGACTTGGACGCAATTCAAACGGCATCCACTCGACTTCAACATCCTTTCCTTTTATCGCCTCTTCAAAAGCGGCTTTTCCAATGAAACAAAATGGGCAGACGTAATCTGAATAAACTTTTATCTGTACGGTCATGATTGTCTCCTTTCGTATAGGTTGATTTTAAACTGTAACAATAAAAGTTACAACTGTTTTTTTAAAAAAGAAGCCTGCATGGCTTCTCTTTACGATTCAAGCAACCGCTGAGCAATATATTCTCCTTTTTTGCACCCGCCGGGGATTGCATATAAAGCAGAACCAATCGTTTGCGTATATTCATTTAACGCATCCTTTGCCGAAAGTGCCTTCAGCATGGGGATGAACTGATTGTCGGGATTTTTTTGAAAGCTGATAAACAGGAGACCTGCATCCATATAGCCGGTTTTCGAGTCAATGCCTTCTGTGTAAGAAAAGGCTCTTCGCAAAATTTGTTTCCCCGTAGATTTCGCAAGGCTGACGTGCGAATTTGACGGGATTTGATTCAGCTTGACAGGGTCTGTTTCTTTTTTTTGGCCAAAGGGTGCCCCCGAGCTTTTTCTGCGGCCGAAAGTATCCTCTTGATCCTTCAGAGAAGAGCGGTCCCAAATTTCAAGGAACATTTTGATTTTCCGAAAAGCCATATAAGTTCCGCCGGTCATCCAGTCAGGCTCGCCGGACTGAATCCATACGATCGAGTTCATCAAGGTGTCATCCTTGGTGCTTTGGTTTCCTGTTCCATCTTTAAACCCAAATAGATTGCGAGGCGTTTCTCCATTTTTGCCTCCGCTTAAAAAGCCTTTGTTTATCAGGCGGACTTCACAGGTGCCCACCGCTTGATTCAATAGGTTTCGCAGCGCGTGAAACGCCACCTGTTCATCATCTGCGCATACTTGGATGCAGATGTCTCCGCCTCCCTGCTTCGCATCGAGATTGTCATTCGGCATAGCCGGAAGGGCAGCAAGGTGTTTCGGTTTCTTGCTTTTCAGTCCGAAGCGATCCTTCCCATCTTTTTCGAAAAAGTCAGGCCCGAAGCCAAATGTAACCGTTAAGTTGGAAGGCGGTAAATCAGCCGATTCACCCGTATCCTGCGGTGGCAGGTATTGATTCTTCTGTTCGCTCGACATTTTTTTTGCCTGACGTCAGCATGTGTGTCAGGCTGGTCCAGTTTCTGAATAACGTGATGATATCGCTTTTCTCCTTCGCCGTCACATCAAGCGCGGCAAAATACACGTACGTCTGATGGGCAGTGGTGATTCCGGCCTGATGCTTTCCGTAAAATGGCACAATCTGGTCATCCTCTTTTTCGTCCTTCTTCGATGACTTAGCCGCGGTCTGAACAAGCGGAGCAAGACCGCCGAGGCCGCTGGCGCCAATCGCCACGGCCGCCCCAGCCATCGCTCCCCATTTTAATATGTCCCGTCTGTGAATTTGTTCTGGCTTTTTTTGTTCATCGCTCATGCTGTTACAAAACTCCTTTTATAGCACATTCGCAATCTTCGACATGGTTTCAGAAAGAGTCGTCAGCTTTGTGCTCAGCTCTCTGATTTGATCTTCACTTAATTTATCATAAGACGTATAGGCCTGATCATTTGTTCTGTATTTTGCCATTAAAACTTCAAATTCACTGAATTCGGTATCCAGCTTTTCCGTCAGGTCAGAGTGGTCTTTTACGAGCGCGCTTTTCACAGTTTGATACACGGCCTCAGAGCCTTCAACATTTGCCATAAGATCGACTAAATCGATTCGTGAGTAGCGCTCCTCTTCACCCGTAATTTTAGAAATACCTGCTTCGTTCAGAAGCTCCATTGCACCCGCCACAATTTGTTCTGGCGTTAATGTCAATGATTCAATCGAACCATCAAGCTCTTTTACATCCTTGACAAGCTGGTCAGCCGTCGCCTTTTCGCCGGAAATATGTTTATCCTTCCAAATGGCTTTCTCAAGCTTGTGGAACCCTGTCCACTTGTCCCCTTCTTCTACATCGTTTTCACGGGCATCAATTTTCGGGTCAAGATCTCCGAGGCTTTCCGCAATCGGTTCAATTCTCTCGTAATAGACGCGCGCTTTCGCATATAACGTCTTTGATTTTTCAATATCGCCGGCCTTCACGGCAGCTGTAAATGCTTCAGTTGCCTTCACAAGCTGATCACTCTGTTCTTTGACGTATTCTTTATATTCATCTGCCGCTTTTGCCAGCTGATCGCTTGCCTTTTTGCTGCTCTTCTTCGCTTCTGTCAGGTCTTCTAAGGACGCTTTCAGTGACTCGGATTCTGTCTTGATTTTATCTGTATCCGGTTTGGCTTTTTGCGCCTCTGTATAGATAGGCTGAAGGTGCTTTTCGATTTCTGTGTATTCGAACGGATAGTCGCTGCGAATATCATTTTCAAAAGAAAGCCAGTAGCTGTTTAATTCTTTCCCCTTCTTTTGAATCTCTTTTTGATCGGCTTTTTCTGCTGATTCATTCAGCTTGGAAATCATGTTCTCCATTTTATTGACGGAAGCCGTGATCTCTTTGCTTACTCCGCTTTTTTGAGATGAAGCTTTTTCTTTAGTTGACGAAGTGTCATTGGCTCCGCATCCTGCACACAGTGCAAGGATACATCCGGCTGTTACAGCAATCTTTGTGATATTCATTTTGTCAGTTCCTTTCCGTTTGTAAAATGTTTTGCCGCTTCTGAGACAAGCACAATCAGTAAAAATAGTAAAATTAGCAATTGCGGAATCGTACTGTACACGGACGGGTAGATTCCGAGAACGGATACAGACGGAAGCCAGCTTTCTGCGTCAGACGGAAGAATCCCCGCGAGCTGCAGGCTGTGAACGCCTGTTCCAAGAAATTTCACGCACATATACAGGACAACCGCCATTGACAGCAGAAAAAACGGCTTCAATGGAATACGCATTCCGAGCTTTATCATAAGAATACCGACAATGATGAGAACGACAAGACCCGCAGCTGTCCCGCCGATCAGCTCAGGGAGAGAGAGCTTTCCAACAAGGCCGATGAAAAAGATGACTGTTTCGAGCCCCTCCCTCACGACTGCCAGAAATGCAATGAGTGCAAAGGAAAGCAGGCTTCGTTTTTTCAGCGCCTGTGATTTCTGGATATTGATTTTTTCTCTCCACTTGTCCATCGAGGCGTTCCTATGCAGCCACACCCCGACATACAAAAGCATGACAGCGGACAGCACACCGGTGATTCCACCTAGCAAGAAATTGTTTTCTCCGAATACCTTCGAGGAGAACAGGAGGGTGACGCCGATTCCGGCTGCTAAGGAAACAAACATGCCGGCTGACGCGCCGCCCCAGATCCAAGCAGAAGAACGGGTGACACGGGCTTTTTTTGTCATGGTCAAAAGCGCCCCAATGACAAGCAGCGCCTCCATTCCTTCTCGAATTGGGATCAATGCCGCGTCCCACCAGCTGTAGCTGCTCGAAGCAATCGGCTCAAGCAATTGAATCATTTCGTCAATTTGCTTTAATACCTGATCGGGATGGCTGTCGATTTCAGCCTTCATGAGTGCCAGATTTTCCTCCGATGTGGTATAGGCTTCTTTGGATTGGGATACGACGTCTCCTTCTACGGCCAGCCAAGATGTGATTAAGTTGTCGATAGCGGCTGACGCCTCATCCAGCTGGTCTTTTTCTATCAATTGTTTTGTTTCTTTTAAGCTTTGAATATAGGCTGTTAAGGACGTCCTTGATTGACCCGAGGATGTCTTTTTCAGCACAACAGCCTGCTGGTAGGTTTCTAAGTGAGAAGAAAGCTCTTCAAGCTGTGTTTCGAGTTTGTTCGCGTCTTGATTAATGAAAGAAAGAGAAATCATAGCGATATTCGAGTCCATTTTGCTGTGGGAAGAAAGATTTTCCTTCTTAATAGATGGTTCTTCCTTTTTCCACGCCGATTTGAAGGTCTCAAATGTTTGCTGTGCGGAATCTATATCTCCATCTTGTACTGATTTAATCATTTGCTTGTTTAATTCAAGCAGGGAAGCAATTGGATCATTTTCCGCATGCGCCGCTGAACCGAAAAATATCAACAAGCTGAGTAATATAAGTGCCAGCCCCCGAGCCATCATGTTCCTCCTATAATTGAAAATGATTATCATTATATATCATAATCATAGCCAGTTCCCGCCCTTTGTCAATGAAAATTTGAAGGTCTGAAAACCTTGGCAGAACAGCAAAAAGGCTGCCCTTTACAGGACAGCCTCTTGAAAGCAAAATCGGGTTATCGGCCGGTCTTATATGTGTGAATAACATCGTAAAATTTGCGTGCGGCTTCTTCCGGATCTTCCGTCAGACTGATAGCGCTGATCATACTGACACCGTCAGCGCCCGCTTCAATTACAGGACCGGCATTTTCTATTGTGATACCGCCGATGCCGACAATCGGGATGCTGATGCCTTGACGTCTCACCGCTTCAATGAGAGACACACCCTGCACAGCTCTTGTATCCTTTTTCGTTTCCGTCGGGTAGATCGGCCCGAGACCGACATAATCTGCCCCATCTTCCTCGGCTTGCTTTACCTCAGACATCGTATGGGCGGACACGCCAAGGATCATATCGCCAATGGCGTCGCGTACCTCTTTTGCTTTCGCATCCTCTTGGCCGATGTGCACACCGTCTGCCTTCAGCTTCAGTGCCAGCTCCACATCATCATTGACAATGAAAGGGACTCCGGCTTCACGGCATGCCGCCTGAACCTTTGCGGCGAAGTCAATCCGTTCCTCCCCTGTCAGTGCGCCTTCGCCCTTTTCGCGAAACTGGTACAGAGTGGCACCGCCTTTTAATGCGTTTTGTACAACTGTCAGAGGATCGGCTTTTGTATTGTTTGAACCCATAATAAAGTAAACAGATAATAGCTCTTTCATCATTTCCCGAGAAATACGTGTCATGAGACTGTCACCCTTTCTATTGTCGCTAACTCTGATACATCTTGTTCAGAGACAGAAGACAGCTTGTTCAGCAATTCAATCTGAAAACTCCCCGGACCTTTGTCAGCTGTCTGCTGCGCGGCAAGCTGAGCCGCAACACCATATGAGGAAATCGCAGCGATGGCAGCGAATAACGGATTTTTTTCCACTGCACAAAACGCACCGACTACTGAAGTCAGAAGACATCCGGCGCCTGTCACCTTCGTCAACAGCTTGTTGCCGTTATGAAGAGTGTATACGTTAGATGCGTCGGCAATTACGTCGACTTCCCCAGTAATCGCAATGACCGTGTTCAGTTTTTGCGCCGCCTGTTGAGCCAGACGGACAGTGTCGCCTCCGCCTTCACCGGCATCGACTCCTTTGATCATCCAATCCGCAACACCCACGGTATGTGCAATTTCAGCGGCATTTCCTCTGATTGCAGAGAGGCGCACCTCACGTATAATCTCACGTGCCGATTCAGTGCGGAACGGTGTGGCACCAGCCCCCACGGGATCAAGAATGACGGGTACGCCATGTTCATTCGCTGATTTACCCGCAATGATCATAGCTTCGACGGTTTCCTTGCTTAGCGTTCCAATATTTAAAACGAGCGCGCCCGCGATTTTCGCCATATCGGCGACCTCTTCTTTCGCATAAGCCATTACGGGTGATGCACCGAGGGCGAGCAGGCCGTTCGCTGTAAAATTCGTCACCACATTGTTTGTTATGCTGTGCACCAGAGGGCTATGCTTCCGGACGGCTGTTAGTCGTTTTGCTGCTGATTGTGCATCCATGTTAGCATCATCCTTTACTCTCTCTTTTTTTCGGATCCCATAAATACGATTTCGTATGTTCAAGCCAGGCTCTTGCCGCAAAGGACAAATAGCGGTCCTTTCTCCATATAATCGCAAGATGCCAAGGGATGACCGGATCGACAAGCGGAATGACTTTGACCTTTTCCGGATCAAGGCCGCGACATATGCGTTCCGGCAAAAGTCCGATCCCCAGGTTGGCTGACACCATCTCACTGATAAAATCCCATTGTGAGGTTTCGTAAATGATATGAGGTCTGAATCCGGCCTTGATACATTCCATCATAATTCGATTATGAAGAACAAAATCCTCCCTGAAAAAAATAAAAGGCTCTTCCTTCAAATCCTGCAATCGGCTCTCTTTCTCACCCGCCAGCCGGTGGGAAGGGTGTACGACAAGCATTAATGTTTCTTTTACGATCGTAAATGAATGAAAAATGTCTTCGTTTGCGGGAAGAACAACAACGCCAATGTCAAGAGAACCGTCTCCAACGCCTTCTTGGACTTTGATAGAGCCGTCCTCAACGAGCTGAAAGGTCACATTCGGATAATTTTCCCGAAAATCGCCGAGCACTCGCGGGAAAAATCCTGATCCGATCATCGGCGGCAGCCCGATTCGCACATGCCCTTTCTTGACCTCCATAATATCATTTAACTCGGATGTCAGGTTTTGAAATGATTTAATAATTTCCTGCGCCTGCACATACATGCTATGGCCGGCGTCCGTCAGCTCCACCTGTCTGCCGTTTCGGTAAAAAAGCTCGATCCCAAGCTCCGCTTCTAAATTTTTGATCATTTTCGATATCGTCGGCTGAGAAACATAAAGTGATTGAGACGCCTTCGTAAAACTTTTCAGACGGGCGACCTCCAAAAAATATGTTAAATGGCGGATGTCCATTTGTTTCACCCTTTCTATAGACAAAAGGAATACTTATTATGCTTAATATATATTTTACCTATAGCGTAACCTCATGTACAATATGAATATAAGGGAGGCATCAAAATGAAAAAACTGTTGCTTACCGTTATTCAAATCGCTCTGTTATTTATATTCGCTCGGCTGATCAATTGGGTGACAGCCCTTCTTCATATAAATATTCCCGGCAGTATAATTGGGATTGTGATTCTTTTCACATTATTACACTTTAACATCATCAAGCTTGAATGGATAGAGCTTGGCGCGGCGTGGCTTCTTGGGGAGCTGCTTTTATTTTTTATCCCGTCTGCCGTCGGAGTGATTGAATACGGAGACATTATGTCAAAATTCGGTGTCAGCATTTTGCTTGTTGTCATTATCAGCACGTTTGTCGTGATGGTGTCCACAGGAACGCTTACACAACTTATTGCAAAAAGAAAGGAGAAAAAACATACGTGTTCATCGGAATTGTAAGTTTGTTATTAACGGTTTTGGTGTATTTAGGAGCAAAAAAAGTATATTCGCGTTTTCCGCGAGTCTATACGTCGCCGCTATTGGTGACGCCTGCTGTGTTAGTCGGTCTGCTGCTGCTGGTGAATGTCCCATACGAGACATATAATCTCGGCGGTGAAGTGCTGACCGATATGCTTCAGCCGGCTACCGTGGCATTTGCGATCCCGCTTTATAAATATTTCCCTGTTTTAAAGAAATACGCAGTGGAAATTATTTTGAACGTCGCCTTCGGCTCATGCATCGCGATTATTTCTACAGCTCTTATTGCGAAATGGCTTCACCTCGGAACTGGCTTGATTGACAGCCTCGTTCCAAGATCAGTGACAACGCCGATCGCCATGAACGTATCTGAAATGATTGGCGGAATGCCTGCGGTCACAGCCATATTTGTCATTTTGACCGCTTTGTTCGGCACTGTCATCGGCCCGATAGTCATCCGCTATTTCCGCATTGATAACGAAATTGCGCGAGGCGTGCTTCTCGGCACAAGCGCACATGGAGCGGGCACATCCAAAGCATTTGAGCTCAGCTCTGTGTCCGGCACGATTTCCAGTGTGTCGATGATCTTAGCTGCGATTATGACGCTTTGCGCGGCGCCGTTTTTACTTTCATTTATGTAAGAAAAAACTGTCCTGGCAAGGGCAGTTTTTTTATGTCTCCTTCCATTGAAAAGCTGAGAAATTACAATATAATGTAATTTGTGGATACCAAAGGAGGCACCCCCATGCACAACTTGCAGGTGAAACGGCACTACGCAGCGTTAAAAGGATTTTATTTGTTTGCTTTCCTGGGCACAGGCAGTATCATTCCGCTGCTCAGCATGTATTTAACAAAGGAACAGCATGTAAGCGGCTCACAAGTCGGCTTGATTATGTCACTCGGCCCGATTGTGATGATCTTTTTCCAGCCGTTTTGGGGTATGCTGAGCGATTATACGCAAAAAACAAAAAGCCTGCTTGCGGTTTGCACATCAGTAACGGGTGTAACCGGGCTCGGCTATATCTTATTTGAAAGCTTTCCGCTGTTTATTCTGGTTGCGGCCTGTTTTGCAGCCTTTCAGAGCACTATCATTCCCTTGTCAGACAGCATTTCTTTACGCTACACACAACAAACAAACGGAAACTACGGCGGAATCCGCCTGTTTGGTTCTCTCGGCTTCGGCATTGCGGTGTTTGTCATGGGACAGGTGACGAATCAGCTGTACCCCATTCACGTCATTTTTATCTTTGGCTGTGCCTTTCTGTGCATGGCAGCCATATTGGCCTCACAAATGCCGGGACAGCAGAAAACCAAAACAAAGATCAATATCCGCAAAGGGTTCCGGGAGCTGATCAGCAACAAACCTTTCCTCATCTTTATGATCATCACCTTTACGTCATTTGCACCAAATTTAGCGAACAATACATACTTCAGTCTGTTTCTCGACAAAAGCGGCGCGTCTCTTTCCGCCATTGGCCTTTTATTTTTTATCGGAGTGATCTCAGAGATTCCGTTTATGAGGTTTGCTCAGAAATTCATAGATAAAATGGGATTGCTCACTGTCATTATGCTGTCAGGCGGCGTTTCATTATTCAGGTGGATGCTTTACTTCACAGAGCCTTCGTTATGGATTATTTATGCGACGGTATGTCTCCAGGGCGTTTCCATTGGTTTATTTATTCCGGCGGCGCTGCAATACGTCAAAAAAATTACCCCAAGCCACGTGGAGGCGACAGCGCTAACCATGTACGCCGCCATCGGCAACGGATTCGGCAACTGGTTCTGTACGTTTGTTGGCGGATACATTTTTGACTACGTTTCCATTTTCGCAGTCTATCTGCTCTTCGCCATTCTTAGCATAGCAGGCGCAGGGCTGACATTATATTTAATAAAAGCAGAAAAAAATAAACATTCGCTTCATCAGACGGCTGTTACTTTTAAACCATAACGACTATAATGAATAAAAAGGAAGGAAGTGTGCTATGAACGGGCAAGAACGGAGCAGCATTTCTAAAGGATTGCAGGTCGATATTGTATTGAAAGCGGATCAAAAAACAGGAAAACTGACGCGAGGCACAGTGAAGGATATTTTAACGAAATCTAGCTATCATCCGCACGGCATTAAAGTCCGTCTTGAGGATGGCCGAATCGGACGCGTCCAGCAGATCATTTCTACATAAAAAGCTGCCCCTGAACCGGGCAGCTTTTCTCTTTTTATTTTTTCTGCAGAAAGACAACTTTTAAGTAATTGCCTTCTGGATATGCCGATATCGTTTTGAAGTCCTCCGGCAATGTAAATTCCTCTATAATCGTATAGCTTTCATTTGTTTCTTTGAACGCGGCATCGATAAAGCCTTTGAATTTCTTCATTCCGAAGGCGCTGCTGTTTGTAGAGGCGACAATGATGCCCTTGTCGGCTGTAATGGCGATCGTTTCCTTCAGCAGATTTTTATAATCCTTGGCCGCGCTGAAGGTGCGTTTTTTTGTGCGGGCAAAGGATGGCGGGTCGAGAACAATCAGATCAAAGCGCAGATCCTTTTTCGCCGCATATGAGAAGTATTTAAAAACATCCATCACTTTAATATCGTGCGCCTCGTAATCCAGCTTGTTCACGCTGAATTGCTCGATCGTTTTGGCCAGGCTTCGATTTGCCACGTCCACGCTTGTTGTTTTCTCCGCTCCGCCAAGCGCTGCCGCCACTGAGAACGCACCTGTATAAGAAAACGTGTTTAAGACGTTTTTTCCACTGGCATAGCGGTCTCTGATCGCTTTGCGCACATGTCTTTGATCTAAAAAGATGCCTGTCATAGCGCCTTCGTTTAAATCAACCGCGTATTGTATCCCGTTTTCTTGAATGATGATCGGGAATTCGCCTCTTTCTCCCTTCACGAAGTCATCATCCTCGACATATTGTCCAGCCGTATCGAAGCGTTTCTTTTCGTAAATCGCTTTATATTCAATATCCAGTTCATCCAGAGCGGCAATCAGCGTTTCTTTAAAGGTGTAAATGCCTTTGCTGTACCATTGGAGAAGCAGGTACCCGTCATAATAATCAACAGTGACGCCGCCGATGCCGTCGCCCTCCCCGTTGAAGATTCGGAAAGCCGTTGTATCAGGCGCCGCGAAAAGACTTGCACGCGCTTGTACCGCTTTTGTTAATTTGCTGAGGAAAAATGTTTGGTCGATATGTTCATTTTTATTGCGTGTGAGCGTCCAGCCGACCCCTTTATTTTGCAGGCCGTAATAGCCCCTTGCGAGAAACTCGCCGCTTTCAGACATGACATCAACGAGGTCGCCTTCTTTGACGTGCCCCGCACTGCCGGTGAGGGCTTCCTTTTCGATGAGCGGATAGCCTTTTTTGATTTTTGCAGCGTGTGCTTTCTTTAGGGTGAGTAGCTTCATATATGTTCGTCCTCTTTCTGTTTGCTTTTTCTTATCGTACCACAAAACGCCAAGATGTCTGCATTGACAGAAAGGAAAGGTTTTTCTACGATAGACAAAAAGAGTTTCTAGGAGGAACAGCATGGCAAAACGAATTGACCATACAGGCATTATGGTAAGAGATATTAACGCGTCTATTTCATTTTATGAAGAGGTTCTCGGCATGAAATTGAAAGACCGCATCACTCATACGAACGGTATTATCGAGCTTGCTTTTCTTGGCTTTGAAGATGGTCCGGAAACAGAAATCGAACTGATTCAAGGCTACAGCAGCGAGCTTCCCGCCGAAGGTAAAGTGCATCACATTGCCCTGCTGACTGATGACATCGCGGCCGAATATACAAAAGCGGAAAGAATGAATGCGAAATTTATCGACGAAGAGATTACAACACTTCCAAACGGGTATCGTTATTTTTATATCGAAGGCCCTGACGGCGAGTGGATTGAGTTCTTTCAGCGGTAAAAATCAAAGAACGTACATTTTTCATGTACGTTCTTTGTTTATCTATACCAACTGATATACGTTGATTCATCGCAAAACATGGCTTCCCAGCCCATACCCTGAACCATGTCATGAATCTTTTCATCTTTCGCAAGAAAAACATTTATGAATGAGTCGTATACACTCATAAACACAAAATCCATTTTCTCATCAGTCAACATGAGCTCTGCGGCGGCTTCATCAAGAACCATCCGCAAGTTAGCCTCAGTTGTGTCCAGAAAGCCGCTGTTTTCCACAATTGGTTCTGAGTAATAAAACCGATTGGACCCGTGGTAACGAAGCACTTTTACCAAACCGGGAATATGAAAATTTGAAATATGGTCCTCACTAGGATAAAAGAGATCTCCTTTTAAGTTCGCATGTAAAAGTTCAGCTAAATCCTCTCTCGCGTACTCATCCCTTAAAGCAAATATCGATGTCTTCAAAGCCAGCCCCAGCTCTGCATGTGTTTGGAATCCGCATGAAGACATGATATCTTTCCATGTAACTGCTTTTCCTTTTTCCCTTACTTCTTGATCATTTGGATAAATATGCTCATATTCATTTTTTCTCTTAGCTTTTTCCCACCCTTCAGGCATTTGAATAAAAGGAGAACATAAAATAGCAGCTGATGTATATTCAACTGGTAGTTGTTTTAAGATTGGTGATTCGTCATCTAACCATATGTATTCTAGCATGCGCACCTCCTTTACATATTCTAACATTCACTTATAGTTAAAAGAAGATCATCAGCCCTTTAGCAGCTGATGATCTATAACATTACATCAAGACATATTTTTATCCCCGGATTCAACCGCACTCTCTTCCTTCCATTTTTGATGATCCCAAATTCTGAAAAACGGATAGTAGATAGCACATGTAATGAGCAGGTTCACCAGCTGCATGACGGCGCCCGATACTTTTCCGCCTGTCGCCAGGTACCCTGAAATGATCGGCGGCATGGTCCATGGCACGGCAATCCCGGCGGGCCTTGCTACCAGTCCGGTGCTCATGCCAATATAAGTGGCGGTAATGGTGAGGAGCGGGGCTATAATGAACGGAACGATAAGGAGCGGGTTCATCACAATCGGCATGCCGAAAATGATCGGCTCGTTGATGTTAAAGAGCGCGGGCCCGATGCCTAAGCGGCCG
This sequence comes from Bacillus mojavensis RO-H-1 = KCTC 3706, assembly GCF_000245335.1. Taxonomy (GTDB): domain Bacteria; phylum Bacillota; class Bacilli; order Bacillales; family Bacillaceae; genus Bacillus; species Bacillus mojavensis. The sequence continues at coordinate 794,121 of NZ_JH600279.1, forward strand.
AGCTGCTTCATCTGTTTGCTCCGGGACCGCACAAGCATAGTGAGTACAAGTGCCAGCGTCGCCCCGCTTCCGCCGACATTAATCCAAATTTGAAAAAACTGAGTCGTAAAAATACTCGGCAGCGCCTCGCCCGCTTGAAACGCGAGACGGTTTGCATCCATGGCGCCATACCAAATCGGCGCCATAATACCGCCGATGATCGAAGCGCCGTGAATGCCGCACGACCAAAGCAGCATTTGCACGAATTCAGCGATCAGACTCCCGCCGAGGCTGCCGCCAAGGATGGAAAGCGGTGTGCCGAGCAGGTCTCCGACGACATTGTGCAGGCTTTCAAAAGGTGTCATTTCAACCAAAAGACGCGCCAGCCATATAAGAAATACGATGATAAAGCCGGGAATCAGCGCGACAAATGATTTGCTTACTGCCGGCGGCACGCCATCAGGCATGTTAAACACAATATTTTTTTGAATGATGTACCGATAGACTTCAGTTGAAAACAAGGCGATGATCATGGCGACAAACAGTCCCCTTGCTGCCGAGCAATGTGATGGGAATTCCGCCTCCGACCATGATTGATTCTGTTGAGCCATCCGGCGTAAAAGGCACCTCAAACGGCGTTGCCAATAAGAAGGCTGCAATTGAAATCGCTCCGGCCGACAGCGCATCAACACCGTAGCTTTCAGCCAGCCGATAGGCGATCCCGAAAGCCGCAATCATTGCCATAATATCGAATGAAGCATTGACAGGATAGCCGAGCTTATCCGCCCACTGTTCTCCAAACACACTCGCCATAAAATCAGCATAACCGGGAATCGGCAGGCTGGTTAAAATCAAAAAGACTGAACCGATAATAATTAGCGGCATGGTCAAAACAATTCCGTCACGCAATGCGCTGAGATGCCGCTGTCCGGCAATTTTCCCAGCGACAGGCATGATTTTTTCTTCCATCACCCGAGTGAACGCGCTCATCTGAAAAGCCCCCTTTTCTCATTGCTTTGTGAACAACCTTTGCAATGTTTTCTTTATCTTATTTTGAAAACGCTTACAAATTCATGTGGAAAATTTCCTCTTCCTGCGGAAAAAATCTGAATTCTTCTGAGCCATCCTATCAATGAAAAAATTTTTCCTTCTTACTATCAAAATCACAATATCCTCCGATATATATATCAAACATCATAGAAAAAGGAGAAGAACTATGAAAAACACGTTTTGCAAACTTGTTGTATCAGCCATTCTGTTTTTCAGTTTTCTCGCCCTAGGGCCACTTGCACATGCAGAAAACAGCAGCGGGAATGAAATCATTGTGGTCTATAAAAACAAAGACGGCAAGGAAACTGTACTAGACAGTGATGCTGAGGTTGAGCAGCAGTATAAGCATCTTCCGGCGGTAGCGGTCAAAGCAGATCAAAAGACAGTAAAAGAATTCAAACAGGACCCTGATATTTTGTATGTCGAAAACAATGTCACGTTCACCGCAGCGGACAATACAGACCTCAAAATACTGTCAGAGGACGCCGACACCTCTGACAACTTCGAACAATGGAACCTTGAACCGATTCAGGTCAAACAAGCTTGGAAGGAAGGGCTGACAGGGAAAAACGTCAAAATCGCTGTCATCGACAGCGGGATCTCCCCCCACGACGACCTGTCGATTTCCGGCGGGTACTCAGCTGTCAGTTACATCTCTTCTTACAAAGACGATAACGGCCACGGAACACATGTCGCCGGGATTATCGGCGCTAAGCATAACGGCTACGGAATTGACGGCGTCGCACCGGAAGCACAAATATATGCGGTTAAAGCGCTTGATCAGAACGGCTCGGGAGATCTTCAAGGCCTTCTCAAAGGGATCGACTGGTCGATAGCGAATGGGATGGATATCGTCAATATGAGCCTTGGCACGTCTTCAGACAGCCAGATTCTTCATGACGCCATGGACAAAGCATATGAAAAAGGCGTACTGCTCGTTGCCGCAAGCGGAAATGACGGAAACGGAAAGCCAGTAAATTACCCTGCGGCGTACAGCAGTGTCGTTGCAGTGTCAGCGACAGATCAACACAATCAGCTCGCAGCCTTTTCGACAACAGGAAATGAAGTTGAATTTTCAGCACCGGGAACAGACATCACGAGCACGTACTTACATCAATATTACGCGACGGGAAGCGGCACATCCCAAGCGACACCGCACGCCGCTGCCATGTTTGCTTTATTAAAACAGCGTGATCCTGGTAACACGAACGTGCAGCTTCGCGCCCTCATGCAGAAAAACATCGTTGATCTCGGAATGACGGGGCGCGATCAGCAATTCGGCTATGGCCTGATCCAGTATAAAGCCCAGCAGGCAGATAAAGCGTACGCGGCGGCTGAGCAAGCGGTCAAAAAAGCTGAACAGACAAAGGCACAAGCCGATATTGACAAAGCGAGAAAGCTCGTCAGCCAGCTGCCAGACTCCAACGCAAAAAAAGCTTTGCAAAAAAGACTGGATAAGGTTCAGGCATACAGAAATGTAAAAGACGCGAAGGACAAAGTGGCAAAGGCAGAAAAGTATAAAACCAAGCAAACCGTTGATACAGCACAAGCCGCAATCAACAAACTGCCGAACGGTACGGATAAAAAGAACCTGCAAAAACGCTTAGATCAGGTCAAGCGCTATATCGCATCAAAGCAAGCGAAGGACAAAGTCGCCAAAGCGGAAAAAAGCAAAAAGAAAACAGATATCGAAAGCGCTCAATCGGCAGTCAGCAAGCTTCCGGCAAGCTCAGAAAAAACGTCCCTGCAGAAGCGTCTCAACAAAGTGAAAAGCATCAATGTAAAAACGGCGCAGCAATCAGTCGCCGCAGCAGAAAAGAAATCAACTGACGCAAACGCGGCAAAAGCCCAAAAGGCCGTCAATGAACTTCAGTCCGGAAAAGACAAAACGTCATTGCAAAAACGGTTAGATAAAGTGAAGAAAAAAGTGGCGGCAGCTGAAGCCAAAAAAGTCGAAGCGGCCAAAGCCAAAGTGAAAAAAGCGGAAAAAGACAAGACAAAAAAATCAAAAACAGCCGCTCAGTCCGCAGTAAATCAATTAAAAGCATCCCATGAAAAAACAAAGCTGCAAAAACGGCTGAACGCCGTTAAGCCGAAGAAATAATTGAAAAACCTTTAAGGCGTAATGCTCGTCTTAAAGGTTTTTTTCATCTGTTAAGTGGTGTACGCAACCTTTTTCCCATTTGTTTCACAGGCTTTTCATACTATTGCTATCCTGCTGTGAACAGCATAAAATGAACGTTATTACAGATATCAACTGCATAATGCGGGATTGTGACTGGCAAGCAGGCAAGACCCAACGATGCAAAGGGAGTATTAGTGCCTAGAAAAAGAAAGGTATTTTAACTCTTCTTTTCGTGTTGGGCTCGTAACGGCGCCATGGACATTTCTGCTTTATATGTTTCGTAATGCCCCGTCACCCGACGAGGGCATTTTTTATTACTCTGCATGATTTATAGTTTTTCTCACTTTTTTCATTTTGATTGTCAACTTTTCATTTGATACGATGAACAAGCCGACTTTTCTTCAGCAGAGGAGGTTTTTATTGTTTGCAAAAAGAGATTGCGAAAGAATTATTGCTCCTCGCAGGAGGAAAAAACAACATTAACAGCATCAGCCACTGTACAACTCGTCTTCGTTTTGAAGTAAAGGATGAAACGAAAATCGACATACGTGCTATTGAAAATCTGCAAGGTGTGCAGGGCACCTTTTTCAGATATGGCCTGTTCCAAATTATTTTTGGGGCGGGTGTTGTCAACAAAATTTATAAAGAAGTCGTTTGTGTGTGGGAGGCATCGCCTTCTGAAGAGGCTGTTCAAGAGAAACATGCCAGCCGCAAACTGAACCCCGTCACAACATTTGCTAAAACGCTGTCCGATATTTTCATGCCGATTATCCCGGCGATAACAGCAAACGGGTTGCTCATGGGGCTGATCGGCATGATTCAGGTCTTTCACTGGTTCTCTGCCGACAGCCCGTGGATCAAAATGCTGGATCTCGTATCCAGCACCGCATTTATTCTGCTGCCGATTTTGGTTGGCTTTAGTGCCGCCAGACAATTTGGCAGCAACCCATTTTTAGGGGCATTGATAGGAGGGCTTCTGACTCATCCTGATTTGCTTGATCCATCCATGCTCGGCAGCAAAACCCCCGCTTCCTTGGACATATGGGGGCTGCATATTCCATTGATGGGCTATCAGGGCGCCATTATACCGATTCTTCTCTCCGTTTATATCATGAGCAAAATTGAGAAGCTTTTAAAAACGATTGTGCCCAAGTCACTTGATGTCGTGATCATTCCCTTTATCACTGTGATGGTGACAGGGTGTCTCGCGCTGATTGTGATGAACCCCGCCGCAGTTATTATCGGCCAGGTCATATCGCAATCGATTGAATACATTTATCACCACGCAGGCATTGCTGCCGGAGCACTTTTCGGGGGCATCTATTCCACTATCGTTCTATCAGGCTTGCATCATAGCTTTTATGCGATTGAAGCGACTTTGCTTGCCGACCCTCATGTGGGTGTAAACTTTTTGGTGCCGATATGGTCAATGGCGAATGTGGCGCAAGGCGGAGCGGGACTGGCTGTTTTCTTCAAAACGAAGCAGTCCAGCCTGAAGAAAATCGCGCTCCCCGCTTCCCTTACCGCGTTTTTAGGCATTGTGGAGCCGATTGTGTTCGGGGTAAATGTGAAGCTGATCCGCCCCTTTATCGGAGCCGCTATTGGCGGTGCTCTCGGCGGGGCGTATGTAGTTGGGGCACACGTCGTCTCGAATTCCTACGGACTGACCGGCATCCCGATGATTTCAATCGTGCTGCCATTTGGCGTTGCGAATTTTGTTCATTATATGATCGGTTTTTTGATCGCGGCCGTCTCTGCTTTTATAGCTACATTGTTTCTCGGGTTTAAAGAAGAGACAGAATAACTGGATTTATTCGATTTCATTCATAAAACGGGGGATGAAAGGAAAAAAGCTATGAAAATTAAAAGAATCTTAAATCATAATGCAATCGTCGTAAAGGATCAAAATGAAGAGAAGATTCTCTTGGGTGCAGGAATTGCGTTCGATAAAAGAAAAAATGATATTGTCGATCCGTCTAAAATAGAAAAAACATTCGTCAGAAAAGATACACCTGACTATAAACAATTCGAAGAGATTTTAGAAACGTTGCCGGAAGACCATATTCAAATCTCCGAGCAAATTATTTCCCATGCTGAACAAGAACTGAACATCAAAATCAATGAACGGATTCACGTCGCGTTTTCAGACCATCTCTCATTTGCGATTGAACGCCTGAGCAACGGAATGGTCATCAAAAATCCGCTGCTGAATGAGATCAAAGTTCTTTATCCGAAGGAATTCCAAATCGGCATGTGGGCTAGAGCGCTAATTAAAGAGAAGCTGGGCATTGAGATTCCTGAGGATGAAATCGGCAATATCGCCATGCACATTCACACAGCCAGAAACAACGCCGGCGACATGACACAGACACTTGATATAACAACGATGATCCGTGACATTATCAACATTATTGAAACCCAGCTGTCGATCAACATTGTGGAGGATACCATTTCTTACGAAAGGCTCGTGACCCATTTGCGCTTTGCCATTCAGCATATCAAAGCAGGCGAAACCATTTACGAGCTGGATTCAGAAATGATTGCCATCATTAAAGAAAGATTCAAGGATGCTTTCCTATGCGCCAAAAGCATCGGCACTTTTGTAAAAAAGGAATATGGCTTTGAGTTTCCTGAAAAAGAATTGTGCTACATCGCCATGCATATTGAGCGGTTTTATCATAGGTCAGTGGCGCGCTGACAAACAAAAAAACGCTTTTGATGATCTCAAAAGCGTTTTTTTCATATATAGATTATTGGTTGATGGCCGGGCTCCCAATCGTATTCCATTTCGTATAGGACATGTAATGGAAATACTCATCGCGGTACGGATGCTTTGTATTGGAGTTCCAAGGCTTTTCTCCGCCGCAGAAGTGGACGATTGCCGGGTCTTCTCTCGTTTCATTATATTGCTTCCGTCCTAACAGTGTCGGTGGAGTTTTCAGTTTTAACATGATGTATGTTTGAGCGTTCCAGCGCGGATGAAGCTCATACCACTTATCATATAAGATCGCGTTCAGCGCATCTTGGTCATGTAACACAAGAAAATCTTCAGAACCGTTTTCATTGATAAAGTTGAGAACTTTTTCTGTGATGTTTTGCTTTCTCCAAGGTTCCATATCAATAATCATAATACCTGAGTTAAAATACTTTCCTGTGTCCGTGATATTCATTTCTTTCAAACGTTCATGCTGCCCCGCATCTTCCACAGCAGCAACGGTGTATGGAGAGATGTCCAAGTCCCATAGTTTCGAAATATCCTCAAGGACAAGTGCATCACAGTCGACATATATCATACGTTTGATGCTCTCATCCTTAATTAAGTCAGGAATCGAAATGCGGTAATACGCCGCTTTTGTAATGTGGCTGCTTTCCACAGCATGTTCATACTGGTTGGCATCCACTTCTAAAAACTCAATCGGCACGCCGAACTTCAATGTTGTTTCTTCCAGCCTTTTTTTGTTATCAGGCTCAATTCCCCCATCAATCACATATAGCTTCACTTTTCTATTCTGGTCCATGTTTGTCAATAAAGAAACGAACATCCCACCTAAATGACGAGCATAATTATCATCTGCGCATGATACGATATGCATAAATTCATCTTTCTTCAATGGTATTCATCTCCCTTTGTGTTGTACAAGTTACATTCCCTTTTTCAGAAAATTAAACACCATTCTCCAATATTTTTTTTAATAGAATGTGCTAGACAACAAAAAGGCTTTTATTTTTTGAACATGCGATAAAGCCAATAAAGAATGAAAAAGCTCGCGATTGCAATCGCTTCAGCTGAGGCGATATACCATGGCCAAGGCCCGAGAACATCCAAAAGTGAAGAGCCGCCCGGCTTTTTCGTTAAATACATATAATTCGCATTCAGCCAGCGGTCAACCAGATAAATGATCCCTCCGTACAGATTGACAATCAAAACAGTCACCCATAAAGAGCGCTGTCTGAGTCTGTACGTTCCAATTACTGCCATAAGCAAACAGGATAGAAATACGGACCCGTGCGAAATAAAAAAGAGAATATATCGTACATGCGGAAATGAAAACATACCAAGATCTGGGGTCAGAAGCGCCTGAAGCGAGCTTCCTATACCGACAAAATACAAAAACACAAACAGCTTTCTGCTCTTTGTCACCAGCATGATCGCTGATAAATACACAGACAGGTCACTCAACTGAAGAGGCAGAGAAGTCCGCACCGACCACCTGCCCGTGGCGATCATCCATATTTGGTAACCAATTTGTGAAGCAAGCAAAAGAAACACAAATAAATAGCGCAGAAATTGACTGAATGCAGGCTGCTTCACTGACCGGCGGAACAGAAACAATAGGATGGCAAGCACGCCGATCAAGCCTAATGTCACTGCATGCTCTGTCGAAAACAGATGAAATGGATCGTGTCTATACACACCTTGAACATATTTTTGCACAACTGCACCCCTCGTTAGCGGATTTTTCTTTATTGTGGTGTTCTTTTGGCTTTTTTTATTCAACTGAAAAATATAGGCTTGAAGTTCACCATCGTCTCTGCTACAATTCATTTCATAGCTAATGATTCTGATAATTTAAGGCAGGCCTGATAAATGGAACGTTTCAATACACAGCAGCAGCTTCGCAAAGAAGAGCATGACACACTCAGCAAGCTTAGACAAATGCCCGTTGAGTCACTCAACTTGGAAGCCATTTCGATCGCGACGAATCTGTATCGGTCTGCGCAAAGGCTCCGTGTCAAAATGGAGACTGAGGTTCTTTCTTCTTACAAATTATCTTGGACCGCTTTCTCCATTCTTTACGATCTATGGGTATGGGGCAAACTCGAAACGAGAAAAATCGCTGAGCTGTCAGGCATTTCAACAGCTACAGCAAGCAACGTGATCAAAACGCTCGAAAAAAAGGGCTTTTGCTCCAAAAGCATCGATACCAGAGATCGGCGACTTGTTTTTGTCACAATTACTGAATCTGGCAAACAAGCGATCGAAGAACTCTACCCCGAGTTTCACAAAGGGGAAACGGAATTGATTACGGGCATGACAAAAGAGGAGCAGAAAACCCTGACAGGACTGCTTAGAAAAGTAGCGGACAATCTTCATACATCATAAGCTTTGACGGGAATCCAGTAGCGGTTGTCTCCCTGTTTCAGAGAGTCGGCGGAAGGTGCGAGCCGGCACACAGGCACACGCGAATTACCTCCCCGAGCTTTCTTTGTGAACGTTAGTAGCAAAGGACGGGAAACCGTTATTCGAATGAGCGGAAGGCAATGTCTTCAACCAGGGTGGTACCGCGTGCATTGAGCCACGTCCCTTATCGGGATGCGGCTCTTTTTGTGTTTCTAAAAAAGGAGGAAGAACGATGAGAACATTTGATCAGCTCACAGCAGCACAGCAAAAAGAAGTCGAAAGACAGCTTGATTTATATATGACAGGCGCCCAAGAAGTCATACCGCCGGAGGAATTAAAGGCTAAGCTTGTCAAATCGATTGCGACAGGCACACCACTAAAAATCAAACTCGGATTAGACCCTTCTGCACCGGATGTTCATCTGGGACATACGGTCGTTTTAAACAAGCTTCGCCAATTTCAAGAAAACGGCCACATTGTGCAGCTCTTGATTGGAGATTTCACAGGAAAAATCGGTGATCCGACAGGCAAGTCCGCGGCCAGAAAACAGCTGACCGATGAAGAAGTCAAGCACAACGCCAAAACATACTTCCAGCAATTCGGGAAAGTGCTTGATCCAGAAAAAGTCGAGCTGCACTACAACTCGAAATGGCTGAAAACATTGCATCTGGAGGATGTCATTGACTTGGCAGGCAAAATAACAGTAGCACGCCTAATGGAACGCGATGACTTTGAAGAACGCATCGCCATGCAAAAACCGATCTCCCTGCATGAATTCTTTTACCCGTTGATGCAGGGATACGATTCCGTCATTCTGGAAAGCGATATTGAATTAGGCGGAACAGACCAGCATTTCAATGTGCTGATGGGACGGCATTTCCAAGAACGATACAACAAAGAAAAACAAGTCGTCATCCTGATGCCGCTTTTGGAAGGCTTGGACGGTGTTGAGAAAATGTCGAAATCAAAAAACAACTACATCGGCATTGACGACCATCCAAACGACATGTACGGGAAAACGATGTCACTGCCCGACAGCCTGATGAAAAAATATATCCATTTGGCAACGGACCTTGAGCTTGAAGAAAAAAAACAGCTCGTGAAGGACTTAGAAACCGGCTCCGTTCATCCAAGGGATGCCAAAATGCTTTTAGCCAAAACGATTGTCCGAATGTACCACGGATTGGAAGCCGCTGAAGCAGCCGAACAATCTTTCAAAACAGTCTTTCAGGAAAACAGCCTGCCTGAGGATATTCCGGCTGTGAACTGGAAAGGCGAGAAAACAATAGCGATGATCGATCTGCTCGTCACTCTTGACCTTCTCTCTTCGAAAAGCGAGGCGCGCCGCATGATTCAAAACGGAGGTATCCGGATTAACGGAGAGAAAATAACAGACATTCACGCCGATGCAGAGATAAAAGAGAATATGATTATCCAGGTCGGCAAACGCAAGTTTTTAAAAATCCAATAATTTGATGTCCTGACGCTTATGAAATCGGCTTTCATAAGCGTTTTTTTGCAGGTATAAAGCACTGTCTTTCAAAAATGCGCTTCAGGTTGCAGGAAAACCCTTTAGCATCCCGAAATATTCCCCATCCAAACATTAGGGGAGGTTCATGTTTATGAAAAAGCTTTTAACTGTAATGACGATGGCCGTTTTAACGGCCGGCACGGTTCTCTTGCCGGCACAGAGTGTCACCCCTGCTGCGCACGCTGTCCAAGTATCAGAAAGCCAGCGGGAGCTTCCATTCAAAGCAAAGCGTGCGTATTCCACCATTTCTCAGCTTAGTGAAACAATTGGCCCCAGAATAGCCGGAACTGCCGCTGAAAAAAAGAGTGCCTTATGGATCGCCTCAACCTTGAGAAAATTAAAGCTTGATGTGAAAGTTCAACGATTCGGCATTCCTGACCAGCTTGAGGGAACGCTGTCTTCAGAAGGACGCGACATTCTTCTCCGGGCGGCATCCGGCTCAGCACCGACTGAGGAAAAAGGGCTGACGGCTCCGCTTTACAATGCAGGCTTAGGCTATCCAAAGGACTTCACCGCTGATGCCAAGGGCAAAATCGCCTTGATTTCAAGAGGAGACCTGACATTTTACGACAAAGCCAAGAACGCCGAAGACGCCGGGGCGAAGGCTGTCATCATTTATAACAACAAAGAAAGCCTTGTGCCTGTCACCCCAAATCTATCCGGAAATACAGTCAGCATCCCTGTCGTCGGAATTAAGAAAGAAGACGGTGAAACCCTTATCCAGCAAAAAGAAGCAACCTTACAAATAAACGCGCTCTCAAATCAAACCTCCCAGAACATCATCGGTGTCAAAAAACCAAAGAACATCAAAAATCCTGATATTGTGTATGTCACAGCACATTATGACAGTGTTCCTTTCTCACCCGGCGCAAATGACAACGGATCAGGAACCTCTGTCATGCTGGAAATGGCACGCGTCTTGAAAAGCATTCCTTCCGACAAGGAAATCCGCTTTATCGCTTTTGGCGCTGAAGAGCTCGGCCTGCTCGGCTCCTCTCATTATGTAGATCATCTATCAGAAAAAGAGTTGAAACGAAGCGAAGTGAACTTCAACTTAGACATGGTGGGTACAAGCTGGGAGAATGCGTCTGAGCTGTATGTCAACACATTGGATGGACAATCTAACTATGTTTGGGAATCCAGCCATACGGCCGCTGAAAAAATTGGATTCGACAGCCTGTCTCTGACACAAGGAGGCTCATCCGATCACGTGCCGTTCCATGAAGCCGGTATAGATTCCGCTAACTTTATTTGGGGAGATCCGGAAACCGAAGAGGTTGAGCCTTGGTATCATACCCCTGAAGACTCGATCGAGCATATCAGCAAAGAACGCCTTCAGCAGGCCGGCGACCTTGTGACAGCCTCTGTCTATGAAGCTGTGAAAAAAGAGAAAAAACCGAAAGCCAATAAGAAACAAATGAAGGCTAAAGCCTCTGACATTTATGAAGATATGAAATAAAAAAAGACGGCACATCGCTGCCGTCTTTTTTTAATCCACTTCTTTCTTAATCCCCAGCATTTTCTCATCTAAATAATGGGCGATCTCCGCCGCTTCCTTCAGTTCATCGGTTAAATGTTTAGGAACGTCGTTGTTCAATTTATAGTAGATTTTATGCTCCAAGCTCGCCCAGAAATCCATGGCGATGGTGCGGATTTGAATTTCTGCTTTGACGTATTCCACTCTGTTCGTTAAGTTCACAGGCATTTCAATAATCAAATGCAGGCTTCGGTAGCCGTTCGGTTTCGGATTCTGAATATAATCCTTTACCTTCACGATCCGCAAATCCTCATGCTGCTTCAGGACGTTCACGACATTATAAATATCAGAAATAAAGGAACAAATGATACGCACACCGGCAATATCGTTGATATGTTCCTTCATTTCCTGTGTCGTAATCTCGCAGCCCTTTCTCATGAGTTTATTTACGATGCTTTCAAAGCTTTTCACACGCGATTTTGTATGCTCAATCGGATTGTGGCCATGAATTAAATTGTATTCCTGACTGATAATCGAAAACTTTGTATCAAGTGCATCAAGTGCGAATTTATAAACCAACAGTTCGTTTTTCCAGTCTTCCATGACAGTTTTTAAATCGTCCATATGTGTTACAGATAAATCCATTTTCGTCATCTCCTTTAACGGATCTTTATCCGCTGTCCATGTACTAGACGTGCCTGCCTGCTGCTAGGTTCTATGAATTTTTTTACAAAATCCTGTCGAATGTAACAAAAAAAGACCGCATGAAAAAGCGGTCTTCTTTCTTACCGGAAATAACTGATCAATAATCCAATTGACAGCAGGAATCCGAAAAATGTATTGGTTTGCGCTGTAGATTTCATCGCCACAATCATATTCATTGGCAATTCTTTTTTGACGAAGCCTTTCACCGCCTGAACTGGTTTAGGTACGCTCAAAAAGACGACAAACAGCCATGGGCTTGCAGCTCCTGTAATGACCAAGCCGACAACCCAAATATACGCCACAGCAAAAGATGCAGCCAGCAGAGTGACAGCTCCTTTATGCCCCATCAGGATTGCCAATGTTTTGCGTCCGCCTTTTTTATCCTCTTCGATATCGCGAATGTTGTTCGACAGGTTAATCGCGCCGACAAGAATCGCAATCGGAATCGAAATCAAAATGCTTTGCATATTGATCTTATCTGTCTGAATAAAAAATGAAATCAGCACAAATACCGAACCCATGCAAATGCCTGAGAATAACTCACCGAACGGTGTATATGCAATTGGCAGAGGCCCGCCTGTATACAGGTAACCGATCGCCATTCCCACGAGGCCGATGACAGCCAGCCACCAGCTGCTGCTCATGCAAATATACACACCGAGCAAAATGGCAATGCCGTATGAAGCGAGAGCTAATTGCAGAATCGTTTTGGGCTTCATACCATGTCTGACAATTGCGCCGCCGATTCCGACAGATTCAGCTGTATCTAACCCGCGTTTAAAATCGTAGTATTCATTGAATAAGTTCGTCGCGATCTGGATCCATAAGCAAGAAAACAGCATAGCCAGAAACAGCAGCAAATCAACCTTCACATAAAACATCGCCAAAACTGTTCCTAGAAGCACAGGAACAAACGACGCCGTTAATGTATGCGGGCGCGTTAATTGCCAAAGAATCTGCCCCATACTTTCTTTTTCCGGCGCTGTCTGACCCTCACCCTTATTTGTTTGGTTCATCTTCCTCTTCCTTTCTATTAAAAGGCTTACTTTATTTCAGCCGGCCACTTGATGAAACTTGCGTTTTGCTTCCTTATCTATCATAATGACTTCTCCACCATTTCACAAGATACCTTGAGCGGGCGTTTTCCTTCTTATCATACCCTTTCTCCCTGATTTCATTAGGGTTCTGCCTGTGCCTTTACAAACAGGAGCGGAAAAATTTTTTTAAATACATTTTCACTTTTTAAAAGTTAAAAAGTTCTCTTCATTACATTTGATCTTTCCTTTATAATGAATCAGTCAGAGAAGCTTCATTCATACTCTCTCTCTGAGATAAAAATTCACTTCTGAAGGCAGAAGCCGATATATAAATTTGAGGGAGATTAGGGAAAATATGAAACTTTTTGCGCATCCGCTCGTCATATACTCATGTAATTATCGAAAAAACGGGAAGGGAATTTAGATATGCTGCAATTGATGAAACAGCTGTATGAAAAACCCGCTGTCAAGTGGACTTGTCATACAGGCTTTTATTTGTTGATACTGCTTGTTTTGTTTTTTATGTATGGTTTTCACACCGCGAATACCGGTTCTTATATTTATAACGATTTCTAATTGGAGAGAGAATAACAATGAAACTTTTAGATGCTATTCAAACACATGCGGAAACTTATCCGCAAACCGAAGCTTTCCGCTCTCAAGGCCAGTCGCTCACATATCAGGAACTTTGGGCGCTGTCTGACCGTGCGGCTGCCGCGATCAAAAAACGCGTTTCCGGAGAAAAGGGTTCTCCTGTTCTGGTGTACGGACATATGGAACCGCACATGATTGTCTCCTTTTTAGGAAGCGTCAAGGCGGGACATCCTTATATCCCGGTTGACTTGTCCATTCCGTCCGAGCGGATTGCGAAAATCATTGAAAGCTCGGGCGCCGAATTGCTGATTCATGTATCTGGTCTTCCTGTTGATATTGACAGCGGGCTGATTCAGACAGTTTCAGCGGAAGAACTGCTGGAACACGAAGGCACTGTCAGCCGTGATCAATGGGTGACGGGACACGAAACGTATTATATTATTTACACTTCCGGAAGCACGGGCAATCCGAAAGGCGTGCAGATTTCAGCCGCGAACCTTCAAAGCTTCACAGACTGGATTTGCGCGGACTTCCCGATCAACGGAGGCAAAACGTTTTTAAACCAAGCGCCGTTTTCATTTGATTTATCCGTCATGGATCTTTATCCGTGCCTTCAGTCAGGCGGTACTTTACACTGTGTGACAAAGGACGCCGTGAATAAGCCGAAGATCTTATTCGAAGAGCTTAAAAAGTCCGGGCTGAATATATGGACATCGACGCCATCCTTTGTGCAAATGTGCCTGATGGACCCTGGATTTTCACAAGATCTGCTTCCTGAGGCGGACACATTTATGTTTTGCGGAGAGGTTCTCCCGGTTTCTGTAGCCGAAGCGCTGCTTGAGCGTTTCCCGAAAGCAAGAATCTTTAATACGTACGGTCCGACTGAGGCGACAGTCGCTGTTACGTCCGTTGAAATTACAAGTGACATCATCAGCCGGCACGAATCTCTGCCAGTCGGCTTCGCCAAACCAGATATGAACATTTTGATTATGGATGAACAGGGAAATCAGCTCCCGGATGGAGAAAAAGGCGAAATCGTCATTGCAGGTCCGAGTGTAAGCCGCGGCTATCTCGGTGAGCCTGAGCTGACAGATAAAGCGTTCTTCTCTTATGAAGGCCAATGGGCATACCGAACTGGCGATGCTGGTTATACACAAGATGGTCAGATTTTCTGCCAAGGCCGCTTGGATTTCCAGATTAAACTTCACGGGTACCGAATGGAGCTGGAGGAAATTGAGTTTCATGTGAGACAGTCTCAGTACGTGCGCTCAGCTGTTGTGATTCCGTATCAGCCAAACGGAACAGTTGAATATCTGATAGCTGCAATTGTGCCTGAGGAGCATGAATTCCAGAAGGAGTTCCAGCTGACAAGTGCGATTAAAAAAGAGCTTGCCGCTTCCCTGCCGGCTTATATGATTCCGAGAAAGTTCATTTATCAGGATCACATTCAAATGACGGCTAACGGCAAAATTGACAGGAAACGCATCCGCGAAGAGGTTCTTGTATGACGCCTTACAGCTCGTTTCTATTCTTTATATTGCTTGGCATTCTTCTTCTGCCGACCATTATTCTCGGCCTGAACGGGAAAAGATTCCAGGCATACAACATGTTTATATCCATTCTTATATTGGCTCTGATTTTCTCGCATGACTTACACGGCGTCATCGCCCTGTGTCTGTTTACCATATGGCAGGTGCTCCTGATCAGCGGCTACCTGGCGTACCGGCAGAAAGCGAACAGCGGCTTTGTCTTTTGCTCGGCTGTTATCGCGTCTATTCTGCCTTTATTCTTGTCAAAAATATGGCCGTTTCTTTCTCATCCGCAGCCGCATCATCCGGCGCATAACCTGATCAGCTTTTTAGGGATTTCGTATTTAACATTTAAAGGCGTTCAGCTGATTATGGAAGCGAGAGACGGGCTGCTGAAGGAACAGCTGCCGCTTCACCGCCTGCTGTATTTCATCCTGTTTTTCCCGACAATTTCTTCCGGTCCGATTGACAGGTACCGCAGATTCGTCAAGGATGAGCAGAAGGCCTGGACAAAAGAGGAATATGCCGATCTGCTGTATACGGGGATTCACAAGATTTTCATTGGATTCCTTTACAAGTTTATTATCGGCTATGCGATCAACACATATTTCATCATGAACCTTCCCGCGATCACGCACAATAAGATCCTCGGGTATCTGCTGTACATGTACGGCTACAGCATGTATTTATTCTTTGATTTTGCCGGCTACACGATGTTTGCCGTCGGGGTCAGCTATATTATGGGGATTAAATCGCCGGAAAACTTTAATAAACCGTTTATCAGCAAAAATATTAAAGATTTCTGGAACCGCTGGCACATGTCTCTGTCATTTTGGTTCAGAGACTATGTATTTATGAGATTTGTATTTTGGATGACAAAGAAAAAGTGGATCAAAAACCGTATGGCCGTCTCAAATATCGGGTATTTCCTGCTGTTTATGCTGATGGGGGTTTGGCACGGCCTTGCGCCGCAATATATCATCTACGGCCTCTATCACGCCGTCCTGATGACGTGTTACAACTTTTTCGAGAAGTGGAATAAGAAATATAAATGGCTGCCGTCCAACCGCTGGACAACGATTCTCGCCATTGTGATCACGTTCCATTTTGTTTGCTTTGGGTTTTATATTTTCTCAGGAAAACCATTTCATCACCATCATTAAAGGAGATTAGAAAACTATGGATTTTAAACAAGAGGTATTAGACGTTTTAGCAGAGGTTTGCCAGGATGACATCGTAAAGGAAAACCCTGATATTGAAATTTTTGAAGAAGGTTTGCTTGATTCTTTTGGAACAGTAGAATTGCTGCTTGCGATTGAAAACCGTTTTGATATTCTGGTGCCTATCACTGAATTCGACCGGGATGTATGGAATACGCCTAATAACATTGTAAACCAGCTGTCTGAGTTGAAATAATGAAAAAGCGTTTTTTCGGTCCAATTATTTTGGCGTTTATTCTATTCGCAGGCGCCATCGCAGTTCCATCTTCATGGCTGACTCGTTTTATTACCGATAAACGGGTTGAAGAGTCAGCAACAACCTTAAACCCGAGTATGTTTCAGGGGCTTTATTTACAAAATCAGATGCTCAATGATCCGAAGTATCTTCCGATTTACGGATCTTCTGAGCTTTCCCGGCTGGACGAGTTCCACCCATCTAATTATTTTCAAGTAAACAATGAGGGATTTACGCCTTACCTTGTCGGCAAAGGCGGGTCCCAGTCATTGATACATTCTTTAAACTTCGCTGCCCATATGGATCAGCTGAAGGGCAAAAAAATTGTTTTCATCGTTTCTCCGCAGTGGTTTATTAAGCGCGGGTCTGATGAACAGCATTTTGCGCCGAACTATTCTGCGCTTCAAGGGCTGGATCTGGCATTTAACGAGCAGATCGATCCTGACGTGAAAAAGAAAATGATGAAGCGCATGCTGCGCTTCAAAGCTGTTCAAAACGATGCTGTACTTTCCGAGCTTTATAAGGCGATGGTGAACGGCCAGACATGGAAAGTGAACGCGCTGAAGCCGGCGGCAAAAGTATATTACAAGATGCTCGAAAAGAAAGACCTTTATTATTCAACGACGGAAACCACAGGACCAAAGCGTTATATCTCACAATCCGTGAAGGATAAGTCATGGTCGGAATTAAATAAACTGGCCGATGAATCAGGCAAACGCCACTCCGGGTCTAACGATTTTCACATCGACAATCCTGTTTATAAGAAGCTGAAGCCGAAAGTGCCTAAGCTGAAAGGGAAGAACAAAGGCAGATCGTATGCGAAGTCACCGGAATACGGCGATTTTGAGCTGATGCTTCATATCCTGAAAGACGCGGGCGCAGAGCCTATGTTTGTCACCATCCCTGTTAACGGAAAATGGTATGACTACACAGGCTTCCCGAAAAAAGGGCGCACTGACTATTATGAAAAGGTCAATAAACAGATTAAAGCGAAGGGCTTCCAAGTCGCTGATTTTTCAGGTCATGAATATGACCCTTATTTTATGAAAGATACCATCCACATCGGCTGGAAAGGCTGGGTGTATGTGGATAAGGCAATTGATGAATTCTATAAAACCGGAAAGGTTACTTCATCGTGAGCATCTATTAGGACGCGGCTGCATATTTCCTGCTAAGATTTGAAATAGTAAAGGAATCACAGCCAGCTTGATAAGAGGTGTTACATCAATGAAGATGACAGGCAATACGGTTTTGATCACAGGCGGTTCAGCAGGCATCGGGCTTGAACTGGCCAAACGGCTGCTTGAGCTCGAGAATGAAGTGATCATTTGCGGACGCAGCGAAACGCGTCTTGCAGAAGCAAAAAAACAGCTCCCAGCCCTCCATACAAAACAATGCGATGTCTCAGACCGCACACAGCGTCAGTCATTGTTTGAATGGGTCCAGAAGGAATTTCCAACACTGAACGTTCTCGTTAACAATGCGGGCATTCAAAAGGAAATCGACTTTAAAAAAGGGACTGAGGAGCTTTTTGTGGACGGGGATGAAATTGAGCTGAATTTCCAAGCGCCTGTCCATTTATCAGCTCTTTTTACGCCCCACTTGATGAATCAGCCGGAAGCGGCAATTGTTCAGGTAACATCCGGGCTCGCGTTTAACCCGTTAGCTGTTTATCCGGTGTACTGTGCAACAAAAGCGGCGCTCCACTCCTTCTCACTCACGCTCAGACACCAGCTTCGCGATACAAGCGTTGAAGTGATTGAGATGGCGCCCCCTATGGTTGACACGGGATTAAATCAAAAATCACGCGATAAGCAAGGTCTGACGTCCCGCGGCATTACACCTGAAGAATATGTTCAATATTTCTTAGACGGCTTAAACGAAGGCAAGCAAGAGATTACAAATGAACGTGTCGAAGGTCTGCGGAATGCAGTCCGTGCCGATTACGACAGAGTATTTGAACAAATGAATGCGCAGGAGAATTAAAACTCTCCTGCTTTTTCTTATAAATTTTTTACAAATTTGAGCAAACCTATTGCGATTATTTGGTGAAGGTATACAATAGAATATAAAATATTTTCAAATAAGTTTGATAATATAAACAATTTAACAACAGGGAGATTGACCATGACTAAACAAACGATTCGAGTTGAATTAACATCAGCAAAAAAACCGAAACCAGATCCAAATCAGCTTTCTTTCGGAAGAGTGTTTACAGACCACATGTTTGTAATGGACTATGCATCTGATAAAGGCTGGTACGATCCGAGAATCATTCCTTATCAACCCGTTTCAATGGACCCGGCCGCAATGGTTTATCACTATGGCCAAACGGTGTTTGAAGGCTTGAAGGCTTATGTCACAGAAGATGACCATGTTCTGCTTTTCAGACCGGAAAAAAACATGGAGCGCCTGAACAAATCAAATGACCGCATCTGTATTCCGCAAATTGATGAAGAACAGGTTCTTGAAGGTTTAAAACAGCTGATCGCTATTGATAAAGACTGGATTCCGAATGCGGAGGGCACGTCCCTTTACATCCGTCCATTCATTATCGCAACCGAACCTTTCCTTGGTGTCGCGGCATCTCATACGTATAAGCTTCTTATCATCCTTTCTCCGGTCGGCTCATATTACAAAGAAGGCATTAAGCCTGTCAAAATTGCTGTGGAAAGTGAATTTGTCCGTGCGGTAAAAGGCGGAACGGGAGATGCGAAAACCGCAGGAAACTACGCGTCAAGCTTAAAAGCGCAGCAGGTAGCAGAAGAGAAAGGATTTTCTCAGGTTCTCTGGCTGGACGGCATTGAGAAAAAATACATCGAAGAAGTCGGCAGCATGAACATTTTCTTTAAAATCAACGGTGAAATTGTGACACCGATGCTGAACGGCAGCATTCTGGAAGGCATCACGCGCAATTCCGTCATTACCTTGCTTAAGCATTGGGGGCTTCCGGTATCAGAACGAAGAATCGCCATTGATGAAGTCATCCAAGCCCATAAAGACGGTGTTCTTGAAGAAGCCTTCGGAACGGGTACAGCAGCTGTTATTTCTCCAGTCGGCGAGCTGATCTGGAATGACGAAACACTGATGATCAATAACGGAGAAACAGGAGAAATCTCCAAAAAGCTGTATGACACGATTACAGGCATTCAGAAGGGTACAGTTCCTGATGAATTTGGATGGACGACTGAAGTCGCAGCGCTCACTGAAAGCAAATAAACAAAAAACGGCCCGAAACGGGCCATTTTTTTATGCTTCAATTTTGTTAAAGAACTGCGGCAGATGTGTTTTGTGCGCCTCCAGCATTTCATCTAAGATCTGTTTGGCCACTGTGTCGGATGGTACGAGAGGGTTAATCGTCATGGCGAGCAGCGCTGTTTGGTAGTCGCCTGTGACAGCCGCTTCTGCCGCAACACGCTCAAATGATTTGATTTGCTGGACAAGGCCGCGGACAGATACTGGCAGGTCGCCTACGGCGATTGGCTTAGGGCCATTTTTCGTCATCACGCAGTTCACTTCAACAGCGGAATCATCTGGAATGCTTGCAATCGCACCGTTATTGATCGTGTTCACCGGCTGAATGTCGTGTTTATCATTGTAAATGGAGCTGATGAGATTACACGCTGCGTCACTGTAGTATGCCCCTCCGCGTTTCTCAAGCTGCGGCGGCTTGATCGCCAAATTTGGATCTTTATAAAGCTCGAACAGCTCTTGCTCTACCTTTTGCACCACTTCAGCACGGGTGCCTTCCGTTTGTGATGCTTCAAGCTCATGCTCGAACATTTCTTTTGTTTTGAAATAGTAGCGGTGGTAGCCGCAAGGGATCATGTTGAGTGCCTTTAAGAATTCTGGCTCCCACTCAGCGCCGGAGATGTTTTTCATTGTCATCGCGTTTTCCGGATCACCCATCGCTTCAATGACTTGATCCTTGACGCTGACGCCATCTAAAAAGACGTCCATTCCGAACACCATATGATTCAATCCGGCAAATTGAACCTCTACCCGGTCAACCTCTACATCGAGCGCTTTCGCTACGCCCATTTTCATGCCGATTGGAACATTGCAGAGACCAACAACTTTCTTCAGGTTGGAGTAGCGAAGCAAGGCTTCCGTCACCATACCTGCAGGGTTTGTAAAATTAACGAGCCATGCATTCGGACAAAGCTCCTCGATGTCCTTGGCAATCTCTAGGATGACCGGGATAGTGCGCAATCCTTTAAAGAGTCCTCCCGGGCCGTTTGTTTCCTGGCCGATGACGCCGTATTTTAATGGAATGCGCTCATCCTTGGCTCTCGCCTGCAGCAACCCGACCCGAAATTGAGTCGTCACAAAGTCTGCATCACTCAGCGCTTCCCTTCTGTCCAAAGTGAGGTGAATGTCAATCGGGACACCAGCTTTTTCAACCATCCGCTTGGCGAGCGTGCCGACAATGTTCAGCTTTTCCTCGCCTTCAGGAATATCAACGAGCCATAATTCACGTACGGGCAGCTCTTCGTACCGTTTGATTAAACCTTCCACGAGCTCCGGTGTGTAGCTTGAACCTCCGCCAATCGTTACAATTTTCAATCCTTTTGTCATATGCTTGCTCCCCCTTGCACGGTGATTTTTTCATATAGCTCAATGAATTCAGCCGCCAAATCCTTGACTGTCATGGCATTCATTAAATGATCCTGCGCGTGGACCATCAGCAGTGTCATTTCTGTTTTTTCTCCGCCTGCTTCACTTTGGATCAGTTCTGTCTGATAATGATGGGCTTTTGACAATTCATCCGCAGCGTCTTGAAGCTTATTCCGCGCCTCTTCACTGTCGCCTTTTTTCGCGGCGGCGATCGCTTCCATTGCGGAGCTCCTTCCGTTTCCTCCGTGAAGTATGATTTGAAAAATAATTTGCTCCATTTTCTCATTCACGCGATTCACTCCTTTCTTTACAAAGCTGCCTCTTTGTCGTCTGAAACAGCAGGCGTTTGAACGAGCTCTAATTCGTTTTCTTCTTTCAGCTTCTGTTTATCCCACATTCTGAAGAACGGGTAGTAGACAACAAAGGAAACGGTGATATTAATGGCTTGCATGACCGCGCCTGATATTTTGCCTCCTGTCGCCAAATAGCCTGAAAAGATCGGCGGCATGGTCCAAGGGACTGCGATACCCGCCGGTTTGGCGACAAGTCCGGTGCTCATTCCGATGTATGTGAGTGTCAGTGTGATGAGCGGCGTGACGATAAACGGAATTAAGAGCATCGGGTTCATGACGATCGGCATTCCAAAAATGATCGGTTCGTTAATATTGAAGACCGCCGGGCCGATCGCAAGCTTTCCGAGCTGCTTCATTTGTTTGCTTCGGGCGCGAAGGAACATCGTGACAACCAGTGCAAGAGTGGCACCGCTTCCGCCGATATTGATCCAGATATCGAAAAATTGCTGGGTGAAAATCTTAGGCAGTTCCTCACCGGCTTGGAAGGCGATCCGGTTGGCATCCATGGCGCCGTACCAAATAGGTGCCATGACACCGCCGACAATGTTGGCGCCATGAAGACCGCAGGCCCATAAAAGCATTTTGACAGCTTCTGCGATAAGGCTTCCCCCGAGGCTTCCGCCAAGGATGGAGAGCGGCGTCCCCAGTAAAACGCTTACAACATTATGAAGGCTTTCAAAAGGCGTCGCTTCCACAATCAGTCGGGCTCCCCAAATCAGGAAGATGACGGCAAAGCCGGGGATTAAAGCGACAAATGACTTGCTGACCGCTGGCGGAACGCCATCCGGCATTTTAAAAACCATATTGCGTTGAATAATGAGACGGTAAATCTCTGTTGACACCATTGCGATAATCATGGCGACAAACAGGCCTTTACTTCCCATCAGCGATAGCGGAATACCGCCGCTGACCATCATCTCTTTTGTCGAGCCATCCGGTGTAAACGGCACTTGATACGGTGTCGCTAAGAGGAAAGCCGCAAGAGAAATGGCACCTGCCGACAAGGCATCAACCCCGTATTTCTCTGCCAGCCTGTAGGCGATGCCGAATGCGGCGACAAGCCCCATAATTTCAAAGGTGGCGTCAACCGGGTAAGCGAGCTTCTCTGACCAAGCGCTTCCAAACGTTCTTGCCATAAAATCGGCATATCCGGGAATCGGGAGGTTGCCGATGATGAGGAAAAAGGAGCCGATGATAATAAGCGGCATTGTTAAAATGATACCGTCACGGAGCGCCTGCAAATGACGCTGTCCCGCAATTCTTCCTGCTATAGGCATGACCTTCTCTTCTAACAACTGATTGACTTTATTCACATAGCCCGCCCCTCTCTATGACGCGTTTCCAAGCTGTTCAGCCGATTTCAGCACTTCCGCTCCGTTGCACGTCCCATAATGGACTGTGTTAATGACGTCTACCGGAACACCCTTTGATTCACCTAGTTTTTTCAGCTGAGGAAGCAAGTAACGGACTTGCGGGCCGAGGAGCAATACATCCGCTTTATCGATATGATTTTGTACAGAATCACCTGATACTGCCCAAATGGTATAGTCTTTTCCTTGTTCCTGCGCGCTTTTTTCCATCTTGCTGACGAGTAAGCTTGTTGACATGCCTGCTGCACAAACGAGTAATATATTCATGTAAGAGACCCCCTAAGAGTTTGATAGAATTTGTATGTCCTGCTGTTGATAACATCATATTATGAAATCGCTTTCATATACACTCAAGGTTTTTCCGCAGGAAACGGAAAAAAGGTATATCCAGGCTGTCAGTTTATCGTTTTTTGTCAAACACATCGGAGAGCTCTTGGTATGTGCGGCTTTTTAAAAGCTGGCTTACCGCGGCCGGGTCATCCAAAATGCTGCCGAGCAGTTTATACATGCTTTGCAAATCCGCCTTGTTTTCCTTTTCGACACAAAGCAGGCAGACAAATTGAACCCGTTTATTCTCCCAGTCTATCGGTTTTTTGAGCGTGCAGACGGCCCAAAATGTCGTTTGCGTCTGCGGGACGAGCGGGTGCGGAATGGCCACGAGGTTGCCAAAGCACGTTGGCGACATCTCTTCTCTTTCAAATATAGAATCTATGATTTCCTTATTCGCATAGCCGCCTTCCACTGCTTTCTGACCTAAAAATTGAATCACTTCTTCTTTTGAACGCAGATCCTTCTGGAAAAAAACGAGATCTTCTTTGAGATAGCTGATCGCTTTTTCTTTCTCATCATTGAGGATGGATTCTATTTTTGTAAAATCGGTTCCGCCTAAGATGGTGTTTACCTTCAGTACAGGCACAGGGAGTTCTTTTTTGATCGGAATGGTGCTGACGACAAAATCAATCGATTCGTAAGACATCTGGTCAAGACTGTAATATTCAGCCGTGCCGAGAATATCAATCCGTTTGCCGAAATGGGAGCGAAGTTTTTCCCTCAGAAGCTGGGCGCTTCCCGCACCTGATGCACAAACGATGATGCAGCGCTTCGGCGGGCTTTCTGTTTTCTTCCGTTCAATTGCGGCGCCGAAGTGCAGAGCTAAATAACCGACTTCATTTTCATGGATATCAATGCCCGTTTTCTCTTTTATGACGATTCCGGCGATGATTCCGGCCTCAAAGGCGAGAGGATAATTTTCTTTGATCGCTGCCAGCATCGGATTTCTTAGATTCATACCATACCGGTTGCGGGTGACCGCGGGTTTTACATGCAGTGCCAAGCCGATTTTCAGCTCTTGATCATGCAGGATGCCGAGCTTTAATTCTCGATCGACCGCTTCGATCATGGCGGCAGTCAGCCGATCTGTTTCTTCATCAATTGAAAATTCGCCGTCCCCGCACTGCGGCTGTGTCATTCGTTTCGTGCCGAGAAGATGCATGGCGATATAAGCTGTTTCTTTTTCCAGAAACGTGACGTCAAGGGCTGATTCCAGTTCTTTCACAATGGCTTCTGCAGTTTGGTATTCTTTTTGATGCAGAATGTGTTCCATATCTTCCGGGAAAAGAGACACATAGTGTTCCGTTCTGATCCGCTTACAGGCGATGGCGATATGAATGATGAGGTTATTCAATCCAAGGTTAGACAGAGGAATCCGGTCGTTTTTGACCTTTTTCATAATAATAGAATGGATGATATCGATTTGTTCCTTCGGCAATATATCAGCCTTTTCATTCAGTAAATCGATCTCTGTTTCTCTTTCATCGACAATGTACTCCGCCATACAATACCTCATCTGCACCTCATCTCCGCGCAGCTTGAAGCCGTAATTCGGGCGTGTTTCCATGACAATGCGGTAAGGGAGCAGCCGTTTCTTCACTTCCTTTAAATCGGTTTGAAGTGTAGATTTTGAGATAAATAGTTCTTCAGCCAGCTCATCCAGCTTGAGATAATGATCCGCCAGCAGCAGCCGTTTCATGAGATATGTAATCCTCTCCTCGGGAATTACCGGCAGTCCCTTTTTCTGATGAAACTCGTCTTGCAGCAGCATTCTAAAGGTCTGGTCGTCATGAATGCGCAGCCTGTATCCCGAGCCTCTTACCGATTGAACCAAAGCGCCATGGGCGCTTATCACATCTTGGAGTTCCTTTATATCATTGCGGACCGTCCGCGTCGTCACATGTAAATGTGCGGCAAATACCGAGCTTGTCACCGGAGCTTCTGCCGCCATCAATAAGCGCAGAATTTCACGAAGTCGCCCATGCAGCATGAGAAAAACCTCCTATCATGATAGATGCAGGAATTACATAAGTAGGCAGAAAGGATGTGGTGAAGGGAAAGCGAAATGTATATAAATTCTATAATGGGGAGAAATGCAAGTCAATGAACATCGGGAGGACAAGAGGGAAAACAGACCCATAAAAAAACAGCCGGAATTAGCCGGCTGTTCGGGATGCGGACATGTTCTTTTGTTTAGACGCCTTGCGGTCCTTCATGATTTTTCGAACAATCGGGTAAATGACCGGCGCCCATTTGATAACGGTTTTGACCATTTTTTTCAAGACTCCGATTCTCCCTTCTTTTTTTCTCAACTATTCCCCAGATTCCCCTTTGCTTAAACATGCTAACGCGATACGTACCTGTTTCCCGTCACCCAGAAACGCCACGGATAATCGCGCGCCTCTCCGCTGTTGTCAATGCCGATCCGCGGGCCGGTTGATATTTCTTCCGGTGTGTACCCACTTTCAATGTAAAGCGGCTGTTCCGTGATCCAGCGTCCGTAGTCATTCATCGTGACGCCAAGCGCTTTCGTCAACTTTCCGGGACCATTTGTCCATTCCCTCGGACGCCGGCCCGGCCTTCTTTCCTCCATTAACAGCTGGCCTTCTTGAGGCTCAATCGCCCTGATTAATACCGCTTGCGGAACATCCTCTTCGGCGGCAACGACGTTCAGCAATGTATGGGTGTGCATCACATACGTATACACACGGCCAGCTTCAGCAAACATAATCTCAGTCCGTTTCGTCCGGCGGTTGTTAAAGCTGTGGGCTGCTCTGTCCCCGGCTCCCATATAGGCCTCTGTTTCCACGATATAACCTGAAGCTGTCCCTTCATCCGTTTCTTTTACCAAAAGACAGCCGAGAAGAGAGGGAGCAAGTTCTAGGGCCGTTTTTTGATAAAACGTGATGGGCAGCGGATTTCTTTTTCTGGTCACGGATGTCGTACTCTCCTTTTTTCGTTTTAGTAATTGTACCATTCCCGAAGCAGCTAAAAAAAAACTTCAGTTTTAAAATTCTTCCATCAAGGGAATATTGTTACTGTTCAAAAAGGAGGATCCATCAATGAAAGATGATCATCAAAAAGAGTATCACGGCACAAATGTCGAAGGCAGTGAGGATGCGCTTTCTCATAAGACATCCGGGAAAAACGAGTCAGAGGATACCTTAACGAACAGACAGGGGCATCCCGTCACTGACAACCAGAATGTGAGAACAGTCGGGAACAGGGGACCAACAACGCTGGAGAATTACGATTTTCTTGAAAAGATCAGCCACTTTGACCGGGAACGCATCCCTGAACGTGTTGTGCATGCCAGGGGCGCAGGCGCACACGGTTATTTTGAAGCCTACGGAAGTTTTGGAGACGAGCCGATTTCAAAGTACACGCGAGCGAAGCTCTTCCAGGAAAAAGGCAAGAAAACGCCGGCATTTGTCCGTTTTTCTACGGTCAATCACGGAAAACATTCACCTGAAACCTTACGGGACCCCCGCGGTTTTGCCGTTAAGCTTTATACCGAAGACGGAAACTGGGATTTGGTCGGGAACAACCTGAAAATCTTTTTTATTCGAGATCCGCTGAAGTTCCCGGACCTTGTACACGCGTTTCAGCCTGACCCGGTGACCAATATCCAAGATGGTGAACGTATTTTCGACTTCATTTCTCAATCTCCTGAAGCGACACATATGATCACATTCTTGTTTTCGCCTTGGGGCATTCCTGCCAACTACCGGCAAATGCAGGGTTCAGGCGTTCACGCCTACAAATGGGTGAATGAGGAAGGCAAGGCCGTTCTTGTAAAATACCATTTTGAACCGAAACAGGGCATCCGCAACCTGACACAGAAGGAAGCGGAAGAGATTCAGGGGAAAAACTTCAACCACGCGACACAGGATTTGTATGAAGCGATTGAAAACGGCGATTATCCGGAGTGGGAGGTTTATGCCCAAATCATGAGTGATGACGAGCATCCGGAGCTCGACTTTGATCCGCTTGATCCGACTAAGCTGTGGTATAAGGATGATTTCCCGTGGAAGCCGATCGGCAAATTAGTGTTAAACAAAAACCCTGAGAATTACCATTCTGAAGTAGAACAGGCTTCATTCGGTACAGGGGTCCTTGTCGACGGACTTGATTTTTCTGATGACAAATTGCTTCAAGGCCGGACGTTTGCCTATTCCGATACGCAGCGGTACAGAGTTGGCGCAAACTACCTGCAGTTGCCAATCAACTCACCGAAAAAACACGTCGCGACCAACCAGCAGGGGGGTCAAATGCAATACCGCGTGGATATCGGCGAAGGTCAAAATCCGCACGTCAACTATGAACCGTCTATTATGGGCGGGCTAAAGGAAGCAAACCAGCAGGCAAAAGACCATACCCCGCATGTCGAAGGCGACCTGAAGCGGGAAGCGATTGACAGAACGAACAATTTCGGACAAGCCGGTGAAACGTACCGGAGATTTACTGAGTTTGAGCGTACTGAACTCATCACAAATCTGGTCAATACGCTTTCAACCTGCAGAAAAGAAATTCAGGAGCAAATGATTGAGAATTTCACAAAAGCCGATCCGGACTACGGAAAACGCGTGGCGGAAGGGCTGAAAAAGGCTTCAGAAAATAACAGCAACGGACCGGTTGGCACGACAGAAACGGCTCAAGCCGTCGAGCAGGCCGAACAGGAAAGCCATCCGTCTGATCCGTATTAACACCAAGAACAGGACTTTTTTGAAGTCCTGTTTTTTCAATTCTCTATTGAAACGTTTCCACAAATTGTGTTGTACTGGAAGGAAAGAGGTGGTGAGAGCATGGAAATTCAGCAGCCGCTGATTCCTCAGCAAAAAACAATCGGCACTTTCGATCACGCCGTTTTCTTATGCATGGTATTTTGTTTTTGGTTTTCGGGCTATATTTACGTTCCTGTTTTCAGCCTTTATTTGGAGGATCTGCACTTTTCATACGGAGAGATCGGCATGATTCTCGGAAGCTACGGGGTGACCCAAATCCTGCTGCGGTTCCCGCTTGGGGTTCTGTCAGAAATTCTTTTTTCCCTGCGTAAGCCATTGTTAATTGCCGGCTTTGGATGGTCCATTTTCAGCAGCGTGCTTTTTCTTGCGTTTGATTCTTTTTTCTTCGTCCTGACCGCCCGGCTTCTCGCGGGGTTAACAGCATCCATGTGGGTGATGGCAACGATTCTATACGCTCATTATTTCAAAGATGGCAGTGCGTCAAAAGCAATGGGCATTATGCAGTTTTTTACCGTCATGCCTCAGTTTGTCAGCATTGTGTTCTGCGGGCTTGCAGCAGCGCATTTAGGCAGGCAGGTTCCGTTTTGGATGGCACTGGCTGCCTCGTGCATCGGCCTTGTGATATGCTGCTTTATTAAAGATCCGTCCGTTTCTCCTGGGCAACGTAAGGCTCTCCGTATAACGCAATACATCAAAGAAACATTGCGGCTGCCAAAGCTGAAGCTTTTCACGATTCTATCTATGACAGCTCATGCCGTGCTATTTATGACGGTGTTTGGTTTTACGCCGCTTTATACAAATCAGCTCGGAATGGGGGACATCGAACTGCTTTGGGTGATGAGCGCCTTTTTTCTCCCTCATGCAGCGGCTACCCTGAGCTTTTTGTTTTTGCGTTTTACCGGAAGAATCGCCTATGGCACCATGCTGATCTGTTTTGCTGTCATTGGAGTCTGTTTGATGTTCGTCCCTTTTTCAGTTTCATTGTCCACGGTTTGCATGACCCATGCTTTCATCGGTCTGGCGCTTGGCTTTGTGTTTCCCCTATTGTTAAGCCGGGTCGTCGATATCAGCTCAGCTCGTTTAAAAATGTCAGCCATGGGATTTTATCAATCGTTTTATGCGCTGGGCATCTTTATCGGCCCCCTTCTCGCCGGAAAAATCGCACAGGTTTTCGGTTTGGCAGAGGTATTTTATGGAGCGGGATTGATGGCATTTTCCGCTTTGTTGATGATGCTGGCCACAAAGCGAAAAATGATCGGTTAATAGCTTTCATACTGCCGGAAGCGCCACACAGAAAAAATGGCCAGAAGCATGATGCACAGAATGGAGAATGTGAGCGACCACCCAAAAAAGTCCGCCCGCTCTCCATGAAGCAGAATATGCTCCGCCTGCTTGCAAAGCTCAGCCGGCAGCCATTTCGCACCATCAGGAAAAAGTGAGACAGCAAAGGAAACGGCAGCAGTCAGCCCAATTCCGGCTGCCGCGGCTGCTCCGAGAGACCGAAACATCACGCTTCCGGCTAGCCCTGCAGTAACAATAAACATCATCCAAAGAGAGTAGAGGCCGAGGCTTGCTGCAAAGCGGCTGAACGATGCGTGCTCAAACAAGATCCGGACGTAATAATAAGCAAGTCCGTACCCAGCTGCAAACGACGCGATTCCGATCATGCTTTGGGTGATCCATTTGTTCAATATATACTGGGCTGCCGTCACTGGCCGCGACATAATCAGAGCCGTTACACCTTGATTTCTTTCATTCGCCACACTGCCCATGACACTGAAGATGATCAGCGCCATGCCAAGCGTGTTGAATTGGGAAAGCGTGCTCACCATCACCTCAGATCCGGAAGGCATGGTAAAACTGATTTTCATACCGTCTGGAAGGCTCCCCCCATGCGCAATGATTTCCGGCATGTAATAAATGGTCAGCGGCTGCGTCAGCCCCACGATCATCATCGCGATGGGCAGCCAGATCAGCTTGCCGCTTCTCCAGCCTTCCAGCCATTCCTTTTGTAATAGCGTCATCATGACATTCATGCGTGCACCACCTTAAGATAGACGTCTTCGAGAGACTCGGTTTTTTGTTCAAAACAGGTGATTGTCAATCCCACTTGGATACAATCACTCAGCAATGTCCTGCCAGAGCCTGTATCGCTTAGCTCAAAAACAGCTTGAGACGGATTCTTATAGACAACATCGGATATATAAGGCCTCTCTTCAAGCCAGCCCTTCAGTTTCTCTTTTACAGTAAGAGTGAAAACATTCGTTTGATGCTGTTCTTTAAGCTGCTGTAAAGCGCCTTTCCATGAAATCTCGCCATTTTGCATGATCACGACTTGATCACACACCTGCTCCGCATCGTGCAAAACGTGAGTAGAAAACAAAACAGCCATATGTTTTTTCAATTCCCGCATCATATCCAGCACCTCGATACGCCCAGAAGGATCCAGGGCAGATACCGGTTCATCCAAAATCAAAAGCTTCGGTTTATGAAGCAGAGCCTGAGCCAGGCCGAGCCTTTGTTTCATGCCGCCAGAATAACCGCCGATTTTTTTGTTTGCCGCGTCCTGCAAACCGACAAACTCCAGCATTTCGCCTATTTTCTCAAGGCTTTTTTTCTTTGAAAGGCCAGACAGTCTCCCGGCAAAGGTTAAAAATTCATTAGCCGTCATCCAGGAATAAAAAGCCGGGTACTGCGGAAGATAGCCGATCATACTGCGATCTGCCTTTTGCTCCCCGTACAGCTTGATCGTCCCGGAGGTGGGTGACAGCAGTCCGGACAGCATTTGAAGCGTTGTGGTTTTACCAGCCCCATTCGGTCCTAATAGAGCGACACACTCGTTCTCCTTGACTTGAAAACTGACATCCCGTACAGCTTGATGATGCCGATATGATTTGCATAATGACTCAATAGATAGCATGCTCGCTCACCTTTGCTTTCTGCCGACGGTAAAAAATAATATCGGCCCAATAATATTGATGCATAAAATCACTGCTGCCCACATCCATTTCGGCCCGTTTGTCCGTTCTTCTTTCACACAGCTGATCAGGGCAAACACTGCCAGCATGGCCTGTAACACAATCAGCGGTACAATCATTTCCCAAGAAATATTCATTAGCTGATCCTCCTATTTTTTCGGTCCGGCCTTATCACAAAAAAGTAATAGCAAATCAGAGGCATCGGCGCTTGAATCAGTCCGACAATTCCCCACACCCATGCCAGACGATCCCGTTTTTTCGCATCAATGAATAAAAAGATGCCCTGTGCCAATACAATCAGATAAGCAAACACAAAAATCGTCAATTCTGTTTGGGACATCAGTGTTTCACCTCACGTTCGCCAAGGTATCGTTTTTTCTCAGCTGCAATCAAAATCGGCAGGACAGCCAGCGCACAGACCTGAAGCACGACAAAAGCAGCGGGAACTTGAGTAAATGCCAGAATCGCCGCGCTTACCACCATCAGTGCAGAGAACACAAATAAGATAACTTCTTTCAGCACGCTTTTTCTTCGTTCGGCTTTCATTTGTGACAGCTGATCAAGCAATTCTTTTTGACTCGGTATATTCGGGTTGGCGCATTGGTCAATTTTCTGCAATTCCGATTTTAAATGAACAGATCGCTTTTCTTTATTCATCGGTCCACTCCTTTCTGATTTGCTGGAGCCCTTTATGGACTCTGGACTTTACCGTGCCTTCTTTGATATGCAGCATCACCCCGATATCCGCATAGGTATAGCCATAATAGTGCCTTAATAAAACGGGCGTGCGCAGCTTCGGGTCAAGCTGAGAAAAGAGATCAAGCGTCTCGCTCCACTCGGAGCCTTTCATTGACACGTCCCATTTGATCTTGCGTATCGTTTCCTCTGTAACAGCCTGATTTCGTTTCCATTCTCTCTTTCTCTTTTTCTGGTGATCAAGGTAGAGTCTTGACGCAATAGAGATCAGCCAAGTGGAGAATTTGGATCGGCCTTGAAAACTCCCCAGATGGACGTACCCTTTCAGAAAGGTTTCCTGAACCAGATCCTCGCTGATGTCAGGGTGAAGGGAAAGCTTTAACAAGTATTTGTATAGAAAAGAATAATAATGCTGAAAAAGAGCTGTAAACGCCTCGTCGCTTCCCTCTTTCGCCTGCTGAATCAATTGCTGTTCTTCATTTGTATCCAATGCACGCGATCCCCCCTTTTTATGTTATCTTGCCTTATGAGACGACACCGGATTCCAAAGCGTTCAATTTTTTTTATAATTCTTTTGATCTATTGACTTCACTGGCTTCTCATTGGTTTTTGTGAGCATCAAAATTTGTAAAGCAAAGTACAGTCTGTTAAGCTATGTTTTTATGTCTATATCAAAATTTCATTATATATGGAGGACGATGCATTGAAAGTAGAAAGGCGAACGATTGAATATATTCCAAATGAAGAAAGACATGGTAAAGCGAAAGATTTATTTCCCGTATGGTTCGGGGCCAATATGCATATCACCACGTTAGTAACCGGTACCCTTCCCGTTGCAATGGGACTTAATCTGTTTTGGAGTGTTGCCGCTATTATTTGCGGAACCTTAATTGGTGCCATATTTATGGCTTCTCATTCCGCGCAAGGACCTCAGCTCGGCATCCCGCAAATGATTCAAAGCCGTGCCCAATTCGGCGTAATCGGAGCGATTCTTCCCCTCTTCTTAGTCATGTTTATCTACCTTGGTTTCTTCGCAAGCAGTACGATTCTGGCGGCCGGGACCTTAAGCAGCTTTGTTCCCATCCCGGGATCATGGAGCATTATAGGCTTAAGCGCCGCATGTTTTTTACTCACCATTTTCGGTCATGATTTGATTCATAAAATGCAAAAAATCCTTTCTTGGACCTCTTTTGCCGTATTTTTCGCTGCAACGATACTCATTTTCCAATTACCGATTCCGGCAGGCAGCTGGGTGCCCGGAACGGTCGACTTGCCCGTTTTCTTGGTGGCAGTCAGCGCAGTAGCGACTTGGCAGCTTGCCTATGCGCCTTATGTCGCCGATTATTCTAGATATCTGCCCATTAAAACACCGGCGTCCAAAACGTTTTGGTACAGCTACGCAGGAACATCTGTCAGCTCCATCTGGATGATGCTGCTCGGCGCGCTGCTGACCACAGCACTTCCTGATTTTACGACAAACTCAGGGACCCAGATTGTGCAATTGTTCGGCCCCTTCTCGTTCATTATGCTGATCATTGTTTTATTTGGCCAGATGGCGATTAATGTCTTTAACTTGTATGGAGCTTTTATGTCCACGACGACTACGCTTGAGCCGTTTCTGAAATTAAAAGTCACACCGAAAATCAGAATCATCATGATCCTTGGCGTCACAATCGTCGGAACAGTCCTAAGCCTTCTGGGGCAAAGTAATTTTATGGAGCTGTTTTTGAATTTCATCTTTTTTATCAGTTATTTCTTAATTCCATGGACGGCGATCAATTTAGTGGATTACTACTTCGTCCGCCACGGGAACTATGAGGTCAAAGCGATGTTTGATGTCAACGGGCCATATGGAAGAGTCAATTGGATCACAACGATTGCTTTCATTCTATCCATCTTGTTAGAAATTCCGTTTATCAATACATCCTTTTACATCGGGCCATTGGCAAAAATGTTTGGCGGCGGGGATATCGCATGGATTATCGGCTTAGCCGTGCCTTCTGTTCTATATTATGTACTCATGAAACCGCGCCTGAAAAAACGAGCGGGCTATCAAGAAAAGCTGTCTTCCCTATGAAGACAGCTTTTTTCATTCAAATCGTTTCCACACACGAGGCAACATGTCAGAGAGCTCGTGGGCGAGCAGCGTATGAGCAGAGTGTTCGTCAGTCCAAAGCTCGGCGCATGCACCGTGCAAGTATACGGCATTTAATACGGCATGTTTCGGGTCTTTGTGGCAGCAAAGCATGCCCAATATCATTCCCGTCAGCGTGTCGCCGGTTCCTCCTTTGGCGAGTGCCCCGTTTCCGGTCGGATTGCTCCAGCAGTCGCCATCGGGAAACGCGATGATGGTTTGATTTCCTTTTAACACGATCACAGTTTGCAGCTGAACCGCCCACTCCTTGGCATATTCCGCTCTTTTGTTTTGTAAGTCTTTCACCGGAACCCCTGTCATTCGGGAAAACTCACCTGGGTGCGGCGTGAGGATGACGGGTGCCTCTCGTTTCGGATACGTGCGCTTTGTCAGCGCTCCGGCATCCAAAATAACAGGGCAGTCCTTCTCAAGTACATGATCAACGGCCTGCTGCACTCTCTCTGTTTGTGGAAGCCCCGAACCGATCGCAATTGCCCGGTACGTCTCTTCAAGCCGAGAGCCCGCCGCTTTTTCCCAGCCGTCACGCCAATACGTGGCCTCCGGCAGAACCGGAACGATCAGCGGGATCACGCTTTCAGACGTGCCGATGACAAGCTTGCCGAGACCGCTCCGCATGGCACCAAGCCCGGCCAAAAGCGCAGCGCCCGGCATGTCATCGCTTCCCGCCAGCAGCAAAGCCGTACCGTACGTGCCTTTATGGCTCGCTGCATCTCTTTCAGGGAGCGCAGCCCTCACATGCTCTTCCGTCCAAATCGGAACATTCATATCCATACCTCCTCTTATTATCTCTTCTTATTTTTCCTGCACTTCTTCCTTTTCAAACAAAAAAGACAGCCCCAAAGGCTGTCTTCTATTTTACAGGAACGTCGAGGTGATAAAGACGGCGATATCGTTCGTTCGTCGCCAGCAGTTCCTCGTGCGTTCCTTCCATTTCTGTTTTTCCGTTTTCCAGAAAGACGATTTTATCGGCTGCTTCCACACCCGCCAAGTGATGCGTAATCCAAAGAATCGTTTTACCTTTCAGCACCTCAAACACGGTTTCCATCAGTTCGCGTTCCGTGATAGGGTCTAAGCCTACTGTAGGCTCATCAAGTATAATGATCGGCGTATCCTGCAGCAAAATCCGGGCGAGCGCGATCCGCTGCCGCTCTCCTCCTGAAAAACGGATTCCGGTTTCCTGAACTGAAGTATGATACCCGTCAGGCAGCGACTCAATGTAATCATGCAGTTTCACCTGCTTTGCGGCGCGGCGCACATCCTCGTCGCTCGCCTTTCCGTTTCCCAGCCTGATGTTATTCAAAATGCTTGTATCAAACAAGTGAGGCTTTTGATTTAACACAGCCACCGCATCAGCAATCTGGTCCTTTAAAAACGCCGTTTCCACTCCGTTTAACGTTACCGAGCCTGAGTCAGGTTTCAAGGCGCCCTCAATTAATGCAAGTGACGTTGATTTTCCTGATCCGCTCCGGCCGAGCAGTGCCATTTTTTCTCCTTGGCGCAGCGTAAAGGAAAAATGGTTCAATACTTGGCTGGTGTTGTCATAAGAAAACGTCACATCTCGAAACGCCAAGGTGACATCTTTGAGATCAAGCCTATCAGCCGCAGACTCTGTTTGTGAAGACTCAGGCTGAGGAGCCACCTTGTTCATTCTTTTGATAGAATCCTGATAACCCGGCACTTCGCCCAAGGCATCAGAAAGCGGCAGAAAAGCTTCTGTCAGCGGAAACACAACAAGCACAAAGGCTGCAATCATTGTTCTGGCGAGTTCGCCATTTGCATGCTGCCCCGCCGTCCAAAACAGCATCAGCAAAATGAGGCCGGCGACAAGGCATTGCGCGGCGAAATCCCGCCATCTAGTAAAACGATGTTTTTTTCGTTCCAGCTCAAACCACGTATTTTCTTCTTTTTCATAGGAATCAATAAAAGCATGCCGGCGTCCGCTGAACATCCAGTCGCTGACACCCATCACGGCATCTGTGAGACGGCTGTACAGCACATTCCGCCCGCTTTTCAGCTTGGCATTCTTCGCCCGCGTCACAAGCAAAGACACGACCGGAAATAGCACAACCAGAACAAACAGATACACCGCCAGCAAAATGGCAAACGGCCAGGAGAAGAAACCAAGCGCAATCACTGAAACAGCATACAAAAGCAAGGCTGAGATGGCAGGGAAAATGGTTTTCAAGAAGGCATCCTGCAAATGCTCAATGTCCTCAGATAAAATGCCGAGCATATCTCCCGTGCGAAAACGGGATCGCAGCATCAAAGCGCCCGGCTCAAGCATGTTGTAAAGGCGGACACGCATGTCGGACACGATTTTCAAAATGATGTGATGGCCGATCAGGCGCTCCACATAGCGTGACACAGACCGGGCAATCCCAAAGGTTCGAACGGCGACAATCGGGACATAAATGAGCAGGATGTTCTCCGGTCTTGTCGCCGCTTTTGAAATTAAAAACCCTGACGTAAACATGAGAAAAGCAGCGGAAAAAATCGTCACCGCGCCCAAAAAGACAACAAGAACAAACAGACGGGCATTTTGCTTGATATACGGCAGAATCCATTCTTCTTTCTTCATGCTCTTTCCCCCAGTTGTGCCTTCACGAGTTTGGTGTACACACCGTTTTTCGCCAGCAATTCATCATGAGTCCCGATTTCTGCAACCCTGCCTCCGTCCAGCACGATCATTTCATCCATATCAAGCATCCAATGGAGGCGGTGTGTCGCGAGAAAGACAAGCTTATCATCAAATAAATCCAGCATCGTTTCTTTTATTTCATATTCTGTTTCGATATCCAGATGGGCGGTCGGCTCATCCAGCAGCAGAATCGGCCGGTTTCCCAAAAAGGCGCGGGCCAGCGCGACACGCTGAGCCTGACCGCCGCTGAGCGTCCGGCCGCCTTCTCCGATCCGTCCCTCCAACCCTTCATGAAGGGTGTTTACAAACTCCGTCAATCCCGCTGAGGCAGCAGCGCGGGCTGTATCTTCAGCAGAAGCGCTTGGGTGATAAAAGCGGATATTGTTCGCCAGCGTATCATCAAAAATATAAGGATGCTGCGGAATATAGAGAAGGTTTTTCTGCCAGTTCCCGTCCTGCAAGTGGGACCGTTTTGAACCGTTGACTTCTATCGTGCCGCTATCCGGCTCCAAAAACCCGCCGAGGATATCAATTAATGTTGATTTTCCGGCACCGCTTGCACCGATAATGCCGATTTTTTTCTTGCCTTTGAATGACAGATCAATATCAGACACCGATCGGCCGACTGACACGCCTGACAGCTTCAGTTCATCTTGATCGGACCACATCCCAAGCTGAAGCGGCGCCTCTTCTTTAAAGCCAGGCTGCGACAAAATTTCTTGAATGGTTTTGCCTGCCTCCTGCCCGTTTAGCGTTGCGTGATAATCGTTCCCCACTTCCCGCACCGGCAGAAAATACTCAGGTGCCAGGATAAGCGCCGTTAATGCAGGGCCAAGCAAAATATCGCCGTCAATCAAACGCAGTCCCAAAAACACAGCAACTGTCGCCACAGACAGCATCGTGAAAAAGTCGAGAGCAAATGAAGATAAAAACGCCACCCGCAGTGTACTCATTGTCGCTTTGCGATACCGCTCACTGACGTGGAAAATGTTTTTGCTATGCGATTTGCTCAATCCTAAAAAACGCAATGTCTCCAATCCGCGAAGAGAATCAACGAAATGGTTGGACAATGTCTGATATGATTTCCACTGGCGATCCGCTTTTCGCTGTGCGACAAGGCCAAGAAGAATCATAAATATAATCAGAATCGGCAGGGCCGCGATTAAAATAATCGCCGACGTCCGATCCTGAAAAAACACGTAGATGACAACCGCAGCAGGCACAATCGCCATGCTGACCATTTTCGGCAAAAACAGTTCAAGATAGCGGCGGAACTGGCTGATGCCTTCCATCGCCAGCGTCACCATTTGTCCCGTCCCCTCTTTCTTTGCAAAGCGGGGGCCTAAACGGAACAGCTGATCGAGAAAGCTTTTTCTCAAATCAGCTCCCGTCTGGGCGGCATAATGATAGACGAGTTTCTGACGCGCCACTGTCACCCCGTGCCGCGCGACAAAAGCGATGAGGAAAAAGCCGATCACCGGAAACAGGGAGGCAATGCTCTTCCCGTTGAACAGTCCGGTTACAGCTTCACTCAGCCACTCTGCCTGCATGATAATAGCGGCTGTCTGAATCAGCGTTAAGCAAGTAATCACGGTGAGAATCCGCTTCATTCCTTTATATCGAAACAGGTCTTTTCCCATTAATAAGTCATAGGCTCCTTATGACTGACGCGCTTCCGGAAGACATAATAGCTCCAGATCTGACTGCCGATGACAAACGGCAATAGCGTTAATGCTGCAATTGACATGACTTTAAGCGAATAATCACCGGAAGAAGCGTTAGCTACTGTTAAATCGAACGCGCTTTGAATCGAGCTGACCATCACCCGAGGGAATAACGAAATGAAAATCATTCCTATGGTCAGAGCAAGTCCCGCGCCTGTCATCGCAAATGTCCAGCCGTCTTTACTCTTACGGATGAATAAAGCTGCAAGCATAAAGCAGATGACAATCAAAACAACAAGCGGTATTGTAATCTCGCCGCGGCGTGTAAACATGTCTGTCTCATAAGCAGAAAGAGCCGCGAAAGCAAGCACTGCCACAAAAACAATACCCATTATCTTTTGCGCCATTTGTCGGGCGCGCTGCTGCAAATCACCAATCGTACGCAGCGTGATGAACATTAATCCATGCAGGAAGCAGAGAAGTGTTACGGTCACGCCGCCAAGTACAGAATATACATTTATATAATCAGAGAAATGCGCGTGAATGTTCATATCGGCATCAATCGGCATACCGCGGAATAATGTCGTAAATAACACACCAAGCACAAACGGAGGAATCAGACTGCCGAAGAAAACCACCCAGTCCCAAACCTTTACCCATTTTAAATGATCAACCTTGCCGCGGAATTCAAACGCGACCCCGCGGCCCATTAACGCAAGCAGCACAATGACAAACGGAATGTAATAACCGCTCAGCATCGTTGCATACCAGTTTGGAAACGCCGCGAAGATAGCACCCGCACCAGTCAAAAGCCATACTTCATTCGCGTCCCAGAACGGCCCGATCGTGTTGATCAGCACTCTGCGCTCTAATTCATTATGGCCAAGAAAACGGGTCGCCATGCCGACCCCGAAATCAAAGCCTTCCAAAAAGAAGAAACCGATAAACAATACAGCAACGAGTATAAACCAAAGATCATGAAGAGATGCCATGGTATACCTCCTGACTAAAAGGATCTGTTGAAACAGGAACATCATGATGATCATCATGCTCCGCGCCTTTTTTAATTTCACGGATGAACAAGAAGACGAGCAATGCGCCCAAAATCATATACATCACACCGAATGCGATGATTGAGAATAACAGGGAGCCCGCCGTTACGTTAGGCGACACGGATTGAGCCGTTGTCATCAAACCCATGACCGTCCAAGGCTGACGCCCGATTTCTGTCATTATCCAGCCCGCGGAGTTCGCAATAAACGGGAAGGAAATCAATGCGATCATGATGCGCAAATACCATTTGCTGTTTTCCAGCTTTTTGCGGCGGTTCAGCCAAAGGCCGCCTAACGCAGCAAGAATCATGACAACACCTGCTCCAACCATAATACGGAAGCTCCAGAATGTCGTTTTGACAGGCGGAATATAGTCGCCTTTTCCATACACTTTTTCGTACTCTGCCTGAAGTGTTTTCATTCCCTTGACACTGCCGCTGAATTTTTGGTAAGCCAGGTAGCTCAATGCGTATGGAACTTTGATTTCATTTGAGCTCTTTTCATTTTTCGTATCAATTGTGGCAAAAGCCGTCCAAGCAGCAGGGTCGCCGCTGTCTTCCCAAAGCCCTTCACTGGCAGCCATTTTCATTGGCTGTGATTCCATCAAGTGTTCAGCCTGCATGTGGCCGCTCAGGCCAACGCCAAGGCCTGCACAAAGACCCACAATCATTGCGAGTTTGAAAGATTGTTTAAAGAATGGCACTTCTTTTTTCTTTAATAGTTTAAAAGCACTGACACCCGCGATAAAGAAGGCCCCGGTGGCAAGCGCACCGAAAATGACGTGCGGGAATTCAACCCATAGCTGCGGATTTGCCAACAGCGCGCCAAAGTCATTCATTTCCGCGCGTCCGTTTTTGATCGTAAAGCCGACCGGCTCCTGCATAAAGGAGTTCGCTGTTAAAATCCAGAAGGACGACATAATCGTTCCGAATGATACGAGCCAAATGCAGAGCGCGTGAATTTTTTTAGGCAGGCGGTCCCAGCCGAAAATCCACAATCCGATAAAAATCGATTCCATGAAAAACGCCAATAATGCTTCAATCGCAAGCGGCGCGCCAAATACATCTCCGACAAAACGGGAATAATCAGACCAGTTCAGTCCAAACTGGAATTCTTGCAAAATCCCCGTAACAACACCGACTGCGAAATTTATTAAGAACAAGTGTCCCCAAAACTTCGCCATTTTGAGGTACAGCTCATTTT
Source organism: Bacillus mojavensis RO-H-1 = KCTC 3706 (assembly GCF_000245335.1). Taxonomy (GTDB): domain Bacteria; phylum Bacillota; class Bacilli; order Bacillales; family Bacillaceae; genus Bacillus; species Bacillus mojavensis. The sequence continues at coordinate 834,526 of NZ_JH600279.1, forward strand.
TCTTCACAAGATAAAGAGTCTCCATCAATGCAACCATAAACACAAGCCCGATTGACATTGGCACAAACAAGAAATGAAACAACGTTGTTGATGCAAATTGAATGCGGGCTAATACTAATTCACTCATGCTTTATCCTCCATTTCCGATTGAAAATGTTATATTGTTCACTACTTCACAAGCAGAACCAAAACTTTGATCAGCATTTCACAAAATAGACGAAAAAAATAATGCTCAACATTTCACAAATACGTCAAAAAGTCGTCCAATATGATTCAAGATTGCCAGACTGACGAATGGCACGATCCCTGAATGGTTCATATTAAGTACTTTACAACGATCTGTTTCAAAAATAAAGCCCAATATACCTAAAAAGTCCTGCGCTATGTGACGGATTATTGTCTATTTTGTTGCTGATTTATGACGGTCGCTAGGATAAATGACCCTTTATTATCGTACATCAACACTTCGCTCCTTGCGAATAAAATGCTTGACCGGCATCAGCACTGGGTTCTCGGCACTCCGGCACATCCGGAATTTAGTCAGAACGTCTCTTTTCATCTGAATCATAAAAAAGAAAAGTTTGAATAGTAAATTTTTAATATATTAATAATTTCAATTTTTTAGTATACTTAACATAGTGAACAATTTCACTGGCAACAAGATTAGGGGGAGGTTTTTTAATGGGAGAGCTTCAAACTCAATTGCAAATGCAAACGGATACAATTCACGAAGGGGTTCGAAAAGAGAATTGGTTTGCGAAGGCTATGAATATAAAAGTAGGCATTATACCGCTTCCTGTTTATGCCCTGCTGTTTATATTAATTACTATTTTTGTATTGCATCACGATGTAAAAAGCGACATCTTGACATCCATTGCCGTCATGGCGTTTTTCGGATTTACCTTTGCCCAAATCGGAAAATCGATACCGATTGTGCGCTCTATCGGCGGTCCGGCCATCCTTGCTACTTTTATTCCATCTGCTGTCGTCTACTATCACCTGCTGCCAAATGATATTGTCAAATCCACCACAGAATTTACAGAAAACTCAAACTTTCTTTATTTGTTTATTGCCGGAATTGTTGTCGGAAGCATCCTCGGCATGAAAAGAGAAACACTTGTAAAAGCATTTATGAAAATTTTTATACCGCTTATCGCCGGTTCTGTCGCGGCCGCCATTGTGGGACTGGCTGTCGGTACATTGCTCGGCCTCGGATTTCAGCATACCCTTCTGTACGTCGTGATTCCTATTATGGCTGGCGGCGTCGGAGAAGGCGCCATCCCTCTGTCCATCGGTTATTCGGATATCATGCCGATGTCTCAAGGGGAAGCGTTTGCACTTGTTCTTCCATCGATCATGCTCGGCAGTCTATGTGCAATCATTCTAGCGGGCCTGCTCAACAGAATCGGCAAGAAAAAACCGGAATGGACCGGCAACGGTAAAGTTGACCGTTCAGAAGATTCACCTGCGCTGGAGGAATCGCAAAACGGCCAGCACATGTTCAACCTTTCTCTGTTTGCGTCCGGGGGAATCCTTGCCGTCTCCTTATATTTGGTCGGTATGCTCGCCCACGACTTTTTCGGTTTTCCTGCTCCTGTTGCCATGCTGCTGTTAGCTGTTTTGATCAAGCTGTTCAGACTGGTCCCTGCCTCAATTGAAAACGGCGCGTTTGGCGTGTCCCGCTTCTTTTCAACGGCAGTCACCTATCCGCTGCTCTTTGCAATCGGCGTGTCCATGACGCCATGGGACAAGCTTGTGGCCGCCTTTAATCTCAGTAATATTATTACGATTCTGTCTGTCGTTGTGACAATGATGACGGTCGGCTTTTTCACGGGAAAATGGCTGAACATGTACCCGATCGAAACAGCCATTATTAATGCGTGCCATTCAGGGCAAGGAGGCACCGGTGACGTCGCGATATTAAGCGCCGCAGAAAGGCTTGAGCTGATGCCTTTTGCCCAGGTGTCCACTAGAATTGGAGGGGCCATCACAGTGTCCCTCACGTTATTGCTGTTACACCAGTTTTATTGATAGGCTGAAAGCAAGTTCTTCGGATGACGAAAGAGCTTGCTTTTTTGCATTTCCGTGTTTTTACAAATTCCCGCCGCATGCTATAGTAGTAGTTGGAAAGATTATGATAGAAAGGACTCTAGCATGCCTATGGGAACCAGTCTTTTTTTCTTTATCATTCTCGGGCTGGGCATTCAGCTGATATCAGCCCTTGCAGCAAAGCTTCTTCCGGCATTAGAACTCTGGATTGATATTGTTCTTTGGGTCGGTGCTGCTAGCTTTATCTTCTCTCAACAGCCTTTCATAGATGGCATCGTCTCTCTGGCATTGATGTTCACCAGCTACTGGACCGCATTGGATCTGACTGTCCCCAGCCGTGTTGAAAAGCCATCAGGCGATTGGCAGGAAGTTGAGCTTGCAAGAGACCACACACGCCTCCTCTCGGATATTGCCCTGACTGTCATTGTGTTTGCGGGCGCTATTGTTTTCTTCATTTACGGGCCTGACACCAGCGTTCTAAAATATGTGATCCTGTTCGGTTTCATCTCGGGCGGCGCGGCACTGGTAAAACGCATATTAAATTTTCTAAGTGTAAAAGTCTTTTATTCTTCATCTTTAGAAACATGGCATATCAGCTCACGATATGAAACCCGCACCTACCCGCTTTCAGACCTGAAAGACATCCGGCTTGAATCGACGGCAGATTTATTAAAACTTCATCCGCTTTTGACAATGTATTCATCCCGGCTCGATATGACGACAAGCTTTCAGCAAGTCATAAGGCTCTCTCTTCCCGGCGAAACACTGTATCTGACCGTGAAGGAACCTAAAAAATGGAAAGTGATCCTCGGGGAATTTCTAGAATCAGAAAACAAAGAGGAAACGGTTATTGCTGTCCTGCCGCTTTATCATCGGAAAAATGTGAAACGGCTTTTAGGTAAACTTTATTTTGCCGCAAGCGTAAAAGGGATATCTGCTTACGCCATATTGGTGCTCGCTTTATATGCCTTACACGCTTCACCTTGGATCATGGCTGGTGCCGTGATGTTGTACTGGGCTTTGAATATGTATCTATCTGACCGGGTGCTGCGGACAGCAATGGATGCCAGGCCTTGTCTGAATTCAGACGTTCAGGCAGCGGCAGATAAGATGTTTAGAAAAGCAGGCATTTCGCATGTGGAGATATATGAAACGGATAGTGATGAATATAACGGCATGGCAGTCGGAATGAATGTAGGAAGATCAATGGTGATTCTGACAAGCGCTACATTAACCCTTCCGCCGCATGTCATTGAGGGTATTCTTGCCCATGAAGCTGTTCATATTAAAAAACGTGATGTGCTGTCCATGCAGCTGTTGCGCTTTCTCTATCTTGGGGCAGTCATCGGGATCATTCTTTTACTTGAGCATTACATCGCCCATCCCGGCGCTTACAAAATCGCACTTTGGGCGCTAATCATGGGAATCATCATTCTATTCCAGCTTTATCAGTCATTTTGTTCCCAATGGATGGAGGTGCGCGCCGATCACCTTGGCGCTTCACTGCTGGAGGGCGGATACAGGCAGATGGCTGAATCCTTAAAGATCCTGGCGGTTCGTCAGGATGAAGCTCTGCAAAAACAAAACACCTACAGCTCTGATATAGATGAAGATGAAGTTAAGGTGAACTCTCTCATCCGGGATAACAGCTGGCTTTTCAGAATCATAGACTTTCAGTTTTCTCCTCATCCGCCTATGTATTGGCGTGTCAGCGCATTGCTTTCGAACAAAGGAAACGGCATGGTCAAGCGCTGGCTGAGAGATCGGCTGAAAGAATCTGTCTCCCTCAAGTGAAACTTTTCAGATTTTAAAACGTATGAAAAATCATTGTTTAAGGGGGGAGCCATATGATTGTGATTCTTATCGCTTTGATCTTCGGAATGATCGTCATTTATCAATCGGCTCGATCATCTGATTCAGAAACCAAAGGACGCCAGCGGGCGGACAGCGGTTTTTTCGGATTTTCCGATGGTGATTCCCGCCATGATGGATGCGGCAGTGACGGAGGCTTCGGGGATTCCGGCTGTGACGGCGGAGGGGGCGGCGGCGATTAATCGCCGCCATTTTTATTTCATCGACTCAATGTACGCCCCAAAGGACGCCCCTGACATTCCCGGGGATACACGTACGCGATGGAGGGCGTACATCCCCTGATCTCTGGAGGCTGCACCAGGTTCAGTCGTCACTCCCATTTGATAACCGGTTTCTTCAGCGGCCTTCAGCGTATCTTCGTTGTAGCGCCCAACCGGATAGCTGATGATGGCCGTTTGCTGATTGAACATCCTATCAAACAGTTTTTTTGAATCTGCCATTTCGCTATATTGCTGTTCTGGTGTTAAACCGTTCAGCTCAAGGTGGTCAATCGTATGGCTTTCAATCGATATGCCATGCTGCGCCATTTCTTTCATTTGATCCTCTGTCAGATGATGTTTATGTCCAATTGATTTGCCGATCATAAAAATCGTCGCCTTCATGCCGTACTTCTTTAATACCGGATACGCGTCTTTGTAATTATCGGTGTATCCGTCATCAAACGTGATCAGCACACATTTCTCACTCGGCTTCTTGTCCTGAGTCAGCATGAGATACGCCTCTTTTGGGGTTAATGTCTGGTAGCCGTTATCGTGCAGCCATTTCATATGTGCCTCAAATTCTTTCTTTGGCACACGGAGGCTGTTGCCCGAAGAGATGCTGTGGTACATCAAAATCGGCAGCTTTGCCGGTTTCTCTGTTTTGATCCATGCGGATGTATCATCTTCTTTTTTCTGCACATGTACTGTCTTTTCTTCCGGTTTCTTTTGTTCCGCTTTTGGCATCTGCTGCTCTGCGTTCGCCTCTTTTTCAGCGCAAGCGGCAAGAGACAAACAGCTGCCCAAAAGAAAGATGCTTAAGATAAATCGTTTCATCGTTTTCCTGCTTTCTGTCTATTTCTTCCTCCTTTTCATCGGTTGATTTGCGGGATTTTCAAGTGAAAAAACCAGACATGTAGCCATGTCCGGTGCAGATTAAGAAAACTGATTCAAAATCAAAGACGTTAAAAGACCAAGAGCAGCCATTAACCCTGTCATCGGACCGCTGTCTTCATATGCCTCGGGCATCATCGTGGATGCAATCATTGCGATGATTCCTCCGCCCGCAAAAGCGGCGATTGCCGACATCATCTCCTCAGGAGCATCATCGAGGAAGTAATATCCTGACCATGAGGCAAAAATAGAAATCATCAGTACCGCCGCCCAAAGCAGCAAGATTTTCGCCTTTGAATATCCGCTGTTCTTCATGCCGGCCGTGCTGGACAGCCCTTCAGGTATATTGCTGATAAAAATCGCGACCACCAAAAGGAAACTGACGGATTGTTCCTCAAGAAGACTGGCTCCAATCATAATAGACTCGGGGACAGCATCCATGATGGTGCCGATAAAAATTGCGATCCCCCCGCTGCCTGCAGCTGCTTGTCCCGACCTTTTTCTTTGTGACGCGCCTCTTTTCGAAACCGCGTAGTCAAAAAGGGTAAACACGACAGCTCCTGCTATAAATCCGGCGCCTGTCGAGACCATTCCGCCATCCTTCACCGCGTCCTCAAGAAGTTCATAGGCGGCAGCACCGATTAATACCCCTGTGCCAAAAGCCATGATATAACCGATGATACGCTTGCGAATCGGAAGAAACATCGACACCAGCGCGCCCAGCAAAACAGCAGAGCCGGAAATACCGCCCCACATCGCCGCATTCCACATCTCGATCTCTCCTTTCTACAAACCACTACCCGCCGCGGTTTTTGCTGTAAACCTTGAAAGAGAGAGGGCATGCAAAAAACCGGACATCTCTCCATGTCCGGTTCTCCAGCTTAACGAATTCTGATTTCTGTTTCACTATCAAAGAAATGGCCTTTATTCATATCAAACGCAACTGTCAGCTCATCACCTGACTGAATATCGAGACGGGCATCGATCCTCGCAATAAAGTCTTGGTTATCAATTTGCGAATAAATCATAATCTCAGATCCCAGAAGCTCCGCGACATTGATTTTCGCTTTAATTGAAGAGCTCTTATACGATTCCACGACAATCAGTTCATCATGAATATCCTCAGGGCGGATGCCGAAAATGACTTCTTTGCCAATGTAGCCCTTTTCACGAAGCACCTTCATTTTCCCCTCCGGCACGCTCAACACGGAGGAACCGATTTTGATTGTGCCGTCAGACAGCTTTCCTTTGAAAAAGTTCATGGCTGGTGATCCGATAAAACCGCCCACGAATACATTTTCAGGGAATTCGTAAACATCCTTCGGCGTCCCGATCTGCTGAATTTTGCCGTCCTTCATAACCACAATTCGAGTCGCCATCGTCAGTGCTTCTGTCTGATCATGCGTGACATAAATCGTGGTGGTCTGCAGTCTCTGGTGGAGTTTAATGATTTCGGCTCTCATTTGCACCCGAAGCTTTGCATCCAGATTCGACAAAGGCTCATCCATCAGGAATACCTTTGCATCCCGCACGATCGCCCTTCCCAGCGCAACCCGCTGTCTCTGCCCGCCTGAGAGCGCTTTTGGCTTGCGGTGCAAATATTCTTCCAGCCCGAGAATTTTAGCGGCTTCCTCCACTCTTTTTTTAATTTCAGGCTTTGGCATTTTGCGGAGCTTCAGCCCGAAGGCGATATTATCGTATACCGTCATATGCGGATAGAGCGCGTAGTTTTGGAACACCATCGCGATATCCCTGTCCTTTGGCGCCACATCATTTACCCGTTTTCCTTCAATATAAAAATCACCCTTCGAAATTTCCTCAAGTCCTGCGACCATCCGCAGTGTTGTTGATTTACCGCAGCCGGACGGGCCGACAAATACGATAAATTCCTTATCCGCTATGTGAAGATTAAAGTCGTCTACCGCCGCTTCCTTCTGATCATAATATTTATAAATGTGCTCCATCCGCAATTCAGCCATCTAACATCCTCCTTTAGTATTGTAAACGCTTTCTTAAGTCAAGTGTATCAGCATTTATCCAACACTGAAATGGGCAGCATTCATAAAATCACACGGCCGTTTTCGTGCATATTTCCAGTTTATTCTGAACCTTCGCTTTGCAGGCAGATAAAATACGCAAGCAGAGCGCCTGTATACGTTTTAATGTCTATTCCTGACCGCTCGATAAATTTATCAATTCGGTACTGCAGGCTGTTGCGGTGCAGATGCAGTTTTTTCGCTGTTAATGTCACGTTTGAGTTGTTTTCAATAAACAGCTTGATCGTGTTTCTCAGCTCAGGGTCATTTACAAATAATAGCTCGGCTTCTTCACAAAGCAGTGATTTCAGCCGTCCCTTTTCTTCTTCCAATAATAAAAAAGGGAACATGATATCAAACGTCACACGCTGAACCTGCGGCAGCCGCTTTTCAGCAAATAGAAAATACGTTTGTTCACGGGCATAATGCTTTCGTAAGCGCTCATCTGTTTCATAAAACCTTCCGGCGTAAAAACGGACACTGAAGTAGAAATCACTTTCAAGAACCCTGGCGAGCGATTCCAGTTCGTCTTTCCCGGCCGCCGCTTCACTTTCCTGCTCGACAATCACGCCTCTGTCCTCATGCATCCAAACGATCACAAAAGACACCGGCCAAAAGTGGCGCATCGCTTCCGCAAATGACGCCCGTTCTGTTTTGCCAATCAAATGAAAATGAATGAACCTTGTCCTCTTCTTGATATTCGGCGGCACTTCTCCTTTCGAGAATAGAAACGCAAACCACTTGTTTTCTTCCGGCGATTTGAGAGACATGTGATCCGTCTCTTCCGCTAGCGTTAAAAATGACTGGAGCAGCAACGTCTCCTTTTGGCTGATCTCCGTTTTTGGGATCGAGATATATTTCTGACTGTTTTCATCAAAAAAACATAGACAGTCTTCCTTTGTACAAAGCTTGTCAGACACAATCGAACCGGGATAAATAGCCAGCAGCGACTTCATATGGTCTCCTCTCCTATGTAAGGATATGTATTTTCAGTATAAGGCGAAATACACATGTTCTCCAGCTTCTTTTTCACATAAGACGGCCCTCTTTCGTTTACAGCCTTGCTTCAACGACAATAGAGGATATGCATGAACTGAGACGAATGCAGAAACAATACCGCACATATCCGTTCTAAACAAATAAATCCCTCTGCAGATGCGCAGAGGGACCTCCTTATTTTGAAATATCCACAAACCCTTCACCAAACACATCGCGCACGTCATGGACAATCACAAACGCTTTTTTATCACAGCTTCTGATGATTTTCTTCAGCATAGAAAGCTCCTGTTTGTTAATGACGATGTACAAAATCTCTTTTGACTGGCCGGTATAGTTTCCCTTACCTGATAAAATGGTGACGCCCCGGTCCATCAGCGTATTGACCTGCTCGGCAATTTCACCTTTATTTTCTGAAATGACAGTAATCGCTTTTTTTGTATTCAGGCCTTCAATAATAAAGTCCATCACTTTCGTTCCGATATACAGCATCACAATCGTAAACATCATGTTTTCCGCACCAATAATAAAATAAGAGCTGAAGACGACAATTAAATCAAAAAAGAGCAGCGCGTAACTGATATTCCAATCTAAATATTTATTGGCGATTCTGGCCAGAATGGCGGAACCGGCTGTTGTGCCGCCGACCCGAATGATCATGCCGATCCCGACACCCGCAAACACTCCTGCGAAAATCGTGTTAATGATCAGCTCATCTGACGGTGTGCTCCACCCGTGAGTCAAATGCAGAAAAAGCGAGTTTGCTGCCACGGCGATAATCGTATAAACCGTAGTTTTCCCGTCGAGAAATTTATATCCGATCAATAGCAGAAAAGCGTTTAATATAAAGTTTGTCACACCGGGAGACCATTGAAACACATAGTACAAAATCAGCGTAATCCCCGTAACGCCGCCTTCCCCAAGGTCATTGGGAATCGCGAATAAATTCACAGCAAGCGCGAAGAAAAAAGCGCCAATCACAAGCATCAACACATCAAGCATTTTCTTTTTCATCACAAAACACTCCTCCTTCAGATCGTATCAACAAAAAAACCCAGGAGTACGCTCTCGCAAAAGAGCAGAAACTCCTGGGCTTTTATCCCACCGTGTCATAACAGCCAGGCTGTTATGTGTTTTCTCTCGGTCACAGGCCAATGCCAATATGCATTGCGGAACCCTAGAAAACCAATGTTTTAGCATATCTTTTTCACTTTCCAATATTAGCATTATAAGGGACTGAGCAAATTGGTTCAAGGGGTATTTGCGGAGATTTAGTTGCAAGTGAAAATTCAAGAAAATACAAATTAGCTATTAACATATGTGCGATATAGACGATAAGAAAATAAGCATGTATTTTCACAAGAAAATATAACTATGAATGCTAAATAATATAATAAATTCATAATTTTGTATTGACTAAGTGAAATAATATAGGCATTATAGTACATATGTTTTGTGTATTTAATGACATAGGAGGAAATATAATGGCAGGAAAACTAGTCCCTTGTAAAGCTTGCGGTCAAGAAATTGCAAAAGGTGTAAAAAAATGTCCTAACTGTGGTAAGGATCAGCGTAACTTTTTTATGAGACATAAAATTATTACGTTTATTCTCGCAGTTGTTGTCATCATTATTATTGCTAACATTGGCGGCGGAGGCGGTTCAGAAGCCACTTCCAAAACATCAAGCAACAGCAAAGCAGAAACTGAAAAAACATACAATATCGGTGATACTGTTAAGACTGAGAAAACTGAAGTGACAGTTACGAAGGTAGAAAAACGAGATTCAGTTGGTAACGAGTTCCTAAACAAAAAGGCGTCTGACGGCGGTATTTTAGTTGCTGTACAATACACAGTAAAAAACGTGTCTAAAAAGCCTATAAGCTCTTTTTCAATTCCTACTGTTAAACTTGTAGATTCCACTGATACATCATATGATGCTGACATAGATGCATCTTCTAACTATGCGGCAGAAACAAAAATCGATGATTCAAAAATTTTAAGTGATCTAAATCCAAATATTAAAGTAACCAATGTTGAAGTATTCGAAGTGGACAAGGATGCTTACTCTAAAGGAACTTGGAAACTTAAATTCAGTAATGATGTTATTGTAAAAATCAAATAGTAGCTGAAAAGGGTGCCTGCGAAGGCACCCTTTTTTAGGAAAAAGGCCTTCTCTGTTGAGAAGGCCTCCATTCTTATTCCTGATTCTTATACCCATTCACATTAGAAGACTGCCATCTCCAAGAATCGGCACACATTTCCTCAAGGCCTCTTTTTGCTTCCCAGCCCAGTTCTTGCTTGGCTTTTGCAGGATCTGCGAAGCAGGTGGCGATGTCTCCAGGACGGCGGTCCGCAAAACGGTATGGAACCTCTTTCCCTGACACTTTTTCAAAGGCTTTGACCATTTCAAGCACACTGTAGCCTGTGCCTGTTCCGAGGTTGTATGCGTCTGCTCCAGTGGAGTTCAATACTTTTTCAAGCGCTTTGACGTGGCCTTCTGCGAGATCGACGACGTGAATATAATCGCGCACGCCTGTCCCGTCTTTTGTCGGATAGTCATTGCCGAATACGCTTAATTGCTCCAGCTTGCCGACGGCTACCTGCGCCACATATGGCATGAGGTTATTTGGGATGCCATTCGGATCTTCACCGATTCGTCCGCTTGGATGTGCGCCGAACGGATTAAAGTAGCGCAGCAGGGCAACGCTCCACTCATTGTCGGCCGTATGCAAGTCACGCAATATTTGTTCAAGCATGAGCTTCGTCTGTCCATAAGGATTTGTCGCGCCTAATGGAAAGTCCTCCGTAATCGGTGATGTTTCCGGAACGCCGTATACTGTCGCAGATGAACTGAACACGATTTTCTTGACGCCGTATTTCTCCATGACCTCACATAAAATAAACGTTCCCGTGAGGTTGTTATGATAATATTTGAGCGGAATCGCAACAGATTCACCGACTGCTTTTAATCCCGCAAAATGAATCACAGCTTCAATTTCATTTTCCGCAAAAACCGAATCTACCGCTTCCCGATCCAATAGATCCGCTTCATAGAACGTTAACTCTTTTCCCGTAATCTCCTTGACGCGATTCAGCGCCTCAGCTGAGCTGTTGGACAGATTATCAAGTACGACAATCTCATATCCGCTGTTCAATAACTCCACACATGTGTGACTTCCGATGTATCCGGCGCCGCCTGTAACAAGTATTGCCATGATGTAAACCCTCCTAAAAAATGACCTGCTATTATTATATAGTGTTTAGAACTGGTCTACATCCATTTTCATGAAGTTTAATCGTTTATTAATCGTTTCTTCATATTTTCTGCCCTAAACCCTTGCCAGCAATTCAATAGAGGCTTCAGCGAGAATGCGTTCTTTCATTTCTTGGTAGAGCTGATTCATATAAAAGCCCTGCTGAAGATTCAGTTCAGCATCCAAAGCATAGACCGTCAGCGTATATGTATGATCCTCGTCAGGCGGCGTCGGCCCGCAATACTGGTGAATCACCTTTGGATTGATGCTTCCCGCAAGCGCTGAAGCAAAGCTGTTTTGCCCCTGTATCATCAAGTCCTGTCTTTCCTCACTTGCATGTTCAGGAAGCTCTCCGATGTGCGCCGGGATGTTCGCCGCTATCCAGTGAATCCAGCTGAATCCGCATACGGGAATGGCGTCATGGTCGATGAAAGTCAGTGCGAGCGTCTTTGCACCGAGCGGGACTTCCTCAAAGCGAATCGGAAAGGATACAAATGGATTCCCGTCTCTCTTATATTTTTCATCTGCATATTTTGAGTATTTGTCATGTAAATATGGATTTGCTTCTACGTATATGTTCATGTGATTCCCTCTCTCCATTTTTTCGTTCTATAGGTATACTAAACGAATGGAAGTATAATCAGTGATAAGCAAATAAGCATTTTCAATTAACAATTTGTTATCAATTAGCAGTGAAGGAGGTATTTCATGGATTTACAATGGCTGCAAACCTTTATTTCCGCAGCGGAATCAGAAAACTTCAGGGAAACGGCTGAGCGTCTTTATCTCACACAGCCAGCTGTTTCTCAACATATGAGGAAATTGGAAGATGAACTGGACATGCAGCTGTTTTTGCATAGCGGAAGAAGAGTTGTCCTGACTGACGAAGGCAGGCTGTTTTTGCCTTATGCCAAAGAAATAATCAATGCATACCAAGCCGGAAAGCACAAAGTCAGCCAATGGAAGCAGGGGTACAGCCGGGCACTTACGCTGGCCGTACACCCCTACATCGCGTCCTATATATTGCCTCGTTTTCTGCCCGCCTATATCCAAAAACATCCGCATGTCGAGCTTTCAACTCATGTAGCTGAATCTGACGATATCAAACTAGCGGTAGAACACAATGAAGCTGATATTGGTTTGTCGCGAAAAGACCCGAACTCCGGCACTCTTTATTATCAGCACATATGCGAAGGTACGCTGTGTCTGGCTGCTCCTTTTCAAGAAAGCAGGCCTGCGGATGCTGCATCTGTCTTCAGCCGCTATCGGCTGCTTACGCATGATCATCCGTCATATGGGGATGCCTTTTTGGACCGCATCCATTCACATTACCCGCATATTCAAACGATGGCTGTCGGGCAGACTGATACGGCTGTTCATATGATAAAAGCGGGAATGGGTGCCTCTTTCCTCCCCACCTACATCATCAAACAGGAAGAGGACGAAAAAAAGCTGATGGCTGTAATTACGCCGCCGCATCTTGAATTGCCGGCGTCCCAGACATTTATGATGTGGAAAAGAAATAGCGAGGACATTCAGCATTTTCACGCCATGCTGCAGGACTTCATGCAGTCCGAACAGGTCTAAAATCAATCTGCCGGTTGACGTTTTCTTTTATTTTATCGATGTACCGAGAAAGAACTGTAAAGCCCGGGAAACTGCCCGCTGCTGCTGTTAAGTCGAAATGCCGTCCTGCTCAGGCATTGAAGCGGCCAAGGACATCATGTCCACCCTCCCGGATACAAAAATCGTCATTTTAACGACCTTTGACACTGAAGAATACGTATTTGAAGGCATCCGCGCCGGCGCTGTCGGCTACCTGCTGAAGGACACGCTTCCTGAAGAACTGATAGACGCCATTCGGGCTGCCTCCAGAGGCGAAGCGATTTTCCGTACAGTCACAGCCGCTAAAATCAGCCTTATACTGAAAATCTGACTGAACCGTTTACCAAAAGAGAACTCGAGGTTCTTCAGCAAATGGCCTATGGCTTGAGAAATGAAGAGATTGCCGACAAGCTTTTTATCAGCGAAAGCACCGTCAAAACCCACGTGCATCGAATTCTGCAAAAATGCAATGCCCAAGACCGGACACAGGCAGTCGTTTTTGCCATTCGAAACGGCATTGTGAAATAGAAATCTCTCATCTCGGCATGATAGAATAAGACAAAGGAGATGATTGGAAATGAAAGAAGACATCATTGAACGGTTTACTACATACGTAAAGGTCGACACGCAGTCAGATGAATCAGTCGACACCTGCCCATCCACACCCGGCCAATTGACGTTAGGAAACATGCTTGTTGAGGAATTAAAGTCAATCGGCATGGAAGACGTAGCCATTGATGAAAACGGCTATGTCATGGCGACTCTTCCTTCCAATACTGACAAAGACGTGCCGACAATCGGCTTTCTCGCCCACGTCGATACCGCCACAGATTTTACCGGCAAAAATGTCAATCCGCAAATCGTTGAAAGCTACGATGGAAAAGACATCACGCTCAATGAAAAGCTTCAGGTCATCCTATCGCCTGATCAATTCCCTGAGCTGTCGGGCTACAAAGGACACACTCTGATCACCACAGACGGCACAACCCTTCTTGGCGCTGACAATAAGGCTGGCATCGCTGAAATCATGACTGCCATGGATTATCTCATCAAACACCCTGAAATCAAGCACGGCACCATTAGAGTTGCATTTACACCTGATGAAGAAATCGGCAGGGGCCCGCACAAATTTGATGTTGAGCGATTCAATGCCTCCTTTGCCTATACCGTTGATGGCGGCCCACTCGGTGAGCTTGAATATGAAAGCTTCAATGCTGCCGCGGCGAAAATCACAATTAAAGGCAACAATGTACATCCCGGCACGGCAAAAGGCAAAATGATCAACTCTGCAAAAATCGCAATGAAGCTGAACAGCATGCTACCGGCAGATGAGGCACCTGAATATACAGAGGGCTACGAAGGCTTCTACCACCTGCTGTCCATTCAGGGAGACGTAGAAGAGACCAGGCTCAACTACATTATCAGAGACTTTGACAAAGACATCTTCCAAAACAGAAAAAAAACCATGCAGCGCATCGTTGAAGAGCTCCAAAACGAATACGGACAAAATCGCATTCAGCTTGATATGAACGATCAATACTACAACATGAGAGAAAAAATTGAGCCTGTCATCGAAATCGTCCACATTGCCAAACAAGCAATGGAAAACCTCGGCATCGAACCGAAAATCTCTCCAATCCGCGGCGGCACGGACGGCTCGCAGCTTTCTTACATGGGACTCCCGACGCCGAACATCTTTACCGGCGGGGAAAACTTCCATGGCAAATTTGAATACATCTCTGCCGACAACATGGTCAAAGCCGTAAACGTTATCGTTGAGATTGCAAAGCTGTTTGAAGAACAGGCGTAAGCTGAAAAACCAGTCCGAAAAAGGACTGGTTTTTTGCGTGAAAATGAAACATTTTAAAAGCTCTGTCCGTAAAACAACTATCAACGGATGAGGAGGAAATGCAAAGATGAAGAATACAATTGCCGCAAAAAGCCTGTTCAAAAAATGGATGATTTCGCGCCCGCTCAAAATGCAAACAAAACGATCAAACCCATTTAAAAAAATAAGAAGAATGTTCAAACGCTTTTTCTGACCCATCCCCGGACTCCCCTCAAATCAGGCATCCATTCCAAATTCCCGCCCAAATGCTCCGTAATTTGGGTTTTTTGTGTTCAATTCCTCAAAATAGGGTATATATCAAACAAAGAAGAACACATTATCCATATATAGTTAATTTGAATTACAGAAATTTAGGTTAAAAGTTATATAAAGGAATTCATTTTAACGTCGATAGTAACTATAGAACCAATCAAAAGAAAAAACACCAGCTTAATGCAAGACTATTTTCAGGTCATCGACGAAAAGGAATTTTGAGGGACACGCATTTATTTTTATTAGATTTGGAATTTTTTGAATACTTTTAGACGTTTTATCCGTACAATAGAGAATACCAAAACTTTTTTTGGGAGGTATGTAAAATGATCTTATTTATTATCATCGCATTATGTGGCTATCTTCTCTTTTCGTTCAGCAAAGACAATAGACGAAAACCGCAAAAGACAAGCCCTCTGCCTGCACCCGTTCCTCATCATAACAACCTAATCGACCTTGACGCCATCCGCCAAAAACGCCGGATGCACCTTTCCTAAGACATACCTTATAAATGAAAAGGCTGCATATATGCAGCCTTTTCGTTATTCCTGAAACTAGACTTCAGTAATGATCGAATGATTGATGAAACAACGGATCTTTTCGTTTAACACATTTACGGACAGAATGAACAAGAGAAATTCAAGGTGGAGGGCCGTTTGTTTTCATTCGGAGACTCGTTACACATATCAGACTCCTCTGGAGAAACGCTCGCTTCCATTGAGCAGAAGCTCATGTCTTTTTTGCCCCGTTATGATATTTCTATCGGGGGGGAAACGATTTGTGCGGTGACGAAGAAATTAAGGTTATTCAAACCGAAATAATAGACGGTGATTGATGGAAGGACAAATTCCAGCTGACGGTCAGCCAGAATGTGTGAATGTCTGTCAGCAAAAAGCGGCTCAGCTGGGGTGATACGTATCGCCTGCAGATTGCACATGGGGAAGATGTGCTGATTTGCACAGCCATCGCGATTGTGCTGGATATGGTATGGGTTGACGATGAAGATAAGCCAAACTTCTAAAAAACTGTTGACAATTCATGCAAAAATAATAATATTAAGATAATTAAAAACTCAATATGAAGATTTACCTTATCAAGAGAGGTGGAGGGACTGGCCCTATGATACCCGGCAACCGCTGTTTTACACAGAATGGTGCTAAATCCTTAAGAACATCGCGTTCTTGCAGATGAGGCAGAGATTTGATCGTTCAAGCTCTTCCTTACACAAAGGAAGAGCTTTTTTCATGCAGCAAACATTTCAGAAAAGAGGCGAATGATATGACTCAACAAGTAAACCTTGCAGCACAGAAATCAGATAAACAGAAGAAAGCTCCTTTCCGCGCTGATCATGTCGGCAGTTTATTACGATCCGCACCAGTAAAAGAGGCGCGGCAAAATCAAGTGGCCGGCGAGATCACGGCAGAACAGCTTCGCGATATTGAAAATAAAGAAATCACCCGCATTGTCAAAAAGCAAAAGGAAATCGGCCTAAACGTCATAACCGACGGAGAGTTCCGCCGTTCTTGGTGGCATTACGATTTTCTTGAAGGGCTTGATGGTGTAGAGCCCTTCATTCCGGCCGAAGGGATTCAATTCCATCATGCGAAAACAAAAGCCCGCAGCATTAAAGTCACAGGAAAACTGGATTTCACAAGCCATCCGGCGCTTGCCGATTATCAATTTTTACACAGCATTGCCGGAGATGCGACAGCAAAATTGACGATACCAAGTCCGAATATGCTGTTTTTCGGTGAAAAAGCTGATCAAGGCGTATATCCCGATCAGGAGGAATATTTTCATGACCTGGCCCAGACGTACAAAAAAGCGATTACCGCTTTCTATGATGCGGGCTGCCGCTATCTTCAGCTCGATGATACGTCTTGGTCTCTCTTCTTTGAAGAAAAAGGCAGAGAGGTTGTCCGTGCCCTCGGCGGTGATCCGGAAACATTGCCTGCGTTATTTGCCAAAACAATTAACGATGCAGTGGCGGACCGTCCTGATGACCTAACGGTTACGATGCACATCTGCCGCGGCAACTTCCGCTCGACTTGGGCCGCATCAGGAGGCTATGACGCTGTAGCGGAAACGATTCTTGACGGTTTAAACCTTGATGGCTTGTTCCTGGAATACGATGATGACCGCTCCGGAAACTTTGACCCGCTTCGCTTTGTCAAACGCAAGGATCTGCAGATTGTCTTGGGCTTGATTACATCCAAATACGGAGAGCTTGAAGATCCAGAGGATGTCAAGCGCCGAATCAATGAAGCTGCGCGCTTTGTCAGCTTAGATCAGCTTTGCTTGAGCCCGCAGTGCGGTTTCGCTTCTACGGAAGAAGGAAACCTTCTGACTGAGGAGCAGCAGTGGGCGAAGCTCCGTCATGTGGTCGACATTGCCAATGATGTGTGGAAATAATCTATCGTTGACAGAAACGAAAAATGTGTGAATAATAGATACTATCAGAAAATTTCATAAAAAGGTTTTCCTTATCAAGAGAGGTGGAGGGACTGGCCCTGCGATACCCGGCAACCGCTGTTTTACACAGAATGGTGCTAAATCCTTTAGAGCAGATATGTGCTCTTGTAGATAAGGTTGAGATTGTTCACGCAAGCTCTTCCTTATCCAGAGGAAGAGCTTTTTTATATTCGAATGGAAAGAAGGAATGAACAACATGTCACAGCAAACAACACCCGCAGAACAAAAACAATCGCTTCAGAGAAAAAAACCGCCGTTTCGCGCGGATCAAGTCGGAAGCCTGCTGAGATCTGAGCCCGTCAAAAAAGCGCGCCTGCAAAAGGCGGCCGGCGAAATGACTGCCGAACAGCTTCGGCAGATTGAAAACGATGAAATCATCCGCATTGTGGAAAAACAAAAGGAAACCGGCCTGAACGTCGTGACAGACGGGGAATTCCGCAGAGCATGGTGGCATTTTGATTTCCTGGAAAATCTGGATGGCGTTGAGCCGTTTACACCTGAACAGGGTATCCAGTTCCATAATGTGCAGACAAAAGCACGCGGCATCAAAGTGACGGGTGATATTGATTTCTCAAACCACCCGATGCTCGAAGATTACTCATTTTTACATGGCATCGCTGGTGATGCCACGTCAAAAATGACAATTCCGAGTCCGAATATGCTCTTTTTCCGGGGGAGACTGGAAAAGGATGCCTACAAGAACGATTATGCTCTTTTCCAGCATGATGTATCAAAAGCTTATAAGAAAGCGATTCAAGCGTTTTATGACAGAGGCTGCCGCTACCTCCAGCTTGACGATACAGCATGGGCTGTTTTCTTATCTGAAAAAGGCTTAAAACAAGTGGAAGCATTCGGAACAACGCCTGACGAGCTTCGCCAGCTGTTTGCGAAGTCGATCAATGACGCCATTGCTGACCGTCCGGATGATATGACAATCACCATGCATATCTGCCGCGGCAACTTTCAGTCCACTTGGACAGCTGAAGGCGGTTATGATGCGGCGGCCGAAACCATTTTTGACGGCTTGAATCTGGACGGGCTTTTCTTAGAGTATGATGATTCACGCTCAGGCGGATTCGAACCGCTCCGTTATGTGAAACGCACTGATCTTCAGCTTGTCCTCGGTTTAGTTACATCTAAATTCGGTGAGCTCGAAGATCCGGACGACGTGAAACGCCGTATTGAAGAGGCGTCACGTTATGTCAGCTTAGACCAGCTATGCCTGAGTCCGCAATGCGGGTTCGCTTCGACTGAGGAAGGCAACAAGCTGACCGAGGAACAGCAATGGGCGAAGCTGCGCCATGTTGTTGAGATCGCTAACGATGTTTGGAAATAAAGAACAGAAACACACACTTGATTCCTTGGCGGGACAAGTGTGTTTTTTATGCCTGCTCAATTTGATAGGCTTTGCATTTTTCATATAAGCTTGTTTTTCCTATGCCTAATAGCTTTGCTGCCTTTATTTTATTGCCGTCTGCTGCGGCAAGCGCCTCGATGATCGCGTTTTTTTCCGCCTCAGCGATTGTCTCTTTTAATGGCTGTATCGATTGATATTCTCGGACTTTGATTGTTCTTTGGATGGGTTGATCTTCAGGAGCGAGGTTCAGGTGTTTCGGTTCGATTCGTTTGCCGTCGAGGACGTTGACAGCCCGTTCTAGGACGTTTTCCAGTTCACGTATGTTGCCCGGCCAAGAATAGCTCTGAAGCACCGCAATCGCTTCTTTAGAAAGCTCCAAGCCATCAAATCCAAATTTCCGTTCAAGTTTTTTTAATAGAAGCCCTGCGATGGGCACAACATCCTCTATGCGCTCTCTTAGGGACGGGATTTGAATTTTGATTACATTCAATCGGTAATAGAGGTCTTGCCGGAAGTCTCCTTCCCGGACCATTTTTTCGAGGTTTCGGTGTGTCGCCGCAATCACTCGTACATCTATCGGTACCGGGCTTCCTGCGCCGACCCGCTCTATCTCTTTCTCCTGCAGGACGCGAAGGATTTTGCTTTGCATATGCAGCGGCATATCACCTACTTCATCAAGGAAAATGGTTCCTTGATGCGCGAGTTCAAATTTTCCTTTTTTCCCGCCTTTTTTCGCCCCCGTAAACGCTCCGTCTTCGTATCCGAACATTTCTGATTCAAACAATTGCTCCGGGATCGAAGCGCAGTTGACACGCAGAAAGGGGAGCATACCGGCGGCGGCTGTTCTGATGGATGGCGTGGGCGAACAGCTCTTTTCCCGTACCTGATTCTCCTAAAAGCAAAACGGCCGATTGGCTGTCAGATACCCGTTCAGCCAGCCGTTTCGCATCCATAAAGAGAGGGCTGTTTCCGATCAAGTCGCCAAAGTGATATTTACTGAAAAGCTCTTTTTCGTATCTATTTTTATAGTAATTGAGTTCATTGAGGATGGGTTTAATTTTTCTTGAATAATCCATCCATTCCTGCGGATTGCGAAACATAACGGTTCCGACCGCTCCGACAAGCTGCTGGTTCACATAGAGCGGATACCGGTTGGCAATCATTTCACTGCCGTTAATTGGATGAATAGCGGCAGCCTCTGTACGCCCCGTCTTCGCCACGATATGCATTCTCGAATTTTCAATCACGTCCTGAACGGGTTTTCCTATCGCTTCGTTCTCTGTTTTTTTCAGAAAGTCACAGTATGCCGGATTGATATAGAGAATGTTCCCCTCATGATCAACCACAACAATACATTCCGCCGCAAGGTTGATGATTTCATCCAGCCATTCAAAGGGTAATCTTTTAATAGAATGTTTCATCTCCCTGTCGCTCCCGTCACTTTGTAATCGCTTTCAACCTTATGATAAACGAGAGCCTCCTATGAATACAAGAATCTATTATTGAGCTGTGTAGCCTCCATCCAGCACGACCGCCTGCCCGGTGACGCCTTTCGCCTTTTCACTCGCCAAAAATACAGCATAATCAGCAATTTCTTTCACCGATAGAAGACGTTTTTGCGGCACAAGCGGAAAAATCACCTCTTCCAGAACCGATTCATAGGGAACATTTCTTGTTTTAGAAAGATCGCTCAGCTGATTGCGGACAAGCTGTGTGTCCACATATCCCGGGCAGAGTGCATTCACCGTAATCCCGTGGAGCGCGCCTTCCAGCGCCCCCACCTTTGTCAGCCCAATGACGCCATGCTTTGCGCTGTTATAAGCGGCTTTTCCCGCAAATCCCACCAGTCCGTTCACAGACGCGATATTGATGATCCTGCCGAACTGCTGTTTTTTCATAAGGGGAAAGACATGCTTCATCGCAATGAATGGCGCGGTCAGCATGACGCGAATAAGCTGTTCAAACCGTTCTGTCGGAAACTCTTCAATCGGCGCGACATGCTGCATGCCTGCGTTATTCACCAAAGTATCCAAACGTCCGTATCGGGTCTTGATAGTATGGACGATATCAGCAATTTGCTCTTCCTTTGTTACGTCACATGGAATGCCCGTGATATTAAAGCCTTCCTCGTTCAGCTTGGCGGCGGCCTCCCCGCACGCTTTTTGATTTACATCTGAAATAATGACTTCGGCGCCTTCCCGGGCGAATTCCTTTGCGATTTCAAATCCGATTCCGCCGGCTGCGCCTGTCACAAGAGCGACTTGTGTTTTCATGTCATACACCTTCCTGCTTAAGATTTTTGCCGGATGACTGACTGGCTTACGGCGAAGTCAGCTTCAGTTTTCTCATATACCTCTTCCAGCGTGACGCCGTCCTGGAGCTCAGTCAGTGTCATATGGCCGTTATCAAAATCAAAAACAGCTAAATCAGTGATCAGCCGATGAACGACTTTCTGTCCTGTCAGCGGGAGGGAGCATTGTTTTTTCACCTTCGATTCCCCATGTTTATTGACGTGCTCCATGATGACAACGATTCGCTTAGCCCCGTTGACCAAATCCATAGCGCCGCCCATTCCCTTCACCATTTTCCCCGGGATCATCCAGTTCGCCAAATCCCCTTGCTCAGAAACCTCCATGCCCCCGAGGATAGCCAGGTCGATATGACCGCCTCGTATCATCGCAAAGGATTCTGCGCTGTCAAAATAGGATGCGCCTGTTACGGCGGTGATCGTTTCTTTCCCCGCATTGATCAGATCCGGGTCTTCCGTTCCGTCCAGCGGATACGGGCCGATCCCAAGCAAGCCGTTTTCTGATTGAAGCATCACATGAACGCCCTCCGGTATTTCATTTGCCACAAGTGTCGGCATCCCTATCCCAAGATTGACGTTCATACCGTCTTTTATTTCCTTTACAGCACGTTTGACCATTCGTTTTCTGGCTTCCTTCATTGTGCCGCCTCCTTTCCCTCCGCTTGCTGAACAGTTCGTTTTTCAATCCGCTTTTCATGTGTGCCGAGCACAACATGCTGTACGTAAATACCAGGCGTGTGTATGTGGTCGGGATCGAGCTCTCCCGCCTCAACAATTTCTTCTGCCTCGGCAATTGTGATCTTTCCCGCCATGGCGGCAACCGGATTGAAATTTCTTGCCGTTTTCCGAAAAACTAAATTCCCCATGGTGTCCGCTTTCCATGCTTTTACAATGGCGACATCCCCAGTAATCCCTTTTTCTAACACATAAGTGCGTCCGTCAAAGGTTTTATGCTCTTTCCCGTCAGCGATAGATGTTCCGACGCCTGTGGCTGTGTAAAATCCCGGTATACCCGCTCCTCCGGCTCGGATTCTTTCAGCGAGGGTCCCTTGGGGAACCAATTCCACTTCCAATTCTCCGCTTAAAAATTGCTTTTCAAAAATTTTGTTTTCTCCGACGTAGGAAGCGATCATTTTTTTGATTTGCTTGTTTGCCAGCAGCAGACCGAGCCCCCAATCATCAACTCCGCAATTATTGCTGACGACGGTTAAATCTTTTACCCCTTTATCCCTTATCGCCAGAATGAGCTGCTCGGGAATTCCGCACAGGCCGAATCCGCCCGCGATCAGTGTATCCCCCTCCCGAATGAGTTCCGCGGCTTCCTTACTCGATGACAGCACTTTTCCCATATCTGATTCCCCTTTCGTTTTGTCCTATACAAGGCCAGTCAAACTGTAAATCGCGATAATCACAAATACGGCGGCGGTTTTGATGAGAGTAATCGCAAAAATATCCCGATACGATTGGCGATGAGTCAAACCCGTCACAGCCAGCAGGGTGATCACCGCCCCATTATGCGGAAGCGTATCCATGCCTCCTGACGCCATCGAAATGACCCGGTGCATCACTTCGGGCGGTATGTTGTAGGTCTGAATCGCTTTCACATATTGATCAGACATCGCGCTTAACGCGATTCCCATTCCCCCTGAGGCCGATCCGGTGATCCCTGCCAGCGTTGTTGTCGTTACCGCTCCGTTCACAAGCGGATCTGTAAACGTATGTGAAATGCCGCTGCTCAGCTTATGAAACCCCGGCAGCGCAGCAATAATGCCGCCGAAACCGTACTCGGCACCTGTATTCATTGATGCCAGCAGGGCACCGCCGATCCCTTCATTCAGCCCTTCCTTTAGCTGTCCAAACACTTTTCTCCAATCAAACAAAATGGTTGCGATGATTCCGATCAGGAGGGCCAGCTCCACTGACCAAATGGCAACCGCGGAGGAGATATCAAGTTTCCCGAACTCTCCCAATCCTATGGCGGAAAAATCGAATTCATTCGGATACCACTTGGGGAGGATCGTGGTGAAACATTTGTTCATCACACCAACGAGAATAAGAGGGACAAAAGCGAGTGCGTGCCGGACCTTGCTTGTGTCAGGCTCTAAGGCCGGTGAGCTTTGTTCCGGGGCAAGATCAGTTGGCTCACGCGCGGCAGAAATCTCCGATCGAAAACCGGCGTAGCCTTCTCCTGTTTTTTCTGCTTTTTTTCGCCTCGATTCCAAGTAGAACATACCCGCCGCCAGCACAAATACCGCGCCGATCATACCAAGCCAAGGGGCGGCATAAATGTCTGTTTTGAAAAACGTCGTAGGAATTACATTTTGGATTTGCGGTGTACCCGGCAGTGCGTCCATCGTAAAAGTAAATGCCCCGAGAGCAATCGTTCCCGGTATGAGGCGCTTCGGGATGTCAGCTTCTTTAAACAGATTTTTCGCAAAGGGGTATACAGCAAAGACGACAACAAACAGGCTGACTCCGCTATACGTTAAAATAGCGCCCATCAATACGATAGCGAGTGTCGCCCGTTTCTTCCCGACCAATCTGACAATAGTCTTCGCAATGGAAGCCGCCAAACCGGACATCTCGACGACCTTTCCGAAAATGGCGCCAAGCAGAAATACTGGAAAGTACAGCTTAATAAAGCCTGCCATCTTCTCCATGAATATGGTTGAGAAAAAAGGAAGCACAAAGCTTGGATCTGTCAGCAGCACAGCAAATAAGGCGCAAATCGGGGCAAACAAAATGACAGAAAACCCCCGATAGGCGACAAACATCAGCAAACCCAAAGCCAAAAGAATAATCATAATGTCCACAAACATCCCTCTTTTCCGCTTGTCTGAGAAAAGGAAAGCGTTTACAAAATATCCCCTCCCTTTTCGTCATTTCTAATGCAAGTTCTGTGCCAGTCACCAGAACACCATTTCAAGCCTTTCCTCTTCCATATTTACGGAAAATGAGCGATAACTATTCCAATCCAGTGGAAAATTCCGTTTTTGCGGAAAACAAAAGGAAAGCTCTTTATGGGAGCTTTCCTCTTTCACTCATTTCGTTCCGATTAATATATCAACATCAACTGTCAGCTGAGCCGATTTCATTTCTCTAAACTGGTTGATATTTTCAGCCGATGCGGACCAGGCTAACGGTGTCATGTTCAGAAGCCATTCTACGCCTTGCTGATGAAGCGTTTTGGTATAGCGCATCCTCATCAGATGATCGAGCTGAAAATGTGTGGTAAAGCGCTCAATTGCAGGTGCATTGGAATAGGTTCGTCTTTCTGAATCTGCGTATAAAACCTGCCTTAGTTCTGTTAAGTAATCCTTTTGAGGGACAACCTTTATAACCAAACCATCTTTTTTCAGCAGTCTGTGAAACTCTGCATAATTAGAAGGTGAGAAAATCGATAGAATGACATCAAATTGCCGGTCTTGAAAAGGCGTATTAGCTACATCGGCTACGGCCCACAGCTTTCCGCCACTATTTTTTGAAGCTCGTAAAATGCCATCCTTGGCAATATCAATCCCAATTCCGTGAACTGTTTTCTTCTCCTGAAGCAGCTCGCAAACCGCTTTCAAGTGGGTCCCCTCACCGCATCCGCAGTCTAAAATGGTTAACGTTTCTTTTTCAGACTTCCGGTCACTGATCAAGTCAGCTAATGCCTGATGAAGCGGTGCAAAAAAGTGATACTCTGCCATCAGCCGGCTTCTTGCTTCGAAAAGCCCCGCCCGATAGCTGCTTTTGACCGGCTTTGTCAGGAAATTTACGTACCCATGCCGGGATATATCAAACGTATGCCCGCTCTTGAAACAAACCAAACTTTTCCAAGATGTGACCTTCATTGAAGAATCGCAAATCGGGCATCGAAATAGAGAGACAAATTGATTCATATAAGCAGCATGCTTCTTTATGTTTGACACAAAAAACACCTCATTCATTCGTTTTTAAATAAATGAAAAAGGCATAGACAAATAAACCTGGGCCTATCTAACTTTTTGGCCAGGTCTGGAAAGTCGTCTATACCTGTCATTATCTATAACGAATGAATTGAATAATCATAAAAAAGAACTCCTTTTTGCTGCATAGAGGGTTTCCCCGCTATTATGATACATCAATCATCCAGGAATAGGAACGAGATTCTCAACGACAGGCGGCTGCCCGAACTCCTCACTGTTTAGAAGATCAATTAATAAGCGGGCTGTTTCTTCAGCTCCTCCGTTTTGTTGTTCAATCGGCCCAATGGAGCCAGTACACCGGCATTATTGATTACATAAATGCTTCCGGCTCCGTATCAAGGCTAATGCGCTGAAACAATTCATCAAAGAGCGCCTCAATCCCGTGGCTATCTCTCAAACCACTGCTGTCCAAGTCGATCAGCTTTTGATTATTCTGTCTTGAAATACAGTAAAGCCGATGGTCCGCATGTATTGGCGTGCCTGTGATGATATGCTTCGTTTTTCCCTCCTGATCACAATTTCAGCATAGCAATCCAATATGAATTTCCTTTATTTTCTCGACTTCGAAATATAAATTTATTATTTTGAAAATAGTTAAAAAGGTTGATTTTCAAAAAGTGAAAGGATAAAATACTGCTATCATCTTAGAAAAAAGACATTCTTGTATATGATCAGTAATATGGTCTGATTGTTTCTACCTAGTAACCGTAAAAAACTAGACTACAAGAAAGTTTGAATAAATTTGAACGAGTTGAAAAGGACAAGTTCTTTTCTGTTTGCTCTTATTTTTCACACTTTCTGAACTTCCAGAATTTGTGAAGAATAAGGGCTTTTTTCATTTCCATAATAAACCTCATAGGAGTTGCTATCATGTACTTTTTATTAAACCTTGTCGGCCTCATTGTGATTATGGCAGTTGTGTTCCTATGCTCCCCGCAGAAAAAGAAAATCCAGTGGCGTCCGATCATTACGTTAATTGTTCTGGAGCTTTTGATTACGTGGTTTATGCTGGGGACAAAAATTGGCAGCTGGGCCATCGGACAAATTGGAAATTTCTTCACTTGGCTGATTGCTTGTGCCAGTGACGGGATCGCCTTTGCCTTCCCTTCTGTGATGGCAAATGAAACGGTAGACTTTTTCTTCAGCGCACTTCTTCCAATTATTTTCATCGTCACATTCTTTGACATTTTAACATATTTCGGCATTTTGCCATGGCTGATTGATAAAATCGGCTGGGTGATCTCAAAGGCTTCCCGCTTGCCGAAATTAGAGAGCTTTTTCTCTATTCAAATGATGTTTTTGGGAAATACAGAAGCTCTGGCAGTCATCCGCCAGCAGCTCACAGTATTAAACAACAACCGCCTGCTCACATTCGGCTTAATGAGCATGAGCAGCATCAGCGGTTCTATTATCGGATCTTACCTGTCAATGGTGCCGGCGACATACGTGTTTACAGCGATTCCTTTAAACTGCTTAAACGCGCTGATTATCGCAAACCTGCTGAATCCAGTGCATGTGCCGGAGGATGAAGACATCATCTATACACCGCCTAAAGAAGAGAAAAAAGACTTTTTCTCTACAATTTCTAACAGTA
Source organism: Bacillus mojavensis RO-H-1 = KCTC 3706 (assembly GCF_000245335.1). GTDB lineage: Bacteria > Bacillota > Bacilli > Bacillales > Bacillaceae > Bacillus > Bacillus mojavensis. Next base: position 861,212 of record NZ_JH600279.1, read on the forward strand.
TGCTTGTCGGCATGAACATGGTGATCGTTATTTTGGCAATGGTCATCGGCTATGTGGCGTTAACGTCAGCGGTCAATGGCATTCTTGGTGTTTTCGTACACGGCCTGACCATCCAGACGATTTTTGCTTATCTCTTCAGTCCGTTCGCATTCCTGCTTGGGCTGCCGGTACACGACGCGATGTATGTCGCTCAGCTGATGGGAATGAAATTGGCAACGAACGAGTTTGTTGCGATGCTTGACTTGAAAAACAATCTTAAAACACTGCCCCCTCACACAGTTGCGGTAGCGACGACATTCCTGACGTCATTTGCCAACTTCAGTACTGTCGGCATGATTTACGGAACGTACAACTCGATCCTTGACGGCGAAAAGTCAACGGTCATCGGGAAAAACGTGTGGAAGCTGCTCGTCAGCGGAATTGCGGTATCTTTACTAAGTGCTGCGATTGTCGGTCTGTTTGTGTGGTAGAAAAATGGAGCCATATCCCTTTTTAAGGATATGGCTCTTTTGATTATTGATAAACAGAGGAAGGCACCTGTACATCCCGGATTCCGGCTGCATATGGTCCTAAATCATACTGGCCGAAGACGATGGCGATTCCGTTTTTCGTAAAGTAAAACGTTGTGTCTTGGTTAAGGGTAATATCCTCTTTCTTTACATCAGGGAAAAACAGCGTGTCATGTTTTTTGATATAGCTGTATAGGTAATCTTTCGTTTTGCTGACTTTTGTTTTGGTATTCAGAATCTGATTCAGTGTCACCCGCTTTTGTGTGTTCAAGTCATAGTTGAAGGACTGAACAGACGTTAAACCATGGGCGCCGCCTGAATAGATATAATTGAGCGTTTGTATGCTGAGCTTGCCAGCCGCATTATATTTGACGCTGAAGGATGTTTGATATTCCGCGTTGAAGCCCTGCTGTTCGCCTGCTTTTTTGTTTTTCAGATATTCCTGATACGATTGTTCAATGTAGGCTTTCAGCTCTTGATTGATGTTCTTTTCAAACGCGGCATTCCCGATGTGATGCACCTGAGGATACTTTAATTCCTTGATCTTTTTGTACGTATGGCTGCTTACAGTCGGCGTTTTCGCTTGAACCGCTTGTAAAGATGGGGCCGCATATGCAAATACACTAAAAAGCAAAACAGCAGCAGCTACGGCGAGTCTCATCATTTTATTCCATTTCATACAATCTCCTCCTTTGATTTTCTTTGTTTATCATTCCCTTTTTTCTGCAACGCACACTTTTATAGACCGATGAAGTGAAAAGAAGTTTCTAGGTCGATCTGCTCGATTTTTTCCCAAATAAAAAAGAGACAACATACTGTCTCTTTTTTACTATTTACGCTCAGCAATCACTTCGTGAACCGCTTGTGCCAAATCAATATTCCCAAACATCTCTAACACCGCAATGACGGTCTGGTCAGGTATGTGTTCTGACTCGTTCTTCGGCACGATCAGTTCTTCCACTGTTTTTTTCAAGCTTTCATTCAGCTTTTGCTGCGGATACGCTTTGGCATACAGCTCCAACGGATCAAGATCATGGTTGACACACCATTGGGCGAATACTAATATCATCATATTTTCGTCGCGCTCGTAAGCCTCTGCGAGCTGTTTCTCGTTCATATGTCATGCTCCTTATCCATAAGTATCTTCCTCTACGATACAGGAGCGAATCAAATTCGTCTATCCCAATGGCGGTGGGCGGCAACTGCTTCGATAAACGCTTTGCTGAAGCCGGTGTAGTCCTCTTCGTCTTTTGCTGTCACAATTCCCGGCCCCCCTGTTGCGCCGACAGCTGATTTGAGGAGGCCAACTCCTTCGTTTGCCGCACCGACCGCCTTATAGTGATTGTAGGCTTCTCTGATAAACGCCATCGCTTGTTTATCTTCTTTTAGTTCAAGTCCCCCTGCGGTATAGACGGCGTCATATAGAACGGAGTCTGTCGTCAGGAATGTGCCGCCGACCTCAAGCTGCTGTCCGGCGCCGCTTGTGATGTACCCCAGCGTTTGACTGATGATATCCGCTGTGATCCCTTCTTGTTTTAAGGCGTCCAGCACTGTTTGCAGTTCTTTTTCATCAAAACCATTGCCGGCGAGAACCGCGACTTTTCTCGTTGACGCTGTTTTCACTGTACGGGCTTGGCTTAATGCAGGTGAGGTAAGGATTTCTTTTGATGCTTTGCGTTTCGCCGGCGGTGCCACACCTACTCCTTTGGCGATTTCTTCTGCCAGGACAGTATCTACGTTGCTGAAGACATCTACGACCTGCCGCTGCACATCTTTGCTTTTGACCTTCCCGACCTCGAAGCAAAAGGCAGAAATGATGTGCTTTTTCTCAACCGGGGACATGCTGTTCCAGAACAGTTTTGCCTGTGAATAATAATCATTAAAACTGTCGCTCCGCTGGCGGATTTTTCTGCCCTCTACTTTCTCCTGATAGTGGACGTAACCGCCTTCTTCGGCTGACGCAGGAGACGGGTCATTGTTCTGCAGAGAATTTTTATGATAAGCGACCGGCCCCTTATTGATGGTCATCCGATGATAACCGTCGTACTGGTTGTTATGGAACGGACATACCGGGCGGTTAATCGGAATCTCGTGGAAGTTCGGGCCGCCAAGACGGATCAGCTGTGTATCTGTATAAGAGAAAAGCCGTCCCTGCAGGAGCGGATCATTTGTGAAGTCGATGCCCGGCACAACATTTCCCGGGTGGAATGCGACTTGCTCCGTTTCCGCAAATACATTATCCTGATTGCGATTCAGCGTCATTTTCCCAATGATCTTCACCGGCACAAGCTCTTCCGGCCAAAGCTTCGTCGGATCAAGAATATCAAAATCAAATTTGAATTCATCTTCTTCCTCTATCATCTGCACGCCTAGCTCATATTCAACCGTGCCTCCGTTCTCAATCGTTTCCCACAGATCGCGGCGGTGGAAGTCGGGGTCTTTTCCGGCAATTTTCTGCGCTTCATCCCATACGAGAGAATGCACGCCGAGCACCGGCTTCCAATGGAATTTCACGAAACGCGCCTTTCCTTGTTCATTGACAAACCGGAACGTGTGAACGCCAAAGCCCTCCATCATCCGGTAGCTGCGGGGGATGCCTCTGTCAGACATCGTCCACATCACCATGTGTGCCGACTCAGGGTTATTGGCGACAAAGTCCCAAAACGTATCATGGGCAGTAGCGGCCTGCGGCATTTCATTGTGCGGCTCAGGCTTAAACGCATGCACCAAATCCGGGAATTTGATCGCATCCTGAATAAAGAACACCGGGATATTATTGCCTACAAGATCATAGTTTCCTTCTTCAGTATAAAATTTTGTCGCAAATCCTCTGGCGTCACGCACTGTGTCAGCTGAGCCTTTGGAGCCCGCAACCGTTGAAAAACGGACAAATACTGGTGTCTTCACCGAAGGGTCCTGAAGAAATTTCGCCCGGGTGAATTCTGTCATCGGTTCGTAAACCTGAAAAAAGCCATGCACGCCATACCCGCGCGCATGCACGATCCGTTCAGGAATTCTCTCATGGTCAAAATGGGTCATCTTCTCCCGAAAGTGAAAATCCTCCATCAACGTCGGGCCGCGAACTCCGGCTTTTAACGAATGTTCGTCCTCAGACACCCGTACGCCTTGGTTTGTCGTCATTTTCTTTCCACTGTTATCAACCCTGTACTGTTCGAGCTGCTCGTCTTTTGAGTGTTCATTGACTCGTTTGTTTTGATCATCACTCATGTCTGCTCCCCCTTTTCCTATTCCAGATCTCAAAAAATAAACATTCTATAGCACATTTACCCTTGGCGGCCTGCATATAAACTGCTTATCTGCTCTCTAGGTTTTTAGGTCTACTTGTCAACATGAGGTCATAAATATTTGAAATAAGCCTTCCTGAAATGTGGAAGCGCTTACTAAAAATTGTGCTGTTGAATGGGGGAGGTCATATCGTGCTTGCGATACTCGGTTTTGTGATGATCATTGTCTTCATGTATCTTATTATGTCAAATCGGCTTTCCGCTCTTATTGCTTTAATTGTTGTTCCTGTTGTGTTTGCCCTGATCAGCGGATTCGGCAAAGACCTGGGCGATATGATGCTTCAGGGTGTAACAGGCCTCGCTCCGACAGGCATCATGCTATTATTTGCGATCCTGTATTTCGGCATCATGATTGATTCAGGCTTGTTCGATCCGCTCATTGCCAAAATCTTATCCCTTGTCAAAGGAGATCCATTAAAAATCGCTGTCGGCACAGCGGTGTTGACGATGACCATTTCGCTGGATGGAGATGGGACAACAACGTACATGATTACCATTGCGGCGATGCTACCGCTATACAAACGGCTCGGCATGAACCGGCTGGTGTTGGCGGGAATTGCAATGCTCGGGTCGGGAGTCATGAATATTATTCCGTGGGGTGGACCGACTGCAAGGGTTTTGGCTTCTTTAAAATTGGACACGTCAGAAGTCTTCACTCCGTTGATTCCTGCTATGATCGCCGGCATTCTCTGGGTGCTTGCCGTAGCCTATATTCTAGGAAAAAAAGAACGGAAACGGCTCGGCGTCATCTCAATTGAACACCAGCACGCATCCGATCCGGATACAGCGCCGCTCAAACGCCCCGCTCTCCAGTGGTTTAACCTGCTACTGACTGTCGTGCTGATGGCCGCTTTGATCACCAGCCTGCTCCCGCTCCCTGTTCTTTTTATGATCGCATTTGCTATCGCCTTGATGGTGAACTATCCAAATGTAAAAGAGCAGCAAAAGCGAATCTCAGCGCATGCAGGAAATGCCTTAAACGTTGTTTCCATGGTGTTTGCCGCCGGCATTTTCACAGGCATTTTGTCGGGCACAAAAATGGTAGACGCCATGGCGCATTCTCTCGTATCACTCATCCCTGACGCCATGGGCCCGCACCTGCCCTTGATTACAGCCATCGTCAGCATGCCATTTACCTTTTTTATGTCGAATGACGCCTTTTACTTCGGTGTTCTGCCGATCATCACAGAAGCCGCCGCTGCTTACGGGATCGATGCCGCAGAAATCGGCAGAGCCTCCTTGCTGGGCCAGCCTGTGCATTTGCTCAGTCCTCTCGTGCCTTCCACTTATTTATTGGTCGGAATGGCGGGCGTCAGCTTTGGCGACCATCAAAAATTCACGATCAAATGGGCCGTGGGAACAACCATTGTGATGACGATTGCGGCACTGCTGATTGGGATTATTTCGTTTTAACGTGAGAAAAGGATTTCCGCTGCCGGAAATCCTTTTTTGGTCATTTAATTGATATATTTTATGACAGGCAAGCTTTCAACACCTGAAGCATAGTAGTAATTTAATACACTGAAAAAGTCTATCGCTTTGCCGGTTTTTAGATCAACGATTAATATATGATCCCCATAGTTCTGATCATCCGCATCAAGCCTTCTCGGTGTTTTTTTACCTAACGTATCAAGGAAAGAATCATCATAACCTACCCCGGACTGATAAGCTGATACGTGATGCATAAAAAGCGTGCCTGTGTCTAAGTAAACCATGATGGCTGAGCTAGAACTTGCATAACTCGAACGATAAGTGACAGGGTCAGAAATATTTTTAACCTTCACATCAGAAATGGAATGGGTGCGCTGATTATACCCGCCACCATAGGAAAAATAATATACTCTTTCCCAGTTTAATGAAGATGTTTTCGTATTAGAATTGTACAGCAGTGTACCATTCGCATAAACGGAACCGTCTCCATACTCAGCAACAAAGGCTTGTAAATTAGACGTTACCGATTTTACACTTGAATAATTTGAAGGGTTTTTCGCGTTTAACTGAATGTTATATGAATCTCCCGTCGTTCCTTCAGAGTAAACCCGGATCATATAATCGCCAGCGGGAAGCTCTTTTAAAAGCACTAAGTTCCCTGCTGCCATTGATATATTAGACGGCTGAGCTTCTCCTGTATCCCAATTGACAACATACAATTTCAGATGGTAATCGCTGTTGTTTGAAAGAATTCTTGTGATAAGGGTTCGATCTGACGAAGTACTGAAAAAGTACATATCATCAGGATTATTTTCATCAAGGACAGAGGTTGTATTGAAAACCTGGTCATCGGAGTTGTACATGGAACTTGTTTTAAAACCATTCTCATTCGAAGGCTTCTTCACTTTCATCTTTTCTGTTTTATTGTCTGTTTTAAGGCTTACTTGTTTCGCTTGATTTAATGAAACACGCTCAGTTTCCTTTTGTTTTTTCAGTTTTTCCTGCTGCTCCATGATTGTTTTTTCTTTTAACACACTTTGCGCTGAGGCAGCATTTGAATTCATACCTAAACTAAAAACAACAAGCAACACAGTACACAAAAAAGGCAGTGAAACAATTTTTTTGATCTTCATATACAAACCCCTTTCCAATTTTATACTATACATATCGGCGAGGAGCTCGGATCATTTACATAAATATATTTATTTTCATGAATTGTTTATTTTTTCTATTTATTTAATGACCTGCCACTCGAAGCCATCAGCTCTTTATACCAATAAAAGCTTTCTTGCAGCATCGAATTTATCGAAAGCGCCTAACCCGTTTTCTGTCATGATCAATGGCAGCTGTAGCGGTCATTGACTAAACGTTTTGTAAAAATTGACGGCAGTTCCATCCTTTTCTACGTGGTTTCTCGTACAATAGAAGTATCGTTACTGGGGAGGGGCTCTGCAGATGAAACGTTTTACGAAACAAGAAAACAGCTGGGTTGTATATGACTGGGCAAACTCTGCTTATTCCATTGTCGTCACAACCGCGGTATTTCCGTTGTTTTATAAATCAGCCGCTGCGGAAGGCGGTGTCAGCGCTGCTCAATCAACTGCTTATTTAGGTTATACGATAGCGATTTCTACCTTTATTCTCGCCATGCTCGGCCCGATTTTAGGAACCATCGCCGACTATGAAGGCTGCAAAAAAAAGTTCTTCGGCTTCTTTGTGTCTGCCGGTGTCGCCAGCACTGCGGCGCTTGCCTTTATTCCTAGTGAACATTGGCTGCTTTTGCTGCTGTTCTACACCATATCGGCTGTCGGTTTTTCCGGCGCCAATGTTTTCTACGATGCCTTCCTCGTTGACGTCACGCCTGAAGAGCGAATGAATCTTGTTTCCGCTCGCGGCTTTGGCTTAGGCTATATTGGCAGCACGATTCCATTTATCCTCAGCATTGCCGTCATCCTGCTTGCACAAGCTGAAACGATTCCGATGTCTGTGTCTGCCGCAAGCCAGCTGTCCTTTTTTATAACGGCCGCTTGGTGGGGGCTGTTTACCATTCCGATGCTGAAACACGTTCATCAGCGCTATTACATCAAAAAAGAACCCCGCATCATAGCCAACAGCTTTAAACGCCTCGGGCAAACGATGAAACGGATCCGGCAGTACCGGGCGCTGTTCCTCTTTCTGCTCGCTTATTTCTTTTATATCGACGGAGTCGGCACCATTATTACGATGTCGACGTCCTATGGATCAGACTTGGGCATCAGCTCCACAAGTCTCCTGATCATCCTGTTTGTCACTCAGGTCGTCGCCGCGCCGTTTGCCATTTTATACGGAAGACTGGCGGAACGCTTCACAGGGAAAACAATGCTGTACGTTGGCATTGTCATGTATATGATTGTCTGCGTATATGCGTATTTTCTGGAAACGACGCTTGATTTCTGGATTCTAGCCATGCTTGTCGCCACCTCGCAGGGCGGCATTCAAGCATTAAGCCGCTCCTATTTCGCCAAGCTCGTCCCGAAACACCATGCAAATGAATTCTTCGGCTTCTACAATATTTTCGGGAAATTCGCCTCGATTATGGGGCCGCTGCTCATTGCCGTTACCGCCCAGCTAACCGGGAAATCCTCGACTGCGGTGTTCAGCCTGATCATTTTGTTTGTGATCGGAATTGTGATCCTCGCGTTTGTGCCGGAAGAGAACAGTGCCGATGTCAGCCATCACAAAAATGACCTGCCCCTTTAACTGGGGGCAGGTCATTCATCATTTATTCGCTTTATTCACCTTAAGCTTTTTCCCTTTGACGGTTGTATCCTTCATGGCTTTGAGAACACGAGGGCCTTTTCCGTTTAAAATTTCTACGTACGAGGCGTTATCCATGATTGTAATGATGCCAATGTCATCAGCTGACACACCATCAATTTTGGCAATCGTCCCTACAAAATCAACGGCTCTGATTTTCTTTTTCTTTCCGCCGTTAAAATACAGCTTCATGATGTCTTTATTCAGCTCTTCGCTCTTGTCTTTTTTGATCGCCGGACGGTCTTTCAGTTTAGCGAGAAAATCCGGTTTCTTTTTTGCGACATCCTCTTGGGATGGGGCTTCCAATTTCTGAATCCCAAATCCGATATAGTCTTCTATTTCAGTCAGGAACCGCTTTTCAAACGGCGCCACAAATGAAATCGCTTTTCCCTGATTTCCGGCTCGGCCTGTCCGTCCTGTACGGTGTACGTAGCTTTCTTTCTCAAGAGGCAAATCATAGTTGATGACAAGGGCGATATTTTCGATATCGATCCCCCGCGCGGCCACGTCTGTCGCAACTAAATAACGGTACTCGCCTCTTTTAAATTCATTCATGACGTCAAAGCGGTCTTCCTGAATCATCCCGCCGTGAATTTTATCACATGGATACCCTAAGTCATCCAATTCTTCAGTCAGCTGATTGACATGCTCTTTCGTCCGGCAGAAAATGATGCAGCTGTCCGGGTTCTCAGTAATAAGTACATCCTTCAGCAAAGAAAACTTATTCTCTTCTCTGACTTGAATCACCGCATGTTCAATATTCCTTGTGGTGAGGCCGGCCGCTTTGATTTCGATATGCTCTGGGTTTTGCATATATTGGCGGCTTAATTTCTCAATATCCTCTGGCAGTGTCGCAGAAAACAGCATCGTTGTGCGCTTAACCGGAAGATGCTTGATAATCGCCTCCACCTGATCGATGAAGCCCATATTCAGCATCTCATCCGCTTCATCAATGACCAGATAGGAAAGGCGATCCAGCGGCAGCGTGCCTTTTTCAATATGGTCCAGGACGCGTCCCGGTGTGCCGACAACAATATGGCTTTTTTGCTTCAGCTCGGCTTTTTGTTTATCAAAAGATGATTTTCCAAACACAGCTGTGGCTTTGATTCGTTTAAATCTTCCGATGTTCGTGATATCCTCTTTTACTTGCACGGCAAGCTCACGGGTCGGCGTCAGCACCAGTGCCTGCGGTTTGTTTTCGTCCCAATCCGCCAGCTCGCAGAGAGGAATGCCAAACGCAGCCGTTTTCCCGCTTCCCGTCTGTGATTTGACGACAAGATCTTTTCGTTCAAGGGCTGCCGGAATCACGCTTCGCTGCACCTCGGTCGGTTCCGTATACCCCAGTCCTTCCAATGCTCGTAAAATGTCATGACTGATTTGATAGTTTTTAAAATGACTCATGGATAAACTCCTGTCTCTTGCAGATGTTCTCATTATACTCTAATTTACGGCATCGTATGTGTTTTGCCGAAAAATGACGTTTTAGAAGCCATCAATCCCCTGTCTTTTTAGTTCATGAACGGCCAATCGCGCCAGTGCATCGGCCCCCGCGCGGTTCGGATGCAGTGTATCGCCATCCATATAAAGCGCGAGCGTTTTTTCCGGACCAATCGATGTAAAGTATGCCGAACTGAGGACATTCAAGTCAATGAGATGTGTTTTTTCCTCTTCGGCCAAAGCCAAAATAGATACCCTGTACCATCGGTTTACAGACGAATGGATGCCTTCAGAAGTGAAATCGGTCGCCCGGCCCTGAGGTGTTGAAAGGATGACTTCCGCTCCCTTTGCTTTCACCTGCCGGATCATATCACGCATAATCTCCTTAAATTCCGCTTCAGATTCATTATGCTTCGGATTTGTATCGTTAATGCCGAGCTGCAAAATAAAGTAATCACCCGGTTTGATGTACTTCAAGATCGCTTCCAACTGTCCGTCATTTCGAAACCCTCTCGCAATCTGCCCGCCTGACGCCATGTTTCTCACTTGAAAGGTACGCTTGTCGACATAGTGAGGCAGCATCTGCCCCCAGCCCGCCTGCTTGCTGCTGTTGAGCGGATAATAATTGCACACCGTCGAATCGCCGCCGATATAGATCGTTCGGTTTGTCACCGGCTGATCAGACAATTTCTTGATCTTCAGGGCGCTGAGCGTAAAAGCGGTACCCGCCTTGCCTTCAGTCACCAGCAGATTCAGCTGCCCGTCGGTGACAGGAATTTGAAACGTATCCTCCGCACCGTCTCCCGTCATATTGATGACCTGAAACACACCCTCCGCCGCCACACTTGCCCTCGCCGTATTGCCCAGCGTCACCTTCACCTCATAAAGACCATTCGGAAGATCCACATTAAACGTGTTGTCGCTTTTCGTCCCATACGCCAAAAATTGAACCGCATCACTTTTCACGCCCGTCCCGGATGCCGCCACATCCTTCATATGTTCCGGCGTTTGAAAACCGTAGCCCTTTGATGGGTTATAACGGTCAGACGCCCTTACCCCAATGTAATCAGGCTCAACCGAACCGCTCCCAAAGTCAAACTGATACACCTTCGGCTCAGACGCCTTCAAACTCTCTGCCCCGCTGAAACACAACATCAACATCATCACAAAACCCGCCGTTATCCATTTTTTCATTAAGAATCCCCCTCTATGAAAACGCATTCATTAATGCATACTCGGTGATTGTTTCTTTATGATGACTGAACGCAGAAAAAAATTGCATTGACAAAAGAAAAGGAAGATTTTATTATATCAATAATTGATATATCATTAGTTGATATAAGAAATGAGGTGACCGCTTGCCAAAGCAACGTCCGCAGGAAATGGATCAGCTTACCGACGCAGCCTATTATATTGTCTTAACCTTGCTGGAGCCAAAACACGGATATTCGATCATGCAGGATATTGAGGATATGACCGATGACTCCTTTACGATCGGCCCGGCTACCTTATATACATTGTTAAAGAAATTACTGCAGGAAGAGATCATTGAGCTTGTCAACAACGACAACCCGCGCCGCAAAGTGTACCAGACCACCCTGCACGGCCAAGAATTACTCAAAAAAGAAATGCAGCGCAGAAAGGTGATGGCTGAACACGGCGAACGCGCTTTTCAACAATTGAAAGGGGATCAGTCATGAAACAGAAAAAATATATGATGTCCGACGGCTTGGCCTTTTCAGAAGAAAAAGATATGAAGAAACTCAGTGATATGGCCAGCAAAGGCTGGGTACTCGATTCTTTTGCGGTTATGGGGTAAAAGCTGAGCCGCGGAAATTGATCTACAGTATTTATTATCATGATGTTGGGGATGAAAGCTTGGCGGAATACACTGAGATGTTTGAAGCGGCCGGATGGGAGCGTGTTTGCTCTTCACAAGGTATGCATATCTTTTCGGCTGAGCCCGGAACTTCGCCGATATACAGTGATCAATCCACCATGAGAGAGAAATATAAAAGAAGTGAAAAAGACATTCGAAATGTTACCTGCACCTTGAGTTTCCTGACTCTCTTGTCCATTACACTCCATTATGTAACCGGATTATCAAATTGGGTGCCTTTGTTTTTTCTGATTGTGACTATCCCGTTTCTCGTGACATATGCAGCAACAAAAGCAAGAACGCTTGGAAAGTGGGGAAAATCAGTGTGACTTCTTGTCACACTTGATTACATCCCAGCCTCCGCAATAGAAGCTTATTTGGTTTTCTTCGTCATACACATAATAACGGAGCCTTTCCCATTGGTCGTCAGTCGGTAAAAGCTCCAAGTCAACCGAATCGATGGATTCAAGGTCATCCAGCTTTGATGCACTGATGTCTTCAAACCGCAAATGAATGTCACAGGTTTGAGCAGATAGTTTTAATTCAAACACAGGAATATGAATATAACGATCATCTTCTTTCATATAGAAAGTAAACTCGTTTAATGTAAATGGACCTGTATCCACATCAGAAAGATGCTGTTTCATTTTCTCATATTGTGTGATATTCATATGGATTCCTCCTCCTTTTATGTTTCATCGCCAACCATATAGATCTCCGCAGCATCGTATTCAAACCACATGATCCGTTCGCCTGAGTCCGTTAGGCACTGGAGTTTGCCTTCGGAAAGATAGTTTTTCGGTTGAGGGTCAGTGATCAGAAAAACATCATCATTGATGGAAGCTAACAGAAAGAGAAAACCTGCAATGCCCCGATCTGTTTCATGTACTACGCATTGGAAATGAAATTGCCTTTTCGCCAGCTTCGTCACTTTGTAAGCATAGCCTTTGAAAAACTCTGACAGGTCTTCTAAAAATGAACCACCCGTTATCACCTGTATCATGATTTGCTCATAGGCAAGCCCCTGCCAAAAACGATAAAAAGACTCAGCATCTTTAAGTTCGCATGACGTAACGGTTTGGTCGGGCTTAAGCTCGACCATGTCCAAATTGCCGATACTGCTTATAGAGGTTTTTTCCATAAAATCCTCCTTATTAGTTGGATAGCGCAGCGCAAATCTCTTGTCTGACTTGCTCATACAAAAGAATGTGATGATACAAATCAGTATCGTGTTTGATCATATCCAGCGGGATGTCAGGATACAGCTCAAAAAAGCTTCTCTCCAACGAATGCCGCTGATGCCGGGGCATCCTTTTATTCGCCATCACATAACCCAAACTGCCGGCAATAAGCATAAAAAACTCATATATTTCCGCTTCAAAGCCGTACAATTCATCAGGATACGGCGTTTCTTCAAGCTCTTGCTGTCTTTTTCTCAGTTTTTCAAACACGCCGACTCTCTCCTCCGACACATGTTAAATAACAAACTCATCTATCTTGAAACAGGATAGGCGGATATTTATCTATCGCCTCCAACAGGTCTTCACCAAACACAGTGATTGTACATTTCCACGGATCACCCAAAAGCCCCCAAGAAAAATCCTAATAAAAAAAGAAATAATAGTCTCCATTTGGAAATACGGGAACAGGCCAATCGCCAAATTCATCCTGAGGCATTGTCTGATGAGGGCTAAACATATATCCGTCATGCTGCCAATCTAATGCGTACATTACATCGTTCTTTCCAGTACATAATTGAAATGCTTTTAAAATAGAAGTCTCTAAATCACTCAGCACTTCGCTCACATCATCATGACCGGATTTACTGCTCATCGCGCTCGAGATATCAAACACTCGATATGGATCAGGCGGGATGATGTGATGACATCTGCTTCCGGGCTTCCATTTTATGAGCTGGTTCACTTCTGACCAGATGCGGTCTTGTTTTGTCTGACTTAAAGTGCACCAATTCATCATGATCTCATCAACACCTTATTGGATATCCTGCTTATAAACACCAGAAGAGGTCACTGCGTAAACAGCGTTACTTGTCAGTTTCAGCTGTTGAATGTCTAGGGCTTCACCGTTCGAATCACAGCAAGTTACCTCTTCCATCTCTTGACTCACATCAGTAGAAATCAAATAAAGAGACGGCTTAAGGTCTGCTCTGTAACAGTTGACCGTCCCGATCCAAAAACCTTCTTTAGCTACTGTGAGCTGATCAAATGCTTCTGATTTAGGTGCCTCATCCGACAGAATCCACACCCGTCTCACAACCGTTTCATCAAATGCGGCAATGACTACATCTCCGTAATACAGCATATAAATCAATCCGTTTTTTTCTGCAAGCCCATAACATTCATCTACAACCGGTGCATCCATTTCTTCAAGCTTTCTATCAATATACATTTCCTTCTGCTTACCATCTAACGTAAAACACCATACACTATCACCCTTCGGATTCTCATCATGATAAATCCCTTCATCACATAAACCGACCCAAAGCTGTTGTTTTTCATCCAAAAGACAGCAGGAAACCCCTGAAGGCAAACGAAAAGCACTTCTCACTCTTCCCTCTTCTGAAAAAACCTTTACCTTCGGCTCATACGATTCGTAATAAACGAAGACATAGCCATTTGCACATTGTTGAAAGAACTGAATATCGCTGCATGTAATCTGCTCTTTCACTTTAAAATCCCGAGCATCACCAGAAGGATCATAGATTGAAAAGGTGAGATCACCTTTCACACCTTTTCCAATGTAGACACGTCCTTGTGCATCAGCATGAAAAAAACAATCTTGGGTGTCAATGTTGATGATTTTATTCATTTTTAATTTTTTCATTTGTTATGCTCCCAGGTTAGAAATGAAGTGTTAAGAATAAGCCATTTATTAACTATTAGTAACGGACAGCCTAGTTTCATTAACGTTTTGATATAAAGCTACTTTCCAATTCAGTCTTAAATCGCGATGACGTTGTCTTTTACATTTCGTCTGGCTGCTGTTATGTTCTAAGTAAGAAAAGAGAGGCTGACAACCTCTCTTTTTTTATTTAATGTTCAATTGGTATGCATAAAACGATTGATCATCAAAGCGAACTGTTTCAGCTTCTATCGCAATTAACATGCTGTTCATATTTATAAGAAAATTAGCGTTTGAATGGTAGTGTTCAATGTTAGAATTCGACATGTTTCCGATTCCTTCTGGGTGATAACTGAACTCAAATATTTGCCAATTATATTCTTCCGGAACAATTTTTTCTAACCTCATGTCACCAACATCTGCATTATAATAAGTAGATGCCACATTTCGGAATGATATCTTATGCGTATATTCACCTTCACCTTCAAAAACCTTGATATTAAGTGAGAGCTCTTTTTTAAACACATTAAAATCTAAATGAAGGACACTGCACCCTTCATCTATATAATCAACCCAATCATTAATTGTTTTGTACATTGTCATCTCCTACCTCGTTTTAATCAATAACGCATTGCAACAAGCAGAAAAATTAATTACTCCGTATATGGTTTGATCCAATCATTTAAATCATCTGTTGAATGCAAATAAGCATCAGGAGAATCTTTCAAATCAATCCCGCTTAGGAGGATTAACATATCCCAGACTCTATCGTCTTCTACCTCGGGATCATCAGCATAAACATAAGTGCCCGCCCAACCTGACACTTCTTCTCTTGTTGTTTGTCCATTTAAGACACTTTTGATTTTATTTATGCATTCTATTAGCTTTGGCTCGCTCAATTTGATCACCACGTATTCAAGTATTAAATGATTTATTAATAGTATGCAAAGCACCGTACTGATTAGATACATTCCAAAAGGATTCCTCCTAGGAAAGCATCTACCAATAAACAAGCTCGCAACCGTATTCCGTGTGCAATATACATAAACCAAACTGACACTCGGGCTCAACCAAAATAAAACTATGATTGAGAAGCCATTTGTCGAACTCAATACATTCCAATAAGCCATCAAGGTGCTCGAGACATGTTCCGAAGGTACAAACTAATGCACCAATTTCGTTGCTGTATTGATGAAACAGCAGAACGTCCCTGTCATCATAGGCAACATAGGACTGAGATATTTTTAAGATCAGCTGTTTCGCTTCCGTTTTTCCGAGAGCATCAACCTCACGGGTGTTGGCTGGTTTTGAATTTGATAAAACCATCTCAAGCAACTGCTTACTTCTCGGCAGATCAGCAAAGCGATAACTGAAGCCTCTTTCTGCGCAAGGGACTAGTTTTTCTTTGATTTCGCTTTTCAACAAACGTCTTTTATTCTCATCGAGTTTTTCGATTAATCTTTTTTGCACGAGCCGCAATCCCTCCACCGTCAATTTCTCAAGTTTTTTCATTTGATTAATCTTTCTCTTGTTTTCTTTGTCATTTATCATTCAGATTTGTTCTATCGCTTATTGATACAAGCTTCATATTCTAAAACTCACCTAGCGGATTTTCCCCAAAACGCTCCCACAGTTTTGGAAACCTTTCAGACAAATCTTCTTCTTCCCAATCCAATTCAATATCTTCTGGTTCGGCAAGCCCCTTTTGTTCAAGCGTATCTAAAAGCTCATCGTATACTTCATCATCCCAATCATCGTCACCAGTCTTCTTGTATGTCAACGCCTCTGTCGCCACCGACAGCAAGTCTTCATTTTGTGGATAGCCTTCCTCGTCAAGCGTTTCCTCCGTGATGTATGCTGCCAAATACTCGTGATCATCCAGCACTTTTTCGAATGTCTCTTTGCCCTGGGCAATCAGCCATCCGCGAAAATAATCAAACGTATCGTCTGAACAACCGTCCATGAGGATGTATGCTGCCGCCCATAGTGAGGACAGATAGCTTTTGTGCATAAATGTCTGAAGCATAAATTCAAAATCAACGATCTCATTGATTTCTTTTTTCAATAATTCATCACGTAGCCATTCATTAGGTTCTTCCTTGCTGCAAGCTTGGTCAATAAGCTGCCAAAAAGATATTTCATTCATTTGCTTTTCCCCCTCTGATATCCCTCTTATAGATCCCCGAGTCTGATATTGCATAAATAGCATTACTTGTCAGTTTCAGCTGTTGTACCGAGAGCTCCCGCCCGTCTGGACCACAGCACTTCACCTCTTGTATCGGCAGACTGACATCAGCCGGAATGAGGGACAGTGAATGTTCATCTTTGCATATCCAAAACCCGTCATCTGAAATCGCAAGCTGGTCATATACTCCAGAATAATCTTTATTAGAAACAATCCACACTCGTCTCACGTCCGTCTCATCAAAGGCAGCAATGACTGTATAAGAGTAATACAGCATGTAGATCAGTCCATCTTTTTCTGCAAGTGCATAGCAGTCATCTACCACGGGCGCATATATTTCTGAAAGCTGTTGATCAATGTGAGTTTCCTGTAGTTGTCCGTCTAAAGTGAAGCACAGCACACTTTTTCCATTGGTGTTTTCATCACTATAAATGCCTTCATCACTTAAACCCACCCAAAGGTTTTGTTTCTTGTCCAAAAGACAGCAGGAAACCCCTGAAGGCAAACAAAAAGCACTTCTCACTCTTCCCTCTTCTGAAAAAACCTTTACCTTCGGCTCATACGATTCGTAATAAACGAAGACATAGCCATTTGCACATTGT
>NZ_JH600280.1 GCF_000245335.1 Bacillus mojavensis RO-H-1 = KCTC 3706
AACATCACCAGAAGGATAATAAATTAAAATGGTAATATCACCTTTCTCACCTTTTCCAATGTAGACACGTCCCTGTGCATCGGCATGGAAAAAACAATCGTGGGTATTCGTGTTGATGATTTTATTCATTTTTAAGTTTTTCATTGGTTATACTCCCAGTTAGAAATTCTCTCACTCTTTACCCTTATATGCATAAAATTGTTTTGAATCAAAAGAAACAAACTCAGCCTCTACGGATATCAATCTTCTGTTTATGTCAATGAGAAAATTTATATTTGATTGATACTCTGGTATTATAGGATTTGACAGGTTTCCGATTCCTTCCGGGTGATAACTAATCTCAAATATTTGCCAATTGTATTCCTCTGGAATAACTTTCTCCAATCTTATATCACCGTCACCTACATTAAAATAAACAGAAGCTACATTTTGAAAGAGAATGTTATGAGTATATTTATTATTGTTTTCAAAAACTTGAATATCGAGTGAGAGTTCCTTTTTAAAGAACTGATAATCGACTTTTAAAACATTGCAACCCCCGTCAATATAATCTATCCATTGTTCAATTGTGTTGTACATTGCTCTCTCCTAACTAATCTCTGAATTCTATTTACCAATGCAACTCCTTTATAAGCACAACCATCGAAGCCGGAAAAAATAAATATTACTCCGTATATTGTTTTATCCAATCATTTAAATCATCTGTTGAATGCAAATAAGTTTCTGCAGAATCTTTCAAATCAATCCCGCCTAGAAGGATTAACATATCCCAGACTCTAGCATCTTCTACCTCGGGATCATCCGCATAAACATAACTACCAGCCCAAATCAGATACATCCCTTCTACTTGTCTTTCCGTTTAAGAGATTTTTTATTTTATTTATGCATTCTATTAGCTTTGGCTCAGTCAAGTTGCTCACCGCGTACATCGTCTTCATTTTAATCACCGACAATTCTTTTTTACTAAAAGCTTTCTGACCATTCAGATGATCAACAGGCAATATCTTATTCATTCTAATTGAAGAACAATCATGAAGATCACACACAAATTCAATATATCTTTTAACTCAACGTCTTTTGGTTAATATGATATTCTCATGTGCAACAATTGTATTTTTTATCCTTCTGGGAAGTTTTCATAAAAGAAATTTTTTTATGATTAAACAAAGTATTTGTTTTTACATGGACTGAGTATACACAATCATCCCTGTCTTTATTTGAAACTTGGGTATGAATACAGTGCATTTTGTTTACTTTCTATATTTTCGCAGTCCAATGATCCACCAAACAAATTGAAATAACTGTATTATTGATTTAACAATGTTAGCGCCATTGGAATATGATTACAATATTTTTCTAGAATGTTTATGTTATTTTAAGAATAAAAAAAGGCCACTTAGGCCTTTTACATCTTCAATCTCAAACTTGTTCTATATTATTGTCCTCAGCCACCACTTCCGCCTTCCCCTGCCTCCTGACAAGCGTTAAAGCCATACCAGCAAAGATCATCACAATGCCGATTGTCTGAAAAAGATCCGGGCGGAACCCTGTAAACACGGTATCCAGTACGATCGCGACAGCGGGGTCGAGGAAGACAATGATCGAAATAGATTTCGTTGATAAAAATCGCAAGCTGTCAAAAAACAGCAAATACACAATACCTGTATGAATAATACCAGTGGAGACGACCATGATCCAGTTCCCCTGAGATAGGTCAGCAAAAGCGCCGAAATGAATAAACGGAAGGAGGATGATGACACCTAATCCAGTCTGCAAAAAGGTTGTCGTATAGGGGCTCAGATTGTGAATGCCCTTTCCTAATAACGTTGTGAATGCGTAAAACAGCGCGGCGAGAACTGCCCAAATGATCCCCGATCCCATCAGCTGTGTCAATGAAGTGCTGCCGTTAATCCCAGAAATCAGCGCAGTTCCCAGAAAGCAGATGATAATGGAGCTGACGGAGATCACATTTAATTTTTCTCTATAGATGATGCTCCCCAGGAGAAGAACAAGCACCGGTGCAAGGTGATAAACGGAAATAGCGATCGTAATGGAGGTTTCTTCAAAAGACTTAAATAAGAAGACCCAATTGAATACCAGAAAGAAACCGCATGCTGATGTTTGCAGGACTTCCCGCTTGCTCCATTTTTCAGTTTTATGCTGACCGGACGCCAGCCAGCAGACGCTTAAAAATAACGTCGCGCACAGACAGCGGACAAATACCAATTCCAATGACGGCAGATTGGTATGCTCTGAAAAAAAGCCAATGGAACCGAAAATCACCATGGAGATGACCATTTTCAGCACGGCTGTTGATTTTTGTTTTGGTAATAATAAAAGATTTTGCTGCATCAAACGTATTCTACCTCCAGTTATGTATATGGAAATGCACCCCATCTGCACCCTTTATTATAGTTTCTTACCGGCCGTCCAGCCGTCTATGGCTAAGTTTGAGCTGTAACCGCATTAGAAGCATTAACTTCATAGAGAAACGATATTTTACTTGACTGCCCTCGCGTATGAGGGGCATGATTATCTATAATAACTGAACCATTTCATCGTCCTTGAAACGATTCTTCCGTTAATTCTGTTAGGATCACACCCGTTGAAAATGCTATTCCTGATTCCCTTTGAACATAGCGAGCTGCTTTGTCAGTCCGATGACCGCATGCTTGGAGGACATATAAATAGCCGCGCAGGCTCTGCCATCAAGTGGACACAGAGCGATGTTAATCATACACCTTGTTTTCCCCCCTCAGATCACAGCCTTGCTATCATGTATATCACTATTTGAATGATGCGGCTGATCATTCTAGAACAGGGTGATTTCCCTTATTCCTGCTGCGTTGAATAAGATATCCGGATGTAATTGGCTTTTCTTCAAGCTTTGGCATCAAAGATCCCGCCTGCTGGACTTCAGACAAGTCTGCCTCTTCCTGTTTACTATAAATTCTGACATTTCATTCGTTTGAATATCTACTCCATCGACCCGAAAGCTGTCCGCTAAAGATTATGTGACCGCCGAAAAGCTGATTGCCGTTTCTCTATTTGCCCCAGTAATTAGTCATTCTTTTTTTGCCATTTTCTGCTTTTACTCACTTTGATAATTTTACATAAGCTTGCATATTATAGTTTGTAATATCATGTAGGATCGCCACCCATCCTCTATTTTCCATATGTTTATCATACAGACCTTTACCAAAAAACTCATCTGTTTTTTTAAGGAGAGAGATCATTATGGTTCAAGCTACAGGTGCACGATGAAATGATCAAATGACTATTTTACATCTGTATCTGTTTCAAAAAAGCCCCGGATTCCTTTCTTGTTTTATTATTTCTAGTAAGAAAGAAAAATTCATTAAATACCGAACTACTCTTTAGAGTTAACTATAAATGAGAAGGGTAATACTGTTGATATTGAAACGTTTACGGCATACTTTACATTTTAGAAAGGAAAGATGTGGATGGAGTCTATCTGGCTGGAATATGTCTGGACATTGTTCATTTTAATCGGATTAGAAGGACTGCTATCGGCTGACAATGCTCTTGTACTGGCAGTTATCGCCAAGCATTTACCCAATGATCAGAAAAAGAAAGCGATAAATTATGGAATCATAATGGCATTTGCCTTCCGATTTGTGGCGCTTTTTGCCATTTCGTTTATCGCAAACGTCTGGCAGATTCAGGCGATAGGAGCAGCGTATCTTCTTTACCTGGGCTTAAAGCATGTGATTAAGGCCCGTTTCGGGAAAAAAAGTAAGAATATTCATGAGGAGGACAAAGAGGAGGCTGCCGGGAAAGGTTTCTGGCCCACAGTCGGAAAAATTGCTTTAGCGGACCTCGCTTTTGCCATTGATTCGATTCTGGCTGCGGTTGCTTTAGCTCTCGGGCTTCCTGATTCACCACTTGATGATTTCGGCGGCATGGATGGAGGACAATTTATTATTGTTGTCCTAGGTGGGATTGCAGGCCTTATCCTAATTAAGTTTGCAGCAACTTGGTTTGTAAAGCTTCTTAATCAACGCCCTGCACTGGAAACAACCGCATATGCCATTGTGGCCTGGGTCGGCGTCAAACTGGTGGTCATTACCCTTGCCCATGAAGACATTGGAATCCTAGATCATCACTTTCCACACAGCACCATCTGGACACTAATCTTCTATGGCGTATTAGTGGCCATTGCTTTATTCGGCTGGTTTGCGCCGGCCAATAAATCAACAGAGAAATAAAGATATAAAAGTATATTGGTCATTTAAACATATGCGTATTAATATTTGAAGCCAAACAAGAAAGAGGCGTCCCCTTACTGATTAAGGGAGCGCCTCTTTTGGGTAACATGTGCATTTTTATCTATCGAACAATTAATACAGGACAAGGCGATGATTGAGACACTTTGTGGCTGACACTACATAGCATCATCTCTTCAGGGCGCTGATGCCCCAGGCTGCCGACTACGATCAGGCTGACGCCTTTCTCTTTTGCGGTATTTAAAATTTCGTGTGCCGGCTCTCCCTGCGTGTAAATGATTTCGGCTTGAACGTCGTTCTTGGCTGCTTCTACTTTTGCCTTCTCAAGGATTTTCATGCCTTCTTTTTTAACCTAATTCCTGAATTCATCAATAAAATGTTCAGGCACATAGACAATTCCCATCAGACAAGAAGTCGTAACGACGGCTTCTCTCCCCAGGAAGCATTCTTGCATTTCCTATCATTGAATAAAAATAATTCCAAGCTGCTTTTTAAATATAACCTTTACCTTTGGTTCGTTATGAATATATATAAATAGATCGGAATTACACCTCTTTAATTGAGTAACATTTATAAACTTAGATTCAAAAACAAGCAACTCATTGAAGGCGAGACTTAGATTGCACTCCAAAGCATATACATCCATTGTCAGAATCAGTTTAAAGCCTTTCATATCTTGGATAGAATACATGAATACTTCTGCAAGGGGATCACTCGACACGCTTATTGGCTCACTTTCAAACAGTTCTAATAAGTCATATTCATTGTAAGTAGTGAACATTTTAAACAGCCCCTTTACTTTTTATTTGTTGTTGCTAGAAAAAGATGATAATTGCAAAAACCTTGAAAGGTTCCCCCTTCAAGGTTTTTCTTTATTATTATTTTAATGCCTTTTCTAATATGTTGATTTCATTATCTCCTACATCGTTTATAATGACACCACAAATATTGTCATCACAATCCAAACAAAATAATACGTGATTATTTTCTATAAGAGATTCTATCTCATGAGCTGAAAATTGAATATAAACTGTCTTATCTGTTATATATACGTTTAATATTCCTTTTTCATCGATATACGTTTCATTCTGTTGTCGGTCTACGCTAAGAACAGGAACCCCTTTTATCGGTTCAATATATTCCATTCTTTAGATTTATAAACATTTTCACACAGAGTTAATGTAATAGAACGAATTTCTCCTGTTTTTTGTGCAAATCCTATTTCGATTAATGATTTTTTAAAATCTCCGGTTCTCCAGTATACCGTTTTATCTTC
The DNA here is from genome assembly GCF_000245335.1 of Bacillus mojavensis RO-H-1 = KCTC 3706. GTDB lineage: Bacteria > Bacillota > Bacilli > Bacillales > Bacillaceae > Bacillus > Bacillus mojavensis. Next base: position 5,524 of record NZ_JH600280.1, read on the forward strand.
TGATATATTTCCAAATTCTATATTAATTGGTGTATAGACATCAAATTCTATTTTCATAGGCTTTTTATCTCTACATTCCAATGTTTTTAACATGATTTCAAATTACCTTCTAATTATAGTTTCTTTCCCAAAACAACTTTCTTGAATGGCTTTCTTCAATCATACTCTTATACTTTACGTTCACCCTTTAGCAACTCTATTTATATCCGCAATATCATTTAATTTTTTTCAGTATTCTTTTCCTGAATATATAAATACCTAAAGGGAGTACAAAGAAAAATATGCCAAATGAAAAACCAGAAATCAAATATAACTCTATATCGTTAACTTGATTGGCATTTGCTAACCAGATTGTCATGATAGTTAGAACTATTCCTGCTAGGAGGAAAACAATCTGAATGATTAATAATGATTCATTTATTTTTCTCAATAAAAATTTCTCACCTATCTTCTTCACTTTTTATATTTAAACAGAATCTCTTAAAAATTCTACGCTTATCCTGTCAACCTTTATCTCAACATGTTCCCCAATCAAATAAGGATATTCAGAAAAATACTCATCTTCATCAGTAAGAACGATTCCTGCATCAATTGAATCCTCTTGTAAAACTCCCCTAATATAATATTGATATCCTAAACCAATTCGTTCTAAATCCTTCGTTTCTTCTTTATTTTCACGAATAACTAACTCATCCAAAATTGTAAAACCAACTAATACAGGATATTTTTTCCCTACTTCAATTTCATAAGGATAGACAGAAGAAAAACCTGTAAATTCAACCCCTTCTATTTCGAGGATCACTTCCTCTTCGATATGTGGATCAATTCCTTTAACAAGCGCTTTATATATCATAGGAGAACCTCTTTGATTTTTTTATAATATTGAATGAGATAGAGATTGTTTTTATACATTAAAACCTTGAAAGGCGTTTTGCCAATAAGGTTTTATCTTAGACTAAGACTCAAAAGTTGTTTTTTCTGGAAATACACCGCCTTCTCTTACTAAACAAACAGCTAATCTTTGTGCAGCTCGATCGAAATAAAATGTTGATGGGAGATCTTTATCAGGAATTTCTTCTAACTCTGAAAACTTCCTAGTTATTTTATTTAATTTCATTTTGCCCATAGTATTTTCGATAGGCCCGAATTTGTAAACCACACTTTCATCATCTTCATATTCTTTTAGTAATAAAATGTATAAAGCCAATGTTTTTTCCTCATTTTAATAAAATCTAATTCACTGCACTTTTCTTTTATCCATTCTATTCTTTCATCAGCTTCCTCTGTTGTTAAAATACCTCGTTTATTTTTGTACTTAATATTTTCTTTTGCCCAAATTAAAATGATCTTGGTATATTCCACTGTCTCTATTGTGCATATACTATCTTCTCCTTCGTCTGCGAAAATATCTTCAACCATAGTTTTATGTTTATCAGAACTAATTAAATTTAAATTCCCACCACTTTCGAATATTGGTAATTCCCCAGACAATACTTTTATTAATTGTTCAATTTCTCCTTTATGCTGTCAAAATCACTAAATATATCAGATCCTAACGAATTACTAATAAGGTAACCATTTTTAAGTATTTTCTCTTCTTCGAAATCCAAAATGACTTCATCATAATCATCTTTATATTCAATTGCATATTTATATTTGAGCATATACTATCTCCGTTATTTCTTATTCACCGGTAGATAGTGTGAGTTAATACAAGCAATATAATGAGTATTCCCCAACTATTTTCCTCTCAGTTCCAAAAAATTCTTTCAGTAGTTCTTTTACTGTATATTTCGAATCAGAAGTATAATAAAATGCATCCGATACATTTCTAAAAAAATTGTGCATATGTTCAGGTTTATTAAAAATAGAAAAAATGTTTTCAATATCGCTAAACATAATATCATCAGATGAATTGTTATATATATCCTTCAAAAAAATGTATGTAAATTGCTCCATGCCAAGTTGATCTATCCCTCAATCTGGTAGATATAGGTGGTATGTTTCCAACCTAAAAGAACCTTGAAAGGGTTTAACCAATTTCAAGGTCCCAATTTAAAATTTTTTAATTATCGCTTTTCCACACTTCTTGACCATCAGTTAATAAAACTGTACTTGGCGGATCATCATAGATAGAGATTTCTACCAATGAACTTTTTTCTTGTCTCAACCAATTATATACGTTGCCTTCATTCTGAATCGGTTTGGATAATATTTTATTTACTTTAAATGCGGCTGCATTATATTCTGTATAATTATTATCATCTTCATCCAATCCATTGTCTGTTTCAAAAACAGTATCTAGTTCTCCAATAATCCTTAACCCACTTGCCCATTCTAATATCAAGTCATTATTTTCATATTTTATTAAAGTTTCAATTAAAGAATCATAACCCATTCGATTCCTCTTTTCCAAATGTACTTACTTGATTGATAAAAATAGAAAATCATTAGTTCTTCCTGCGTATTTAGAAAATTAATTTATATCGTCTACATCATTTAATTTTTTTATAAGTATTCTTTTCCTGAAAATACAAATACCAAAAGGGAACAAAAAGAAAAATACACCATATGAAAAACCAGCAATCACATATAACTCTATATCGTTAACTTGATTGACATTTGCTAACCAGATTGTCATGATAGTTAGAAATATTCCTGCTAGGGGGAAAACAATCTGGATGATTAATAGTGATTGATTTATTTTTCTTAATAAAAGTTTCTCATTTATCTTCTTCACTCTCTATAATCACCTTTAAAAAAAGTCTGATTTCTTCGACTATGGTCAATATATAAAAACCTTGATAAGCAATGCCAATCAAGGTTTTATTATTTATCAAGACCAGAGGCTGTTTTCTTTATATACACCGCATTCTCTTACTAAACAAACTGTTAATCTTTTTGCAGTTCGATCAGAATAAAATGTTGACGAGAGATCTTTATCAGGATTTTCTTCTAGCTCAGAACATTCTAGTTATTTAATTTAGTTTTTCCCATAATATTTTCGTAGACTGATTTGTATGCTACTGTTTCATCATCTTTATATTCTAATAATAAAACATATGTAGCCAATGTTTTTCCCATTTTAAAACCAGCTTTCACTATGCAGATCCAATTGACTGCACTTTTCTTTTACCCATCCTCTTTTTTTGATAATATAGGTAACAAATTTAAAGCCAAGTATCTCAATTTTGTAGATATTTGTGTTCTTTGTTCAAGAATTCATTAAACAAGTTAATTAACCTAGCTATATTCTCTTCTTTTGAGTATTTTGATTGAAGGTTATCTTTAGAAGGTAAATAATTAATAAAACTATCCATATCTTCTGGATAATTAAAATCTGCATATACTTCTGCAATCTGATTTAATAACTCCTCAAAATCTTTTTGATGCTTTTTTTTCAAAAAAACAAGCATACCAAATCTCCATTTTCTTTTTTCAACTTGCAGAGCATCGGCATCTAGATTCAAGCCATCAATATTTGACTCTTTTAATATACTTAAGAGTAAACTCTCGTAATCAAAATCTTGATCTCCCCAAGCTAGCTGAATAATATTTTGATCATTAGTTTCCGGATGCCTTGTTAAAAAATCTACCGCATAATTAGTGACATCACCATAATTTATTAGATCAAGTTTTAGCCCAACATAAAGTGTTTTCCAATCATACTTTATTTTATATTGTTTTAAAACGTCTACATAGACACTCATTTACATCACCTTAACTTTATGGTCTTTGATTTGGAGAACCAGTTATTTGCCCATTAGGAATAAATCTTCTATGTGTAACTCCTTTAGTCGGATCAACAATCCATTCAAATACTCCATTTTGATCCTTAATAGTTGTTATTATTTCTCTCACTAATTCTCACTCCTTTTTTTCTATTACTGTTTCATTCATTTTCTTATGTACCAGTGTAATTCCTACTTCACCACGAGCTATGGGATTCTCTTACGCAAATATAATTTGTATGATAATTGTGGTCTTTTTTTTAATGTCACTGCAACCAATCTCGACGTTTTTGATTCAAAAGCACATTGGTTTTAACCACAAATTTCTTAATGTTAAAAACCTTGAAAGGCATATAGCGAGTCAAGGTTTTTAACATTAACATTTTATTTATAAGTATTAACTACTTCACCTACTAATTTATCGGTGAGAATATCGTAATTGTTTTATATGTTCTCCCTAATAAAATAAGGCTATATTAAAGTAACTCTACCCCAACTTGTTTATAAAATTTAACTTTTAGTCTCTCTTCTTCCCCCACATGAATTACCATAGCTTTATCATCTTTTTTTATACTTGTTACATCATTAAAATCACCTGTAAATACTATAGAATCATTAAATGTAATACTTAGACTACTCGTTTGTTTATATACATCTAAAGTTAAAATCACCTTAAAATTTTGTTCATCTTTGTAAGTATAAATTAATTCTCCATCATCTATATTGCCTGTTATACTCACTGGCTCACTTTGAAAAAGTTCTAATAGATCATATTCATCGTACTTTATAAACATTCATATTCATCCTTTTATTAATTATTTCGGTATAACTGTGATAACATCGCCTGCTTCATTTATAATTACTTTAACATCCTTTGTTTCATGAACAAACGTTCCGCTTCTATTACCAGGTATCTTTTTCGTATTCATTATAGCGTCTTCAATAACTGAAGGTGGAATATCTCTTGGATCAACATATTTTTTGATAAAATCACTAAATTCCTTTGTTTGTGGTTTATATCCTAATTCTTCAGCTTTTTTAATTGCTCTATTTGTTAAAGTAGCTTTTACTTCAGGAATGTCAGGTGCCATTCTTTCCAAAGCATGCTGAGAATATTTTCTTCCATTTATTACTCCTCCACCTTTTGACATACTCCAACCAATTTCACCCATACCCTTAGAAGTAACCTTCTTAACGTCTTCCTTAATTTCATTCTTTGCAACTGTTTTGACAACACGCTTCCCGCCTCGGACCGCCATTTTTTTAACAGCACCCTGAGGACTTACCCACTCAATAAATTCGTACTGCGTTCCGGCAAGAAACGAATCAAGTGGCTTAGCTCCGCCTACTTTATCTTCTGGAATGTAAGAAACCTCTTCTAGCCGCTTTTTCCCTCCAGCGTAGAATTCTCTCACAATTTGGCCGTTTTCATATACAAAATATTTGCCGCCGACGTAGTCGATGCTTGCGGTATCGCGAGTTAGTTCGTCAATCACTTCTATCGTATCTATCTTTTTTAATCCTTTATGATTATATAGTTTATCATTTATCACCCGTATGTCTCCATAGACTTTCGGGTGGGCTGCTGCTTCTTTCTGCAGTACCGTCAAGTTACTTGCATCACCATAAATCTCACGCTCAATCTTTTGTTGTTTGTCATCCATCATCACAGAATCAACGTTTGATTGCTTATGTTTCTCCAGTTTCTTCAGCATCATCTCCATCGGTGAATCATCCGGCTGTTTCATTTGCAGATTGATGGCGCCAAATGTTTGGTTGATGTTTTCTTCTTCCTGTGATTTCAAGATGGAGCCGCTTTTGTAACCCGTTATTTCAATTCTTGGCCCGGTGTACATCGTTTCGAGCTGATCGATATATTTTTTCATCGTTTGAAAATCAGATTTTGCTGTTTCTAATGCGTTGGTTTGCTGGCCGTCAAATTGAAAGAGTTTATTCAGGGTGTCCGAAATCAGTCGCTCAGCCTGTTCTGTTTCCATCCGGAAAAAGGAGTCATTGACCGTCGGCAGGCTGACGATGTGATCAATGGCTGATGTCTGCCGATTCACTGCGTCTGTGAGCTGTTCTGTCACTTCTCGTGCATGCTTGATCCCATGTCTGGCATCGTGTGAGAGAAAAGCCTCCGCAATCATGCCGTGGGAGTCAGATTCTACAGAGGAAATCGCATGCTGTGTTTGCTTCAGCACTTTTTTGTATTCGTCGATAAACATGCCAAAGAAAAGGAGAAAAGGTTTATGGCACTCTTCATAAAAAGTACGGATGGCATCTCCGCCTTTTCCTTTTAGCGCATCCTTCATGCCTGCCAGGTGCTCAACGCTTTTTTCCAGCTTCTCCAGCTGCTGTTTTTGCTTGTCCAGTTTCTCAATCGTATGCTGAATGCCCTCGTGAAGAGCGTGGACATCTAATGTTTTCAATCCCTTGTCCTCCCGCGCTTTATTTCATGGAAGATGATATGTTTTCGTCCGTTTCCTTCATGGCGTTTACCGCACTTTCCGTTTGTGCGATATGCTTGGCCAGAACGGACGCATATGCTTCAGTGAGCTCTTTGATGTCCTCATTTAATTGCTCGATGGACTTTACAACATTCAAATGGTTTCGTCCTGAGATATGGCCGGGCAAGGAGGACTTGAGTTCAGCTGAGTTCTTAAGCTGAGAAAGTCCCTGTTTGACGGTTCCATAGACCATTTTGATTTCCTGTGCCATTTGCGCTCACCTCACTTTTTATGTTTTTCCTTCTCTATTTCATGCTCTATTCTCATGATTTGGCGTCTCATGGAATAGACGTTACCCTCTAGAGAGTGAATTTTTTCATCTATACTTTCGATGATTCCGTTGACTTGTTCGCTTTTGATTTGACGATATGCTTTGTTCATTCCTTCACGAATATCTTCAAACCGCTCAGCATGTGTTCCTCTCCATGCATTCCCATTAAGATGAGGCCGATGAATGAGATGCTGGACCTCGGAAAATTCGTGTTTGATTTGCCTGATTTCGTGCAGCACTCGTTTTAACTGATGGATCTGTTCCTGTTTTTCATGTAAGTCGGCTTTTACCGAATGTAACAACATTTCACTATGCATGCCGCAACACCTCGTGTTTCTATCAAACTGTGTTAATCTTTGACAATACAGACTATTTTCATATTACATGATGGATCATATTGGATAAATAGGTAAAAAGGTTTGTGTTAAACAGAAACGTAGAGGTTCTAAATCTCTATAAACCTATTGATCCTCTATAATAAGTAGTGACATTCAACATAACAGGACTATAAGAATAGGTCTTATTCCCCCTAACCTTTTCTCTTTCGCTTTCTGTCCTTCCCCATTTCTTATCGTCAATATAGGTGATAAAACATTTATAATCTGGAAACGTCATCTTATGTAAAAGGAAAAAGCGCCTTTCCATAGAAGGCGCCGTCTCCATCTTATTTAGATCCCCATACAGCCTCACCGCTGCCATTCAACACACTAAACGTCATCACGTTCTTCTCTCTCACCGAATCCCACTGGCGTAAAAATACGCCATAATACGTCTTGCCTGCTAACGTAAGTTCAGCTGTATTCTTTCCGGTTTTCTTCCACGTTCCGGTCATTTCCCCGGAAATGGTGTGGTCTTTGTTGAGCTGAATGTTGATGGTTTTTTTGATGTCTGCTGAGATGTCTTTACCGTGCTGAATAAGCTTGTAGGTTCCTGTGATGTCTTTTTGTTTTGCTTTTTCCAGTGTTTCTCCTGCGTAACGATATGGCGCCACTACCGGCCAGCCGTCTTTATTCATGAACATTTGATGGACTCTGACTTCATGTTCTTCACCCCTGCCCGGGAAGCGGGTGTGGAAGATTAAATAGGAGCGTCCGGTTTTTTCGTCATAGTATGCGGAGTTGTGGCCCGGTGAGACATAGCCGGTTCCTTTTTCATTTTCTGTTCCAAATGAATAGCTGCCCATGAGTTTGACGCCGTATGGTTCGATGGAGCGGTCGTCGAAGAATGTGCCTTCTTTGCCGCGGACGTCAATCATTGGGTTGCCCTCTGCATCATAATACGGGCCGTCTGGTTTCTTGGAACGGGCGACACGGATGTTATAACCGCCTGTTGCGTCAAGACCGCCATATGATAGGTATAAGTAGTAATACTGGGTGTCTGGATTGTAGAGCACATATGGGCCTTCGATTCTGCTGTGGTTGTCGCCGAGCAGTTTTTTGCCGTAGCCCTGTCCAGGGAGCGGGAAGCCCGTTTTCGGATTCATTTCAAGAATGAAAATGCCGCCTGAGTATGATCCGTACACCATCCACAGCTTGCCGTCATTATCAAAGAAGGTATGCGGGTCAACGACATTCGGGTGTTTGGTTGCGTCATACGGTGTTCCGTCATTGCTTGTGCCTTCCATGCCTGATTTCAAAAAGATGCCTTTGTTTTTGTACGGGCCTTCGATGTTATTAGCGACGGCCACTCCCATGGCGGATCTTGGTGAGTCACCGCGGCAGGCGTTGTAGTACATATAGTATTTGCCGTCTGCTAGCTGTGCGACATCAGCCGCCCACAGGGTATTGGATTGCGCCCATTCGAAGGTATCTTTTAATTCTTCATAGACATTGGGAATAAGAGGGTTATTGTTGCTGACACTGCTAGTCATCTGCTGCCATTGCATGAGGTCATTCGTTTTTGCTGAAGCGAGATGAGATCCAAAAACATAAAAGGTGCCGTTTGACTCAATGATGGAAGGATCATGGACACTGACTTCTTTAAAGACGGGTTTTTCTGCCTTTTGCGCATAGACGGAGTTTGGCAGGGTGAAGGCCATGATAAGGGCTGCAAGAAAACATACACGGAACAATCGGTTGAACATCTAAACAATTCGCCTCACTTTTTTATCAATTTTTTAAGCGCTTACATCTTTCTATGAAGAAACACCGGCCCGCTATGAAGGCCGGATGTTTTCATATTCAAACGGGTAGGTAATGCCCCACTGTTCTCTTACATTGTCCATGATGCTCCTGACATTCCAGGGAGAGACTGATGGTCTGGCTGCCTGTTTGGTGCAGGATTGCATTTTGCATATCCTCTACTTCATAGTTCAACCCTTTTGCGGTTTCTCCTTCTTCAATCATCTCTGTTTTTCCATTGGCGTATGTAATGACTGCTTTGTCCGGCCTTGTAAAGTTGTCGACTGTGATAAAGCCGTTTTCTTCAGTGACTACTCCCCTTTTTGGCATTTTTGCGCGCATGGTCAGCGATATGACAGCCATTTCGTTGTCAGTGTTTTTTAAGATGACGCCCGACTTGTCTACAGTCGGCTTGGCAGGGCTGAGGATCTCATTCGGCTGGCTCGTGAGAAAATACCTTGCGAACGAGAGCGCATAGGCTCCTGTGTCCAAGAGTGCGCCGCCATCCACACACCTATCTGGCTATGGTGTGCAATGTGCTGAGATTTCTGCATCACGATATCACAATACCAATCTAACTTGTTAAAGACTGTAAAAAACCTTTTGACTTCTATTGCTGAAACACTTAATATAATACTCAGTTAATAGTTATCAGAATTTTTAGGAATTGAGTGATTCATATGACACTGCATAAAGAGCGCCGGATCGGCCGGCTGTCTGTTCTTCTGCTGCTTCATGAAGCTGAAGAACGTACACAGGTCGAGGAGCTGGAGCGAGATGGATGGAAGGTCTGTCTTGGCAAGGTAGGATCAATGGACGCGCATAAAGTAGTAGCCGCAATTGAAACCGCTTCCAAAAAGAGCGGTGTCATTCAATCTGAGGGCTATCGCGAGTCACATGCGCTTTATCATGCGACGATGGAGGCTTTGCATGGCGTGACCAGAGGTGAAATGCTGCTAGGATCGCTGCTTCGGACGGTGGGCTTGAGGTTTGCCGTTTTGAGGGGAAATCCTTATGAAAGTGAAGCGGAAGGCGATTGGATCGCTGTCTCGCTTTACGGAACGATCGGGGCGCCGATCAAAGGACTTGAGCATGAGACATTCGGCGTTGGAATCAATCACATATGAAACAGCCCATAGATCTTAGACGATAGGGGGCTATGCGTGAAATCAAATTTTCACAGCATAGCCCCTTTTTGTATGGGCGCTTTACCAAAGTAAAGAAAAAGGAGTTGGGCTTATGGTGACTTTAGACGGTTCTTCATTGACAACAGTGGACGTTGCTCGTGTGCTGTTTGATTTTGAAGAGGCAGCGGCTTCCGAGGAAAGTATGGAACGCGTGAAGAAAAGCAGAGCGGCAGTGGAACGGATTGTACACGAGGAAAAGACAATTTACGGCATCACCACCGGGTTTGGCAAATTCAGTGATGTCTTGATTCAGAAAGAAGACTCAGCGGAGCTGCAGCTGAATTTAATCCTTTCTCATGCCTGCGGAGTCGGCGATCCTTTTCCTGAGTGTGTTTCCAGGGCAATGCTGCTTTTGCGCGCCAATGCGCTGTTAAAAGGCTTTTCCGGTGTACGCGCTGAGCTAATCGAACAATTGCTTGCCTTTTTAAATAAACGCGTCCATCCTGTCATCCCTCAGCAGGGATCACTTGGCGCAAGCGGGGATCTGGCGCCGCTCTCCCACCTGGCGCTTGCGCTGATCGGGCAAGGAGAAGTCTTTTTTGAGGGAGAAAGGATGCCGGCAATGAAAGGCTTGAAAAAAGCCGGCATTCAGCCGGTATCACTGACATCCAAGGAAGGGCTTGCCTTGATTAACGGGACTCAGGCCATGACTGCTATGGGTGTGGTCGCATACATTGAAGCGGAAAAACTAGCCTATCAAACAGAGCGCATTGCCAGCTTAACGATTGAAGGGCTCCGCGGAATTATCGATGCGTTTGACGAGGATATTCACTCCGCCCGCGGCTATCAGGAGCAGATCGATGTCGCAGAGCGAATCCGTTTTTATCTATCTGACAGCAGCTTGACGACCTCTCAGGGAGAACTGCGGGTTCAGGATGCGTATTCATTGCGCTGTATTCCGCAAGTGCACGGTGCGACCTGGCAGACGTTAGGCTATGTGAAAGAAAAATTAGAGATTGAGATGAATGCAGCTACGGACAACCCTCTTATTTTCAATGACGGGGACAAAGTCATTTCTGGCGGAAACTTTCACGGACAGCCGATCGCCTTTGCCATGGATTTTCTAAAAATCGCAGTATCAGAGCTTGCGAATATCGCAGAACGCAGGATAGAGCGCCTTGTAAACCCGCAGCTGAATGACCTGCCGCCATTCCTAAGCCCTCATCCCGGTCTGCAATCCGGTGCAATGATCATGCAGTATGCCGCGGCCTCACTTGTTTCTGAAAATAAAACCCTGGCCCATCCCGCAAGTGTGGACTCTATTCCGTCATCCGCCAACCAAGAAGACCATGTCAGCATGGGAACCATCGCCGCGCGGCATGCTTATCAGGTGATCGCAAATACAAGAAGAGTGATTGCGATTGAAGCAATTTGCGCATTGCAGGCTGTTGAATACAGAGGCATAGAACATGCAGCCTCCTACACCAAACAGCTTTTTCAAGAAATGAGAAAAGTCGTGCCGTCCATTCAGCAGGACCGTGTTTTTTCCTATGACATTGAACGCTTGACTGACTGGCTGAAGAAGGAATCTTTATTACCTAATTATCAGAAAGAAGAACTATGGGGGATGAACATATGACTGATGTAAAAAAATCAATCCGTGCCAATAGAGGAACAGAACTTGAATGCTTAGGGTGGGAGCAAGAGGCGGTGCTTCGGATGCTTCGAAACAACCTTGATCCGGAAGTCGCCGAGAAGCCGGAGGACCTGATTGTATATGGCGGAATTGGCAAAGCCGCACGGGATTGGGACGCTTTTCACGCCATTGAGCAATCCTTAAAAACACTAAAACATGATGAGACATTGCTCGTGCAATCCGGAAAGCCCGTTGGCATGTTCCGTACACACCCGCAGGCGCCGCGCGTGCTTTTAGCAAACTCTGTGCTTGTTCCGAAGTGGGCGAACTGGGAGCATTTCCACGAGCTTGAGAAAAAAGGGTTAATGATGTACGGGCAAATGACAGCAGGCAGCTGGATTTACATTGGCTCACAAGGCATTTTGCAAGGAACCTATGAAACCTTCGCTGAGCTCGCGAGACAGCATTTCGGAGGAAGCTTAAAAGGGACATTGACGCTGACAGCCGGTCTCGGCGGAATGGGAGGCGCCCAGCCGCTATCTGTCACGATGAATGACGGAGTTGTGATTGCCGTCGAGGTTGATGAGAAACGAATTGACAAACGAATTGAAACAAAATACTGTGACCGGAAAACAGCGTCGATTGAGGAAGCCTTAGCGTGGGCTGAAGAGGCAAAGCTAGCAGGAAAACCTCTCTCCATCGCTCTTCTCGGAAATGCGGCAGAGGTTCACCATACTCTTCTGAACCGCGGCGTCACCATTGATATCGTCACCGATCAGACGTCTGCCCATGACCCATTAATCGGTTATGTGCCCGAGGGCTATTCACTTGATGAAGCTGATCGTTTGCGCCAAGACAATCCAGACCTTTACGTGCGCCTTGCGAAACAAAGCATGAAAAAACATGTGGAAGCCATGCTGGCCTTTCAACAAAAGGGCTCAGTTGTATTTGACTACGGCAACAATATTCGGCAAGTTGCTAAAGATGAAGGGCTGGAGAATGCCTTCGATTTTCCGGGGTTTGTCCCTGCTTACATCCGCCCCTTATTCTGTGAAGGAAAAGGGCCATTCCGCTGGGCGGCGCTTTCCGGTGATCCGGCAGATATTTACCGTACGGATGCGTTATTAAAAGAACTGTTCCCGACAAATAAAGCCCTTCACCGCTGGATCGATATGGCTCAGGAAAAAGTCGCTTTCCAAGGCTTGCCGTCCCGTATTTGCTGGCTTGGATACGGAGAACGAAAAAAGATGGGGCTTGCCATTAACGAATTGGTTCGAAACGGGGAGCTAAAAGCACCAGTCGTCATTGGACGAGATCATTTGGACTGCGGGTCTGTCGCCTCACCAAACCGGGAGACAGAAGCGATGAAGGACGGAAGTGACGCTGTCGGCGATTGGGCTGTGCTAAATGCGCTTGTCAACACAGCGGCGGGTGCGAGCTGGGTTTCCTTCCACCATGGCGGCGGCGTTGGAATGGGCTATTCGCTGCATGCCGGTATGGTCGCAGTTGCCGATGGAAGCAAGCTGGCTGACGAACGGCTCGCCCGAGTCTTAACGAGCGATCCGGGAATGGGCATTATCCGTCATGCGGATGCGGGTTATGAACGTGCTGTTGAAGTAGCGAAAAAACAAGACATTATCGTGCCGATGCAAAAATAAGGGAGTGATGACATGCCGAAACAAATTGATACGATACTCATCAACATTGGTCAGCTTTTGACGATGGAAAGCAGCGGCCCCCACGCGGGCAAAAGCATGCAGGATCTTCATGTGATCGAAGACGCTGTTGTCGGGATCCACGAACAGAAGATTGTGTTCGCCGAAAAAAAAGGGGCTGAAGCCGATTACGAGGCAGACGAAATCATTGACTGTTCGGGACGGCTTGTAACGCCGGGCCTCGTCGATCCGCATACCCATCTTGTATTTGGCGGATCTCGGGAAAAGGAAATGAATCTAAAGCTTCAGGGCATTTCCTATTTAGAAATTCTGGCGCAGGGCGGCGGGATTTTGTCCACTGTCAAAGACACCCGGGCTGCCTCGGAGGAAGAGCTGCTGCAAAAAGGACATTTACATCTGAAAAGAATGCTGTCATATGGCACGACCACGGCTGAAGTGAAGAGCGGCTACGGCTTAGATAAAGATACAGAGCTGAAACAATTGCGTGTCGCGAAACAACTGCATGAGAGCCAGCCCATTGACCTTGTCTCCACTTTCATGGGCGCTCATGCCATTCCTCCTGAAGATAAGGACCGCCCCGATGAGTTTTTAGATCGCATGCTGGATCTCTTGCCGGAAATAAAAGCGGAAGAGCTCGCAGCCTTTGCAGATATTTTTACAGAAACAGGCGTTTTTACAGTCAGCCAATCCCGACGTTACTTAAAAAAAGCGGCTGAGGCGGGATTTGGATTAAAAATCCATGCTGATGAAATTGATCCTCTTGGAGGAGCTGAATTAGCGGCTGAGCTAAGAGCTGTCTCAGCCGATCACTTGGTGGGCGCCTCAAATGAAGGCATACAGCAAATGGCTGAATCAGGAACCATTGCTGTCCTCTTGCCGGGCACGACGTTTTATCTTGGCAAACACACATATGCCAGAGCAAGAGACATGATTGATGCGGGGGTACGTGTCAGCTTGGCAACGGACTTTAATCCGGGCAGCTCCCCAACTGAAAATATTCAGCTGATCATGTCGATTGCCGCGCTTCACCTGAGAATGACCGCAGAAGAAATATGGCATGCCGTCACAGTCAATGCCGCATATGCCATAGGAAAAGGTGATGAAGCAGGGCAGCTCAAAGCTGGACGCTCTGCAGATCTTGTCATTTGGCAAGCCTCGAATTACATGTATATTCCGTATCACTACGGCGTCAATCATGTACATCAAGTCATGAAAAACGGAACAATTGTAGTCAACAGGGAGGGTGGCATTCATGGATAAATACCCTTTTCTCAGAGAGGCAGGTTCTTCGTTTAAAGACCGGGATGTCACAAAAATGAGCGATCTGATAGAAAAATGGAACGGCCAAAGCATTAAGGGGCCGGGACTGATAGGTGTCCCCCTATCAAAATCTTCCATCAGTCATTCCGGCGCTTCCTTTGCCCCCGGAACAATACGCCAGGCTCTAAAACATTCATCGGCTTATTCTGCTGAGCTTGGGGAACATGTCGTATCAGATTTTCTTTATGATGTGGGGGATGTCGATATTCATGTGACTGATATCGTGAAATCACATGATCAAATCTTCCAAACCATGCATGCTCTGCTTTCGGATTATCCAGATTGGGTGCCGCTCATACTCGGGGGAGATAACTCCATCAGCTACTCCACCATAAAAGCGATTGCGCAAACGAAAGGAACGACAGCCGTTATTCAATTTGATGCCCATCATGATGTGCGGAACACTGAGGACGGGGGGCCGACAAACGGCACCCCCTTCCGCCGCCTTTTGGATGAAGAGATCATAGAAGGTCAGCATTTGATTCAACTGGGTATCAGAGAATTCAGCAACAGCTTGGCTTATGAAACATACGCGAAAAATCATCACGTGGACATCCACACGATAGGAATGATTCGTGAGAAAGGCCTGATCCCGACTATTAAAGAAATCCTGCCTGCTGTTCAAACAGACTTTATTTTTATATCTGTTGATATGGATGTCTTAGACCAGTCTCACGCACCCGGCTGTCCAGCGATTGGGCCGGGCGGCCTCTATACAGACGAATTACTCGAAGCAATCAAGTACATCGCACAAGAGCCCAATGTCGCAGGGATCGAAATCGTTGAAGTTGATCCCACCCTCGATTTTCGGGATATGACAAGCAGAGCCGCAGCTCACGTTCTGTTACACGCATTAAAAGGGATGAAACGCTCCCGATTCAAGTGATCTTCCGGCAGGTTGTATGTTGGTAACAAGAAACTCATCTGCCTGATAAACGGCAGCTAAAAGGAGGACGAGACGGTGGGTCTTCAGGAGAAAAGCGGCCATCAGCTGAAACGGACAATGAAAAGCAGGCACTTATTTATGATCTCATTGGGAGGCGTCATAGGAACAGGACTTTTCCTCAGTACGGGCTATACGCTAAGCCAAGCCGGGCCCGGCGGTACGATACTCGCTTATTTAATCGGCGGATTGATGATGTACCTCGTCATGCAATGTCTGGGTGAATTGTCAGTCGCCATGCCGGTGACCGGTTCCTTTCAAAAATACGCTACAACATTCATCGGGCCATCTACCGGTTTTATGGTCGGCATCATGTACTGGGTGAATTGGGTGGTGACGGTAGGTTCTGAGTTTACCGCATCCGGTATTCTCATGCAGCGCTGGTTTCCTGACAGCAGCGTATGGATGTGGAGCGCGATTTTTGCAGCTCTCCTTTTCGTATGCAACGCATTTTCAGTCAAATTATTTGCGGAAACCGAATTTTGGTTTTCGAGCGTGAAGATTGTCACCATCATTTTATTTATCATTTTAGGAGGCGCCGCCATGTTTGGCTTGATCTCGTTAAACGGGACGGCTGATGCCCCTATGTTTTCAAATTTCACCGGTCATGGAGGATTGTTTCCGAACGGCTTTCTCGCTGTATTTATCGCCATGATATCTGTGAGTTTTGCCTTTTCCGGAACAGAATTAATCGGCGTCACAGCAGGAGAATCCGCAAATCCTCAAAAGGATATTCCGCGCTCCATCCGTAATGTCGCATGGAGGACAGTCATTTTTTTCATTGGTGCCATCTTCGTATTATCCGGACTGATTTCATGGAAAGAAGCAGGAGTAATTGAAAGTCCCTTTGTAGCAGTGTTTGCAGAGATCGGAATCCCTTACGCCGCAGATATTATGAATTTTGTTATATTAACAGCCTTGCTGTCCGTGGCCAATTCAGGCCTGTATGCCTCAACCCGTATGCTGTGGTCGTTAGCAAATGAAAACATGATCAGCTCTCGTTTTAAAAAAGTCACATCTAAAGGCATTCCACTCAATGCCTTAATCATCAGTATGGCTGTATCTTGTTTATCTCTCGTATCCAGTATTGTGGCGCCTGGAACTGTATATGTGGTGATGGTAGCGATTGCTGGATTTGCAGGGGTTGTGGTCTGGATGAGCATTGCGCTGTCTCAAATCTTGTTCCGAAAGAGATTTCTTAAAAAAGGGGGGAATGTAAAAGATCTGACATTTCGCACACCGCTTTATCCTCTTATGCCTATAGCCGCTCTTTTATTATGTTCAGCTTCTTGTATCGGTCTGGCTTTTGATCCCAATCAAAGAATCGCTCTCTTCTGCGGAATTCCTTGTATCATCCTATGCTATCTCATCTACTATTTCAGAAAAAATCTTACGAAAGCAAAAAAAATCGAACAAGAGGATTATCAGGTTGATCATATCCTGTAATCAAAACAGCACACCCCACTCAGGATGGGATGTGCTTTATTTTTATTCCGTAATTAACGTATGAATCAGCTTCGGCGCCTTCGCTTCCGCTGCGATGCGGATGTTGTCATAGACTTTCGCGATGACTTCATCGACGTTTTCGCGGTTGGCGTAAAGCGTCACGAGTGGTTCGCCTTTTTCAACCTTGTCGCCGACCTTTTTGCGGAGCATGATGCCGACGGCTAAATCAATTTCGTCTTCTTTTGTGGCGCGTCCGGCTCCTAACAGCATGGCAGCAACGCCGATTTCGTCCGCGACGATTTCGGAGACCACACCCGCTTCTTTTGCTGGCACATCAATGTGATAAGCCGCTTGCGGAAGCTTAGACGGATCGTCAACAATCGAGCTGTCACCGCCTTGGTTTTTTAAGAAATCTTTGAATTTCTCTAGCGCTTTTCCGTTTTTCATGACCTCTTCAAGCTTCGCTCTTGCTTCGTCTAATGTACCTGCTTTTTTCGCAAGCACGACCATTTGGCTGCCGAGTGTTAAGACTAGCTCGTGCAGGTCTTCAGGGCCTTCGCCTTTGAGCGTGTCTATCGCTTCTTTCACTTCAAGCGCATTTCCGATCGCAAAGCCGAGCGGCTGGGACATGTCGGAGATGACAGCCATCGTTTGGCGGCCGACTTTGTTGCCGATTCGTACCATTGCTTTCGCGAGTTCAGCCGCATCTTCCTCTGTTTTCATGAAGGCGCCCGCTCCCGTTTTCACGTCAAGCACGATCGCGTCCGCTCCGGCAGCGATTTTTTTGCTCATAATGGAGCTAGCGATAAGCGGGATGGAATTTACCGTACCCGTTACATCACGCAGGGCGTACAGTTTTTTATCCGCCGGCGTTAAGTTGCCGCTTTGGCCAATGACGGCAACCTTGTCGCGGTTCACAAGCTTAATAAATTCGTCCTTAGACAGTTCCACGTGAAACCCGTCGATCGCCTCTAATTTATCAATTGTTCCGCCCGTATGACCGAGGCCGCGGCCGGACATTTTGGCAACCGGCACATCAAGAGCCGCGACAAGCGGTGCGAGGACGAGTGTTGTCGTGTCGCCGACGCCGCCGGTTGAATGTTTATCCACTTTAATTCCCTCGATGGCAGAAAGATCAATCGTTTCACCGGAGTTCACCATAGCCATTGTTAAGTCCGCCCGTTCACGATCACTCATATCCTGAAAATAAATCGCCATGGCAAGCGCGCTTGCCTGATAATCAGGAATGCTGCCGTCCGTATAGCCGTTTACGAAAAACTGGATTTCTTCTGTGGTGAGTTCTTTTCCGTTTTGTTTTTTGATGATAATATCTACCATTCTCATTTTAGTCACCGATCCTTTTCGATTATGTTCAGTAAATCAGACCTACAACTGCCGCTGTTAAAAAGCTGACAAGCGTAGCACCGTATAATAATTTCAGACCGAAACGAGCAACAACGTTTCCTTGCTTTTCATTCAGACCCTTTACAGCACCGGCAATGATACCGATGGAAGAGAAGTTCGCGAACGATACGAGGAATACTGATACAATCGCTGTTGTGCGGCCGCTGAAGTGAAAACCGTTTTGCGAAAGAGACGTCATAGCGACAAACTCGTTCGATACCATTTTTGTTGCCATAATACTTCCGGCGTTAACAGCTTCATTCCATGGAATACCAACAAGAAAAGCGAATGGAGCAAACACATATCCAAGCAGGTCTTGGAAGGAAATACCGAGTACAGCATTAAAGATACCATTGATCAAAGCAATAATCGCGACAAATCCAATCAGCATTGCTGCGACAACAACCGCTACTTTGAAACCATCTAAGATGTATTCTCCGAGCACTTCGAAGAAGGATTGTTTTTCTTCATTTTCTACACGGAGCATATCCTCATCTTTTGCGACCTCGTAAGGATTAATGATAGAGGCAATGATAAAACCGCCAAATAAGTTCAATACAAGAGCCGTTACGACGTATTCAGGCTTCAGCATCGTCATGTAAGCGCCGACGATTGACATGGATACGGTTGACATCGCAGAAGCGCAAAGCGTGTACAAACGCTGCTGTGACAGTAAACCGAGTTCTTTTTTCAAGGAGATAAAGACTTCTGATTGCCCTAAAATTGCAGATGCGACAGCATTATACGACTCAAGTCTTCCCATTCCGTTTACCTTGCTGAGGGCAAGGCCGATGTATTTAATAATAAACGGGAGGATCTTCCATTTTTGCAGAATTCCGATGAGTGCAGAAATAAATACAATCGGCAAGAGAACGTTCATAAAGAATGTCGATTGATCCGCATTCACCAAACCGCCAAACACAAAGTTAATTCCTTCTGCCGCATAGCCAAGCAGGTAGCTGAATCCTTGTGCAAATCCTCCTACGAGAAAATTCCCAATCCCCGTATTAAGGAGAATGTAACCGAGAATAAACTGCAAAATGAGCATGACAATAATTGGGCGGACCTTAATTCTTTTTTTGCCGCTGCTCGCGATCCACGCAAGGCCTAAAAACACGATTAAACCGATAATCCCGATCAAATACTTCATATGTGTTTCTCCTTTATTTGTATTCGCTTACATTATTATTTCCCCGGAAAGAAAAGCAGGGCACGGAAAGCAATTTGCCTTCCGTCTGCTTCTTAATAATTGTCTCCGCCGGCTCCGTTCTCTCCTTTTACAATGGAAACGCCTGCACTTGCGCCAATGCGGCTTGCACCTGCTTCGATCATCGTGTCTACATCTTCTTTCGTTCTGATACCCCCGGATGCTTTTACGCCGATATCAGGACCTACTGTTTTGCGCATTAAAGCGATATCTTCCTTCGTTGCGCCGCCTGTAGAAAAACCTGTTGAGGTTTTCACGAAATCCGCTCCCGCAGAAACTGCTAAACGGCATGCACGCTCTTTTTCTTCATCTGTCAGCAGGCATGTTTCAATAATAACTTTGACAAGCGCTTTTCCGGTTGCAGCTTCCACCACACCACGAATATCCGCTTCCACCGCTTCATCTTCTTTATCTTTCAAAGCGGCGATGTTAATAACCATGTCCACTTCAGTGGCGCCTTTTGAAATCGCATCCTTCGTTTCGAACGCTTTTGTTTCTGTTGTGTTGGCGCCGAGCGGGAAGCCGATGACTGTACATACGTCAACTCCTGTTCCCTCAAGCTCTTTTGCAGCCAGCTGCACCCATGTCGGGTTTACACATACAGAAGCGAATTTGTATGTTTTCGCTTCTTCTATTAATTTCAGAATATCCGCTTTTTGTGTATGCGGTTTCAAAGCTGTATGATCAATTTTATTGGCTAATGTCATCCTTCGCACACTTCCTTTTTTGTTAAGATATTTTTTAGCATAACCGACTTTTGAACATATGTAAATTGGTAATTGAAATTTTGTTCAGTGAACGGTCTAAAGGTGTCACAAATCATTAACAAGTGCCCTTGCGGTATGCTGATCAATGATTAACACGTTGGCATATTTTCCTGTTAACGCACCGTGGATCGAAGGCACTTTTCGGCTTCCGCCGGCCACTAATATAGAGCGTTCCTTCAGCCTCAGATCTTCAAGCTCGACGCCTATGGTCCGGTCATTGATGGCGGTGCTGCAAATATTCCCTTCCTCGTCAAAGAACCGCGAACAGATATCTCCAACAGCCTGATGTTTCAGCAATGCTTTCTCTTCTTCGTTAAAATAGCCGAGCCGGAATAACAGCGCCTCGTCCCGGACGGTACCAACTGTAAAGAGTGCGATATTGGCCTGCTTGCCCATCTCGATAATGCGTGCGATATGGCGGTCCTTCTCTACCATTCGCTTTACATCGGCGTTATCAAAAACAACGGGAAGCGGGAGATAGCGCGGCATCGTTTGAAAAGCCTCTGCAAACAGCTGAATCGTTTCAGCCGAATAGGTGTTTACCCGGGAATGGCTGATGCCGCCTTTCAGCTGGACGACCTCTACACCCTTTATTTGCTTTGGCTGCATGTTTTGCGCGATCTGATACATGGTGGTTCCCCAGCTGACGCCGACGATGTCGCCGTCTTTTACCGTTTCATGCATATATTCTGCACCGTAACGGCTCAAGTCATGTGTGATTGCTGCATAGTCCGGTGTCGGAGAAAACACAACGTGTGCTTCGAGAAGCCCGTATTTCTCTTCCAGCATCGAACCCAGCGCATCTAAATCTTCAAAAGGGTCCATCACGCGAATTTGGACAAATCCTTTTTCTTTTGCGTATTGCAGCAATCGGGAAACGGTCGGCCTTGAAATGCTGAGCTGCTCTGCGATTTGCTGCTGACTGTAGTCAGACTGATAATAAAGCCTTGCCGCTTCTATGCTTAATTGTTGTTTTTCCCGATCCATTCCGCACCTCCCTTGGATCAGTTCGTGGTGAACCTGCCGATTTGCTTTTATTATACAGGCTGGCGGCAGCTTTCATCCACCTGATTTATGAGAAACTGAAAAACGCTCTGGCACAAATCTGCCCAGAGCTTATTTTTCCCACTTCATATATTGATAAATGCCTTTCATGATGGCGTAAATTCCATATAACACAAGCCCGCACGCCAAGAAGATCAGAATCAGTCTGCCATGCGGCTGCTGCGCGAGTTCAGCGAGCGCCCCGTCAAAGCCTCTTGTGTCGTCCGGATCAGAAGTGAGAGCTGTTTTTATGAGAAAGAAGCCGATGGCTGAGAAAATAATAGCACGGGCGATGTTGCCTGCGCGTCCTGTGTTTTTTGCAATACATATCATTTCTTTGCTCATTTTTGACGTATCGAATTCTTTCATAAAAGAAGCACGGATACCTTTTATGAATTGAACCACTGCAAATAGGATAAAGCCCGCACCTGTGAGTCCCGTCAGCCACTGCCCAAACGGCTGCGCCAATATATAAGCAGACCACGTCTGTTCTGAAGTGCTGCCGCTCCCACGATCAAAGACAAACCGAAGGGCATTCCACGCAATTGATGCGTATACGGCGGCACTGAACAAATTTCCCGTTCTTCGTGACAGGCCCCTTCTTCCTGTGCCGTGGCCCTCTGTATCCTTAACCGCACTCAGCACCATCCATATGACATACCCGATGAGTCCGACTCCGATGAAGAAAAGCAAAATCGACCCAAACGGCATGCGTGATAAGGTTTGAAGTGCTCCGCTTGAATCCTTTGCCCCGCTGCCAGAACCGGCAGCCGTCATCAATGCCAGAATGCCAAGCAAGATAAAAACACCGCCGAATGTAAAATAACCAAGCCTTCCGAACCGCTTTATCCAAGGCTTGGATTCCTGTTTTATTTTTGAGATGCACTGGTCCTTCGCATCCATGTGCCCAACCCTCTTTCCGAATCGTTACTGTATCATTTCCCTAATAAGGAGAGTTGAAACAGCCTTCCTCAGTTTTGTTTAAGAGAGTCATGTCTTTGCTGCCCGGCCGAATAGGCGGGCGTGGCCCACGCAGCTGCCGCGACAGCTGTAATACCGCCAGCTAATTTCCCGATAATCATGGCTGCTGCCATTTCTTTTTTCATTCCCGCCACAAAGCCGAGGTGGCTGCCGAGCACAAAGGCGGCGCTGACCGCAAACGCGACATTGATAACCTTTCCTCTCGGCGTCATGTCTTTTAAGGTGGCGAGCATTGGGATATGGTGTGCCAAAGAAGCAACCATTCCTGCTGTCGCTGCCTGATCTAGATGTAATACCCTGCCCAAAGTATAGAGCTGTTTGCCAAAAGCTTTTGTGATAAAAGCTGTCAGCGGAAAAGCGCCCGCTAATACAACCGCGATGGTGCCTACGGTTTGTATGCCTGTTTCCATCTTTTCGAGGCCTGGTATCAGTAAAATGCCTGTCATCGTTTCAATCGAGACAGCAACAAGCCCAATGATCGCAACAATACTGACAGCCTTCCCAAAAACGTGAAATACGCGGATTGTCTTGTCGGTGTAGCGCCATAATCCAAAAGCGATAACCGCAGAAAAAAGAATGGGAATCAGAATGTTTTTCAGGATCAATCCCATCTCAAAACCCGCAGCTACTCCGCCTACGAAGCACCCGATCGGTACAGTGCACAGTCCAATAAAAATACCTTTTGCAAAATAGGGGTGATCCTGTTTTTCAATCATGCCAAGAGCGACAGGAATGGTGAACACGATTGTCGGCCCCATCATCGTCCCCAGAAATACCCATGAAAACACGCCCGCGTCCGGATCTTTCGCCATTTCTGCTGCCAGCGCATAGCCTCCCATATCAATGGCCAGAATGGTGTTGGCAAAGGAGGATGGATCTGCGCCAATGGCGGCATAGACCGGGGACACGACGGGAATCAGTATTCCCGCAAGCACTGGCGCCAGCGACACAATCCCGACCATTGACAGCGCAAGCGGCCCCATGGCCTTAAAGCCTTCCGCAAACCGCTCGCCAAGCCCCCACCTGTTTCCCAAGCAATAATCGGCTGCTCCCAATAATAAAAAGATGGCCAGAATACATACAACCACATCATTTACCGTCATGGCCTTTCTCCTTTTTCAAACGTAAGATTTGGCTTTATCATATCATCTGAAGGAGGGGATGGGAGGCGGATTCTAATCTAAATGCGATAAAAATTCTTTCATGTCAGCGCGCTCAATGGCTCCTATGATATGCTCTGCTTTTTGCACATCACTTGGCAGCGCTGATTTCAATTTTTCTTTTACGTCTTCTTTAGACAGACCGTTTCCGGGGGCTCCCTTTGGGCAGTCCACACGCGCTTCACATATGCGGCCATCTGATAAAAATGCACGAACAATGGTGAAACGGCCTTTTGGAACCGCTTGAGAGGCTGGCTGAATGCGATTGTCATACACACGCTGAATATGACGCATTGCGGCGTATATGTGATTTGGTATCGGGTCGCTGTTGAAATGTTCAGCAATCAGCTTCTGTCCGTGCAGGGCAAGGGCAATGACATATTCAACGCTAAAGCGGCCTTCCTCTCCTGTTTTTGGCGATCTTGCCGTTAACGCAGCATCTCCGCCAGGCGGAAAGACGACTTCAATCCGTTCTGTATTGTCAGCAGAAATGGCTTCCTGAGAGATAAGCTGGCGAATGGCATCTGCCGCGTGGTGTGCCGCGGAGCAGAATGGATAGATTTTAAACCATAGCCCTGGCTTCACGATTCTCCATGGTTCGCCCCAATGGCTTAACAGCGTGGTTTGCGCCTTGTCTACATCACCGTATAGGCCGAAGAAACCTTTTTCTCCATCCAATGCCGTACGAGTGCCTCCAACATCAGATTGGGCCAGCTTAACAGCAAGCGAGCCTGATTGAGCTGCCAGCCCTGCGTGCAGCGGTTTCATTTCTGTACCGAATTGCACCCTCATTCCGGCAGACTGCGTTGCGGCAAAACCGATTGCTTTTTCCAGTTCTTCTTGAGTGAGTTCCTCCGCGTACCCGACAGCACAGGCGGCAGCTATGGCTCCGAGCGTTCCCGTATTGTGCCAGCCTTTTTCATAGTGCAGGCTGCCAATCGACTCTCCAAGCCTTGCCATCACTTCCACACCGACAATATAAGCGCCAAGAAGCCGCTCTTCACTTTCGCGAGCGGCAGCTGAAGCAATGAGTGCCGGCAAAATCACTGCACTTGGATGTCCCCTTACATCGGAATGGACATCATCGAAATCCAGAGCATGGGCGATAAATCCATTGAGCAGCGCAGATTGTAATGGCGCTGCCTTTTTTCCTTGCCCGATAACAGGGACAAGGGGCGTGCCGCCTTCCTCTTCGATCAGGTGCAAAAGCTTTTGAATGCCTTTTTCTTCTCTTCCTGCGAATGATGCGGCTGTAAAATCAAGCAATCCCTTTTTGGCTTCACGCATCGCGTCAATGGCGTCCTCAGGTTGTGATAATCTTACAGCCTCAGCAAGACCTGCTGTCAGTTCTGTTCGGATCATTTGATTGACTCCAATACAAGTACAGCCAGCTCAGCAAAGTAGCTGGATGCAACTTGCAGTGCGTCTTCATCCAATGTAAACGCCGGATGATGCCACTCTTCTGTGCCGTTTGTTCCCATCCAGACAAAGATGCCAGGAATTTTTTCTTGATAAAGAGCGAAGTCTTCTCCCCCCGGGGATTGCTCCGCTTGCACCGTTTGATAGCCAAGCCGTGCCGCAGCTTTGGATGCCGCGTTTAAAAATGTGCCGTCATTCTGAACGGACGGCAAATAAGGAAACCACCGGAATTCGGCCTGTGCCCCGTAGCTCGCGGCGATTCCTTCAGCCACTCGTTTCATATGCTCGGGAACGGCCTTTCTCGCTTCTTTTTGGAAGGTGCGAACGGTGCCCTCCATTTCAGCCTGGTCCGGAATCACGTTCCATGAACTGCCTGCCTGTAATCTTGTGATGCTGACAACCGCGTTTTGCAATGAGCTGATATTGCGGCTGACCACAGATTGCAGGCCGCTGATAATTTGTCCTGCTGCAGCGATTGGATCAATACTGTTATTTGGGATGCCGGCATGTCCGCCTTTCCCTTTCACAACAATCTCAAACCGGTCAACGCTTGCCATGAGCGGACCTTCCTTTATCCCAATGGTGCCGACAGGCAAATCAGGCTTATTGTGCATGCCAAAAATGGCGGAAACGTCATCAAGTACGCCAGCTTCTATAACCTTTCTTGCTCCTGCGGCGATTTCTTCCGCAGGCTGAAAGATAAAGCGGACTGTGCCTTTCAGCTTGTCTCTTCTTTTATTCAGCAAAATCGCCGTGCCGATGATGGAAGCGGTATGAAAGTCATGCCCGCACGCATGCATCGTGCCGTCTATTTTAGAGGCAAACGGCAGATTCGTTTGTTCTTGGATCGGGAGCGCATCAATATCCGCTCGTATCGCAATAACGGGGCCGTCTTCCTGCCCTTTGATTTCAGCAATCACGCCAGTCTCTAATTGAGGAACGTCAACAATATCTATATGTTCTTCTTCAAGCCAGCGGCGGATTTTTTTTGTCGTTTCAAATTCTTGAAATGACAGTTCAGGGTGTGCATGAAGGTCACGCCGCATATTGATTAAACGTGTCTGAAACGTTTCTTCGGCCATTCTTCTTCTTCCCTTCTATATAAGCTCTGCAGGTTCTCCCACCTGCTTGATAAATCGTTTTGTCCGTTCATTTTTCGGATGGTCAAACAGTTCTTCAGGCGTTCCCTGCTCAATAATATGGCCGTCCGCCATAAAAATCACTTTATCTGCAACCTCTCTTGCAAATGCCATTTCGTGCGTAACGATGATCATTGTTGTTTGTTTTTCAGCAATCGATTTGATGACTTGAAGCACACCCGCCACAAGCTCCGGGTCAAGCGCCGAAGTCGGTTCATCCAGCAAAATCGCATGCGGATTGACCGCTAGTGCCCGCGCGATGCCGATTCGCTGCTGCTGGCCGCCGGACATTGTGATCGGGTAGCTGTCCGCTTTATGCTCTAAACCGACCTGCTTCAGAATCTCCATCCCAATGCGGTTCGCTTCATCGTGTGATTTTCTTTGAGCCGTGAGTAAAGCCTCCGTAATGTTTTGCAGGGCGGTTTTATTTTTGAACAGATTGTAATTTTGGAAGACCATGGCCGTTTGCTGACGGAGCTGGTATGCTTCCTTGCGTGTAAACTTTTCCGCGTTCAGCTTGGCTTCTCCAATTTCAATGATGCCTTGATTGGGACGCTCCAATAGATTCAAGCACCGAAGAAGCGTTGATTTTCCGGAACCGGACGGACCGATGATTGCCACCACTTCTCCGCGTTTGACTTCAAGGTCGATTCCGTCCAGCACGACCAGATCTTTAAACGCTTTACGTATATTTTTTACTTTTATCAACTGATTTCACCTCTAAGTCCGGTATGGCTTGCTCATGGCGCGTTCAAACAAGTCCTGCAGGATGCTGTAAATGATTGTAAGAACCCAATAGACAATCGCAACCGCCAAATAGGTTTCAAAATACTTCAGATTTCCCGATGCATACATCTTACCTTGCGCAAACATCTCCATGACACCCAAAGTAAATGCCAATGAGGTTTCTTTTAGGAGGCCGATAAATGTATTACCCGTTGCCGGTATCGCATTTCTGACTGCCTGCGGAAGGATAATTCGTCTGTAGGCCTGCAGCTTCGTCATACCGACAGACAGGCACGCCTCCAGCTGACCTTCATCAACAGAGTTGAGGGCAGCGCGGAAAATTTCTGCCAAATAGGCGGCGTTTTTTAAACTTAAACCGATAATGGCAGCTGTGAGAGCTGTCATCTTGCTCATCTCCGGAAACAGCTGCGGCAGCCCGTAATAAATTAAGAACAGCTGCACAAGTGTCGGCACGCCCCGGAAGAATGAGATATACAGCTTTGACAGCTGATGAAGCACTGGTATTTTATTCTTTGTAATGAGTGCGAGAATAAGTCCGCCGATAATCGCAAAAACCATGGCTGCTACAGCCATAAACAATGTAATCGGAAGGGCCTGAATTAAAGTCGGGAATGCTGAGATCATGAATTCCCAATCAATCGTATTCATTCTGGTGGTTCACCGCCGTTTCTTAATGCTTCTGTTCTACTGTGATATCTTCGTTAAAATATTTTTCTGAAAGCTTTTTAAGCGTTCCGTCTTTGCGCAGGTCATCGAGCGCTTTATTGACTTTTTTACGGGTCTTGTCGTGCGCGTCATCCTTGGCAAATGGGAATGCGACTTGTTCGTACACAATCGGATCTCCGGCAAGCTTCAATGGCAAGCCTGTTTTCTTAATTTGCGCGATCAGCACACTTCGGCTGTTTACGTAAGCGTCCACACGTCCGTATGCGACATCCTTCAGCGTGCCTTCCTGTGTCTCGTATGTTTTGATATTTATTTTTTTGTCAGGATCTTTGCTTTCAAGATTTTTCGCGTGATTTGAACCTAATACAGCAGCTACTGTCTTTCCTTTTAAATCGTCTGCTGATTTGATGTCATTGTTGTCTTTTTTGACGACAATCTGTGTTCCTGCATAAGAGTACGGTTCTGTGAAGTTGTACATGTCCTTTCGTTCATCTGTCACCGCTACCTGATTGGAAATGGTGTCAAGCTTGCCTGTTTGAAGCTCTCCCATCAGACCGCTGAATTCGAGCAGCTTCCAGTCCAGTTTCATGTCGATCTTCTTTGCAACAGCTTCCATTACTTCTACATCAAAACCTGTCAGCTTTCCGTCTTCTTTATAAGCGAACGGGTAGCTCTGCCCGGTCGCACCCACATGAAGTACGTTGTCATCCGCTTTACTGCTGCTGTTCCCATTGCCGCAAGCTGATAGCACGGCTAATAACGCAGCAACTACCAGCACAGTCCATTTTCTCATTTTCATTTGATTTTCCCGCCTTTTATCTTTTATAGGTCATGTCGCAGTTGTTTTTTCATATAGACTGTCATATGTCCTTTGCCCAGATCCTGCTGGCCTGCTCGGACATATCCTTTTCTTTCATACATCTCAATCAGCCACGGATGCTTATCCGCTGTTCCAAGCGATACAAACGGAACCTTTAACGTATCACGCAGGATGGTCTGCTCAAGCCATTGAAGCAGCTTTGTCCCGACTCCCTTTTGCCCGGTTTCAGGATCAACAGCGAACCACCAGATATGAGGAACGCCATATGGTCCAGGCTGCTGTCCCCAAGGCATTCTTAAGGAGATGGTCGCAATGATCCGCCCGTCTTCTTCCATGATGTAACAGGCGTTTTTTCGGATATTGTTTAAGACCAGATCCAGATCGGCTTGGGCCGCGGCAAAACGAATGCCGAGCTTTCGAATCGGTTCATAGGCGCGCCTTGTCAGCTCGAGAAGCTGTTCGGCATCACGTTCAGTTGCCAGGCGATATTGCGTCTTCATCGAGCGTTCCTCCTTACCTCGCATAACGGTTTACCGGTTTTTCTAAACCGAAATGCTCTCTCAATGTTGTGCCTTCATATTCTTTTCTGAACACACCACGCTCCTGTAGAATCGGAACCACTTTGTCAACGAACAGTTCAATTCCTTCCGGAAGAAGCGGGGGCATGATATTAAATCCGTCACAAGCTTTATGGTCCACCCATTCCTGCATCTTGTCGGCAAGCTGTTCCGGCGTTCCGACAAAAATGTGATGGCCTCTGGAGCCTGCAACGTATTTGTAAAGCTCACGTATCGTCATATTGTCCCGTTCAGCCATTTCTTGAACAAGCTTAAATCGGCTCTTCACCGCGTTGGATGTATCCGCGTCAAGCTTTGGCAGCGGCCCGTCTAGCGGATAAGCAGACAAATCAATTCCGCCTAAATAATTCTGAAGGATTTGCAGACCGACAGATGGAATGATTAAATCCTGAAGCTCTTGATATTTAGCCCGCGCCTCTTCCTCAGTGTCCGCGATGACCGGAAAAATGCCCGGCATGATCGCAATTTTTTCAGGATCGCGGCCAAACTCGGCTGCCTGCTTTTTAATTGATTCATAAAATTCCTGTGCCGATTCCAAATGGTTTTGTGCCGTGAAAATCACTTCAGCTGTTTTGGCAGCCAGCGCTTTCCCGTCCCCTGATGAACCCGCCTGAATCATGACAGGCTGGCCCTGCGGCGACCTTGAAACGTTCAGAGGCCCGCGGACTGAGAAATACTCTCCTTTGTGGTTGAGCTCGTGCATTTTTTCTTTATGAAAGAATTCACCTGTTTCTTTATTGCGGATAAAGGCGTCCTCTTCCCATGAATCCCAGAGTCCCTTTACGACCTCGACAAATTCCTCTGCCCGCTGATAGCGCAAGTGGTGTTCGAGATGCTTTTCTCCGCTGAAATTCAGTGCCGTTGACTCAATGGATGAGGTCACGACATTCCATCCGGCACGGCCGTTAGACAGGTGATCCAGTGACGCGAATTGTCTGGCAATGTGAAACGGCTCGCTATAAGTAGTGGAAGCTGTCGCAGTCAGGCCAATGCTTGATGTCACCTGCGCCAAAGCGGAGAGCAAAGTAAATGGCTCAAACCTTGTTAACACATTTGGATGCGATTTGCTGTCAATTGACAGGCTGTCTGCTAAAAACAGCATATCCAGCTTGCCCCGCTCTGCTGTTCTCGCCAGCTCTTTAAAATAATCCAAGTTCATGCTCGCATCCGCAGGCGCGTCCGGATGCCGCCAAGACGCAACATGATGGCCGGTCCCCGCAAGAAAAACTCCTAATTTGATTTGCTTCTTTTTGCTTGTCATGACGTTACTGCTCCTTTTATCATGTTTTAGGCTGAAAAGTCCGAAAAATAAACTCCTATATTCCTAGTTGTTTAATGTGAATAAATCAAAATGTACATTTGTATGGCGAGTTTGTCAATGAGTTGAGATCAATTTTTTCTATACAAGCTGAAGAGTTCCTTGCGTGAACATGATGGAATAACATTGGTTCATTCAACTAGTGCAACCTCCATAACGGCAAAGAAACTGAGTCTGATGAAGCAGCGACTCAGTTTCTATCCAAACATTTTATAGAAATGCAGTTTTTAACATTTCCTTTGCCTTTTCTTCTCTTTTGCAAACCGCCTATCGTAACTATCTAATAAAAAAACAGCTGACTCCGGATTCAAACCGGAATCAGCTGATTGAGTCAATTAATTAAGCTCATGAATACTCTCTTCTGCTCTAGCGGAAAACACTTTAGGCTCTAAGCCGTCAAGGTCTTCATGAAATAAATTTACTTTTTGGATTTGCCGATTGTCATAGTGGTGGAAATAATAGTTTCCAGTGTCGTTGCACATCACGGAAGTATATTGCGTATAATCGATTTCATCTTCTTCCGTTATCACTGCGCCCTTGGGTATCGTCATATTGGCCAAAATTTGAAAAGCGGCTGTTACCCCTTTCGTTTCATCGGCCGCCGGCTCTAGATGTTCTTTCAAATAAACAGCTCTGACAAACCGGGAAGGCGGTGTATAATCCCCCGGAAGGCCCACAGTCCCAGAGCCTTGGCCAAAAGCGGACAGCGGTAATCCGCCCATCTCCTTGCTCTCTAATTGCTTCGGTCTGATTCCAATATATTGCCGTAAATTGGTCACATGCCATAAAAAGTCGGGGCTGTTCGTCATGACACCAGGTTGATTGTCATAGACTTTGAGACCGTCTGCTCTCGGTTCTATCGTCAGGCTTCGTCCCGTCCGGTCTGACAATATCCAGTGAAGCGGTAAAACTGTATCCAATAGATCTAATTTTTTCTCTACAATCGTTAAAGATCGAATCTTTTCTTTCACGTCTTCCAAAGACTGACAGACTGACAGCGCCCATGTCACAAACTCATGCGGGGCAATGTGAACGGTGTCTTCCCGTATCGTTTTTTCGTACTCCGCATAGCCCGGAAAATAAAGTGCAGCACACGATAAACCGTTTTCATTAACGCCGTCTGCAAATAAAATATTCCCAAGTTTTCTCCCCATACCGATAAAAGCGTACTGTGTCTGATGGGCCTTTCCGTCAGCTTCACTACTCCAACTGTAACGGCGCGGATAGAGAATCACCTCTGTCCCCAGCTGAAATGCAAAATCCATTGTTCTTGCTAATACATGTTTCCGGTCAGCAGTTTCCAATGTAAGACTTGTGCACATTTGATCAGTCCCCTTTTCAATTCAGATTCATATCATACATATTGTGAATGAATTGGTTTTATCAGCATAACGAAAGTCAAATCGATTCGTCAAAGAATTGACATTACATCTAATAAAACGAAAAAGTCCAGCCTTTAGAAGGCTGGACTTTTTATTTAGCCAAAACAAGCTCGTGAATCGCATGTGCAACGCCATGTTCATTATTAGAGCGCGTTTGAAAGTTTGCGGCCTCAAGCACTTCCGGAATGGCGTTTGCCATGGCAACACCGCAGCCGGCCCATTCGATCATTGTCAGATCATTGCCGTTGTCGCCTATGCTCATGACTTCAGCCTGCTCGATTCCGAGCAGATTCGCCAGCTGACGCACAGCATTTCCTTTGCTTGCTTCCGGATGCAGAATTTCGTAAAAGAAAGGCGCGCTTCTGACCATCGTATACTTTTCTCTCACGTCTTTCGGTATCGATGTAATGACGTGGCTTAAGTGCTCTGGTTTATCAATAAACATCACTTTCGGAATGAGAATGTCTTTAGGCATCTCCTCAATTTTGCGGTAATGAAGCGGCACCTGTGTCACGTACGACTCATATACAGTAAATTCGCTGATATCACGGTTAGGCGTATACAGGTTGGCTGAGTCGAAGAAGTGCATCGGTGTCTCCAGCTCTAAGCTCAGGTCATATAATGATGCCAAATCATCATATCCTAGAGACAATTCCGTCACCACTTCTTTTGTATGCGTATTTTGAACAAGCGCCCCGTTATAGGCAATCACATAGTCGCCTTCCTCAATTAAATTGAGTTCATCTAAGTATCTCCGAACACCCCCGATAGGCCGGCCGGTGCAAAGGACAATTTTTACCCCTTCCGCTTTTGCGGCATGCAGCGCGTCACGGACCTCCGCCGTCACTTCATGATGATCATTTAAAAGTGTTCCGTCCATATCGATTGCTATTAATTTGTACATTCTGCATCTCCTTCGTGTCGTTTTCAGGCTATAGTCCCATCATATCGTTTTTTCTTTTTGATATTCAACCGCAAGAGATGATTTTCTCCTGTTTCTGTTTAGACGTCTGCCTTGTCTCCGAATCCGCGTGCGCGGCTTGCGCTTTGGTTCTGGACCCTTTTCGCCGGTCTCTGCTTGTTTCTGTTTCATCAGCAGGAAGCCGGCAGCTAAAAATGGAATACCCGTGATATTGAAGATGGCAAGCTTCACACCCGCCGCCGTCAAAAAATATGCCCAAGAAGATGAAGGGTTCCGTCTGATCATCACATAAGCGGCTATTTCGAGAATAATCATGATCGCATGCAGCACTAAACAATACATAAGCAATGCAATCACAAAAAACAGAACATAATTCACCAGTGCGCCCGAGTACATCATAGAACGCAGCATTTGCATAAATGATAACGACTGCATCGACCCGTTAATGACATTCGGATTGTAGATCGTATAGCCACTAAATAAATGTTTGATTTTGAGAAAAGCCCATAATACGAATATCCACTGAATGATATGTAAAATAAGACCTGTCACCACTAGACTTTCCGCTTTTTTATTTCTCATGTTTCTCCTCCTTGCCGGCCTTTGACTCGATTCTTGTCATCGTTTTGGCCTGACCATTTTGCTCCCATATCAACGTTCCGTCTCTTCCTCTTTTCAGTTTGCTTTTGAGCGGATAATAGGAGCCAAGGTACTGGATCTCAATGGAGCCGTCAGTGCTTTGAGACATCACCTTGTATTCCATAAAGGGCAGCTGCACCTCTCCTCTCCCTTCAATCACCTCCGTCTCCAGCACCTTGTCTTTGGTAAATGTGACCGTTGCTGATTTCACGCCGTCCGTGGGACCGGGGGTAATGCCCTCATCCCACGTTCCGTAATAAAACGGCGTCTCTTCTTTTGGCTGCTGGCAGCCAGTAAGCATGAGACATACAGCAGACAAGAACAAAATGATAGGTCCTTTTCTGCACAATGTCATCACCTTCCTTTCTGCCCCTTTTTAGGCGAATGCCGTGGCACTGTGCCAATGACTACATAGATTATAAGGAATTCACCCACATTCTTTTTAAGGAGATTGATTACATGAACCCTTATCAATATTACAGCCCGCAGCTCCCTCAGCAGGAACCTTACTATAGCCAATATGAATACAATCCATATCCGCAGCAGGATGTATACCAGCCATACCAGACGGACAGACAGCCGGCATTGGAAAGAAGAATTGCTGCGCTTGAACGGCAAAACGAACAGCAGACAAGAGAATTAACCCGTCTGTCGAATGAGGATCGCCGTCAAAACCGGGAAATTGCAAGGATGGCCGATCAGGTTAATCAGCTAAGCCAGGCTGTTGAACGCCATACACGCCGCTTAAACCGGCTCAATCAGCGTCTCCGTACGGTAGAAAACAGATTAAATATCCCATTTACTGCGGGCGAAGGCGGTTTCTGAAGCAAGAAAAGAAAAAAGCGGAATACGATTCTCCAGATGTCGGAGTTTCGTTTTCCGCTATTCTTATGTGCAGGGCGGGACATTTACATAAAAAGGGTTTTTACAAGTATACAATTTTTGCCGATGTCATTCAAAGGATGAGGGGGGCAAGGAAAATAATTGTAGTTCTCCTTTTGCCGAATTTCTTCTGGTTCGGGTTGCATGATAAGACCGACAAATGTCAATTGAACACATGGAGGGATTTTACATGCACAATCCGCAACACAGTCTGCAGCAGCTGAACCAATGCCGCCAGACAGCGCAGCAGCTTATTCAGCAAACACAGCAAAGCAGCAACCAATATCGTCAAATGCTTCATCAAGAGCAGCAAAACATTCAAATGCTGCAGCAGATCCTCAATCACGAACAACAAGCTGCACATACCATTCAGCAAGCGCTGCAAGGGCATGACGCAGCCATTCAAAAATGCCAGCAGGTTGTCAACATGTGCAACCAGATGCAGCAGGAACTCAATGGACAATCAAGTGTGATGAATACAAATGTATCTACACTTCCATTCGGCCAAAACACGCCATTCCACCAGCATTCCTATCAGCAGTAGCAAATAAAAAGCTCAACACAATGTTTAGTGTTGAGCTTTTTTCTTACCGGTCTTTGCGAATATGTATATCTTGGATAGACTGTTTCGGCGCATGAAATCTGCTCTCGGCTTCACTTCTTGCCTCGGCAAAGGCCCGTGCCTCCACATTGTCTTTGTAGACATCCAGCTGAATCAAATACAGCGGACGCACTTTAAAACCGTGAATAATGGTCACAGCCCACAACGGGAGCACAACAAGTAGTCCGGGCGGGTCAGGCAGCACGAAAGCAAATGCAAATACCAAAAAATAAATAATTCCGTACATGATCCACTTTTTATTTCTCACCTTGATGCCAATAAATAAAAAGGCAAAAAAACTGGTAATGGCAAAAGGCATGAGAATAAACAGCATCCACCAGCTATGAAGCCATTCCCACGCGGCACCTCTTTTTGTGATTTCCATATTCTCCTCCTCCTATTTACCTATAATAATCGATAATGAATACCGCGTCACTTGTATAACAAAAACTTTTTCCCTTTAAAATAGTGATAGACCGAGAACAGGTTTCTTGCTATATTATTAGTTGATAATGATAATCATTACTAATGAACGAACATACATATTGGGGGGTTCTTGATGAAAAAGAACATATTGCTCGCAGGCATGCTGGTGCTGCTTCTCGTGCTTGTCAGTGCTTGCAGCGGCACGGCTTCGAAAGGAAGCTCAGGTGATTCAGCTTCAGATAAGACAGAAATGAGAACATACAAATCAACAAAAGGGAACGTCAACATTCCTGCACATCCGAAACGCATCGTTACTGATTTTTATGCTGGGGAATTGCTGTCTGTCGGGGCGAATGTGGTCGGCTCGGGCTCATGGTCATTTGATAATCCATTTTTAAAATCAAAGCTGAAAGATGTAAAGGATGTTGGTGATCCGATCAGCGTTGAGAAAGTCATGGAGCTTCAGCCTGACTTAATTGTTGTCATGAATGAAGAGAACGTCGATAAATTAAAGAAAATCGCTCCAACCGTTGTCGTTCCTTATAACACCGCGAAAAACATCGAGGATACCGTTGCAATGTTCGGAGATATTGCGGGCGCCAAGGATAAAGCAAAAGCATTTATGGCTGACTTTAACAAAAAAGCGGAAGCAGCCAAAAAGAAAATTGCCGGCGTCATCGACCAAGATGCGACCTTCGGCATTTATGAAAACACAGACAAAGGCGAATTCTGGGTCTTCAATGACAATGGCGGTCGCGGCGGCCAAGCTGTATACAACGCGCTTGGGTTAAAAGCGCCTGAAAAAATTGAACAAGATGTCATCAAAAAAGGAGAGATGAAACAGCTCTCTCAAGAGGTCATTCCTGAGTATGCCGCAGATTATATGTTCATTACGGACTATAATCCGAAAGGCGAAAGCAAAACGCTCGACAAGCTGAAGGACTCCTCTATCTGGAAAAACCTAGACGCTGTCAAACATAATCGCGTGTTTATCAATGACTTTGACACGTTCTACCCGTACGATCCGATTTCTGTCAGCAAACAGGTGGATATCATCACCGACATGCTGATCAAACGGGCCGAAGAAAATAAAAAATAAAGAAAATGGCACAGTTATGACACTGTGCCGTTTTTTATGATTCACTTTAATGCTGCCTGTACGGAGTGCGGCATATCTTCAAACCTGACTTCCTCCCAAGTCTCGACATACTTTCCTTTTGCCTTCACCTTCAAATAGGCGTTCTTTCGAAGGTCTTTACCGGCGAAAAAGGTCACTTCTTCTTTTTTTCCGGATGCATTGTATCCGTCTAATGTATACTCAGTACCGCCCGGGCTAAGATGTCTGCCATCTCGATCAATCTGGACATAGACATTTTGCTGGTGAATAAACGGATTAAACCTGTCTGTAACATCGTTATGAAAAAAGAGAAGCCCGCATATTGCGGCAGCGGCCGCTACGACGGCCAGGATTGCCAATGCTTTTTTCATCTTTGCACGCCCCTTACTTGTTCATTTTTTTCAAATAGCTCGACCGCACCGCGAGGAAGAACAGAAGCTGAAAAATGAAAAACCCTCCGATGGTGAGACTGAGCGGTCCCGCTACTACGGAATAGCCATCCACGGCCAATGTTCTCAAGGCAAACAGCGTATGCATGACAGCAATGACAAATGGAAAGAAAAAGAGAATCGCCAATTGTATCGTCACGCTTTGTGACATCTCACGCTCACTCAAACCGATTTTGGCCAGCGAACGGTAGCGCTCCCGATCTTCTTCTAAATCGGTGAACAGCCTGAAATATAAGAAACTTGCTGCCGCGATAAAGAAGACGATCGCGATAAACAGTCCGATGAATAAACTTAAGCTTGGCAGCTGCACCGTATCATAGTAAGTACCGGCTTTTGCCATAAAATCAGAATGCACGTCGATATAATTGCCGTAAATCTCATTTTTCAAGGATTGGCTGAACCCTAGACTGTCTTTCCAATGATCATAGCTGTAGCCGTATAATATCGCTTTATCACCGAGTGATTTGAGCTGATCAAAGGTTTGATCGTTCACCGCGATGATGGCATTTAATGAAATCAGCGGTTTTTTGACTTCTTTTACCGACAGTTTTTGGTCAGACGGCTTGCCTTTTTGGTTCAGCAGCTTCAGCTGATCCGGCGCTTCGTTTTTGAAATTTCGGTCATACGTGCCCGGGAAAAAGATAGCCTCATCTTTTTTCAGGCCGTTCAGCTTGACATGGAAGTATTTTGATACATCCGATTCGCTGATCATGTAAACAGGGGGAACCGTTTCTCCTTCCTGATAGCGAACATAAGAAACATTTATTTCGTCTTTCTTATACGTAAAGCCGTGTGTTTTCAGTTCATGGTCAATTTTTTTCAAATGCGTCTGTTCTTTTGGGTTGCCGCTGTAAGATATATACTCCATCTCATAAGCGGATTCTTCCGCCCCGACGGTCGATTTGTACATCGCGAGCACGCCCGTAGCCGTAAACGCAACCGCGGAAATAATGCTGACAATAAAGAACAGGCGGGCGTTGTCTTTTAAACGATAGACAAGGTCAGAAACCCAAATAATATTTTTCCCGCGCAGATAAAAGGTTTTCCACTTCTTCAGCGCGCGCAGAATCCAGATGCTGCTTTGGCTGAAAAAGAAATACGTTCCGATGACGGTGAGCAGTAAAATAATAAACGGTTCGGTCCCGTGGATATTGCCTTTAAGGACCATGCCGTACCCGCCGCACAGACAGGCGATGCCGAATAAGGACAGTAGCACGGACGGCTTTGGCTCCGACTTAATCTTGTCAGTGCCCTTTATTAATTTGATAACCGTATTTGATCTGACAAAAAGGATCGTAAACTGCGATAAAAGGAAAAATAAGAGCAGAAATCCGCCAGCCGTAATACCGAGCGCTTTCCAAGGCATATACAAAGGCAGCGCGTCCATTTCTAAAATATAAGCGCCGACCGTAAAGAACGTCTTTGAAAAAATGAATCCTCCGATAATGCCGGCTGCAATTGACATGATGCCGATGATCATATTTTCCGCAGTAATGAGCTTTCTCAGCTGCCCCGGCGTGATGCCCTGCATGAGCAGGATGCCGAATTCTTTATTTCTCGATTTCAAAAATGCATTAACCGAATACAGAACAAATAAGAAAGAAAAAACAAAGATCATCCATTCCGCAGCGGTTAAGCCTTTTTTGGCGATGCTATTCAGGTAGCCTTCCTTTAATGCCGGATGAAACAGGAACATCGCAAAGGTAAAGAAAATCAAAACAGAAAAGGCACTGCTTAAAAAGAATGCAAGATAGGCCCTTTTGTTTCTGGTGACGTTTTTATAAGCGAACTGAAGAAAGGTCATTTGCGTTTCCCCCCAGCATAGACAGCACATCAAGAATTTGTTCATAAAATACTTGGCGGTTTTCCCCGCGGTAAATCTCATTAAACAGTTCGCCGTCTTTTATAAAGATGACGCGGCTACAGTAGCTTGCCGCAACAGGATCGTGGGTCACCATCAAAGCCGTGACATGATCATCCTGATTCAGGCTCTGCATCGTTTCCATGACGTCTTTTGACGCTTTGGAATCAAGGTTTCCCGTCGGTTCATCGGCCAGGATGAGTGACGGCTTATGAATGACCGCTCTTGCGATGGCGGCCCGCTGACGCTGGCCTCCGGACACTTCAAACGTCCGTTTGTTGAGCAGGTCTTCGATTCCGAGCTTTGCCGCGATGCCTTGCAGTTTTTCTTCCATTACAGACGGTGCTTCTTTTTCAAGCGTTAACGGCAGCATGATATTTTCACCAATCGTCAGCGTGTCCAGAAGGTTGAAATCCTGAAACACAAATCCGAGCTGCTTTCGGCGGAAATGAGCGAGCTTTGTCCGCTTCAGCCGGTGCGGGTTTTCTCCGTGAATCAGGATATCGCCTGAATCCGGCCGGTCGATCGTTGAAATGATATTCAAAAGCGTTGTTTTTCCGGAACCGGACGGTCCCATCACCGCCGTGAATCCTCCTTCTTCTATTGAAAATGAAATTTGCTTTAAGGCTTGATAGGACACTTGTCCTTTATAGGTTTTATTTATATGTTTGACTTCAAGCATATTCGCCATGAAAATCCTCCTTATGGTTCTATTCTTGTTGGTCTGGGCTGCTTTCATGTAGTATCGGGACGTTCGACATAAAAATTCCCCTTGACGTAAATCCATGTTATCAAGGGGAAACAAAACGATCTATTGTGTTTTCTTAACGCAGCCTTACACTTTTGTAAGAAATGAAAATCGAACCGAGGTCCCTTCACCGGGAGACGAGCTGATGTCCACCGTATGATTGAGCTTGTCCGTGATTTCTTTGACGAGATGGAGGCCGATTCCCGTAGATTCTTGGAAACGCCGCCCGTTTTCACCAGTATAATAAGGGTCAAACACCCGCTTGATGTCTTGGGAGGGAATGCCGACACCGTAATCTTTGACTTCAAGCACCGTCCTGTCTTCATCGCGGGAGACATTCAGCTCAAGTCTGTCACTCTTGCCCGCTGAATACTTGACCGCATTTGTGACCACTTGGCCGATCGCAAATTTAAGCCATTTTGCATCAGTGTAAATCTGATGATCATCGCAAATGTTCATTTTCGGATAAACACGGTATTGAATAAAAAATCGTTTATAGCTTTGAATGACTGATTGGAGAAGCTCGGACAGGGAAACCGCTTCGATTTTAAAATCCCGTTCAAACAGGTCGAGCCTTGAAGAATAAAGAAGCGTCTCCAGTCCAAACTCAATCTGCCGGACTTCTTTTTTGATTTGTTCAAAAACGGGCTCATCCTCTTCCTGAATGATTAAATTAATGACCGACAGCGGCGTCTTTACTTGATGCACCCATTGATTCATATACG
Organism: Bacillus mojavensis RO-H-1 = KCTC 3706; assembly: GCF_000245335.1. Classification (GTDB taxonomy): domain Bacteria; phylum Bacillota; class Bacilli; order Bacillales; family Bacillaceae; genus Bacillus; species Bacillus mojavensis. Next base: position 45,306 of record NZ_JH600280.1, read on the forward strand.
TCACCCGCGCGTCAAGCTTGGCTTCAGTTTCATGGAGCTTCTGGTGCTGCAGCCGCATCAGCTCCATCTGCTTTTCATACAGCTCTAAACAGAACACTGAAGAACCGAGATACGGAATATCCGTCCCTTCCTGCCCCGAGCTGAGCCAATGATACACGCCGCGGTCTTTGTACCAGCGATAGGCAAGATAGCCCGCCAAAATAAGAAGCTGCACGCCCAATATGTAAAACAAGTGAGAAAAAGAATGAAGACCCGCAAACCAGTAATAAAAGAACACAAACAGCCCTTGGAGGAGAAAAAGCAGAATCAGCACTGTATGAGACCGGAGAAACAGCTTCATGACTGTGCCCTCAGCTGGTAGCCTTCGCCCCGCACCGATTCAATCGAAACAGGCGCATTCAGCTCCCGCAGTTTTTTTCTGAGCCGCGTGATATACACGTTAAGTGTATTATCATCGATGAATATGTCGGTGTCCCACGTCTTTTCCATGAGACGGTCCCGGCTCGTCACCTTTTCTCCCCGCTCAAGCAGCACTTCCAAAAGCTTGCTTTCTTTTTTAGAAAGCTCGCTTTTTTCATCCTGAAAACGCAGTTCAAACCGTTCCACAAAGAGCTGAACGCCGGCATATTCAACCACTTTCTCTCCCTGCTTTGCGGCGTACTCTCCGTATGCCCTGCGGATCTGGCTTTTGATTTTCGCCAGCACAATATCGTAGGAAAAGGGTTTTTCGATATAATCGTCTCCGCCGTTTTCAATCGCCATCACCTGATCCATTTCCCCGCTTCTGGCTGAAATGAAAATGATCGGGCTTGTGGAGTGCTGGCGGATCTGCCGGCACCAATAATAGCCGTCATATGCCGGCAAATTGATATCAAGCAGCACCACATCGGGCTTTTCCCGCAAAAAGACATCAAGAACAGCTGTAAAATCCGCGGCGACCACTGTTTGATATCCGTATTTTTCAAGGTAATTCTGCAATAGTCCGCGAATGTCTTCACTGTCTTCCACAATCATGATTTTATTCAAACTGAACCACTCCCGTTTCTTACACTGCTGCCATCATCATAATCGTTTCGGGGGTACGGACGCAACACCGCACAAAAAAACCGCCATCTCGGCGGTTTCTGGTCTCTTTAGCCGACCTGCTGCTTAGCTGCTTTACCGGCTGATCCGAACTCTCTCATTTTGCTTCGCACTGTCTCTTCCACGGCTTCAATGCCGGGTGTCATATAGCCGCGCGGTTCGTACAGATCGCTGTTTTCCTGAAACATGCGGCGTGTTTCGTTTGTCCAGGCTACCATACATTCCGTATTGATATTGATCTTCGCATGGCCGAGCGTGATGGCTTTTTTGATCTGATCCCGCGGAATCCCGGATGCCCCGTGAAGAACGAGGGGAATATCAGTCATGCGGGAGATAGCCTCCATTTCCTTAAATCCGAGATTCGGCTCACCCTGATATTTGCCGTGTACAGAGCCGAGGGCAGCGGCTAGCGCGTCGATATTGGTTTCTTTGACGATCCGCTCACATTCCGTGATATCGGCATAGCGGACCCCGCCGACCAGCCCGTCTTCCATTCCTCCGACCGTGCCGACTTCGGCTTCTACTGACACGCCGTGCTTTGCGGCATAATCGGTGACTTCTTTTGTCATCGTGATATTCTCGTCAATCGGCTGATGAGAGCCATCAATCATCACTGAGCTGAATCCGGCATCAATGGCCTGTCTGCAGCGTTCCGCACTGCTTCCGTGATCAAGATGAAGCACCACGGGAACGGTAATCGCCATGTCCTCCATTAACGCGCCGACCATGGCGGCAATCGTTTTAAATCCGCCTAAATAGTCGACAAGGCGATCGGAAGCCGCAGCGATGACTGGTGATTGCTCCTTTTGCGCCGCTTGCAAAATCGCCTTCGTCCACTGCAAACCGTTGATATTAAACTGGCCGATCGCGTATTGCTCCCGCTTTGCATCTTCAAGAAGCTCTTTCATCGATACAAAAGCCATGTCCACCCCTCCTTTATCCATTACATGTTGAAGTATTTTGATACGACATCAACCGTTGTTTTTTTCGCTGTTTGAATGGCTTCCTCAGCACTCAGCTTATAGTATTCAGGCCGGAAGAGCTCAACCGATACAACATCAGAGAAGCCGATTTCCTTCAGAGCCGATAAGTGGGCATCTAAGTCAATCGCCCCGTGGCCCGGCCATACACGATCCTCATCTGTTAAAAACCCGATTGGAAAATCTTCTGTATCATCGATATGGTAGATGAAAATTTTCTTTCCGTCCGCCTGCTTTAAGCTTTCGATATTGGAACCCATGGCGTGGAAGTGGAAACTGTCAAGGACAAGCCCGACATTGTCACGCTCGACAGTGTTTACGATGTCGTACGCCTGTTCAAACGTATTCACCGTACATTGCGGGTGGCCGACAAATTCAAGCGCGATTTTTACGCCATACGGCTCTGCGATATCTGAAAGCTCAGTCAGTACCTCTACACTGCTCTTTTTGATTTCTTCTTTTATAATCTTCTGCTCAGTCACAAGCGGTACGGCTACGACATATTTCACACCGAGGGTTTTGCACGTTTCCATCATGTCTTTAAATTCAGCGATGATCTCATTGCGGCCTTTTTCATCACGGTTGTTGAAGAACACGAGTGCGTTTAAGGCAAGCGGTTTGATGTGATGGGTTTGAAAATATTTCGCAAGATCGGCCAATGAATGGTCTTTTAAGTACTCCGGCAGTTTATCCATTGTGCGGATTTCAATATAATCATAGCCATGCTTTTCACATAGCTCTACATCCTGTTTAAGATTTGAGTTTTCCAATGTTGTTGCCTCGTTAAAACAAAGTTTCATGCCAGACTCCCCCATCTGCAATTTTAGATATGAAGGGAGTTCGGCAGGAAGGCTGTTCGCCATATCCCGCCGAACTCCATGCTCAGCTTATGCCAGACCTAATTCTTCTTTCATTTTTTTAAGCATAAATCGGCTTGATTCATCCGCTCTTTCATCGACCCAAGCAAAAACGGCATTCGTCGCAATTCCGTCGAACTTCATCTCTCTCAGCTTTCTGAAAATCGTCTCAAAATCAACCTCACCCTGACCAATGTCCAAATGCTGGTGAACCGTTACTTTCGCGTCAGGCGGATTGACGATGTAGCGGAGGCCATGAGCCGCCTTATGATTAAAGGTATCCGCAAATAAAACATGTGTGAGGCGGTCGCCGGCTTCGTCAAACATGGTCTCGATGTCGCCTTTGCCGTCATCATAGAAGAACGTATGGGCAGTCGAGTAGACAAGATTGATCCAATCCTTGTCAAGCGCGCGGATCATATCCATCGCACCTTTGTGCGTTTCGATAAAATCGTATGGATGGGCTTGAAGATTGAGTTTAATGCCTTCTTTTTCAAAGACGGGCAGAAGCTCATCCATGGATTTGATAAATTTTTCTTCACTTGTTAAAGGATCATATTTTGAACCGCTGAATTCACTGTTCATCAAATCGACTTCAAGATCAACCGCAATTTCGATCGCTCTTTTCCAGTTGCGTACCGCAGCCTGACGGCGGTCTTCTTCAGGACCCGCCCAGTGGTAAAGCGGAAGGAGTGATGAAAGCTTAACACCTGTATCCCTTAAAAGCCGCTTTAATTGTTTGATTTTTGCTGAATCGACTTTCGGATATTTATAGAATGGGCAAAAATCCTCGCGCGGCGACAGTTCAATATATTCATAGCCAAGCTCCGCCGTTTTATAGACCATTTCCTCTAACGTTAAATCATCTCGATACATTGATGGATCTAATGCTAATTTCATATTATCACTCCTCTTTTTTTAGTTTTCTACTGTTGTAAACGATTGATAAAATTCCGGTTTTTCCTTCAATTCAACCTTTTCTATTTGTCCGGTTTCCTGGGCTTTTACACACGCGTCAGTCGTAACGGCAGCAATATAGCCGTCCCATGCCGTCGGCCCGCTGACTTCGCCTTTTTTCTGGATCGAATCAATGAAGTCTTGGATTTCCACATCGTACGCATCCACAAAGCGCCTCTGCCAATCCATCAGAATGTTTGTGCTGAATTTCCCTTCTTTTCTCATGCTGATGCTTGATGGTTCAGGAAGCTTGATGATGCCGTCTTCTCCAACAATCTCACATTGAATGTCATAGCCGTATTTACAGTTCACAAAGATTTCAGCATTAATGACGATACCGCCTTTTGTTTCAATGACTACGATTTGCGGATCTTTTAAGTGCGGCAGGGCGTTTTTCGATTTTTTCGGATAGATGACTTGAACGGACTCATAGTCATCATTGACGAGCCAGTGCAGCACATCAATTTCATGAACGAGCGTATCAACAACTGCCATATCAGTCGTATAATTTTCAGCTACAGTCGGGTTGCGGTGCGCGCAGTGAATCATCAGCGGCTCGCCGATCACATTGTTATCGAGCGCTTCCTTCAGCTGTACGTAACCGCTGTCATAACGGCGCATGAATCCGACTTGAACGAGGCGTTTCCCCACTTTCATTTCTTCTTCGACGATGCGCATACATCCATCAGCAGTTGTCGCAAGCGGTTTTTCACAGAATACATATTTCTGGGCTTTAATGGCTTTCAAAACACTCGATTCATGCGCAGGCCCCCAGCTTGTCACTAGGACAGCATCTACATTTTCAGCTGCCAGAAGGCTGTCATCATCAGGATATACTGCTGCATTTAATTGGTAGTGCTCGACGACGTTCTGTGCGGCTTCTTGATTCACATCCGTTACAGCCACAATTTCTGCGCCGGATAGTTTGTTTGTGATGCGGTTAATGTGTTCTTTTCCGATTGCTCCAGTTCCAATAACACCAATACGTAAACTCATTGACAGCCACTCCTTCTGTTGGTTACATCATTTTGCTTTCTTTGCCTTGCTTTACGTGATTGTAAGGCGATCCGTAGAGTTCCTCTTGAATTTGTTCAAGCGACTTGCCAGACGTATTCGGCGCGAAGAGAAGCCCGATGATCATACTGGCCGTCACACATCCGAGGAGAATTGCAGCCATCGTTCCAATGCCGAAATTGGTCATAATCATTGGGACAAACAGACTCCAAATCCCTATTGAAATACGGACGAGGAAAAACATCAGTCCTTGTGCAGAAGCACGATATTGCGTAGGAAAGATTTCACTGGCCCATAACTGATAGTTCGCTTGCTGTCCGGCTCCGTTATTGATGCCGATCACGACAATAAACAGGAGCAGAACCGGCAGGCCTTCAACCGGCAGCAGAAACAGCGACCAGCCGATCACTGCCATAAAAGCTGCGATTCCAAAAACACGTTTTCTATATTGATCTGCAAAAGGCATGAAGATCAAGGCGACCCCCAGTCCGGTAAAGATAAACAGTCCCATTTGCAAAAGATTTGCCATATTGGCAGATACTCCGCCGACCTGCTGATAAATGTATGGCATAAAAAAGCCCATCACCCCGGCGGCTAAATTCCAAACCAGGTACACACCCATCAAAAACAGGATGCTTTTTAGATACATAGGCTTGAGCAAATCAAAGTACGATGTTTTGTTTAATACAGCCGGCTTCTCTGTTTGTGTGTCTGCGGGCTGATTTTTCTGCTGCCATGCATCTGACTCAGGAAGTCTGATTCTGAGGACGTACGTAATCAGCGCAATGACCAGCAGGTGGGCAAACACGATTTTATTTCCCAAGAGGCCTAAGTCACCGACCAATACGGAGAGAAGCAGCACAACGACTGCCCCCGCGGCCCAAGCGACCTGTGCGACTCCGCAATGGCGGGCCCGGTTTTTCTTAGGGGCGTTTTCCGCGATAATGGTCCACGATGCGGTGATATCAGCGCCAACCGATAACCCGATAATCATGTAACCGCTTAACAACATGGGGAAATTGACTCCAAACAGGACTAAACAAATCCCCAGCGCGTAAACGAGCATGCTGTTGGTGTAAACAGCTTTCCGCCCAACTCTATCCGCCAGAAATCCGCCGAGCAAAGCGCCGACAGCGGCAGAAATGGCGTTTGCGCTCAACGCGCCGAGCAGACCGATTTGGGTATCTGACAGTTTCAGGTAACTGACCCATAACGATAAACCAGCAGATCCAGCCACAATCGAACCGGCATCAATATAGTTGGCCAATGCTGCCGCGATGGTCCGTTTATTGAGGGCCGAATCTGCAATGGTATTGCCCATATATTCACTCCCCCTCTAGTTATTTCGCCACACCCAACAATTGCTTATCAATGTAGTTTCTGGCGATCAATGCGTACTCCAGCGGGTTTGCGATATCGGGATTCTGTTCAGCCTCAACAACAATCCACCCGGAATAATTGTGCTTTAACAGCAGCTGATACACTTCTTTAAAATCAATGCATCCGTCACCGGGAACCGTAAACATGCCTTGTAAAAACGATTGCTGAAACGATTTCCCTTCGAGTTTGCATTGTTCCATGACATTCAGACGGGCGTCCTTAAAATGCACGTGTTTAATGCGGTCAATATGCTTTTCCAGCATGCCCATGTAATTGCCGTCAGAAATATATGAATGGCCTGTATCATAGAGGAGATGCACATGTGCAGGGTCTGTTCCCTCCATCAGGCGGTCCACTTCTTCCGCTGTTTGGATACCGGTACCGAGGTGGTGATGATATACCAGCTTTAAGCCATGCTGAGCGGCAATTTTCCCAAGATGATTTAATCCTTCACAAAGCCGTTGCCATTCCTCATCAGTAAAATGCGGCTTCTCTGTAAACACGTTTTTCTCAAGGCTTTGCACGCTGTAGGTTTGTTCAGAGACAACTGCGACATCCGCATTCACTTGCTGCAAATACTCACAATGCAGGGTAAAAGCCTTCGCCGCTTCACCGAGTCCGTCACGCAAAATGAAGCTGCTGAACCATTTTCCGGCAATGCGCAAATTGCGAAGCTTAAGCTCTTTGTTGAGGATGGCAGGCTCGGGGAAAAAGCCCCCGACTTCCGTCCCTTGAAAACGTGCGACGACAATATCACTTAACAAATGCTGAAGTGTATTTCCCGCTCCAATTTCAGGCATATCATCATTCCGCCACCCAATGGGAGCGATCCCCCACAGGATTTCATGTTTGCCCATCATGTTGCCTCCCCTCTAATACTGCTTAGCAGATTCGAGCATTTTCTCTTTTGCTTCGTATGCTTTTTGAACGCTTTCTTGTTCAGATACTTCAGCTACTCCGACATGCCACCAGCTGTCATAGCCGTCCGTCATTGTTTTTGGCAGCACTTTCATTTCAATCAACGTTGAAACGTCTTGTTTCTTCGCATCCTCTAACGCCGCTTTTAACTCTTCCACTGTGTTAGCACGGTACGTTTTCGCACCGTAACCCTCAGCGACTTTCGCGTAATCGACATTCAAGATTTGGTTGTCATCTGTGCGGAACTCACAGTAGTAGCTGCCGCTTCCGTGGTCCATTTGCAGGTTATTGATACATCCAAAACCAGAGTTGTCAAAAAGCAGCACATTGATTTTCTTGTTGTACTGAATCGCCGTAATCAGCTCGGAGTGAAGCATCAGGAAGCTGCCGTCCCCGACAATGGAATACACTTCTCTATCAGGGTGGGCTAATTTAAGCCCCAGTGTCCCGGACACTTCATAGCCCATGCAGGAGTATCCGTACTCCAGGTGATACGTATTCGGAACATTAGAATGCCACAGACGCTGCAAATCTCCTGGGAGTGAGCCTGCTGAACAGATGATGACGCTGTCTTCAGGAATCGTCTCATTGATTGTCAGCAATGCCGTTGTTTGCGGAAGCTCCGTATTCAACGCGTCAGCATATTCATTTAGAACCTCTTGAGAGAAATGATGTTTGATTTCCGGATCAAATGCTTCCCGTTTAAACGTCACTTTGCTGAGGCGTTCACGTTCAGCGAGCCATTCGTCCTTCAGCTCCTTGATCGTTGAACCGAATTCACTCTTATAGCCTTCAAGCAAGCCTTGCAGTTTGCCAAGCGTCACTTTCGCATCCGCTACCACTTGGAACGCATCGAGTTTATACGCCTGCATTCGGCTGACATTGATGTTCAGAAACTTCGCTTTATCAAAATCAAAAGCGGTCTTAGAGGATGTCGCAAAATCCGTATATCTTGTGCCGATACCAATAATCAAATCAGCTTGGCGGGCCGCTTTATTTGCTGCAAGTGTACCTGTGATGCCCATTCCGCCGAGGTTGTTCGGAAAATCAGCTTCAACTGTCGATTTTCCTGCCTGCGTTTCAACTAACGGAATGTGATACGCTTCAGAAATAGCAACCAATTCATCTCGCGCACCGGAGTATTTTGCGCCTCCGCCTACGAGGATCACAGGGTTTTTGCTGGCTTTAATCAGCTCCGCCGCACCTTGAAGTTCACGCTCGCTCGGCTGCATGCGATCAATATAGTGAACCCGTTTGACGAAGAAACTCTCATCGAAATCGTACGCTTCACCTTCGACATCCTGAGAAATGCAAATGGTCGCCGGGCCTGCTTTGGCCGGATTAGTCATGACTTCAAAAGCGCGAAGCAAGCTGCTCATCAGCTGCTCAGGGCGTGTAACGCGATCCCAGTATCTCGATACAGGTTTCAATGCATCGTTTGTCGTAACCGCCGCACTGTATTCTTGCTCCATTTGCTGCAGTACAGGATCTGGCTGTCTTGTCGCAAATGTATCTGCCGGAATCAAGAGAACAGGAATGTTGTTTGCCAATGCAGTGCCGGCTGCCGCCACTAAGTTGGCCGCTCCCGGTCCGACAGATGTTGAGACCGCATAAATTTTTCTTCTCAGCATTTGCTTGCTGTACGCCATTGCGGCATGCGCCATTCCTTGTTCATTTTTCCCTTGGTACACTTTTAAATGGCCTGCATCCTGCTCAAGCGCCTGCCCAATCCCTAATACATTTCCATGGCCGAAAATCGTGAAAATCCCTTCAACAAAAGGCTCTTCTTTTCCATCAACATGGATGTACTGCTGGTTTAAGAATTTAATCAGTGCTTGTGCTGTTGTTAAGCGAATTTTCTTACCCACAAACGATCCCACCTTTACTCGATCTTTTTCAATTATGACTGTGCTTCAATAAGCTGTACGATTTCTTCCGCTGTCGGCATGGCTTCCGATGAGCTGTGCTTGCTGACAACAATGGAGGCTGACGCGCTGCCGTATTTCAATGCCGTTTCAATGTCTTTTCCGCTGACGAGCCCGTAGATAAAGGCCGAAGCATATGAATCACCGGCCCCAAAGGTTTTCAGCACGTTTGTTTTGTACGCTTGGGCGCGGAAGACTTCGCCCGATTTGCTGTATGCGTAAGAGCCCTCTACACCGTGCTTGATGACGACGAGGTCGGCTGAATGCTCAAATAAAGAATTAACAGACTCTTCATTGCTGCCGCCTGTGCGATTTTCCATAACATCGAATTCATCCCGTGTTCCGATGACGATATCGGACTGCTCAGCGACCAAAGAATAGTAAACCGCTGTTTCATCCGCTGACTGCCAAGTGTATGGACGATAATCCAGTTCGAATACGACTTTTACCTGATGCTTTTTTGCATATTGAATGGCTTTTATCACCGCTTCCCGAGACGGGCTTTTGGCGAGCGCTGTACCGGAAACGAGCAGCATTTTCGCATTGGCGATATAGTCCTCGCTTACCTCCGATGGCTCAAGATAAAGATCCGCTACGTCATCACGGTACATTAAGATGCTGCATTCTTCCGGACTCAGAATCTCCGTAAATGCCAAACCGGCTTTATGCCCTTCCTTATCAACGATCATTTGCGTTGTGTCTACGCCGGTGTTTCTCATATAGGACTCTATGAACCTGCCATGCTGGTCATCTGGAATTTTGCCGATAAAGCCCGCTTTTAAGCCGAGCTTTGAGCTGCCAATCGCGATATTCGCAGGCGAACCGCCGACGTATTTCGAAAATGTCATTGTTTCTTCCATTGGGCGGTTGTATTCAACCGCGTTCAGGTCAATACACGCCCGACCGATGGCAACAATATCAAAGTCCTTCTCTTCATTGAATGTATACTTCATCGTAAACAGCCACTCCTCACTTGTTAGCGTTCTAAAATCCATTCATGAGCCGGATCATTATGAAACTTCCACTTTCGCGTCGGCCCTGCCATGACATTTAAATAGTAGGAAGTATATCCGTCCGGCACACCAACCGGATGATATCCCACAGGAACAATGACAACGTTTTCATTTTCTACAGTCATTGTCTCGTCAATGGAGCGGTCGTCAGTGTATACGCGCTGAAATACAAAGCCTTGGCCCGGATCTAATTCATGGTAGTAGGTTTCTTCCAAGAAGGATTCCTCAGGCAGGTTGTCTTGATCGTGTTTATGAGGCGGGTAGCTGGACCAGTTTCCGCTGTCTGTATACACTTCAACCACTAAAAGGCTGTTAGCTGAAGGGTCTGAATCCGGAAGAATGTTGTGAACGGTCCGTTTGTTCGAAAACTTTCCGCGATGTTCAATCCCGTTGTCTTCCGCCTTGATCAGCTTTGTCGGAAGCTGTTTCTCTGATGGCGAATAGCAAAGCGCCACTCTCGCATCACTCACTGCCGTAATCTCAAAGGCACGGTCATTGGAGATATAGACGCTGTCTGTCGGTTTTCTCTCAAATACGCTTTCACGCGTACCGATATGTTCAAACGTAGATTCATGATCCGTCACTGTGATTTTTCCCGTCACTGCCACAATGCAGATTTCTTGTTTTCTCAATTCTTCTGCATAGCTTGCACCGGATGTAAGATCTAACACTTTAAACTCTACATAGGTAAGATCTGAGTTTGATTTCGTTACGTCATGCACAAGGTTGACGCCTTTTGATACTTCATTCGACTGCGGCTTACGCAACAAATGACTCATGGTTAAGCCCTCCTCTTTCTATGGTAAGAATGAGTCCGAACAGCGCAGAGACACGCCGTTCGGCTGTTCGTCGTTTAGTTGAAATCAGGTGCCGGGTATCTTGCCGTCACCACTTTTTTACGCGTGTAGAAGTCGACGCTGTCTTTTCCGTTCGCATGCAGCGTTCCAAAGAATGAAGATTTCCAGCCTGAGAATGGGAAGAACGCCATCGGTGCCGGTACACCCAGGTTGATGCCGAGCATTCCCGCATCAATGTTTTCACGGAAGTAGCGGATGGCATTTGAGTTCGATGTGAACAAGCAGGCGCCGTTTGCAAACTCAGACTTGTTGGCAATCTCAATGGCTTCTTTCAGGTTTTTCACGCGGATGACGGATAAGACCGGAGCGAAAATTTCATCTTTCCAGATCGTCATCTCTGTCGTGACGTTATCGAAGATTGTCGGGCCGACAAAGTAGCCGTCGTCAGATACGTTTTCACGTCCGTCACAAACGAGTCTCGCGCCTTCTTCCAGCCCTTTTTCAATATAGCTGAGCGTGCGTTTCTTGTTGTCCTCGCGAATGACCGGTCCTAAGAACACGCCGTCATCAATGCCGTTTCCGATTTTAATCTCAGCCACTTTTTCCTGCAGCTTCGCCATGAATTCATCAGCGATACCTTCTTCAACTGTCACAACCGCACAAGCCATGCAGCGTTCTCCAGCTGAACCGAAGGCTGCTCCGATGATGTTTGTGACCGTGTCTTCGAGATTCGCATCATTCAGGACAATCGTGTGGTTTTTCGCGCCTGTCAGAGATTGAACACGTTTTAAGTTTTCGCTACCTTTTTTGTAGACGTATTCGCCAACAGGCTTAGAGCCAACAAATGAAATCGCTTTAATTTCAGGATGCTCCAGAATGCCGTTTACCACATCATGTGCACCATATACGACGTTGAAAACACCTTTAGGAAGGCCCGCTTTTTCGAAGAGCTCAACCAATTTCTCCGTTAACAGCGGCGTACGCTCAGACGGTTTTAAAATAAAAGTGTTGCCGAGTGCAATGGCCATTGGGAACATCCAGCAAGGAACCATCATCGGGAAGTTAAATGGTGCGATTCCGCCGACAACTCCAATTGGGTAGCGGTAGTTGGCCGCTTCAACATCCGTCGCAATAGATGCAAGTGAGTCTCCCATCATCAGAGAAGGCGCGCCTGCCGCGAACTCAACGTTTTCAATCCCGCGTCCCACTTCTCCCAGAGCTTCTTTTGTATTTTTGCCGTTTTCGATGGTGATTAGATGAGCAAGTTCTTCTTTATGCTGAGACAGCAGCTGCTGGAAGGTAAATAGAATTCTCGCACGGCGCGGAACCGCCACTTTCGACCATGTTTTAAATGCCTCAGCCGCTGTTTGAGCCGCGTAATCAATGTCTTCTTTTGTAGAAATCGGCACTTGGCACAGCACTTCTTTCGTTGCCGGATTGATAACGTCTTCATATTGATCTGTTTTGCTTTCAACCCATTCACCGTTGATATAGTTTTTTAATTTTCTGATTTCTGCCATTCTTATTGCCTCCTTCATTAGTAAACACATACACTTGTATGGATGGTTCAGGATAGATTCATATGATAAGAATTAAACGCTTTCAAAAAAACCAAAAAAAATACAATGGTTAGATACATGTGTTATGCAAGCAACCATTTCATCACTGAAATCACACATGTCAGGTTACTTCTTGGTCATTTCTTGGTTATATTCTAATCGTATAATACCCATAAGTCAATCATAAACACTAAATTTTCTCATTATTTTTATTATACTAATCTTTCAGCAATGGAAGAGATCGCCTGCAAGTTCGGTGAATCTTGAAAAAAATTTATACCAATGTTATCATTTTTTAAGCAACTATTGATTAACTTTTGATTTTTATTATATATTTACATTACTTTAAGATTCAAGAAGGAGTTTTTTGTATGAAACTGATGCGGATACAGGAAATGGAGGAGTACATTTTATCGCATGGCACTGTTTCCTTAGATGAGCTGTGCCAGGTTTTCAATGTCTCGAAAAACACAGTCAGACGCGATATCAACAAGCTAACGGAAAAGGGTGCCATCGAAAAAGTATACGGCGGCGTAACATCAATTGAGAAAACCGCATTGGTTCCTTTTGAGAATCGCACCATCCAGCACCAAGATGAAAAAACAAAAATTGCCCATTACGCCTCCCGTTTTATTGAAGACCATGACTTAATCTTCATTGACTCAGGAACAACGACCAAATCGATTCTCGATACGCTTGATCCGAACAAAAATGTCACCATTTTAACCAACAGTTTGGACATTATCAATGCGGCGGCGGCTTTGAAACATATCAACTTAATCATCATCGGAAACAACTATAAAAGAAAAACACGCTCCTTTGTCGGCATGGATGATCCCGGTACCTTGGAGAAGTACAATATCAACAAAGCCTTTATGTCCGCAACCGGAACAACACTGACACACGGATTGACCAATTCGGATCTGCTCGAGTACGACATTAAAAAGAGGATTTCTGAAAAAGCGAAAGAAGTGTATTTATTGGCCGATCATTCTAAATTCGGAAAATCAACGCTGCTGACCTATGCGCCCTTTGACAGACTGCATTGTATTGTGACATCTCAGCCGTTAGATGACGAGTACACGCAGTACTGCCATGAGCACCAAATCGGCATTCATCTAGCTTAACGTTTACAATAGTATTGAGAGTCTTTCATCAATTTTATTCCAGGAGGTAGATCATGAAAAAAGCAACGCTCGGAAAATCAGACTTGCAGGTATTCCCTATCGGATTAGGAACAAATGCTGTAGGAGGACATAACCTCTACCCGAATCTGAATGAAGAAACCGGAAAAGAATTGGTTCGCGAGGCCATTCGCAATGGCGTGACCATGTTAGATACCGCTTACATTTATGGGATCGGCCGTTCCGAAGAATTAATTGGTGAGGTGCTGCGCGAATTCAACCGCGAAGATGTCGTCATCGCCACGAAAGCCGCACACCGAAAAGAAGGAAATGACTTTGTCTTTGATAATTCACCAGCATTTCTTAAAAAATCGGTTGATGAAAGCCTGAAGCGTTTGAAAACTGACTATATCGATCTGTTCTACATTCACTTCCCGGATGAACATACGCCGAAGGATGAAGCGGTTAACGCACTGAATGAAATGAAGCAAGCCGGAAAAATCCGTTCCATCGGTGTATCCAATTTCTCTTTAGAGCAATTGAAAGAAGCAAACAGAGACGGATTAGTAGATGTATTGCAAGGCGAATACAACCTGTTAAACCGTGAAGCGGAAAACACATTCTTCCCGTATACGAAGGAGCATAATATTTCATTTATTCCTTACTTCCCGCTCGTATCTGGATTATTGGCAGGAAAGTATACAGAAGATACAACGTTCCCTGAAGGAGACCTGCGAAACGAACAGGAACACTTCAAGGGTGAGCGTTTCAAAGAAAATATCAGAAAGGTCAACAAGCTTGCGCCAATTGCTGAAAAGCACAACGTGGACATCCCTCACATCGTATTGGCTTGGTATTTGGCAAGACCGGAAATCGATATTTTAATCCCCGGCGCAAAACGCGCCGATCAGCTGCTTGATAACATCAAAACAGCTGACGTGACGCTTTCTCAAGAGGATATTTCATTTATTGATCAACTGTTCGCATAAGAAAAAAAAACAGCCTTCTCCATTGGGAAGGCTGTTTTCATTTGCCCAGAAATTGGTTTGATTTTGATGTAAAACTTACAAAAAGAGCCATGAATCCGATAAAATAAAGGGAGTTTATCTCAGAAAGAAAGTGATTGAAAAAGCTAAATACGATATGAAAGATTGATATAACGCTAGAATAAGCTCATCTATCTGGCCCCTCTTTCACTTTTGCTGATGATTCAAACCAGAAATAACGGGCCGTTGCGGCCTATGGAGGAAACAGAATGAAACTGAAATATGTAAAAGCCTTAGTTGCAGTAACCGTTGCTTTAGGTGTACTGCTGCCATCAACCATTTCTCATGCAAAAAGTTTTAGTGGCCGCTCATCATCCAGTCACAGCAGCCGAAGTTCAAGCTCGTCATACAGCGGAAGCTATAAATCCAGCCCGAAATCCAGCTACAGTTCAGGATCAAGCTCTTCAAGCAAAAACTCCAAAACGTCTGATGATTCATCATCATCGATTTCGCTGAAAAAGAAATCTTCCGATAAGACAAGCTCATCAAGCTCTAAAACATCGTCAGGCACGTTTTCCGGTGCCACATCAAAAGTAAGCGGAAAGACATACAGCGGAAAAACATCTAAAGCTTATGTTGGCGGACGTTATGTTTCAGTGAATCATTATTACAATGCAGGATTCTCGCCATCAGGATGGTTTGGCTATTATAGCGGATTCACAACGAGCATGTTCATGATCAGCATGATGCACCCTTGGGGTTACACTTATCATCCAGTCGGGGGCCCAGGCTATGTTTCTTATGGCCCTTCGCCTATTGCCTGGATCGTTGATGTCATCGCTTTGATCATTATATTAATCATTGTCATTGCAATCATTCGCGCATTTAAAACACCGAAGACGTACAGAAGGAGATTTTAGGTAATGAGATTGGTATTAAACGAGCAAGAAATTGTAGACGGGATTTGTGTGTATATTTCTAATGAAGAAGAGATTTACCCTGAAGACGTTGAAGTAAAAGAGCTGTCTTACAACAAGCGTACAGGATTTTTCGCTGAAGCCAAATATGGCCTGCATCACAAGCAGCTTGAGTCAGATGACATTTCAGAAGGCATTATTCAGTTCTTAGAGGAGTACCATAACTTCAATCCAGACGTTACCGTCGTTGAATTGCAGTTTGATAAGAAAAAAGGATTCTCCGCCTTGGTTTTCGTCAACGAGGGAGAAGCATAAAAATGTCCTAATTAAAACCTTACTCCGGGCGAGTAAGGTTTTTTTTATGTTTTTTCCTCCCGTCCATGAAATGCAGGTACAGAAACGGCCTGTTTTCCGTTAACGGGATGAGCACCGCCTTTTACTCATATCCTTGCGTGAAAAAGGTTTTGGCGCTTACAATGATTGTGAAAGGAATGATTCCAATGACAAATGCTCATTTCCCTCTTATCACACAAAACCTTTCTCTCGATCTCGTTAATACTGAAATCATAAGCTATGATAAACGGCACGATCTTATCCAGTCAGAAAAAGATCTGATGGCATGGTTAGAATTAATGGGAGAAACTGCTCCTTTTCTCAGTTCTTTTACACTACAGCAAGTCCAAGAACCATTGCAACGGATTCACCAATTCCGCGCGGAGCTGAGAAAACATTTTGAGAGTATTGCCGAAGGCAGTGAACCTTCTCAAGCTTTTATCGCTTTCCTGCAAGATCAAATCGCCGCCGCTCCTTTTTCTTATCAAATCTTAGATGACAAACTTGCCCGTATTCCAAATGGAAAACTAGATGATTCCATTTTATCGCTTATCGCTTACGATGCTTTATGGCTGATTCATACAAACGACATCCAACAGCTGAAACGGTGCGCAAACGAAAAGTGCATTTTGCTTTTTCTTGATAAAACAGGAAGGCGGAAATGGTGCTCCATGAAGATATGCGGTAACAGGCAAAAAGTCTCTCGCCATCAAAAAAAAATCAATAATGAGTAAAAAACCGTCCCCAGAGAACGGTTTTTTTATTGAAGTCAAAAACTAACCATTAAAAATAAAATTGACAGGTTAGTTCTTAGCTATTATCCTATACATACTGGAGGGATAAATGTGGAAAACAACTTCTTTTTGAAAATGAAAGGAAAAGGAAAAACACCTTTACAGGTAAACGGAAAGGATGCCGTCACAGGATTTTTAGGAGGGTTCATCACCATTCTGACTCTTGCAGTATTAACCTCTTATACAGCAAGCCCATGGTTAATGGCCCCTTTTGGAGCTAGCTGCGTACTGGTATTCAGCGCTTGGAATGCACCTTTATCGCAGCCGAGAAATGTGATTGGCGGCCATTTTATATCTGCCCTTACAGGACTGGCTGTCCTTCATATATTCGGGGCTCATCCCTGGACTTTTGCATTGGGGACAGGGCTTGCCATCTTCTTTATGATGCTGACCAAAACCACTCATCCTCCTGCCGGCGCAGATCCCATTGTTGTCATTCAAGGGGCGTATGCTTGGAGTTATTTACTGTTTCCTGTTTTCATTGGATCTGCCATCATTGTGATCCTCGCTATCGTGATCAATAACTTGCGTAAAAACCGCCAATATCCCTCGTTTTGGCTTTGAATTTCCTTTTGTGAAATCAAGATTTTTTCAAACAAATGTTTCAAATCGATTAGGAAAAGGGTACTACTCTATTAACTTTGTTAAATATAGTACATACTCATTGGCTCAAAGACTGAGGAGGAACATTTGTGAAGACAAATATAAGGAAATATTTGATCTACTTTTTCGGCGCTTTAGGGGGGCTGCTTTACGGTTACGATACGGGCGTCATCTCGGGCGCGCTGCTATTTATCAACAATGATATCCCTTTAACAACACTGACAGAAGGATTGGTTGTCAGCATGCTGCTACTCGGCGCGATTTTTGGTTCCGCATTCAGCGGGACGTGCTCCGATCGCTGGGGCAGGAGAAAAGTCGTATTTGTCCTTTCCATCATTTTTATCATTGGGGCGCTCGCTTGTGCGTTTTCTCAAACCGTCACCATGCTAATAATGTCTCGGGTCATTCTCGGTTTAGCCGTAGGCGGTTCAACGGCGCTGGTGCCTGTCTACCTTTCAGAAATGGCGCCGACAAAAATCCGCGGAACACTCGGCACGATGAACAACCTAATGATTGTCACCGGTATTTTACTTGCATATATTGTAAACTTTCTATTCACACCGTTTGAAGCGTGGCGCTGGATGGTGGGGCTGGCTGCGGTTCCTGCCGTGCTTTTATTAATCGGGATCGCGTTTATGCCGGAATCGCCAAGATGGCTCGTGAAGCGCGGACGTGAAGATGAAGCAAAACGAATCATGAAAATCACTCATGATCCAAAAGATATTGAAATAGAATTGGCGGAGATGAAGCAAGGGGAAGCTGAGAAAAAAGAAACAACACTCGGCGTGTTAAAAGCCAAATGGATTCGTCCCATGCTTTTGATTGGGGTCGGTCTTGCTATATTCCAGCAGGCTGTCGGCATTAACACGGTGATATACTATGCGCCAACCATTTTTACAAAGGCTGGCCTTGGTACGTCAGCTTCTGCACTCGGCACAATGGGAATCGGTGTCCTCAACGTCATCATGTGTATCACCGCCATGATCTTAATTGACCGTGTCGGCCGCAAAAAGCTTCTGATCTGGGGAAGTGTCGGCATTACGCTGAGCTTGGCCGCACTATCGGGTGTGCTCCTGATGCTGGGGCTCTCTACATCAACAGCTTGGCTCACCGTCGTATTTCTCGGAGTTTATATCGTATTCTACCAGGCGACATGGGGGCCGGTGGTTTGGGTGCTCATGCCTGAGCTCTTCCCGTCCAAAGCGCGCGGAGCAGCGACAGGGTTCACCACTTTGGTGCTATCGGCGGCCAACCTGATCGTGTCGCTCGTCTTCCCGCTCATGCTCAGCGTGATGGGCATCGCATGGGTCTTTATGATTTTCTCAGTCATTTGTCTTCTCTCATTTTTCTTCGCCCTTTACATGGTTCCTGAAACCAAAGGGAAAAGCTTGGAAGAAATTGAAGCAAGCCTGAAACAACGTTTTAAAAGGAAAAACAATAGACAAAGCCGTGTGCTCAATGAACGGACGTCATAAATAAAAAAAGGAATCGTCTCATTTGGACGATTCCCTTTTTTTATTCTTACACCATTACTTTGCACATATTGTTCGTAAATTCCACAGGGTCCTGAATTGGCAGACCTTCGATCAGAAGCGCCTGATTGTACAGGAGATATGTGTACAGGCTTAGTTTCTCTTTATCTTGTTCGAAAGCGTTCTGCAGCGTGTTGAATACCTCGTGATTCGGGTTGATTTCCAGCACTTTGTCCGCTTTTACATTTTGGCTGTCCGGCATCGCATTTAAGATTTTTTCCATCTCGATTGTCACTTCACCATCAGCTGCAAGGCAGACCGGATGAGATTTGAGGCGTTTGGATACTCTGACGTTTTTCACTTTGCCGGACAGTATATTTTTCATTTCCTCAAACAGATCCTTGTATTTGCTTTCTTCTTCTTCAGACTGCTTTTGATCCTCATCTGAATCGATGCCAAGGTCGCCGCTTGATACAGATTTAAACTCTTTTTCTTGATATGAAGCGAGCATCTTGATCGCAAATTCATCAATATCCTCTGTAAAGTAAAGAATTTCATAGCCTTTGTCCGCTACCATTTCCGTTTGCGGCAGTTTTTCAATGCGATCGTATGAATCACCGGTCGCGTAGTAAATATATTTCTGTTCTTCAGGCATTCTGGATACATACTCGTCTAGGCTGACCAGTTTTTTCTCTTTGGAAGAGTAGAATAATAAGAGATCCTTCAATTGATCTTTATTCGCGCCAAAATCATTGTACACGCCGAACTTCAGCTGTCTGCCGAATGATTTGTAGAAGGTCTCATATTTTTCTCTGTCTTTTTTCAGCAGGCTCTGCAGCTCGCTTTTGATCTTTTTGCTGATGTTTTTCGCAATCAGCTTCAGCTGGCGGTCATGCTGCAGCATTTCTCTGGAAATGTTCAGCGACAGATCCTCAGAATCGACCATACCCTTTACAAAGCTGAAGTGGTCCGGCAGCAGATCCGCGCATTTGTTCATAATCAGCACGCCGTTGGAATACAGCTCCAAGCCTTTCTCATATTCCTTAGAGTAATAGTCAAACGGCATGTTTTCAGGAATAAATAGAATCGCGTTGTAACGAACGGCACCATCCACACTGATATGAACATGTGTGAGCGGTTTATCAAATCCGTAATGCTTTTCAGAATAGAACGTTTCATAGTCCTCATCTGTCAGCTCGCTCTTGTTTTTTCTCCAGATCGGCACCATGCTGTTGACCGTCTGTTCTTCCTGCACCTCTTCAAATTCATTCTCGCTGCCTTCCTTCGGCTTGTTAACTGTTGTATCCATTTTGATCGGGTAGCGAATGAAGTCGGAGTACTTTTTGATGATTGCTTTTAAACGATATTCTTCTAAAAATTCATCATAGCTCTCATCTTCCGTGTTCTCTTTGATCTTCAGAATAATGTCTGTGCCGACAGAATCCTTTTCACACGGCTCAATTGTGTAGCCGTCCGCGCCTGCAGACTCCCATTTATACGCTTCTTCACTGCCGAGCGCCTTACTGATAACGGTCACCACGTCGGCAACCATAAACGCCGCATAAAATCCGACACCGAATTGCCCGATGATGTCATGGCCGTCCTTCAGTTCGTTTTCTTTTTTAAACGCAAGAGAGCCGCTTTTGGCGATCGTACCGAGGTGCTGTTCAAGTTCGTCCTTTGTCATTCCGATCCCTGTATCCGTGATTGTCAGCGTTCTCGCACCTTTGTCAGCCGCAACTTTTATGTAGTAATTGTCTTTATCGAAGGTTAGCGCATCATCAGTCAGCGCTTTGTAATAGATTTTGTCAATCGCGTCACTCGCATTGGAAATTAACTCGCGCAGAAAAATTTCTTTTTGGGTGTAAATGGAATTAATCATCATATCCAGCAGCCGTTTGGACTCTGCTTTAAACTCTTTTTTGGCCATTCCGCTCGCTCCTTTTTCATGCTTTGTGATGTTATGTAAACTCTTTTCAGCATCTATTTATCACAAATGATGACTTCTGTCAATATGGTTTTCATCAAAGAACGATAGATGCATATATATGTCAATTTAACATTAGTTGGGTGAGTTTTCACTATTTTTTCTAGACAATCGGATAAGAAAAAGAGAGGATCAGCCTCTCTTTTGTCCTGCATCATTCCAACGGCCAAACTCCCGCTTCATCCAAATATGCACCGGATAGAAAAACAAACAGAACGGTATCAGAAACAATAGATTATGCCATGACGCATTCAGAAGTGCGCTAGCTGTAACCGGAAACGTAATCTCTTTCAATAAAAAAGAGATGACAGTCAGCACAGCAAACGCAGCCGGAATCGTGACAAGACAATAAAATTTGAGTTCCTTCTTATGCTGTATCTTCAAAACACATAAAACCTCCCACAATTTCTCATTCATCTTACCATATGCAGGTATTACTTTTTTCACATGTTTATCACTGCACACAGCGGGAAGACAAATAAAAAAGGAGGATTCTTGTAATGGGAAGATTAGAAAACAAAACAGCTGTGATCACAGGCGCTGCGACAGGCATTGGACAAGCAACGGCAGAGGTTTTTGCCAATGAAGGCGCGCGTGTGATTGTCGGCGACATTAATGAAGATCAAATGAAAGAGACAGTCGAAGCGATCAGACAAAACGGAGGACAGGCTGAGGCTTTTCATCTTGATGTGTCAGATGAAGAAAATGTGAAACAATTTGCTGATCAACTCAAAGACGCGTACGGCACAATTGATATTCTCTTTAACAACGCCGGCGTCGATCAGGAAGGCGGCAAAGTCCACGAATATCCCGTTGACCTGTTTGACCGCATTATCGCAGTCGATCTGCGCGGCACGTTCCTTTGCAGCAAATACCTGATTCCGCTCATGCTCGAAAAAGGAGGCTCCATCATCAACACCTCCTCCATGTCAGGCAGGGCTGCGGACCTTGACCGCTCCGGCTATAACGCCGCAAAAGGCGGTATCACAAACCTGACAAGAGCGATGGCAATTGATTACGCAAGAAACGGCATTCGGGTCAATTCCATCTCACCGGGTACGATTGAAACGCCGCTGATTGACAAATTAGCTGGCACCAAGGAACAGGAAATGGGCGAGAAATTCCGCGAAGCCAACAAATGGATCACGCCGCTCGGCCGACTCGGCAAACCGAAGGAAATGGCGACGGTGGCACTGTTCCTCGCATCTGACGACAGCTCATACGTCACAGGCGAAGACATCACCGCAGACGGCGGCATCATGGCGTATACATGGCCTGGGAAGATGCTGATTGATGAAAAATGGAAGGAAGAGAAGTAAGAGAGGGAATGTCCCTCTCTCTTTTTATTACGTTTATTTTAATAATCTTAGACTCGTCTTATTTAATATAAGGTAAATAAAATTGTACAGATAATCAGAAAAAACCATAGTGATTTTATGTAGGGTTAACTACTTTATAATAATTGAGCAACCTGAAAAATCCAAACTAAACTTAATCCTAAATATTTATTAAAGATGAATTCTCACGAACTTTTTGGGGGTATTTAAGTCTATAAAAATACATATAAACAGTTATATAAGATCATAAAATTGAAATAAAATGTTGATTTATGTATATTTTTTCTATATAATCTTTTTGCGACGTCGATATATTTATGAAAAGGAGGTTTTTTCAAATGTCTGTTGAAAAAGATCTGAATACAAACTTTATTGCTTTAGATGAAAAAGAACTGATGAATATCGATGGAGGTAAGTATTCGGCTAAAGGTTATGCTAAAACGTTATTAACAGGTACTGCCTTCTCCGCCGGATCAGGCGCTTTAATTGCTGGCCCTGCAGGCGCTTTTGTAGGAGCTCATTTCGGAGCAATCGGAAGCTCAGTAAAATATTTGATTACTGGGGATTGATAAAGTATACATATTAACATAATATAGGAGGGTATATTGTTGAAAAACTTAAATTGTTTAGAACTAAATGAACAAGAATTACTAGAAATAGACGGAGGAGGCTGGAAAACAGTAGCACGTGATGCTGTAGGTGGTGCTGTAGGTGGTGCTATTACAGGAGCAGGTAAAGGACTTATTCGCGGTATGGTAGGCGCTCCTGTATCCGGAGGTTCTAGTATAGTTGGTGGCATGATTCTTGGGGGAGCCATTGGTGCAGGCTATGGTGTCTATAAATCAATTCGTCATTAATTATAGTAAATTATCTCTCTTCTTCGAAGAGGGATAATTTGATTTAAGAATAATGAGATGGGTGTTTAATTTGAAGAAAATGACTAAAAAGGATTTTAAACTAAATTTACTTGGATGGGGCTTGCCATTCTTTTTCATTTTTTGCGGCATGCATTATAAAGATTTTTATTCCTACTTTAGGACCCATGATTACTTAGGTGCATGTATGGACTTGTCCGTAATAGCAATTTTGTGTTTTGTAGGAACATATTTTTATACACTTCTTGAGGCAAAACTAAATCAATTAAAAAGCAAATGAACTTTCACCTATGAAAATATAATTTTTTCATTATAAATATTTCACTTTCAGTAATTATTGGAGAAAAAAATGCTATTTAAAAAGTATCATTGTGTAAAACAACTTGATGAAAAAGATTGTGGAGCAGCATGTTTAGCTACAATTTTAAGGCATTATGGATCACGAATTTCTTTGTCGAAAATTCGTGACATTGCTGGCACAAATCAAGAGGGAACAAGCGCTTTAGGTATAGTTAAAGCTGCAGAAAAGTTGGGTTTTTCCGCCAAAGGGGTCAGGGGAGATCATACAGTTTTAGATCAACCCTTTGGGCTACCTGCTATTGCTCATGTCGTTCTTGATGGTAATTTAATGCATT
This sequence comes from Bacillus mojavensis RO-H-1 = KCTC 3706, assembly GCF_000245335.1. Lineage (GTDB taxonomy): Bacteria > Bacillota > Bacilli > Bacillales > Bacillaceae > Bacillus > Bacillus mojavensis. Next base: position 68,852 of record NZ_JH600280.1, read on the forward strand.
ACGTTGTTATTCATAAAATCAAAAAAAACGAAATAATTATAGCGGATCCTGGAAGGGGATTAGTAAGGTATACAAAAGAAGAATTTTTAAGCATATGGACTGGAGTATTACTACTAATGCTCCCTGCAGCAAATTATAAGGAATATAACGAGAGAAGTACAGTAAAGCAAGATATTTTTCGCTTGATAGCACATCAAAAATCGCTTATAATCCATACAATTTTAACTTCATTAATTATAACAATCCTCGGTATTACGGGGGCTTTTTATTTTCAGTACATAATTGACGATATCTTGCCTAACAATTCAGTAGGAACTTTACACATCCTTTCTATAGGAATGCTGATAATGTTTTTATTTAAAGTAGTTTTAACTGCATTCAGGCAATATCTCATGATTATTTTAGGGCAAAAATTGAGTATATCAATCATGTTTGGATACTTTAAACATGTAGTAAAACTCCCTATGAAATTTTTCAATACCAGAAAAATAGGAGAGATTATATCACGATTTAATGATGCTACGAAAGTAATTGATGCAATTGCAAGTGTTTCTATTTCTGTATTTCTAGATACATTTATGCTTCTGTTAGCTGGAATATTTTTATTTTTGCAGAATTCAACTTTATTCTTTGTTGTTTTAGCAATAGTCCCTGTATATATATTTGTGGTACTTTTATTTGTAAAACCCTATCATAGGATAAATGATGAAGAAATGGAGAATAATGCACAACTAACTTCTACAATTGTTGATTATCTAGAGGGCATGGAAACAATTAAAGCTCACAATGCCGAATATAAAGTAACTGCTGATACAGAAAAAAAATTAGTAAAATATCTACGATCAGCATATAAACATGGAGTTCTTGATAACTTCCAAAATTCGATAAAAGTTTTTATTGATTTAACAAGCGGCATTGTTATCCTTTGGATAGGATCAATTCAAGTGATGAAAGGCAACCTTTCAATCGGACAACTTATTGCTTATAATGCTTTACTAGTTTACTTTTTTGATCCTTTGCAAAGTTTACTTGGTTTACAATCTAAACTCCAATCAGCTACTGTTGCTTCCAAAAGACTAGAAGAAGTTCTAGAGATAGAGCCAGAACTAATAAACACGGAAAATGCTAGAACTAAAATAACTAATACTGAACTAATAAAAGGGCCTATTCAATTCAATAAAGTCAGTTTTCAATATGATTTAAAAAGAAAAATATTAAACGAGGTTACTTTAAATATAAAATCTGGAGAAAAGGTTGCTTTTGTAGGAGAAAGCGGATCCGGTAAGTCTACTCTAGCCAAACTGTTAATGAATTTTTATAAGGTAGAAAGTGGAGATATTTTAATTAACGAAAATAATTTAAAAGATATAAGTATAACTACTTTAAGGGAAGCAATTAGTTACATACCACAAGAACCTTATTTTTTCAATGGAACAATTATTGAGAATTTATTATTAGGATCTTCAAAGTCTTATACTTTTGAAGAAATAGTTAAAATTTGTAAATTAACAATGATTCATGACTTTATCAATGATCTACCCTTCCGCTACGAAACAGTTATTGAAGAAAATGGATCAAATTTGTCCGGTGGCCAAAAACAAAGACTTGCAATTGCACGGGCATTGCTAAGAAAACCTTCTATTCTAATAATGGATGAATCGACAAGTAATTTAGACTCGTTAACTGAGATAGAGATTTCTAAAGTTATTAGAAACCTTTCAAAAGATATTACCGCTATAATAATTGCTCATAGATTAAGTATAGTAAAAAATTGCGACAAAATTTTTGTAATTGAAAACGGAGAAGTCTTAGAACAAGGTAATCACCAGGAATTAATATGCTTAGAAGGTAAATATTTTAATTTGTGGGATAATCAAACGTCATCAGAAAAGTTGGTGACTAATTAGTTATGAAATATAACTTTTTTAATATAGAAGAATTAAAAGACAGCAGAGAACTCTATGAATCAAAACCAAAACCAATTGGTCTAATCTTTGTCTATTTACTCATGGCCTTATTAATAGCTGTTATTGTTTTTAGTTTCTATGGAAAGAAAGAAGTGATTCTAAAAACAACAGCTGACATCCAATATACTATACCTGACAGCAACGTAACAAACGAAGTAGCCGGGAAAGTAAAGACAGTTACTTTTAAACAAGTTGATAAGGTACAAAAGGGAGATACACTGCTTACGCTAGAAAATACTGAAATTCAAGCGCAGAAAAAGGCGGTTAAAGCAGATATCAAAGATTTAAAAGAACAAGCTGCGTTAAACAAAACTCTAAAAAAAAGTATTGAAAATGACAAAAACTTATTCAGTGAGGATGATCATTGGGGTTATCAAGATCAATATCTCTCTTACAAAAAACAGAGTAATTTGTTAGAGTCATCAGAAGAAAATGCAAAAACTCAACAGAATAAACTTGAGAAGCAGAAAAAAACCGCAAAAAATAGTCTCGATAAGAAAAAAAACAAAGTGGAATTAAAGCTTCGACGAATTTCTGATCTGCAAGACTCCATTAAAAACAATAAATCCTTTGCCAAACAGGATGATAAGTATAGTTCTTACTATAATAGTTATCAAACTAACAAACAAAATGTGGCGCAGCAGCTTGATGATCTACAGAAGATGAAAGATGAGCTCGATAAAAACAGTTTTTCACAGCAGAAAGAGAATCTGAACGGACAGCTAGAAAGTTTAAAACAAGATATGTTAGTAAAACTAAGTGAAGAAAAAGACGAATTAAATCAATCTCTTGATGAGATTAACAGTTCAATGAAAAGTAACGATTTTGACAGTGATTCCGATAACTCAGAGCAAACAAATTATAAGCTTTCAATTGAGCAACTCAAAACAAACTTGCTAAATCAAACATCTCAAAAGCAAACAGATCTTCAGACCACTCTTAAATCAAGAGAAGATGATCTAAAGATGATAGATTTACAATTAGAAAAATATAAAATAAAAGCAACAAGTGATGGCTATGTTAATGTATTAACAAATATATCTCCAGGTGACAATTTACAAGCAGGCACTGCTATTTTGACTATTGTCCCTGATAAAGAGAAGCTTAAAGGTAACATTTATATTCCGAGTCATGAGATCACAAATATTAATGAAAAAGATAAGGTTAGATTCCATATTGAAAATACAAATCAAACCATTAAAGGTGTCATTACAAAAATAAGTCCAGACAGTATTAGTGATCAAAACGGGCAAAAATTTTATATTGCTGAAAGCACGATAGAAAGCAAAGAAATTGTTAAAGATAACGGAACAAAAATACATTTAAAAAATGGCATGCAGACAGATGTATCAATTATCGTTGATTCAAAAAGATATATTGATTATTTTTTAGATGTATTACACTTACGTTAATTTCCATTTAGAGAAATGTTCATATATGTCTCAAAAGCAGATGAGAATCTGCTTTGAGGCATTTTATTTTTTAGAAGAAAGGTATAGGACGTATAGAACCATGTCTCAAAACAAACTATTATTTTTACTCTTTTCATTTTCTTCAAGCGTTCGCCTGCTCTTCAATACGATTTTAGTCCCCACTGGAAGCTGGAAGTCTTGGACGGTGAATATTGCTTTTATTCTTTTGGCTCTTCTATTTCTCAATCTCACTTTAAAAGAAAGAAAATCAAAAGACCAAGTATCTTAACAACACAAAGCCCGGGTCAAGTCTCCGGGCCGCTTCAAAGCAATACAACCTTATACTTTTTCACATCCAAAAACTGCAAAAACTCCCTGGCCAGCACCCTCGGATCGTGCGCCTTTCCCTCATCCAGCCGATACAACATCAAACCGATAATCATAGCGGAAACATAATAAGCATAAAGTTTCTTTCCCGCGCGGATATCAAGCTGCTGATGCAGGTAAAAAGATTCCAGCGCTTTGAACATGCTGGGTATCACATGAGGAATTCCCCATTCAGGTTTGAGAAACCGGACAATAGGCGAGCGCTCCGATAACGCAGAAAGCAGGCTGGCAAGCGCCGTCTCAGCTTCCGCTAAAGAAAGCTCATCCGGACTGGCACTCACCGTCAGCCGGTCAATCATATCTGCACACGATTGATGAATCATCGCTTGTACCAGCTCATCTTTATTGGCATAGTGATCATAAAAGGTCGCCCTGCGAATGTTGCTTTTTCTGGTAATATCCGAAATCGTCACCGCCGCATAGTCTTTTTTCTCCGCCAATACGTCCAGCAACGCCTCCTGCAGCGCCTGTCTCGTGCGGACAACACGACGGTCAATTTGCTTGTTCTCCTCCGGCTCCGCTTCAACAGCCTGTCCAAACAGCCAATAAAACCGTTTCTGAGAAACAAGTTCCCATACCTTGTGGCTAATGGCTTCTGGAGACGCTGACGCATCCTCATTCAGCCAGTACAAAATAATCGCATACGTATACAAAGCCCTGTAATGTCCGTAAATCTCCTGCTCCATGGGCGTCAAATTGACATGAATCGGAGACAGCATGACATCCTGCTGAAACACATCTTTAAAAAATCGGTGGAAATTGTGATACGGTACGTTGTCTCTAACCATCATTGCTGAGAAGAAAGATTGATGCTGATGAACAAAAGACAATGTCGGATGCACGGTTTGCCGCTTTTGGCTGAGATGAAGTGTATCCATATGCTTGAACGCTTCATAGAGCGCTTCGCTCAATCCTTCCTGCATGTCACCCATCAAATCCTCAATGATGGAAAACTTATCCTCGTAATAAAGATAGAGTGTCCCGCGGCTCACTTGTGCGTGTTCAGCAATTTCTTTCATTGTAATCTGTCGAATATCCCTTTTTTCTAATAAATCCAGAAGCGCCTGTTTGATTTGAGCCTCAGCAGATTCCGGCAAAAGAGTCACCTCCAAACTTAGACAGATGTTCGATATATGTACGGTAACGTATAGATGATTCTCCGTTGTCTTTCTTATAGAAAAGATACCACTTTATAATAGTTCCGAGATAAGCAGAAAGCAAATGAGGGGGATTTTACAATGGAACAGCAAGTAAAAGACGACATTCAGCGCGTCTTCCAGCTTCAGAAAAAACAGCAAAAAGTGCTGCGCGCTTCAACAGCGGAACAGCGCAAAGAAAAGCTTCAGCGCTTTCTGGATTCCGTCATCGCACATGAAGAGGAAATCATCGAAGCGATCCGCAAAGACGTGCGGAAGCCGTATCACGAGGTCAAAAAAGCAGAAATCGAAGGTACAAAAAAAGCGATCAGAGATAATATGAACAACCTGGAAACATGGATGGCACCCAAAGAAGTCGGTTCATCCTTAAGCTCTGATGCCAACGGAATCCTCATGTACGAGCCTAAAGGCGTTACGCTTATACTCGGTCCGTGGAACTACCCGTTTATGCTGACGATGGCGCCGCTTGCCGCTTCTATCGCAGCAGGAAACAGCGCCATTGTGAAGCTGTCAGACTTTACGATGAACACGAGCAACATTGCCGCAAAAGTCATTCGAGATGCTTTCGACGAAAAAGAAGTTGCCATTTTTGAAGGAGAGGTTGAAGTGGCCACTGAGCTTCTTGATCAGCCGTTCGACCACATTTTCTTCACCGGAAGCACAAATGTGGGAAAAATCGTCATGACAGCAGCCGCCAAGCACTTGGCATCTGTCACGCTTGAGCTTGGCGGCAAGAGTCCGACCATCATCGACAGTGAATACGACTTAATGGACGCAGCGAAAAAAATTGCTGTCGGCAAGTTCGTAAATGCCGGTCAAACCTGCATCGCGCCGGATTATGTCTTCATTAAAAAAGACGTGCAGGACAAGTTCGCAGGCATTTTACAAACCATTGTCAACGCAGGATTTATGGAAGATGATTACACGCCGGACCGAAACAAATTTACGCAAATTGTCAATGACCGCAACTTTAACCGCGTCAAAGCTTTATACGACGATGCCATCGAGAAAGGCGCGGAAGTTGTGTTCGGCGGCGTATTTGATGCAAGCGACCGTACGATCTCGCCAACCGTTTTGAAAAACGTTACGCCAGATATGAAGATCATGCAGGAAGAAATCTTTGCACCGATCCTGCCGATGATGAACTATGAAGACATCGAGGAAGTCATTGATTACGTAAATGACCGCGATAAACCGCTCGCGCTTTATGTATTCAGCCACAACCAAGACCTGATCGGCAATGTCCTTCAGCACACCACATCAGGAAATGCAGCCATCAATGATGTCGTCGTTCATTTCAGTGACGTCAACCTGCCATTCGGCGGCGTCAACACAAGCGGAATCGGCTCCTATCATGGGGTATACGGATTTAAAGAGTTCTCCCATGAAAAAGGTGTGTTTATTCAAGCTACTAAATAAACATGGTTCAGAGAATCTGCATCCCTTGCAGATTCTCTTTTTCTATCATCCCCAGTTCAGTCATTTCCAGTTTGTGAATAAATGTAGTTCACAGAAAAATCATGCATCAGCAAAAATAGAAAACTATGTAAAGTTCCTTGTGACAGGTTTCTTTGACGAAGAACGAAAAACGGCAAAAAACCAAATGATGTTTACAGCCGCTGAAGCGAGACAGAGCCCCATCACAGTAATCACATCAGAAAGCGGATGGTCACCGAATACACTCACCATCAGCACAATGGCAGCAGTAGATAAGTGAATCAGCAAACCCATGCCGCAAAGCGCCGCCATCACAAATTTCATCGCATCCACACCCAGCATGTACATGAGGATGGGAATGAGATAGAAAACAAGTATCATACCAATTGCCGACCACATACCGATAGAGTTGAACTGATTGGCTGAGGACCCCGTGTCTGCCAGCGGAGAAAGTGAAGCCGCAGCAATCATAGCGCAAAAAAGGAATGCAGAAATTGCAGTCAAGATCACCACGCGATTTTTTCTGGACATGATCAATTGACACCTCCTAAAATAGAAATATTAACCTTTATTTTCAATTAGCTCCCATACCTGCTTGCAGCTCGTGCTCATATCATCCAACCCGTCTGTCGATCAACAGCTGTCGTTTCTTATCGTCCTCACTAAACACCCGATGCCCTTCGCCTTTCGTTTATCCGGCAGAAGCAAGCCGATTTTCTCATCATAACGAACTGCATCCTCAGGCATTTGGCACTGCTTTATGGCTTCTAATAATGTATAAAAATGCTTTTTAACAATCTCTGGTATATTTATATAGTAGAAAAGAAAGGATATAAGACTCATTTTTCAGTAATATCAGGATTTTATCACCATATCATATTGCAAAAGCTTTTTTTACAAAGTATACTGTTCCAGATTAATTCAAAGGAGAGAGAAATATACATGGAAAAACCGGCAGGATTTTGGATTCGTGTTTTAGCTTATTTGATTGATGGCATTATTGTATCTGTTCCTAGCTATATTATTCTATTTATTATCAATTCTGTATTCATCGCTGGATCCATCGCAACAGACCCATACATGACAAAAGACGAATATATGGTGAAATACTTAACGCTTGCCTTTTTGCCAACCATGCTGATTATGATTGTCATCAGTGTGTTATATTACGGGCTGCTTACAGCTTCTAAAATGCAAGGCACGCTCGGCAAGAAAATTCTCGGGCTGAAAGTAGTCAATGAACAAGGCGGACGCGTGTCTATCGGGCAGGCAATCGGCCGTTACTTTGCGTACATATTATCTGGAATTATCTTTTATATCGGTTTTATCATGGTGGCATTCGGAGAGAAAAAGGGCCTTCATGACATCATTTGCCGCACACGGGTTGTATATAAATAATTGAAAACCTGAAAAAGTCTAGACTCCAATATGAGTCTAGACTTTTATTTATCTTGATTTCTTCAAGATCGGCTGCCATTTCATATACGTAAGGCTCCTCCAAAGCCACTCAAACGGCCCCATTCGAAATGCCCGAAGCCAAAGATGGCTGAAAATCATTTGAAGGGCACATACCGCGATCGTGATCAGCACGCCCGCAGCCGGATACACTTTGCCGTATAACCCCAACCCGTAATAATAGAAAATCCACGTACAAATGATTGATTGCATGAGATAGTTGGTAAATGCCATTCTCCCGACTGCAGAAAAGTATTGCAGCGGCTTAGCCAGTCTTGTCTTATGATATAGATACACAATCGTAGTGACGTAGAAAAACATAAGAAAAGGCGCTCCAACCAGCAAACATACTTCTTTTTCGGTCACACTGTACAATATATGAGCGCTGATGCCAATGACCAGCCCAGACAGCCATACTCTTTTTAACGCTTTGCGGTGCTTTTCCGGCTGATGCAGCAATCTTGATTTTGCCGCCGCGGCGCCCAGCAAAAACATACTAAAATATGGGATGGAGGCAAAAAAGAAATTCAGCGGATTATAGGTCAGCATGCCATTCATTGACATATATACGAGACGGTCGTGGATTCGCTGTTCCGCAATGTCTTTCAGGGTGCCGTTTCCGTAAGCATGCAGCGCCTGCTTCGCCTGCTGAATGGCCGCCTGTGCCCATTCTTGACCGTTCGCTTGATGAAAGCTTGCCAAAATGAACGGAAGCGAAAACAGGAGATACAAAGAGACTGCCCATATCAACAGTGTTTTCGGCTTTGCTTTTCTAAACAATAGTAAAACCAAACCAAGCAGGGCATATTCCGTTAAGATATCCCCGTCCCATATCAAAAAAGCATGAATGGTGCCAAAGATGAAGAGTGCCAATAATCTTCTGATATAAAGCGGGACAAAACGTTTTCCTTTGCTTAACGCTCTCTCCATCATCACCACCATGCCAAACCCAAATAAAAATGAAAACAGTAAAATACATTTGGTTTGAATCAAAAATTTCAATATGTCTGCTGCAGCAAAATCTGCATCAGACCACTTTTCCGTGAAAAAATTATCCTTTCCAAGCATAGACAAATACATATCCGGATAACTGAAGTGCGCCAAATTCACAAATAGGATGCCGAAAATGGCAATTCCTCTTAACACGTCAAGCACACCAATCCGCTCATTTGTCAGAGTCGGCTGTAATGAAGCCATATGAATCACGCTCCTTTATTTCTATACCTCAAGCGTATGAAAAATAGAAGCGAAGAAACATCGATTTAGATGGCAACACAAAGGAAAAACCTTACAATTCTGTCACCTTCACAATAAAAAGCCAGGCTTCACAGGAAGCCCGGAGATATTATGGTTTCATGACCTTTAAATCTAATGTGTCGATATTCTGCAAGACACGGTCGAATCGCAAAGCTTGAGGTTCACTCGGGAAGATATGCCCCTCATACGGATCTCCTAACGTGCGGAAAAACGGCTCGAATAAGCCCGGAACCAATACCCCCACCATTTTTGTATAGTGAGAATCCAAGCGATAGGAGTGTACAGTGTTGGCAGGAACATGCAGAAAATCTCCTGGATTAAGCTGAATTTCTTCACCATCGGCCCACATCGTCATTTGTCCTTCAAGGCAATAGAATGTTTCTGTATGATGCTCATGGTAATGATCAACGATGCGATCGCCTTTAGGGCCTTCAGATGATACAACGATAAATTGCCCGTCTGTATTCTTTTGCGCAGCCACTATCCGGTGTAGCTGATCGCCCGTCAACAAACGGTCTCCTTCTCCAGACTCAAGCACATATGGAACAACGCCATCCGGAAGTTCTGTATTCTCCACTAGTTTTGGAGCACCGGCAGGGTTTTCATCCTCCGCAAACATAATGTCCGCCACCTCAGCCGCTTTTACAAAACGCTCTTTTGACACTTCTTCGCTTGCGTGCGGCGGATGTTCAGCGTGATCATACGGCGTTCCAAGCACGGAATACATATGTGCGACATTTCCTTTCATTGTGTAAGACACCAGCCGTGTTCTATGGCTCTGCATCCGGTAGCTGTGCGGCGTTCCGGCCGGAATATTCGCATAATCACCAGCTACTAAAAGATAATGTTCACCATCAAGCGTCAGTTCAAGCTTACCGTCCAGAACAAGAAGCCCTTCATGCGTATTTTTGTGAATATGAAGCGGAAAGGCATCCCCTTTTCCCCCAGAAAGCAGTACGATCTCGAACAAATCTCCCGTGCTCTTTCCGTTTGCCATCACTGTCGCAACCTGTCTGCCGAACAAGTAGCGCTCTCCCTCTCCGCTGCGGAGCAAGTAAGGCACTTTTTCTTTGGGCAGTGAATGTTTACTTAACGTTTTCATGTTGTTTCCTCCAATTTAGACCAGTCTATATATTTTAGGTTTCTAACTAGACCGTTCTATATAATTGTAGGGGAAAGGATAACAAATTGCTACCCTTTTTTCCTCACCAATACTGGAATTTGTTCGGCAATGAGAAGAAGGGGCGTTTTGTCTTTATTCGTTAACGAAAGCATAATACCGCCTTCAATCATCGAATTGATCAGCATCCCAAGCTGATTTGCTTCTTCTTCTGCAAATCCGTTTTCCTTTAATTTTCTGGCGAAAACCGCTTCCCAGCTTTTAAACACCTTCATGCAAACCGTGCGCAGCGACTCGCTGATTAACGCCGTTTCACTCGCCAGCAAGCCGACTGGAATCCCTTGAATGCTTTCCGTATTGTCAAACTGGCTGGCGGTTTTTTTGATAAAATGCTGAATCGCTTCTGTTGGATCAGAGGATTCATCCATACTTTGCTGTATCACATGCTCAACGATCTTTCCTGTATATGAAACCGCTTCAATTGCTAATTCTTCTTTGCCATTCGGAAAAAAGTGATAAAGCGATCCCTTAGGAGCACCGCTTTCTTTCACAATCTGGTTTAAGCCCGTCGCGTGATATCCTTGCAGCTGGAACAGACGTGATGCTGTGTGAAGGATTTTTTCACGTGAATCTCCTCTGCTAGTCATTGAAACATTCCCTCCTAGGTATGGTAGAGCGACTTATATAATATAAAAAAGAACCTTGGGATTGTCAAAAAGGGGTAGTGGCCTCCCGGTTGGGGTAAATGTAGACAAACATGTCTAGGAGGGGATTCTCGATGCCAAATGATGATACGGTCACCAATACTGAACAGCTTGAAAAACAGCAAAACCCGAAAACGAAGCTCAAACTGAAAAAAGTAAAGGATCAAGTCATCGTCATTACCGGTGCTACAAGCGGAATCGGCCTCGTCACCGCGAGAATGGCAGCCGAAAAAGGAGCAAAAGTCGTCGCAGCAGCCCGAAATGAAGAGGCCCTTCAGGAGCTCGTTGACGAAGTAAAGAAAAAAGGGCACGAAGCCATCTATGTAAAGGCGGATGTGGGAAAAGAAGAAGACGTCAACCGCATCGCAGAAACCGCGATCAGCACATTCGGCCAGTTTGACACATGGGTTAACAACGCTGCTGTTTCGGTTTTCGGACACGCCATGGATGTGACCACCGAAGACATGAAGCGCGTGTTTGACACCAATTTCTGGGGTCCGGTCTATGGAACAAGGGCAGCCGTCAAACACTTTACAAGCAGAGGCGGTCCGGGTGCTCTCATCAATGTAGGAAGCCTGTTCGGCGACAGAGGAACCGTCATTCAATCCACCTACGCGTCTGCGAAATTCGCGCTTCACGGATGGACAGAAAGCATTCGAATGGAGCTTGAAAAAGAACAGGCACCCGTCTCGGTCACACTCATCCATCCAGGCAGAATCGACACACCCTACAACGAACACGCCAGAAGCTACCTGGACAAACAGCCGGCTCATTACCGCTCTATGATCTATCCGCCGGAAGCTGCAGCCGAAGCCATCCTGTTTGCCGCTGAACATCCGAAACGCGACATGTACATCGGCTCGCAGGCAAAAGCCATCGCCATGCTGGGTGCACTCTTTCCCCGGCTGACCGACAGGCTGATGGAAAAAATCATGTACTACAGCCAGCATGCGGAAAGACCGTCCAAACCGCGTGAAGAAAGCGCGCTTTACCATGCGGGCTACGGCATGCATGACAGGGGGACAAATAAAGGGTGGCTTCGGTCAAGAAGCTATTATGCAAAGGCCACAAAGCGCCCGGCGGTAACTGCGGCTGCGGCTGTCGGGCTTGCTTGTGTCTGGGCTGCCGTTAAACGCACCAAATAAGAGCTTCCCATTTGATTGCACACCATAAAAACCCATGCAGATTTAACATGCATGGGTTTTTTGATGTTAATCGACAAAGGCCTTGTTCATACGCTGCAGAAGTTCGCCAAACATCTCTTTTTCATGTATTGACCACTCTTTCAGCATCTGTTCATAACGTTCTAGGCGCATCTGCTGATCTGCCTTTAATGCTTGTTTGCCGAGTTTTGTAATAGTAAACAGACTGACTCTTCTATCGGAAGGATCGGTAAAACGATAGATGAGCTCCTTGGCTTCCAAAGCTGCAGCTTGTCTCAAAAGCATTTGAATATGGAGAACTAGCCGTATCCATGAGTTCTGTCTCCATGACACTCTATGCGGTTCTCGGCTCATTTTTCGGACCGCTTGTCATCTGGCTGTTTCATATTTAATAAAGAAAGACTGCCCCGGAGGAGGGCAGTCTTTCTTGGGATACGAATCGGCGAAAGTAAACAGGCATTTTGGCCTGTTTATTTTAGTTCTCCGATATCTCTTAAATATTGTTCACGCTCTTTTTTATCGGGGTAAGCGGTTTTGATGTATTCTTCTTTTTCTTTCTTGGTGTATTCGCTCCAATCTGTAAAACGATTACCTACATCCTCAGGGTAACTCATTCCGTCCACTTTATTGGAATCATAAATTAAATCTGCTGAGAAGTAAAACTTATCTGGATTGTCATTTATATATCCATTTACTATTATTCTTCCCATTGGGTTTATTTCAACTTTATCCTCGAAAGTAATTTTTTTAATAAAATTATGAATATCTTCCTCCTTTAGATGTTCTTTAATTTTTGGTTTCATCTTTTCTACATATTCTTCTGCTTTTTCTTTATCGCTTTTTTCTTCTTTTTTCACTGTCTGTTTACCTCCAGTCTCTTCTGTTGTTCGATCTGATATATTCATTTTTTTTACTATTCCGTAAGAAATACCTAATACAACAATCAATACGATCGTACCTATTATAAGTATTTTTTTTACAAATGACATGGTATTTCATCCTTTTTTAATTTATTATACAATATATACAAGTTTTTGGAGAGTGAAGTTATGTCTAGAAAAAAGAATTCACTTACAGACGAAGATTATAATAAAGCATCAAGTGCTGCATATAATCTTAGAAACTATCGTATTGGTACTAACATTGAGATAAGTAATGGACAAAAGTTATATGTAGTTGATCATAAAAAAACGAAAAAAGGGCTTGATGCCCTTACTTTAGTATCCGAAAAAGATTACAAAATTTCCAACCATGGAAAAGACAAAGAAAAAATCCAAAACGCCATCATCGCATACCGTGGATCAGAACCCCTCAGCCCCGGCCAATTCCAAGATACAATAAAACAATATCGTGATGAGCGGGAACAGCTTATTAAAGAAGTAGAGAAAAAGGGAATCAACATTCCTGAAGATGAAGATGGTTCCTTTTATGATTCAGCAAAAGGGCTTCGTGAATATTCAAATGAGATTTTGCAGGATTGGCTTCACATGGATACTAGTTATCTAGTTGGCAAAAAGCCGTTTGATGATGGAACAGATAATCAGGCCATTCAGGCAGATCAATATGCAAAAACAATACATCAAAGTTTTAAAAATGCTGACATTCAAGTAACGGGTCACTCATTAGGCGGTTCTAATGCAGGCTATGTCGTAGTGATGAATGACTTTATAGAACGCGGTGTCACTTTCGAGAATCCTAACATATATGAAAACCTGCCTGAGGATGTAAAAGCCCGAGCGTTAAAGGGAGAGTTTCGCAGCCGTTTAACAGAATATATTAATTTAAATGATGGATTATCCTTGCTGAATCGGGATGCTGCTGAAGTAGGCAAAGTAAAAGTGATGTATGACGAAGCTTTGCCGAATGGTGTACAGAATAATAGCCTCCCTGATGAAGTGAAAATGCTGGGCCTTGGACTTAAACATTATGGCAATCAATCTCTTGATATTACACTATTTGCTGAAGCCTTGATGGGAAGTCACGGCTTGGATCGATACAACTTCCATTCAGATGGCTCTGTCCAAACTGTGGATGATGTTTTAAAGAACAACCCTGACTTTGCATTAGCGATGCTTGAGCAAATGAAATCAACGAATGTGAAGGCCAATACAGGTGTTTCGATTCTGATCAAATCACATGTATTAATGAATACAAGTACTCAGTTGAAGCATATTGCCGAAACGGAATGGTCAAAAATGATACGCCAGATTGAAAGAATCGATGACAAAGTAAAGGATTCAATTGAGGATGTCAGGAATATGCATGCACGAATGGTTGGTTTTGGCGCCTATGATGAATTATCAGTTTCCGATGTCGATGATCTGATCAATAAGATCAAAATGAACAAACCGCACCACCTTTTTTACTCAAAAGAAAAATATGATCAGGCAGTAGATGCAGCGCTCAATCTGCAACACTTTCTACAGATGATTGCAGATGATCTCGGACATATGGGACATGCGTATCATGATGCAGATCTGGCAGCGGCCAGTCGAATGGGGATTTCATAAGGAGAGAAAGAAACATGGATTTTATGAATAAGAAACCAACAGACGCTGACCGTTTTATGCAAAGAATGACGAGTCAGCATTCAAGCACTTCGATTTTTTCAAATGCTGGTGTAAATACCTCTGAAATGACACCTGAACAATTGGCTGCGTTCAAAGAGAGGAAGAGACAAGAACAAAAATTGGCGTTAATGAATTCAATCAAAAAACAATTAAGCTATGCATTCCAGGAAGACCGTAAGAATTTGTCTTCGATCCTTGAAAACATTACAGATGCCGAGCAGGCTATAAAGACAAAACGAGAAATCCTCAACCATCATATGTCTGGAAAAGCAATAGATAGTGTCACTGATAAAATGAAAGATCACCTTTCATTTGATAAAGTTCATTCTGATGTTTCGAGTGTAATCAATTCCATTGGCTTATAAGGTAGAGAGTCAATATCGCTTAAAATAAGGAAGATATCATCTCCGACAAAGTGGCGCAGCACAGAAAAAGCAGACTGTTCCCAGTCTGCTTTTTTCCATTACGATCTAAAGAAATCAACCAGCGGCTGAAAATCCTTAGACAAATCAACATCATTCGGCTCAGCTTGAAGCAGGCGGTCAATCATTTGCTCTAATTCCTCAATATCATTTTTATCTGTGTATTCAATGAAGTTTAAGCTTTCAAGCCAATCCCGGTAGGAATGTTTAGCTTTGCCGTAGCTATTTCCAAAGACAAGGCATGGTGTTTTGGTGATAATCGAGAAAATCATTGCGTGAAGGCGGTCGGTAATGACCAATTTACTTGAACCGATGCGGTCAAGCATCTCCATAAAATGCTTTTCCCGATCCTCGTAATCAATCATATCGACCGTATCAAGCACCGTGTCTGTACGCTCCGCGTAGGTTGTTTTTTCTGCCCATTTCATCATGTGTGAAATAAAATCTTCATCGGTTACCTTCTCCTTGTCCGCTCTTAAAATAAAAAGAACGCCGTCCCGTTCAAGCTCTTTCGGTACGATATCCAAAGACAGCACCATATCCGGTGTAAAGATCACATCTGAATTAAAGGTTTCTTTCACAACATCGAGCGTCTGCGTCTCCCGCGCGGCAATCGTTAAATGTGGATTTTGATGGTACGCATCCTGTGTTTTTTTCTTTTCTTTGTTTCCGTCCTCTGTATCTTCAAAATAGACGGATTGAGGAAGAGAAATGGATTTATAGTCTTTAAACGCTGCAAAGACCTTCCTTCTGTCCTCTTCAATATCGAGATAAAGATTGCCTAAATTTCCTCCGCCGGTAAAGCAGACAATATCGTCTTCACGGATGATTTCCTTCACCAATTCGATGCCTTCATCCGTCGCATAGTCCATAATTTCAATATATTCATAGTACGGAAAACGATTTTTAATAAATTTCTCTTCCGCATACGCAATCGCTTGGTCTCCGATGTTTGTGTAACTCGGGGAACCAAACAAAAATACTTTTCGTTTATCATTTAATAAGGCTTCGGGTTTTACATTCGGCGCGATCCCTTTACCTAGTTTTTTGCCTTTGATTTCTTGTACAGTCATGTCTGCGTCCTCCTTCTAGGTTGTGCTTGTTACCTGTCTGTACCCAGAAAGGAGGGTGAATATGCACGGGTATGTGCTTGCCCCGGCTTTATATCAGATACATCGTTTTCGCCAGTTTTAAGGATGCCGCAATGTTTCTTGCCGTTCTTTCCATATTCTCGGCTGCATGCCCAAGTGCGTCTGCAAGGGGCACGGCTCCCGGCACGATGCTAAAAAGGGCATCCATCCCGTGTGCATAGACCGCATCACTGTCTCGCGAAACGGATCCCGCAAGTCCAATGACAGGCACATCGTATGCCTTAGCCGCTTTGGCCACGCCAATCGGCGTCTTCCCGTAAACTGTCTGGCTGTCAATCCGCCCTTCGCCGGTAATCACAAGATCTGCATCCTGAACCTCGCTTTCAAACTGGACCGCATCGAGGACGATGTCAATGCCTCTCTTCAAATCAGCATGGAGAAAAGCAAGAAGACTCAATCCGAGACCGCCTGCTGCACCGGCGCCCTCTGTTTCCCTGAAGCTTGTTTCAAGCGTTTTCTCTGCCACATCCGCAAAGTGAGACAGGTTCTGGTCAAGGATAGGCACCATGTCAGGCGTGGCGCCTTTTTGAGGACCGAAAACAGCGGAAGCCCCTTTTGGCCCTGTTAACGGGTTATCCACGTCGCAGGCGACTTCGATTTTTACATTTCGTAATCTGGGATCAAGTCCTGCCAAATCTATTGAAGAAAGCTGAGAAAGCGCACCGCCTCCGGGTCCAATTTCATGGCCTGATTCATCAAGAAGCCTTCCGCCCAGCGCCTGAACCATCCCGGCTCCGCCATCGTTTGTAGCGCTTCCGCCGATTCCGATGATCAAATGCTCTGCACCCGCATCAAGAGCGGCTCCGATTAATTCTCCCGTTCCTTTAGTAGATGTGGCAAACGGATTTCTCTTCTCTGCGGGCACAAGGTGCAATCCCGATGCGGCAGCCATCTCAATCACAGCCGTTTTTCCGTCTCCCATTAGGCCAAAAAACGCTTTTACTGGTTCCCCGAGCGGACCCGTAACCATCTGCTCTTTTATGATTCCGCCTGTGGCATCGATTAATGACTGTACCGTTCCCTCACCGCCGTCCGCCATCGGCAGCTTCCGATATTCAGCATTCGGGAAAACTGTTTTGAAGCCTCTTTCTATGGCGTGAGCCGCCTCCAACGCTGATAAGCTTTCCTTAAAAGAATCTGGTGCAATAATGATTTTCATCCAATCGCCTCTTTCAAAAAGTGATGATTTACAGTGTCTTTTCTTCAATTTACCATAATTACTTTTGGAGATATATACCAATTTACCAGTAAAAATCTTATTAAAAATTAGAAATGAAAGTGTTTGCATTAATAAAACATTCACGTTATCATACTTGTATACAAGTATACTCCTTAGTGAAGTAGGTGAGCGTATGCTAGACTCCAAGGACCTGTTATATCCCGCAAAATGGCTTTCAAAAGCGTCAACCGGCGTTCGCGTTGCATGCGAGCTGAGAATGCGAATTATTTCAGGCATGATTGAAAGCGGTACCATTCTATCAGAAAATACAATCGCGGCTGAGTTTTCCGTAAGCCGTTCGCCGGTTCGCGAAGCGTTAAAAATACTGGCTTCCGAAAAAATCATCCGTTTAGAACGAATGGGAGCGGTTGTGATTGGGTTAACTGAAAAGGAAATCGCAGAAATATATGACGTGCGTTTATTATTAGAAACGTTTGTCTTTGAACGGCTTGTCAAAATCGACGTTGAGCCTTTAGTCAAAGATCTCAGCAAGATTCTAGAAATCATGAAAGTCTCCATCAAATACGAGGATGCGGACGAGTTTTCATTTCAGGATGTGTTATTCCATGAAACGATTATCCGCGCCATTGATCACTCATACATTCAGATGATCTGGAACAATCTAAAACCCGTAATGGAAAGCTTTATTCTTTTATCAATGCGGGTACGGTTAAAGGAAAAGTACGAAGATTTCTCAAGGATTCTGGACAACCATGAGCTATATATTCAAGCGATCAAAACAAAGGACAGGGCGCTGATGGTTCAGTCTCTGCACCAGAATTTTGACGATGTGCAAGAAAAAGTAGAGGACCTCTGGCTCTCACAACAAATGCTGGCAAAAGGAGCTGAACACCAAAATGACTAGTTATATGTTAGGAATCGATATCGGTACGACCAGCACAAAGGCTGTATTATTCACTGAAAACGGAGACGTGGTACAGAAAGAAAGCATCGGCTACCCGCTCCATACACCGGACATCTCAACAGCTGAACAAAATCCGGAAGAGATTTTTCAGGCTGTTATCCATACAACTGCAAAAATCACGAAACAGCACCCGGAAAAACAAATCTCATTTATTTCCTTCAGCAGCGCCATGCACAGCGTCATTGCCATGGACGAAAATGATCAGCCGCTGACGCCATGCATCACGTGGGCAGACAACCGAAGCGAAGGCTGGGCGCATAAGATTAAAGATGAGCTCAATGGGCATGAGGTTTACAAACGAACAGGAACACCCATTCATCCGATGTCACCGTTAAGCAAAATTACATGGATCACAAACGAACGAAAAGAAATTGCTTCTAAAGCCAAAAAATATATCGGCATCAAAGAGTACATTTTTAAACAGCTATTTAATGAGTATGTAATCGATTACTCATTGGCATCAGCGACAGGGATGATGAACCTGAAAAGCTTGGATTGGGACGAGGAAGCACTGACGATCGCAGGCATTACGCCGGATCACTTATCCAAACTCGTGCCGACAACCCAGATCTTTCAGCACTGCAGCCCGAAATTAGCGATACAGATGGGAATCAATCCGGACACACCTTTTGTCATCGGCGCAAGCGACGGCGTACTGTCCAATCTCGGTGTGAATGCCATTAAAAAAGGAGAAATCGCCGTTACGATCGGTACGAGCGGCGCTATCCGAACCATTATCGACCAGCCGCAAACCGACGAAAAGGGGAGAATTTTCTGCTACGCGTTAACGGACAAGCATTGGGTTATCGGCGGTCCGGTGAACAATGGGGGCATCGTTCTTCGCTGGATCAGAGATGAATTTGCTTCATCAGAAATCGAAACAGCGACAAGACTGGGAATTGACCCGTATGACGTGCTGACGAAGATTGCTGAACGCGTCAGACCGGGTTCTGACGGCCTGCTGTTCCATCCGTATCTCGCCGGGGAACGCGCTCCGTTATGGAACTCGGATGTACGCGGCTCATTTTTCGGCCTGACCATGTCACATAAAAAAGAACATATGATACGTGCAGCATTAGAAGGGGTCATTTACAACCTGTACACTGTGTTCCTGGCGCTAACAGAATGCATGGACGGACCGGTCACCCGAATTCAAGCGACTGGCGGCTTTGCAAGATCAGAGGTTTGGCGGCAAATGATGTCGGATATCTTTGAATCAGAGGTTGTCGTTCCGGAAAGCTATGAAAGTTCATGTCTCGGCGCCTGCATTTTAGGCCTGTATGCGACAGGGACAATCGATTCGTTCGATGCCGTGTCCGACATGGTCGGCAGCACGTACAGACATACGCCAATTGAAGACTCGGCCAAAGAATATAGAACATTAATGCCGATTTTCATTAATCTATCAAGATCATTAGAAAATCAATATACCCAAATTGCAAATTACCAAAGAAGCCTAATTACACACAAATAGCACATGACATGAAGGGGAGGGCATTACCATGCCGTTAATCATTGTTGCACTTGGGATCCTAGCTTTACTGATTTTGATTATGGGCTTAAAATTAAACACATTTATTTCATTACTGATCGTATCATTCGGCGTGGCACTGGCACTTGGGATGCCGTTTGATAAAGTTGTCAGTTCGATTGAAGAAGGTATAGGGGGGACACTTGGCCACATCGCACTCATCTTCGGACTCGGTGCGATGCTGGGCAAGCTGATTGCTGATTCAGGCGGCGCACAGCGTATAGCAATGACGCTCGTCAACAAATTCGGCGAGAAAAATATACAGTGGGCTGTTGTGATTGCTTCATTTATTATCGGAATCGCGTTGTTCTTTGAGGTAGGATTGGTTCTCTTAATCCCGATTGTATTTGCGATTTCAAGAGAATTGAAGATTTCTATTTTATATCTCGGTATTCCGATGGTCGCAGCATTATCCGTCACACACGGTTTCCTGCCGCCGCACCCGGGACCGACAGCGATTGCCGGGGAATACGGCGCAAACATCGGTGAAGTGCTGCTGTACGGCTTCATTGTTGCGGTTCCGACAGTGCTGATTGCAGGGCCAATATTTACAAAGTTGGCGAAAAAAATCGTTCCTGCATCATTTGCGAAAAACGGAAATATATCGTCACTCGGTACACAAAAAACATTCAAGCTTGAAGAAACACCAGGCTTTGGAATCAGTGTATTTACAGCAATGCTTCCGATTATCATCATGTCGATCGCTACCATCATTGATTTGCTTCAGGAAACAATAGGATTTGCGGATAACAGTTTCCTGGCTTTCATCCGTTTAATCGGAAATGCATCGACTGCCATGATCATCTCACTGCTCGTTGCTGTTTACACAATGGGAATCGCACGCAACATTCCAATCAAAACCGTCATGGACTCTTGTTCTACAGCCATCTCGCAAATTGGCATGATGCTGTTGATCATCGGGGGAGGCGGCGCCTTTAAACAAGTGTTAATCAACGGCGGTGTCGGCGACTACGTTGCAGATTTATTCAAAGAAACGGCATTATCACCGATTCTGCTGGCATGGCTCATTGCAGCGATCCTGCGCATCTCCTTAGGATCAGCAACCGTTGCCGCATTAAGCACGACGGGGCTCGTCATTCCATTGCTGGGACAGTCAGATGCCAACCTTGCATTAGTGGTGCTCGCAACAGGCGCGGGAAGCGTCATCGCTTCACACGTCAACGATGCCGGCTTCTGGATGTTCAAAGAATATTTTGGATTAAGCATGAAAGAAACATTTTTCACATGGACCTTGCTGGAAACAATTATCTCCGTTGCTGGACTAGGATTTATTTTATTGTTAAGTTTAGTTGTATGAAATTATTGAAGGAGATGTAACACATGTTCAATACAATTGGTGTCATAGGCTTAGGCGTAATGGGAAGCAATATCGCCTTAAACATGGCAAATAAAGGCGAAAAAGTCGCCGTCTATAATTACACCAGGGATTTAACGGACCAGCTTGTGAAAAAGCTGGATGGACAATCGTTAAGCCCGTACTACGAGCTTCAAGATTTTGTTCAATCACTAGAAACACCAAGAAAAATCTTTCTGATGGTCACAGCGGGAAAACCGGTCGATTCCGTCATCCATTCGTTAATGCCTTTGCTTGAAGAAGGAGACGTCATTATGGACGGAGGCAACTCCCACTACGAAGACACAGAAAGAAGATATGACGAGCTGAAGGAAAAAGGAATCGGCTACTTAGGAATCGGCATTTCCGGCGGGGAAGTCGGCGCATTACAAGGGCCTTCCATCATGCCGGGCGGAGATCGAGACGTCTATGAAAAAGCCGCTCCGATCCTGACCAAAATCGCAGCGCAAGTCGGAGAAGACCCTTGCTGTGTCTACATCGGGCCAAAAGGGGCAGGGCACTTTACAAAAATGGTGCACAACGGCATTGAGTATGCAGATATGCAGCTGATTGCAGAAGCCTATACATTTCTTAGAGAAACGCTTCGTCTGCCGCTCGAAGAAATCGCCAGCATCTTTGAAACATGGAATCAAGGTGAGCTGAAAAGCTATTTAATAGAGATTACAGCGGAGATTTTACGGAAAAAGGACGAACATACAGGTCAGCCGCTGATCGATGTCATTCTTGATAAAACCGGCCAGAAAGGCACAGGAAAATGGACAAGCATGCAAGCCATTGATAACGGCATTCCATCCGCTATTATCACCGAGTCCTTGTTCGCCCGCTACCTGTCGTCCTTAAAAGAAGAACGTATGGCGGCTGAACCATTGTTAGCCGGTCCGAAAACAGAGGAAAAACATTACGATAAGGACCTCTGGATTGAATACGTCAGACAAGCCTTATACATGGGAAAAGTTTGCGCCTACGCACAAGGCTTTGCTCAATATAAAATGTCATCTGAGCTTTACGGATGGAACCTGCCGCTGAAAGACATCGCTTTGATTTTCCGCGGCGGCTGCATCATCCGCGCGGATTTCCTAAATGTCATCAGCGAGGCATTCCAAGAGCAGCCAGAGCTCTCAAACCTGCTGATTGCACCTTATTTTTCAGAAAAAATGAAAGCCTATCAGACAGGCATGCGAAAAGTTGTTTGCGAGGGAATCAGCGCCGGCAGCGCGTTCCCATGCTTAAGCACCGCGCTCTCTTACTACGACGGCTACCGTACAGGTCGTTCCAACGCCAACCTATTACAGGCGCAGCGCGATTATTTCGGCGCCCACACGTACGAGCGGACAGATATGGATGGCGTTTTCCATACCAATTGGTCTGATGCAAACTAATAGATAAAGCTGACAGCTGGAGCTTTTATACCAGCTGCCAGCTTTTTTTATAGGATAAACTCACATATCACAACTAATTGAGAATCAAACATATAAAATTTAATATGGGTCAAAGTGCAATTTATGCTGATCACACCAGCACTTTCCTTCACGATGAGTGGAAAAAGAGAAAATAATTAAGGGGTTTTGTCTTGACAAAAAATATATATTAATTAATAATTCATATATAATTAGAATTATTATTGAAAGCACTATTGCTTTCTAAACCATTTTTAGGAGGAATAACATTATGTCTTTAATCGGTAAAGAAGTACAACCATTCGAAGCAAAAGCATTCAAAAACGGTGAATTCATCGATGTAACAAACGAATCTCTAAAAGGTCAATGGAGCGTATTCTGCTTCTACCCAGCAGATTTCTCTTTCGTATGCCCAACTGAGCTTGAAGATCTTCAAAACCAATACGCTGCACTTAAAGAATTAGGTGTTGAAGTGTACTCTATCTCTACAGATACTCACTTCGTACACAAAGGCTGGCATGACAGCTCTGAAAAAATCGGCAAAATCACTTACGCAATGATCGGTGACCCATCTCAAACGATCTCTCGCAACTTCGATGTGCTTGACGAAGAAACTGGTCTTGCTGACCGCGGAACATTCATCATCGATCCAGATGGCGTGATCCAAACTGTTGAAATCAATGCAGGCGGTATCGGCCGTGACGCAAGCAACCTGATCAGCAAAGTAAAAGCAGCACAATACGTTCGTCAAAATCCAGGTGAAGTTTGCCCGGCTAAATGGGAAGAAGGCGGCGAAACGCTTACACCTAGCCTTGATCTAGTAGGTAAAATCTAAGGAGTGCATTCAATTGGTACTTGATCCAAATATCAAAGCACAATTAAATCAATACATGCAGCTAATTGAGAACGACATTGTTCTCAAAGTGAGTGCAGGTGATGATGACACTTCTAAGGACATGCTGGCTCTCGTTGATGAGCTGGCCTCCATGTCATCTAAAATCACTGTTGAAAAAGCTGAATTGAACAGAACGCCAAGCTTCAGTGTGAACCGCGTCGGAGAAGACACTGGCGTCACTTTCGCCGGTATTCCTCTTGGACACGAATTCACTTCATTAGTGTTGGCATTGCTGCAAGTGAGCGGCAGACCGCCTAAGGTAGATCAAAAAGTCATTGATCAGGTGAAAAAGATCAGCGGTGAATACCACTTTGAATCTTATATCAGCCTGACATGCCACAACTGTCCTGATGTTGTACAAGCTTTAAACATGATGAGCGTGCTGAACCCGAACATCACTCACACCATGATTGACGGTGCGGCATACAAAGCAGAAGTTGAAAGCAAAAACATTATGGCAGTGCCAACGGTTTATCTAAACGGCGAATCCTTCGGAAGCGGCCGTATGACCCTCGAAGAGATTCTTGCGAAAATGGGCAGCGGCGCAGATGCATCTGAGTTTGCTGACAAAGATCCTTACGACGTTCTTGTTGTCGGCGGCGGACCTGCCGGCGCAAGTGCAGCCATTTATACGGCACGTAAAGGAATCCGCACAGGTGTTGTCGCTGAACGCTTCGGCGGACAAGTTCTCGACACACTGAGCATCGAAAACTTCATCAGCGTAAAAGCAACTGAAGGACCGAAGCTTGCTGCAAGTCTTGAAGAGCACGTGAAGGAATATGATATTGATGTCATGAACCTTCAGCGCGCAAAACGACTTGAGAAAAAAGATCTGTTCGAACTTGAACTCGAAAACGGTGCTGTCCTGAAAAGTAAAACAGTCATCCTTTCAACAGGTGCCCGCTGGCGCAATGTCAACGTACCTGGTGAACAAGAGTTCAAAAACAAAGGTGTCGCATACTGCCCGCACTGTGATGGCCCATTGTTTGAAGGCAAAGACGTAGCCGTTATCGGCGGCGGAAACTCTGGTATCGAAGCAGCGATTGATCTTGCAGGTATTGTCAATCACGTCACTGTGCTAGAGTTCGCGCCGGAACTGAAGGCAGACGAAGTCTTGCAAAAACGTCTCTACAGCCTGCCAAACGTCACTGTACTCAAAAATGCACAAACAAAAGAAATCACAGGCGATCAGAGCGTAAACGGCATCACATACGTAGACCGTGAGACAGGCGAAGAAAAACACGTTGAACTCCAAGGTGTATTCGTCCAAATCGGTCTCGTGCCAAACACTGAATGGTTAGACGAAACCGTTGAACGCAACCGCATCGGCGAAATCGTAGTCGACAAACATGGCGCTACAAGCGTACCAGGCTTATTCGCTGCCGGCGACTGCACAGACGGCCCTTACAACCAAATCATTATTTCAATGGGATCAGGAGCAACTGCCGCTTTAGGCGCGTTTGATTACCTTATCCGTAACTAATATGAAAAGCCGCTATGCTGCTCGAGCTGCAGTATAGCGGCTTTTTTTGCCCATTAAAAACCCGAACCAGGCACTTCGGTTAAGTGCTCGATTCGGGCCATCTGCTTTATAATTCCTCACCATTCGTTTGAATGACGTTTTTGTACCACTCAAATGAATCTTTCTTATACCGCTTCATGGTTCCGTTTCCTTCGTTGTCACGATCAACATAGATCATGCCATAGCGTTTTTTCATTTCGCCTGTTGTAAAGGAGACGATATCAATAATGCCCCACGGCGTGTAGCCGATTAAATCTACACCGTCATAAGTGACCGCTTTTTCCAGTGCTTCAATATGTGTTTTTAAATATTGAATACGTTCCGGATCATGGATGGTACCGTCCTCTTCAAGCGTATCAACCGCCCCAAAGCCGTTTTCAACGATGAATAATGGAATTTGGTATCGATCATAGAGACGATTTAATGTGTATCTTAAACCAGTCGGATCAATCGCCCAGCCCCAGTCACTGGATGTGATGTACGGGTTTTCAACACTATTCGGCAATCCGCCGTTTACGACATCTCCCGTATTGTCATTTTCGACATCGCTTTTCACAGTTGTCGACATATAATAACTGAAGCCCAAATAATCGACTGTCCCATTTCTCAAAATCTCGTCATCGCCATCTTCGAACGTGATATTGTATCCTTCTCTTTCAAACTCTTTTAACGCATACTTTGGATAATAACCGCGAACCTGCACATCCGGGAAGAAATAACGCTGTCTCATTTCTTCTTCAGCAAGCATCACATCTTCCGGATTAGCGGAGTAAGGATAAATCGGCACGTGTGACACCATAGCCCCAATTTGGAACTCAGGATTGATTTCTTTTCCTTTTGCCACTGCCAATGCGCTTGCAAGTAACTCATGGTGCGCCGTTTGGTACATGACTTCCTTGGCATTTTCATTTTCTCCGACCACAACTCCTGAGTTCGTCCATAGGAACAGAGGGTTGTTCACATCCATCTGGTTGTTGATCTCGTTAAACGTCATCCAATACTTCACTTTATCTTGATATCGGTTGAAGCAAACCTCAGCAAATTTGACGAAAAAGCCTAAAACTTTGCGATTTCTGAAGCCGCCGTATTCTCTTGCCAGATGGAGCGGCAGTTCAAAATGAGACAGGGTAATCACCGGCTCGATTCCATGCTTCAGCAATTCATCAAATACATTATCGTAGAACTGCAAGCCTTCTTCGTTCGGTTCAGCCTCATCGCCTTTCGGGAAAATCCGGCTCCAGCCGATGGACGTCCGCAAGCATTTTAATCCCATTTCCGCAAACAAAGCGATATCTTCCTTGTATCTGTGATAAAAATCAATGGCTTCATGGTTCGGATAAAATTCGTTCTCTTCAATGGACTCCGTGATTTTTCTCGGTACGCCGTGTGCACCCGCTGTCATCACATCGACGACACTTGGCCCTTTACCGCCCTGATTCCATCCTCCTTCAAATTGGTGGGCAGCTAAAGCGCCGCCCCATAAGAAATCCTTCGGCATTTTTTCCATCTTATATTCCTCCCTAGCTTACGACTGTAAATAATTTTTGGTCTAACGCACTTACTTCAAGATCCTCGATGAGAATTTCCTGATACGCATGTGAATTCGTGATGATGACTGGGGTAATCGTTGTTAACCCTTTCTGTTCAATGAGTGCTTTATCAAATTCGGCAAGCACCTCGCCTTTTTTGATTGCATCTCCCTCTTTCACCTTTAAGGCAAAAGGAGTTCCGTCTAACGTCACTGTATCCAGCCCGATGTGCACAAGCAATTCGACGCCAGACGCAGAACGAAGGCCGATCGCGTGCTTTGTAGGCGCGACCATGACGACGGTTCCGTCAAACGGAGCATAGAGCTTATTATCGGATGGCTCGATCGCCAAGCCTTGTCCCATGGCACCTGAGCTGAATACCTCATCAGGCACCTTAGAAAGCGGAATGACCTTGCCGCTAAACGGAGCATATACGGTTTCTTCATTTGCCTGTGCCGTTTGAAGACTTTCCTTTTCCGGCTGTGCAGCAGTATCTTCACCATAGCCAAAGATCTGAATCAGCACAACAGGAAGAATCACCGCAATCGCAGCACCGATTAAAATACCCCAGATGGACGTCGGGAATTGTTCATTGATGCCATTCACGATCGTCAGAGGTCCCGGAAGTCCGGCATATGCAAAGTAATACGGATTAAAGAAACTGGCCGTGATGGCACCAACCGCCCCGGAAATACAGCCAAAGATAAACGGCTTCTTAAATCTCAAGGTCACACCGTAGATCGCCGGCTCAGTAATGCCAAACAGTCCGGTGACCCCAGCTGACACACTGACTTTTCTCGTTTCCTTATTTCTCGCCTTTAAGATAACGCCAAGCACTGCGCCAACCTGTGCAACCACCGCAATCGTTTGATACGCCTGGAAGGAATCCCGTCCGTATAGATCATAGTTCGCCAATACCATAGGCGTAATGCCCCAATGTACACCAAAGATCACGATGACCTGCCAGAATGCGCCGATGATGGCTCCAGCCAAAGCCGGCACGTTCTCCGCCAAGAAGTTGTAACCGTTTGCAATTCCATTTGCACCCAATGTTGTCACAGGGCCAATGAGGACAATTGTTACTGGCACCATAATGACCATACATAGGAAAGGAACAAATAACGGTCTGATCACTTCGTTCATTCTCTTATTCAAGAATCGTTCTAGGTAAGACAAAATCCACACTAGAAATAATGGCGGCAGCACGGAAGACGTGTATGTCGTTTGCGATAAAGCAATCCCTAAGAAGGAAATGCTCTTTCCGTCTGCGATTTGAGTCGCCATCTCCGCCCATGTCGGGCTGACTAACGCGGCACAGCACGCTACAGCAATATACATGTTGGTTTTAAAATGCTTTGATGCCGTAATCGCGATAAAAATAGGCAAAAACGTAAACGGCGCCCATGATATGAAACTAAAAACCTGATAAGTTCCCGTTTTCTCAAAGCCATCAAACAATAAATTAATGAGAATTAATGCACCTTGCAAAATACCGGCCGCAGCCAAAATGTACACAAATGGCGCAAATACCGCTGACATGGTCGCGATAACACGGTTCAGGATCGTTCCTTTATTTTCGCTCTGGTCACCAGTCAGATCAATATTGACCAGCTTCGAAAACGCTTCGAAAACGTCCCCTACATGCTGTCCAATAACAATCTGAAATTGCCCGCTGTTCTCCACGACCGTAATTACGCCGGGCATGGATTTAACGATATCTTTCGCTTGCGGCTTAGACCGCTTCAGCACCAAGCGAAGCCTGGTTGCGCAGCGAGAAGCCCCTATCACATTCTCTTCCCCGCCTACCGCCTCCAAAATGTCTTTTGCTAGTCTCGTATAATCTCTCACTTTCCCCGACATTTTCACCCACCCCTTTATTTTGGTTACGCTTTCATTATAATTGTACCGGTATAATTTATCAATACTCTAACAAAGTATTTATACCTTTATCATTTCTGTAAGCGGTTTATGCTATAATTTTGACAAGTGAAACTAAACGAATGAATGAGGAATGCGTATGTTAAAGTACCAGCAAATCGCAGAGGAAATTGAAAAGTATATAGAAGAACACGAGCTTAAACAGGGAGATAAGCTGCCAGTGCTAGAAACCCTCATGGCCCAGTTTGAGGTCAGCAAAAGCACAATCACAAAGTCTCTGGATCTACTAGAACAAAAAGGCGCGATCTTTCAGCTCAGAGGAAGCGGCATTTTCGTCCGAAAGCATAAACGAAAAGGCTACATCAGCCTCCTGTCGAATCAGGGATTTAAAAAAGACCTCGAGGATTTCAATGTCACCTCAAAGGTCATTGAGCTGGACGTGAGAAAACCAACACCGGAAGCGGCAGAAAACCTCAACATCGGACTTGATGAAGACGTCTACTATGTCAAAAGGGTCCGCTATATCAACGGACAAACCCTATGCTACGAAGAATCCTATTACAACAAATCCATCGTGACGTACTTGAACAAGGAAATTGTGTCTCACTCAATCTTTCATTACATCCGGGAAGGATTGGGACTGAAGATTGGCTTTTCTGATTTGTTTCTTCACGTGGGTCAGCTTAATGAAGAAGAAGCGGAGTACTTGGGGCTGGAGGCAGGACTTCCGAAGCTTTATATAGAAAGTATTTTTCATCTGACAAATGGGCAGCCGTTTGATTTCTCGAAAATCTCTTATCATTATGAGCAGTCGCAGTTTGTGGTGCAGGCGAATAGTTTTTTGTTGTAGGGCAGCTGCTTCTTGCTTCTAATGAAGAAACACCCCTCTTCTATCAATCAACTATGGAAGGTGGTCGACATGTACAAAATCATCATTCCTGCCATACTAGCCATCTTCGTGCTCTGGATACTATTACAGATTTCACTAGAGATGAGCATTTTTAAGAATCCAATGAATTACTTTATCGTATTTATTATCTTTTTCCTCTTTATCAAGATGGCGAAAGAAAAACATTGAACGGCTATAGGAAACCAGATTTGTACTGAAATCTGGTTTTTTTGTGCTTCACTTTTATTCATCCATTTTATCCTCACTCATTTCGCCACCCTCTTTCCCTCATTTTCATTGTCTCTAAAAGGAGTTATGCGTTACTATCGTATAAGGGTCCAATGATGAAAAATAATGACATACTTTTAAATTAACCTGATATGCACATGCTCATAAATAGGGGTTTATTCTAAAAAGGGGATGGACGGTTTTGGAAAGCAAGTACTTAGATCTACTCGCACAAAAATACGATTGTGAAGAAAAAGTGGTAACGGAAATCATTAATTTGAAAGCGATACTGAACCTGCCAAAAGGCACTGAGCATTTTGTCAGTGATTTGCACGGGGAATATCAAGCATTCCAGCACGTGCTGCGTAATGGTTCGGGACGAGTAAAAGAGAAGATACGCGACATTTTCAGCGGTGTCATTTACGATAGAGAAATTGACGAATTAGCAGCATTGGTCTACTATCCGGAAGACAAACTGAAGTTAATCAAACATGACTTTGATGCGAAAGCAGCATTAAACGAGTGGTATAAAGAAACGATTAACAGAATGATTAAGCTCGTTTCTTATTGCTCCTCGAAGTATACCCGCTCCAAACTGCGCAAAGCACTGCCTGCCCAGTTTGCTTATATTACGGAGGAGCTGCTATACAAAACAGAACAAGCTGGCAACAAGGAGCAATATTACTCCGAAATCATTGACCAGATCATTGAACTTGGCCAAGCCGATAAGCTGATCACCGGTCTTGCTTACAGCGTTCAGCGATTGGTGGTCGACCATCTGCATGTGGTCGGCGATATTTACGACCGCGGACCGCAGCCGGATCGGATTATGGAGGAGCTGATCAATTATCATTCAGTCGATATTCAGTGGGGAAATCACGATGTCCTTTGGATCGGCGCCTACTCCGGTTCCAAAGTGTGCCTGGCCAATATTATCCGTATCTGTGCCCGCTATGACAACCTGGACATTATTGAAGACGTGTACGGCATCAACCTGAGACCGCTGATGAACCTGGCCGAAAAATATTACGATGATAATCCAGCGTTCCGTCCAAAAGCAGACGAAAACAGACCGGAAGAAGAGATTAAGCAAATCACAAAAATCCATCAAGCCATTGCCATGATCCAATTCAAGCTTGAGAGCCCGATTATCAAGAGACGGCCGAACTTTAATATGGAGGAACGGCTGTTACTAGAAAAAATTGATTATGATAAAAATGAAATTACGCTGAATGGAAAAACATATCAACTGGAAAACACCTGCTTTGCGACAATCAATCCGGAACAGCCGGATCAGCTATTAGAAGAAGAAGCAGAAGTCATAGACAAGCTGCTATTCTCTGTCCAGCATTCCGAAAAGCTGGGCCGCCATATGAATTTTATGATGAAAAAAGGCAGCCTTTATTTAAAATATAACGGCAACCTGTTGATTCACGGCTGTATTCCTGTCGATGAAAACGGCAATATGGAAACGATGATGATTGAGGATAAACCGTATGCGGGCCGTGAGCTGCTCGATGTATTTGAGCGGTTCTTGCGGGAAGCGTTTGCCCACCCGGAAGAAACCGATGATCTGGCGACAGATATGGCTTGGTATTTATGGACAGGCGAGTACTCCTCCCTCTTCGGAAAACGCGCCATGACGACATTTGAGCGGTATTTCATTAAAGAAAAGGAAACACATAAAGAAAAGAAAAACCCGTATTATTATTTACGCGAAGACGAGGCAACCTGCCGAAACATCTTGGCAGAATTCGGCCTCAATCCAGATCATGGCCATATCATCAACGGCCATACGCCAGTAAAAGAAATCGAAGGAGAAGACCCAATCAAAGCAAACGGAAAAATGATCGTCATCGACGGCGGCTTCTCCAAAGCCTACCAATCCACAACAGGCATCGCCGGCTACACGCTGCTATACAACTCCTACGGCATGCAGCTCGTCGCCCATAAACATTTCAACTCCAAGGCAGAAGTCCTAAGCACCGGAACCGATGTGTTAACGGTGAAACGATTAGTGGATAAAGAGCTTGAACGGAAGAAAGTGAAGGAAACGAATGTGGGTGAGGAACTGCTGCAGGAAGTTGCGATTTTGGAGAGTTTGCGGGAATATCGGTATATGAAGTGAGGAAGTATAGAGTTCAGAGATGACATTCTCTGGGCTCTTTTTTACGGTTTATTCAACCTCTCTTTTTACACCTTAACTTGCTAACAAGTCTGATCATCTGCTTATTACTAGTACGTTAAATATACCAACTGAATTTGATTTTACAGGAAGTCAACACATCCTCGACTTTTTCACCTACACTGGCTATATCTTAAAACGATAAAGATAATTTTCACATCCATTATCCATTCCAGACAATAAAATAGCACTTTACTTATAACTTTTATCACTTCTACTTATGATACGGTTCACCGTGGTAGGTCAAAGTGAGGTTTTGCACTCTAATAAGATACATCTTTTTCTTCAAAGTTAGTTCCCGATTGAGTCACTGCTAGTAAAAATCACAAAAGGAGAAAGCGCGTTTTTTACGCCGCTTTCTCTATACTTATCTAATAAATAATACTTCCTCAGCATTCTAGCTCAAATTTATTATTAACTTTAGTACTGCTTTACATTGCAATGATAATGTTTTACGGGCTAGTTCAACTTCTCTTAAATTAAACCTTTTCTCTTTAACTCTTCAATTATCTTTGATTCTTTAGCGGTTGGAATTGTAGAATGTTCTTCTTGAACTGGGAGATCTGATTGATTTAACCCCCAATCCTTTAGTAACATCAACAACTCGTCTGAAACCCTAATATCTCTTTCACGAATTTCATCTAGTCCCCAATTTTCATGCTGCTTAGAAAGGTCAAGTAATAACTGCACTTTTGATTTCTCATAACTCTCTTGTTTCTTTTTAAAGTAACCGTTACTTGCAATAATGTTCAGCTTTTTTTCAAAAGGAATTTTATTCCCTATATGTTCCACTAACTCTTTTACCTCTCCATCTGAATTAATTGGAAAATAACTTGATTGCCATTTCTGAGGAAGTATATGCTCTATCTCCCATTTCTCAGGGAGTAGTTCCTCTTGGCGTTGATAAGCAAGGATCTTTAATATCATACGGACTGTATTACGGTGAGCCGTCTTAACCTTTACTTTTAATTCTTGTTCATCTACTTTAGTAAAATTAAATATTGGCATAGACGATTTTATAATTTCAGAGTTTAATTTCAAGATTCCTCTTTTCACAGCATTAATAGTTGGTGTAACAATATACTGTGCCGCCAGATCTGCGAATAATTTCTTGAGAAATTTTAAAAATAGTTCTTCAAAATCTTGCGAACCAATATATTTGAGATAGTAAATGACAACGGGATATTTCCAAAATTCATTTGGATACGAAGATAATCCATCAAGAACTTGTTTAATTTTAATATTTTTTGACCAATTCTCATCTTCAATTTCTACACGATTATTAACTACAATCCATAAATTAAGCATCTTATTTAGATTGTTCATCACATCGCTCTTATATAACTGATTAAAATTATTCCTTGAATAGTATTTCCTTATCCCTGGTGTCGTTGTATTTCTATCATTTTCTAAGGCTCTTAAATAAAACATATAATAATAAAATAACTTTTGAATACTCTCATTGGCATTTGCAGCTTCTACATCTAGTTGTTGCCACTGTTCAATAAAAGCTGCTTTTCCCTCAGCATCCAATTGATTATAGATCTTCGCTTTAAAGATATCTGCGTCGGACAAAGCTAGTCCCCTATCATTCAGGGTGGAGAAGATTGTTAACGCCGTATCCTGTGAATCAGCGGTAATTGGTAATAAAATTGCTTTGTTCAAAACATTCCGGATGAACCAGAAAAACAACTCTGGCTCATTCGTAGTATAATTCTCTATTAGCTCTGTAAATATTTTATAGTTTAGCGAATAACTATCTTTTGCACCTTTTTCAATAGTGCCTTTGGTAAGTATTTTTGAAAAGGTTTGATTTCCTTCATCCCTCATCACCCTGGATTCAATAAGCGTTTTTTCGTAATCAACCTCAGCAGTTAATTCATCTTGTTCCCACAAAGCTGATTCAATTTGTCCCTTGAAATTTTTCACTTCTCTTGTTTCTGTCATTGTATCAAGTTTCGAGTAAAGTGCACGGAGCAATAGAAACAAAGAAGTAATGCGCTGTTGACCATCTATAATTTCCTGTTCCTCCTTCTCATTCTCATAGGAAACGATGGTCCCCAGAAAATAAGTGCTCTCGTTCTTATTTTTCGTGTATTCAACTAAATCATCAAAGAGCGTTTGAACTTGTTCGTCAGACCACGCATATGGACGTTGGTACTCAGGTATAATAAACTTATTAACTTTGCCGGTCTCTAACAATTGTTTGACACTCTGTTTGTTCACTTCGATTGTTGTGGCCATTTTCTGTTCTCCGTTCTGTACCTTGTCATTATGTATTAAGCTATTTTTTTATTAAAACCGTTCTTTTCATGATACTAGCTAATTAAGAATCAAAGCGTTTTTGAAATTCTTCAAGGATTGGTTCTGTTAAAATCACATTTTCCGGCGTTCCAGACCATACATAGAAACAGGATTCAGGAAATACTCCTTGTGAAGCAATGGATGATTTGAACTCTTTTTGAAAGCCAGTTTCTTTAGCCATTTCCTCTAAGATACTGATTGTATCTGTATAGACAAAACCGTATCTTAACCGCCCAGTTGATCTAACCAATCCAAACTCTTCTATAATACTATGTCCTCCATAAGTCTTGCTTTGTGCCCATTTTTTAAAGTTTCTTGAAGAAGAAATTATTTCGTGAACCGCATTTGATGCAACGACCATTCTCCAAGCATCATTAAGAGTTCTCATCTTTCCACGTCCACTTAATGCTTCGCAAATATAAACAAAAAGCCTGATAGTGAGTATAGCATTACTGAAAACATTAACTGGTATTAAAGTACCCAGAATAGCTTTTGCTCCTTTTCTATGAAGTAAATCTGTGACTGTTACCGCTCCTCCCCCCCGTGGTGATACATGACAAGCACTTAATATTACTATAGGAGGTACTATTATCTCATCGTCATCAGCAGCAAACCATAAATCATCACCTATCCATAAACCCGCAACATTTTTTTTATCATCATAATACCCGTGAGCTGAAATTACTAATATGTCAGCATCTGTGTTCGCTCCAAGAAAAGTTTTAAGCTCTTCCACATCCTTTATTTCTGAATACGAAACATTAACATTCTTATTAGAATTTAACATTTCCACTGCCATTTTCCATGCACTATCAGAAGCTTTTCTAATACCATCTTCTGGAAGTAAACACTCTGCAATTACAACTTTAAATCCCTTACCTATATATAATTCACCAACTCTAGGAAGTTCCATTTGAAGAGCTCGTGTTAAAGGAGTTAAAGATCTATACGAAATAGGCTTTATACAACACAAAGGGTCATCATAACCAGGTAATATGGCAAGCCCTACAGGAAAATCAGTAAATGCTGTAATATGAGAAGCCCGATCTATTATCGTTAAACCCTCTTCTCCTACATGTGATGCTAATATTCTTCCAATTCTCTTCATGGAACTCCATACATATTTATTGGATATCTTTCTACCCTTACAATGTGTTTCTAATTGATTTAATTCAATAAATATCCCCTTAGGTAAATAGCCGCCGTCGAACCAATAACCATTTCTCGCTGCAGCTCTGTGAATACCTAATATATCAACAACATCTTTTTCATTTCTTTCCAATACATTATCTTCAATGTTACGTGGTCTATGGCGATTAGCTGTTCCTGAAAGAGTTATTACTGTAGGCACTTGTGCTAGATTTCTTTGTATCTCATCTTGTTCTAACAATTCTTTTTCAGTTGGAGAGTAGTTGTTGTGGTCTTCCAAGTGAACCAATACTTTAATTCGTGAATGAAGCTGAATAGTAAAGTAATAGATAGCTTTATTTATAAAGTCGTAATTCCGTAGAGATTCAAGTATACCTTCATACCAATCTAACTGGTTTGCATTAAAGGATAACGGAATTGCCGAGATAGCCTCACCGCTTAATAGTTTTGGCTTAGTAATTAAAAATTCATCTTCACTATTTATTGTATTCATTAACTGTGTAATAGCTTTCCAGTGATTTTGTAACATTTCTTCGGATAGATCTGATATTTTTACATGGCCTAAAGGTGCCTTGCATTCTAAGGTGATTTTCTCTGCAGTCTCCGTGAAATTGTCTTCACTTATAAATAACGTTGGTGGATAATTCACCAAAACTTTGCTCTCTATTATTTCAGATAAACTATATGATGGTATTAAGATGATACTGTGTGGTACTTCGTATCCTTTTTCCAATACCTTTGGTTGCAAATCAAATGTATCTAAACCGTTTCGTGGAAGATGCAAACAATACCTAATTGCTGGGAGCACATTATTTAGCTCAGGATCAAATCCATGTATCGCTCCGTCGTACATTGTTGAAAACGGCTGATCAGTTATTGGAATATAATCCTCTATTGGTTTTTCCGCATTAAAAATCACATAATAATTAAAATAAAGATCATTTACCCTTGAAATATCCATGAGCCTGTATTCTCCTCATTTTGTGAGTATTATAAAATACTCTAAATTAATTGATATATTCGTCCTATGGATTTCTGTTGAATCATTTTCCATTTATAATCACGACGCAATAACCATTACTTGGGGTTGTCCTAGAAAATGTTTGCTGGAACACTTACCAATAATTATACATTTCTTTGATTGAATACAATAGCCAAACTTGCAATTATGCCTAGAACTGTTCCTAATAAAAAGCATTTCATATATCCCCCTGCTATTTGTTTTTGATAATGTTCTCTTTAAAAAGAGAGAAAGACCGATAAACCAAAGATGATTCCCGATTTGAATAATTCAATTGACGACAAAGTTACTCACCTCCTCAATGAATCCTTAAATGAGGATAAGTTTATAACATACGGAGTTTTTATCCTTTTTTAAATAAAGCTAATAGGTTTCACTAATTGTCCACCCCTTATAAGACCCATCCCAATATTTTGAATACCTCGTCTAACCTGTAACAAGTACACAACATTTGATTCACCACCATAATAGAAGAACACCCAGCATTTTAGTTTTAGTTTGTATCTTCTGGAAGCTCTTTTACCTCCTCATTGCTTATCTCCTGTACCGATATGGTTCTAACATCCACTTTCCTGTCCTTTAAAGCTAAATGTGAATGATATTCCTCAATGTAATTTCTGAATACATTAAGAATGTTCATATAGTTATTTGCTCCTTTCATAGATCAAGTAAAATAGAAAAAGGGGGAGAGAACTCATCTGCAATAGATGAATACTCTCCCCCTCTATAGGTGAAGTGTTTTGCTACTTCTTTATTAAGTTGGATCTGTATAGTATCTACTTTCCTGTCCTGTCCTCTCCTATCGTTATCTTATGGATTAACAGGTGTAGCAACCTTTTTCTCTGTTCCCTAGTCAAAGACTCCTTGTATACATTCACAAAATTCTGCATAACCTGCTTAACTAACTTGTAGGATACTGTTTCGATCGAGTTATTTCTAATAAGCTCTTCTAACGGTGTTAGTCTTTTCTCGATCCGCTCTTTTTCTTCGTTTAACTTGCCTAACCTTTCACTAAGATCCTTCCTGTTTACTGATCAAGTCATCTTCATATAATGTAAGTAAAGTACTTTACTCTTTTTCTTCTGGATAGAATCCAAAGTGTTCTTGAAGGCTTGGTATTCCGTTTGGATTGTTCCTTTATCTTGATTCTTACTATTAATCTTTTCTGTAATTTGTTTGATGAGTACCTCATTGTCTGCAAAGCTCGCTATTCTTTCTAGGACATATTTGTCTGCATAATTCGTTCTGACCCTGTTTGACCGACAAACAGTTGAATCCTTTGCTTTTCCATGCTCCGCATACATAGTATTTTAAAACCTTTTCTCTACATTCTTATTTCGGTTGGTGGTTTTCTCCAATACCATACCAGCTCCACATATTTATACCCATCTAGTAAGTGTACTTTTATGAACGTAGACTCTGTTGTTGTTGGAATACCTTGTATCGCGGTACATGGAAACAAATGTTATATTATAATAGCCGAAACTAACAATAAACGATTATAATTAATTTAAGCAATACCACACACTAAAATGGATGTAAAGGTAGGTTTAAAATATTTATGTTACTTAAGATTCCTATAAGAGAAGCAGAGTTTGTTATGGCGCAAGGAGAACTAACATATCAAGAAATTCTAGATGATTTTAAAAGTACTGACTATGTGTTTATTCTTACTTATAATATCTCTGCAAGAAATACTAATTTAATCAATACTTTAGAAACATTACCTTCAACTACCACTGTAGATATTATTACAAATATACCCAATAGGTTTGAAACGTATTATGGTAAGGCTAGAAATAGAGCGAGAGAAGTTATAAATGTATATCTGAATAAGCTTGATCCTGAAAATTTTAATTCTATATTCAGTACTCATTTTAATTTTAAAAATCATGCCAAGATTATTATGACGAATAATATAGTATTTATCGGTTCATCTAACTTCTCGGATGAATCAGCGAATAATATTGAATGCGGAATTATTTCTCGTGATGCCGACTTTATTAGTACGCTTAAAAATTCTATAGTGCCACGATTAAAAGAAAATTCTGAAGAGTACTATTCTGACGACTCTATAAATAAACTAAGAATCGAGTACAAGTTTAATTACTATTTATTATCCAGTATAATTGAAGAGGTTCGAATGTCATGCCATAGTGTATATGACGAACGAGGGTTGTATCAGGAGTTTTTGGATCTAATGAATAGTTATCACTTCTCTGAAAACCTCGATAAGCTAACATCAACAATGGATGACTTTGAAAGTACTTGTTATAGAATAATGCATCAACTTGAAGAATTAGGAATCGAAACTGAGGACATTAATCAAATTGTTGAGGACCTTGGTACGGAAGAAATCCAATTAATGTATTCTACTGATACAAGTATTGATGAATTCTTATCGTTTAATACTCAAGAGTATGCGATGGAATACATTAATGAGAATGAACATTCTGCTGACTTCGATGATGTAGATGAATTTCGTGCTTCTGCCTCTCAAATAGCTTATGAAAAAGAAAGCGAACTGGCAGAATTAGCAGAGACTGATGTTGAAAAATTTTTGGAAGAATTAGATGAACTAAAAGATAAAGCGGAAGATTTATTATCTTTAATCCCGCAAAGCATAAATGAAAATATCGATAATACTTAATACATCTAGCACAACTTTCTGGGTTGTGTTTTTCTAATGCTATGCAGAAGGTAATGTACTTTAATGAAAGATACTAATCATTGCTAATTGGATTTTTAGTAAGACTCATAAAAATTACGTATAATACAATTCAAAATAAGAAAAGAAAAAAAGACCAAACGGACATATGTCTGGTCTGTGTAATCTTATGCAATTTGTATGTTTTGTTTTCTAAACTCTTGTTCACGCTTATCAAAGTAATTCAGCTTAATTTTTACTTTCTCAAATGCTTTATCCAATTGCTGTTGTTGTTCTTCTAAGGTTTTTCGGTTTCTAACAAGAATGATCGCTTTAGATCAAAATTGTCCTCCCCACTCACTGTAAGTGTTATCATTTTTCTCAGATCATTTACTGACATTCAAGTTACTTTTAAACAAGTTATAAAATCTAACCAACCCAGATTTTCTTTTCGAAATACCCGATACCCATTATCGTTCCCCCATTAAAAAGGGGGGAGCCCTTCACTTTCATAATATCTGATGGTATAGGCAGGTATGTTCATCATTTCATTTCTGAAACTTCTTTAATTGTGTATCTCATATTGGTTAACCCTCACTGTTTAATATAACTTCACATGCTTAAATAAATAAACCTTAAAGTGGACTTTAATGCAAATAGGGATAGTTGTATCTATAACAATGTATCATAAAAAACCCCATTCACTTATGATAAGGCTCCCCACGATTAATCCGAAAAGCCCGATAAATCTGCTCGACTAGAATCAACCGCATCAACTGATGAGGAAACGTCATTTTCGAGAACGAAAGCTTGTCATCCGCTCGCTTCATCACCGCGTCACTCAATCCGAGTGATCCGCCGATGACGAAGGTGACTTTGCTTTTTCCATAAGTAGCCAGCTTATCTATTGTATCGGCTAGTTCTTCGGATGTTTTCATTTTTCCTTCGATGGCGAGGGCGATGACGTGGGCGTCGGGGCTGATTTTGGATAGGATGCGGTCGCCTTCTTTGTCTTTTATGATTTTCATGTCCTGGTCGCTTAGGTTTTCCGGCGCTTTTTCGTCCGGGAGTTCGATGATGTCGATTTTTGCGTAGGCCGAAAGTCGTTTGGTGTATTCTTCAATGCCTTGCTTGAGGTATTTTTCTTTTAGTTTTCCGATTGTCACAATATTGATATTCACAGGTCATCCCCACTTTAGAAACAAGTTATTCATATATGTTGTCCACAATTGTGGATATCTTTTCTGTATTTTGTGTAAGATCATTCGTTCCCCACTATATATACTGCGGGGTCTCCACATAATTCACAGGCTGTGGATAAACTGTTAGTATGTTCGATTTTTCTGATTTCGGGCGGCAGCTCGTGGTCGTCTATGTACATATCCAGCACGGTTTCGATGTGTTCTTCACAGGAATAATACGTTTGTTTCATGTCAAATCCTCCGATGGTTTCTTGCATTTTTGCAAATATTCTCTTCCCAATATAACCTATTTATTCACATGTTAGTAGTGCTTCGGGCTGAGTTTTATCCACAAATCGACAAACAAGCTGTTGATGACTCTATTTCGCTCGTATGTTAGTTTGGTTGTAACCGATGTTTGGGGAGGTCTGCATGTGCGCTTCAGATTGGTTTGGCTTTTTGTGATCATGTTGCTGCTTCCTGGGTGTCAGTCGTCTTATTGGGTGTTAGAGAAGGATCGGATCGGTGAAGGGAGTTCCGAGCTAGAATTATACGCAAATTACCTTCAAACACATGATGAAGTGAAAGGATACCAAGTCTTCACCATATCAGAAGGCAAAAAAATGGTCGTGGTGTCTCTCGGAAGCAGCGAGAATGATAAGAAGCTTGATGTGTCAGACGTCAAATTCTCGCCTAAAGAAACGATTGTAACTGTGAAACGAAAGCCGGCTCCCGAGGAAAATGAGAAAAGCCCTTATATTCTGATTGGACTGGACAAAATCGAAGGGGATTTAATTGTCCAAGACGAATCAGGAGATCGCTTTGAAGAAACCGATTATCAGCAATAAAGCCGGCGTTCGATTGAACCGCCGGCTTTTTTTTATTGCAATGTTCCATGCGGATCAATCACAAATTTCTTCGCCGCTCCTTTGTCAAAGTCGCTGTAGCCTTTTGGCGCGTCGTCCAGAGAAATGACAGTGGCGTTGACGGCTTTTGCGATTTGCGCTCTGCCGCTGAGGATCGCTTTCATCAAGTTGCGGTTGTATGTCATTGCGGGTGTTTGTCCGGTGACGAAGGTGTGGGCTTTGGCCCAGCCGAGTCCAAAGCGAATTTTTAAAGAGCCTGTTTTGGCGTCCGCATCCTTTGCACCGGGATCTTCGGTCACGTATAAGCCTGGAATACCGAGACTTCCGCCGACCTGAGTGACATCCATGATCGAGTTCAGCACGGCGGCCGGCGCTTCTCCTTGGCTGCCGTGTCCGGATGCTTCAAAGCCGACACAGTCCACTGCGGCATCAACGGTTGGTTCACCTAGTATTTGTTCAATTTGTTCGCCGAGGCGGTCGTGTTTTTGCACGTTGACGGTTTCACAGCCAAAGCTTCTCGCCTGTGCCAGTCTGTCGTCGTTCAAATCGCCGACAATCACTGTGGAAGCGCCAAGGAGCTGGGCGGAGTGTGCAGCTGCTAAACCGACAGGCCCCGCTCCTGCGATATAAACGGTAGAACCCGTTTGCACGCCCGCTGTGTATGCCCCGTGGAAGCCGGTCGGAAAAATATCGGACAGCATCGTCAAATCGAGAATCTTTTCTAACGCCTGTTCTTTATCCGGGAAGACCAACAGCTGAAAATCGGCGTACGGCACCATGACGTATTCCGACTGCCCGCCGACCCAGCCGCCCATATCAACGTAGCCATAAGCCGATCCCGGCCGGTCCGGATTGACATTCAGGCACACATGCGTTTTCTGCGTTTTGCACATCACACAGCGTCCGCAGGCAATGTTAAAGGGAACGGATACGATGTCGCCTTTTTTGATAAATTCAACGTCCCGACCTGTTTCAATGACTTCTCCCGTAATTTCATGCCCGAGCACCAAGCCATCAGGCGCCGTCGTGCGGCCTCTGACCATGTGCTGGTCGCTTCCGCAAATGTTTGTGGTAATCACCTTCAAAATCACCCCGTGCTCACATTTCCGATTCACATTCGCCTTCGGAACGCCGGGCCCGTCCCTCAAGATTAACTCCGGATAGCCGATATCCTCCACCGCCACGTTTCCTTTGCCTTTGTACACAACCGCTTTGTTTCCTGTCAACGCCATTCCTCCCATTCATGTGTTTGGACTTTGCGTCCTTGAACATGACTTCGGTTCGGCATGACCCTTTCCCTTTTTCACGCCTG
This sequence comes from Bacillus mojavensis RO-H-1 = KCTC 3706, assembly GCF_000245335.1. Lineage (GTDB taxonomy): Bacteria > Bacillota > Bacilli > Bacillales > Bacillaceae > Bacillus > Bacillus mojavensis. Next base: position 111,107 of record NZ_JH600280.1, read on the forward strand.
CTTTTTCTGTATTCTTACAACAACAAATATGCCAAGAAAGCAGCCGATAATGATTCCGATGATGTCGAACCAATCTGCTTTACCTCCGTTTAACAGGAACATCGTAGCCGCCGAAATCAAACTGATGATAACTGCCAGAAGAATGACCCGTTTGGTGCGCATATGCTTCCTCCTTTATCTGCATCCATTTTATATATTCATTTTACAGTAATTAACACCTGTTTGCTTGAAAAGGCCATTCGAGCTTTATATGTTTAGATGGAGGCTGGACAACGTTCTATCATTGATATGTATCACATTGCGCAACAGAAAAAAGAGACTTCACAAGTCTCTTCATAAACAGTGGTCAGTTGAATAATCATTTCCTGAGAAATAATGTGACAACACTGGCTGCTAACGCAATTGCAGTATAAAGCACAACCCAAAACATGAATGAACTGTTACCAGAGGCTAACGTAAACAACAATATCAAACTCGCAATAAGCACGATGAGCGGACCCATCCAAACTTTCTTACATATGAAATAACCGGCTGCACCAATTACGCCTGACATCATCGGAAAAACAAAAACGATGAGCAGTATAACGGCTCCCAAGTCGGAACCCCCTTCACCTTAAAAATTCTTCATCATCTCAAAATCATACAGCTTCAAATGACTCTTCGGCGCCACAATCTCCTTTACCTTCCCGATCTCTTTTTCCTTCACTTTCTTTCCGGTTTTCAGGCTGTATTGTTCAATGTATGCAGGCTGGTTGTAGGTATATGTGAAGAAATAGAGGCTGCTGCCTTTTTGTGTGATTTCTTTGAAATCGGCCTTCATTTTTTCTGGGGAAAGAGTAAAGGCGATGCTAGTTTTTCCTGTCTTTGCATCGATCTTGTATACCTTTCCGAAGCCGTCAATGAAATACAGGGACCCGTGATACGAGAAAAAGCTTTTTTTAAAGCTGAAGGGCATGGAGCTGTATATTGTTTGCTCGTCATTTTTGTATTCGGCGATATCGTAAAGCTCCACGTTACCGCTTTTCTTATTGATTTTCACCATTTGATAGAGATTGCTGGATTTTTGCCCCCGAACCATCACATATACAGCTTGATCGTCCGCAGCAAGCTGAGACTCGATTGAGGCTCCTTCCCGATACTGCCATTCCGTGATGGCGTGATAGGTAAGCTTCTTTTGATCGGCCTGAATCTGAAGGAGCTGATAGCCTTTCTCGTCTTCTGTCGGGACAAGTGCGTAAATGGCGCCATCGTGAAATCCCGATGCTCGGATATAGTAGGGGATGACGTCTTTTTTCCACTCTCCGTCCATCTGGCGGTACAGCTCTGAGCGATATCCGCCTCCCTTTTTGTCATAGCCGGAGTTGTAGAGGGTGTAAAAGCCGTCCGTGTTTTGCAGAAACCCCGCGCTGTCGCCTGTATGCTGATAGGCTCTTTTATGGGAGTGCAAGCCGTTTTTGATCGTGAAAATCATGTTTTTGTCCTCCAGCATCACACTGTCGTCATGAACCTTGGCGGAACCCAGCTCAAGGCCCTTCATCTGAAATGAAGACAGCGACCTGTCTTGGCTGATAAACAGGGCAAAGCTTTTCCCGCCCCCGAATGCATCTTGATCCGCTGAGGTTGAGAAATACAGCAGGACTTCTTTGTCGTTCAGAAAATCAGGGTCTCGGAGATCCTGCTGACTCACGGCTTTATGGCTTTTGAGGGGAGAAACGAAGACAAATAGTGCGATTCCTGCGAGAATCAGCATGACAATGGTGATCATCCACTTTTTCATAACCGTCTCCCTAATTGATCGTCATGACGGTTGTCGTATAGGAAGAACTTGTGATGTCGCGCGGGTAAACGCCTAATCCTTTATTGCTGTCGATATCAATGCCGGCTTTCAGTAAAAATGCAGACCATAGGAGCTTCGAACAGTTTTTGGCACCGTCATGGCCGGTATTTCTGTTATTGACGAAGTTAAATGAGTATGGGTCGCCGACTCTTGATACCGCCCAGTCGGCAGCGGATGTTTTTTTAGATGAGGTGACGTTGACTGTTTGTACTATGGAGTTGTCTTCCACGTCTCTGGCATTATAAGCGATCTGCCTGACGCCGTCGCTTGGAACCGATTCAACAATCTTGTCAGCGGCGGAGTACATGCCGACGTGGCCATGGTTGTAGTAGGCTGTGTAGGAGTTGGTATAGTAGATGTTTCCTTTCGTGCTAGTGGGAAGTTTTTTCGTACCGGATGAGCCGCCCATCATGGACATGCCGCTTTCCTTGGCGAGTTGGTCTCCTTCTGCTTTATCGGCGGTAATTTCCTTGTAAAACTGTTTGAGAATCACATCGGTCTTTACGTGTTGCTGTTTGGCAATCTGGCTGGCGGACTTTGTGATTTCTTCTGGGGTCGTGCCTGGCTGAAGCGTTGCGATTTGTTCAGCATAGTTCGTGGTCCTTGCAGCTTTTGCGGGAGAAACAAACAGGCCGACGTACATTGTAAGCGCTACCAAAATAATTGACACCTTTTTCTTCATACTCATGACATCTCCTCTTTTCATGTGTGTAGGAAAGAAGATTTCCTTTATCATCATTATATTAGGGAAATGTGGAAGGTAACTAGGTGATTTACAGAATTTTTAGAAATCATTTACAGGAAGGTTGTCTCACAAAAAAAGGCCTTCCCCAGGCCTAGATCTTCTTACTCATGATCACATCAGTCTCCTGAAATCCCGTTTGCTCATACAGCCGCCTTGCCGTCTCATTGTGAGCGAATACGTGGAGAGACAGCTTTCGAATGCCCATGTTTCCTGCCATCTCATCCAGTGCGTTCAAGGCTTGCTTCGCGAAACCTTTTCCCCGATATGATTCATACAATCCGAAATCGTAAATAAACGCTTCCTGCTGCGGGTGTTCCGGTTCTGCGTGAATCCAGAGCCAGCCAGCCGTTTCCTTACCGTTCAGGATGATACTCCACAGATGGTGATGATGCGTTTGCAGCCCATTCGGCAGCAAATCAGAGAAAGTCTGTTTGGACAAAAGCATGGCCTCTTCAGGGAGCCACGATCCTGCCTTTATCTTTTCTTTTGCATAATGCTTAGTCGTGTATGTCAGATAGGATCGAAATTCCTCGGCTTGCATAGGTGTCAGCGTAATGGTCATATCGCCTCTCCTTTATTTATTGACTAGAGGATTTTACATAAAATAGAAGGAGGTGTTACTATCATGATAAGCAATGAGATTGATAAATGAATAGAGAAGGGAGTTTCAAATGAATAAGATTGCACCTGCAGAAATCGCTAACATGCTCAACGATTGGTACCTTGCGATCAAGAAACATGAAGTTGAAGAGTCCGCCCGTATCTTTGAAGAAGTGAAGCCTTTATTGGATGATATGGAAGAGGATCAGGAGGTGCTTGCCTACTTCTCCTTATTAGAATTGCGCCATAAAGTTTTGCTTCATGAAGCGAGAGGGCTGGGCTTTCAGCATGAGGAATCTCCTCATATGAATGCTACGTCAGACATGCTGAAATATTACTTTTTTCTGTTTGAAGGCATGTATGAAGCCTATAAAAATCATTACGAAATTGCCATCGGGCTCTATAAAGAAGCGGAGCAGTATCTCAGCAACATTCCCGATCCGATCGAAAAGGCCGAATTTCATCTGAAGGTCGGAAAGCTCTATTATAAGCTGGGACAAAATATTGTGTCTCTCAACCATACACGGCAAGCGGTCAAAACCTTCAGAGAAGAAACGGATTACAAAAAGAAACTCGCCTCCGCGTTAATTACGATGTCAGGCAATTTTACTGAGATGAACCAGTTTGAAGAGGCGGAAAGCTATTTGGATGAAGCCATTCGCATGACGAGAGAATTAGAGGACCATTTTTTTGAAGCCCAGCTTTTACATAACTTTGGACTTCTCCATGCCCAAAGCGGCAAATCAGACGAGGCGATCTCAAAATTAGAAGAGGCGTTACAGAATGAAGAGTACGCCCGATCTGCCTATTACTATCATTCTGTTTACTTGCTGATACGAGAGCTGTTTAAGACGGAAAAGAAAGAACAGGCCCTAGCTTATTACCAAAATTTGAAGGAAAAATTAAATACTGAGCCGAATAAGGTATGTGAGGCAAAAATTGATATTTTATATGCCATTTACGCAGAAGGAGGTCATGCGGAAACGTTTCACTTATGCAAAGAACATATGGATGTGTTGATGTCGGAGAGAGAATACGACAGTGTAAGAGAACTTTCCATTTTGGCTGGCCAACGGTATAGGGAAAATGAGCTTTACAAAGAAGCTGCCCACTTTTTTTATGAAGCATTACAGATTGAAGAACTCATTAAACAAACGGAGGTTATGTAAATGAAAAAATTTCTAATTGGCGCAGGCGTTGCAGCAGTGATTTTATCCGGCTGGTTTATTGCAGATCATCAATCCCACTCACAAGAGATGAAAGTCGCTGAGAAAATGATTGGATAATAAAAAAACCCCCGCTGGGATGCGGGGGTTTTCACATGTCTACAGCAACTTCTTCCCTAACAGGGATTCTACAAGCTCTACTGCTGTTTGGCCAGTCTTGTTTTCATGATCAAGGATCGGGTTGACCTCAACGAATTCAGCTGAGGTGATGATGCCTGCGTCATACAGCATTTCCATAGCCAGGTGGCTTTCGCGGTAGCTGATGCCGCCGACGACAGGGGTTCCGACACCCGGTGCGTCGTTTGGATCAAGTCCGTCCAGATCAAGACTGAGATGGACGCCGTCGCAGTCTGACAAATAATCGAGGGTTTCTTCAATCACCTTTGTCATGCCGAGACGGTCGATTTCATGCATCGTGTACACCTTCATGCCGCTTTCCTTAATATACTGGCGCTCTCCTTCATCAAGTGACCGGGCGCCGATAATGACGACATGTTCTGGTTTGATTTTAGGCGCGTAGCCTTCAAGGTTAACCAGTGACTCGTGCCCGATGCCGAGGCTGACCGCAAGCGGCATGCCGTGAATATTGCCTGAAGGTGATGTTTCAAGCGTATTCAGGTCACCGTGCGCGTCATACCAGATGACGCCGAGCTTATCGTAATGCTTTGCTGTACCTGCGAGCGTACCGATCGCGATACTGTGATCGCCGCCCAGAACAAGCGGGAATTTTTTCTCTTCAATCACGGTGTTCACCTTTTGAGCGAGCTTTTCGTTTCCTGCCAGTACGGAATTTAGGTTTTTCAGTTCTTCATCGTTTTTGATCTTTTCACGGCTGATCGGAATGTCACCGAGATCTTCAACCGTATAACCCATTTCTGACAGCCTCTCAATCAGATGGGCATACCGGATGGCACTTGGTCCCATGTCCACTCCGCGTCGTGCTTGTCCTAAATCCATTGGCATTCCAATAACCGAAATCGTTTTATCCATCTGTGATTCCACCTCAACATATAAGATAATGTCCTATGCGGGTTATAACAAAGATGACTTGCGGACAACGTTTTTAAAGCTCTAGCTGACGATTTGCCTGCTTGCGTTTTTTAATGACGACATGATAAATGATGTAGCAAATGACCATAAAAGGTACTCCGCAATACAGCGCGATACGCTGCTCCGGATCAAACGCGAGACTGATGAGAACGACTGTATTTAACGTTAGGCCGATCAGCGGAAGCACCGGATATAGCGGTGTTTTAAATTTCAAATCTTCCGTCTTGCCGCCTTCACGGATATATTTGCGTCTAAACATGATTTGGGAAAGCGAAATCGTAATCCAGCCGACCTGTGCGCTCATGCCCGCCAAGGATAGAAGCACCATATATACGGTTTCAGCCCGCGCAAATTTTGTCAGAAGTGACAGGCAGGCAACAGCCATCGTCACGATTAACGCATTCATCGGCACACCGCGTTTATTTGTCTTGCCAATCGCTTTGAAGGCCTGTCCTTCATTCGCCATCGCGAACAGGATACGTGTCGATGCGTATAAACCTGAGTTTGCAACGGATAGCAGCGCGATTAAAATCACAAAGTTCATGATGTCAGCAGCATATGGAATTCCGATTTGCTCAAATACGACAACAAACGGACTCTCCACGACTCCCGCCTGTTTCCACGGAATCATGCCGGCAATGACAACGATTGATAGAACAAAGAAGACCAGTGTTCTCCAAACCGTCTGTCTGATTGACCGCGGAATCGTTTTTTCAGGGTTTTCACTTTCTCCCGCAGCAACCCCGATCAGCTCTGTTCCCTGGAACGCGAAGTTCACAGTAATCATTGTGATCAGCATTGCTTTTATGCCGTTCGGGAATAACCCATCTTCATAAAAATGCGTCAGAAACGGTGCTTGCTCTCCGCCTTTTAGGTCAATGAAGCCGAACATAGCGGCTCCGCCGAGAATAATAAATAAAAGGATAATCAATATTTTAATGCCCGAAAACCAAAATTCAGATTCTGCAAAGGCTTTCGCGGTTATCGCATTTAAGGTAAACATGAGGGCCGCAAAGACCAGACACCAGATCCAGACCTCCACATGCGGAAACCAGCGCTGCATCAGCTGTCCCGCTGATAAAAATTCAATAGCGCATGTAACCGCCCAGCCGAGCCAGTACAGCCAGCCAAACGCAAATCCGAAGGCCGGGCTGATAAATTTTGTCGCATAGGTCTGGAAGGACCCCGACACAGGAAAGGCGACCGCAAGCTCCCCTAAGCAAAGCATGGTCAAAAACATGATAAAGCCGCCCACTAAATAGGACAGAACCGCACCGAGCGGTCCTGCTTGGTTAATGGTAAACCCGGTTCCCAGGAAGAAACCGGTTCCGATCACTCCGCCCAATGAAATCATAAACAAGTGGCGAGATTTCATTGTCCGCTGGAGCTGATTTCCGTTATCTTGGTTCGTATTCACATTCTGCACCCCTTCAGCAACTTGTATTGGATCTAAGCTGGAACATCTACATGGTGCGTATCCCAGTTTGCTGTCCAAAGAGTCTCTATCTATTTAATATAAAATTCACTTCTTCTCATAAAGATACATTATACTAAAATACTGTAGCTGAGCAAATAGGGAGTGCTAATTTTTATGTTGTAAATTTATACAAACGAAGTGAATATACCGCCATGATGCGGATTTATGCCTTTTGCAGCACATGTTTAATTTTTTCAATCGCCCAATCCAAATCCTTTTTGGAAATGATTAATGGAGGGGCAAAACGAATGACGGTATCATGCGTTTCCTTGCATAAAAGTCCTTCATCTTTTAAACGCTCACAATACGGACGCGCCGCTTCCGTCAGTTCCACACCGATAAACAGCCCTCTGCCGCGGACTTCTTTAATGATAGGGTTATCAATGCTCTCCAGCTCTTGTTTAAAATACTCGCCAAGCTCAAGAGAACGCTCCGCCAGCTTTTCATCTTCCAGCACTTCCAGTGAGGCGATGGACACCGCACACGCCAGCGGATTTCCGCCAAATGTGGAGCCATGTGAGCCCGGGTTAAACACGCCTAAAACGTCCCGGTCCGCCGCAATGCATGAGATCGGGAACACACCGCCGCCAAGCGCTTTCCCCAAAATGTACATATCAGGATTAATGCCATCCCAGTCACAAGCGAATGTCTTGCCTGTACGTCCGAGACCCGTCTGAATTTCATCGGCAATCAACAGCACATTCTCTTCCTTACAAATTGCCGCCGCTTCCTGCAAAAACCCTTCAGGCGGAATCACAATGCCCGCTTCGCCTTGAATCGGTTCAAATAAGAATGCCGCTGTGTTTGGCGTAATCGCCTGACGCAGCGCTTCCGCATCTCCGTAAGGGATTAGTTTGATTCCTGGAAGCATCGGACCGAATCCTCTTTTATACTCTTCTTCAGAAGAAAGAGAAACCGCCAGCATCGTCCGGCCATGGAAGTTCCCGACACATGCGATAATTTCCGCTTGATTGTCGGCTACGCCTTTCACTTCATAAGCCCAGCGTCTCGCTGCTTTTACCGCAGACTCAACCGCTTCAGCCCCCGTATTCATCGGCAGAATCATCTCTTTACCCGTCAGCTTAGCCGCCTTTTCGTAAAACGGTCCGAGCTGATCGTTGTGAAACGCGCGAGACGTCAGTGTAATTTTATCAGCCTGATCCTTTAATGCCTGAATGATTTTCGGATGTCTGTGCCCCTGATTCACCGCAGAATAAGCACTTAGCATATCCATATATTCATTGCCTTCCGGGTCCTTTACCCAAGCACCCAGCGCTTCAGAAATAACAATCGGCAGTGGATGATAATTGTTGGCACCATAGTGAGACGTCTGATCAATAATTTCTTTGGATTTTGATAAAGCTGGCATATTTGAATTCCCCCTTGTTTTCTGTTTCAACACTATATCCTGCTTTCCCTTTTTATAAATGCAAGTTTCGTGCCAACTCGCACATTCGTGTATTTTCTACAATATTCGAGGCAAGGGTGCAAAAATATTCAGATATTTTGAGCGGGATTTTCTTTTAGTGCAAAATTCTTTTGCATTTTCGAATGAATATGTTCAAACAAAAAAGGTATACACAAGTCCCATAAGAAGATTTCCTGTAATTGATACAAGAATGACATGTTAAAAGAATACGTATTCGTTACAATATAAAAAGGCGTAATCTGTATGATGATTACGCCTTTTAATCTATAGTTCTTAGCTCAGTTCTTTTTGAAATATGAAATAAGATGCGAATACCGAGAAGAGTATGCTGCCTATTGCCGCTATAAAAATAATCGGCTCAGTAAAAGACTCAGGAATAAATGCAGTTAAAACAATAATGATTCCGGCTAGAACAAATATTCTTGAACTCAATCTATGGGTAAGTCTCCATACATTTTCACTGCTTAATGTCCAAGGAGTTCTAATTCCCAAGAAAAAATTTGGTCTAACCTGCTGAAGAAAATTACCGAAAACCATAAATATAGCTCCAAGAATAAATGATCCTAAATATGGAATAGGAAGTTTTACACCTAACCCCGTCAATATTGTAATCAAATTAATGATAAATAAAACGAGAAACATGGTATTAAAAATAGTTAAGTATGCACGAGTAAAGGCTGTATAGTTTCGCCGGGGATCAATTTTAGGAATAAGCACCATAAGAATATATTGAACTATCATTATACCTACCAATGTAGCTATAGCGGTAGGTTTCTTAGAAAAATCATCTGCTTCACCGCTTATTCCCCAATGTGTTACCAATTCATTTGGTAATTGTGAATATGTTATAATCCACGCTAAAACTGTTAATGCTATCATAATTAGTGCAAAGAGATATTTTTTCATTATTCTTCACCTTCCTTCTTGTCATGGTCTGTATCTGTAAGGGAAAAGAACCAGCCAATAAGATCTTGAAGTACAGTCGTATTTAAAGAATAAATAATATATTGTCCCTTTTTTTGATCTCGAACTAAATCAGTGTTTTTTAAAATATTTAAGTGATGAGAAATACTAGGTTTTGACATATCAAATTGGTCAGCAATTTGCCCGGCTGTTAAATCTTGTTGTTTTAATAAATCCAGAATCCTTCTCCTTGTAGGATCGGCCAAAGCTTTAAAAGCCTTATTCAAATAATTCTCCCTCCATTTAGGAAACATTACCATTTAGATATTTACCTAAATACTAAATCATCTTGTTTTTCCAGTCAATATACAATATAAGTAATTCCTCCCTTATTGATAAAAGGATTAACTGTAACTGAGTCATAAAGTGCAAAATTCTTTTGCATATCCTCTCCATTCTTTTATAAAATAGAAGCAATATTAAGAAAATAAATGGGGGAGGTTTATACTTTGGTCAAAGACAGCGAATTCCTCACATTAGTGTTTCAGAGCATTCTGGATGAAATTGATGTCGGCCTGCACGTGGTGGACGAGCATGGAAACACGATTGTTTATAACAACAAAATGATGCAGATTGAAGATATGGAGAAGCAGGACGTCTTAAATAAAAACCTGATGGATGTATTTATGTTTTCGAAGCAGCAGGACAGCACGCTTGTGCAAGCCCTTCAGGAAGGCAAAACGATTAACAATGTAAAGCAAAGCTATTTCAATAATAAAGGCCAGGAAATCACGACGATCAATCATACATATCCGATTATCCAAAACGGCGAAATCAAAGGCGCTGTCGAAATTGCCAAGGATGTGACAAAGCTTGAACGCCTGATCAGAGAGAATATGAATAAAAAAGGAAACGCGACGTACACATTTGACAGCATTCTCGGCACCAGTCCAGCGATTCAGGATGTCATTGAAAACGCCAAGCGGGCGACCCGAACGTCTTCATCGGTGCTTCTCGCAGGTGAAACCGGCACGGGAAAAGAGCTGTTCGCACAAAGTATCCATAACGGCAGCGACCGATCAAGCGGCCCGTTTATTTCTCAAAACTGTGCGGCTCTGCCGGACAGCCTGGTGGAAAGCATCCTGTTCGGGACGAAAAAAGGTGCGTTTACAGGTGCCGTTGACCAGCCTGGCCTGTTTGAGCAAGCCCATGGCGGCACACTTCTGTTAGATGAAATCAACTCGCTGAATTTGAGCTTGCAGGCAAAATTGCTGCGTGCCCTGCAGGAACGGAAAATCAGACGCATTGGTTCGACCAAGGATACACCGATTGACGTGCGCATTATCGCCACGATGAATGAAGACCCGATTGATGCCATTGCGGGAGAACGAATGCGGAAGGACTTGTATTACAGGCTGAGCGTCGTGACGCTGATCATCCCGCCTCTTCGGGAGCGCAAAGAGGACATTTTGCTTCTCGCGTCGGAGTTCATCCAGAAAAACAACCACCTATTTCAAATGAATGTCGAACAGATCAGTGAAGATGTGAAGCAATTTTTCTTATCCTATGATTGGCCGGGCAATATTCGCGAGCTTGAGCATATGATCGAGGGTGCGATGAATTTCATGACAGATGAACAAATGATTACGGCTAACCACCTGCCATACCAATACCGCATGAAAATCAAGCCAGCTGACACATCGGAGCCAGAAACCGAAGGGCATCAGCCAACAGCTGATTTAAAAGAAAAAATGGAGAGCTTCGAAAAATATGTAATCGAGAACATTCTAAGAAAACACAGCCATAACATTTCAAAAACCGCCCAGGAGCTCGGCATCAGCAGACAAAGCCTGCAATACCGGCTGAAGAAGTTTTCTCTGCACGCAAAATAACAACCAGTAATCATACATAAAATAAACGCTGAAAATGGAAAGCTGACAAGCCCTTACACACTGTTTCACGTGTAACATCCATGTATTTTCTATGGAACGGGCGTGACCCCCGTTCCGCTTTTTTGCATAAAAAAACAGCCTGGCATTGGTGCCAGACTGCTTCTATTATCTTCCTAACTGATCTGCGGAGGACAGTTTCACTTCAACGGACTTTTCTTTTCCGCCTCGGTAAAACGTCACCTTCACCCGATCACCGACACGTTTTTGATAAAGCCGCTTCCGAAGATCCACAATATCATTTACTTTTTGCCCGTCAAATTCAGTGATGACATCCAGCTCCTTGAGTCCCGCTTTTCCGGCAGGTGAAAAGGCATCTACACCCATTATCACCGCTCCGTTGGTCACATGTTTAGGAAGCTTCAGCGTTTCATCCCAATGGTAGCTTGCGATATCATTTAACGATTTCATTTCAATGCCAAGGAACGGGCGCTTCACTTTGCCGTATTTCTCTAAATCCTCTATCACCGGAATCACGAGTTTAGATGGAATAGACAGGCCAATCCCTTCAACCGCTGACTCCGCGATTTTCATTGAATTGATGCCGATGACTTTTCCGTCCATATTTAACAAAGCGCCGCCGCTGTTCCCCGGGTTAATGGCCGCATCGGTTTGCAGCACCTCTGCATTCCAGTCAGGCTGACCGTCATCATTGGAATCAACCGGAATCGCTCTCTCTGTTCCCGAAATCACGCCCTGTGTGACAGAGCCTGCAAACTCAAGGCCTAACGGATTGCCGATTGCAATTACCGGTTCGCCTGATTTCACTTTATCTGAATTGCCAAAATCAGCGACGGCTTTGATTTTATCGCTTTTCACCCGCAAGACGGCAAGATCCATCAGCTGGTCGCTGCCGACAAGCTCAGCAGACACGCGCGAACCGTCTTTTAAACTGATTTCAATTTGGGAAGCGCCCTCGATCACATGATGGTTGGTCACGACATAAGCTGAGTTGTCATTTTTCTTGTAGATGACGCCTGAGCCGCTCCCAGCCTCACCGCTTTCTCCCCAAATATCTGTTTTTTGAATGTTTACGACACCGACAACAGCTGGCGACACATTGCTGACAATCTTAGTGACAGCGTTGTTCACACTGACATTCACTGTTCGAATTGGTTCCTGCCTGTTGTTCAGCTGCTGATCTGCCTCACCTGTATCTAACCCCTCATTTGAAAGGTATGGCATTAGAAACGCCATCAATACAGCGCCGACAATCACCCCGATCAGACTTGAAAGAAAATAACCTTTTTTGCTTCTCTTCGGCTGTTCAGGAGTATTATGTTCCTCACGCTCGTAATCCACCATATTCCATCCTTTCAGAGAACGTTGATATGGTTATATTGTGGATTAGAAACTCCTATAATAGTCATGTTACATAAGAAAAAATTATACAGCGCAAAGCGGAGTAGCCTTTTTCGGGTCGGTATCAAACAAATCAAATGTCTCGCCTGCCACAAACCCTTTAGAAGCCAAGGTCTGCTGGACAGACATTCTGGCCAGCTCTTTCATATTGTTGTCCTGACTCAAATGGGCGAGGTAGATACGAGATGTCTCATCGCCGATGACATCAGTCATCGCCAAAGCAGCATCTTCATTTGAAACGTGCCCGACGTCACTTAAAATGCGCCGCTTAATACTCCAAGGGTATCTTCCCATTTGCAGCATGCCGACATCATGATTGCTTTCAAAAACGAACACATTCGCCGAACGGATAATGCCCTTCATCCGGTCGCTGACATATCCTGTGTCTGTCATTAACGCGAGCTTGCGCCCATTACAATGAAACACATAAAACATGGGCTCAGCCGCATCGTGAGAGACGCCAAACGATTCTACATCAAGTCCGCCAAACGACTTCACCGTCTCCATCGGAAACTCAAACTTTTGATCGGTATCAATTTTGCCGATCTGGTTCTCCATCGCCTTCCACGTCTTCTCGTTCGCATAGATCGGAAGCTTGTACTTTCTGGCGATGACGCCGAGGCCTTTAATATGGTCACTATGCTCATGCGTCACAAAAATGCCGTCCACATCATCCAGCTTACGTCCGATTTGCGCCATTAATCCGTCCATGGCTTTCCCGCTCAAACCGGCGTCCACTAAAAACGCGTGATCCTCTGTTTCCAGGTAAAACGCATTTCCCGTACTCCCGCTCGCAAGTACGCTAAATTGCAAGCTCATTTCAGTTCACTCCATTATTTTGATTGGTCTGTATCTAAAATCGTACTCTCCAAAGCATTCACAGTAAAATACTCTTGCACTTTCTTTTTCTCGCCGTTCACTTTTTTATCATACTCCACCGTAACTCTCCATACCGGCGCCAGCACCTGCGTACTTGTCAGCGGATATTGCGCCACATAGCCGAATTTCACACTCTTTATGGTGCAGTATTCTTTTAACTGATTTTGATAGTACAATAATTCAACCGCATCAAGCTCAGTAATTAAGCTTTCTTTCTGAATCTGCTTAAAGGTCTCAAGGGTCGACTGCTCGTATGACACAACCTCGTTTTTATCGTTTAAATGCAAAATCACTTGTCCGATCATATTAGAGGAGTTGTCAGTCTTCTGATAAATATAATGGCCTTCATACGTTTGGAAGTAAATGATTTCTTTTTTAGATTTATCCACCTTCCAAAGCTTATATTTTTCACCATCTTGAATTTTAGAAGACACAAGCGCCTGTGCATCGCCCTCTATGTTTTTCTTGGAAAGGCCAATCGGGCTCGTAAACTTCATCTTTAGGTTCGTTACTTTATGATCATCACTAGGCATATCCATCATAGGCTTTTGATCCTTGAGTGATTCGATATCATCCTTCGTGAAGACCTTTTGATTCGCCGTGATCCGATAGCCTTCTATCGCTTCCTTATCCAGACCTTCATACGTGATATGATCTGCCTTCATGTCATGCTCTACATCGTTTTTAATGACTTCATATTCTTTACTGATCGACCGCTTTTCAAAAAACTGATAGCCTAAGAAAATATCTAAAATGAGGAAGGCAACGATGAAGATTGTTTTTGTCTTATTCCACTCCATTGTCCGCCCCCTCCTTCTTCAATAATTCCTTCGTAATCGGCACCATTTTTCCGTTTATTTTCATAGCCCAAACCGGTTCAAGCTCAACAAGAGGATCATCGTTGGTTGATGTTGACACCAACTGATACGCAGGGAAAATCTGATCAATTTTGTCCGTATCATACGCCGTTTGTTTGGATAGAAGAGCCCTCACTTCACTGCCGCTCATCAGCTCTGTTTCACTTGTTTTAATCGGATTCGTTCCAAGACTGTAGTTCGGCCGTTTATAGCTGAGAATATCGTCATTGGCCCATTGCACGGTGATCGCCGAAGTGCCGCCAAACGGTTTAGACATGCTGTTAATGACCGGGAGCTGGTCCATAAAGATATAGAAACTCAGCTGCTGGCTGTCATTGATATTAAAAAATTGATAGTGATCCGTCCAGCTTCCTGTATCCTCTAGGTATTTCTGACTCTTTTTGATTAACTCACCTGTTTGATACGAGGTGCTCTGCACTAAATTACGCTGCTGAAATTGAACCTGTCGCTGAGTCAAGCTGACATCTAAACGGCTGATGCCATCCGTCAGTACATTTCTGTTATTATAATTTGAATCTTCTCTTACGATGCTTGGATCGCTGAACAGTGCCTGTTTAAAAGTGTTTGTCTTAATTGATTCCGTGACAAATTCCTTTTTATCCATCGTAAGCGATTTGTTTGGAAGCAAGAACTCTTTCTTTGTTCCGATCGAAAACAAGCTGTACGCAGGCATGTTTGATTTTTTGTTTTGTAAATCATTCATGATATTCCGGTAGTTTGCTGATTCAACCGTCACTTCCAGAATAAGCTGCTTGCTGTAAGATACCAAATAAATCTTCTTATTCGTTTTTGTTTCTTCGAATGGGATCATAATATGATCAAACGAGCTGTATTCAAACGATTGATTGGACCATTTAAGCAGCGTTTGAATAATATCAATAGGTATCGTGTCACTGAATTGCAGATCAAGCTTGGCAGCAGAACCGCCTCTTCCATAAAACCAGCTCTTGAATCCGGCCTTATCATATTGATCCGATATATCTTTAATGCCTTTTACATCCCAATGCGGCAAATCTGACCAGACTTCATCATAAAGTGTTTCATCATCGACCTTATAATGAGCACCGTCATCATGAATAAACATTTCCCGCGGTTTTACCGTTTCAGACAGCTTTTGGGTATTTTTCTCAATTTTATGTTTCTCACGCACCATAGACTCTGCTGATGATGAGCCTTCAGAAAAATTAGGCTGAAATGTCCATATGCTCCATGTAAAAACAAGACTGATGACGACAAGTACCGTAAGTAATATTGTTTTTATATTTTCACGCTTCATCCCAATCATCCTCTTGTTCTTCTTTATATGGAAGAGTAAACGTTATCGTTGTGCCTTTTCCTTCTACACTGTCTGCCCAAATATCTCCGCCGTGCGCCTGAACCATTTCCCTCGCAATGGCAAGTCCCAGACCGGTACCGCCGAGCTTTCTCGTTCTCGCTTTATCGACCCTGTAGAAGCGGTCAAAGACTTTTTCGACATCCTTTTTCGGAATCCCAATCCCTTCATCCTTAACACTGATATAGAGAAGTTCTTCCTCTTCATTTACGTCAATCGAGAAGGTGACATGTCCGCCTTCAGGAGAATATTTTAAAGCGTTGGAAATAATATTATCGAGTACCTGCGTAATTTTATCCTGGTCAATCTCTACATACAGGTTTCTGTCCGGCAGATTGCGGATAAATTCCACATGCTGTTCCTTCGTCATTTCAAAGCGATCAATAATGAGGGACATAAATCGGACGATTTGAATCCACTCACGATTAAATTGATAATCCTTGCTGTCAAATTTAGAAAGCTGAAGCAAATCGTTTACAAGCCGAATCATCCGCTCTGTTTCATTCTGCGTCACCATTAAGAAACGCGGTGCAATGTCTTTGTTTTCCCATGCACCTTCAGCTAACGCCTCTAAATAACTGCGCATTGTCGTAAGCGGCGTCCGCAGCTCGTGTGATACATTCGCCACAAACTCTCTGCGTTCCTGATCAATTTTCTCCTGCTCGGTTACATCGTAAATGACCGCAATTAAGCCATCGATTTTGCCATGCTCCCTTTGAATCACGGAGAAATTGACGCGAAGCACTGTCAGTTCGTCGTCCCGCTCAATTTCGAGCAGCATAGAGTCCTGCTGTTCAACTAAATCTTCAAATGTATAATTCTCTTGAATCCCCAGCAAGCTTGTAATCGGCATTTCCAAAGCTGTTTCACGTGAAACGTTCAGCAGCTCCAGCGCCGGGCTGTTCAAGAGGATAATCGCTCCGTTTCGGTTTGTGGCAATAACGCCGTCCGTCATATAGGCAATAACAGAGGAAAGCTTTCTGCGTTCACCCTCTGTCATGGCCTGTGCATCTTCAAGCTCTCTCGTTAAGTGATTAAACGTTGTGGCGAGCTGTCCAATTTCATCATGACCATACTTTCTAACCTTCCTGGAGAAATTCCCTTTCGCAAGCTCCATTGCCTGTTTCCTCATATCTGAAAGCGGGTGGGTAATGGTTCTGGCTAGAAAAATACCGAGAAGGGCTGTCAAAACGAGGGCCAAACCAGTGCCGGAGGCCAGTATTGTGTTGATGGTCTTCATTTGGCCAAAGACATCTTCCATGCTCGCTACCACATAAATCGCTCCGACAACCTCTTGGTTTTCAGTGGTAACGGGCTTTGCGGAAATGAGGACTCTTATTTTGCTTTTCGGGTCATAATATTTTCTAGAATAAGACTGTTTAGTAGAAAAAATTCTTTTGAAAATGAGATCCGTCGTTTGTTTCCCTGCAACTTCTTCTCCATATGGCCTTGAAGAGCCAACCACTTCATAGCTTTTATCAACAAAAGTAATTTCCCGAATTTCATCACTCTTCGTGAAGTCATTCAAAATACGGCTGACATCATCCTTAATGACGGTGCTGTCATTATCACTCTTATATTCCTGCTCAATATAATAAGAAAGGTTGTCGATTCGCTGATTAAGCGATTGTTCATAAGATGTAATCAGCGACTTCTCTACCTGATTGACAAAATACACACCAATGACTTGCATCGCGATGATAATCAAAAGCACATAAATCAAGGTAATCTTAAATTGGATCGACCGAAAAAAACCAACCTTATTCATTGGGCATTAGTCCTGTTCTGGGTTTCTCAAGTAATAACCGACGCCGCGGCGTGTGACAATCCAATTTGGATGGCTTGGGTTGTCCTCAATTTTTTCGCGAAGGCGGCGCACTGTTACGTCAACCGTTCTGACATCCCCAAAGTAATCGTAGCCCCAGACTGTTTGCAGCAAGTGCTCACGTGTCATGACTTGACCGATGTGTTTTGCCAGGTAATGCAGCAATTCGAACTCACGATGGGTCAATTCGATCGTTTCATCTCTTTTAGACACTACATACGCGTCAGGGAAGATCACGAGGGAGCCGATATGAATGTCGTTGGAAGATGATTCTTCCTCCGCTGGCGCTGTTGTCAGCTGGCGGCGCAGGTTCGCTTTCACACGGGCCAAAAGCTCACGTGTGCTGAATGGTTTCGTAACATAGTCATCAGCGCCAATTTCAAGCCCGATGACCTTATCAATTTCTGAATCCTTAGCCGTCAGCATAATGATAGGCATATCGTATTTCTTTCTGACTTCACGGCATACTTCAACGCCGTCTTTATTTGGAAGCATAATATCTAAAAGAATTAAATCAGGCTGAAGCTCTTCCACCATTTCGACGGCTTCATTTCCGTCATAGGCGCAATGCACTTCATAGCCCTCTTTTCTTAAGTTGAATTCTAATATATCTGCAATCGGTTTTTCATCATCTACTACAAGGATCTTTTTATCCATCATTTTTGATTTTCCTCCTGCCGAATGGTCTTCATTTCATCTATATCACATTCGTTACATCACTTATGGCCCAAATAGAACAATGGGTCCTTGTCTATTATAACGGTTTAAGGTCAAAAGATAAAAAAAATAAAGGTTTAGAAAAAAACACATTTTTCACCTTCATCCACCAGTTGTCTATCTTTTGTCATGTTTTTCAACTTTTCTTAAAAAAGATAATTTAAATGAAACCTCCCCTCACCTTCGTGCGTCTTTTCATTGACGTCTTCTTCTTTGAACCGGCCGCAGGGCCGGTTCTCCCTTTTTCTTCTATTATAACACTCCGCATGTCTATCTTTTCTTAAAAGAAAAAACGCACCTACGATTGCAGATGCGTTTGGTAAGTGGCTCGGGACGGAATCGAACCGCCGACACACGGATTTTCAGTCCGTTGCTCTACCAACTGAGCTACCGAGCCAAATGATTTATTTTTCTCTACTAAGTAAAGTAAAATGGCGGTCCGGACGGGACTCGAACCCGCGACCTCCTGCGTGACAGGCAGGCATTCTAACCAACTGAACTACCGGACCTTACAGTAATTTGTCTGGAGAGCTGTCGTGTCAGCTCTCCAGACAAATAAGGAATTTAGCAATAACGCTAAAGTAAATCAATGACCCGTACGGGATTCGAACCCGTGTTACCGCCGTGAAAGGGCGGTGTCTTAACCGCTTGACCAACGGCCTTCACAAAAATGGTGAGCCATGAAGGACTCGAACCTTCGACCCTCTGATTAAAAGTCAGATGCTCTACCAACTGAGCTAATGGCTCCTAAGATGCCGGATTTTTCATAGAGCAAACGACTTGGATCAAGTTCTTATCTTGTACTCTATTGAAGTAGTTTCCGTAACAACGAGATTTATAATATCACGAACAAATAGAAGTGGCAATAACTTTTTTGGTTTTTTTTCATATTTTTTTCTCAGACCAACTTATATGCAGTTTTCAAACAAAAAAAAAGCCCCTGAAATCAGGGGCTTACGGGTATTCTGCTTAGTTCGCACGATACACGCTGCGAAGGACATTTGTTTGTGAACGGTCTGGGCCGACAGAGAAAATAGAAAGCGGAATGCCTGTCAGCTGAGACACGCGCTCAAGATAGTGACGCGCGTTTTCAGGAAGCTCGCTCAAGCTTTTCGCACCTGTAATATCCTCAGTCCAGCCCGGCATTTCTTCATATACCGGCTCACATTCAGCAAGTGCTTTAAGGCTTGCAGGGAATTCTTCGATGATTTCGCCTTTATAGCGGTACGCCACACAGATTTTCAGCGTTTCAATTCCTGTTAGGACGTCAATTGAGTTCAGAGAAAGATCTGTAATTCCGCTGACACGGCGGGCGTGGCGGACAACGACACTGTCAAACCAGCCGACACGGCGTGGACGGCCTGTTGTTGTTCCATATTCACGTCCGACTTCACGGATTTGATCTCCGATTTCGTCTTTCAGCTCAGTCGGGAAAGGACCATCGCCGACACGAGTCGTATAGGCTTTTGAGACGCCGACTACGTGTTTTATTTTTGTCGGGCCGACACCTGAACCGATGGTTACACCGCCGGCAACCGGGTTAGATGACGTAACAAACGGGTATGTTCCTTGGTCGATATCAAGCATAACCCCTTGTGCGCCTTCAAATAACACGCGGCGGCCTTCATCAAGCGCATCATTTAAAACAACTGATGTATCGCAGACATATTTCTTAATCTGCTGTCCGTATTCATAATACTCATCTAAGATATCTTCTATTTTAAATCCTTCTGTCTCGTACATTTTCTCAAGCAGACGGTTTTTTTCTTCAAGATTGCGTTCGAGTTTCTCCGCAAACGCGTCACGATCCAACAAGTCTGCGATACGAATGCCGATTCGGGCTGCTTTATCCATATAAGCAGGGCCGATTCCTTTTTTCGTTGTGCCGATCTTGTTTGCTCCTTTTCGCTCTTCTTCCACTTCATCCAACTTCAAATGATACGGCAGAATCACGTGAGCTCTGTTGCTGATTCTCAGGTTATCTGTACTGACGTTGCGCTCATGAAGATACGCAAGCTCTGTGACTAATGCTTTTGGATCTACAACCATTCCGTTTCCAATCACACACGTCTTATCTTTATAGAAAATTCCAGACGGGATTAAGTGAAGCTTGTATGTGACTCCGTCAAACTTGATGGTGTGCCCTGCGTTATTTCCGCCTTGATAACGGGCGATCACTTCTGCATTTTCTGATAGGAAATCTGTGATTTTGCCTTTTCCTTCATCGCCCCATTGCGTACCTACTACAACTACTGAAGACATGTCCGTGCACCTCCGTTAACCTTTCAAAAACGATTCTATTCAAACAAATCAAGTTTATCAGTGAAGAAACAGAAAGTCAATTGCAAATCCGAACATTAAATTCTTGTAAATCCTCATTCGTTCGCTTTAATTGATATTAGAAGCGTTTTCTTAAAGCTTTTCCTCGAAAAGCTCATGAAACTTTCATCCTTTAGTGGAGGAAAGAATCACTTGTCTGAAATCCCTTTTGTGTTCATGAACACGATTCGCCAGCCGTCTGGATCCTCTATTGTCACCCCTCCATGACTCCAGTACGGGTTCTCAGGTTCCGCTTCCTGATAGCCCATTCTTTTTAATTTTGCAGTGATGGCTTTGATTTCTTCTTCGTTCGGCACATAAAAGACGAGCAGGCTGTCTGGATGGGGCACGAGCGCTGTACTTTCCCCTTCATGCTGGGTGAATTCCAAGTGGTAATCGGTGTGGGGGAGGCCAAACATGACACCGTCATACCCATTATGCTGATGAAATTCACCAAGTCGTTTTAAGCCCAGCCCTTCTTCATAAAACCGAATGATCTGTTCAAGCTGGCCCGTGGGTCTCGCTATCCGAATTTGTGCGGCATGAAATTGTGAAAAACAATTCCTCATTGTTACCCTCTCCTTTTTGCCTCATTTTATTAAACCGCTTTCATTATTACATCCGCTAAGCGGCTGGTTTCTCTTCCATCTTTTGGATGAAAAAACCCCAAGAAAAAGCTCTTGGGGTTTACGCACCGGGCGGAACACCTGCGTCGTCAAAACGCCGTTCCAGGTTGACGAATTTATTGTATTCTTTTACGAACGCAAGAGACACGGTTCCTACCGGGCCGTTACGCTGTTTGGCAATAATGATTTCGATAATGTTTTTGTTCTCAGTTTCTTTGTCATAGTAGTCATCACGATAAAGGAACGCAACAATATCTGCATCCTGCTCAATACTTCCTGATTCACGGATATCAGACATCATCGGACGTTTATCCTGACGCTGCTCAACACCACGCGAAAGCTGAGAAAGCGCAATAACAGGGACTTGAAGCTCTCTGGCGATCGATTTCAGTTCACGGGAAATTTCTGATACTTCCTGCTGACGGTTATCTTTTGAACGTCCGCTTCCCTGAATCAATTGAAGGTAATCGATCAAAATCATGCCAAGACCGCTTTCCTGCTTCAAACGGCGGCATTTGGCACGGATTTCACTGACACGGATACCTGGTGTGTCATCGATATAAATTCCGCTGTTGGACAGGCTTCCCATCGCCATCGTCAGCTTGCCCCAATCCTCTTCTGTCAGATTTCCTGTACGAAGGTTTTGGGCATTGATATTTCCCTCGGCACAAAGCATACGCATAACGAGCTGCTCGGCACCCATCTCAAGACTGAAAATGGCTACACTCTCGTCGGTCTTTGTCGCTACGTTTTGCGCGATATTCAGGGCAAAGGCCGTTTTCCCTACTGACGGACGGGCAGCCACAATAATCAAGTCATTGCGCTGGAATCCGGCAGTCATCCGGTCAAGCTCAGAAAAACCTGTTGGAATCCCGGTAATATCACCTTTTCTATTGTGAAGCTGTTCGATGTTGTCATACGTCTGAACAAGGACATCCTTGATATTTTGGAAGGCGCTTGTATTTTTGCGCTGCGCCACTTCCATAATCGTTTTTTCCGCTTCACTGAGTAAATCTTCAACCTCGTCCTCGCGGGTATATCCGTCCTGAGCGATTGTTGTCGCTGTTCTGATTAACCGGCGAAGAATTGATTTTTCCTCTACGATTTTTGCGTAATATTCTATGTTAGCCGCTGTCGGCACCGAGTTTGCGATATCAGTCAGATACGATATGCCTCCCACTTCTTCCAGCAGGTCCGTGTTGGCAAGCTCTGACGTCACCGTAACTAAATCAACCGGTTCACCGCGGTCTCCGAGCACCAGCATCGCATTATAAATTTTTTGGTGGGACATTCTATAGAAATCATCTGGAATCAATACCTCTGAAGCCAGTGTTAAAGCAGACGGCTGTAAAAAAATAGCGCCTAACACGGCTTGTTCGGCTTCTATATTTTGCGGCGGCAGCCGATCATTCAGAAGGTCTGTCATGCTAAGCACCGTCCTCTCATTAAAAAATCTCCAAACTCCATTTTACCATTTATCCAGAAAAAAAATAGAAAAATTCTTTGTTTCCTATTTTTTTCAGTCAGCAGATTGGATAGTTTCGGACAGTGTCAGCCTGGGAAAAAAAACTGATAAAACTTGAGGGAGGAATAAATATGCTGAAAAAATACGCCGTAACACCCAACGTCGATGTGGACGGCTGGTTTATCACAGTGGATAATGTGGCGCCTACAGCTTTATACACCTCTAAAGACGCCGCAATTGAAAAAGCGAAGCAGGTAGCCAAAGAGAACAGCCCGGCAAAGCTTGTGATTTATGACCAGCATAAAAATGTGGAAGAGGAACTCTCTTTCTAACAAACTGAAAGCCTTCGCTGCCGCGGGGCTTTTTTTAACGGGTAAGACACGCTATTCCATCCATTTGAATCCGGTACGCATCATGATATCCGCCGCCTTTTGATACAGCTCCCACTCTTCAAATGAAGCAAATTTCCCCATTAGCTCCTGAAGCTTATGCCGCAAAGCGATATATTCTTCCAATGTGACAGCTCTCTCAGTGTCGATCTGATGCTCATACAGCATTTGTTTTAATAATGATAACGGTTTATTCATGATGAACCCTCCTTATCTCTTTTATAAGGGGCATTTTCGGAATGCACCATTCCTTTGTGATATCTTCTTACGTTTCACATCTGATTCTTGTACAATGGACAAAAGAGAGGAGGGATCTTTGTGAGACCTTTGCAAATTTCTGCTGAAACTGCACAAAAGCTTGCAGAGTCTTTGAATCTGCCGCTTGAACAGATCATGCATATGCCTCAGCATATCCTGCTTGCCAAAATGGCTGAATTGCAGAAAGAGGACAAATCATAACCCGCACTCGCATACTTGCTTACATGTATCGGAATGATATTAAGTATATGTTAGAAAAGAGGAGTAACTGCTTTGCCACATCCACAAAATAAAAAAATCCAATCGTTTTGGCTGATTGCCGGTATTATCTTTATCGCGTTTAACTTAAGACCTGCAATCACTTCAGTCGGGCCGGTCATCAGCTCCATTAGGACAGAGCTGCACATGTCCAATGGGGCAGCCGGTTTTTTGACCGCTCTGCCGCTGCTTTCGTTTGCCGTTCTTTCTCCGCTCGCGCCTAAGCTAGGACGTCGTCTTGGAAATGAGCGAACCTTATGGCTTGGTCTCCTGATACTGTTTATCGGTGTTTTGATTCGCTCTGCCGGCTATACTGCCGCTTTGTTTTTCGGAACGGCACTCATCGGAATTGGAATTGCGATCGGAAACGTACTTTTGCCAAGCTTAATCAAACATAAATACCCTGAAAAGCCAGGGCTCATGATCAGCCTGTATACGACATCAATGAATATATTCGCTGCTTTAGCATCAGGTATCAGCGTACCTTTAGCGGCCCAGTTGGATGGCGGATGGAAACAGGGATTTCTCTTATGGGGAGGCTTGGCATGTCTAGCCTTGCTGATTTGGATACCCCAGCTTCGCCATCGGGATGTGTCCAACCAGACACCGCAGCTTCAAACAAGTCCGATTTGGGCTTCCAAAATGGCATGGTTCGTCACCATCTTCATGGGTCTGCAATCCTTTTTATTTTACAGCAGTATCGCCTGGTTTCCTGAGATTCTCCGTTCACACGGGATTGATACGTCAACCGCCGGATGGCTGGTATCACTCATGCAATTTGCGAGTCTGCCTTCCACTTTTCTGACACCGGTTTTAGCTGACCGCATGAAACATCAGCGCGGGATCGTTGCAGCGCTGACCGCAGTCTATCTGATCGGTCTATGCGGATTATTAACGGGGGGCAGCCATGCTATGCTTGCCATCTGGATGGTGATTATCGGTATCGGACAAGGCTCCAGCATTAGTCTGGCACTTACTCTCATTGGGCTCCGAAGTGAAAATGCGTATCAGGCTGCAGCGCTGTCGGCCATGTCCCAGTCATTTGGCTACCTTCTTGCTGCTGTCGGGCCGATCTTTGTCGGGTTTCTCTTTGACCAGACACATTCATGGACAATGCCGATTGTGCTTCTTATTGCTGCTCTAATCGTCATGGGAACAGCAGGACTCGGGGCAGGACGCGATCGATACGTCCTTCAGACAGAGAGAAAGCGAAATTCAGCATAGAAAATGGGCGGTGAACTTGTCTCCGCCTCTTTTTTATGAAAAAAACTGCAAGACATTCTTTGAATCTTTATGGTTTATTCATAAGTTTTTCATATTTGTTTTTTACAATAAGACATCATAAAGAGGTGAAAAACGATGAGAACCAAACGTTTCGACACAGTCCTTATTTTTATTTTGCTTGCAGCGGCTTTTCTCAACATATATCACATTTGGCAGGATGACGCTGCGAACCAATATTATCTGGCAGCGGTGAAAAGCATGACGCAAAGCTTCCACAATTTCTTCTATGCGTCATTTGACCCTTCCGGATTTGTAACAGTTGATAAACCGCCTGTTGTTTTATGGATTCAAACCCTCTTCGCGCTGATCTTTGGTGTTCATACGTGGAGTGTCATCATTCCTCAGGCTCTCGCTGGGGTTGGTTCGGTAATCCTCCTGCACAGAATGATCAAACCGACTTTCGGCATTGGAGCGGCCCGCATCGCCGCGCTTGTCATGGCGCTGACACCGATCGCAGTCGCCGTCAGCCGGACAAACAACATTGACAGCATGCTTGTCTTTACCTTATTGCTCGGTTCATCATGCCTGCTTCGGGCGGTCAAACAAGGCAAGCTGGTTTGGCTCCTGATGGCATTTGGCCTAATCGGCCTTGCATTTAATATGAAAATGATGCAAGCCTTTATGGTATTGCCTGCATTTATGTTATTCTATCTGGTTGCTTCTCGGTTTTCGCTAAAGAAGAAAATAGGATCGCTGCTTCTGTCTCTTATCCTCCTAACTGGTATATCACTCTCATGGGCGGTTATTGTGGATTCAACCTCCTCCTCCAGCCGGCCGTATATCGGAAGCAGCCAGACAAACTCTGTGTTAGAACTCGCCTTCGGATATAACGGCACAGAGCGGCTGCTTGGGCAAACCACCGGCCTTGCACGCGGTGATATGAATGCCGCAGGCGGCGATAATATGCAGAATAATGGCAAAAGGCAAGCACCAAATCACAATGAATTTTCTGATGGAACCTCTTCATCTGAGAACGGAAACAGCAAGGCAGATGAAAATCAAAACAGCAACGGTTCCATCAGGGACAATGCACAGGCTCCTCAGCCGCCTTCTGGCCAAATCGGCACTTCCAATGGAAGGGGAGGCGCACCTCCAACAGGCGGACCAAACGGCGGAAATGGAGGACCCGGCGGTGGGGGCGGAAAAAGCATGAACATGTTCGGCACAGGTGATGCAGGACCGCTTCGTCTCTTCCAATCGGCTCTTTCCGGCCAAATCAGCTGGATGCTTCCATTCGCATTGATCGGATTACTTGGTGTAATTGTCAGCTGGTGCCGTGATCGCCGCGGTCAGGCGGCAGAATTGAAAGAAACGATATTCTGGACAGCATGGCTCGTGCCTGTGGCAGGTTTCTTCAGCATCGCAGGATTCTTCCACCAGTATTACTTGATTATGCTGGCTCCGCCGATTGCCGCCCTTTCCGGTATCGGATGGTATACACTGTATCGCTTATACAAAAACAATAAAGATTGGGCCAGCTACCTGCTGCCGGCAGCCGTTCTGATCACAGCCGCGTTCCAGGTGTATATGCTGAGTGCTTATACAAGCCAAATCGGCAATGTATGGATGTACGTCCTGGGACTCTTGGGAATCAGCAGCACCCTTGCGCTTCTGTTGCTTAAACGCAGTCATCCCTTCAGCAAGCAGCTGACCATCATCAGCTTGTGCGTTCTGTTGCTTACACCAATCTACTGGTCAGCAACGCCGCTTCTATACGGAGGCAACAGCGTGCTTCCTGAATCCGGGCCGCAGCTCAAAAGCTCAGCAAACGGCGGGAACATGTTCTCCTCAGAGGTTGATACCGGACTCTTGTCCTATCTGAGAAAGCATAATACCGGCGAAGAGTATCTA
Organism: Bacillus mojavensis RO-H-1 = KCTC 3706; assembly: GCF_000245335.1. Taxonomy (GTDB): domain Bacteria; phylum Bacillota; class Bacilli; order Bacillales; family Bacillaceae; genus Bacillus; species Bacillus mojavensis. The sequence goes on from NZ_JH600280.1 coordinate 137,767, forward strand.
TTTGCTGCTTTGACAACCGTAACGGCTGCGCCATATATCATCAATACAGATGAATCTGTCATGGCACTCGGCGGCTTCAACGGCACAGATCCGATCCTGACTGTCTCTGATCTGAAAAAACTAGTCAAAGAGGGCAAAGTGAAATACTTCCTGCTGACAGAAAAGAACTCAGGCAATACTGAACTCGTTTCTTGGATCAAGAAAAACGGCCAAGAAATATCTTCTGACAAGTACAGCAGTTCCTCGAGCAGCACAAGCAGCCAGCAAAGCATGAAAGGTGGACCTGGCGGAGAAAGCCAGCAAACCCTTTATCTCGTAGAATAAAAAAAGAGGCTTGGATCAATCCAAGCCTCTTTTCTATTAAGCTTCTTCTTTCACATGTACCTTTAACACAGCCTGCACCTCAGGATGCAATTTCACAGGAACGTTTGTATAACCTAACGCACGAATGCCGTCCGGCAGTTCCAGCTTCCGCTTATCCACTTTAATGTTATGGTCTTTTTGAAGCTGTTCAGTAATTTGCTTGCTTGTGACAGAGCCGAATAAACGGCCGCCTTCACCTGATTTCGCGCTGAGCTCAACAGTCAGTTTTTCTAATGTCTCTTTTAAGCTCTTTGCCTGCTCAAGCTCTGCGATGGCTTCTTTTTTCTCTTTCTGCTTTTGACCGTTTAGTACACTGATGTTTGACGCGTTCGCTTCAACCGCGAGGCCTTTTTTAATCAGAAAGTTATGCGCATAACCATCTGCTACGTTTTTCACTTCGCCTTTTTTTCCTTTTCCTTTTACATCTTGTAAGAAAATAACCTTCATCTTTGTACGCCTCCCTCAAAATACTCATCTATGGCGCCCTTCAGCCGCTCCAGTGCTTCTGTTACTGAAATGCCGGATAACTGAGTCGCCGCATTTGTTAAATGTCCTCCGCCTTCCAGCGCCTCCATGATGATCTGAACATTCACATCGCCAAGAGACCGCGCACTGATACAAACAGTTTGTTCATCACGTCTTGCTACCGCAAATGAAGCCTCAACCTCGCTCATCGACAGCAGAGAATCCGCAGCCTGCGCAATCAGCACTTGATCGAAATATTCATCCTCATTCTCAGGCAGTGATGCAATCGCGATGTTCTCTTTATAGAGGGCCGTATGCTGGATTAGCTTCGCTCGTTTAATATAGGAATCAACGGTTTCTTTGAGGAACTTCTGCACAAGCACCGTATCGGCGCCTTTTGCTCTTAAATATGAAGCCGCATCAAAGGTCCGCGAGCCAGTGCGGAGTGAAAAGCTCTTTGTATCCACTATTATACCAGCTAATAGGGCCGTTGCTTCAATCATATTGATTTTTAAGCGCTTCGGCTGATACTCAAGCAGCTCTGTCACCAATTCCGCTGTTGATGAAGCGTACGGCTCCATATAGACGAGCAGCGGGTCTCTGATAAATTCTTCGCCTCTGCGGTGATGGTCGATGACCACAATATGCTCAATTTTGTTTACCAGCCGTTCTTCTATAACAAGCGACGGCTTATGCGTATCCACGATGACAAGCAGCGTGTCGTCATTGGCAATTTCCATTGCTTCTTCGGGCGTGATGAACCTTGACCACAGCTCTTCATATTTTTTAATTTCCTCAATCAAGCGCTGCACACTTGAACCGATTTGGTTCGGATCAATCACAATAAAACCATCTTTGTTATTTGCCTGTGACACCTTTAATATCCCGATCGCCGCACCGATAGAATCCATGTCGGGGAATTTGTGTCCCATGATAATCACATTGCTGCTTTCAGAAACAATTTCCTTTAAAGCATGAGAAATCACGCGGGCGCGCACCCTTGTTCGCTTCTCCATCGGGTTCGTTTTACCTCCGTAAAACTTTACTTTTCCGTTTGGCAGCTTAATGGCTACCTGGTCTCCGCCGCGGCCCAGCGCTAAGTCCAGACTGGATTGCGCCAAATCGCCAAGCTCCTTCAGCGATGAGACCGAAGCTCCGACACCAACGCTTAAGGTCAGCGCAACGCCGTCAAATGAAGTTTTTTCCCGTACCTCATCCAGAATCGAAAACTTGGAATTTTCAAGTTCGGTTAAAATGTTCTCATTAAGCACAGCGATAAAACGTTCTGACGATGTCCTTTTTAGGAATATTCCATACTCCTGCGCCCAAGCGTTGAGCAAAGAGGTCACTTGGCTGTTCATCGTGCTTCTCGTCTGATCGTCTAATCCTTGCGTCACATCATCGTAGTTATCAAGGAAAATATAGGCCAGCACAGTTCTTTCATTTTCATATTGCTTTTCAATCTGTATCTGTTCCGTCACATCGAAGAAATAAAGCAGACGCTCATCCCGTTTGATGACAACTTTAAATTTTCGGTCATTCAATGTAACCGTTTCCGATTCTACCTCTTGTTTGATGAGCGGCACAACGGATTCACAAGTATCATAAAGTGATCTCCCCACTAATGTACTTTCATTAAAGCAAGAAGAGAGAAACGGATTTGCCCATTCTATATAGTATTGATCATTAAAAAGCATGATGCCGATCGGCATTTCCATCAATGCCTCTTCCCCGACTTTTTTCAACCTGTAGGATAACGTAGAAATATAAGCGTCAATCTCTTTTCGAATAAGAGAATCCGCGCGTTTTATAAAAAACAGTATAACTGCCAGCAGCAACACTTCAACGGTTCCTATGATCCAGTTAAAATAAAAGCTGATGAGGATTGTAATGATTGACAAAGCAATCAATGCATAGATGGGATACCGAAACAACGGTTTTTCATAAAAGCTTGGCATTTCTATCACTCCCCACCATGTGAGTAAAACTCATTTTCACTTCACCTTATTCCTTATGTTAAAGCCCATGTCTATAACGCCTAAAATGCGAATGGCTGCCATAAAAATCGGTTGCAGCAGACCAAGAATGACTGCAATGACGGCCACTGCCTTTGGATATTTTTTCTTATGGCAATAGAAAAAGATAAATGATAAACCTTGGATAAAAATAAGAAACCCGAGTATAAACTCCCCATTTAAAGCGATAGAGTACAGCATTTGGCCTTTTTCTAAAGGCAGAAATGACAGCATGACAATCAACAAATACAGTACTACAACACTTTGCGGAAACTTCAACTCTCTAAAAGGCTTTAGACTAGGAATATCGGGGGAGAATCGCCTTAAGAGCGGCTTAGCGATAAGGTAACTGAGGAAAGAAAAAATGGCTCCTACCATCACGATAGCTGTTGGAAAAAGATATTGAACCGTACTCAATTGTTCTTCCATCAGTTTCATTTGTTTCTCAAGTTCTTCAGCATTACCCGATTGTTTCAAAACGGATTCAACGATATCGAGTGATTGCCGATATTGTGTCATTGCTTCATCAATGATATTGATACCCAAAAACTGAATGCTTATCACAAAATAGAACACGATACAAAGCATATAAATAAGGGCACCCGAAATAATAGCATGGCCGGGTTCTCTTTTTTTGAAAAAATGCCCCATGGCTATGCCCGCACAAGCTGACATAAAAGCTACAATCAGTCCGTTAAAGGACCCGACAATAAAGACAACAGGAAGACTGACAGCGCCCATCCATAATCCTAATTTCAATCCGTGTCTGATCGTATAAAGGATCATAGGCAGCGGCAGTGCAAATAACAGAATGGTTCCAATCAATGGAACATAAACGACCAGCAGTGTGATGATCGCAAACAAACTGATTAAAATAGCACCTTCCATTAATGCTCTTGTTTGTTTCACTTAGTCACCTCGTATCATACTGAACATACGAATAGAAAAGAGCAGCATAAACGACTGCTCTTTTTTTCATCGCCGCAACATGTTTTGCACCAATGTTTTCATATCATCTCTAAAATTACTTTTATATTTTAACATAAGTCCAAATCGCAAGTAAAATGACGCCAATGTTTCATGTGAAACATTGCAAACGAAAAGACATTCTTTAAAAGAATGCCCATCACTTCTTATTCTTTATCATCCATAAAACCAGAAGATTCTTTGTTTTTCTTCTTCGTTTTTCTGACATATACAAATATTAAAATCACAAGTAAAAGGGTTGTTGCTTGCAGAACGCCGCTGCTAAACAAGAAAAAGTTCTTTATCATGTCCCACATCGTGTTTCACCTCTTTTTGGATGTTCTCAACCCGTATCCTATATAAGGTGGATTCCCTTTTTAAAAACTTCAAAACATCATGAACAACATTGAACGTTGGGCATATGCTGATACAGAATCTGATTGATAAAGGAGATTTGTTACATGGATGAACGCAGAACGTTGGCTTGGCATGAAACATTAGAGATGCATGAGCTGGTTGCTTTTCAGTCAAACGGGCTCATTAAACTGAAGAAAATGATTAGAGAAGTTAGAGACCCTCAGCTCAGACAGCTTTATAGCGTTTCCATTCAGGCCGTTGAGCAGAATTTAAGAGAGCTTCTCCCATTCTTCCCTCAGGCGCCGATGCCTCGCGATGATGAAGAAGAAGAGCGTGCGGATAACCCATTTTTCAGCGGTGACCTGCTCGGCTTTGCCAAAACATCTGTCCGCAACTATGCCATCGCAATTACAGAAACAGCAACACCTCAATTAAGAACCGTACTTGTCAAACAGCTGAACGCTGCCATTAAGTTGCATGCGCAAGTTTATCAATACATGTATCAGCACGGATACTACCCATCTTACAATCTTTCTGACCTGTTAAAAAATGATGTCCGAAACGCCAATAAAGCCATTTCGATGAAATAAAAGAAGCAGCAAAGGCTTCCCTTTGCTGCTACTTCTGCTGTTCTTTTAATAAACTGTTTGAACGACGCGCCTCCAGTGCTTCTCGGTTGGCGTCGCCCCATTCTTTCATTTGCAATACAATCGGCTCAAGCGTTCGTCCGAATTCTGTCAGAGAATATTCAACCTTGGGCGGCACCTGGTGATAAACTTCGCGATGAACAATGCCATCCGCTTCAAGCTCTCGAAGCTGCAGGGTCAGCATTCTTTGGGTAATACTCGGGCATATTTTGCGAAACTCATTAAACCGTTTCTTGCCATCTATCATGTGATAAAAAAGGATTCCTTTCCACTTTCCGCCAATGACATCTAGTGTAAATTCAACCGGACAGCCTTCTTTGTTCGGATAAATATTATTTTTTCGGCTCATGTTCGACCCTCCAATAGTACCTTTTTTGATACTACAGATCATTTTGTAACTGACCTACCCAGCATTTTACACACCTTTCCTCTTTCACTCAAAAAAAATGCTTTATATTCACATCAATTTTTAAGGGTTTGCATGATTACACCCGCAGCAAGACGTGTTAAACTATAAAAAGAATGTTTACACTACTTAAAAAAGGATAAGGAGTTATCATGGAAAAAATACTTATTTTCGGACACCAAAATCCAGACACAGATACGATCTGCTCTGCTATTGCTTACGCTGATTTAAAAAACAAACTCGGTTTCAACGCTGAGCCTGTCAGACTTGGACAAGTCAACGGCGAAACACAATATGCACTTGATTACTTCAAACAAGAAAGCCCTCGTCTTGTAGAAACAGCTGCAAACGAAGTGAACGGCGTTATCCTTGTTGACCACAACGAACGCCAGCAAAGCATCAAGGATATTGAAGACGTTCAGGTTCTGGAAGTCATCGACCACCACCGAATCGCAAACTTCGAAACAGCTGAGCCGCTTTACTATCGTGCTGAGCCTGTCGGCTGTACTGCTACAATCTTAAACAAAATGTACAAAGAAAATAACGTAACAATCGAGAAAGAAATTGCCGGCCTTATGCTGTCTGCTATCATTTCTGACTCTCTGTTATTCAAATCTCCAACTTGCACGGACCAAGACGTAGCGGCAGCAAAAGAACTTGCTGAAATCGCTGGCGTAGATGCTGAAGAATACGGCTTAAACATGCTGAAAGCAGGCGCTGACCTAAGCAAAAAAACAGTTGAAGAGCTAATTTCTCTTGATGCAAAAGAATTCACACTCGGCAGCAAAAAAGTCGAAATTGCACAAGTCAACACAGTGGATATTGAAGATGTGAGAAAACGCCAAGCTGAGTTAGAAGCAGTGATTTCTAAAGTTGTGGCTGAGAAGAACCTTGATCTGTTCCTTCTTGTCATCACAGACATCTTAGAAAACGATTCACTTGCACTTGCAATCGGTAACGAAGCGGACAAAGTGGAAAAAGCATTCAACGTCACATTAGAAAACAACACAGCCCTTCTTAAAGGCGTTGTTTCTCGTAAAAAACAAGTCGTTCCTGTGTTAACAGACGCGATTGCAGAATAATAAAAAAGCATCCCGCTCACGGGATGCTTTTTCTTATTCGCCAAGCTTTTCAATTTGCCCCATCACATCAGTAATTTGCTTAGCGTTTTGGACCAACTCGGATTGCTCCAATTCCTCAAGCGATACCTTTCCTTCTTCCACTTGCTGCAAGACGTCTTCCGCACTTTTTTGCAATGTGTCGTTATGCTCCTGTAGGGTGCTGTGAAGCTCCGCTGCGGCATCAGGCGGTGTTAATTCATTAAAATCAGCTGCTGCCTTTTGAATAGACTCAAGCTGTGTCTCTAGTTTTTCTTTTGCCTCAGTGTCATTTACAGCTTCCTCAGCCAATGCAGGCGCTTCCTCTGCAAACGTCTTCACCTTTTCCACATAAGCTGACGCTTCATTTGTATAATCCAGCCCGTCATTCACCTGATCCAGTATTCCACATCCGCCTGCCCCTAAAAGACCCACGCCGGCCAAAACCGTCAGAACCATTTTCTTCATTGTTTGCCCCCTTATCGTTTCTTCTTCATTTTTTCTTTCAAGATCGGGATCAATTTCTCTTTCGCTAATGGCAGCCCCTTCTTCACCAATTCACGTTTCAGCCATTTCTTCAGCTTAGACATAGTGAATCTCCTCTCCCTTTTTTGATAAAAATGAAAAAACTCCACCGATTTGGTGAAGTTCAGAAACAAAAAGACCTTCACCAAATCAGATTTGGCAAAGGTCTCGCTAACAATCAAATTGCCAGCAAAGCCGAGGACACCTAGTCCCGTAATGACGACTTTACTGTGAAAGCTACTCCCCTTTGGAGTGTTCATTTTTATTACTTTCATTCTAAAGCAATAGGCTTTTCCAGTCAAATTCCTGCTGTTCGTTTACATAAAAGATAGGTGTGGTATTTAAAATTTGAATGGTATTTACATCCGGAGATCATGCTATAACAGAGGAGGTTTTCATCATGAGTCAAGAGCGCGTGAAACGGCCCGGGCATACCAGGTGGTACATATCTTCGTTACTGAGCGGCATTATCATTCTTAATTATTTTGATCGAGTGGCCATTTCTGTAGCTGCCCCGGCGATACAAGATTCGTTTCACCTCACAGCAACTGAACTCGGCATTGTGTTTTCGATTTACACCTATTCGTATACACTGATGCAGCTGCCCGTCGGAAGTTTATTGGACAGGTTTGGCGTGGCCTGGGTCACTAGAATCGGAATGACGGTTTGGAGCTTTTTAACGATCATTCTCGCTTTTTTACAAGGAAAACTGCTCTTATATGTGTTCCGATTTCTCATTGGGCTGACGAGCGCATCGGCGTTCCCCGCCGCTTCCAAAGCAACCGCTCTATGGTTTCCCCCAAGCGAACGGGGTCTGGCGAACTCGCTGTTTGATTCTGCCGCCAAATTTTCAAACGTGATCGGTGCGCCGCTGGTCGCCTTTCTCGTCACAACATTTGACTGGCGGGTCGCCTTTTTAACGATCGGATGCATCAATGTGCTGTTTACCATCTTTTTCTGGCAATACTATGAGCAGCCCGAACGGCACAAACGCATTTCCAAAAGCGAATTAAACTATATTCAGAAACACAATACAATCACAACAGAACAAATCCCTTACAAAACGGGTCCGCTTTTAAAAAAGCTTTTCACTAATCGTAAAGTATGGGGCTTAATGATCGGATTTACAGGGTACGGCTATACATTCAACCTGCTGCTTACATGGCTTCCGACTTTCTTTAAGCATACATACGGAATGGATCTCATGTCATCCGGTTTATTCACCGCCGTGCCGTGGCTGATCTCTACCATTTCCGGCATTGTGGTCGGCGGCTGGCTCGTCGATTATCTTATCAAGAAAGGCTATTCCAACACCAAGGTGTATCGAACCGTAATTATTGTAGGGATGAGCTTCGGCTTTTTCTTTTTAGGCTCCATTCTGACGAATAATATCACCGTTGCGATTATCTGCATTTCAATCGGCCTCGCCGGCGTTTCTGCAACGGCTCCGGTCGGCTGGTCCATCTCCGCAGAACTGGCCCCGATTGGCTCCGTTTCCATGCTGAGTTCCATGGTAAACCTGGCAAATAACCTATTCGGAGGCATAATCGCCGCTTCACTCACGGGATATTTGTTTGATGTGACAGGTTCCTTTACGGTCAGCTTTCTGGTTGCCGGTTTTGTATTGCTGCTCGGACTGATTTTTTACGTGTTTGTGCTAGGGGATGTGAAAAGAATTAAGTTGGAGTAAAGAGTGCTTGTGTGAAAGCACTCTTTTCTTTGATCATAAAAAAAGAGCCGCCAGCCTGATTTTTTAAGAAGCGGTGTGACGTATCATGACCCTGCCGGACAAGAGCATGTCATGAACCATATTACGTTCCTGAATCAAAACAGACATCCGACCAGCAAAGAAGATTACGTAAAGCAAACGCGATTTTATGCAGGATGATTTTCATCGAGAAATGTTAGAAGAGCAGCAAACCGGTTTATCTTATTATCTGACCGTCGTTGCAGAACACCTATAGCGTGAGTCTTTGCCACTAACACATTCTCTCTGCTCAAGTTGCGGCACCGCCAACAATCGATACATTCTGCCGGTCAACATCAAAATTTCGCCCGTTCCACTTCAAAACGGTTTGAACATATCCCAACGAGTCGGCGTTATACCTTCCGGCGATCCGCTGATACGCCAGCAATTCGTATACGCCGTCTCTGTTGAAATCAACCGGATACAAGCCGGATAAAGGATTCACCCAGCCTTCTATCGGCGCTTTTAAAACACCCTGATTCGTATAAATCTCATTCAAATAGTCTCTGCCTTTGTAAGTAAGATCCAGTATATATTGGTCATGCTGGCGTTGACTGATCACGCTCGCTTTATATTGATTTTGATAGCTCACACTGTACTTGAATTCATCATTAAACGAATCAGAATTGAAAATCTGCCTGAACTGCCGGTTCATATAAGAAAACACATACGCATATATAGAGCCTCCGCTTCCCCCGGTATCAATTACAACAGCCACATCTTCAGTCTTATCGCCTGTCACATCAGCCAGAAATAGTGAAGGATTGTACCCGATATTGTTATGAAGCTGAATTTGCCGTTCCTGATGTGTCTTGCCGTCACGTATCACCAAAGTGATATTTCTCCATAGCGGACTGCCTGACGTTTGATTGCCAGTAAGGAAGATTTCATCAGCGACTCCATCTCCCGTCACATCACCCCGCGCTGAAGTAATAATAGCGCGCGAGAAAACGGGCTGCCTATATCCATATGGATACTGGTAAAGCGTTGATTCTCCACCATGATAAATCCAATAAGGTGCCATTCTGCTGTTGTATGGATTCAATTGAATTCACCCTTTCCTATTCACCTTCATGAATCATGATATGCAGGAAAAGAACACAGCAGATCACATGCAGCCCGTCTTGTTTCAGAATGTCTAAGCACTATAAGCTACATTAATACGTGTTTATTTTCAAAAAGACATCGAAACGATCACGCTTATGAAATGCTTAAGAATAACTGGACTATCAATAGAGGAAATGACAGAATATATTCAAGGCAGAAGTTTGGCCCTTGCTCATATATGAAGAATACCTATCTTCAGTCCAGAAAAAGATAGGCATTCTTTCGTGTCACAAAAAATAAAAACAATTCATATCAGGACATTTAAAATCAGTCATAGCGCGCTGCCCGACACCTTTTCACTCCTTGCCAGAAATACCGACAGCACGAAAGCAAACAGCAGCATGAACGTGATCATTCCGACGACACCCAGCCATTGAAAAGCAGACCAAAACACGCCGCCGACTGTTCCGCAGATACTTGAACCTGCGTAATAAAAGAACAAATAAAGCGATGAGGCCTGCGCTTTGTTGTGCAGGGCCCTCCGCCCAACCCAGCTGCTGGCGACTGAATGCCCTCCAAAGAATCCAAAGGTAAAAAGGGCAATCCCGAAAATTTTTACTGCTAATACGCCGTTTAACGTTAATAATGCACCTGCAGTAACGATAAAAATATTCATCATCAGTATTCTATGATACCCGTATTGATCGACCATTCTTCCAATAAAAGACGAGCTGAAAATCCCGACAATCATCACAATAAATATCCAGCTGACAATCGCTTTGTTAAAGGAATACGGCGGCGCTAACAGCACATACGCAATGTAGTTGAACAATGCAACATTGCTTCCGAGAAGCAAAAAACCAATGAGGAACAAGCTTAACAGTTTCCGGTCCTTCAAGTGACTGATTAAAGACATTCCCAACTGCCCGATCTCAAGTTTTCTCGGCGTAAAATGCGTCGATTGAGGCAAATTCACAAAAAATATCATACTCGCTATCAAACTAATCACACCAATTGACCCCATCGCTATATGCCAAGTAAAGTACTCACTCAAGAGCCCTGAAACAATCCTTCCAAAAACGGCGCCGATCGCGTTTCCGCTGATATACAGCCCCATCGCCGACCCAAGGCTCCCAGGTTCAATTTCTTCTCCAAGATAAGCCATCGCAATCGATGGGAGACCAGCGAGCGCAATCCCTTGAATGGTTCTCAATACGAGCAGCGTATGAAAATTCGGGCTGAAGGCCGATGCCAGACAGAGAACGGATGCGGCCAGCATGGATACAGCCATAATCGGCTTACGTCCCCATACCTCTGACAACGAACCGAAAACAAGCATGCTGACAGCTAAGAGCATCGTTGTAACAGATAAAGAGAGACTCGCTGTTGTAGGTGTCACATGAAATTCCCGCGTGAACTCCTCCATGAGCGGCTGTACACAATACAGAATGGCAAATGTATTAAAACCTGCGGCAAAGAAAGCAAACGTAATTTTCCGAAAAACCGGTGTGCCTTTTTGAATGTATGTCATGGGGACTTTATCTGCCCCTCACCATTTTGTTGAATACTGCACTCCATAAACATCCATCCTTTATTTTTTGCGATTTCAAACATCCTCGAGTCTGTTTATACATTTATCTTAGCACTGTGAATATATGTTGTATAATGCATAATAAATATCCATTTCATGCTTATATGTAATATGTGAGGTGATGACGATTGGAATGGGAACAACTTGAATATTTTCAAACACTGGCCCGGATGCAGCACGTCACGAAGGCGGCACATAGCCTGTCGATCACACAGCCTGCGCTTTCACGCTCAATCGCCAGACTCGAAAACCATGTAGGCGTCCCGCTATTCGACAGGCAAGGACGTTCGATTAAACTAAACAAATACGGAGAAATATTTTTAAGACACGTCCATGCCATGATGAAGGAATATACCGAAGGGAAAGAAGAAATCCAGGCTTTGTTGCAGCCTGACCAAGGTGAAGTGTCTCTCGGTTTTTTACATACATTAGGAACTACGCTGGTTCCCGATTTAATCGGCAGCTTTCAGCAGAAATATCCCGACATTACCTTCCAGCTGAAGCAAAACCATTCATATTGGCTGCTTGAACGATTAAAATCCGGAGATCTGGATCTCTGTCTCCTTGCCTCCATCAAGCCTGAAAAGCTGATCCGATGGATACAATTATGGAGCGAAGAACTGTTTGTATTTGTGCCAAACAACCATCCGTTATCTCATCGCGAAAGCATTTCACTGACTGAAGTTGCGGATGAGCGTTTCATTTTATTGAAAAAAGGATATGCGCTGCGCATGACGGTTGATGAATTGTTTGAGAAAGCGGACATTCAACCGAACATTATGTTTGAGGGTGAAGAAGCAGCCACCGCAGCAGGTTTTGTGGCAGCCGGTCTTGGCATATCCATTCTGCCCGATCTGAAAGGGTTAGACCAAAGCAAAATCAAAAAAATTCGTGTCAGCTGGCCGGAATGTCAGCGCGTCATAGGAATCGCCTGGATAGAAGGCAGATTTTTATCCCCGGTGGCAGAGACCTTTAAACAGTATGTCATCAGCCATTTTTCTGATAAAGAGGAGGATCAATCATGAATGTGAAGAGAATAACGACAGAACATGATTTACATACAGCGTTTGCCATCAGAAAGACAGTATTTGTTGAGGAACAAGGCTGTCCAGTTTCCGACGAGTTCGATGAGTTCGATACACTCCATGGAGATTGCCAGCATATTCTGGTTTACCATGAACAGCAGCCGGTTGGCACAGCGCGTGTGCGTATCGTTGATCACGCGGGGAAACTGGAAAGAATCTGTATTCTGAAGCCCTATCGCAAATTCGGCTTGGGGAAAGTGATTGTCGATGAGTTAGAGCGTATTGTGAAAGAAAAAAGGATTGTTACATGTAAACTTTACGGTCAGACACAGGCAGCAGGCTTTTATGAAAAGCTCGGCTATCAGACAGCATCAGAAGAATTTATATTGGATGGCATTCCGCATGTGCTGATGACAAAAGGAGACGTTTCCGGACAATAAATTGTTCACAAATTTGTCACTTATGAGCATGTGTGATTCATTGGTATACTAATCACCGATTATGGAGAGAAGGATTGATTGTATGCCAGCAAATAAAAAAGAAGGCCTTATCTTCGGCGTGATGATGTGCTTTGGGATGGTCTGCGTCATGTCGATTTACAATGCAGTGATCAACGGAGCCATACATGATTTTTCATGGGTTACAGCTTTTGAGATGATCATAGGATTCATTGTAGCGTTACTGTTAGATTTACTGTTAGTCGGACCGCTCGCAAGAAAAATGACATTCAAAATGCCGTTCGACAAGTCTAAGAAATTATATGTCATCCTTGCCATGTCGACTTGTATGGTGGTTGGTATGGTACTTTGTATGTCTGTTTTCGGATTAATCACGGCAACTTTATCGAATGGACTTAACGAGAACAGCCTATTCAGTGCGTACCTTATGATCGTTCTGAAAAACTTTATTTTAGCCTACCCCTTGCAATTGCTGATTATGGGTCCATTAGTCAGAGGGATTTTTATGAAATTTGTAAAACCAAAGCTCGCAGCTGCTGTTTAAATAAAAAAGGAGTGAGTGTAACGCTCACTCCTTTTGTCATTGATTTCAGCACTCCGCCTCACGAATCGAATGTAAAACAAGCTTCGCAAACGCCTCTGCGGCGGGCAGCTGCCATTTTTTCTTTTTGATTAGCATATGAGAGTAAAGCGGCTCAAAGCTTTCAGCATGATGAAGGATTTTCAGCTTACCCGCCTCCACTTCTTCTTTCACTGTCACATAAGGCAGTACAGAAAATCCAAGTCCGCTTATAACCGTTTGTTTAATCGCCTCGATACTCCACAGCTCCATTGTTTGAAAGCTGCGAATGCCATGCTTCACTAGATATGTTTCAAACATGGTCCGATAACTGCAACCCTCTTCATTAGTGATAAAGAAATGACTGCTATTTTCTTGTTTATAGTCATCAAAATGGTCCGGTCCGTCATGACTGCCCACAAGGACAATCTTCTCCTCGGTTAACGTGTGATGAATGCATTTTTCAATATTAATTTCCGGATAGACCATTAACGCGATATCGACCCGTCCGCTCAATAAATCTACCTGGTTTTCCCCGCATGTCCCGTTGCTTAAGATGATTTTCACATGAGGATATGTCAGTGAAAATTCCCTTATGATCGGCCCTAGTCTGGAAATGGTTAAAGACTCAGGTGCGGCTACCTTTAATACTCCCTTGATTTCATGGACACTCTTCATATTCTTGATCTGGTCGTGGGCAGAAAGTAAATCTTCTGCCAAAGGGATTAACTCTCTGCCTAAATGAGTCAGCTTTAGATTTCTTTTTTCATACGAAAATAAAGCCCCGCCGATTTCCTGCTCAAGCGCTTGGATATGAGTGGTGATCGTGGATTGCGTATAACCCAGCTTAGCAGCAGCTCCCGTGTAACTTCCCATTTCTACAATGGCCTGGAACGTGACAAGATGTCTGATCTCCATACGTTTTCCCCCTCTATCGAAAAAAATGATAATACTTTTTTATATTTCAATTTTATTTATAGATATCACTATCATACAATAAAAACTGCCCAATATGACTTAGCAAATGAAGGTGATTCAATGAGTATCATAGCTTTTCTTTCGTATGTGATTTTGACATCCATTACGCCCGGCCCAAGTAACATTTTAATGATGAATGAAGCGCGAAGGTTTGGCTTTATAGGTTCGTGGCGTTTCAATAGCGGCATCTTATCGGGTTTTGCAGCGCTCGGGATTCTCAGCGGTATATTTACAATAGGTTTGTACAATTGGATTCCTCTTGTTGAGCCCTACTTCAAAATAGCTGGTGCAGTCTATTTGCTCTATTTGGCCTGGCAGATCGGTTTCGCCAAAGGCTCAAAGAAGGATTCCGAGGATACGCACTCTTCTTTTTTATCCGGTTTCATCTTCCAGATCATCAATATGAAAAGCATTTTGTTCTTCTTAACATTAATGAGTGCTTTTATACTGCCGTTTCAGCATTCAATGACATCAATTATTTTTTATCTCTCATTGGCCATTTTTCTGGGCTGGTTCGCCCTGCTGCTTTGGTCAGGGTTCGGCTTTGTTTTTAAAAAGCTTTTTGAAAAACATGATAAGGCATTTCGAGTCATCATGTGTTTGCTGCTTATTTATTCTGCCGTTAGTATCTTCCTTTAGTTGGTCTCATCTGATACGAAAGCAGCTAGGCGGATTAATAATCGTTTAGTGGGATGTTTACTTTGCAGGAGGGATCATGAATGATAAAACGACTTGATCATTTGGTTTTAACGGTGAAAAGCATTCAGGAGACAATCCGCTTCTACACATTTGTTTTGGGAATGCAGGAAGAAACGTTTGGCTCAGGGAGAAAAGCATTTATTAGACATATGTAAAATTGATTTGCATGGGAAAAGCAGGTTTCAAACCCTGCTTTTTATTTGTCTGCAAAAAAATAAGTGGGTTGCTCATGTTTTTATTGTTTGACCCTTCAGCGGTGACATTTTCTATTCAAATCTTAGATACTCAACTTAAAGTATTTCTCAAATGCAGCTTTTCCGCTTTGTGTAACCTTAATAGCTCTAGTTTTAGGCATACGCACAATCCATTGTTGTTCTAGCATCCTGTCTAATAATGCATGTCCCAAAGCTCCCGCTAAGTGATGCTGCCGCTCGCTCCAATCTAAACAGCAAGGCGCAAAAGCTCTCCTCTTATTTCTTTGTTTTTCTTCGTCGACTCCAAAATCTTTTAAAAATAAAGAGCCTTCTGAAGTCACCTCATATTGTAAATCCACTTTTCGTAAGAAGCCTTGCTCGACTAATGAATATGTCACTTGCACGCCGATATAACCGGCCAGATGATCATAACAGGTACGGGCAAAGTGTAAATCACTTTTTTCTTTTGAATCATTGAAAGACTTCACTTTTGAAACAGGCGAAATACTAAGCAATTGTTCTATCACTTTTGCAGCATCGGCGTTTGCCAATTTATAATATCGATGTCTTCCATGCTTCTCTACACTGATGAGCTGTGCTTCAAGTAATTTATGCAGGTGAAAGCTGGCAGTTTGAGGCTTGATTTTAGCGAAATATGCAAGCTCTCCAGCAGGGTGTATTCTTCCATCCATAAGGCTCAAAAGAATAGAAGAACGCGTGGGGTCAGATAGTAACAAAGCAACCTTTGCAATATTAGGATTCATCATTCTCCTCCTTACATTCATATTTCGATGATAGTTGAAATGTTAAACCTTTACAATATGAATAAATAATGATTAGGAGGCATAATCGTTGAACAGTGAAAAACAAGACACTCTTCATTTTAAAGAAATCAAACCAAACATTATGTACTATGGCACGTCCACATTCCTTCTTTCCACTTTGAATGAAGATGGAACCACCAATATCAGTCCGATGTCTTCCTCATGGGCGCTTGGAAACTATATTGTTCTGGGAGTAGGCTTAGGAGGAAAAGCGATTGAAAATTTAAGTAGTCACAAAGAATGTGTCATTAACTTGCCCAGCCCGGATTTATGGAGAAACGTTGAAAAAATATCGTCTTTTAGCGGAAAAAAGAATATCCCGCCTTTGAAGAAACAGCTAGGGTTTAGGTACAAAAAAGAGAAATACGAAGCGGCAGGGTTAACACCTTTACCATCAATGACAGTAGCACCAACACGAATTAAAGAATGCCCTATCCAAATAGAAGCAGAAGTGAAGCATATTCGGATACCAGATTACGAACCATCATTTGCGATTGTGGAAACACAAGCTTTACATTTCCATGCCGAGGAAAAGATCATATTGAACGACAACCACATTGACCCTTCAAAATGGAGTCCACTTATTTATAATTTCAGACACTATTTTGGTTTAGGAAAAGAAATAGGAAAGACCTTTCGTTCGGAAACATGACTCAAAATAAAGCTTTTAATGGGAAATTGCGTATTATACCCCTTCTATGTTTCAATGGAAACCGTTAGTAACAGCTTAAAAATAAAAACGGAGATATTGAAAATGAGAACTTTACATACGAGATTTAAACGTTTATTGAGATTAAGAGATTTTGAATTCTTTCAGGTAGAATGAAACGATGATGAGAGATGTGCTTTTTTATTATACGTTGATGAAAGATTGCCAGACTCTGAAGAAGGTAACAAAATTAATGTTTATTTGATTTCTCACTTTGAGCTACCTGATTCATCATATCAAGATGTGCTACGTTTTAATGATGATCTATTGGGTATGAAACATAATTGTTCATATGTAATGGACACTTTAGCTGTTACAGAGGAATTTGATTTCGATTTCCCATTTGATATGCTCGCTATACGTGAATATGTTCAAGAGTTATTGTTCACCTTAAAAATTGACAAAGAACTCCCTGAATGTAAAGAAACGGATTTCAATTATTTATCTCAAGAGTAGTAACGGTTACGTTAAATGAAAATACCGTGTAAGTTTGGTTTTGATCTGTCTTTTTCTAATAGTTGTTTGTCGGGTGATAGTTTCAAATTTTAATGGTTCTGAGCCTAATAACAACTTTTCTCATTGTTGCAATTTAGATAAGATCTACCACTTATTCAAATACTAGATAACATTTTCAGTGAAAGCATGTGCTTACCATTAAATTTGGATATATTGTAGAAAGTGTTGATTGATTTGAACAGAGAAACATTAAAATTCATACTGATTTTATTTACAGTTTATGCTACCATCCAGGTTACAAATGAAATTGACTTTACTAACTATTGGTTTCTAAATAGACTTATTCAGTTTTTAATTTGTATAGTTGTTTTTTTGGTCATTACTTTAATGGTTCCCGAAAAAAAGAAAAAGTGAATTTCGTTTTAAAAAAAGAGCTCTCATTGAGCTCTTTTTTTAAAAATAACACGCTAACCTTTCCACATGCAGTCAATTTACTTTACTACATCCCATAGTTAAGTGAGATAAGCTATTATTGTTTCTATAGTTTCATTAAAATTTAAAGAGCTTTCGAAGTATTGAAGATTATATTTTTGGCATTCCTCTTTTATTCGAATACTATCTGTTTTGATCCTCTCTAATTCTGATTTGATCTGAAAATGATCTAGATTTCTCAATCCGTCATTTTCTGTCATACTGGAGTGAAATTTCATTTTATCTATGTTATTTTCTATGTTTATTTCTGCTATTCCTATAAAACAGGTCTTAACATTCCCTAAATAGTATTGCTCAAACTGTGAAACGTGACTAGGGATTAATTGTACACCTTCTATTATGTAATCTATTTTGTTCTCAACCATAGCCGTCATCAAAGGATTAATTATTTTCCAGAGTCGTTGTCCATTTTTAAAATCACCATCAGTCGGATTAATGTCCATTTCTGGTACTCCATTCGCAATTCCCATCATTAAGTAGTCTAACGAGAAATAAGGAATTTTTGTTTCTGCTAACATTCTCTTTGCTGTAGTTGTCTTCCCACTCCTTGAAGAACCACCAATTAGATATAACATACTTCATCTCTCCTCATGAAAATAACTTCAAAAAGCGACCTCTGAAATAACCTGTATTTAATGCCAAGTTCGTATAGCTATACATTTATCCTTACGCTCATATCGTACTACATTACATTTAAGGAAGAATAGGGTAATTGGCTGTGGAGTTAAAAAACAAGACCAAGCAAGTAGCAGATTTATATAAGAAAAATCAAGACAATAAAGCTTAAAAAGCCGACGAGTTTTTTCAAATTCAGTTCTTTAAACCCTCAGATAAATAGGTTAAAGAGACAAATTCATTTCACTACACGTGTTGCATTAATGAATAAGAAACTTAGAAAGAAGGTGATCCCATATCCACTAACAATAAACCCAACAGATTAGTCTCCATACTTACTCCAGTACGCCCACAACCCTGTAGACTGGTACCCCTGATGAGAAGAAGCCTTCAAAAAAGCAAAACGTGAAAACAAGCCGGTTCTTGTCAGCATCGGCTATTCAACATGTCATTGGTGCCATGTTTGATTGAATAACCATTTCTTCATTCAGATGACGGAATGAAAAAAGAGTAGACCTTTCAGTCCACTCTTAAATAAATTTTATTTCTCTCGTTCTATATATTCTTCTTTTGTTGTTTATTGCCCATAAAATTTAACCTCTAATACTTTGCCATTAGTTGTATTCCCTTTAAAAAAAGAGGAGCTACATCCTTACATGTTATTAGAGCGAGCCTATATTGCTACATACTGATTCGGTGTTTTTGTTCATTCTCTATCTCGGGCTGTATCTCCTTTGTTAGTTGATGACCCTCTATATCTACATTCGGAATGATTTTGTCTAACCACTTTGGTAAATACCAAGCTGCATTCCCCATCAACTTCATAATACTTGGAATGAGTGTCATTCTTACAATAAATGCGTCAAATAATACACCAAAGGAAAGAGCTAATCCATTTGCTTTGATAGAAGCTTCACCAGCAAAGATAAACCCTGCAAAGACGAATATCATGATTAGTCCGGCTGCGGTGACAACAGGTCCACTGTGTTTTAATCCAGCTTGAATCGCTTGTACTGGATTCTTTGTTTTTACATATTCTTCACGCATTCTGCTTACAAGGAATACTTGATAATCCATCGCTAAGCCAAAAAGAATACCAATCGTTAAAATAGGCAAAAACGCGAGTATCGGCCCTTTTTCAGGTATATTGAACAAGTCAATTAAGTTTCCATCCTGTAACACAAATACACAAATCCCAAGAGTTGCTGTCATTGTTAATATGAAACCTGCTACAGCAACAAGAGGTACTAGCAGCGAACGGAATACGATTGTCAGTAATATAAACGCAAAACCAACAATGAGTAAAGCAAATACTGGTATTGCATCATTAAGGCGATCTGAAATATCTATATTCACTGCCGTGGATCCAGTTACGAGCAAATCTACCCCGTTTTGATCTGCTAAGCTGCGCACATCTTGTACCAAATCCTTAGTAGCTTTATCGTTTGGACCTGTTGTAGGAACAACCGTAATAATAGCAAAATTGCCTTTTGCATTAGGCATTGCAGGAGTAACACTTGCTACATGGTCTAAATCCTTAATTTCTTTTACTGCATCTGCGAATGCATCAGTCTTATTTTCTGTAACACTTGTGGCATCCGCCACTATCGTTAATTTGCCATTAAATCCTTCTCCAAACCCTTCGGCAAGCAAGTCATAAGCTCGGCGCTCGGGATTATCCTTAGCTTTCATTCCTGCATCAGGTAAACCTAGCTCCAAATGCATAGATGGGATACTAATGACTAGCAAGATGAGAATACTAAATACACTTAGAAGAATAGGGTACTTTGTGACAAAGCGTCCCCAGAAATTTGTTTCAGCGCTTTGTATTTCTTTTTTCTTGTTTGCTTTCGGAATCATGCGTTTCCCTGCTATTGATAAAACGGCAGGCACTAATGTAATTGAAGCTAATACAGCCATGAGCACACTGAGCCCTGCTGTTAGCCCCATTGCAGACATAAAAGGAATATTAACGACAGTCAATCCGCAAAGTGCGACAATAACTGTGAGCCCGGCAAAAACGACAGCACTCCCAGCTGTTCCCGTAGCTCTCGCAATTGATTCATTTTTTTGTATACCTTCACCTAAAAACTGGCGGTGTTTCGAAAAAATAAACAAGGCATAATCAATACCAACTGCGAGGCCAATCATTCCGGCTAATGAAAGACTGACGGAGGCAATATCAAACACTTGTGTTCCAATCAAAGTCAGCCCAATGCTTACACCTAAACCAATAAGTGCAGTTAAAATCGGTAAGCCTGCTATTAATAAAGATCCAAATGTAATAGCTAGAACAACAAAAGCCAAGACAATACCGACTATCTCTGATACACCGCCTATCTCCATCTCGGCTCCTGGTATATCTCCACTTAACTCCGTTTGTAATCCTTCATCATCAGCAATGGACAAACTATCTTTCACATGTTTAATAGAGTAATCTTTTATATCATCTGCTGATGATTTGTATTTGATATCAGCATAAGCTACTGTCCCATCTTTTGCGATCGTTCCTGCATGAAAAGGACTTGCAATCGAATCAATGGAATCGTCTTTATTCATTTCCTTTAATGTATTCTCTATTGCTTTTTTTGCTGATTTTGCAGTAAGTTTCTCCCCATCGTTAGCACCGAATATGACCCGTATGCTCCCTTTATCAGGACCATGAGGAAATTCTTTATTGATCACCTTCATTGCTTTTTCCGAAGGCGTGTCTGGTATTGACATATCCTCAGAAAAACTGGGTTTTAATATGCCGGCTGCCCCTATCGCTGCAATCAACACAACGATCCACGCACATAGTACTTTAATGCGATGGCGAGCGACCCACCCGCCTAATTTATATAACATTCTTGACATCATAATCTCCTTTCAACACATTGCTTGATAACATTCCCCCTAATTGTAGTTCATAAGGAAATGAAAAAAACGTACATGCGGGCATGTACGTTTGGGCAACTTTTAAATAACCTGTGTTATAAATCTAAAGTTAAAATACCTCTCTGCATGGCAATTGTAACTGCTTCCGTTCTAGAATCCGCTCCCAATTTATTATAAATGGACGTTAGTCTTGACTTCACAGTTCTCTCTGAGATTCCTAAATCAAAGGCTATCGCTTTGCTTTTGAGACCTTTTGCAATCGCCTTTAGAACAACTATTTCCTTTTC
Source organism: Bacillus mojavensis RO-H-1 = KCTC 3706 (assembly GCF_000245335.1). GTDB lineage: Bacteria > Bacillota > Bacilli > Bacillales > Bacillaceae > Bacillus > Bacillus mojavensis. The sequence continues at coordinate 159,166 of NZ_JH600280.1, forward strand.
CGTTAACTGAGTATCGCTGCTTGGTTTCTTCATTCTTTCAAATTGAATTTCTTGAAAACGTTTAAGAATATCAGGCTGCAGCAGCACTTCTCCTCTTAATGCTGCATCCATTGTATGAAATAGGGTTTCTGAGCTCGTATCCTTCAACAGATATCCTTTCGCCCCTAATTCAATTCCCTCAATCATCAAGTGATCTTCATTATAAGTAGTCAAAATAATAATGGGTATGTTGTGTTTTTCTTTTATCTGTTTAATCGCTTCTAACCCACTCATTTTTGGCATGTATAAATCCATAAGAATGATATCTGGCTTTAATTCATCTGTAAGATGGACCGCCTTTTTTCCATTTTCCGCCTCTCCGATTATTGTGTAATTATCATTCGTCTCAATTAACAGCTTGAGACCTTCTCTCACAACCAGATGATCATCAACGATTAAAACCTTATTCATCTTCAATCTCTCCCTGATTTGACAAAATTATCTCGATTTGTGTGCCTATTGTTTTTGTACTCTTTATATCGAATTGGCCTTTCATTGCTCTGACGCGTTCTTGTATACCAAGAAGTCCATAATGACCTCTCTTTTTCCTGCCTCTTTCAACATCAAATCCTTTTCCATTGTCTCTGACGGTTAAATGGATGTTTTCTTTCTCATCCCAAACTGATACCCATATGGATTCTGCTTCAGCATGTTTTGCTGCATTTGTAAGACATTCTCCTATGATGTAATAACAATTTTCAGCAGTACGAACATCAGGCAATTGAGTTAATCTGTAGTCTAAAAAACAAGACAGACCTGTTGCATCTTTAAAATGATCCATTTGTAAGGTAATTCTTTCTTTTAAAGAATCGATTTCTTCTGATTTGCTGCGAAGATTGTCAATAGCTGAACGTGCATCAGCTAATGTGCTTTTCACTCTATTCATAGATTGTTGAATGATTTCTTTTGCCCTATCTGTGTTACCTTTCGATATATGAACATTAATAGCATCCAACTGCATATTTAAACTAACCAATCCTTGTGCAAGGGTGTCATGTAAATCCCGAGCCATACGCTGTCTTTCGTTTTGCAACGTCAGCTGTTCTACTTGTTGATGAGCAAGCTCCAGCCTTTCAAGAGTCAGCTGCGCTTTTATTTTTTCATCAACTTGCGCAAAAAATGTGGCAGCATAAGTGATAATGACAACCATGATAGGTACAGCGATAACAAGAAAATGCAAAAACTCGCCTTTGTGAATCTGATATATCGCATTGGCTGATATCAGAAGTAATAGATATACAATGAGGAACGCTCTTCTTCTATCTGCCATTCCTATAATCTGCCCAATCAAAAATGCATAAAGGCCAATGATGACCAGCATTAAGAAGCCCGTCATGACATTAGCAAGTGCATAAGTAATCAAACCTTGCAGTACAAAATATAGAATGACCTTATTCTTAACCCATCGATATGAGTGCCAATGCAGCAGAGTAAAAATAGCGATTAATATTGTAAACACATGAAGCAATAAAATAGACCAGCTCCCAGAAACAAACTGCAGCACGATAGAGGCTATATAGATCATGAGAATAAAAGCTAAGCCTGGTACTCTGAGAGCAAGCATATTTAATGCCCGCCTATCTCGTGAAAAGTAGTTTTTATCAAAAGGTTTTCTTCGAAACATATTGCATCACTTCCTTTCCTTTGACAGTATAATCACAAAGGATTCACAATAAAAATAGGGACAATCCGGTCATATTTGTCATCTTATCATAAGAGCCGTCAGGCATTTCATTTATCACCCAGCAAGGCAAGAAGGAAAACCCAACAAGATGCGGACTTATCTAGTATGCAAGATGTGCCTCAACGTACATAAGGATATGCCCTTATGTACGTTTTCTATATTCAATTTTAAAATTAAAATATATGAATCAGAGCTGAAAAAACATTTGAAAAACGGTCCAAAATCCTCAAAGAAGTAAAGCAGAAGGGCTCTACAAAATGACCCATTAAAGAATAAAGAAACCTTATAGAGAAAAGAGGAACAAGGTATGTATTGGTTTTTTGGTGTTTTATTGTACCTTCTCATCGGTACTTGTATATTCATAGGAGTCATCAAAGACACTCAATCAGGTTCTTGGTTACTACTTGCATTAGCAGCTCCACTCATCATCTTTGGCTATCCTTACTTTTGTTCAAAGCAGCTTCTTTCCAAAAGATAAAGATATATATTGTGATTACAGAGTTATTGAAAACGATTAAAAGGTTTGAACATAATGTTAAAATAACATTTCAAACTCAAACACATTTACCTTCAAGAGTGCCATTTTCGTTAGAATAACCAAACAAGTAATTTTGCAGTCCGCACTTTATGAAATAATTATTGATTGGTTCCCTTGGTGAAGAAAGAAAGCATTTGAAAAAGCAAAACGTGAAAACAAGCTGGTTCTGGTCAGCATCAGCTATTCGACTTGTCATTGGTGCCATGTCTATTAAAGTAACCAAATAGACAAGCCAAGAATCGTAGACTACAAATCCCGTGATTTTTTCAAAAGTGACATTAGAGAGAAGAAATTAACCGTAAGTAGTTGGAGGGATGATTGAAGTATGTTAACAAGAGAAGATATCTTTAAACACGTCAAAGAAAAGTACGGTTCATCGCCTGATTATCCGTGGGAGGAATACCCAAACTATGCTTCTTTGAGACATACATCAAACAAAAAATGGTATGGTCTTATCATGAATGTTCTCCCAGAAAAATTAGGCTTGGAAGGACATGGCGAAATAGATATTCTGAATTTAAAATGCCCCCCTGACATAAGTGATGGCTTAAGAAATGGGGAAAATATCTTACCTGGATATCATATGGATAAGGAACATTGGATTTCAATTGTTTTAGAACGGACAGATCCAGAAAGCGAAATCTATAACTTAATCGAACAGAGCTTTCATTTAACCAAGTGAAGATAAAGAGTGTTCCTGCTAATCGAGCTGCAAAGAGTAGTGGGCACTTTCATTTTAGGATATTGTTCTTCACTCTGTCCACAAACGCAACTTAATCCATCTGGTGTGTGAATAGAAGAAGAATTTCTACCAACTTCTTATGTAAAAGGATGAATAGTTATGACAAATAACTTAAAACAGAGAAGAATAATTTTAGATTTAGCAGTTACTCTAGATGGTTTTATTGAAGGGAAAAATGGAGAAGTTGATTGGTGTATTATGGACCCTGATATGGGGTTTACTGGTTTCTTAAATCAAATTGATACTATTTTATATGGTAGAAAAAGCTACGATTTATGGGGACAGTATATCCCCAAAAAAGAAGACCCTGATATGGAAAAGGAAATTTGGAAATTGGTTCATAGTAAAAAGAAATATGTTTTTTCCAGAACACAACATGAGATTGATAATCAAGCAATATTTATAAATGATAATATTCTTGAAGAAGTAAATAAATTAAAGAAAAAGCCTGGTAAAGACATCTGGCTATATGGTGGAGCGAGTCTCATTACAACTTTTATAAATTTGGGGCTTGTTGATGAATTTAGATTATCTATTCACCCTGTTGTTTTGGGAGAAGGAAAACCGTTGTTTATTGATTTAAAACAGAGGATAAATTTAAAAATGCTAAATACAAGAACATTTTCCTCTGGCGTTGTGCAAATCGTTTATCATTGGAATGGCTAAAAACCTTTCAGTCCAAAGTATATATTGTTAGGTAACACTCGACAGTAATTTTTCTTATTGAACTAAAGAGGCGTCCATAAATAATGGGTTCCCCTTAATACTATGGAATGATCAACATCAAATTTAACAGAGCTAAAAGTATCCATTCTCCTGTAATAAAAGAAAAGAAAACTGAAAAGGACGGTGTCTTCCTTCATTAACATAATTAAACATTATATTATTTTCCTTCTCCCTCTTTTAAGTAAATCGGCTAAGCTTTATATTTATTTATAATTATTGTGGTAGCCTAAATGTAATTAAAACAAAAGAAAGAAGGTGATCCCATGCCCACTAACAGTAAACCCAATAGATTAATCGCTGAGAAGTCACCATATCTCCTTCAACATGCTCACAACCCCGTAGACTGGTACCCTTGGGGAGAAGAAGCCTTCGAAAAAGCAAAACGCGAAAACAAGCCGGTTCTGGTCAGCATCGGTTATTCGACTTGCCATTGGTGGCATGTCTCTTAGATTACCCATTAAAACTCTGTATACTTTTACGAACTCATTATTAGAAATTATTGCAAAGTGTTAAAGGAATTGACTGTATATATATATTCCTTCCGAAAGTGGTGATTATTTAAATAAGGAGTGAATAAAGAAAAGCCTCCTTTTAAATAAAGAAGGCTTTTAAGTTTAATCCTCTGGTTATAAAAATATCTAACGTTCTTTTATCCCCAGTTATATGTTTTGTGAGTTAGTAGAGCCTATATATCGATCTTTAGCTGCACTAAGACCAAATATAAAGAGTAAGACTGATGCACCGACTAATATTAAAAGAGGAATAGTCCAACTATTAGTGGCATCATGTATAAATCCAAAAAGGGTTGGACCAATTGCTGCAAGCAAGTACCCAACCGATTGTGCCATGCCAGATAATTCTGCAGCCTGCTGCGCATTCCTTGTACGTAAGCCGAAAAACATCATGGATAGGCTGAATGCGAAGCCTCCTCCTATACCTAAAGCAATGATCCAAAAAATAATTAAATTTGAACTACCGTATAGTAACCCAACCGTCCCGATGAAAAATAAAATCGCTGTAATAGTCACTAACGAACGTTGACCGGACATGCGTCCTGCTATGACTGGGACAATAAAAGTAAAAGGAAGAAGAGCCAATAGCATAACGGAAAGCATAAAGCCGGATTGACTTGAATTTAATCCCTGTTGCTTAAGGATTTCTGGCAGCCAAGCAACTAGGACATAAAAGAACATGGATTGCAGTCCCATAAATAAGGTTACCTGCCACGCTAGTGCCGAACTCCACAAGTTTACATGACTGTCAGCCTTCTCTTTATGAACGGTATCTCTTCTCACGTTACTATGTTTCATCTGTAATAACCAAAAAAAGATAGATATAAAGCTTAAAACACCCCAAATTCCTAATGCACCCTTCCAGCCAAATCTCCATCCAAGTGCAATGGGAACACTTACACCGGAAGCTATTGCTCCAAATAAGTTCATAGAAATAGAATACACGCCAGTCATTAGACCTATACGTTTTGGAAATTCACGTTTAATTAGTCCAGGTAACAATACATTCCCAACGGATATAGCCAAACCAAGGATTGCAGTACCTATATATAAAGAAACAACTCCAGATAAGGAACGTATAGCAATACCAACTGTCAAAAAGACGATAGAGCCAAGAATAATTAGTTCTACCCCATATTTCTGCCCTAACTTGGGAACAATAGGTGAAAATAACGCAAAGCTTAATAACGGCAGTGTGGTAATCATTCCTGCCATTGTATTTGAGATATTTATATCATCCTTAATAAAACCAACCACTGGCCCTACTGAGGTCAAAGGGGCTCGTAAGTTAGCTGCTATAAATACAATACCAACAATCATTATCAAAACGGAATATTTTCCAACTGTTGATGTACGCCCCTTATTCTCCTTTTTAATTACTTGACCCATTGAACTCATTCTGTTTCCTCCTAGAATTTGAAAAATCATGTAATGTAGTTTATTCATTATAAATTACTGTAAAGATGAATAATGAATAAAGAAAACATTTGCAGTTGAACAATCTTTATATATTATAATATATTTAATGCTCAATAATGTATAATATAGTATAACAACTGGATTTTGTCTATCCTCAAATAAAGAACTATTTTAAATAAATACAAGGAATGCCCCAATCCACCTAATGGATCGGAGCATTCCTTGTATTTGGATAAGCAAAGAAAAAAATTCAGATTGCGTATTTCAATATAATATGAAGAACAACAACATCGTTAGTATGATTGGTGTACGAATGTGTACCATTTGTAGAAAAACTAATTGAATCATATTGATTTAGGCTATATGATTCATTGTTAACTTTAATTGTGATAGTTCCAGACATGACAGTTGCAAATTCTGTTGTGTTATGATGATGTTTTTCCGGATAATAGGAGCTATTTGGCTGTAAATAAGCACGGTACATTTCCATATTATTATTTACATTTTGAAAAATTGGTTCGATTGCCCAATTAGATTCTTCTCCAACAATACGTAATCCTTCCCCAGCTCGAAATAGATTTACATCACTTTCAGTTGAGAATAGAGCCATGAGTGGTATAGATAAACTTTTTGAAATTTTCCATAACACTCCTATTGTGGGGTTTGTTTCTCCTCGTTCTATATTTCCCAGCGTTAACTTGCTTACACCTGATAATTCTGATAGTTCTTCAAGATTTAAATTTTTTTCTTTACGAAGTTTTCTTAGTACTCCCCCAACTTGTAAAACAACTTGCTTTGGATTATCAGATTCTAAATGCATTTTAGCCACCCTTTGCAATATCATGAGAAAACATATATTAAAATAATCATTAATGTTTTAATTATTATAATGAATAAAATACTAATAAACAAACATTTGTATAATATATTATACAATAAAGCTGATTATATGTAGTAAAATATATTTCAATGGCTCAAAAGTTGCGTTGTGTGCATAAAATCCACGTTTCTTAATGTTATTTTTGATATCGTGCATAAACGATTAATTTTGATATATCTAGAACCCTTGGTATATATGGACACTCCTCTCTTGATGGTTCCTATCATGGTTATGTTAACTAAATTTGTATAGAGGATACTTAGAGAATATACATGAAATATAACATTATAGGGGGAATGTGATGAAGATACAAGGAAGATTAAGTTTAAGTGTCGGATGGATTACCTTATTCTTAATGGGAACTGATTTATTTGTTGTATCTCCATTATTACCATTCATTTCACAAGCATATAAAATTAGTTCAGCTACGGCTGGATGGATAGTAACGGTCTTTGCAATTACGTATGCTATTTCAGCTCCATTCTTTGGATGGCTCTCAGATAAGAAAGGCAGAAGATCTTTTATTACATGGGGGTTATTACTGTTTGCTGCTTCTAATATCCTAACGGCCTGTGCCCCATCCTTCTTGTGGTTGATTGTTAGTCGTATTTTAGCTGGGTTCTCAGTAGCTTCCATTACCCCTTTAATTTACGCTATTATTGGAGATATCGCACCACCAAGCCGAAGGGGAACATGGCTTTCAATCGTTGTTTCTGGTCACTTAACAGCCCTTTGGGCTGGAACACCACTCGGTACATTGTTGGAACATTTTCTCGGTTGGCGTTCTGTATTTATTGTAATGGCCATACTAGGAGTTCTATTGATGTTTGTAAATTTTATAGCATGGAAGTCTGTTCCTAGTAATGAATTAACAACAAATTTACTAAAAGGAAATCTAATAAGAATACTCGGTTCCGTAAGTGTTACTGCCATTTGGGCCATTTCAATGTACACCCTGTATGTTTATTTAGGTGCAGCTCTACACTTTAATAATGGATTTTCACCGGCAGAAATTGCATTATCTGTAACTTTTTACGGTATTGGTGCGGTTTTAGGAAGCCTTTCAAGTGGACAATTAACTGATAAGTTCGGGGAAAGAAAAATTTCTATAAATACATTGATTGTATTGGCCCTAATACTCCTTTGTCTAGGCGTATTTTTCTCATCCGGTGATTGGTTGTATTTCTTTATGTTTATATGGGCTTTAGTTGGATATGCAGGGTTCACATCTTATCAAGCTCGATTAGCTGTTGAATATCCTTTAGAACGGGGAATTGTAATGGCATGGAATAATACGGCTCTGTATATTGGTATTACCCTCGGGTCAATGCTTGGCGGTTACGTGATATCGAATTGGGGATATTCTACTCTTCCATATGCTTGTAGTATTGCTGCCGTTCTAAGTTTTATAATCAGCACCCAAAAAAGACAGGTGTTAAAGGAAAAATCAACTTTTATTAGTAGATAAAAGATCTCCTTATGAGGTCTTTTTAATTTATTATCAAACACTGTTATTAAGTAGAAAGACCAAGATGTCCTACATAGGTTTGAAAGAGAGTCTACTTCACATTGGTCTCTCGTAAAAACATGAGGTTGTGGCTATCTTCTAATGAAAGGAACGGACTGTTATATATACCTCTAATAGGAGCGTTGCCACACATTTCACTTACCATTACGATGGTTATCGGTGCTATTAGTTTAATAGTAGTTTCCTTATTTACATCCAAACCTGTTTCTTTATCGAACATCCCGATTGGAGTTTGGGGGGGCAATTGCCTTTATGGCTTTCTTTACAAGTGTTTTGGGTTACCTATGGTGGAATCAGGGGATTAAGGAGATTGGGGCAGGAAAAACATCTTTATTTTTCAACCTTGTTCCCGTTGTAACGATGATTATTTCATTTGCCGTTGGAACACCGATAAAGGTATTTCAAGTTATTGGGGCTGTGTTGGTTATATTAGGGGTTTTAACTGCTTCGGGGGTAATACGTATTCCTAAGACAATACTAAAGAACAGTCAGCTATATAAAATAGGGATTATTTTTGAAAAAATGTGTTAAGTTAAATATACACTAATTATAGGAAGAAGGTGATCCCATGCCAAACAAAAGTGAACCCAATAGATTAATCGCTGAGAAGTCTCCTTATTTACTTCAACATGCTCATAACCCTGTGGACTGGTTCCCTTGGGGAGAAGAAGCATTTGAAAAAGCGAAACGCGAAAACAAGCCTGTTCTCGTATCTATTGGGTATAGCTAACCTTGGCTAATCTAAAGAACATGCCATTGGTGGCATAGGATCTTTTTTATATTAAATGTACACAACAACTTCACCCAAATACAAAAACGAATGGGAACTATATCCCAGTTGTTGTTGTTTTATTTACAGTCTAAACAAAGTAAAGAAAGTATTACTTGAATAACTTCTACTCTCCAAACGATAGCTAACCTTGGCTATTCAAAAGAACATTGTCATTTATGCACATCAGTAATTTATCATAGCTAGCCTTCAATTAAACGTTTTAACTTAAGCTCAGTTTCAGTATCCTCAACTGGGGTATAGACGCTGCATCTTAAATCAGTATCCCCATGCACTTGTAATGAAGTAAGATTAAACAACATTTTACCTACCTTAGCATGACGAAACTCAATTAATACTTCAGGAGCAGAGCTTATCTCATTTTCATTCCAAATTTTACGAAACTCAGGATATGCCTGTTCCATTTCTTGTATAAATTGCTCATACCAGTCATCAGCCACATACTGTCCATAATACGTTCTAAATATTGCGATATATCCTCTAACAAAATGCTCCCAATTCACAGCTAAACTTTTAAATTCCTTTCTTGCGAATAGTAAGCGTATTATATTCCTTTCTGCCGGGTTGATTTGTTCAAAATCCAAAAATACATTAGCTGCTGCTTGATTCCACCCAACAATCTGACTTCTTCTATCTGATATAATCGTTGGGCAATAACGAAGTTCCTGCAACATTTTTACTAAAGCTGGACTGATTTCCTTCTCCTTCTCATTTATAAAGGGTTGTTTCACTCCTTCCTCTAACGCTAGAGCATACAAATATCTCCTTTCATCGTTATTTAATTGTAATGCTCGAGAAATAGCATCTAATACCGAAGTAGATACTTTTATATCTCTGCCTTGTTCTAACCATGTATACCAAGTAAGACTTACACCGGCTAGTTGAGCCACTTCTTCTCTTCTTAGTCCTGGTGTTCTTCTGCGGGTTCCTACAGGTAAACCAACCATTTGGGGAGTAATTTTTGAACGTTGGTTCTTTAGAAATTCTGATAAAGCTTGAAGTCTTGTTTCAGGTTTCATTAAGATCTCCCTTTAAAATAGTATTAATTATACTAGGATAAACAACAACTTGTAATAGGATAACACAATAGCTAAAGTTAATAAAAACGAGGAGGGAATGATCATGAAAAGAGTTGTCATTACTGGAATGGGAGTTATTTCTCCACTAGGAAATGATGTAAACAGCTTTTGGAATCAACTAGTTAAAGGACACTCGGGAATATCTCTCATTGATTCTTTTGATACTGCTGATTATAAAACAAAGATAGCTGGAATCGTTCGTGATTTCGATGCAGATGAAATATTGGGGAGAAAAGAAGCAAAACGATTAGATCGTTTTAGTCAGTTTGCCTTAGCAGCAGCCGAACAAGCATTAGAACATTCACAATTACAGTTAGATCATGTTGATCTCGAACGTTTAGGGGTATATGTTGGTTCAGGAATCGGAGGCATACAATCACTTGTTGATAATGTGAATGTATTAAATAAACGAGGTCCCGCGAGAGTAAGCCCCAGCCTTGTACCAATGATGATTTCTAATGCAGCTGCGGCCCAAATAAGCATAAGATTAGGAGCACAAGGACCATCATTATCACCAGTCACAGCCTGTTCAATCGGGAACACCTCTATTGGTGAAGCTTTCAATGCTATCCGAAATGATGAAGCAGATATTATATTTGCCGGTGGAGCAGAAGCTGCAATCACACAGATATCTTTGGCTAGTTTTGGAAACGCCCATGCACTATCTACAAGAAACCAAGATCCAAGTCGAGCCAGCCGTCCATTCGATACAGATAGAGATGGCTTTGTTATGAGTGAAGGCGCAGGTATCTTAGTTTTAGAATCATTAGAAAACGCTATTCTTAGAGATGCGCCGATATTATGTGAAGTAGTGGGGTACGGAGCTAGTTCAGATGCTCATCATATGGTAGCATCACACCCAGAAGGTAAGGGTGCCTACTTAGCCATGAAAAAAGCATTGAGAAATGCAAATATATCAACAGGTGAAATTGATGTTATTAGTGCTCATGCAACAAGTACACAAGTAGGTGATCGTTCAGAAGTTCTAGCTATTAAGAAATTATTTGGGGAACATTCACATGAAATTCCAACAACTGCAAACAAGTCAATGACTGGGCACATGCTTGGTGCTGCTGGCGGAGTAGAAGCAATTGCTTTAGTGGAAAGTTTGAGACGAGGAATTATTCCACCAACTATTAATGTAGAGAATCAAGATCCAGATTGCGACTTAGATGTTGTATCAGAAGCGAGACACCTTCCATTGAAATATGGGCTATCAAATTCTTTTGGTTTCGGAGGACATAATTCAGCAATTGTGTTAAAGCATTACGATTGAAGACCCATCTTTATAGGTCAAAGGTTAAATAATGAATCTATCAAGGGTTTATAACCCTTGATTTTCATTATGAAATACCTCACAGACAAATGATGACGGGCCTCAGCTATCTGGTATATTAAATAGAGGAAAGAGAATACTTAAAAAAACGATATCATTGGGAGTTGTAGCACCTTTTGCCAGCGCTTTAACTACAAACAAACTAGAGAAATAATCAAAGTTTTGAAGTTAAAGGGACTGTTTTTTCTCAAATGAAAAATGACGCAGGTACAGGCTTAGAGGAAAATGGGTCCATTAGATGAAGTACATGATACAGTAACAGACTATCTTGATAAGTATGTTTGGCATGCAGTTGCTAGTTCTTGTGGATATATTGCACAAGGTGTTGTATATGCAATTCTCTAAAGAAAGTGTTGATTAATTTGAACAAAGAGTCATTTAAATTCATACTAATTTTATTTGCAGTTTTTGCTGTCATTCAGGTGACAAATGAAATTAACTTTACTAACTATTGGTTTATAGACAGAGTTATTCAATTTATAATTTGTATTATTGTTTTTTTAGTTTTGACTTATATATTCCCAGTTAAAAAAAACAAGTGAACTTAGGATAGAGCTCTATTTTTTATTTTGTAATACTTGTATTTAAAGTGAGATTATAGGCTATTCAACTCGGCATTGGTGGCAGGTTTATTAAAATAACCAATACATCATTCAGAGATTCAACTTATTTACTTTCACAAACCAATTCTATAAAATGGGTTTTTAGGGATATTATCTAAGCAAAAAAAGACAACGTATCGTTGTCTTTACTCATTATAATTATTTTTTTATAATATTATCTATATTACCAGTCTAGGTTATCCTTTGATAATATACCTTGTAGTCTAAATATGAGATTGATCGCTAAATCTATATCTAAATTGTCGTCTTTAAATTATATGAGAGTCTATTTATATCAGTTACTGTATTTATGTCTAGTATGTTAATTTCCACCAAATCCTCTAACTTGTGAGTCTTTTTCATGTTCTGACATGCAGATGGGAGAAGAACTTGCCACTTACGTCTTGTTTTCCCCTCAATCGGCCGTAGCGAAACCCATGCTGCAAAGCTGCACTTTTGTCGAGATGTTCTCTCAGCCTGAGGGGCTAAAAGCCCCCGTTGTCTTATCTACCTTGCGCTTTCATAATATGCATAATTTCCAGCTTTGCCTTTAAAGAAAAATGTAGTACCAAACCGATCAAAACTATTTGCAAAAACGCCATTATCTGAATACATACATAATCTATTACTTGCGCCTTTAAATGGAGTTATAGAACAATCTACAATTGAAGTAGCCTTCGTACGCATATCCCCATCCGTTGAATCATTTGAAGCAAGAGCTTGTCCAGAAACAGGTAAAAGCAATCCTAAAGATAAAGCAACTCCAGTAATTGTCCTTCTCAATTTCATGTGAATCATCTCCATTCCCAAATTTTGTAATACATCTTAATTATAAGAGGAATAACTCTCCATTAAAAGGGTCTTGGATACTGTATTTGTAATAAAAAGGAATTTAAGTAAATCAATACTCACCGTTTCACTTATTGATTCTATCATTTATAAAATAATTTACAGGATTTAGTTTGGTTTGAACGTAAAATCAAATTGTCACGATTCTGAAATGAAGTGATACGAAGGAGTCAGAAGTGTTTTCTCTCATAGTATATATGTTTCTAACAAGCTAATTTAGTTTTGAAGAATCTCAATTATTATGACATAAAAAAAGGGAGAGTGAGAAGGATGAAAAAGCTTTTTTCTAGCTTAATTGTATTGTTGGTCTTTTCTGTAGTGGTAACCTCGGCAACCACAAGTGTATATGCTGTATCAGCTAATAATGTTAGAAAAAATGCGCTAGGTGATAACGTATCGGGAAGCCGAAAAGTCAACGGACATATTTATGGTGACAAATTTTATACAGTCTCCGGTAAAAGCAAGACATTTAAAGGTGCACAGTTAAGATTTACGCCTCATGGAAGTGCTACTTATTCAGGAAACGGCGGGTTAGATTGGTAAAAGAATTATTTAAAAGGCTCAATCATAGAGAGAGCCTCAGGCTGCCGAGAAAATCTCGGCAGCTTTTATTCCTTAAAATATCTATTCTCCTGTAATAAAATAAAAAAAAGACTTAACAGGACGGCGTCTCCATCCATTAACATAATTAAACACTATACTATATTTCTATCTCACTCCTTTAAGTAAATCGGCTAATCTTTGTATTTATTCATAATTATTGTGGTAACCTAAAGGCAAATAAATAAAAAAAGAAAGAAGGTGATCCCATGCCCACTAACAATAAACCCAATAGATTAATCGCTGAGAAATCACCATACTTACTTCAACACGCCCACAACCCAGTTGACTGGTACCCCTGGGGAGAAGAAGCCTTCGAAAAAGCAAAACGCGAAAACAAGCCGGTTCTGGTCAGCATCGGCTATTCGACTTGCCATTGGTGCCACGTCATGGCTCATGAAAGCTTTGAGGACGAGGAAATTGCCAGCCTTCTTAACGAACGTTTTGTTGCGATTAAAGTGGATCGGGAAGAGCGCCCTGATGTTGATTCTGTTTATATGAGAATCTGCCAGCTGATGACCGGACAGGGCGGCTGGCCGCTGAATGTGTTTATCACGCCTGATCAGAAGCCGTTTTATGCGGGTACATATTTTCCGAAGACGAGTAAATATAATCGTCCGGGTTTTGTGGATGTGCTTGAGCATCTTTCAGAAACGTTTGCAAACGATCGTGAGCATGTCGAGGATATTGCAGAAAACGCCGCTAACCATTTACAGACCAAAACAGCGGCTAAAACAAGTGAGGGGTTGAGCGAATCAGCGATCCACCGGACATTCCAGCAGCTTGCCAATGGTTTCGATACAATCTACGGCGGCTTCGGACAGGCGCCGAAATTTCCTATGCCTCATATGCTCATGTATTTGCTCCGTTATTATCACACGACGGGGCAGGAAAACGCTTTGTACAACGTCACGAAAACACTGGACAGCATGGCAAATGGAGGCATCTATGACCATATCGGCTATGGGTTTGCCCGCTATTCGACCGATGATGAGTGGCTCGTCCCTCACTTTGAAAAAATGCTGTATGACAATGCGCTGCTGCTGACAGCTTATACCGAAGCTTATCAAGTCACGCAAAACAGCCGGTACAAAGACATTTGTGAGCAGATTATTACGTTCATTCAACGGGAAATGACCCATGAAGACGGGAGCTTTTTCTCGGCTTTAGACGCGGATACAGAAGGCGAAGAAGGAAAGTACTACGTGTGGTCAAAAGAAGAGATCTTGAAGACGCTCGGAGAGGATCTCGGTACGCTGTATTGCAGCGTGTATGACATCACAGAAAAAGGCAACTTTGAGGGCAAAAACATTCCCAACCTCATTCATACCAAGCGGGAACAAATCAAAGCAGATGGCGGATTAACCGAAGAAGAGCTCAGCCGCAAGCTTGAAGATGCAAGACTAAAGCTGTTAAAGACACGTGAAGAAAGAACGTATCCGCATGTCGATGATAAGGTGCTGACGTCATGGAACGCCCTGATGATTGCGGGTCTTGCTAAAGCGGCAAAGGTATTCCAGGAACCCCAATACCTCAGCTTGGCTGAAGACGCTATCACCTTTATTGAAAACAATGTAATCATCGACGGCCGGGTGATGGTTCGGTATCGTGACGGCGAAGTGAAAAACAAAGGATTTATCGACGATTATGCCTTTCTCTTATGGGCTTATCTCGACCTCTATGAAGCCTCGTTTGATCTATCATATTTAGAAAAAGCGAAGAAGCTGTCAGAAGATATGATCGATTTGTTTTGGGACGAGGAGCATGGGGGGTTCTACTTTACCGGACACGACGCAGAAGCGTTAATTGTCAGAGAAAAAGAAGTGTACGATGGCGCCGTGCCTTCAGGAAACAGCGTGGCAGCCGTTCAGCTTCTGCGCCTCGGGCAAGTCACAGGTGATTTGTCGCTGATTGAAAAAGCCGAAACGATGTTTTCCGTGTTCAAGCCTGAAATTGAGGCATACCCGAGCGGCCACTCTTTCTTTATGCAAAGTGTGTTAAAACATATGACGCCTAAAAAGGAAATTGTGATTTTTGGGCGCCCGGACGATCCAGACAGAAAACAAATCACAAGCGCGCTTCAACAGGCCTTTATTCCAAACGATTCCATCCTGGTGGCAGAGCATCCCGACCAGTGCAAAGACATTGCGCCATTCGCGGCTGACTATCGCATCATAGACGATCAAACAACCGTGTATATTTGTGAAAATTTCGCCTGCCAGCAGCCGACAACAGACATCGAAGAAGCCTTACAAACATTAAAAAGCAGCAGGGATTAAACACCTTGCTGCTTTCTTTTTGATCTCTTATGGTATTGTACAACGATAAATGCAAATAAAAGATTAATGACAACCGTAAAGAAAGTCTCCCACATCGGATTTCCCCGTGTGATGGCAAATAATGAAGGAATATCTCCATATACACTGTTTTTTTCAGTAATAAAAAGACATAAAAACATATTATTCGCGGCATGCACACCAAGCGAAATTTCAAGGCTGCCTGTTTTAACCGTATAATACGTTAAAAGAATCCCAATTGTTACATACTCAATGCCTGCCCAAAAAGCGCCATTATTCATTTCAGGATTGCCAAAGTGTACAGCCCCAAATAGACCGCCGACAATCAGCGTCAATATAAAAGGGTTCTTTATCACTTTTCCAAAAGCCTGCAATAGAAATCCCCTGAAAAACAGTTCTTCCGCAGAAGTCTGGAGCGGCACCAATAACAGAGATGCCACAAGCAGCCACAGAAAACGAGAGGCGTCAAAATCCTGAAAAGTGTATTTCGCCGGATGAATCGCATAATCAATCCCTTGAACCACAGCCATCAGCAAGAAATAAGCGATAAAGCCAAAGAAAATGCTGCGCCAGCTGATTTTTGCATGCGGTGTAATGACTGACCGAAACGGACGTTTCAGGATAAATCGAACAGCCAGCCAAACCCCAGGGATTGCAAATACATAAACGATATGAGTTAAAAACAGATCAGCCAAAGAATCGGTTAACATACCTGTATCCACATCAAACGCAATATTTGGACTTAAAAGTGCCGTCAATAACATCATAAAGACATAAACAATGCTTCCAAAAAAGAATAAGCCAACCATCACCAAAAAGGAGAAAAAATATCTCCACAATGTATTGTTTCCTTCTAGAGGACGGATAAATGAATTCATTCCTTCTATGACTCTTCCTTTCAATGAGAATATTACTATATATTTGCATAATTTGGTCTATTAATCTACTGTTTTGGAAATCTTTTAAGCAAAATTAAGGCGAAAAGTGTGAATTTAGTTCTTCCATCTAGTGATTTGAACACTGTTCCCAATGATTCCAGGTACTTATAATAATGCCAAGAGGAGAATGTTCAGTCTTTCTCCCTCTATTAATAAAGGGGGTATTTTATGAATACGGGCGTCAAACCGAAACATGCACATCCTTTTTCAAACGCGGCAAACCGTTTAGACCGCCTCCCGATTTCACGTGTCCACTTCCAAGTATTAACCGCTCTCGGCATTGTTTACTTCTTTGATCTTGCGGATTTATTTACCCTCAGCAATGTAGCGCCGGCGCTGATCGAGCATTGGGGCATCCAGCTTTCAACCATTGCCAATGTAACGGCTGCTTCGTTTCTAGGCATGTTTTTGGGAGCATCACTTGGGGGACGGCTTTCAGATCGAATTGGCCGAAAAAAAGCCTTGAATTTATTTGTCTTCGTTTTTTCAATCGCATCGCTATGTAACGCCGCGGCTTGGGACATCCCATCCTTAATGGCGTTTCGTTTCCTCACTGGATTTGGCGTCGCAGCTGCCATGGTCATCACCAATAGCTATTTAGCAGAATTTTTCCCTTCAAGTGTTCGCGGAAAATATATTTCTTTCTGTGCCATGATCGGATTGATCGGCGTTCCGATCACCAATATCGTATCAGCCTTTGTCATTCCGCTCGGCTCTTGGGGATGGAGACTTGTCTTTGTATGGGGCGCTGTTGGTCTTATTTATTTCTTCTTTATTCGGCGGCTGGAGGAATCACCCCGCTGGCATGAAAATCGCGGTGAATATGAAAAAGCCGATGCCATCCTGAAAAGGATTGAAGCAAGCGTTGAAAAAGAAAAAGGCCCGCTTCCTGCTCCGGCGCCGCAAACCGCAAGCGGACAAGTACAACATGCGGGTTACGCAGGATTATTAAAGGGGAGAAACCTGAAAATAACCATTGTGTTATCCGCGGTATGGATTTTTGAAACCTTTGGATTCTATGGCTTTGCCTCTTGGGTCCCCAGCCTGCTAAAAAGCAACGGGGTCACAATGGAAAATACATTATGGTATAACGTATTGCACTCGGTCGGCGCTCCGCTCGGCGCGTTGCTGGGTTCAATGATTTCTGAAAAATTCCAGAGAAAATGGATATTGGCCGCCAGTGCGTTTCTGACTGCCATCGCAGGTCTTTTATATGGCATGACCTTCATTCCCATCATGATTATCGTGTTTGGTTTCATCGTTAATATTACGGAGCGGGTTTTCACATCAAACTTATATGCGTACACATCTGAGCCTTTCCCAACAGAGTATCGCTCGTCAGGCAGCGGTTTAGCCTATGGTCTCGGCCGCTTTTCGAACATCTTCGGATCATTGCTCGTCGGTTTTATCGCCGTTCAGCTCGGCTATGTCAGTGTCTTTTTCTTTATAGGCGGCTGCTGGCTCGCATGCTCCATTTTGTTAATCTGCTTTGGTCCCAATACGAATGCCAAGCAGATATAAAAAGTCAGTGCGGCGTTTAACCGCACTGATTTCAATTCAATTCCTTCAGCTTTCTCGCAGGGTTTCCTCCTACAACCGTATTCGCAGGCACATCCTTTGTCACTACGGAACCCGAAGCAATCACCGCGTTATCGCCGATCGTCACTCCCGGGTTTATCACTGCCCGCCCGCCAATCCAAACATTATCCCCAATTGTAACAGGCTTACCGAATTCCTTCCCCGACTTCCTAACAAGCGGGTCGAGAGGGTGACCAGCCGTGTAGATATGCACCCCTGGAGCAATCAAACAATCACCCTATACGAACTTCACAAACATCAAGAATGACACAGTCAAAATTAACAAATGTACGATCCCCCATATGAATGTGATAGCCGTAATCACAGCGGAATGTCGGCAAAATGGTGACTTGATCACCGATCGAACCAAGCAGATTTTTCAAAAGCTCCGTTCGCACTGACTCGTCTTCTGGTGATTCGTTATATTGTTTGATCAGATTTCTCGCATGTTTACGCTCTAGTGATAATTCACGGTCTTCCGAGTTGTATAATTCTCCGGCTGCCATTTTTTCTTTTTCTGTCAGCATTCAATTCACTCCAAGATGTTAAATTGTAATCTCTATTAGATTTCCTTCCTCATCTTCAATTACACTTTCATAGTAGCCGTCCCCTGTCGTCCTTGGACCGCTTACTACAGCGAATCCGTCCTGCTTTAACCTTTCTGTCAGTTCATCAACATTCTCTTTGCTTCCAGTGGAAAAAGCGATATGCGCCCAGCCTGTCATCGTTTGTGACGGCTGATCAGTCACATCTCCTTTTTTCATGATTTCCAGCCTTGCTCCGGAATCAAACGTCATAAAATACGACTTAAAATCTTTCTTCTCATTATGATAAAGAGAATTGGCTTTGCCATTAAAATACGTTTCATAAAAAGCCTTCATTCGCTCTAAATCTCTGACCCAGATGGCCGTGTGCTCAATATGCATGTCTTCCTCCTCCTTTGTCTTTCAATGAAGTTATAAGGGATGAAATGCATTTCAGTTCAAGCTTTTTTTCATGAATTGATGCTGAATTTTTATATCTATGGGATGTTCCTGCAAAAATAACGAAAATGCTGCGGTGCCCAGCTGCTCAAGATTCAGGTCAAGCGATGGGAAACAGAGGGCACGGCTGATAGAGGAATGTCCTTCTCCAAGGATCTCAACATCCCAGTCTTTCTTTTTGGCAAATACATAAATTCCCGCTGCCACTTCATCACTGTTTGCATAAATAGCTGTTGGAGCCCGGCCGCTTGTATAGAAATACGCACCCGCCTGCTCTCCGTCGTCCATATGATTACAGCCGGTCAGCATATGGCGGTCCTCCAGGCTGCCATAGACGGCCTGATAAGCTGCTGCTTTATCCGCCGTACTCGGACTCTTGTCGGCGCTTCTCACGCAAGTAAAAGCGATATTCTCATGTCCGCGATTCTTTAGATATCGAAAGCTTTCTATGTAGGCTGCTTTTCTGTCATTGTAAGCGCAAGGAATATCCATGTCTCCAGTATCTTCACAAGCGATAATCGGTCCATATTCTTGATAGGCTATTATACTGTCCCAGTGATTGGCTCGTGATGTAATAATGAGGCCATCTATTTTTTTCATTCTTAACAGCTCTAAATATTTGATTTCAATGTCGGGGTTATAGTTGGTAGGGAGGAGGGTTGTTGCATATTCATGTCTAAATGCCGTCTTTGTGATGCCGTTTACGATTTTATCAAAGCAAGGGTGATCGCTGTAAGGCAGGATTACACCGATGGTTTGAGTCTTGCCGCGAATGACATCGATCGCAGTTCGATTCGGTGTGTAGTCTAATTCCTCCATGACTTGATGCACCAGCTTCCTTTTTTCTTCAGACACATACGGATGATGATTCAGTACGCGTGACACAGTCGAAACAGATACATTCGCCAGCCTTGCAATCTCTTTTATGTTTGCCATCTCTTTCTCCTTTTTCATCATAAAAAAGCAGTAAGGATCAATCCTTACTGCTATCACATCATATATTGATCGTAAGTTCAACAGGACAATGGTCGGAGCCCAAGACTTGTGCTGATATCTTGGCATCTTCAATCTGCCCCTTAAGCCGCTCAGAAACAACAAAGTAATCCAGACGCCAACCAATATTTCTGTCCCGGGCCCCCGCACGATACGACCACCAGGAATATGCACCTTCCAGATCAGGGTATAAATAACGGAATGAGTCGATAAAGCCGGCTTCCAAGAAACGAGTGAATGCTCCTCTTTCTTGATCAGAAAAACCCGCGTTATTCCGGTTTGCTTTTGGATTCTTCAAATCAATTTCCTGATGAGCCACATTTAAATCACCGCACAGGATAACGGGTTTTTTCTTGTCCAATTCGAGAATAAACGCTAATAAAGCCTCTTCCCACTGCAAACGGTAATCGATGCGTTCCAGTCCTCTTTTTGCATTAGGCGTGTAAACGGTCATCACATACATGTTTTCAAATTCCAGCGTAATCACTCTGCCCTCTTGATCATGCTCTTCTATTCCAATGCCATACATGACGTTCAGCGGCTTTTGTTTTGAAAAAACAGCCGTGCCGGAATATCCTTTTTTCTCTGCATAGTTCCAATATACGTGGTAGCCTTCTGGCTCAAGATCCACTTGGCCGTCCTGAATCTTTGTCTCCTGCAGACATACAATATCGGCATCCTCGTCTTTCAAGTAAGAGAGGAAATCCATTTTTCTCATGACAGCCCGCAGGCCATTCACATTCCAAGAAATGAGCTTCATTTTTTATCCCCCTATAAAAAAGAGCAAGAACCCGAAGGTCCTTGCTCTTTACGTATCAGCTTACTCACCAGTTACGTATGGAAGTAAAGCCATTTGACGAGCGCGTTTGATCGCTGCAGTCAATTTACGTTGGTATTTAGCGTTTGTTCCAGTTACACGACGTGGTAAAATTTTACCGCGCTCAGAAACAAACTTTCTAAGAAGATCTACATCTTTGTAGTCGATGTGCGTGATGCCGTTAGAAGTGAAATAACACACTTTACGGCGCTTCGCACGACCGCCTCTGCGTCCTCCTGCCATTGTCATTTCCCTCCTTTCTTTGTCAATTTAGCGATATTCTCATTAGAATGGAAGATCATCATCCGAGATGTCAATCGGCTTGCCGTCGTTGGCAAATGGGTCATCATTAAAGCTGTTCCCCTGATTGCGTCTCTGGTTGTTTTGATTTCCCCCGAATGGATTATCATTTTGGCCTCCGCCAAAGTACTGGCCTCCGCCGCTGTTTCCTTCGTTGTATCCACCTGAACCAGAACCGCCGCCGCTTTTCGGCTCAAGAAATTGAACACTTTCAGCTTGGACCTCGGTCACGAAGACACGCTGCCCTTGCTGGTTTTCATAGTTTCTTGTTTGTAAACGGCCATCTACGCCTGCAAGGCTTCCTTTTTTCAGGAAGTTTGCAACGTTTTCGGCTTGTCTTCTCCAAGTGACACAATTAATGAAATCGGCCTCACGTTCTCCAGACTGGTTCGTAAATGTACGATTCACAGCAAGAGTAAACGTGGCAACAGCCGCACCGTTTGGCGTATAACGAAGCTCTGGGTCTTTTGTCAGTCTTCCGACTAATACAACTCGGTTAAGCATAAGAAAGACCACCTTTTACCATTATATATTTCAAAATTGCTTATTCTTCTTCTTTAACAACAATGTGGCGAATGATATCGTCACTGATCTTAGCTAGACGGTCAAATTCTTGAACTGCCGCAGCATCAGCTTGAACGTTTACGATTTGGTAGAAACCGTCGCGGAAATCGTTGATTTCGTAAGCAAGACGACGTTTACCCCAATCCTTTGTTCCAGTGATCTCCGCACCGTTAGAAGTCAGAACGTTGCTGAAACGCTCGATAACTGCTTTTTTAGACTCATCGTCAATGTTTGGGCGGATAATGTACATAACTTCGTACTTTCTCATCTGTTTGCACCTCCTTTTGGACTAAGCGGCCCGTAATGGGCAAGGAGCAATAATTCTATTACTCACAATTTTATATTATACCAAAGCTCTTGTCCCTTTACAACTGCATCCTATACATTAAATCGGAAATGAATTACATCTCCGTCTTTTACCACGTAATCTTTACCTTCAAGACGGACTTTTCCGGCTTCCTTCGCTCCTGCCATGCCGCCGCCCGCAAGAAGATCCTCATAAGCAACCGTTTCAGCGCGAATGAAGCCGCGCTCAAAGTCACTATGAATAATTCCAGCGCATTCAGGGGCCTTCATGCCTTTTTTGAATGTCCAAGCTCTGACTTCCTGTTCACCAGCTGTGAAATATGTTGCCAGCCCAAGCAGGGAGTAAGATGCTTTAATCAGCTGATCAAGACCTGATTCTTCAATACCCAGCTCTTCAAGGAACATTTGCTTTTCATCGCCTTCAAGCTCAGCGATTTCGGATTCAATCTTCGCACAAACGACGATGACTTCTGCGTTTTCGCCGGCAGCGTATTCACGAATCTTCGCTACATATTCATTGCCAGACGGATCAGCCACTTCATCTTCACTTACGTTCGCAACATACAAAATAGGCTTTGACGTCAGCAAATGAAGCTGCTTTACAAGCTTTTGCTGCTCTTCAGTAAACTCAACAGAACGAGCAGGCTTTTCATTCTCAAACGCTTCTTTCAGTTTAGACAAAATGTCAAACTCAAACACAGCCTCTTTATCTTTTTGCTTTGCAAGCTTGCTGACACGTGTAATCCGCTTCTCGACTGTTTCCATATCAGCGAGAATCAGCTCAAGATTGATCGTTTCGATATCATCAATCGGATCAACTTTACCGGAAACGTGTGTAATATTATCATCAGAAAAAGCACGGACAACGTGGCAGATTGCGTCAACTTGGCGAATATGAGAAAGGAATTTGTTACCGAGACCTTCTCCTTTTGACGCACCTTTTACGATTCCTGCAATATCAGTGAATTCAAAAGCAGTCGGCACAGTCTTCTTTGGTTGGACAAGCTCAGTCAGCTTTTGCAGACGATCGTCCGGTACTTCTACAATTCCCACGTTCGGATCAATTGTACAGAACGGGTAGTTGGCTGATTCGGCACCGGCCTGTGTAATTGCGTTAAATAATGTTGATTTCCCGACGTTCGGCAAACCGACAATTCCAGCTGTTAAAGCCATTCTTTCATCTCCTCTATATAAAACCGTCATTGCATTAACGTATTTTGAACCTAGAGCAATTATAAGGAGGTTCACTGGAAAAGACAAGCTGACAAAAAAGCATCTTCAGCCTGCTGAACCCTCTCATTATGCTTTTTTCAAGCCCACTAAACAGTCAAAAAGCGTACTTCCCATTCCATTATCAGAATTTGTATCTTTTGTCAGCGTATTGACGGAGCCGCCAAAAGCCGCCCACATGCCTTCATCTATATTTATCGTCTTCGGATGAGCCTGTTTCATCACTTTAACTTTGCCATTCAAACGGCCCCGATCATTGAAAATGACAACCTCGTCTCCATCCTGAAGATTCTGCTCAGCCGCTATGTCTGAAGAAATATCGACGTGTATGTGCTGAAGCTTCTCGATGAACGGAATATGCTGTGAATGATTAGAGCGCTGCGGATGAATAGACAAAAGCGTGTATGGGTATTTTTCGGCAAGTTCTTCGTTATGGTAAACAGACTCCTCAGGCACTTCCAATTGAAGTGCACCGCTAAATCCTTTTTCTTCAGCTAAAGACGAGGTAAACTCAAATTTTCCGCTTGGCGTCAGAAACGTAAAGTCATCCCACGGCACCTGTTTAACCGGAAGCGGGAGATGGCCTTTTTCTTTTAGACGCTCAAGCGTTACACCGTCTGCCTCCAATGAAGAAAGCCCCATCTCCAGAAGTTCTTCAGTACTGTGTTCAAAAAGCTCTCCAAACCCAAGGCGTTTTGCAAGCTCTGCCCATATCCATCTGTCCGGCTTCGCTTCGCCCTGCGGTTCCACCAGCTTCTTCCCATACTGAACATAATGATGGTACATACTAGAATAGTAAATATCCTCTTCTTCAAAAACAGTGGCAGTCGGCAAAACATAGTCGCACAGCTGTGCCGTATCGGTCATGATGGAATCAATCGCTACGGTCACCGGAACCTTTTCAAATGCTTTTCTTACTTTATTTGTGTTTGGCACCTGAGTCAGCGGGTTCCCGCATGTCACGATAATCATCTCGATCGCAGGATCAGCAGCGGTTAATACCTCTTCAGCCTGTGTCATCATTGAAAAAGAACGTGATGTCGTTTTTAATTCCGGCAGTGTCAGCTTGGTTTTTGCAAAGCTTTCACCAACCTGGACATTGCCAAAATTTGCGCCGCCGCCTTTAATACCAACGTTTCCGCTTGCCGCAACAAGCGCATCAATCCAGCGAATCGTCCCGCCGCCATTTTTGTACCGCTGCATACCAAGCCCCATAAAAGTAGACACAGGGCCATCGGCATACAGACCAGCAAGAAACTCCAGCTCTTCCATCGTTGTCTCTGTTTTCTCAGCAAATTCTTCTAAAGAAACAGTACTCAAAAGCTCTTTTACATCATCAAACCCGACAGAATGCTGAGAAATAAAATCCTCATCCGTTCTTCCCGTCTCGATCAGAACCTTCAAAACAGCCGCAGCAAGCCAGCCGTCCATTCCCGGCTTTACAGAAATATAACGGTCAGCCAGTTTTGCAGTCGGATTAAAAATCGGATCAATCACCGTCAGTGTTGCGCCCTTTTTCTTTACCTGCTGCAAATGGTGATAAAGATGCATATTTGTCCTTGATACATTTCTGCCCCACACAACGACGTGTTTGCTGTTGTAAATATCAAGCGGCCCGTGCCCATACGACCGGCCGAAATCCCAGCTTTGCGCCTCTATACCAGAGCCCCAGCAAATGCTTCCGACAATCTCTGTCACACCGCCATACGCATTAAAAAAACGCTGATCTAGCGCTTTTAACAAACCGTTATTGGCGTAATCATGGCTGTGCAAAACTGCTGTTGTTTCTGACGTCTCCTTAATGTCCCGAAGTTTATCGGCAATTTCATCAAGAGCCTGCTTCCAGGAAATCCGCACAAACTCGCCATTTTGTTTCTTCATCGGATAGCGAAGCCGATCAGGCGAGTTTGTTTTCGTCTCTAGCATTCTGCCGCGGCCGCAGATTTTACCTTCTGTAATCGGATGGGTTTGATCTCCGTCCACTTTTGTTACCTTTCCGTCATCAACAGTCACCACAAAACCGCAGCTGTCCCAGCAATTCAGAGGGCATGCTGACTGATGCACTTTGCTCATCGCCGTCTTCTCCTTACCTTCTATATGAAAAAGCATGAGTGTCAGCCTTTTTATGAAGTAGGCTCCTCATGCTTGACCAGTACTTTTTTTACTTTTCTTTCAAATTCTTTTCTCGGAATCATCACACTGTGAGAGCAACCCTCACACTTAATCCGAATATCCATTCCCATACGTATGATTTTCCATCTGTTTGCTCCGCATGGGTGCGGTTTCTTCATTTCTACAATATCTTTCAGGCCAAAGTCTTTATCCGCCAAGACCCTTCACCTCTCTTCATAAACTGCTGAATCTATTGTACAAAAAAACTGATCACTAGAGCAATCATCATACCCAAAAAGAAGAACATCCTCTTATTTCCATTTACTTAAAATAGGATATAACAGCAAACAAACTAATAGATAAAGATTCAGCATTCCATAAATGGGATACAGAAAAGCGATTAAATCGGAAAAACCGAAAGAAGTAAAAGGCACCATCAACACTAACAGAATCAATACAATCATCCATCTCGGCATGTGAAGAAATGCCATGAGCCGACTGGACAATCCGAATAAACCAGCCACTGTCGTCGTATATATCGCAAGGCACAGCACCGCAGTCATACATAAAAAAAGAAAATAAGGGGCGCCTTCCAGAACGGCAAACAGCGGAATTTCAAATTGAGAAAGGGAGCCCGCCAGCTCCACTAATGTTTCATTATAAACAAAAGAGATCACGCCAAAAATAAGACCGCTGGCCACACTGGCGATTTTAGCTTCTCCCAGCCCTTTCATTTCTTTCCCGACAGATGATAGTATCGCGACCACCGAAAGAATATTTAAAGAAGTAAACGTAATGCTGGCAGGCCAGTTATACTGCCGGCTCAAATCTATCGTCCACGTATGGTGATGAGTGCTCTGAAATGAAAATAACGCGTACAGCAGACCCGCTACTAAAATAGGAATTAAAATGGCATTCACAGATAAAATCCCATTCACATCCCAAAAAAACAAACAAACCGTCACGATGCAAAGCAGCGCAATCCCCCACCAAAAAGGGAGCTTGTACATCTGCAGTGTCACTCCGCCTCCTGCGATCATCACCATGGTTGTAGAAAATAAATAAAAGACAATCAGAATATCATAAATTTTCGCCAGCCACGGTCCCATTAAATGTTCAAGAACCGGCAGAAAGTGAGTGGATTGAACCTTAAAACTGATTTTCATCACAATATAAGACGAGAAAATGAACATTACTGTAAACAGCACAATAGCCAGTCCGCTTTCTGCGCCAAAAAACTGCCATATCTCCTGACCGCTTGCATATCCGGCGCCGATCAGACTGCCCAATATAAGGAGCATCCACCTCATTCCGGCTCTCCACAACATTATCACCTCATAGGTAAAGAGTTCAGCTTGTTTCCGTTATTGTTACTATATAAAACGCTAATAACAAAAATGCCTATTTTCATAGAAAAACAAAAAATAATGACTGGAGTGAAATTATCATACAAAATACACATAAAAAAAGACCGTCTAAACAGACAGTCAAAACACAGAATTCCATCCTCTACTTCCTTCCAATCTAACCTGATACTTCCTAAAATAAATGTTCGACAGGCTCAATGCCAAAAATTCAAAAATTCCGGTATTAGAAGTCAATTTCAATCCTTCGATCATTGTAAACTTCATTAGGCGTTCCGTATTCACATGATTGCTTCATTACCAGAATCATAAACAAATTAGACAGCAGACCAAATCTTGCGTCATCTGAAGCACTGCGACACAATATTTGTAAACAACCTCTATCTTCTCCTCTCTGTATTCATAAATCCGTAAACAGACACAAAGCATAAAAAACCTAACTGCTGGATATAATGTAAACAACCTTACATACCAAAAAAACACATCCCTAGCAATTCCGATACCTAACAAGGAAGTGAAACCTATGAATCGAAAAGGCGGGCTTTTTTCTTCTCAGGAACGAGTAAAGCAATATGTTTCACATACAGATACAGCTGCAGCAAAACAAATACAAACGATTCTTTCTTCATCCTTACGTAAAGCTGCCGGCAGGCCAATTGTTGTGGTTTGTATCGGAACAGACCGTTCAACTGGTGACTCATTAGGCCCGCTCGTAGGAATGAAACTCAAACAGATGCAGCTCACCAGATTCCACGTCTACGGCACCCTGTCTGATCCCGTGCATGCTGTAAATATGAAGGACAAATTAATGGAAATTCACAAATTACATAAAAACCCATTTATTATAGCGGTGGATGCATGCTTAGGGCGTGTGAAAAGCGTAGGTTCATTCCAAATCGGAGAGGGTCCTTTAAAGCCTGGGGCCGGTGTACAGAAGGATCTTCCTGAGGTAGGAGATCTCCATGTGAACGGAATTGTAAATGTGAGCGGTTTCATGGAGTACTTTGTTTTACAAAATACAAGGCTTCACTTGGTCATGAGTATGGCAAATGTTCTTGCTGAGGGACTGAGTTTAACAGATCGAACAGAGTGGAGGCAGGAACGGCTTAGTCCGCTGCAAAGACTCACAGGACGATTATAAAACAAAAAACCATCTTCAATAGAGATGGTTTTCTTTCATTACGACTCTCGTTCTGATAAAAGCTCTAAGATCCGTTCAAGATCCTCGTTGGAGAAAAACTCAATTTCGATTTTACCTTTTTTCTTTTGTCTCTTAATATTTACTGTTGTACCAAAATAATTTTGGAGATACGATTCCCGTTCTTTGATAACCGCATCCTTCACAGGTTCTTTTTTCTTTGTTTCACGTGGAACATTCTCATTTAATTGCTGAATCAGCTGCTCAAGCTGACGAACGTTAAGCTGTTCTGCAATCACTTTTTGCACAAGCGGTTCAAGCTTGTTTTTATTTTTCAAACCAAGAAGTGTGCGGCCATGCCCCATAGAGAGCGTGCCTTCCGCAATCAGCTGCTGAATGTTCTCAGGCAGTGTCAGCAATCTTAAATGGTTGGCAATATGCGGCCTGCTTTTTCCTAGACGTTTTGCAAGCTGCTCTTGCGTAACATCTAAGTGCTTAAGCAAAGAGTCATAAGCCTGAGCCTCTTCCAGCGGTGATAAATCCTCACGCTGAAGGTTTTCCAGTAAAGCAATTTCTCTCATTAACGCCTCTGATAATTCACGGACAATCGCTGGAACAGTTTCTAATCCTGCAAGCTTTGCCGCCCGAAAGCGCCGTTCACCCGCAACGATATCATAGCCTTTTAAAGATTTTCTGACGATAAGCGGCTGGAGAATGCCATGCTGCAGCACAGATTCCTTTAGCTCAGCTAGCGCTTCGTTGTCAAAGTGTTTTCTTGGCTGATAAGGATTAGGGCGTAAATCGGTAACTTTGATTTCCTCAACTGTCTCTTCAGACAAATCAACCTGATTAAACAACGCATTAATCCCTTTTCCAAGGCCTTTAGCCATTCGCAGCCACTTCCTTTGCTAAATCTAAATATACTTCCGCTCCTCTTGATCGCGGATCGTATAAAATGATGGGTTTACCGTGACTCGGTGCCTCGCTCAAACGGACATTACGCGGAATAACAGTCTGATATACTTTATCTCTAAAGTATTTTTTCACCTCTTCAATCACTTGAATGCCAAGATTTGTCCGGGCATCAAGCATCGTCAGCAATACGCCTTCAATCATTAAATCAGTATTCAAATGCTTTTGCACTAGACGTACTGTATTTAATAATTGGCTCAGTCCCTCTAAGGCATAGTATTCGCACTGTACAGGTATGACAACTGAATCTGAAGCAGTCAACGCGTTAATTGTCAGCAATCCCAATGACGGAGGACAATCAATAATAATATAATCATAATTCTGCTTCACTGCTTCAAGCGCTCTCTTAAGTCTCACTTCTCTTGAAATTGTCGGAACCAGCTCGATCTCAGCTCCTGCAAGCTGTATCGTCGCAGGAATCACATCCAAGTTCTCTACTGAAGTTGCTTTAATAATATCTATTACATCTGCATCATCTACTAAAATATCGTACACACACTGATCTACATCGGCTTTTTCAATCCCCAATCCGCTCGTTGCATTCCCTTGCGGATCAATATCTACCAGCAGAACCCTTTTCCCTATGTAAGCTAAGCATGCTCCAAGGTTAACAGACGTCGTTGTTTTTCCGACTCCGCCTTTTTGGTTCGTAATTGCTATGATTTTTCCCACGATGTCACCTACTTTCACATGAACATGTACTGTCATGTTTCTATTTTATCAAAAAAAGATTAAAGCGTTTCACTTTTTTCATCATTTTGTCTTTTATCAGAAGGGAATATTTGAAAATTCAATCAGCGCTTTATTGCTTTCTCTTATAAATTCTAATCCTTATATGTTTTTTTGACTTAAAAAAGGGATTTTAAATAGAAAAAAAGAAGAAGTTACAATACAGAAAGTACAAACAGGACGGTGATCATATGGTTTACAAAACAAAAAGAGATGCACCCGTTACTCTTATGATTGTGTTTCTCATATTACTGATACAAGCAGATGCCATAGTTCCTTTTGTGCTGGGAAATATGAGGATATCCGGCTCGATCATTTTTGTTCTTCTGACTCTCTTAAATGTGCTCATCATTTGGAGTTTCATTGATCTGAAATATGTATTGAAGGAGCACCGTTTGATCATTAAAGCCGGATTGATCAAACATCAAATTCCTTATGAAAAAATCGACAAAGTGATTCAACAAAAGAAGCTGTGGACAGGTTTTCGGCTTATTGGCTCACGACATGCGATTACAATTTATTATCGGGGAGGCTGGGGACATGCAGTCATTTCTCCAAAAGATACGGAAGAATTTATCCAGCAGCTCAAAGAAAAGAATTCTAATATAATAATCGTAGCTAAAAGTAATTAATTTCCTTTTAGCGAAAAAGCTCTCCTGGACAGCAGGAGAGCTTTTATTTTGGTATGCGAATCGTCAGTTGAATATATTCTTCAAATTCTTCTTCTTCCGTATTCAATTTTACACCGCTGTCTTCAACCATTGACAGTGACTGGCGAATCGTGTTCATTGCAATTCTAGTATCCCTGCTGAACGCTTTGCGTCTAGGCTTTGGTTTTCTCTGGCCTTGCTCCAGCATTTTAACCACGCGGTCTTCTGTCTGCTTTACATTTAAGCTTTTCTCGATTATCTCTGTGAGCAGTGTGACTTGGAGCTCAGGCTGTTTCAGGGGAATCAGCGCTCTGGCATGACGCTCAGTGATTTTCTTCTCCATGATTGCGTCTTGAACCGGCTGAGGCAGCTTTAATAGCCGCAGCTTATTCGCAATCGTTGACTGTCCTTTTCCTAAACGCTGCGCCAGTGCTTCCTGTGTTAAATCATGAAGCTCAAGGAGCCTTGCGTAGGCATGCGCTTCCTCAATCGAAGACAATTCCTCCCGCTGCAAATTTTCAATTAACGCCACAGAAGCGGTTTCCGTGTCGGAAAAATCCTTAATAATGGCCGGAATCTTTTCCCACTCGAGCGATTGCACCGCTCTCCAGCGTCTTTCACCTGCAATGAGTTCGTATTGGCCTTCTTCTTCTGTATGCCTGACAACAATCGGCTGAATAATGCCGTGTGTATGAATGGTCATTGCTAACTCTTTGATTTTTTCATCTGAGAAAATGGTGCGTGGCTGAAAACGGTTGGGAACGATAGCATTTACCGGTATTTCAAGAATCTCTTCTTTGTTTGTCTCATGTTCAGCAATCTCCGGTTCCTGTTCCTTCTCACCAAGCCCGAAGAAACGAGAGAATGAATGCTTCATGTACCTACACCACCTTTAAAAACTGCCATTTTTATAATTCTATTTTCTCATGGTTTTTCCTGCTGTATCGTCATTAATTTTGAAGAAAATATGATGGTATTGTCATATCAGGCTGTCTAAATTACCCTTCAATTGGCGATTTATTAGGAGTTCCCGGTTTTCTTGGATACTTCTTAGGTGTATTTTTAATCTTGCGTATCACCATAATATTACGATCGCTTTCTTCAATAGGCAGCTTAAAGGAATAGGTATTCTCCAGTTCTCCTCCAAGCGTTGTGATTGCTTTTTTCCCCGCATTTAATTCTTCTTCAGCAGATGCGGCTTTTAAAGCAACAAATAAACCGTTTTTCTTCACCAGAGGCAGACAAAGCTCGCTTAAAACAGATAGTCTCGCAACCGCTCGCGCTGTCACGATATCATAGCTTTCCCGTATGTCCTTCCGTTGCCCGAATGTTTCAGCTCTATCATGGCAAAATGTCGTATTCTCCAATTGTAAAGCTTCAGACAGCTTTTCTAAAAATGTTATTCGTTTGTTTAATGAATCTACGATTGTGACATGAAGGTGCGGAAAACATATTTTAATCGGCAGACTAGGAAAACCCGCTCCCGCTCCGACATCACAAATCGTATTCACCTGATTGAAGTCGACATAAAATGCAGCTGTAATGGAATCATAAAAATGCTTCAGATACACTTCTTTTTTCTCTGTAATCGAAGTCAGATTGATTTTTTCATTCCACTCAACCAGCATATCGTAATACAGCTCAAATTGCTCCAGCTGACGAGGAGAAAGGGAGATCCCTTTTTCCGCCAGTCCAGAGGTGAATTCTTCAATATTCATGCCGTCATCCTTTCTACTCGGCTATCTTCGCAATGCGGCCCTGCTCTAAATATACCAATAGAATTGAAATGTCTGCCGGGTTCACACCGGAAATACGGGAAGCTTGGGCAACAGACAAAGGCCGTACGTTTTTCAGCTTTTGACGAGCCTCAGTTGCAATCCCCTTAATTGCGTCATAATCAATTCGATCAGGGATTTTTTTGTTTTCCATCTTCTTCAGTTTTTCCACCTGCTGAAGGGATTTTTCAATATACCCTTCATATTTCACTTGAATTTCTACTTGTTCTGCCACTTCTTGCGGAACCGGCACTTCTGGCGGCGCAAGTTTAGTCACAGTTTCATAGTTCATTTCAGGACGTTTCATCAAGTCTGTGCCGCGTACTCCATCTTTCAATTCGCTTCCGCCAAGAGAACGGATATATTCTTGATTTTCTGGAGACGGCTTGATAATCACAGAATGCAGACGTTTTTTCTCCGCTTCGATCGCCGCTTTTTTCTTTTCAAAAGCCGCAAATCGCTCATCAGAAATTAATCCGATACGGTGGCCGATTTCTGTCAGACGCAGATCTGCATTGTCATGGCGAAGAAGCAATCTGTATTCAGCACGAGATGTCAAAAGACGGTATGGCTCATTTGTTCCTTTTGTCACAAGGTCATCAATGAGAACACCAATGTAGGCGTCAGAACGGCTTAGAATCACTTCTTCTTTTCCAAGCGCTTTTCGTCCTGCATTGATTCCCGCCATAATGCCTTGTCCCGCGGCTTCTTCATAACCGGATGTTCCGTTAATTTGGCCGGCAGTGTAGAGATTTGTAATTTTTTTCGTTTCAAGCGTCGGCCATAGCTGAGTCGGTACAATCGCGTCGTACTCAATCGCATAGCCGGCTCTCATCATTTGAACGTTTTCCAGACCCGGAATCGTTGCAAGCATTCTTTGCTGCACGTCCTCTGGAAGACTAGTAGACAAACCTTGAACATAAACTTCCTGCGTATTTCTGCCTTCTGGCTCAAGGAAAATTTGATGACGCGGTTTATCATTAAAACGAACAACTTTATCTTCAATTGATGGGCAGTATCTCGGACCTGTACCTTTGATCATACCGGAATACATCGGTGAACGGTGCAGGTTGCTGTCGATAATTTCATGTGTCTCAGGGCTCGTATATGTCAGCCAGCAAGGAAGCTGATCTGTGATATATTCAACCGTTTCATATGAGAAAGCGCGAGGCACTTCGTCACCAGGCTGAATCTCCGTTTTGCTGTAATCAATCGTGTCGCTTTTGACGCGAGGCGGCGTACCTGTTTTAAAACGAACAAGGTCGAAGCCCAGTTCTTCCAAATGCTCAGAAAGCTTAATAGAAGGCTGCTGGTTGTTCGGACCGCTTGAGTAAGAAAGATCACCGAGGATGATACGCCCTCTCAAATATGTTCCAGTCGTCATGACAACAGCTTTCGCGCGATAATGCGCACCGGTTTGTGTAATGACACCGCGGCACTCGCCGTCTTCAACGATCAGCCGCTCCACAATTCCTTGCAGCAGCGTTAAGTTTGGTTCTTTTTCAAGCGTATTTTTCATTTCGTGCTGATATTGGAATTTGTCTGCTTGGGCACGCAATGCACGGACCGCAGGACCTTTTCCAGTATTCAGCATTCTCATTTGAATATGCGTTTTATCGATGTTTCTGCCCATTTCTCCACCAAGCGCGTCAATTTCGCGGACGACAATCCCTTTTGCAGGGCCGCCGACAGACGGATTACATGGCATAAACGCAACCATATCTAAGTTGATGGTCAAGACAAGCGTTTTGGCGCCTTGGCGTGCTGATGCGAGGGCAGCCTCAACACCGGCATGCCCGGCGCCAATCACAATCACATCGTATTGGCCTGCTTCATACCCCATGATTCTAATTCCTCCTTTTATTATTTTCCTAAACAGAACTGTGAAAAGAGCTGATCAATTAAGCTTTCGTGGACAGCGTCTCCAATGATTTCGCCCAGAAGCTCCCAGCATCTTGTTAGATCAATCTGCACCATGTCGATCGGGACATCCTGTTCGATGCCGCTAAGCGCGTCTTCAATGGCGCGTTTTGCTTCCTGTAAAATTGATATATGACGTGTGTTGCTGACATACGTTAAATCTCCGCTTTCAATAGCACCTGTAAAGAACAGCGATTGAATCGCTTCCTCCAAATCATTAACGCCTTCTTCTTTTAGAAGAGATGTCGTTACAACAGGACGTCCATTGGCCAGCTCACGTACACGTTCTATGTCAATTTTCGCCTCGAGGTCAGTCTTATTCATAATAACGATGACGTCCATTCCCTTAACGGCTTCAAAAAGCTTCACGTCTTCTTCAGAAAGCTCTTCACTATAATTGAGCACAAGTAAAATCAGGTCTGCTTCCTTCAAAACCTGACGAGAGCGTTCAACACCTATTCGTTCAACAATATCCTCTGTTTCACGAATACCTGCAGTATCAACAAGACGAAGCGGAACACCTCTCACATTCACGTATTCCTCAATCACATCCCGTGTCGTACCCGGAATATCGGTAACAATGGCTTTTGCCTCGTGAACCAGGCTGTTCAGAAGAGAAGACTTCCCGACATTCGGACGGCCGATAATGACAGTGGAAAGACCTTCCCGTAAAATTTTGCCTTGCTCAGACGTTCTAAGCAGCGCCTCAATTTCTTTTTTAACGGAGCTTGCCTTTTCAACTAAAAGCTGATGTGTCATTTCTTCTACATCATCATACTCCGGATAATCTATATTTACCTCAACATGGGCCAGCGTTTCTAAAATATCATCGCGCAAACGGCGCACCAAAGCAGAGAGACGCCCTTCCATTTGATTCAAAGCGACGTTCATTGCCCGATCCGTTTTCGCTCTGATTAAGTCCATTACCGCTTCCGCCTGTGAAAGGTCGATTCGGCCATTTAAAAATGCGCGTTTCGTAAATTCACCAGGCTCCGCCAGTCTCGCTCCCTCTCTTAAGGCGAGTTGGAGCACTTGGTTTACTGTCACAATTCCCCCGTGGCAGTTTATTTCTATGACATCTTCACGTGTAAAAGTTCTCGGTGCTTTTAACACCGATACCATTACTTCCTCCACGACCCGATCGGTACGTTTGTCTACGATATGGCCGTAATGAATCGTGTGTGATTCGACCGAACTGATCGTTTTCCCTTTCGGCCCTTTATAAATCCTGTCGGCAATCTGGATTGCTTCCGGTCCGCTCAGCCGTACAATAGCAATCGCACCCTCACCCATCGGTGTAGAAATGGCCGCAATTGTATCCATGTTGTTCACCTCTCTTTTCTATACTCTCATTCATCTATATAAAAAAATATTTTATTATGCCAAAACTAAAAGATAACATAGTTTGGTTCGAAGTGGAAGATGTGTTATCCACAGACTTAGAAATTCATCCCTTATTACTTTAACTTATCCACATGTGAATAACAATTAATTTTATTTCCTGAACTTCCTTTTTATCAACAGGATACACCTAAAAAGGAAAAACTTAAACGGAAAAAGCTTGATATTACAAGGGAAAATAGATTTTTCTATACAAAAAAACCGAAGCTCCGATTTTTACCGGACTTCGGTTTTATGTTATCTTTTCTGGGAAATAACGAGGTGGCGATTATCGCCTTCACCCATTGAATACGTATTGATCTGCTGATTTGCATATTTGGAAAGAGCATCATGAATGATTTTTCTTTCACTGGACGGCATCGGTTCTAAATGAACATCTTTTTTCGTTTTCAAAACCTGGTCTGCCAGTCTCACAGCCAGCTGACTCAGCGTATCTTTCCTTTTCGAACGGTAGTTTTCTGCATCTACCGTCACATTTTTATACTGATCTGAATAACGATTAAGGACAAGCTGGGTCAAAGTTTGAAGGGCATTTAAGGTTTGTCCTCTTTTCCCAATCAACAATGCCGCTTTTTCACCCGTTATATGGAAACATACTGCCTTTTTGCTTTCTTTTACAGTCACATCAGACTTTCCGGCAATGGATTCGGCAATTCTTTTAAGATAAATCCTTGTTTCCTGAATCGGATCAAATTTTTCAGCCAGCTTTACGATTGCCGGCTTTTTGCCGAATATACCGAGGAAGCCTTTGTTTCCTTCCTCAATAACGGTAATGTCAACTTCATCTCTCGTTAATTGCAGCTCACGTAATCCGGACTGTACTGCTTCATCGACATCTCGCCCTGCAGCAGTCACATTCCTCACTTTTTCTTTCCTCCGGCTTTTTGCGGCTGAGGATCTTTTTTAATATCAGGCCCTTTAATGAGGAAAGTTTGCGCAATCATAAACAAGTTACCGACTACCCAATAAAGAGAAAGCGCCGCTGGGAAGTTGATCGCAAACACAATGATCATAATCGGCATAATCCAAAGCATCATTGCCATTTGCGGATTTTGCTGCGCGTTGCCCGCCATCATTAATTTTTGCTGTACGAAAGTAGCAACCCCGGCAACAATCGGAAGAATATAGAAAGGATCTTTTTCCCCTAAGTCAAACCATAAGAAACTGTGCTCTGAAATCGCCTGTGTTCTCATGATCGCATGATAGAATCCGATTAAAATCGGCATTTGAATTAAAATCGGGAAACATCCTGCCAATGGGTTGACGCCATGCTTTTGAAATAAAGCCATTGTTTCCTGCTGAAGTTTCTGCTGCGTTTTTTGATCCTTTGAGCTGTATTTTTCTTTAAGCTTTTGCATTTCCGGCTGTAAAGCCTGCATCGCTTTCGAGCTTCTCAGCTGCTTGATCATCAGCGGCAAAATTAATAAACGGATTAAAATTGTAACAATAATAATTGAAAGTCCATAGTTGTCTCCCGTCAATTTCGCAACATACGTAATGAGCTCAGACAATGGAAATACTACGTACTTGTCCCAAAAATGCGGACTATCTGCAGTGATCGGCTCTTTGACACTCGAGCATCCAGCCAAAAGCATGAATACGCCGACCATACTTAATAGCAACCATATTCTCCTTTTCAACAACATTTCCTCCTATAATCATTCTTTACACTCTCTTATTACAAAACATACTTGTATGTATTTTAGCATCTTTCAGTTTTAAATGGTGTCTTTTTCTGTTCAACCAGAAAGGAAGCGCTTTTAAAAGTTGTAAGAAAGCAGTGGCACCTACTTTTTTGACGAAGTTTTCTTATATAATGAGGCCTTTCTGAATAAATGCTGCAGACTTTTTTTCGTTTCCTCAAATGTCAGCTGACTTGCTGGTTTTCTGGCAATAATAATATAATCCTTTTCCTTCAGCCTGTCTCTCTCTTCTAGAAAAGCTTGCCGGATTAAACGTTTTATCCGGTTTCGCATTACTGCATTGCCAATTTTTTTGCTGACGGAAAGACCAACGCGCAGCTCATCGTTTTCAGGCTGATCAAGCGTATATAAGACAAACTGGCGATTCGCTACTGATGTGCCATGCTTAAACACTTTTTGAAAATCTTCATTTTTCTTTAAACGATTTCGCTTCTTCAAATTGACTCACTCCGATACTGGCTGGCAGAAACTTTTAATTTTATTTGAAAATGAGATGTGCAGAGAGAGGGATATCCCCCGCTCATACACATCACATATATCTTTTCCCTTAAAGTGAAAAAAGACCACTGACATTATTCAGTGGCCTAAGCTGATAATACTTTTCTGCCTTTGCGGCGACGGCGCGCTAAAACTAGACGACCGTTTTTTGAACTCATACGGCTTCTGAAGCCATGAACTTTACTGCGTTTACGGTTATTCGGTTGGAATGTTCTTTTCATTTATGACACCTCCCTCGAGGAATAGCTGTTAAAGACAGTCTTACTTATTATATTTGCGTTACCTATTCATTGTCAACTTCACTAGTGCTTTTGTTTCTTGCAACCATAATAGGATACCATACCTTCTCGACTTTCGAAACCTTATTTTTTCAGATTCCTGAATTTAACGAAAAAAAGTCAGATACAAATGACATTCTGAGCTGAAAATTCGTGATGTGGATATCTTTTTTCCCTTTTTTTAATATCCACAAAGGTTATCGACAACATTTTCACACTGCTAACTCCTGTGGACAAATTTTTTTCAACAGGTTGTCTGCTTTGTGGATAAGATTGTGAGAACCATTGCAAGCTCTCGTTTAATTTGGTATTATATTTGTGTTTTAACTCTTGATTACGAATCTTGCTTTCACTCTTTATCCACAAACTGTGGATAAGATGTGGATTGATTTCACACAGCATGTGTAGAAAGTTGTCCACAACTTGTGAAATTTGTCGAAAAGCTATTTATCTACTATATTATATGTTTTCAACATTTAATGTGTACGAATGGTTACCGCCATTTGCTCTTTTTTTGTGTTCTATAACAGAAAAAGACGTTATTTTTTTAGAAAAGGAGGGACGTGCCGGAAGATGGAAAATATATTAGACCTGTGGAACCAAGCCCTTGCTCAAATTGAAAAAAAATTGAGCAAACCGAGTTTCGAGACTTGGATGAAATCAACGAAAGCCCACTCACTGCAAGGGGATACATTGACAATTACCGCTCCTAATGAATTTGCCAGAGACTGGCTGGAGTCCAGGTACTTGCATCTCATTGCAGATACTATATATGAATTAACCGGGGAAGAATTGAGCATTAAATTTGTCATTCCTCAAAATCAAGATGTCGAAGACTTTATGCCAAAACCGCAAGTCAAAAAAGCGGTAAAAGAAGATACATCTGATTTTCCTCAAAATATGCTCAACCCAAAGTATACATTTGATACTTTTGTCATCGGATCTGGAAACCGATTCGCTCACGCAGCTTCCCTAGCAGTAGCGGAAGCACCTGCAAAAGCATACAACCCTTTATTTATCTACGGAGGCGTTGGATTAGGGAAAACACACTTAATGCATGCGATCGGCCATTATGTAATAGATCATAATCCTTCTGCCAAAGTGGTTTATCTGTCTTCTGAGAAATTTACTAACGAGTTCATCAACTCTATTCGGGATAATAAAGCAGTTGATTTCCGCAATCGCTACCGAAATGTTGATGTGCTTTTGATAGATGATATTCAATTTTTAGCCGGGAAAGAACAAACGCAAGAAGAATTTTTCCATACTTTCAACACGCTGCACGAAGAAAGCAAACAAATCGTCATTTCAAGTGATAGACCGCCTAAAGAAATTCCGACACTTGAAGACAGATTGCGTTCACGCTTTGAATGGGGTCTGATTACAGATATCACGCCTCCTGATTTAGAAACGAGAATCGCGATTTTAAGAAAAAAAGCCAAAGCGGAAGGCTTGGATATTCCGAACGAGGTTATGCTTTATATCGCAAATCAAATCGACAGCAACATTCGGGAGCTGGAAGGGGCATTAATCAGGGTCGTTGCGTATTCATCTTTAATTAATAAAGACATTAATGCCGATCTGGCCGCTGAGGCATTAAAAGATATTATTCCTTCCTCAAAACCGAAAGTGATTACAATAAAAGAAATTCAGAGAGTAGTAGGCCAGCAATTCAATATTAAACTTGAGGATTTCAAAGCAAAAAAACGGACAAAATCGGTAGCATTCCCGCGTCAAATCGCTATGTACTTATCGAGAGAAATGACTGACTCCTCTCTCCCTAAAATTGGGGAGGAATTCGGTGGCCGTGACCATACAACCGTTATTCATGCGCATGAAAAAATCTCAAAACTGATGGCAGATGATGAACAGCTTCAGCAGCATGTAAAAGAAATTAAGGAACAGCTTAAATAATAGGGCCGGGGATAAATCGGGAGAAGTGTGAATAACTTTTCTACAGTCATGCACAGTCTGTCCACATGTGGATAGGCTGTGTTTCCTGTCTTTTTCACAACTTATCCACAAATCCACAAGCCCTACTATTACTTCTACTACTTTTTTAAAAAATATATATATTAATACATTATCCGTTAGGAGGATAAAAATGAAATTTACGATTCAAAAAGATCGTCTTGTTGAAAGTGTCCAAGATGTATTAAAAGCAGTTTCATCCAGAACTACAATTCCGATTTTGACCGGTATTAAGATCGTTGCCTCAGATGAAGGGGTATCTTTTACAGGAAGCGATTCTGATATTTCCATCGAGTCTTTTATTCCGAAAGAAGAAGGAGATAAAGAAATCGTTACGATTGAACAGCCAGGCAGCATTGTATTACAAGCCCGCTTCTTTAGCGAAATTGTAAAAAAACTCCCGATGGCAGCTGTAGAAATCGAAGTGCAAAATCAATATCTGACGATTATCCGCTCTGGAAAAGCCGAATTTAACCTAAATGGACTTGATGCTGATGAATATCCGCACTTGCCGCAGATCGAAGAGCATCATGCGATTCAGATTCCTACGGATTTGTTAAAAAACCTAATTAGACAAACAGTGTTTGCGGTGTCCACCTCAGAAACACGCCCTATATTGACAGGTGTAAACTGGAAAGTGGAGAAAAGTGAATTATTATGCACTGCGACGGATAGCCACCGTTTGGCTTTAAGAAAAGCGAAACTTGATATTTCAGAAGACAGATCCTATAACGTCGTGATACCGGGTAAGAGCTTAACTGAACTCAGCAAAATTTTAGATGACAACCAAGAACTAGTTGATATCGTCATTACAGAAACCCAGGTTCTGTTTAAAGCAAAAAACGTCTTGTTCTTCTCGCGCCTGCTGGATGGAAATTACCCAGATACAACGAGCCTTATTCCGCAAGAAAGCAAGACAGAAATCATTGTGAACACAAAAGAATTCCTTCAGGCGATTGATCGTGCATCTCTATTAGCCAGAGAAGGACGCAATAACGTGGTGAAGCTTTCTGCAAAACCTGCTGAATCAATTGAGATTTCTTCTAATTCACCTGAGATCGGAAAAGTTGTGGAAGCAGTTCTTGCAGATCAAATTGAGGGTGAGGAATTAAATATCTCTTTTAGTCCAAAATATATGCTGGATGCATTAAAGGTGCTTGAAGGAGCAGAGATACGTGTCAGCTTTACAGGAGCTATGAGACCTTTCTTAATTCGCACGCCGAATGATGAAACAATCGTACAGCTTATCCTCCCTGTCAGAACCTATTAATCCGATATACGGCTGCCGACCTGTTCGGCAGCTTTTCTATTCGGTATCTGCTCCGTCAAGTTTTCCCTTTCCCTAATTCGTTTTTTTTTAGTACAATTAGATATTAGTGATATTTGAAAGAGGTCGATATAATGGCAAATCCGATTTCTATTGATACAGAGATGATTACACTCGGTCAATTTCTGAAATTAGCCGATGTGATTCAGTCAGGCGGTATGGCAAAGTGGTTTTTGAGCGAGCATGAAGTGCTTGTAAACAATGAGCCGGACAATCGCCGCGGCAGAAAGCTGTATGTTGGAGATGTGGTAGAGATTGAAGGATTTGGTTCATTTCAAGTCGTCAATTAAAGCGGGTGACACTGATTGCATATCCAGAACTTAGAACTGACATCTTACCGCAACTACGAACATGCTGAACTTCAATTTGAAAATAAAGTAAATGTGATCATTGGAGAAAATGCCCAGGGGAAAACAAACCTCATGGAAGCGATCTATGTCTTGTCCATGGCAAAATCGCATCGGACTTCAAATGACAAAGAACTTATCCGATGGGACAAAGACTATGCTAAAATAGAGGGAAGAGTGATGAAGAAAAACGGAGCGATTCCGATGCAGCTCGTCATCTCCAAAAAGGGTAAAAAGGGCAAGGTCAATCATATCGAACAGCAAAAGCTCAGCCAGTATGTCGGTGCCCTCAACACCATCATGTTTGCGCCGGAAGATTTAAACCTTGTAAAGGGAAGCCCTCAAGTGAGACGGAGGTTTCTTGACATGGAAATCGGCCAAGTTTCTCCCGTCTACCTGTATGACCTTTCTCTTTACCAGAAGATTCTTTCCCAGCGAAATCATTTTCTGAAGCAGCTGCAAACAAGAAAACAAACTGACAGAACAATGCTTGATGTTCTGACTGATCAGCTTATTGAAGTTGCCGCAAAAGTCGTCGTAAAACGTCTGCAATTCACGGCACAGCTCGAAAAATGGGCGCAGCCTATCCATTCGGGCATCTCAAGAGGGCTTGAGGAACTGACGCTGAAGTACCATACGGCTCTTGAGGTATCAGATCCTGAAGACTTGTCGAAAATAGGAGATAGCTATCAAGAAGCGTTTTCTAAATTAAGAGAAAAAGAAATTGAGCGTGGCGTCACGCTGTCTGGACCTCATCGGGATGATGTTCTTTTCTATGTGAACGGACGCGATGTGCAGACGTACGGTTCTCAAGGACAGCAGCGGACGACGGCATTATCCCTTAAGCTGGCTGAGATTGACCTGATCCATGAAGAAATCGGAGAATATCCCATTTTACTATTGGATGATGTGCTGAGTGAGCTGGATGATTATCGCCAATCGCACTTGCTTCATACCATCCAAGGCCGTGTACAAACGTTTGTCACAACGACAAGCGTTGATGGCATTGATCACGAAACCTTACGGCAAGCAGGAATGTTCCTTGTGCAAAACG
Source organism: Bacillus mojavensis RO-H-1 = KCTC 3706 (assembly GCF_000245335.1). Taxonomy (GTDB): domain Bacteria; phylum Bacillota; class Bacilli; order Bacillales; family Bacillaceae; genus Bacillus; species Bacillus mojavensis. The sequence goes on from NZ_JH600280.1 coordinate 201,735, forward strand.
GTGCGTTAGTGAAGTGAAGAAATGAGGTGGGCAATTGTATATTCATTTAGGTGATGATTTTGTGGTTTCAACATGCGATATTATTGGCATTTTTGATTTTAAAGCCAACATGTCGCCAATTGTTGAAGAATTTCTGAAAAAACAGAAACACAAGCTGGTGCCTTCCGTAAACGGCACACCCAAATCTATCGTAGTCACGGTTCAGAATATATATTACTCTCCCTTATCTTCAAGCACATTAAAAAAACGTGCGCAATTTATGGTTGAAATAGATTCTTAGTGATTTTTTATAACGAATATATTGTTTAAGAAAAGTGTAGGTGAATAACGTGGCTATGGAACAGCAGCAAAATAGTTATGATGAAAATCAGATACAGGTACTAGAAGGATTGGAAGCTGTTCGTAAAAGACCGGGGATGTACATCGGTTCAACTAACAGTAAAGGTCTTCACCATCTGGTATGGGAAATTGTCGACAATAGTATTGACGAAGCCCTGGCCGGTTATTGTACAGATATCAATATCCTAATTGAAAAAGACAACAGCATCACAGTAATTGATAATGGCCGCGGGATTCCAGTCGGTATTCATGAGAAAATGGGCCGTCCAGCGGTTGAAGTCATTATGACTGTGCTTCACGCCGGAGGAAAATTTGACGGAAGCGGATATAAAGTGTCCGGAGGTTTGCACGGTGTAGGTGCCTCGGTCGTTAACGCGTTATCAACAGAGCTTGATGTGACTGTTCACCGTGACGGAAAAATCCATCGTCAAGTCTATAACCGCGGTATCCCGGTTTCTGATCTCGAGGTTATTGGCGAAACGGATCATACCGGAACGACTACACATTTTGTTCCAGATCCTGAAATTTTCACGGAAACAACTGAGTATGAATATGATCTGCTTGCTAACCGTGTTCGTGAACTAGCCTTTTTGACAAAAGGCGTAAACATCACGATTGAAGATAAACGTGAAGGACAAGAACGCAAAAATGAGTATCATTACGAAGGCGGAATAAAAAGCTATGTAGAGTATTTAAACCGCTCCAAAGAAGTTGTCCATGAAGAGCCGATTTATATTGAAGGCGAAAAGGACGGCATTACGGTTGAAGTCGCTCTGCAATACAATGACGGTTACACAAGCAATATTTACTCATTTACAAACAATATCAACACGTACGAAGGCGGTACTCATGAAGCCGGTTTTAAAACAGGGCTGACTCGTGTCATCAATGATTACGCCAGAAAAAAAGGACTCATAAAAGAAAATGATCCAAACTTGAGCGGAGATGATGTGAGAGAAGGGCTTACCGCGATTATCTCGATCAAACACCCGGATCCGCAGTTCGAAGGCCAAACGAAAACAAAATTAGGCAACTCAGAGGCACGGACTATCACAGATACGTTATTTTCTGCGGCGTTGGAAACATTTATGCTGGAAAATCCAGATGCGGCCAGAAAAATCGTTGACAAAGGTTTAATGGCAGCAAGAGCAAGAATGGCTGCGAAAAAAGCACGTGAATTAACGCGCCGCAAAAGCGCTTTGGAGATTTCAAACCTTCCCGGTAAATTAGCGGATTGCTCTTCGAAAGACCCGAGCATCTCCGAGTTATATATCGTAGAGGGTGACTCTGCCGGAGGATCTGCAAAACAGGGGCGTGACAGACATTTCCAGGCCATTTTGCCGCTTAGAGGTAAAATCCTGAACGTTGAAAAAGCAAGGCTTGATAAAATTCTTTCTAACAACGAAGTTCGTTCTATGATTACTGCACTCGGCACAGGTATCGGGGAAGATTTCAACTTGGAAAAAGCCCGTTATCACAAAGTTGTCATTATGACAGATGCCGACGTTGACGGCGCGCACATCAGAACATTGCTGTTGACGTTCTTTTACAGATATATGCGTCAGATTATCGAAAACGGCTACGTGTACATCGCGCAGCCTCCGCTCTACAAAGTCCAGCAGGGTAAACGTGTTGAATATGCCTACAATGACAAGCAGCTTGAGGAACTGTTGCAAACTCTTCCTCAAACGCCTAAGCCTGGATTGCAGCGTTACAAAGGTCTTGGTGAAATGAATGCCACCCAGCTTTGGGAGACAACTATGGATCCGAGCTCAAGAACGCTTCTGCAGGTGACTCTAGAGGATGCAATGGATGCGGATGAAACGTTCGAAATGCTGATGGGAGACAAAGTAGAACCGCGCAGAAATTTCATAGAAGCAAATGCGAGATACGTGAAAAATCTCGACATCTAATAATAAAAAGCCTTATTTCCAATTAGAAATAAGGCTTTTTTCTGAACTGGACAGGACCCAGGAATTCTTGTAAAACCTATATATTCTAGTAATTTAATGTGTATAAGTATAAGTTTATTGATATAATGGAGAATAGCGAAATCGTATTGAAGATCATAATGGACAATCTACTCCCACATAATTTCATGTGATACTTCAGGGAGGTTTTTTAATGAGTGAACAAAACACACCAAAAGTTCGTGAAATAAATATCAGTCAGGAAATGCGCACGTCCTTTTTGGATTACGCGATGAGCGTTATCGTATCCCGGGCACTGCCGGATGTGCGTGACGGTTTAAAACCGGTTCACAGACGGATTTTATACGCGATGAATGATTTAGGCATGACGAGTGACAAGCCGTATAAAAAATCGGCTCGTATCGTCGGAGAAGTTATCGGGAAATACCATCCTCACGGTGATTCAGCGGTATATGAATCTATGGTCAGAATGGCGCAGGATTTCAACTACCGTTATATGCTTGTCGACGGTCATGGAAACTTTGGTTCTGTAGACGGAGACTCAGCCGCTGCGATGCGTTACACCGAAGCCAGAATGTCTAAGATCGCCATGGAAATTCTGCGAGACATTACAAAAGACACGATTGATTATCAAGATAACTATGATGGGTCAGAGAGAGAACCTGTTGTCATGCCGTCAAGATTCCCAAACCTGCTTGTAAATGGAGCAGCCGGAATTGCAGTCGGAATGGCTACAAATATTCCGCCGCACCAGCTTGGAGAAATTATTGACGGAGTGCTTGCCGTAAGCGAGAACAAGGACATAACAATCCAAGAGCTGATGGAATTCATTCCTGGACCGGATTTCCCGACTGCCGGACAAATTTTAGGCAGAAGCGGAATCCGCAAGGCATATGAATCCGGAAGAGGTTCTATTACGATTCGGGCAAAAGCAGAAATTGAAGAAACTTCTTCAGGGAAAGAAAGAATTTTGGTAACAGAACTCCCTTATCAGGTGAATAAAGCGCGTCTAATTGAGAAGATTGCTGATCTTGTCAGGGATAAGAAAATTGAAGGAATAACTGATTTGCGTGATGAATCTGACCGTAATGGTATGCGGATTGTCATTGAAATCAGACGAGATGCCAATGCGCATGTTATCCTGAACAACCTGTACAAACAGACAGCCCTGCAAACCTCCTTCGGGATTAATATGCTCGCGCTTGTTGACGGTGAGCCGAAGGTATTAAATTTAAAGCAATGTCTGGTGCATTACCTAGATCATCAAAAAGTCGTTATCAGACGCCGTACAGCTTATGAATTGCGTAAAGCGGAGGCAAGAGCGCATATCTTGGAAGGATTAAGGATTGCTCTTGATCATCTTGATGCAGTTATATCCCTTATCCGTAGCTCTCAAACGGCTGAAATTGCGAGAACAGGGTTAATTGAACAATTCTCGCTGACCGAAAAGCAAGCCCAAGCTATTCTAGACATGAGGCTCCAGCGTTTAACAGGATTGGAACGAGAAAAGATTGAAGAAGAATACCAATCCCTTATTAAATTAATTGCAGAGCTTAAAGAAATCTTGGCCAATGAAGAAAAAGTGCTTGAGATCATCCGTGAAGAGCTTACAGAAATTAAAGAGCGTTTCAACGATGAAAGACGCACTGAGATCGTTACTGCCGGTCTTGAAACAATTGAAGATGAAGATCTCATCGAAAGAGAGAACATCGTTGTCACCCTGACACATAACGGATATATCAAACGTCTGCCTGCTTCGACCTACCGCAGTCAAAAGCGCGGAGGAAAAGGCGTTCAGGGAATGGGAACAAACGAAGATGATTTCGTTGAACATTTGATCTCTACTTCAACACATGACACGATTCTCTTCTTCTCCAACAAAGGGAAAGTGTATCGTGCAAAAGGGTATGAAATCCCTGAATACGGTAGAACCGCTAAGGGAATCCCGATTATCAATCTGTTGGAGGTAGAAAAAGGTGAATGGATTAACGCAATTATCCCAGTCACCGCATTCGAAGAAGATCTCTATCTCTTCTTCACAACAAAACATGGGATTTCAAAACGCACTTCACTGTCTCAGTTTGCTAATATCCGTAACAACGGCTTAATTGCGCTGAGCTTGCGGGAAGATGATGAATTAATGGGTGTCCGGCTTACTGATGGCACAAAACAAATCATCATCGGAACGAAAAACGGACTGCTGATTCGTTTCTCTGAAACAGATGTTAGGGAAATGGGAAGAACAGCGGCAGGCGTAAAAGGCATCACCCTTACTGACGACGATATTGTCGTCGGCATGGAAATATTAGAGGAAGAATCTGATGTCCTTATCGTGACTGAGAAAGGTTACGGTAAACGAACTCCGGCTGAAGAATACAGAACCCAAAGCCGAGGCGGAAAAGGACTGAAAACATGTAAAATCACGGAGAACAACGGCCATTTAGTAGCAGTGAAAGCTACCAAAGGTGAAGAGGATCTGATGATTATTACTGCCAGCGGTGTACTGATCAGAATGGATATCAATGATATCTCAACTACCGGACGCGTAACTCAAGGCGTACGTCTCATCAGAATGGCGGAACAAGAGCATGTTGCCACAGTCGCATTAGTTGAGAAAAACGATGATAATGAAGAAAGTGAGCAAGAAGAGACGCAAGAAAGTTAAAGAAAAAGCGCGGCTATACCAGCTGCGCTTTTTTATATCAAAAACTCTTTACAGTGAGAAGAATTATGGTATAATCATTTCTGTTGTCTTTTAAAAAAGACATGACATTACTAGATGAAAACATTTTTTTAAAAAAGTGTTGACCTAGTTAACTAAAAATGTTACTATTAAGTAGTCGCTTCGAGAGAGGCGCGCAAAGTTCTTTGAAAACTAAACAAGACAAAACGTACCTGTTAATTCAAGTTTTAAATAAATCGCACAGCAATGTGCGTAGTCAGTCAAACTACTTTATCGGAGAGTTTGATCCTGGCTCAGGACGAACGCTGGCGGCGTGCCTAATACATGCAAGTCGAGCGGACAGATGGGAGCTTGCTCCCTGATGTTAGCGGCGGACGGGTGAGTAACACGTGGGTAACCTGCCTGTAAGACTGGGATAACTCCGGGAAACCGGGGCTAATACCGGATGCTTGTTTGAACCGCATGGTTCAAACATAAAAGGTGGCTTCGGCTACCACTTACAGATGGACCCGCGGCGCATTAGCTAGTTGGTGAGGTAACGGCTCACCAAGGCAACGATGCGTAGCCGACCTGAGAGGGTGATCGGCCACACTGGGACTGAGACACGGCCCAGACTCCTACGGGAGGCAGCAGTAGGGAATCTTCCGCAATGGACGAAAGTCTGACGGAGCAACGCCGCGTGAGTGATGAAGGTTTTCGGATCGTAAAGCTCTGTTGTTAGGGAAGAACAAGTACCGTTCGAATAGGGCGGTACCTTGACGGTACCTAACCAGAAAGCCACGGCTAACTACGTGCCAGCAGCCGCGGTAATACGTAGGTGGCAAGCGTTGTCCGGAATTATTGGGCGTAAAGGGCTCGCAGGCGGTTCCTTAAGTCTGATGTGAAAGCCCCCGGCTCAACCGGGGAGGGTCATTGGAAACTGGGGAACTTGAGTGCAGAAGAGGAGAGTGGAATTCCACGTGTAGCGGTGAAATGCGTAGAGATGTGGAGGAACACCAGTGGCGAAGGCGACTCTCTGGTCTGTAACTGACGCTGAGGAGCGAAAGCGTGGGGAGCGAACAGGATTAGATACCCTGGTAGTCCACGCCGTAAACGATGAGTGCTAAGTGTTAGGGGGTTTCCGCCCCTTAGTGCTGCAGCTAACGCATTAAGCACTCCGCCTGGGGAGTACGGTCGCAAGACTGAAACTCAAAGGAATTGACGGGGGCCCGCACAAGCGGTGGAGCATGTGGTTTAATTCGAAGCAACGCGAAGAACCTTACCAGGTCTTGACATCCTCTGACAATTCTAGAGATAGGACGTCCCCTTCGGGGGCAGAGTGACAGGTGGTGCATGGTTGTCGTCAGCTCGTGTCGTGAGATGTTGGGTTAAGTCCCGCAACGAGCGCAACCCTTGATCTTAGTTGCCAGCATTCAGTTGGGCACTCTAAGGTGACTGCCGGTGACAAACCGGAGGAAGGTGGGGATGACGTCAAATCATCATGCCCCTTATGACCTGGGCTACACACGTGCTACAATGGACAGAACAAAGGGCAGCAAAACCGCGAGGTTAAGCCAATCCCACAAATCTGTTCTCAGTTCGGATCGCAGTCTGCAACTCGACTGCGTGAAGCTGGAATCGCTAGTAATCGCGGATCAGCATGCCGCGGTGAATACGTTCCCGGGCCTTGTACACACCGCCCGTCACACCACGAGAGTTTGTAACACCCGAAGTCGGTGAGGTAACCTTTATGGAGCCAGCCGCCGAAGGTGGGACAGATGATTGGGGTGAAGTCGTAACAAGGTAGCCGTATCGGAAGGTGCGGCTGGATCACCTCCTTTCTAAGGATATTTACGGAATATAAGACCTTGGGTCTTATAAACAGAACGTTCCCTGTCTTGTTTAGTTTTGAAGGAACTTTGTTCCTTGAATAAGTTAAGATGGGCCTGTAGCTCAGCTGGTTAGAGCGCACGCCTGATAAGCGTGAGGTCGGTGGTTCGAGTCCACTCAGGCCCACCATCTTATACAAATGGGGCCTTAGCTCAGCTGGGAGAGCGCCTGCTTTGCACGCAGGAGGTCAGCGGTTCGATCCCGCTAGGCTCCACCAACGTGTTCTTTGAAAACTAGATAACAGTAGACATCACATTCAATTAGTAACACAAGATATCACATAGTGATTCTTTTTAACGGTTAAGTTAGAAAGGGCGCACGGTGGATGCCTTGGCACTAGGAGCCGATGAAGGACGGGACGAACACCGATATGCTTCGGGGAGCTGTAAGCAAGCTTTGATCCGGAGATTTCCGAATGGGGAAACCCACCACTCGTAATGGAGTGGTATCCATATCTGAATTCATAGGATATGAGAAGGCAGACCCGGGGAACTGAAACATCTAAGTACCCGGAGGAAGAGAAAGCAAATGCGATTCCCTGAGTAGCGGCGAGCGAAACGGGAACAGCCCAAACCAAGAGGCTTGCCTCTTGGGGTTGTAGGACACTCTATACGGAGTTACAAAGGAACGAGGTAGACGAAGAGGTCTGGAAAGGCCCGCCATAGAAGGTAACAGCCCTGTAGTCAAAACTTCGTTCTCTCCAGAGTGGATCCTGAGTACGGCGGAACACGTGAAATTCCGTCGGAATCCGGGAGGACCATCTCCCAAGGCTAAATACTCCCTAGTGACCGATAGTGAACCAGTACCGTGAGGGAAAGGTGAAAAGCACCCCGGAAGGGGAGTGAAAGAGATCCTGAAACCGTGTGCCTACAAGTAGTCAGAGCCCGTTAACGGGTGATGGCGTGCCTTTTGTAGAATGAACCGGCGAGTTACGATCCCGTGCAAGGTTAAGCAGAAGATGCGGAGCCGCAGCGAAAGCGAGTCTGAATAGGGCGCATGAGTACGTGGTCGTAGACCCGAAACCAGGTGATCTACCCATGTCCAGGGTGAAGTTCAGGTAACACTGAATGGAGGCCCGAACCCACGCACGTTGAAAAGTGCGGGGATGAGGTGTGGGTAGGGGTGAAATGCCAATCGAACCTGGAGATAGCTGGTTCTCTCCGAAATAGCTTTAGGGCTAGCCTCAAGGTAAGAGTCTTGGAGGTAGAGCACTGATTGGACTAGGGGCCCCTACCGGGTTACCGAATTCAGTCAAACTCCGAATGCCAATGACTCATCCTTGGGAGTCAGACTGCGAGTGATAAGATCCGTAGTCGAAAGGGAAACAGCCCAGACCGCCAGCTAAGGTCCCAAAGTATACGTTAAGTGGAAAAGGATGTGGAGTTGCTTAGACAACCAGGATGTTGGCTTAGAAGCAGCCACCATTTAAAGAGTGCGTAATAGCTCACTGGTCGAGTGACTCTGCGCCGAAAATGTACCGGGGCTAAACGTATCACCGAAGCTGCGGACTGTTCTTCGAACAGTGGTAGGAGAGCGTTCTAAGGGCTGTGAAGCCAGACCGGAAGGACTGGTGGAGCGCTTAGAAGTGAGAATGCCGGTATGAGTAGCGAAAGAGGGGTGAGAATCCCCTCCACCGAATGCCTAAGGTTTCCTGAGGAAGGCTCGTCCGCTCAGGGTTAGTCGGGACCTAAGCCGAGGCCGAAAGGCGTAGGCGATGGACAACAGGTTGATATTCCTGTACCACCTCCTCACCATTTGAGCAATGGGGGGACGCAGGAGGATAGGGTAAGCGCGGTATTGGATATCCGCGTCCAAGCAGTTAGGCTGGGAAATAGGCAAATCCGTTTCCCATAAGGCTGAGCTGTGATGGCGAGCGAAATTTAGTAGCGAAGTTCCTGATTCCACACTGCCAAGAAAAGCCTCTAGCGAGGTGAGAGGTGCCCGTACCGCAAACCGACACAGGTAGGCGAGGAGAGAATCCTAAGGTGATCGAGAGAACTCTCGTTAAGGAACTCGGCAAAATGACCCCGTAACTTCGGGAGAAGGGGTGCTCTGTTAGGGTGCAAGCCCGAGAGAGCCGCAGTGAATAGGCCCAGGCGACTGTTTAGCAAAAACACAGGTCTCTGCGAAGCCGTAAGGCGAAGTATAGGGGCTGACGCCTGCCCGGTGCTGGAAGGTTAAGAGGAGCGCTTAGCGTAAGCGAAGGTGCGAATTGAAGCCCCAGTAAACGGCGGCCGTAACTATAACGGTCCTAAGGTAGCGAAATTCCTTGTCGGGTAAGTTCCGACCCGCACGAAAGGCGCAACGATCTGGGCACTGTCTCAACGAGAGACTCGGTGAAATTATAGTACCTGTGAAGATGCAGGTTACCCGCGACAGGACGGAAAGACCCCGTGGAGCTTTACTGCAGCCTGATATTGAATGTTGGTACAGCTTGTACAGGATAGGTAGGAGCCTTGGAAACCGGAGCGCCAGCTTCGGTGGAGGCATCGGTGGGATACTACCCTGGCTGTATTGACCTTCTAACCCGCCGCCCTTATCGGGCGGGGAGACAGTGTCAGGTGGGCAGTTTGACTGGGGCGGTCGCCTCCTAAAAGGTAACGGAGGCGCCCAAAGGTTCCCTCAGAATGGTTGGAAATCATTCGCAGAGTGTAAAGGCACAAGGGAGCTTGACTGCGAGACCTACAAGTCGAGCAGGGACGAAAGTCGGGCTTAGTGATCCGGTGGTTCCGCATGGAAGGGCCATCGCTCAACGGATAAAAGCTACCCCGGGGATAACAGGCTTATCTCCCCCAAGAGTCCACATCGACGGGGAGGTTTGGCACCTCGATGTCGGCTCATCGCATCCTGGGGCTGTAGTCGGTCCCAAGGGTTGGGCTGTTCGCCCATTAAAGCGGTACGCGAGCTGGGTTCAGAACGTCGTGAGACAGTTCGGTCCCTATCCGTCGCGGGCGCAGGAAATTTGAGAGGAGCTGTCCTTAGTACGAGAGGACCGGGATGGACGCACCGCTGGTGTACCAGTTGTTCTGCCAAGGGCATCGCTGGGTAGCTATGTGCGGACGGGATAAGTGCTGAAAGCATCTAAGCATGAAGCCCCCCTCAAGATGAGATTTCCCATTCCGCAAGGAAGTAAGATCCCTGAAAGATGATCAGGTTGATAGGTCTGAGGTGGAAGTGTGGCGACACATGGAGCTGACAGATACTAATCGATCGAGGACTTAACCTAATTTCTAATGATGTCACACCTGTTATCTAGTTTTGAGAGAACACTCTCAATTGTTTGGTGGCGATAGCGAAGAGGTCACACCCGTTCCCATGCCGAACACGGAAGTTAAGCTCTTCAGCGCCGATGGTAGTCGGGGGTTTCCCCCTGTGAGAGTAGGACGCCGCCAAGCAAGGGTAAAACCCAGCTCATTGAGCTGGGTTTTTTGTTTGTCCATGTACAAGTGAAATCGAAACTATACAAACACCGACAGCTTATATAGCCCATATACTGATCTCAAGATTCCAAAAGATCTAAATAATGTATACAATATCAGGTTTCAGGAAAGGCTAATTGTACGGAGGTGGGGACGATGGACGAAACGGTTAAACACCATCAAACATGTATAATATGCGAACAAGAGAAAAGCAGAGGGATTCATCTTTATACAAAATTCATATGCTTAGATTGTGAGAGAAAAGTAATTTCTACAGCAACTTCCGATCCTGACTATGCCTTTTATGTCAAGAAACTAAAGAGCATTCATACACCGCCATTATACTCTTAGACCTGAGAAGGTCTTTTTTTGTACCATTTTTCACTTTATATAAAGGCAATGGATACGATAAAAGAACATGAAACTTGTTTAGGGACTGAACGTAGTAGATAATAATGTTAAATATGAAATACTCACAGGAGTCGATGATGTTGATGCATAGAATTCTTCAATTTTTGATATGGAGTTTCACAAGCAGTGCGACTTTTGTTTTCATAGGGTTATTGAGTTTTTTTGGTTTTAACCAAACACTTTTTTTATCTTTTGTATATGGCGTCTCATCAGCAGCTCTCGTATACACAGCGGGTTTGTGGAATTCTAGGCGGTTATTTCTTAAAAGACATGAACTAACGGGAAGAGAATATGCGTACATTAAGAAAAATCTTGAGGAAGCAAGACAAAAAATAATCCGTCTAAGAAAAGCCTTATTTCAAGCGAAAAATATCCAGATGTTTAAGCAAAATGCAGAGATGCTAAGACTTGTGAGAAGGATCTATATGTTAACCAAAAAAGAGCCAAAACGGTTTTATCGGGCTGAGCGTTTCTTTTATCAGACTCTAGATTCTGTTGTGGAACTGACGGAGAAATATGCTTTTCTTTCTTCTCATCCGAAAAAAAACAAAGAACTTTCGATGTCGTTGAGTGAAGCACGTATCACACTTGCTGAATTGACGAAGCGTTTAGAAGAAGATTTAACTCAATTAATGGGCGACGAAATTGGTGAACTGCAATTTGAATTAGATGCAGCGAAGCATTCTTTGAAAAAATAGTGGAAGGGGGCAAGGACGGTGAATAAAGATCGAAGCGAACTTCAAATAGACGGAGTGTTGGTAGACCCTTTTGGAGATATCAAAATACCAAAGGGGGAGGCTGTTGAATCAGAGAAGCAGCCAGTGCGTCTTGTCGATGTTCTGCCTGAAGAAAACAAAGAAAAAGCATACCAGTTGTCTCAACAGATCGATCATAACAATATGAACAGTATTGTCTTGTACGGCTCACAAGCCCAGTCTAAGCTGCTGAATTTTTCTCATACGATGATTGATCATGTTCAAAAGAAGGACGTCGGCGAAATCGGTGAAATCCTTGGTGAACTGATGAAAAAGCTGGAGCAAGTAAACCCAGATGAACTGCAGACTAAGAAAAAAGGTTTCTTGGCACGCATGTTTGGGAAAGTGTCTCATTCTCTTCAGGAGGTTCTGTCAAAGTATCAAAAGACCAGTGTGCAGATAGACAGAATCAGTTTAAAGCTCGAGCATTCAAAACATGCATTAATCAGTGATAATAAGCTGTTAGAGCAGTTATATGATAAAAATAAAGAATATTTTTCTGCACTGAATGTTTATATTGCTGCTGGTGAATTGAAGCTGGATGAATTAAGAACAAAAACAATTCCTGAACTGAAACGACAGGCCGAATCAAGCGATCATAATCAAATGGCCGTTCAAGAAGTAAACGATTTGATCCAGTTTGCTGACCGATTGGATAAAAGGGTGCACGACTTGCTATTGAGCAGGCAAATTACCATACAAAGCGCTCCGCAAATCAGGTTAATTCAAAATACGAATCAGGCATTAGCTGAAAAAATCCAGTCATCCATTGTAACCGCAATCCCGCTCTGGAAGAACCAAGTAGCAATTGCATTGACACTTTTACGGCAGCGAAACGCTGTGGATGCACAGCAAAAAGTATCTGATACAACCAATGAACTTTTGCTAAAAAACGCGGAGCTTTTAAAAACCAATACAATTGAAACAGTGAAAGCAAATGAACGAGGGCTTGTTGATATTGATACCTTAAAGAAGGTACAGGAAAGCTTAATCAATACGCTTGAAGAAACGCTGACGATTCAAGAAGAAGGGCGGATCAAACGCCGACAGGCTGAAGAAGAGCTCATGATGATGGAAGGCGATTTGAAGCAAAAGCTGCTTGCGATAAAGGAAAGGTAGTTTACCAGTAAGACTTAGCTTTAAGTTCTGTCATAGGAACGATATAATAAAGAGTAAGAATACACATTCAAAAGGATTGTTTTAATGAACACACCTTTATATCATGCACTGATTCAACATGCGAGAAGGAATTCTCATTCATTTCACGTTCCGGGACATCACAATGGAGATGTCTTTTTTGATGAGGCTAAGACCATATACCACCCGCTTCTTACAATTGATCTGACTGAGCTATCGGGGCTTGATGATTTGCATCATCCTTCAGGAGTAATTAAGGAAGCCCAAGATCTTGTCAGCCAATTGTATGGAGCGGCAGAAAGTTTTTTTCTTGTAAACGGCACGACTGTCGGCAACTTAGCGATGATTTTATCAGTTTGTGATCCTGGAGATACGATCCTGATCCAAAGAAACTGCCATAAATCTGTCTTTCATGCTGTTGATTTGGCTGGAGCTGAGCCGGTTTATCTCGCACCTGACATTGATGAATTCATGCATGTGCCTACGCATGTTCCGCTTGATACGATAAAAGAAGCTCTAAAGGCATATCCACATGCGAAGGGACTGGTGCTGACCAATCCGACTTATTATGGACATAGCGCGGATTTGACTGAAATCATTTCAGAGGCCCATCAATACGAGATTCCTGTGCTGGTGGATGAAGCGCATGGCGCGCACTTTGTTTTAGGGGAGCCTTTTCCGGCTTCAGCGTTGCAAATGGGAGCAGATATTGTTGTCCAGTCGGCGCACAAAACGCTGCCTGCCATGACGATGGGGTCTTATTTACATCTCAACAGCGACAGAGTTAAACGGAACCGGGTGGCGGATTACTTGAATCGTTTACAAAGCAGCAGCCCGTCTTATCCGATAATGGCTTCATTGGATCTTGCCCGCGCTTATGTGCAGCATATGATAGAGGAACATAAGCTTTCTGACGTTCTGCAGCATATTCAATCGATTAAACAAACGTTTGATTCACTTGCATATGCTGAAACGGTTGAACCGGCCAATCAACGGCTTTCTACTGATCCGCTGAAGCTCACCATTCGTTCCAAATGCGGCCATTCAGGTTTTACACTGCAAAAAATATTAGAGCGTGTCAACATATTCACAGAGCTTGCCGATGAAAATCAGGTTTTGCTTGTTCTCCCTTTGGGAGGAAAACGGAGAATCGATGCGGAAACAATTAAGAACATTGATCATGAGATCGAAAAGACTCCATCTGATCAGATAAATGTTTCAGCAGAATGGGTAGCACAACCTATTACTGTCTTGCCTTATCAAAGAAAGGTTTTAAACACGTTACAGAAAGAATATGTGAATCTCAATGAAGCGGCAGGCCGGCTGAATGCAGAGGATGTTATACCTTATCCGCCGGGAATTCCGATGATTATGGCAGGCGAAAGAATCACAAGAGAAAGCGTGCAAAAGCTCAGCCGCTTGATCAGCATGAAAACGCATGTTCAAGGGAATATGAAAATCAATGAGAAGCAATTACTTGTTTATATAGAAGAGGAGAAATCATGAGCGGTTTATTTATTACATTTGAAGGTCCTGAAGGCGCGGGAAAAACAACTGTATTACAGGAAATGAAAAAGATACTGACAGCAGAGGGCCTTCAGGTTACAGCAACACGGGAACCAGGCGGCATAGATATCGCAGAACAAATTCGAGAAGTTATTCTAAACGAGAACAACACGTTAATGGATCCAAAAACAGAAGCTCTCTTATATGCAGCTGCAAGGCGTCAGCATTTAGTTGAAAAAGTAAAACCTGCTTTAGAGCAGGGGAATATTGTACTTTGTGACAGATTCATTGACAGTTCACTCGCATACCAAGGATATGCAAGAGGCCTTGGGATTGATGAGGTTCTTTCGATTAACCAATTCGCCATTGGGGATATGATGCCTCATGTCACAATATATTTTTCAATTGATCCGGAAGAGGGCCTGAAGCGTATTGATGCGAACGGCTCTCGGGAGAAAAACCGGCTCGATTTGGAAAAGTTGAGCTTTCATACAAAAGTTCAGGAAGGTTATCGGGAGCTGATGAAGCGTTTTCCAGAAAGATTCCATTCAGTTGATGCCGCTCAATCGAAAGATCTCGTTGTTCAGGACGTTCAAAAGGTTATCAATGAAGCGTTGAAAAAAATTCAATTGTGACCTGTTTCTCATTAGTTGATATAATAATGTAAACGAGATCATTGTTGTTTCCAATCTAAAGGAGGCCTTTACAGATGAAATTAATAGTGGCAGTTGTACAAGATCAGGACAGCAACAGACTTTTGAAAACTTTAACAGATCACAACTTTAGAGTCACAAAGCTTGCGACGACAGGAGGATTTCTTAAATCAGGCAATACAACGTTTATGATTGGTGTCGAGGATATACGCGTCGATAAAGCATTGAGTCTCATTAAAGAAAACGGACAGAAACGTGATCAGATGATTGCTCCTGTATCTCCAATGGGCGGAAATGCTGATTCATATGTCCCTTATCCAGTCGAAGTTGAAGTTGGCGGAGCGACAGTATTTGTCCTTCCAGTCGATGAATTTCATCAATTTTAAGGATTTGAAACTGTGAAAATCAATAAAGATATACGCACATTTATAGATAATAAGCAGCTTCCTTCTATGAAAACAGCTGAGATTTCAGCATCTTTTAAAACATCAATGGAGAACCAAAGCAGCAAATTAAAGTTTGATCAGCTGACCAGGCTGTTAACAGACATAGAAGCATTTGGGAAAAGACTGACGAAATCACGGAATTTTAAAGACTTGGCAAGATTTAAAGGGCTTGTGAAACGTTTTGTCAAAGAAGCTGTTGACAGCGGTCTTTCACATGAAACGTCGAAAAGCTTTGATCTTTACGGAAACAGCAGAACACTGGGACTTGTGAAAGAAATAGACGAGAAATTGATAAAGCTTACAGAAGAGATGATGGATCTGGAAAAACCGGCAATTGATTTGCTGGAGCGTATTGGCGAAATAAAAGGTTTATTGATTAACCTTTACACATAGAGAGTGATACAATGGCAATATCCTGGAAGGAAATGACCGAGCTTCAACCCAGAGTAATGAAGCTTTTATATAATAGTATTGAGAAGGACAGACTATCACACGCTTATTTATTTGAAGGCAAAAAAGGAACAGGCAAGCTGGAGGCCGCAATGCTTCTTGCGAAAAGCTTTTTTTGTCTGGAAGCCGGAGCAGAGCCCTGTGAGAACTGCAGAAATTGTAAGCGGATTGAGTCGGGGAACCACCCTGATCTCCATCTGGTACAGCCTGATGGATTATCGATTAAAAAGGCGCAAATTCAAGCGCTGCAAGAAGAGTTTTCAAAAACAGGGCTTGAATCGCATAAAAAGCTGTACATCATATCACATGCAGATCAAATGACGGCTAATGCGGCAAACAGCCTGCTGAAGTTTTTAGAGGAACCGAACAGAGACACAATGGCCATCCTTATCACTGAGCAGCCTCAAAGGTTATTGGATACCATCATTTCAAGATGCCAAACTCTTCCTTTTCAGCCTTTGCAGCCCAAAGCAATTGAAGACCGACTGATAGAACAGGACGTTTCGCCTTATATGGCGAGGCTCCTGGCGAACATGACCAACAATGTAGCAGAAGCAGTCGAATTAAGTCGAAATGATGAGTTTGCAGAGTCTAGAGCGAAAGTGATAAAATTGTATGAAGTCTTACACCAGCGGAAAGGACATGCCTTTTTCTTTATTCAAGATCAATGGATGCCCTTTTTCAAAGAAAAAACCCATCAAGAAATGGGTCTTGATATGCTCTTATTGATATATCGCGATGTGTTGTCCATCCAAATAGGAAATGAAGATAAATTGATTTATCAAGACTTATTCCAATCAATAAAACAGCATGCGCTACAATCAACACAACAAAGCGTTACGAACCAGATACTTGCTGTTTTAGAAGCAAAGAAACGGCTTCATTCCAATGTGAATGTGCAGGGATTAATGGAGCACTTGGTGTTAATGTTGCAGGAGGGATAAGCTTGTACAATGTAATTGGCGTCCGCTTTAAGAAAGCGGGTAAAATATATTATTTCGATCCGAATGGATTTCATATAGAACAAGACAGCTGCGTCATTGTAGAAACTGTCAGAGGCGTTGAGTACGGCCAGGTTGTTGTCGCGAATAAACAGGTGGATGAGCATGATGTTGTGCTTCCGCTTCGTAAAGTGATACGCGTGGCTGACGAGCGCGATCTTCTCATTGTAGAAGAAAATAAACAAGAAGCTTTATCAGCATTTGAAATATGTCAAAAGAAAGTAATAGATCACGGCTTGGATATGAAGCTGGTCGATGTGGAGTTTACGTTCGACCGCAATAAAGTGATTTTTTACTTCACTGCTGACGGCCGAGTAGACTTTAGAGAACTTGTAAAGGATTTAGCCTCCATCTTCAAAACAAGGATTGAGCTTCGCCAAATTGGAGTGAGAGATGAGGCAAAAATGCTCGGAGGAATTGGCCCTTGCGGTAGAATGCTTTGCTGTTCAACATTCCTCGGAGATTTTGAACCTGTGTCTATTAAGATGGCGAAGGATCAGAACCTATCTTTAAATCCAACAAAGATTTCTGGTCTTTGCGGACGTCTGATGTGCTGTCTGAAATACGAAAACGATGAGTATGAGACTGCAAAGGAACAGCTTCCGGATATAGGGGAAATGATTACGACAGCAAACGGGCCTGCGAAAGTCGTCGGGCTGAATATTCTGGAACGGGTGCTTCAGGTGGAACTGATGAACCGTGAAAAAGTGATAGAATATACTTGGGAAGAGCTCTTGGAAGAGGGCGTCGTATCCGCACAAACCACAGATTAACGAGGTGTGGAACCTTGGATAAAAAAGAGTTATTTGATACCGTCATTAACTTAGAAGAACAAATCGGCTCGCTTTACCGGCAGCTGGGGGATTTAAAGCAGCATATCGGTGAGATGATTGAAGAAAATCATCATCTACAGCTTGAAAATAAGCATTTGCGTAAACGGCTGGACGATACGACGCAACAGATTGAAAAGTTTAAAGCTGATAAAAAAGAATCAAAAACACAGAAGACAGAGCAAGCTGATATAGGGGAAGGATATGATAATCTGGCACGTCTGTATCAGGAAGGGTTCCATATCTGTAACGTCCACTATGGAAGCGTCAGAAAAGAAGATTGTCTCTTCTGTCTGTCATTCTTAAATAAAAAATAAGGAAAAAGGCTTCCGCATCAGACGGAAGCCTTTTTCAAAGGTGCTGGAAAGGATAAGAAAATGGTTTCATTACATGACGATGAAAGATTAGACTATTTGCTGGCAGAGGACATGAAGATCATACAAAGTCCAACGGTGTTTGCTTTTTCGTTGGACGCTGTGCTTCTCTCCAAATTTGCTTATGTTCCGATTCAAAAAGGAAAGATTGTTGATTTGTGCACTGGCAACGGCATTGTGCCGCTGCTGCTGAGTACAAGGTCAAAAGCCGAAATTCTTGGAGTTGAAATTCAGGAAAGACTGCATGATATGGCTGTCCGCAGTGTGGCGTATAATGAGCTGCAGGATCAAATTCAAATCATACATGATGATCTGAAAAACATGCCTGAAAAGCTGGGGCATAATAGATATGATGTTGTTACCTGCAACCCGCCATATTTTAAAACACCGAAACAGGCCGAACAAAATTTGAATGAGCACCTCCGTATCGCAAGACATGAAATTCACTGTACATTGGAAGATGTCATTTCTGTCAGCAGTAAATTGCTAAAGCAAGGCGGAAAGGCAGCGCTCGTTCACCGGCCGGGCCGGCTTCTCGAAATTTTTGAATTGATGAAGGCTTATCAAATTGAGCCGAAACGTGTTCAGTTTGTCTATCCGAAACAAGGGAAGGAAGCCAATACCATTTTGGTTGAAGGCATAAAAGGCGGGCGGCCAGATTTGAAAATACTTCCTCCGCTGTTCGTGTATAACGAACAAAATGAATACACAAAAGAAATCAGGACCATTTTATATGGAGACAAATAACCATTTCTTTTATGTTGTACAGTGCAAAGACAACAGCTGGTATGCTGGGTATACCAATGATCTGCAGAAACGGCTGAAAACTCACAACGATGGAAAGGGCGCAAAGTATACAAAAGCGAGACGCCCGGTTGATTTAATTTTTGCTGAGGCATTTGCAACGAAGCGGGAAGCCATGCAGGCGGAATATTACTTTAAAAAACTGACCCGCAGAAAAAAAGAGCTTTATATAGAAGAAAAACGGAACAGCAAGGAGGCTGTATATGTTAAGGCGCCAGATGAGCTTTAATGGTAAGTCGGATATGGGGATTCTTTATTTGGTTCCGACACCTATCGGAAATTTAGAGGATATGACATTTCGAGCGATCGAAACGCTGAAATCAGTGGATGCGATTGCTGCAGAGGATACGAGGCAAACAAAAAAGCTTTGCCATGTATATGAAATTGAAACCCCGCTTGTCAGTTATCACGAACACAATAAAGAAAGCAGCGGCCACAAAATCATTGAATGGCTGAAGTCCGGGAAGAACATAGCGCTGGTCAGTGACGCCGGGCTGCCGACAATTTCTGATCCGGGAGCGGAAATCGTCAAGGACTTTACAGAAATGGGCGGTTATGTTGTTCCTCTGCCGGGGGCCAATGCCGCATTAACAGCGCTTATTGCTTCAGGAATTGTACCGCAGCCTTTCTTTTTCTACGGATTTCTCAACAGGCAGAAAAAAGAAAAGAAAAAAGAACTCGATGTCCTCAAAAAACGACAAGAAACGATTATTTTTTATGAAGCACCTCACCGATTGAAGGAAACCTTGTCTGTGATGTTAGAGATATTAGGAGACCGGGACATTGCGGTGACGCGTGAACTTACTAAGAAATATGAAGAGTTTATAAGAGGAACGATATCAGAAGTGATAGACTGGGCAAATGAGGACCAGATCCGCGGAGAGTTTTGTCTTGTGGTCGAGGGCAATAACTCTGAGGAACAAGATGAAGAAACACATTGGTGGGAGAACCTCTCTGCAAAAGAACATGTCGAGCATTACATCTCAAAGGGAGCAACCTCAAAAGAAGCCATTAAAAAAGCGGCCGTAGATCGTAACGTCCCAAAACGTGAAATGTATGATGCATACCATATTCAGCAATAAAAAAAACGTTCTTGTGTCATAACAAGAACGTTTTTTGTGTAAAAAATGATTATTTAAGGTTTTGAAGCTGGTTTTGGATTTCGCTGATGATTTGCTCAGCGCCTTCTTTGCTTAGTACCAATTTGCCGCCGGCAAGTTTAAGGTTATCGTCAGAAACTTCACCAGTTACTTGGCAAGTCATGTTTGGTTTATATTTTTTAAGGATGATTTTTTCATCATCAACATAAATTTCAAGAGCATCTTTTTCTGCGATTCCAAGAGTACGACGCAATTCGATAGGAATCACTACACGTCCTAATTCATCAACTTTACGTACAATACCAGTAGATTTCATAAACATTCTCCTCCCAAGAGATAATTATTGTTTAAGTTATATTTTTCTTCGTCATTATTCGACAAAATCCTTACCTTCATAGCATAACAAGGTTTCCAATAATCGTCAATCCTTTTGTTTACTATTGATTGTAAGATTTAGTTCTTATAGTCAGTAATGGCTTTGAAACTACCGGATTAACAGCATTTTATAATTTTCTAATAAAGCTATTATCCTATGAAAAATCCTTTTAAATCAAGACTTTCGAACCAAGGTTTTTTATACCGTATGATTATATACGACAAAATTCGACATGAACAGACTTTTTTTATTTTTATTAAAGGTTTTTAATTTTAATTATTCTTTTTAGGGGCATACGTATATATCCTTGATCTTAAAGGCTAAGATGGTATCATAGATAAAGGATAAATATAAAAATAGGTAATCATATATGTTTTGCACTTTTCGCCGCTCTCGTCCTTTGGGCGGGAGCTTTTTGACATTCTGATTGGGAGGTTTCAAGATGCCGCAAGAAAACAATACATTTTACATTACAACACCGATTTATTATCCGAGCGGAAAATTACATATCGGCCATGCGTATACAACAGTTGCTGGTGACGCAATGGCTCGCTACAAACGATTAAAAGGCTTTGATGTGCGCTATTTAACGGGAACGGATGAGCATGGGCAGAAGATCCAACAAAAAGCTGAACAGGAAAACATTACGCCTCAAGAGTATGTGGATCGCGCAGCGGCAGATATTCAGAAACTGTGGAAACAGCTTGAAATCTCAAACGATGACTTTATCCGCACAACTGAAAAGCGGCATAAAGTTGTCATAGAAAAGGTGTTCCAAAAGCTTCTTGAAAACGGGGACATCTATCTTGATGAATACGAGGGCTGGTACAGTATTCCTGATGAAACATACTACACGGAAACTCAGCTTGTAGATATTGAACGAAATGAAAAGGGTGAGGTTATTGGCGGGAAAAGCCCTGACAGCGGCCACCCTGTCGAATTGATCAAAGAGGAATCCTATTTCTTCCGTATGGGGAAATATGCTGACCGTCTTTTGAAATTCTATGAAGAAAATCCAACCTTCATTCAGCCGGAGTCACGTAAAAACGAGATGATTAACAACTTCATCAAACCCGGCCTTGAGGATTTAGCTGTTTCACGCACCACATTTGACTGGGGTGTGAAGGTGCCGGAAAATCCAAAACATGTTGTATATGTTTGGATCGACGCACTATTCAACTATTTAACAGCACTCGGTTATGATACAGAAAATGATGAGCTTTATCAAAAATATTGGCCAGCCGATGTTCATTTAGTTGGTAAGGAAATTGTACGGTTCCATACCATTTATTGGCCAATCATGCTAATGGCTCTGGACCTTCCGCTGCCGAAGCAAGTATTTGCGCATGGCTGGCTTTTGATGAAAGACGGAAAAATGTCGAAATCCAAAGGGAATGTTGTTGATCCAGTCACGCTCATCGAACGCTACGGTTTAGACGAGCTTCGTTATTACCTGCTTCGCGAAGTGCCATTTGGATCTGACGGTGTTTTCACGCCGGAAGGTTTTGTTGAACGAATTAACTATGACTTAGCGAATGATTTAGGTAATCTTTTGAATCGTACTGTTGCCATGATCAATAAATACTTTGACGGGCAAATCGGTTCTTATAAAGGTGCCGTAACGGAATTTGACCAGACGCTTTCTTCCGTGGCTGAGGAAACAGTGAAATCCTATGAAAAAGCAATGGAAAAGATGGAATTCTCGGTCGCTCTTTCAACATTATGGCAGTTGATCAGCCGAACTAATAAATACATTGACGAAACGGCTCCATGGGTTCTTGCCAAAGATCCAGAAAAAGAAAATGAACTGCAGTCGGTTATGTATCACCTTGCTGAATCATTGCGTATTTCAGCCGTACTGCTTCAGCCGTTCCTGAACAAAAACACCGGTAAAAATGTTTGAGCAGCTGGGCATCACGGATGATGCTTTAAAAGCCTGGGACAGCATTACAGCTTTCGGTCAGCTTAAAGACACAAAAGTACAAAAAGGCGAACCTTTATTCCCGCGTTTAGAAGCAGAAGAAGAAATTGCGTACATTAAAGGGAAAATGCAGGGCTCAGCTCCAGCTAAAGAAGAGAAAAAAGAAGAAGAGCCGCAAGAGGTCGACCGTTTACCTGAAATTACGATTGATCAGTTCATGAATGTAGAACTTCGTGTGGCAGAGGTTATAGAAGCAGAGCCGGTGAAAAAAGCAGATCGTTTACTGAAACTCCAGCTTGACCTTGGCTTTGAGAACCGCCAAGTCGTTTCCGGTATTGCAAAACATTATAAACCTGAACAGCTTATTGGAACAAAACTCGTATGTGTAACAAATCTAAAACCGGTTAAGCTGAGAGGAGAGCTCTCTCAAGGAATGATCCTTGCAGGAGAAGCAGACGGCGTATTAAAAGTCGTATCCATCGACCAGTCCTTACCGAAGGGCACAAGAATTAAATAATGATAAACAAAAGGTGTTTCACGTGTAACAATTCGTCGAACACCTTTTGTGTTTCGACAAGAAAGGAGTTTTTCATTTATGTTATTTGACACACATGCCCATTTAAATGCAGAACAATACAATACAGATCTAGAAGAGGTTATTGAGCGGGCGAAAGCTGAAAAAGTGGACCGGATTGTAGTCGTCGGTTTTGACCGGCCGACCATTACCCGGGCGATGGAAATGATTGAGGAATATGATTTTATATATGCTGCCATCGGCTGGCACCCAGTTGACGCCATTGACATGACAGAGGAAGATTTGGCTTGGATTAAAGAGCTTTCTGCTCATGAAAAAGTGGTAGCGATAGGTGAAATGGGTCTGGATTATCATTGGGATAAATCTCCTAAAGAAGTTCAAAAAGAAGTATTTAGAAAACAAATTGCCCTCGCAAAAGAGGTCAATCTCCCTATTATTATCCACAACCGTGATGCAACAGAGGATGTTGTTACCATTTTGAAAGAGGAAGGCGCAGACGAAGTCGGCGGCATCATGCATTGTTTTACGGGCAGTATTGAAGTGGCAAGAGAATGTATGAAGATGAATTTTTATTTGTCATTTGGCGGTCCTGTCACCTTCAAAAATGCGAAGAAACCAAAGGAAGTTGTAAAGGAAATCCCGAATGATAGGCTGCTGATTGAAACTGACTGTCCGTTTCTTACCCCAACTCCTTTTCGAGGGAAAAGAAATGAGCCAAGCTATGTGAAATATGTGGCAGAACAGATTGCTGAATTAAGAGGAACAACCTTTGAAGAAATTGCATCAATTACGACTGAAAATGCAAAAAGACTTTTCCGTATAAACTGACAAAAAACGCTAGCGGGTTTTGTAAGAGCTTGTCCGTTCCGGTGTTTTCCATAAATGTTCTACATGCTTTCTTCTCCTCATAGGATAGGTTTGTCGACAAGTCTTTCTTCCGTTTCTCGGTGTGTTTCAGGATAATGAAGAAGACACTGAGCTTTTAGGGGAACGAGAAGGGAGGGTTGACAGCCTTTTAGATACTCTATATAATCTCTCCGAGGAGAAGGAGGCGTTTTTCATCACACAAAAAATGAAAAAGCTGTTTTCCGTAAAGCTTAGCAAAAGCAAAGTCATTCTGGTTGCTGCTTGTTTGCTGCTGGCGGGAGGCGGGACTGCGTACGCAGCTCATGAGCTGACGAAACAATCAGTCTCAGTTTCTATCAACGGCAAAAAGAAAAATATACGCACACATGCAAAAACAGTCGGTGATCTTTTAGAAGCACTTGATATAAAGACAAGAGTTGAAGACAAGATCACACCTGCTAAACAGACACAGATAACAGCAGATATGAATGTTGTGTATGAGGCTGCAAAACCTGTGAAGCTTACTTTAAACGGGAAAGAAAAGACATTATGGTCAACAGCAAAAACGGTCGGTGCATTACTGGACGAACAAGATGTTGATGTAAAAGAACACGATCAGATTGATCCCGCAATAGATACAGAAGTTTCGAAAGACATGAAAATTAACATAGAACCTGCGTTCCAAGTCACTGTGAATGATGCAGGGAAAGAAAAGAAGATCTGGACGACTTCGACTACGGTCGCTGACTTTTTAAAACAGCAAAAGATGAACATAAAAGACGAAGATAAAATCAAGCCTGCGTTAGACGAAAAGCTAACGAAAGGAAAGGCTGATATTACAATAACTCGTATCGAAAAGGTCACCGATGTAGTTGAAGAGAAAATAGCGTTTGATGTGAAAAAACAAGAAGACGCTTCTCTTGAAAAAGGGCAAGAAAAGGTCGTCCAAAAAGGAAAAGAAGGCAAGCTCAAAAAACATTATGAAGTCGTAAAGGAAAACGGCGAAGAAGTTTCCAGAGAGCTTGTAAAAGAAGAAACAGCCGAGCAAAGCAAAGATAAGGTGGTTGCGATCGGCACAAAGCAAAGCAGTCCGAAGATTGAAAAGGTCAGTGCTTCCGGCGATTCAAAACCAGTTGTGTCTCGGAGCAATGAATCAACAGGTAAAGTCATGACAGTATCATCTACAGCATATACGGCAAGCTGCAGCGGATGTTCAGGACATACGGCTACAGGCGTTAATCTGAAAAATAATCCTAATGCAAAAGTCATCGCAGTAGATCCAAATGTCATTCCGCTAGGCTCAAAAGTCCACGTTGAAGGATATGGATACGCCGTTGCTGCTGATACGGGCTCAGCGATTAAAGGGAATAAAATAGACGTCTTTTTCCCTGAGAAATCATCGGCTTACCGATGGGGAAATAAAACAGTCAAAATTAAAATCTTGAATTAATATATACTTATCTATACAGAGGGTTTTGCGCCCTCTGTTTTTTTCGTTATAATAGACGAAGTGTATTTTCTGCATATTAGACGCTCGACATATGAAAAAGTTTCATCAATATACAAAAGTTTTTATTTTTGTCTTGGAGGAAATAATGAAAATTAAAGAGATCATTGTGGTCGAGGGGCGTGACGATACGGCCCGCATCAAATTGGCTGTTGATGCAGACACAATTGAAACAAATGGTTCAGCCATCGGTGATCATGTGATTGAACAAATCCGTTTGGCTCAGGAAACCAGAGGCGTTATCATCTTAACGGACCCGGATTTCCCGGGAGAAAAAATACGCAAAACCATTTCCGAGGCTGTACCCGGCTGTAAGCATGCATTTTTGCCAAAGCACCTTGCGAAACCTAAAAACAAACGGGGAATTGGCGTAGAACACGCATCAATTGAAAGCATCAGGGCATGTTTAGAAAGCGTGCATGAAGAAATGGAAGCTCAGCCGAGTGAAATTTCTGCTGAAGACCTAATTCACGCCGGGCTGATTGGCGGATCTGAAGCAAAACGCCGCCGTGAACGTCTTGGTGATCTGCTGAAAATCGGATATACAAATGGCAAACAGCTTCAAAAACGGCTGCAAATGTTTCAAATTAAAAAAAGTGATTTTATGAGTGCGCTCGATACCGTCATGCGGGAGGAACAGGATGAATAAAGATATTGCGACACCGATAAGAACGAAAGAGATACTAAAAAAATACGGTTTTTCTTTTAAAAAGAGTTTGGGGCAGAATTTCTTAATTGATACGAACATTTTAGACAGAATTGTCGACCACGCCGAAGTGACGGAGAAAACCGGTGTCATTGAAATCGGCCCGGGGATCGGGGCTCTGACTGAACAGCTTGCCAAGCGGGCGAAAAAGGTCGTGGCATTTGAAATTGACCAGCGTTTATTGCCGATCCTTAAAGACACGCTCTCCCCTTATGACAATGTCACTGTCATTCATCAAGACGTACTTAAGGCTGACGTGAAATCGGTCATTGAAGAGCAATTTAAAGACTGTGATGAGGTAATGGTTGTAGCCAACCTTCCTTATTATGTGACAACGCCGATTATCATGAAGCTGCTTGAAGAAAACCTCCCGCTGAAAGGGATTGTCGTTATGCTGCAAAAGGAAGTAGCTGAACGTATGGCTGCTGATCCTTCATCTAAGGAGTACGGTTCACTTTCTATTGCTGTGCAATTTTATACAGAAGCCAAAACGGTGATGATCGTTCCGAAAACGGTATTTGTTCCTCAGCCTAATGTAGATTCAGCAGTCATTCGGCTGATTCGCCGCGACGGCCCGGCAGTGGATGTAGAAAACGAAGCCTTTTTCTTTCAGTTAATTAAGGCGAGCTTTGCTCAGCGCCGCAAAACGTTGCTTAATAACTTAGTGAACAATCTGCCTGATGGTAAAGCAAAAAAAACAATGATTGAGCAAGTGCTGGAAGAAACGAATATTGACGGCAAGCGCCGAGGTGAATCCTTGTCTATTGAGGAATTCGCTGCGCTGTCTAACGGATTGTACAAAGCCCTTTTCTAAAAGGGCTTTTTGTTTTCGCACCACATGGACTGCCGCTACATAGGCTAGAGAAGGACCTTAAATTCAATGATAAGAAAAACTTGCACTCAGCGAAAAAAGGCGCTTTTCTCAAGGCTCTTTCTTTCATGATGAGGCTTAGTCTATGTGTGGAGTGAGGAACGTGCAATTTAAAATAGGGGATATGGTAGCCAGAAAATCCTATCAAATGGATGTTTTGTTTCGCATTTTAGCGATAGAACAAACAAGTACAGGGAATTCAATCGCCATTTTGCATGGTGACGAAGTCAGGCTGATTGCTGATGCGGATTTTTCTGATTTGGTGGCTGTGCAAAAAGATGAGCAGCTGATGCGAAAAAAGAAAGATGAGAGCAGAATGAATGAATCACTTGAGCTGCTCCGTCAGGATTATAAGCTGCTGAGAGAGAAACAGGAGTACTATGCAACAAGCCAGTACCAGCATCAGGAGCATTATTTTCATATGCCGGGCAAGGTGCTTCATATGGACGGTGATGAGGCGTATTTGAAAAAATGCCTGAGTGTCTATAAAAAGATCGGTGTGCCGGTTTACGGCATTCATTGTCACGAAAAGAAAATGTCTGCTTCTATAGAAGAATTGCTCGACAAATATCGACCTGACATCCTGGTGATTACCGGCCATGATGCATACTCCAAGCAAAAGGGCGGCATTGATGATTTGAGCGCATACAGACATTCGAAACACTTTGTCGAAACCGTTCAGAAAGCCCGAAAAAAAATCCCTCACTTAGATCAGCTAGTTATTTTTGCGGGGGCTTGCCAATCCCATTTTGAATCACTTATTAGAGCGGGAGCCAATTTCGCGAGTTCTCCTTCAAGAGTAAACATTCATGCTCTTGATCCTGTATATATCGTGGCGAAAATCAGCTTTACGCCTTTTATGGAAAGAGTCAACGTATGGGAAGTGCTCCGGAATACACTGACAAGAGAGAAAGGACTTGGAGGCATTGAAACAAGAGGAGTATTGAGGGTCGGAATGCCTTATAAGTCCAATTAGCCCCGGATAGATGATTTATTCGGGGTTTTTATTTTACATAATGATACATAATTTACCGAAACTTGCGGAAAATATTTAAGGAATCATAGAATTTTGTCAAAATAATTTTGTTGACAACGTCTTATTAACGTTGATATAATTTAAATTTTATTTGACAAAAATAGGCTCGTGTTGTACAATAAATGTAGTGAGGTGGATGCAATGGCGAAGACGTTGTCCGATATTAAAAGGTCGCTTGATGGGAATTTAGGTAGAAGGCTGACGTTAAAAGCAAACGGTGGCCGCCGAAAAACGATTGAGCGTTCGGGCATTTTAGCTGAGACGTACCCTGCTGTTTTTGTGATACAACTAGATCAAGACGAGAACTCGTTTGAAAGAGTTTCATACAGTTATGCTGATATTTTGACTGAGACTGTTGAACTGACATTTAATGATGACGCAGCAAGCTCAGTAGCATTTTAACGGGCAGTGAACTTTTTGTTTACTGCTTTTTGTTTTGTCTTTTTTGATTTCCATTAATTCTCTCGATACTTTCACTGACATTAAACAAAAGATAAAAACGGTCACATTTTATCGTGACGTGCACGAATCGTTATTATCTCTAAAAAAGGGGTTGTTTCGTTTGGGCAGACGTCGTGGAGTTATGTCAGATGAGTTTAAATATGAGCTGGCTAAGGACCTTGGTTTTTACGACACTGTAAAAAATGAAGGTTGGGGAGGCATTCGTGCCCGCGATGCCGGTAACATGGTAAAACGGGCAATTGAAATCGCCGAACAGCAGATGGCTCAGAATCAGAATAACCGATAAGGAATGTGACCCGGGGGACGTATGGTTCCCCGGTTTTTGATTTTGGTTGTAAATACATAATGGCTCCAATATGGATATGTTCATCCCGCACTTCAAATGTGATACAATGTTCATACTTATGTTTAGATGGAGAAGTAGGTGAAAGCTATGCGTATTTTAGAAAAAGCGCCAGCCAAGATCAATCTGTCACTCGACGTTACCCGAAAACGCCCGGATGGTTATCATGAAGTCGAAATGATTATGACGACAATTGATTTAGCGGATCGGATTGAATTGACGGAGCTGGCAGAAGATGTAGTAAGGGTTTCATCCCACAACCGCTTTGTGCCCGATGATCAGAGAAACTTAGCTTATCAGGCTGCCAAGCTCGTCAAAGACAGATACAACGTGAAAAAGGGAGTTGCCATCATGATCACGAAGGTGATTCCCGTGGCTGCCGGCCTTGCCGGCGGAAGCAGTGATGCGGCCGCAACGCTCAGAGGACTGAACAGACTGTGGAATTTAAATCTTTCTGCAGAAACGCTGGCGGAGCTGGGAGCGGAAATTGGCTCAGACGTCTCGTTTTGCGTCTATGGCGGAACTGCGCTTGCCACTGGACGCGGTGAAAAGATCAAACACATCAGCCCGCCTCCGCATTGCTGGGTCATTTTGGCGAAGCCAACAATTGGAGTTTCTACGGCCGAGGTCTACAGACAGCTAAAGCTTGATGAGGTGGAACACCCGGATGTAAACGGTATGATTGACGCGATTGAGGAAAAGAGCTTTCAAAACATGTGCAGCCGTTTGGGGAATGTGCTTGAGTCTGTAACGCTTGATATGCATCCAGAAGTCGCGATGATCAAAAACCAGATGAAACGCTTTGGCGCAGATGCCGTGTTAATGAGCGGAAGCGGTCCGACTGTGTTTGGACTGGTTCAATATGAGTCTAAGGTACAGAGGATTTATAACGGGTTAAGAGGCTTCTGCGATCAGGTATATGCAGTGAGAATGATCGGCGAACAGAACGCTCTTGATTAAATCCGTATGTTAAGTTATATTGATCTTAAAATATTCGGATTTTGGGGGTAAGTTCATGAAGTTTCGTCGCAGCGGCAGATTGGTGGACTTAACAAATTATTTGTTAACCCATCCGCACGAGTTAATACCGTTAACCTTTTTTTCTGAGCGGTATGAATCTGCAAAATCATCGATCAGTGAAGATTTAACAATTATAAAGCAAACCTTTGAGCAGCAAGGGATCGGTACTTTGCTTACTGTTCCCGGTGCTGCCGGAGGTGTCAAATATATTCCGAAAATGAAGCAGGCTGAAGCTGAAGAATTCGTTCAGACACTTGGACAGTCATTGGCAAATCCTGAGCGTATCCTTCCGGGCGGTTATGTGTATTTAACGGATATCTTAGGAAAGCCATCTGTTCTCTCCAAGGTTGGAAAGCTGTTTGCTTCTGTATTTGCGGACCGCGAAATTGACGTTGTCATGACCGTTGCCACGAAAGGCATCCCTCTTGCGTATGCAGCTGCGAGTTATCTGAATGTGCCTGTCGTCATTGTGCGCAAGGATAACAAGGTAACTGAGGGCTCCACGGTCAGCATTAATTACGTGTCAGGCTCCTCAAACCGCATTCAAACGATGTCACTTGCAAAAAGAAGCATGAAAACGGGTTCAAACGTACTTATTATTGATGACTTTATGAAAGCAGGCGGCACAATTAATGGTATGATTAACCTGTTGGATGAGTTTAATGCGAATGTAGCGGGGATCGGCGTCTTGGTCGAAGCCGAAGGAGTAAATGAACGTCTTGTTGATGAATATATGTCACTTCTAACTCTTTCAACGATCAACATGAAAGATAAGTCCATTGAAATCCAGAATGGCAATTTTCTGCGTTTTTTTAAAGACAATCTTTTGAAGAATGGAGAGACAGAATCATGACAAAAGCAGTCCACACAAAACATGCCCCAGCGGCAATCGGACCTTACTCACAAGGGATCATCGTCAATAATATGTTTTACAGCTCAGGCCAAATTCCTTTGACGCCTTCAGGTGAAATGGTGAATGGTGATATTAAGGAGCAGACACATCAAGTGTTCAGCAACTTAAAAGCGGTGTTGGAAGAAGCAGGTGCTTCTTTTGAAACAGTCGTAAAGGCAACTGTATTTATCGCGGACATGGAACAGTTTGCGGAAGTGAACGAAGTGTACGGGCAATATTTTGACACGCACAAACCGGCGAGATCTTGCGTTGAAGTTGCGAGACTTCCAAAGGATGCATTAGTCGAAATCGAAGTGATTGCGTTAGTAAAATAATAAGAAAAGTGATTCTGGGTTTGCTCGGAATCACTTTTTTATTTACCTTATGCCTGAAATAAAAGCGTTATGACCTAATTGTGTATTTATATCCTAATTTTTCAAAAAATATTTTAAAAAACAGCAGGAATTCAGAAAAAATCGTGGAATTGATACACTAATGCTTTTATATAGGGAAAAGGTGGTGAACTACTGTGGAAGTTACTGACGTAAGATTACGCCGCGTGAATACCGATGGTCGCATGAGAGCGATTGCATCCATCACGCTGGATCACGAATTTGTTGTACATGATATTCGTGTGATTGATGGAAACAATGGTCTTTTCGTTGCGATGCCGAGTAAACGCACCCCTGATGGAGAGTTCCGCGATATTGCTCATCCTATTAATTCAAGCACGCGTGGAAAGATTCAAGATGCCGTGTTAAATGAGTATCATCGTCTGGGTGACACTGAAGCATTAGAATTCGAAGAAGCTGGAGCTTCTTAAAAAATAACCAAAAAGCAAGGACTGCTGATGGGGCTGTGACAAGCCTTTTTCCGGCAGTCCTTTTTTAATTCTGATTTTTCAAACTAAAATGCACCAATAGAAAATTCTTGCACTTCATGAAGTCTCCTTGAAATCAACTGATATTTAGGATATATTTTTCTATGGATAAAAGGGATATTGGAGGCCATTAAATGGATAAGCGGTTTGCAGTTGTTTTAGCGGCTGGACAAGGAACGAGAATGAAATCAAAGCTTTATAAAGTCCTTCATCCAGTTTGTGGTAAGCCTATGGTAGAGCACGTCGTAGACGAAGCTTTAAAGCTATCTTTAACGAAGCTTGTCACGATTGTCGGACATGGTGCGGAAGAAGTGAAAAAGCAGCTTGGTGATAAAAGCGAGTATGCGCTTCAAGCAGAACAGCTTGGCACTGCTCATGCTGTAAAACAGGCACAGCCATTTCTTGCTGACGAAAAAGGTGTAACGATTGTCATTTGCGGAGATACGCCGCTTTTAACAGCGGAGACAATGGAAGCTATGCTGAAAGAACATACACAAAAAGAAGCAAAAGCTACAATCTTGACAGCTGTTGCAGAAGATCCGACTGGATACGGCCGAATCATTCGCGGTGAGAGCGGAGCGGTTCAAAAAATCGTGGAGCACAAGGACGCTTCAGAAGAAGAACGTCTTGTGACTGAAATTAATACTGGAACGTATTGTTTTGATAATGAAGCTCTATTCCGGGCCATTGACCAAGTATCGAACGATAATGTTCAAGGCGAGTATTATTTACCGGATGTGATAGAGATCCTCAAAAATGAAGGCGAAACTGTTGCCGCTTACCAGACTGGTAACTTCCAAGAAACGCTCGGAGTTAATGATAGAGTTGCTCTTTCTCAGGCTGAATTGTTTATGAAAGAGCGGATTAATAAACGGCATATGCAAAATGGTGTTACGCTGATTGACCCGATGAATACGTATATTTCTCCTGAAGCTGTCATCGGAAGCGATACTGTGATTTATCCTGGAACTGTGATTAAAGGTGAGGTGCAAATCGGAGAAGATACGATTATCGGCCCTCATACTGAGATTATGAATAGTTCCATTGGAAGCCGTACTGTGATTAAACAATCGGTAGTCAACAACAGTAAAGTGGGGAATGATGTAAACATAGGACCTTTTGCTCACATCAGACCTGATTCTGTCATCGGGAATGAAGTGAAGATCGGGAATTTTGTTGAAATCAAAAAGACGCAATTCGGAGACCGAAGCAAGGCTTCTCATTTAAGCTATGTCGGGGATGCCGAAGTAGGCAAAGACGTCAACTTGGGCTGCGGTTCAATTACTGTTAATTATGATGGAAAGAATAAATATTTAACGAAAATTGAAGACGGCGCATTTATCGGCTGCAACTCCAATTTGGTTGCCCCTGTCACAGTCGGAGAAGGCGCTTATGTAGCGGCAGGCTCAACTGTTACGGAAGATGTACCTGGAAAAGCACTTGCTATCGCCAGAGCGAGACAAGTAAATAAAGACGATTATGTGAAAAAAATTCATAAAAAATAATCCTAAATTCGGAGGTTTATCCATGTCTAATCAATACGGAGATAAGAATTTAAAGATTTTTTCTTTGAATTCTAATCCAGAGCTTGCAAAAGAAATCGCAGATATAGTTGGAGTTCAATTAGGGAAGTGTTCTGTCACAAGATTTAGTGATGGGGAAGTCCAAATTAATATCGAAGAAAGTATTCGCGGATGTGACTGTTACATCATCCAGTCTACAAGTGACCCCGTTAACGAGCATATTATGGAACTGTTGATTATGGTAGATGCGCTGAAACGCGCTTCAGCAAAAACCATTAACATTGTGATTCCTTATTACGGTTATGCGCGTCAAGACAGAAAAGCTAGATCCCGTGAGCCAATCACAGCAAAACTTTTCGCAAACCTGCTTGAGACTGCTGGTGCGACTCGTGTCATCGCGCTTGATCTGCACGCACCGCAAATTCAAGGATTCTTTGATATACCGATTGACCACTTAATGGGTGTTCCGATTTTAGGAGAATATTTTGAAGGTAAAAACCTTGAAGATATCGTCATTGTTTCACCAGACCACGGCGGTGTGACACGCGCCCGCAAGCTGGCTGACAGACTAAAAGCGCCGATTGCGATCATTGATAAGCGCCGTCCGAGACCGAATGTGGCAGAAGTCATGAATATTGTCGGTAATATCGAAGGGAAGATCGCTATTCTTATCGATGATATCATTGATACAGCCGGCACCATTACACTTGCAGCTAATGCGCTTGTTGAAAATGGAGCAAAAGAAGTATATGCATGCTGTACACATCCGGTACTATCAGGACCTGCTGTAGAACGAATTAATAACTCAACAATTAAAGAGCTTGTTGTGACAAACAGCATCAAGCTCCCTGAAGAAAAGAAAATTGAACGGTTTAAGCAGCTTTCAGTCGGACCGCTTCTGGCTGAAGCGATTATTCGCGTTCATGAGCAGCAATCCGTCAGCTACCTGTTCAGCTAAACCGATGTTTTAAAAGGTTTAAACCTTTATCGTTTTGGGTATTGTTTCTAATAAGACAATAAAACGATAATAGGATGGTGCTGAATATGGCAACGTTAACGGCAAAAGAAAGAACAGGTTTCACCCGTTCGTCTCTTCGGGATATCCGTACTTCAGGACATGTTCCAGGTATCATATATGGAAAAGACACGGCAAACAAACCGGTATCCTTAGACAGTGTGGAACTTATTAAAACACTGAGGGATGAAGGCAAGAATACAGTCCTTACTCTTGACGTCAACGGAGAGAAGCACGCTGTCATGGTAACAGAGCTGCAAACGGACCCGCTGAAAAATGAGGTCACTCATGCTGACTTCCAAGTCGTTAATATGAGTGAGGAAATTGAAGTGGAAGTGCCGATTCATCTGACTGGAGAAGCAATTGGAGTGAAAAATGGAGGCGTATTGCAGCAGCCGCTTTACGCTCTTACTGTGAAGGCTAAGCCAAAAGCAATTCCGCAATCAATCGAGGCAGACATTTCTGGTCTTGATGTAAATGATGTACTCACGATTGAGGACTTGCCTGCTGGCGGTGACTACTCCTTTAATCACGAATCAGATGAGGTTGTGGCTTCCATTCTTCCTCCGCAGCAGCAGGATGCTGCAGAAACAGATGCTGAGGAAACTGCCGATGCTCAGCCTGAAGGTGAAAACAAAGATCAATAATAGCTTAAGGCGTAACCCTCCCGCGGTTACGTCTTTTGTGCTAGAATGAGAAGAATTATAGCCCGTATTAGAGCGGGAGCTTATGTGACTAAGGGAGGATTTTCCATGCTTGTAATTGCCGGCCTCGGAAACCCGGGAAAGAACTATGAAAATACACGGCATAATGTCGGATTTATGGCAATAGACCAGCTTTCGAAGGAATGGAATATTGAGCTGAACCAGAGCAAATTTAACGGATTATATGGAACCGGATTTGTTTCCGGCAAAAAGGTTCTACTTGTTAAACCGCTTACATATATGAATTTATCAGGAGAATGTTTGCGGCCTTTAATGGATTATTATGATGTAGACAACGAAGATTTAAAAGTTATTTACGATGACCTTGATCTGCCGACTGGCAAGATCCGTCTAAGAACGAAAGGCAGTGCGGGCGGGCATAATGGCATCAAATCACTGATCCAGCATCTCGGAACGCCTGAGTTTGATCGCATCCGCATCGGAATCGGGCGGCCTGTGAACGGGATGAAGGTGGTTGATTATGTTTTAGGCGCTTTTTCAAAGGATGAAGCACCAGCAATTGAAGAAGCAATTGAAAGGTCCGTTAAGGCTTGTGAGGCTTCTCTCAGCAAACCGTTTTTAGAGGTTATGAACGAATTCAACGCGAAGGTATAAAATACATAATCAGAGTCCATACTACACCAAAATGACTTTTTCATCAGGAGGGTCCCTTGTATGGCTTTGCATTATTATTGTCGTCATTGCGGAGTAAAAGTTGGAAGTCTGGAATCTTCCATGGTATCGACAAATTCACTTGGGTTTCACCACTTAACAAACGAGGAAAGAAACGATATGATTTCTTATAAAGACAATGGAGATGTCCATGTTCATACCATATGTGAAGATTGCCAAGAGGCACTTGAACGAAATCCGCATTACCACGAACATCACACATTTATTCAATAAAAAGCTTTGGTGTAGACACTAGACCAAAGCGTTTTTCTGTTCTTACAGAAAACAGAGAGGAGGGGCCATATGGACAACATTCAAACCTTTATTAAAGAAAGCGATGACTTCAAATCCATCGTCAACGGTTTAAACGAGGGGCTGAAGGAGCAGCTGCTCGCGGGTCTTTCAGGTTCCGCGCGTTCTGTTTTTACTTCTGCTCTGGCTAATGAAACGAATAAGCCTATCTTTCTAATCACCCATAATTTATACCAAGCTCAAAAAGTAACGGATGATCTGACTTCACTTCTTGAGGATCGGTCTGTCCTTCTGTACCCCGTCAATGAACTCATATCATCAGAAATCGCGGTGGCTAGCCCTGAACTGCGGGCGCAGCGCTTAGATGTCATTAATAGATTAACAAACGGAGAAACGCCTATAGTTGTTGCTCCGGTGGCGGCTGTCAGAAGAATGCTGCCGCCGGTAGAGGTGTGGAAAAACAGCCAAATGCTCATTCAGATGGGTCATGATATCGAACCGGATCAGCTGGCATCCCGACTGGTAGAGGTGGGATACGAGCGGTCTGATATGGTTTCTGCACCCGGTGAATTCAGTATTCGCGGCGGAATTATCGACATTTATCCGCTGACCTCTGAGCATCCGGTCAGAATCGAATTATTCGATACCGAGGTTGATTCCATCCGCAGCTTTAACTCCGATGATCAGCGGTCAATTGAGACCTTGACCTCTATCCGTATCGGTCCGGCAAAGGAACTGATTATCAGAGCTGAAGAAAAAGCACGTGCAATAGAGAAGATGGATAAAGGCCTTGCCGATAGTTTGAAAAAATTAAAGCTCGACAAGCAAAAAGAAATCCTGCATATGAATATTTCTCATGATAAAGAGCGTTTATCTGAAGGCCAGACAGATCAAGAACTGGTGAAGTATCTCTCATATTTCTATGAAAAGCCCGCTAGTTTACTAGATTATACACCTGATAACACACTTCTGATTTTGGATGAGGTCAGTCGGATTCATGAGATGGAAGATCAGCTGCAGAAAGAAGAAGCGGAGTTCATAACAAACCTTCTCGAGGAAGGGAAGATTTTGCATGACCTCAGTTTGTCATTCAGCTTCCAAAAAATAGTGGCTGAGCAAAAACGGCCTCTGCTGTACTATTCTTTGTTTTTGCGGCATGTACAGCATACGAGTCCGCAAAATATCGTCAATGTGTCAAGCAGACAAATGCAGAGTTTTCATGGCCAAATGAACGTGCTCTCGGGTGAAATGGAGCGCTTTAAAAAATCAAATTTCACCGTTGTATTCTTAGGAGCAAACAAGGAACGTACACAAAAATTATCATCTGTTCTGGCTGATTATGAAATCGAAGCTGCCGTGACGGACAGCCAAAAAGCGCTTGTTCAGGGACAGGTTTATATCATGGAGGGCGAGCTTCAATCAGGATTTGAGCTGCCGTTAATGAAGCTTGCTGTCATTACTGAAGAGGAATTATTTAAAAACCGCGTGAAAAAGAAGCCTCGAAAACAGAAGCTTACGAATGCAGAGCGTATCAAAAGCTATTCTGAGCTTCAAATCGGTGATTATGTCGTTCATATTAATCACGGGATCGGAAAGTATTTAGGGATCGAAACCCTTGAAATCAATGGAATTCACAAAGACTATTTGAACATTCACTATCAGGGAAGCGACAAGCTTTATGTGCCGGTTGAACAAATTGACCAGGTACAGAAGTATGTCGGCTCTGAAGGAAAAGAACCGAAGCTGTATAAATTAGGCGGCAGCGAATGGAAGCGGGTTAAGAAAAAAGTAGAAACATCGGTTCAAGACATCGCTGATGATTTAATTAAATTGTATGCCGAAAGGGAAGCGAGCAAGGGCTACGCGTTTTCTCCTGATCATGAAATGCAGCGTGAATTTGAATCGGCGTTTCCTTATCAAGAGACGGAAGATCAGCTCCGCTCTATTCACGAAATCAAAAAAGACATGGAAAGAGAGCGGCCGATGGATCGCCTGCTTTGCGGAGACGTAGGTTACGGTAAAACAGAGGTTGCCATCCGTGCGGCGTTTAAGGCAATTGCTGATGGAAAACAGGTCGCACTGCTTGTCCCGACAACCATTTTGGCTCAGCAGCACTATGAGACCATTACAGAGCGCTTTCAGGACTACCCGATGAATATCGGCCTGCTTAGCCGATTCAGAACAAGAAAAGAAGCAAACGAAACGATTAAAGGATTGAAAAACGGAACAGTTGATATCGTCATCGGGACGCACCGATTATTATCAAAAGATGTTGTTTATAAAGACTTAGGGCTGCTCATCATTGATGAGGAGCAGCGTTTTGGGGTCACCCATAAAGAAAAGATCAAACAGATTAAAGCCAATGTGGATGTATTAACATTAACAGCGACGCCGATTCCCCGTACGCTGCATATGTCTATGCTTGGCGTAAGGGATCTCTCGGTGATCGAGACTCCGCCGGAAAACCGCTTCCCTGTACAGACGTATGTTGTGGAATACAATGGTGCCCTTGTCAGAGAGGCAATTGAGCGCGAGCTTGCGCGCGGAGGCCAAGTCTATTTCTTATACAACAGGGTAGAGGATATCGAACGGAAAGCCGATGAGATTTCAATGCTTGTCCCTGACGCAAAGGTTGCGTATGCACACGGAAAAATGACAGAAAATGAATTAGAAGCTGTCATGCTGAGTTTCTTGGAAGGGGAATCAGACGTTCTCGTCAGCACAACAATTATTGAAACGGGTGTAGATATTCCAAACGTGAATACGCTCATCGTATTTGACGCCGACAAGATGGGTCTTTCTCAGCTTTATCAGCTGCGGGGACGTGTCGGCCGTTCTAACCGTGTAGCGTATGCGTATTTCACGTATCGCAGGGATAAAGTGCTTACTGAAGTAGCTGAAAAAAGGCTGCAGGCGATTAAAGAATTTACGGAACTGGGATCTGGTTTTAAAATTGCCATGCGCGACTTAACGATTCGCGGAGCCGGAAACCTTCTTGGCGCTCAGCAGCACGGCTTTATCGATTCGGTCGGATTTGACCTCTACTCGCAAATGCTGAAGGAGGCCATTGAAGAGCGGAAAGGCGATACAGCGAAAACGGAGCAATTTGAAACAGAAATTGATCTTGAGCTTGATGCGTACATTCCGGAAACCTACATTCAAGACGGCAAACAGAAAATTGATATGTATAAACGCTTCAGATCTGTGGCTGCAATTGACGAAAAAAATGAACTCCAAGATGAGATGATTGACAGATTTGGGAATTATCCCAAAGAAGTTGAATACTTGTTTACCGTAGCTGAAATGAAGGTCTATGCGAGAAATGAACGGGTCGAATTGATTAAGCAAGATAAAGATGCAGTCAGGCTGACCATTTCTGAAGAGGCTAGTGCTGATATTGACGGCCAGAAACTGTTTGAGCTTGGCAACAAATACGGCAGACAAATCGGACTGGGAATGGAAGGGAAAAAGCTCAAAATTTCCGTTCAAACGAAAGGCAAGAGTACGGATGAGTGGCTCGAAACCGTGCTTGGCATGCTGAAGGGCCTTAAAGATGTGAAAAAACAAACCATTTCATCAACGTAAATTTTGTTACTCTCTGGTGTATATTACATTTGATGTGACGGATACTAATTTCAAGCGAGGCGGAAGGTACATAAAGTAACTGCTTTAGGTCTTTCCCACATTGTATATACCATCAAATGAAAGAGAGGCACCAGAGATGAAAGCAACCGGTATCGTACGTCGTATTGATGACTTAGGACGGGTCGTGATTCCTAAAGAAATTCGCAGAACGCTGAGGATCAGGGAAGGAGATCCGCTTGAGATTTTTGTAGATCGTGACGGAGAAGTCATTTTGAAAAAATACTCTCCGATAAGTGAGCTTGGAGACTTTGCAAAGGAGTATGCAGACGCGCTTTATGACAGTCTTGGCCATTCAGTGCTTATCTGTGACCGAGATGTCTACATTGCCGTCTCCGGAAGTTCCAAAAAAGACTACTTAAACAAGCCGATCAGCGAAATGCTGGAAAGAACAATGGATCAGAGAAGTTCTGTGCTTGAGAGTGATACAAAATCCGTGCAGCTTGTAAATGGCATAGATGAAGATATGAGTTCGTATACTGTCGGCCCGATTGTCGCGAATGGCGACCCGATAGGTGCTGTCGTAATTTTTTCAAAGGATCAGACGATGGGCGAAGTTGAGCATAAAGCCGTTGAAACAGCAGCTGGGTTTTTGGCTCGTCAAATGGAACAGTAGGTCTTATACAATTATCAAAATAGGTATAGAAAGAACAGCTCTCCTTGGGATGCTGTTCTTTTTTGTGCAGGCCGAAAAAGGATTCCAAGGGTTGGGATATGGTATAATAACCACGTTTTTATGTGTACCAAGGTCATTGCAAACTCTGCATTGCCCCTGACGTTGGGAAGGAGCTTTTGGATGGATGATTCAATACGCGTCAAACGGCATTGGATGTGGCAGGGGGCTTTTGTTTTAATTCTGGCAGGCGTTATTTCAAAAATACTGAGCGCCGTTTACAGAGTCCCTTTTCAAAACATTGTCGGCGATGTTGGATTTTATATATATCAGCAGGTATACCCTTTTCTTGGTATTGCCGTCATGCTTTCAACATCAGGATTTCCGGTGATTATTTCTAAACTGATGAATGATTATAGTGAAAAAAGCCATAACACCATAATGAAAATCTCATCGCTGGTTTTATCGGTAATAGGCGGTCTTTTATTTCTGTGTTTATATATGGGGGCTGTTCCGATTGCCCTGTTTATGGGTGATTCTCATCTCGCCCAGTTAATTCAAGTAACTGCATATGCGTTTCTTCTGTTTCCATTTGTCGCGTTGCTCAGAGGCGTTTTTCAAGGGAGACACGACATGCTCCCATCCGCTTTATCGCAAATTATGGAACAGTTTCTGCGGGTGGCGGTGCTCTTAGGGTTATCTTTTTGGCTCATCAAAAAAGGTGCCTCGCTTTATGCTGCGGGAGCGGCAGCTGCTTCTGGTTCTCTTGCCGGGAGTTTGATTGCACTTATCATCCTCGTCTTTTTTTGGTTCAAAACGCAAAAGCCTGAAAAAGCGGAAATAGAAAAAGAAAATCACATTACAACAAATCAATTAATTAAGAAACTGCTTTTATATTCAGTAACGATCTGTGTAAGCAGCCTGCTGCTTTTGTTTATCCAGCTTGTCGATGCACTGAATTTATATTCTTTGCTGTCTGGCGGTGAGGTGAGTGAAGAAGCAAAGCGGCTGAAAGGAATTTATGACCGGGGGCAGCCTCTGTTGCAGCTTGGTTCTGTTTTCGCAATGAGCATCGGGACCTCACTCGTACCGTTGATTTCAAAGGCGGTAAAGGAGAATCAGGTGCAGGTGATGAAACAAAAAGTGACGTCTTCCTTAAAGCTGTGTCTTGCGATTGGCGTTGCGGCGTCTGCTGGCCTCATCTGCATCCTCAAGCCGGTCAACATTATGCTGTTTCAAAATGGCGAAGGAACAGCTGCGTTGCAGATATTTAGCTGCTCCATTTTGTTTGCGTCTTTGGCGGTCACGGCTGCCGCTGTCTTACAGGGAACGGGAAACACGGTGTTCCCTGCAATAGCAGTAGGCGCAGGTGTGGCTGTGAAATGGGTGTTAAATACCTTTTTGGTTCCGCACTATGGAATTGAAGGGGCGGCATTTGCAACAGCGGCTTCTTTTGCAACTGTCGCAGGCCTCAATCTCTATCGCTTGCGGCAAAAAGAATGGATGGACAAGCTAAAGAGCACTATGCTTCCGATTATTGGATCCGCTATATTAATGTCGGCTGTCTTGCTTGCTTATTTACGCCTTTGGTCTTTTCTGTTTGATGCGGAAGGAAGAGGATATGCGGCAGTTGAAAGTGTTTCGGCTGTCGCCATTGGAGGCGCGGTGTTTATTTATTGTATGATGAAGTTGGGAATATTTACGAATGAAGAGCTTAACAGTGTGCCTTTTGGCAGCAAGTTAAGCAAACTCACCAGAAGGAGAGAACAAAATGGCAGGTAATATTACAGTCGTCGGGCTTGGCGCCGGAGACATGGACCAGTTGACAATTGGCATACACAAGCTGCTGACAAAGGCGGACACGCTGTTTGTCAGAACCAAAGACCATCCTTTAATTCTAGAGCTAGAAAGCGAAACGCAGAACATTCGTTATTTTGATGATATATATGAGAAACACGACCAATTTGATGCGGTATACGAGGAAATTACTGATATTCTCTTTGAAGAAGCGAAGCATCAGGACGTTGTTTATGCTGTTCCGGGGCATCCATTTGTAGCAGAAAAAACAGTACAGCTGCTGACGGAGCGGCAGGAAGAAAAAAACATTCAGGTGAAAGTCGCGGGAGGACAAAGCTTTCTTGATGCCACTTTTAATGCCTTGCAAATTGATCCCATTGAAGGCTTTCAATTTGTGGATGCCGGGACATTAAGCGCGGATGAGCTTGAGCTCAGACACCACCTGATCATTTGTCAGGTATACGACCAAATGACTGCATCCGAAGTGAAGCTGACATTAATGGAGAAGCTGCCGGATGATTATGAAGTTGTGATTGTAACAGCAGCCGGAAGCCGTGATGAGGATATTCGGAGAGTGCCCTTATTTGAACTGGACCGCAATGTCGCCATGAATAACTTAACAAGTGTGTATATTCCGCCGATTAAAGAAGAGAAGCTGCTGTACCAAGAGTTCTCCGCATTTCGGCGCATCATCAGAGAGCTTCGCGGGTCTAACGGCTGTCCGTGGGATAAAAAGCAGACTCATCAGTCATTAAAACAATACATGATTGAAGAGTGTTATGAACTTCTCGAAGCAATTGACGAAGAAGACACAGACCATATGATCGAAGAGCTTGGCGACGTTTTGCTTCAGGTCCTGCTTCACGCACAAATTGGTGAAGATGATGGTTATTTCACAATAGATGATGTAATTAAAGGGATCAGTGAAAAAATGGTCCGAAGACATCCCCATGTGTTTAAAGATGTTAAGGTTCAGGATGAAAACGATGTTTTAGCAAATTGGGAAGATATTAAAAAAGCTGAAAAACATACATCTGATGCATCCTTGTTAGACACCGTCCCGAAAACCCTCCCCGCGCTTTCTAAAGCCGCTAAATTGCAGAAAAAAGCGGCAAAAGTCGGTTTTGACTGGGAAGATGTGAGTGATATATGGGAAAAGGTGAATGAGGAGATAAAGGAATTTTCTTCAGAGGCTACTGAAAACCCTCATGAACACAATCTCAAGGCTGAATTTGGCGATGTTCTCTTCGCCTTGGTGAATGTAGCCCGCTTCTACAAGATAGAACCGGAGGAAGCATTGGCGATGACGAACGATAAATTCAGGAGACGTTTCTCTTATATTGAGCAAACAGCGAAGGAAAAGGGAATCGAGCTGGCTAATATGTCTCTTGAGGACATGGACAACCTGTGGAATGAAGCAAAAGAAACTGAGAGGGGATCATAAAATGAGATTAGATAAATTTTTAAAAGTATCACGGCTGATTAAACGACGTACACTAGCGAAGGAAGTAGCTGATCAAGGCAGAATCTCCATTAACGGAAATCAGGCTAAAGCAAGTTCAGACGTAAAACCTGGAGATGAATTAACGGTCCGCTTCGGCCAAAAGCTTGTAACGGTTCAAATAAATGAGCTCAAAGACACGACGAAAAAAGAAGAAGCCGCAAACATGTATACAGTGCTAAAGGAAGAAAAACTCGGCGAATAGGCTTGTTCTAAAAGAATCCCCCGCCTCATACAATGCAGTAATAATGCTAAAAGTATCGAGGATATGGGGGCTGAATAGATGAATTCATATTATGAGCAAAAAGGTTCTTCGTCTGTTCCGGAACAGCATGATGTGACAATGAAAGGCCGGAAACATTTAGATATTTCTGGGGTTAAGCATGTTGAAAGCTTTGATAACGAAGAATTCCTGCTGGAAACAGTGATGGGAATGCTCTCAGTCAGAGGCGAAAACCTTCAAATGAAAAATCTAGATGTGGAAAAAGGGATTGTTTCGATCAAAGGCAGGGTATTTGATTTAGTGTATTTAGACGAGCAACAAGGGGATAAAGCTAAAGGGTTTTTTAGCAAGTTGTTTAAATGACGCTGACGACACAATTCTATACAATGCTGGCGATGTCCGGTATGGGCCTCTGGCTTGGCGCATCGCTTGATACGTACAGGCTCTTTGTTATTCGTGCCAGAACAGCCAGATGGCTTTTATTTATTCATGATATTCTTTTCTGGATTGTGCAGGGGCTGCTCTTCTTTTATGTCTTGCTTCATGTAAATGAGGGAGAATTCAGGCTGTACATTTTTTTGGCGGTTCT
This sequence comes from Bacillus mojavensis RO-H-1 = KCTC 3706, assembly GCF_000245335.1. Classification (GTDB taxonomy): domain Bacteria; phylum Bacillota; class Bacilli; order Bacillales; family Bacillaceae; genus Bacillus; species Bacillus mojavensis. The sequence continues at coordinate 245,369 of NZ_JH600280.1, forward strand.
GCTGGGCGTTGCGACGTATCAAAGCCTTTGCAAACGAATCTATATAAAAATACTGAAATTCGTCATTTATCTTGTTGTTTCTGTTTATCAATTCTTTAAAAAGCTCATTCAGCACGTGTTATTTCGTCCTATTGTGTGGACATGCGGAGTCATCATCTGGCTGGTCACGTTTCTCTTTCAGAGAACATACCGCCTGATCGTGTTTCTCTTGTTATGTCTTTATAAAATAGTCATGGTTCTGTGTTTTCCGATCCGCTTTATCGTTAAACAATGTATGAAACTTCTTCCTGAAAAACTGCGTCTAACTTTCAGACGATATTTTCAAAAAGGTGCAGGATTTCTAAAAAAGAAGAAGAAACTATTGGTAACCATAAGAACGACCATTACACGTTTTTTGAAGAGATGAAAGGAGGACCGTCTGATTTGAATTTTTCCAGGGAGCGAACGATAACTGAAATACAAAACGACTATAAAGAAAAAGTAGAGCGGCAAAATCAGCTGAAGAAAAGAAGAAGAAAAGGGCTGTACAGACGGTTGACTGTATTCGGCGCCCTCGTATTTCTGACGGCAATTGTACTGGCAAGCTCAGTATGGAGCCAAACATCTTCCCTTAGCGCAAAAGAAGAAAAGAAAGAACAGCTTGAAAAAGAACTGAAGAATTTAAAGACAAAGCAAACAGATTTAAAAGAAGAAATATCCAAATTAAAAGATGAAGATTACGTCACAGAGCTTGCCAGAAGGGACTTATTCATGTCTGGAGACGGTGAAATAATCTTTAATGTGGAGAAGAAGAACAAGTAGCCTTGTTGACACTTAAATTTTTATTTAGGTATAATTAAGCAAACGATCTTTTTATAAGCCTAAGGAGGAGCACTTTTTTTATGTCGATTGAAGTGGGCAGCAAGTTGCAAGGGAAAATTACAGGTATTACAAATTTTGGAGCATTTGTTGAATTGCCTGGAGGCTCAACCGGTCTCGTTCATATCAGTGAGGTAGCCGATAATTATGTTAAAGACATTAATGATCACTTAAAAGTCGGCGACCAAGTTGAAGTGAAAGTCATCAACGTTGAAAAAGACGGGAAAATTGGTTTATCTATTAAAAAAGCTAAAGACCGTCCGCAAGCCAGACCTAGAAATGATTTCCGTCCGAAAGAATCTTTTGAACAGAAAATGAACAAGTTTTTAAAAGATAGCGAAGATCGCTTGTCATCTTTAAAACGCAATACGGAATCAAAACGTGGAGGGCGCGGAGCAAGAAGAGGATAACTTGCTGCTTTCTATAAATAAATGAAGCATCCGTTCTTCCCAACGGATGCTTTTTTTATATGCTCATTCAAGGTAAGAGTCAGAAAATTATAACATTAAAGTTTCTGTTGACGAAAAGGACAAACCTTTGTATTATATAACTTGTGCTTAGAAGCACCAAACATTATGGCGGTGTAGCTCAGCTGGCTAGAGCGTACGGTTCATACCCGTGAGGTCGGGGGTTCGATCCCCTCCGCCGCTACCATATTTGTTAGGCCCGTTGGTCAAGCGGTTAAGACACCGCCCTTTCACGGCGGTAACACGGGTTCGAATCCCGTACGGGTCATACTGAAAATCGGTTTCTGTTACAGAAGCCGATTTTTTTCATTTTTAGACATCTTTCTGGAAATTCTCCGCATAAACGAATTTCAGGGCAGAAACCGTCGAAGACTTCTTTGGTATACTTACCTTCTTTTGACAAAATCCTATCTGTGCTTTCGCTATAATGACAGGCAACGAATATAACAGGTGGGAGATGAGAGAAATGGAAAAAGCAGAAAGAAGAGTGAACGGGCCAATGGCGGGACAAGCTTTTGAAAAACTCCAATCGTTTTTTAACAGGGGAGCGAAGCTGGTGACTCATCATTTGCATTCACTGTTTTTCTATAAAGGATTCATTTATGTTGTCATCGGATTTTTGCTTGGACGAGCTTTCATATTATCCGAGGTCCTTCCTTTCGCCCTTCCTTTCTTTGGGGCAATGCTTCTGATCAGAAGAGACAAGGCGCTGTATGCAGTGCTGGCTGTGCTTGCAGGTGCAATGACAATTTCTCCGAAGCACTCATTACTGATATTAGCGGCGTTGCTTGCATTCTTCGTGTTTTCTAAAGTAGCATCCTTTATCACAGATGATCGTGTGAAAGCACTTCCGATTGTCGTGTTCTTCTCCATGGCGGCGGCAAGATTCGGGTTTGTTTACGCCCAGAATGGCGCGTTTACAACCTATGATTATGTGATGGCTGTTGTAGAAGCGGGGCTTTCCTTTATTTTAACGCTGATTTTCCTCCAGAGCCTTCCGATTTTTACAGTGAAGAAAGTAAAACAATCCTTAAAAATAGAAGAAATCATTTGCTTTATGATTTTGATTGCTTCGGTGCTGACTGGACTAGCAGGCTTGTCCTATCAAGGGATGCAGGCAGAACATATACTGGCCCGTTATGTTGTATTAAGCTTTTCCTTCATCGGCGGTGCAAGCATCGGCTGTACAGTGGGTGTCGTGACGGGCCTGATTCTCGGCTTGGCCAATATCGGAAATCTCTATCAAATGAGTCTGCTCGCTTTTTCGGGCTTATTAGGCGGTTTGCTGAAAGAAGGAAAAAAAGCAGGTGCGGCAATCGGGCTGATTATCGGATCACTTCTTATTTCTCTATATGGAGAAGGCTCTGCCGGTCTGATGACAACGCTCTATGAGTCATTAATAGCAGTCGGCCTGTTCCTGCTTACGCCTCAGTCCATTACAAGAAAAGTGGCGAGATATATTCCGGGCACTGTGGAACATCTTCAGGAGCAGCAGCAATACGCGAGAAAAATCAGAGATGTCACTGCTCAAAAGGTGGACCAGTTCTCCAATGTATTTCATGCATTGTCAGAAAGCTTTGCAACCTTTTATCAAGCGTCTGACGAACAAACAGATGACAGCGAGGTCGATCTGTTTTTAAGCAAAATTACAGAGCATTCTTGTCAAACGTGCTACAAGAAAAATAGGTGCTGGGTTCAGAACTTTGATAAAACATATGATTTAATGAAACAAGTTATGCTTGAAACAGAGGAAAAACAGTATGCTTCAAACCGAAGGCTGAAAAAAGAGTTTCACCAGTATTGTTCTAAATCGCGTCAGGTTGAAGAGCTGATAGAGGATGAACTTGCCTATCATCATGCGCATTTAACCCTTAAGAAGAAAGTGCAGGACAGCAGGCGGCTTGTGGCTGAACAGCTTTTAGGTGTTTCAGAGGTCATGGCAGACTTTTCTCGGGAAATAAAAAGGGAGAGGGAGCAGCACTTTATCCAAGAAGAACAAATTATTGATGCGCTTCAGCATTTTGGAATAGAGATTCAGCAGGTGGAGATTTACAGCCTTGAACAGGGGAACATTGATATCGAAATGACAATCCCATTCAGCGGACATGGAGAAAGTGAAAAAATCATAGCGCCTATGCTTTCTGACATTTTGGAAGAGCAGGTTCTCGTGAAAGCCGAGCAGCATTCTCCTCATCCAAATGGATACAGCCATGTCGCGTTTGGCTCAACCAAATCGTACAGAGTGTCTACCGGTGCGGCTCATGCAGCGAAGGGCGGCGGCCTTGTCTCCGGCGACAGCTACAGCATGATGGAGCTGGGCGCAAGAAAATATGCAGCTGCTATCAGTGACGGGATGGGCAATGGCGCGAGGGCTCACTTTGAAAGCAATGAAACGATTAAACTTCTTGAAAAGATCCTTGAATCAGGAATAGATGAAAAAATAGCAATCAAAACAATCAACAGCATACTGTCTCTGCGGACAACGGATGAGATATATTCCACGCTCGATCTTTCTATTATCGATCTGCAGGATGCGAGCTGTAAGTTTTTAAAGGTTGGATCAACACCGAGCTTTATCAAACGGGGTGAGCAGGTGATGAAAGTCCAAGCGAGCAATCTGCCAATCGGCATTATTAACGAGTTCGATGTTGAGGTTGTGAGTGAACAGCTGAAGGCGGGAGACCTCCTGATCATGATGAGTGACGGTATTTTCGAAGGCCCTAAACATGTGGAAAATCATGATTTATGGATGAAGCGCAAAATGAAAGGGTTAAAAACGGATGATCCGCAGGAAATTGCTGACTTACTTATGGAGGAAGTGATTCGCACAAGGTCAGGCCAAATTGATGATGATATGACAGTTGTTGTCGTCCGAATTGATCACAATACACCAAAGTGGGCGTCTATTCCAGTTCCGGCCATCTTTCAAAGCAAACAAGAAATTTCATAACGCTTCCGTATAAATCAATTTTCTTCTGGCGATGATGGAACTATATGAATCTGAGAATCATCGTATTCTCCAGGAGGAATGAATGTGAACAACGGACGTTTGAATCAAATTCTGCTGATAACGGATGGCTGCTCAAATCACGGTGAAGACCCGCTTGCTATGGCTGCTTTTGCTAAAGAGCAAGGGATTACAGTAAATGTCATAGGTATAATGGAAGAAAACAAAATTGACCAAGAGGCTATGAAAGAAGTCGAAGGGATTGCGCTTGCTGGAGGCGGCGTGCATCAGGTCGTCTACGCATCACAGCTTTCGCAAACGGTTCAGATGGTAACAAAAAAAGCAATGACGCAAACCCTGCAAGGGGTGGTGAATCAAGAACTGAAGCAAATCCTAGGAAAAAATGTGGAAATGGAGGAGCTTTCTCCGGAAAAACGCGGCGAAGTCATGGAAGTGGTAGATGAACTGGGAGAAACGGTGCACCTTCAGGTTTTGGTTCTCGTTGATACAAGCGCTAGTATGGCGCCAAAGCTCCCTACTGTGAAAGAAGCACTGATTGACTTGTCCGTGAGTCTTAACTCCCGAATAGGGAATAACGAATTTGCGATGTGTATATTTCCCGGGAAAAAACAAGAGGTCGAGCTTGTGCTAAATTGGACACCGAAGCTGCAATCTCTTTCCACACTCTTTGCGAAGCTATCGACAGGCGGCATCACGCCGACAGGTCCGGCGATTCGTGAAGCAACACAGCAATTCGAAAAAATCCGCTCAAGAAGGAGCATGCTGGCAGATGATGAACGACACTTTGACGAGTTTGGCATGTAGCCTCAAGCCGGGAACGAGAGTGAAAGGCAAGTGGAATGGAAATACTTACACATTGCGTAAACAGCTTGGAAAAGGGGCCAATGGAATTGTGTATTTGGCAGAAGCATCAGATGGACATGTTGCCTTAAAGGTAAGTGATGACAGCCTGTCTATTACTTCTGAAGTGAATGTCTTAAAATCTTTTTCAAAGGCCCAGTCCGTAACGATGGGGCCTTCTTTTTTTGACACTGATGATGCCTTTATTCCCAGCGCTAATACAAAGGTTTCGTTTTATGCAATGGAATACATAAAAGGCCCGTTGCTTTTACAATTCGTCAGTGACAAAGGCGCAGAATGGATTCCGGTTTTGATGATTCAGCTGTTAACCAGCTTATCCGTGCTTCATCAGCAAGGATGGATATTCGGTGACCTTAAGCCGGATAATCTCATTGTCACTGGCCCGCCGGCAAGAATCCGCTGCATAGATGTAGGCGGAACAACCAAGGAGGGCCGGGCAATAAAAGAGTATACCGAGTTTTACGACAGAGGATATTGGGGGTATGGGACAAGAAAAGCAGAGCCCTCTTACGACTTGTTTGCGGTTGCTATGATTATGATCAACTGTGTACATAAAAAGGAATTCAAAAAAACAAGCCAGCCAAAGGAACAGCTGCAAACTTTAATCGAAGGCAGTCCGGTGCTGCGAAAGTATAAAAAAGTGCTTGTTGCTGCTCTGAATGGCCATTATGATTCCGCTGACGAGATGAAAAGAGAGATGCTCGCAGCAGGGCAAAAGGCAGTGCAAAGAAAACAAGCTGGAAAAAACCCAACTCCGACGCAATCTATCTCAAGACAAAGACAGCAAAATATGCGCCAGGGAAAAGTTACACAGACGAGATATGCACCTAAAAAGAAAGGCTCGAAGTCCGGAGGGTTATTCGAAACGGCTCTTATCGTAATCAGTGTTTTGGCGCTTTATTTCGCTTACATTATCTTTTTCCTTATTTGATAGCCGCAATCTGCAATACCCATGCTTCTTCTTTGCTTGGAAGGATTGAAAGTGATAGGATATGAATATCTTTAAAATACCTGCTCATTGTGAGGAGGACATTGTGAACAGTGTCAAAGATTTTTTTATCAAACACAATCTTACGTTAAAAGGGGCGACAATTATTGTAGGCGTTTCCGGCGGTCCGGATTCGATGGCTCTCCTTCACGTGCTTCATGCGTTATACGGCCGTTCAGCCAATGTGATTGCGGCTCACGTTGACCACCGGTTCAGAGGGGCGCAATCTGAGGAAGACATGCGTTTTGTCCAAGCGTATTGTGAGGCTGAACAGATCAAATGTGAAACGGCTCAAATCAATGTAACTGCGTATGCTGAGAAAAACGGTCTCAATAAGCAGGCAGCTGCCCGTGATTGCCGATATCAGTTTTTAAAGGAAGTGATGTCCAAGCATCAAGCGGATTATCTTGCACTTGCTCATCATGGAGATGATCAGGTTGAAACAATGCTTATGAGACTGGCCAAAGGCGCACTCGGAGCTGGACTAGCCGGCATGCAGCCGGTAAGGCGGTTTGAAACGGGACGGATTATCAGACCATTTCTAGCCATTACAAAAGAAGAGATCCTTCATTATTGCCATGAAAACGCTTTGAGCTACCGGACGGACGAAAGCAACGCCAAAGATGATTACACTAGAAACAGATTCAGAAAAGCAGTGCTCCCTTTTTTGAAACAAGAATCACCGGATGTGCATAAAAGGTTTCAGAAAGTAAGCGAAGCACTGACTGAAGATGAGCAATTCTTACAGTCATTAACGAAAGAAGAAATGAATAAAGTAATCACAAGCCAGTCTAAAATATCAGTTGAAATCAATTCCTCTCAATTGCTTGCCCTCCCGATGCCTTTACAAAGAAGAGGAGTTCAACTAATATTAAACTATCTTTATGAAAACGTTCCATCATCCTTTTCAGCTCATCATATTCAGCAGTTCTTGAATTGGGCGGATAAGGGCGGTCCTTCAGGAGTACTGGACTTTCCGAAAGGACTGAAGGTGGTCAAATCATATCAGACATGTTTGTTTACATTTGAACAATGGCAGTGCAATAATGTTCCCTTTGAATATCAAATAAGCGGAGCTGCCGATGAGACGGCATTGCTTCCAAACGGATTTCTGATAGAGGCAAAGCGTAACGCGGAATCTCTTGAAGGACACGGGAATTCAGTTTTTATTACAAGTCAAGATAAGGTGAGATTTCCCTTAACGATCCGGACAAGAAAAGCCGGCGATCGGATAAAACTAAAAGGGATGAACGGCTCGAAAAAGGTAAAGGATATATTTATTGAAAAAAAATTGCCTCTGCAAGAAAGAGACAACTGGCCGGTTGTGACGGATGCAAGCGGTGAAATTATCTGGATACCGGGCTTGAAAAAATCCATTTTTGAAGATCTTGTGATTCCAAACAGTGACCGCATTGTATTACAATATAGACAGCATGAAAAGTGTAGGGGGCAAGCATAATCATGATGAAACATGATATTGAAACAGTTCTGATCTCAGAGGAAGAGATACAAGAGAAAGTAAAAGAGTTAGGTGCAGACTTAACAAGCGAGTATCAAGATAAATTTCCATTGGCAATTGGTGTATTAAAAGGAGCTCTTCCTTTTATGGCGGATCTTCTGAAACACATTGATACATATTTGGAAATGGATTTCATGGATGTATCAAGCTACGGAAATTCCACGGTTTCATCTGGAGAAGTAAAAATCATTAAAGATTTGGATACATCTGTAGAGGGCCGGGACATCTTAATTATTGAAGATATTATCGACAGTGGGTTAACCTTAAGTTATCTAGTAGAGCTCTTCCGATACCGTAAAGCAAAATCAATTAAGATTGTTACCCTTTTGGATAAACCAAGCGGAAGAAAAGCGGACATTAAAGCAGACTTCGTCGGCTTTAAAGTTCCAGACGCGTTTGTAGTGGGTTACGGACTTGATTATGCTGAGCGCTATCGCAATCTGCCTTATATCGGAGTGTTAAAACCGGCAGTTTATGAAAGCTGATCGGCAGCCTGCTTCCGAGATGGTTATTGGTTGTATTGGAATGATTTTCTATGGTACTATTGAACATAGTTGTGCTTACTGTGGGAGGAGGTAAGGAATGAATCGGGTCTTCCGTAATACCATTTTTTATTTACTTATTTTATTAGTAGTAATCGGGGTTGTGAGCTACTTCCAGACCTCAAATCCGAAAACAGAAAATATGTCGTACAGCACGTTCATCAAAAACCTGGATGACGGGAAAGTTGATAGCGTGTCGGTTCAGCCTGTCAGAGGTGTTTATGAGGTAAAAGGACAGCTGAAAAATTACGACAAGGATCAATACTTTTTGACTCATGTTCCTGAAGGAAAGGGAGCAGACCAGATCTTTAATGCTTTAAAAAAGACAGATGTAAAGGTTGATCCCGCTCAAGAAACAAGCGGATGGGTAACGTTCCTGACGACCATCATTCCATTTGTCATTATCTTTATTCTGTTCTTCTTCCTGCTCAATCAAGCTCAAGGCGGCGGCAGCCGTGTCATGAACTTTGGTAAGAGTAAGGCGAAGCTATATACAGAGGAAAAGAAACGCGTCAAATTTAAAGACGTTGCAGGGGCAGACGAGGAGAAACAAGAACTCGTGGAAGTTGTTGAATTTCTGAAAGATCCCCGCAAGTTTGCCGAGCTTGGCGCAAGAATTCCTAAAGGTGTGCTTTTAGTCGGACCTCCGGGTACCGGTAAAACACTTCTTGCAAGAGCATCAGCCGGTGAAGCCGGTGTGCCATTCTTCAGCATCAGCGGATCTGATTTCGTTGAAATGTTTGTAGGTGTCGGTGCTTCCCGTGTGCGTGACTTGTTCGAAAACGCGAAAAAGAATGCGCCTTGTTTGATCTTCATTGATGAGATTGACGCAGTCGGACGCCAGCGTGGAGCGGGTCTCGGCGGCGGACACGATGAACGTGAACAGACGCTCAACCAATTGCTTGTTGAAATGGACGGATTCAGTGCCAATGAAGGGATTATCATCATTGCCGCAACGAACCGTGCGGACATCTTGGACCCAGCCTTACTCCGTCCGGGACGTTTTGACCGTCAAATCACAGTGGACCGCCCAGATGTAATCGGACGTGAAGCTGTATTGAAAGTCCATGCGAGAAACAAACCGCTGGATGAAACGGTAAACCTGAAATCGATTGCCATGAGAACACCTGGTTTCTCAGGCGCTGACTTAGAAAACCTATTGAATGAAGCTGCTCTTGTGGCGGCTCGTCAAAATAAGAAAAAAATCGATGCTCGCGACATTGATGAAGCTACGGACCGGGTTATTGCCGGACCAGCTAAGAAAAGCCGCGTCATTTCGAAGAAAGAACGCAATATCGTGGCATATCATGAAGGCGGACACACCGTTATCGGACTCGTTTTAGATGAGGCTGATATGGTTCATAAAGTAACGATTGTTCCTCGGGGTCAGGCTGGCGGTTATGCCGTTATGCTTCCAAGAGAAGACCGTTACTTCCAGACAAAGCCGGAGCTGCTTGATAAAATTGTCGGTCTCTTGGGCGGACGTGTTGCTGAAGAAATTATCTTTGGCGAAGTCAGCACAGGAGCACACAATGACTTCCAGCGTGCAACGAATATTGCAAGACGAATGGTTACAGAATTCGGTATGTCAGAGAAACTGGGACCACTGCAATTTGGACAGTCTCAGGGTGGCCAGGTATTCTTAGGCCGTGATTTCAACAACGAACAAAACTACAGTGATCAAATTGCCTACGAAATTGATCAGGAAATTCAGCGCATTATCAAAGAGTGTTACGAGCGTGCGAAAACAATCCTGACAGAAAATCGTGACAAGCTTGAATTGATTGCTCAGACGCTTCTGGAAGTTGAAACACTGGATGCCGAACAAATCAAACACCTTGTCGATCACGGAACATTGCCTGAGCGTAAGTTCTCAGATGATGAGAAGAACGATGATGTGAAAGTAAACATTCTGTCAAAAACAGAAGAAAAGAAAGACGATACAAAAGAGTAACGCTTTCTGATAAAAACTGCCGGCTGATGCTGGCAGTTTTTTTATGTGAATCAGCCTCTGCTGCCGTCTTTTCAATCAGCCAATCATGGTATCGATTTGTTTACAAATGAGCCGCCGATCGTGTATGGTATTGTAGAATGTTTGTAAAAGTACTGATAGAGAAACTATTCAAAAGTGGTGATAGAGGTTGTTACTTGTTATTGATGTGGGGAACACCAATACTGTACTTGGTGTATATCATGATGGTGAATTAGAATATCACTGGCGTATAGAAACAAGCAGGCATAAAACAGAAGATGAGTTTGGGATGGTTCTGCGCTCTTTATTTGATCACTCCGGTCTCATGTTTGAACAAATAGAAGGCATTATCATTTCTTCAGTTGTGCCGCCAATCATGTTTTCGTTAGAGAGAATGTGCACAAAATACTTTCATATCGAACCGCAAATTGTCGGGCCTGGTATGAAAACCGGTTTAAATATAAAGTACGACAATCCGAAAGAAGTCGGAGCTGACAGAATCGTTAATGCTGTTGCGGCAATCCACTTATACGGTAATCCTTTGATTGTTGTTGATTTTGGTACAGCCACAACGTACTGTTATATCGATGAAAACAAACAATATATGGGCGGAGCGATTGCGCCAGGAATTACAATTTCGACAGAGGCGCTGTACTCGCGTGCGGCAAAGCTTCCGCGTATTGAAATCGCCCGTCCTGACAATATTATCGGAAAAAGCACTGTAAGCGCGATGCAATCAGGAATTTTATTTGGCTATGTCGGTCAAGTGGAAGGAATCGTAAAACGAATGAAATGGCAGGCAAAACAAGAACCGAAAGTCATTGCGACAGGCGGCCTTGCGCCATTAATCGCAAACGAATCAGATTGTATAGACATCGTTGACCCATTCTTAACCCTAAAAGGGCTGGAATTGATTTATGAACGAAACCGCGTGGGAAGTGTATAGGAGGTTTTGTAATGGATTATTTAGTAAAAGCACTGGCATATGACGGAAAAGTTCGCGCATATGCTGCAAGGACAACTGATATGGTGAATGAAGGGCAGAGACGGCATGACACATGGCCGACAGCATCCGCTGCACTGGGCCGTACAATGACAGCTTCACTCATGCTTGGTTCTATGCTGAAAGGTGATGATAAGCTGACAGTGAAAGTGGAAGGCGGCGGGCCAATCGGCGCGATTGTTGCTGATGCGAATGCTAAAGGGGAAGTCAGGGCATATGTCTCAAACCCGCATGTTCATTTTGACTTGAATGAACACGGCAAGCTGGATGTCAGACGCGCTGTCGGAACAGATGGAACATTAAGTGTTGTAAAAGATTTAGGCCTGCGCGAATTCTTCACAGGACAAGTAGAAATTGTTTCCGGAGAACTGGGAGAAGATTTCACGTACTATCTTGTATCATCGGAGCAGGTTCCTTCATCTGTAGGTGTCGGCGTGCTTGTTAACCCAGACAATACCATTTTGGCGGCAGGAGGTTTTATTCTTCAGCTTCTTCCGGGAACAGATGATGAAACCATCACAAAAATTGAACAGCGTCTATCTGTAGTAGAACCTATTTCTAAACTGATTCAAAAAGGGCTTACACCGGAAGAGATTCTGGAAGAAGTCTTAGGAGAAAAGCCTGAGATTCTGGAGAACATGCCTGTTAAATTCCATTGCCCTTGTTCAAAAGAGCGTTTTGAAACAGCCGTTTTAGGACTAGGCAAAAAAGAAATTCAAGATATGATAGAAGAAGATGGACAAGCCGAAGCAGTATGCCATTTTTGTAATGAAAAGTACTTATTTACAAAAGAAGAGCTGGAAGAGCTTCGAGACCAAACGACCCGCTAAGCTCTTTAGCGGGTTTTTTGAATTTAAGAAAAGGGGCTGACAGTAAATTTGAAATCAAGAACAATCTGGACAATCATTTGGGGCGCGCTGCTGGTATGCTGTATCGCGGTAGCATATACACTGACGAAATCTCAAGCCAGCGCTTCCCCGTCCAACGAGTCCATTGCTACTATTGGAGGCAAAAGCGTCACAAGAGAAGAATGGCTGAAGGAAATGGAAGATGAATACGGAAAATCAACACTCGAAGATATGATCAATGTCCGCGTGGTTGAGCAGCTTGCCAAAAAGAACGATCTCAAAGTATCTAAGAACGAAATTGATCGGGAATTTCTGCTGATTAAGGCGGTAAACAATTCATTTTACGAAGACGAGCATACAACTGAAAAAGAGTGGAAAGACCAAATTCGCTATAATATTCTTCTTGAAGAATTATTAACAAGGGATATTGATATTTCAAAGACAGAAATGAAATCATTTTATAATCAAAATAAAGAACTGTATCAGTTTGATGATTCGTATCGTATTCGGCATATTGTTGTAAAGGATGAAGAAGAAGCCAGACAAGTTTTAAAAGAGCTTGAAGGCGGCTCAAGCTTTGAAGCTGTTGCGGCGGAACGATCCACGGACAGATATACGTCACCATACGGCGGAGATTTAGGGTTTGTCACTGAAGCATCAGACAACATTCCGTCATCATACATTGAAGAAGCAAAGACACTAAAACAAGATGAATGGTCAGACGAACCGATCAAGGTAAACAACGGCTATGCGATTATTCAACTGAAAGAAAAGTTAAATGCGAGAACGTTCTCATACGAAGAAGTGAAGAATCAGATTAAACGGCAGATCGCCATGGATCAGTTAGGTGATAAAGCCACTGTAAAATCGCTTTGGAAAGAAGCTGACGTGTCTTGGTTCTATGGGGAAAAAAGAACTAAATGATTGACAAAAAATTTTGAAATTGATAGATTATATACATAATACCAATACAAATAGTCGGAAATTGAGGTGTCAAGAATGGTACGTGTAGCAAACTCCATTACTGAATTAATTGGGAATACGCCAATCGTTAAATTAAATCGCCTTGTTGATGAAAACAGTGCGGATGTATATTTAAAGCTTGAATACATGAACCCTGGAAGCAGTGTAAAAGACCGTATCGGTTTAGCGATGATTGAAGCCGCTGAAAAAGAAGGGAAATTAAAAGCTGGCGATACAATCATTGAACCGACAAGCGGAAATACAGGAATTGGGCTGGCAATGGTTGCTGCAGCTAAAGGTTTAAAAGCGATTTTGGTTATGCCTGACACAATGAGCATGGAGCGCCGCAACCTTCTTCGCGCGTATGGTGCTGAGCTTGTGCTGACGCCGGGTGCGGAAGGCATGAAAGGTGCCATTAAGAAAGCGGAAGAGCTTGCAGAAAAACACGGATACTTCGTGCCGCAGCAGTTTAACAATCCATCGAACCCTGAAATCCATCGCCAAACAACAGGTAAAGAAATTGTTGAGCAATTCGGTGATGACCAGCTTGATGCATTTGTAGCCGGAATTGGAACAGGCGGAACGATTACAGGAGCGGGTGAAGTCCTGAAGGAAGCATATCCTTCCGTTAAAATCTACGCTGTTGAACCGTCAGATTCCCCAGTGCTTTCAGGAGGAAAACCAGGCCCCCACAAAATTCAGGGAATCGGAGCTGGCTTTGTGCCTGACATCTTAAACACTGAAGTATACGATGAAATCTTCCCTGTGAAGAATGAAGAAGCATTTGAATATGCGCGCAGAGCTGCACGTGAAGAAGGAATTCTCGGAGGCATCTCATCAGGTGCGGCCATTTATGCAGCTATTCAAGTAGCGAAAAAACTCGGAAAGGGCAAAAAAGTATTAGCTATCATTCCGAGTAACGGCGAACGTTATTTGAGTACGCCGCTGTATCAATTCGATTAAAAAATCCGACAAACTCCCGGTGCCCGGGAGTTTTTTTATTTGTGCATCAAATATGCCGTGTCCGCGACGAATCTTATTCTTGGAAGAGAAATTCACTTTTTTCACTCATGATATTGCTTTACAATAAAAAAAGCAGAAAAAGAAAACAGAGGAATGATATAAATGGCACAACGCAGACCGGCAGGCAGAAAAGTACCTTTTCAAAAAGATTCATTCTTGCAACAATATGAGAAACTTTCACAATCCAGAAAACAGCACGTGCTTCTTGAAAGTGCAAGAGGCGGCAGATACAGTATAGCCGGTCTCGATCCAATTGCGACTGTAAAAGGAAAAGACGGAATTACAACCATTAAGCATGGGGATGAGATGCTGTTTGAAGAAGGTGATCCACTACGTGCCTTCCACAGCTGGTTTAAAACGCTGGAAACAGAAACAGATCACGAGCTCCCAGATTTTCAAGGCGGGGCAATCGGGTTTCTCAGCTATGATTACGCCCGCTACATTGAAAACTTCAAAATGCTCTCATTAGATGACCTGGAGACACCTGATATCTATTTTCTTGTCTTTGATGATATAGTCGTCTATGACCATGAAGAACAATCTCTTTGGCTGGTCACCCATGTGAATGACGAGAACGAATCAGCGGACGAAAAGCTGTCCCAACTCGAACATATGTGGCTGACTGAGCTTCCCGGTGAGCCGTTACAAGAGATGACATATACAGCTGACGGTTCCTTTGCAGCGCCATTTACTGAAGAAAGCTTTTCTCAGGCTGTAGAGAAAATCAAGCAATACATTGCAAGCGGAGATGTTTTTCAAGTTAACCTATCGATCAGGCAGTCGCAGTCACTGTCTGCTCACCCGTATGAAATCTACAAAAAGCTGAGAGAAGTGAATCCTTCTCCGTATATGGCATATTTAGAAACACCGGATTTCCAAATTATTTGCGGATCTCCTGAACTTCTTGTCAGTAAAAAGGGCAAACTGTTAGAGACAAGACCGATCGCAGGCACTCGTTCCAGAGGGAAAACGGATGAGGAAGATGAAGCACTCGCAAACGAATTAATCCATAATGAAAAGGAACGCGCTGAGCACGTCATGCTGGTTGATCTAGAACGAAATGATCTGGGCAGAGTTTCACGTTACGGATCAGTGCGGGTTAATGAATTCATGGCAATTGAAAAATACTCCCACGTCATGCACATTGTGTCTAATGTCCAAGGTGAACTTCAGGGTGGATACGACGCTGTCGATATTATTCATGCTGTATTTCCTGGAGGGACGATTACAGGTGCTCCTAAAGTAAGGACAATGGAAATTATAGAAGAACTTGAGCCGACACGCCGTGGGCTTTATACTGGTTCTATAGGGTGGTTTGGGTATAATCAGGATCTTCAGTTTAATATCGTGATCCGAACCATTTATGCAACCGGAGGGCAGGCGTTTATGCAATCCGGCGCAGGAGTTGTGATTGATTCTGTCCCTAAGCATGAATACAGAGAATCATTCAAAAAAGCTTTTGCGATGCAAAAGGCGTTAGAGCTGAGCGAAGTAGAGACAAAAATTAGATGAGGTGAGCAGAGAAATGATTTTAATGATTGATAACTATGATTCTTTCACGTACAACTTAGTGCAGTATTTGGGCGAGTTTGGAGAAGAGCTGATTGTAAAACGCAATGACGATATCACAATAGAGCAAATTGAAGAGCTGTCACCGGATTTCTTAATGATTTCACCCGGACCGTGCAGTCCTGATGAAGCTGGTATCAGCCTTGAAGCAATTAAACACTTCGCAGGCAAAATCCCCGTTTTTGGGGTATGCCTCGGACATCAGTCTATCGCACAGGTGTTTGGCGGAGACGTGGTCAGAGCAGAGCGGCTGATGCACGGGAAAACCTCGGAAATCGAGCATGACGGCAAGACGATCTTTAAAGGTTTGCAAAACCCGCTTGTGGCGACACGATACCACTCACTGATCGTAAAGTCTGAAACGCTGCCAAGCTGTTTCACTGTAACGGCACAAACGAAAGAGGGAGAAATCATGGCTATACGGCACAATGATCTTCCGATAGAAGGCGTTCAATTTCATCCAGAGTCTATTATGACTTCCTTTGGAAAAGAAATGCTCAGAAATTTTATTGAAACGTACCGCAAGGAAGTCATTGCGTGATGATATATGTAAACGGCCGATTCATAGAGGAGAAAGATGCAGTTCTTTCTCCTTTTGACCATGGTTTTTTATATGGGATCGGTGTTTTTGAGACTTTCAGGCTTTATGAAGGGCGACCGTTCCTGCTTGATTGGCATTTAGAACGGCTTGAACGCGCACTTAAGGATCTGCAGATCGAGTACACTGTGACAAAACAAGAGGTTATTGAGATGCTGGACAAGCTGCTCGGGCTGAATGATATCAAAGACGGCAATGCCCGCGTCAGGCTGAACATATCAGCCGGCATCAGTGATAAAGGCTTCGCTGCTCAAACTTACGATAAGCCGACTGTCTTATGTTTTGTTAACCAGCTAAAACCAGAAAGTCTTCCTTTGCAAAAAGAAGGGAAGGTTTTGTCGATACGGAGAAACACACCGGAGGGGCCGTTCCGGTTAAAATCTCATCACTATCTAAATAATATGTATGCGAAACGGGAGATCGGAAATGATCCGCGGTTTGAAGGGATCTTTTTAACGGAGGATTGCGCTGTAGCAGAGGGCATCATTTCGAATGTCTTCTGGAGAAAAGGCAGCTGTATCTATACACCATCACTTGATACCGGAATTCTTGACGGCGTCACGAGACGTTTTGTCATGGAGAACGCTAAGAGAATAGGAATGGATGTCAAAACCGGCCGCTACCAGCTTGAAGCCCTTTTGACGGCAGATGAAGCATGGATGACCAACTCGGTTCTTGAGATCATTCCGTTTTCTCAAATAGAAGAAGTGACCTATCCGGGCAGAAACGGAGAAATAACTTCCGCTTTACAAACGCTATACCATCAAGAAATAAAGAACATGAATTCATGACAGGGAGGAAGAGAATGGCGCAGCAAACGATAAACCAAACACAAGTAATCCATACCAAACCCAGCGCATTATCATATCAAGAAAAGACGCTGGTGATGGGTATTTTAAACGTAACGCCTGACTCTTTCTCGGATGGCGGAAAATATGACAGCCTGGACAAGGCCCTGTTGCACGCGAAAGAGATGATCGATAACGGTGCGCATATTATTGATATCGGAGGCGAATCGACAAGACCCGGCGCCGAATATGTGTCCGAGGACGAAGAGATGGCCAGAGTAATTCCTGTGATTGAGCGGATTACAAAAGAGCTGGCAGTGCCGATCTCTGTAGATACGTACAAGGCTTCGGTAGCCGATGAAGCTGTTAAAGCCGGCGCTTCGATTATCAATGATATTTGGGGAGCAAAGTATGATCCGAAAATGGCGTCTGTCGCAGCTGAACACAATGTTCCAATCGTTCTCATGCATAACCGCAAAGAAAGAAACTACAACGACTTAATACCGGATATGCTGTCAGATTTAATGGAAAGTGTAAAGATTGCTGTTGAAGCAGGTGTAGAGGAGAAGAACATTATCCTCGATCCCGGTATTGGTTTTGCGAAGGACTATCACGATAATCTGGCAGTCATGAACAAGCTAGAGGTTTTCAGCGGACTTGGCTATCCGGTTCTCCTTGCAACCTCCCGAAAAAGATTTATCGGCCGTGTGCTGGATCTTCCTCCTGAGGAGCGGGCTGAGGGCACAGGTGCAACTGTGTGTCTAGGCATTCAAAAGGGCTGTGACATTGTGAGAGTCCATGATGTAAAACAAATAGCAAGAATGGCAAAAATGATGGATGCAATGCTGAACAAGGGAGGGATGCATCATGGATAAAGTCTACGTAGAAGGCATGGAGTTTTACGGCTATCACGGTGTGTTCAAAGAAGAGAACAAGCTCGGACAGCGTTTTAAAGTCGATTTAACTGCAGAATTGGATTTAAGCAAGGCGGGACAAACAGACGACCTTGAGCAAACTATTAACTATGCCGAGCTTTACCATGTATGTAAAGATATCGTCGAAGGTGAGCCTGTGAAACTGGTGGAAACACTGGCAGAACGTATTGCGGACACTGTCCTGAAGAAATTTCATCGGGTACAGCAATGTACTGTAAAAGTGATTAAGCCAGATCCGCCCATTCCCGGCCACTATAAATCAGTAGCAATAGAAATCACGAGAAAAAAATCATGAACAATATCGCTTATATTGCACTTGGATCTAATATTGGAGATAGAGAAACGTATTTACGGCGAGCGGTGGAGATGCTCCATCACCATGAGGCAGTAACAGTCACGAAAGTGTCTTCTATTTACGAAACAGACCCAGTCGGATACGAAGCCCAAGATGAATTTTTAAATATGGCAGTTGAAATCGAGACGTCGCTGAATCCGTTTCAGCTCCTTGAGCTAACTCAGCATATAGAAAATGAATTGGGCAGGACGAGAGAAGTCAGATGGGGTCCGCGGACGGCAGACCTTGACATTTTACTGTTTAATCGTGAAAATATTGAAACAGAGCAACTAATTGTTCCGCATCCGAGAATGTATGAGCGTTTATTTGTCCTTGCGCCGCTTGCGGAAATATGCAAGCGGGTTGAAAAAGAGGCAAAAAGCGCGGAAACCGACCAAGAAGGTGTAAGAGTATGGAAGCAGAAATCTGGGGTAGACGAATTCGTGCATTCAGAAAGCTGAAAGGTTATACTCAAGAAGGATTTGCAAAAGCATTAGGTATATCAGTTTCTATTCTCGGCGAAATTGAACGCGGAAACCGATTGCCGTCAGCTGCAATTATTCACAGCGCAGCAGATGTTTTAAATATAAGCGCGGACGAATTAGCGCCGCCAGAAAATAATAACAAATGAAAGGAGGGGAAAAATGTTTAAAATCGGTGATATTCAATTGAAAAATCCGGTTGTGCTGGCCCCTATGGCTGGTGTCTGCAACTCAGCATTCAGATTGACTGTAAAGGAATTCGGAGCCGGATTGGTATGCGCTGAAATGGTCAGCGACAAAGCGATCCTTTACAACAATGCCAAAACAATGGGTATGCTTTATATTGATGAACGTGAAAAACCGCTCAGCCTTCAAATCTTTGGAGGAAAAAAGGAAACCCTTGTGGAAGCGGCAAAGTTTGTAGACCAGAACACAACTGCTGATATCATTGATATTAACATGGGATGCCCGGTACCCAAGATTACAAAATGTGATGCGGGAGCGAAATGGCTTCTGGATCCTGATAAGATTTACGAAATGGTTGCTGCAGTAGTAGATGCCGTTGATAAACCAGTTACAGTGAAAATGAGAATGGGCTGGGATGAAGACCACATTTTCGCCGTGAAAAACGCACAGGCTGTTGAGCGTGCGGGCGGAAAAGCAGTTGCGCTTCATGGCCGTACAAGAGTGCAGATGTACGAAGGAACTGCAAACTGGGATATTATCAAAGAAGTAAAACAGTCTGTATCGATTCCGGTCATTGGAAACGGTGATGTCAAGACGCCGCAGGATGCTAAGCGTATGCTTGATGAAACAGGAGTGGACGGTGTCATGATCGGTCGCGCCGCACTGGGCAATCCGTGGATGATTTACCGTACAGTTCAATACCTTGAAACAGGTGAATTAAAAGAAGAGCCGCAAGTACGTGAAAAAATGGCGGTATGCAAACTGCATCTTGACCGCTTGATTAACTTAAAAGGTGAAAATGTAGCGGTAAGAGAAATGAGAAAACATGCTGCGTGGTATCTGAAAGGCGTAAGAGGCAATGCGGAGGTTCGGAATGGAATCAATCATTGCGAGACAAGAGAAGAGCTTGTACAGCTTTTAGATGCATTTACTGCTGAAGTTGAGGCAAAAGGGCTTCAAGACGCAAAAGTAGGATAATACTCACCTCTATTTGCTGCTCACTGCCAGTTTTATGCTGGCAGTTTTTCTGCTTTTTTCATGAGACAATATCTGTAATGGAGTGATAACAATGAGTCAAGAAGAGCATAATCATGAAGAATTAAACGACCAGCTGCAAGTCAGACGCGACAAAATGAATCAGATGAGAGAAAACGGTATAGATCCATTCGGCGCACGTTTTGAAAGAACTCATCAATCTGAGCAAATTATTGCGGCATATCAAAATCTAACGAAAGAAGAGTTAGAAGAAAAAGCGATTGAAGTCACAATCGCAGGCCGTATGATGACAAAGCGCGGTAAAGGAAAAGCCGGCTTCGCGCACCTTCAGGATTTAGAAGGTCAAATTCAAATCTACGTAAGAAAAGACAGTGTCGGTGACGACCAATATGAAATCTTTAAATCTTCCGACCTTGGTGACCTTATCGGCGTAACCGGAAAAGTGTTCAAAACAAATGTAGGCGAACTGTCTGTAAAAGCAACATCATTTGATTTGCTGACAAAAGCGCTTCGTCCGCTGCCGGATAAATATCATGGTTTAAAAGACGTTGAGCAGCGCTACCGTCAACGCTACCTGGATCTTATCGTAAATCCGGACAGCAAACATACGTTCATCACACGAAGCAAGATCATTCAAGCGATGAGAAGATACCTTGATGATCACGGATACTTAGAAGTAGAAACACCAACTATGCACAGCATTCCAGGGGGAGCCTCCGCGCGTCCGTTCATTACCCATCATAATGCTTTAGATATTCCGCTCTACATGCGTATTGCGATTGAACTGCATCTGAAACGCTTGATTGTCGGCGGTTTAGAAAAAGTATATGAAATCGGCCGTGTTTTCCGTAATGAAGGCGTCTCTACACGCCATAACCCAGAATTCACAATGATTGAATTATATGAAGCGTATGCTGACTATAAAGATATCATGAGCTTAACTGAAAACCTTGTCGCACATATCGCACAAGAAGTGCTTGGCACGACGACAATCCAATATGGAGAAGAGCAAATCGAACTGAAACCTGAGTGGAAAAGAATCCATATGGTTGACGCAGTCAAAGAAGCGACAGGCGTTGACTTCTGGGAAGAGGTAACTGTTGAGCAGGCCCGTGAATATGCAAAAGAGCATGGTGTAGAGATTAAAGATTCTATGACAGTGGGCCATATTATAAATGAATTCTTCGAACAAAAAATCGAGGAAACGCTTATCCAGCCGACGTTTATATATGGGCATCCAGTAGAAATTTCTCCTCTTGCTAAGAAAAATCCAGAGGACCCGCGCTTCACAGACCGTTTTGAACTGTTTATCGTAGGCCGTGAGCATGCAAATGCATTCACAGAGCTAAATGACCCTATTGATCAAAGAGAGCGTTTTGAAGCCCAATTAAAAGAACGAGAAGAGGGTAATGATGAAGCTCATTTAATGGACGAAGACTTCGTTGAAGCACTTGAGTATGGCATGCCGCCAACAGGAGGCTTAGGCATCGGGATCGATCGCCTCGTCATGCTGCTTACGAATGCTCCTTCGATCCGAGATGTACTGTTATTCCCGCAAATGAGACAGCGCTAATGTTAAAGAGCGTCAACCTTGCTAATAGAAGGATGACGCTCTTTTATAATTCCTTTGTTTTTTCTTCAAAAAAACTATTGCACTATTATTTACAAGGTGGTATATTATTATTCGTTGCCGCTAAACAAGGCGATGACAAAAAAATAACTTCAAAAAAAGTTATTGACTTCAATAAGACAAAGAGTTATAATAATAAAGTCGCTTAAACGAAGTGACAAAATGATCTTTGAAAACTAAACAAGACAAAACGTACCTGTTAATTCAAGTTTTATTATAAAA
>NZ_JH600281.1 GCF_000245335.1 Bacillus mojavensis RO-H-1 = KCTC 3706
TCATTCCTTCGAAACGTGTTCTTTGAAAACTAGATAACAGTAGACATCACATTCAATTAGTAATACAAGATATCACATAGTGATTCTTTTTAACGGTTAAGTTAGAAAGGGCGCACGGTGGATGCCTTGGCACTAGGAGCCGATGAAGGACGGGACGAACACCGATATGCTTCGGGGAGCTGTAAGCAAGCTTTGATCCGGAGATTTCCGAATGGGGAAACCCACCACTCGTAATGGAGTGGTATCCATATCTGAATTCATAGGATATGAGAAGGCAGACCCGGGGAACTGAAACATCTAAGTACCCGGAGGAAGAGAAAGCAAATGCGATTCCCTGAGTAGCGGCGAGCGAAACGGGATTAGCCCAAACCAAGAGGCTTGCCTCTTGGGGTTGTAGGACACTCTATACGGAGTTACAAAGGAACGAGGTAGATGAAGAGGTCTGGAAAGGCCCGCCATAGAAGGTAACAGCCCTGTAGTCAAAACTTCGTTCTCTCCAGAGTGGATCCTGAGTACGGCGGAACACGTGAAATTCCGTCGGAATCCGGGAGGACCATCTCCCAAGGCTAAATACTCCCTAGTGACCGATAGTGAACCAGTACCGTGAGGGAAAGGTGAAAAGCACCCCGGAAGGGGAGTGAAAGAGATCCTGAAACCGTGTGCCTACAAGTAGTCAGAGCCCGTTAACGGGTGATGGCGTGCCTTTTGTAGAATGAACCGGCGAGTTACGATCCCGTGCAAGGTTAAGCAGAAGATGCGGAGCCGCAGCGAAAGCGAGTCTGAATAGGGCGCATGAGTACGTGGTCGTAGACCCGAAACCAGGTGATCTACCCATGTCCAGGGTGAAGTTCAGGTAACACTGAATGGAGGCCCGAACCCACGCACGTTGAAAAGTGCGGGGATGAGGTGTGGGTAGGGGTGAAATGCCAATCGAACCTGGAGATAGCTGGTTCTCTCCGAAATAGCTTTAGGGCTAGCCTCAAGGTAAGAGTCTTGGAGGTAGAGCACTGATTGGACTAGGGGCCCCTACCGGGTTACCGAATTCAGTCAAACTCCGAATGCCAATGACTTATCCTTGGGAGTCAGACTGCGAGTGATAAGATCCGTAGTCGAAAGGGAAACAGCCCAGACCGCCAGCTAAGGTCCCAAAGTATACGTTAAGTGGAAAAGGATGTGGAGTTGCTTAGACAACCAGGATGTTGGCTTAGAAGCAGCCACCATTTAAAGAGTGCGTAATAGCTCACTGGTCGAGTGACTCTGCGCCGAAAATGTACCGGGGCTAAACGTATCACCGAAGCTGCGGACTGTTCTTCGAACAGTGGTAGGAGAGCGTTCTAAGGGCTGTGAAGCCAGACCGGAAGGACTGGTGGAGCGCTTAGAAGTGAGAATGCCGGTATGAGTAGCGAAAGAGGGGTGAGAATCCCCTCCACCGAATGCCTAAGGTTTCCTGAGGAAGGCTCGTCCGCTCAGGGTTAGTCGGGACCTAAGCCGAGGCCGAAAGGCGTAGGCGATGGACAACAGGTTGATATTCCTGTACCACCTCCTCACCATTTGAGCAATGGGGGGACGCAGGAGGATAGGGTAAGCGCGGTATTGGATATCCGCGTCCAAGCAGTTAGGCTGGGAAATAGGCAAATCCGTTTCCCATAAGGCTGAGCTGTGATGGCGAGCGAAATTTAGTAGCGAAGTTCCTGATTCCACACTGCCAAGAAAAGCCTCTAGCGAGGTGAGAGGTGCCCGTACCGCAAACCGACACAGGTAGGCGAGGAGAGAATCCTAAGGTGATCGAGAGAACTCTCGTTAAGGAACTCGGCAAAATGACCCCGTAACTTCGGGAGAAGGGGTGCTCTGTTAGGGTGCAAGCCCGAGAGAGCCGCAGTGAATAGGCCCAGGCGACTGTTTAGCAAAAACACAGGTCTCTGCGAAGCCGTAAGGCGAAGTATAGGGGCTGACGCCTGCCCGGTGCTGGAAGGTTAAGAGGAGCGCTTAGCGTAAGCGAAGGTGCGAATTGAAGCCCCAGTAAACGGCGGCCGTAACTATAACGGTCCTAAGGTAGCGAAATTCCTTGTCGGGTAAGTTCCGACCCGCACGAAAGGCGCAACGATCTGGGCACTGTCTCAACGAGAGACTCGGTGAAATTATAGTACCTGTGAAGATGCAGGTTACCCGCGACAGGACGGAAAGACCCCGTGGAGCTTTACTGCAGCCTGATATTGAATGTTGGTACAGCTTGTACAGGATAGGTAGGAGCCTTGGAAACCGGAGCGCCAGCTTCGGTGGAGGCATCGGTGGGATACTACCCTGGCTGTATTGACCTTCTAACCCGCCGCCCTTATCGGGCGGGGAGACAGTGTCAGGTGGGCAGTTTGACTGGGGCGGTCGCCTCCTAAAAGGTAACGGAGGCGCCCAAAGGTTCCCTCAGAATGGTTGGAAATCATTCGCAGAGTGTAAAGGCACAAGGGAGCTTGACTGCGAGACCTACAAGTCGAGCAGGGACGAAAGTCGGGCTTAGTGATCCGGTGGTTCCGCATGGAAGGGCCATCGCTCAACGGATAAAAGCTACCCCGGGGATAACAGGCTTATCTCCCCCAAGAGTCCACATCGACGGGGAGGTTTGGCACCTCGATGTCGGCTCATCGCATCCTGGGGCTGTAGTCGGTCCCAAGGGTTGGGCTGTTCGCCCATTAAAGCGGTACGCGAGCTGGGTTCAGAACGTCGTGAGACAGTTCGGTCCCTATCCGTCGCGGGCGCAGGAAATTTGAGAGGAGCTGTCCTTAGTACGAGAGGACCGGGATGGACGCACCGCTGGTGTACCAGTTGTTCTGCCAAGGGCATCGCTGGGTAGCTATGTGCGGACGGGATAAGTGCTGAAAGCATCTAAGCATGAAGCCCCCCTCAAGATGAGATTTCCCATTCCGCAAGGAAGTAAGATCCCTGAAAGATGATCAGGTTGATAGGTCTGAGGTGGAAGTGTGGCGACACATGGAGCTGACAGATACTAATCGATCGAGGACTTAACCTAATTTTTAATGATGTCACACCTGTTATCTAGTTTTGAGAGAACACTCTCAATTGTTTGGTGGCGATAGCGAAGAGGTCACACCCGTTCCCATGCCGAACACGGAAGTTAAGCTCTTCAGCGCCGATGGTAGTCGGGGGTTTCCCCCTGTGAGAGTAGGACGCCGCCAAGCAAGGGTAAAACCCAGCTCTTTGAGCTGGGTTTTTTGTTTATACATATTGCTGCAGGAATTTCAAAATGTATTTAGGGAATTTGTTTTCCGTTACCATTAAAAACTGCTGAATGAACACGTAATCATCACTAACATGCTGCGTTAATAGCTCATACCACCATTCTGTTTCATACCTCGCAATCATTCCTATGTTGTACAAAATTAAATAATGGATTGTTATTTCAGGAAGTTTTAGAAATTGATCTCGTTTAGAAGGAATATAATATTGTCTTTTGTCCATATCAAATAATAGGCTGATTGAGGTCCATGGATTTATGTCTTGCCGTGAAAGATGGAACTGAAGATCATCTTTATCTTTCTTCAAAAAGGTCCATTGAAAATGATGAGACATATATTCAACAAATCGTGAATCGGACATCTTATAATGAATCACGATATCCTCTGGTATAGATACCAAGTCCTTATCCTTCCGAATCTTTGCAATAAATCGTTCCTTTTTCTGGAAATAAAAAATATCACTTAACTCTGGTATAGCGGCTAATAACTTTTTCATAGTATACCGTTCATCTTCTATACCTGATTGACCAAATAAGTGTTTCATGAAGTGCATACATAATCCGTTGCGTTGTATTTTTACTTCATCATCGCTAAAACAATAATTTTGCTTCTTTCTTTTACGTGCTGTGACGCCATGTGCGAGAACAGATGTATGGCTTGGGTAGTGAGGATCCTGTGTGATGAGACAGGCTTTGATCAGCTGTGACATCCCGTAAAATAAAAGAATCGGTTTGATTTCTAAAGGCGAGCAAGAGGCTTGCTTATAAAATGATTCAGCATGCTTCAAGAAGAAAATAAACCGCTCGCTGTTTTTAAAAGAGTTCCGTTTCGCCTCATCTGCACCATTTAAGACATAGACTTTTTCTAGAAATTTCTGGGTTGATTCTACGGAATAAAATAGCGCTAAGTCTTTCCATTCATGATATGTCATATGTATTTCTAATTCCTTTCCGTTATCTAAATATTTCAACTCTTTTTGGGTTCCTTGACATGCTCTTGGCTTGTTGATAATCTACATATAATATTTTGCCGAAAAGAGGGGGATTTACTAATGTGGGAAAGTAAATTTTCAAAAGAAGGCTTAACGTTCGACGATGTGCTGCTTGTACCAGCTAAGTCAGAGGTACTTCCGCGTGATGTGGATTTATCTGTTGAACTTACAAAGACGTTAAAGCTGAATATTCCTGTCATCAGCGCAGGTATGGATACTGTAACAGAATCAGCAATGGCAATTGCAATGGCTAGACAGGGCGGCTTGGGCATTATTCATAAAAATATGTCGATCGAGCAGCAGGCTGAACAAGTTGATAAAGTAAAACGCTCTGAACGAGGCGTTATTACAAATCCCTTCTTTTTAACTCCTGATCACCAAGTTTATGATGCGGAGCATTTGATGGGGAAATACAGAATTTCCGGTGTTCCGATTGTAGATAACGAAGAAGACCAAAAGCTTGTCGGAATCATCACGAACCGCGACCTTCGCTTTATTTCTGATTACTCAATGAAAATCAGCGATGTCATGACAAAAGAAGAACTTGTCACTGCACCGGTTGGAACGACTTTAGACGAAGCTGAAAAGATTTTGCAGAAACATAAAATTGAAAAGCTTCCACTCGTTGACGATCAAAATAAATTAAAAGGTCTTATCACGATCAAAGACATTGAAAAAGTTATCGAATTCCCTAACTCATCTAAAGACATTCACGGACGTCTGATCGTTGGTGCGGCAGTTGGCGTAACTGGCGACACGATGACACGCGTGAAAAAGCTTGTAGAAGCCAATGTGGATGTCATTGTGATCGACACAGCACACGGGCATTCTCAAGGCGTGTTAAACACAGTGACAAAGATCCGTGAAACGTATCCTGAATTAAATATTATCGCTGGAAACGTAGCAACTGCTGAAGCAACAAAGGCACTCTTCGAAGCTGGTGCTGATATAGTCAAAGTAGGAATCGGACCGGGTTCCATTTGTACTACTCGTGTTGTAGCGGGTGTTGGTGTACCTCAAATCACAGCGATTTATGACTGTGCGACTGAAGCAAGAAAACATGGCAAAACAATTATCGCAGACGGCGGAATTAAATTCTCTGGCGATATTGCAAAAGCATTGGCAGCCGGCGGACATGCTGTTATGCTTGGAAGCTTACTGGCAGGTACGTCAGAAAGCCCTGGTGAAACTGAAATCTACCAAGGCAGAAGATTCAAAGTATACCGCGGTATGGGATCTGTTGCTGCAATGGAAAAAGGAAGTAAAGACCGTTACTTCCAAGAAGAAAACAAAAAATTCGTTCCAGAAGGAATTGAAGGACGCACACCTTACAAAGGACCGGTTGAAGAAACAGTTTATCAGCTAGTCGGCGGTCTTCGTTCTGGTATGGGATATTGCGGATCTAAAGATCTTCGTGCTTTAAGAGAAGAAGCTCAGTTCATTCGTATGACTGGTGCAGGCCTTCGTGAAAGTCATCCGCATGATGTACAGATTACAAAAGAATCACCTAACTATACAATTTCATAAATAAATTGTTACAAATTAAAAACATTTGACAGGGTCTCTGACTCTGTCTATTTTTTTTATACTGATTATGATAAAATTTATACTGTTGTGCATTGAAAATGTCCTTAACGGCTTAATTATAGATGAAGAAAAATGAAATACGGAGGTCGTACGATTGAACATCAAGAAATGTAAACAGCTATTGATGTCATTGGTTGTTTTAACACTGGCCGTAACTTGCCTGACTCCAATGTCAAAAGCAAAGGCTGCCAGCGATCCAATTGATATCAACGCATCAGCTGCTATTATGATCGAAGCTTCTTCAGGTAAAATTCTTTACAGCAAAAATGCAGAGAAAAGACTGCCAATTGCAAGTATGACAAAAATGATGACAGAGTATCTATTATTAGAAGCAATTGATGAAGGCAAAGTAAAATGGGATCAAACCTATACGCCTGATGACTATGTGTATGAGATTTCCCAAGATAACAGTTTATCAAACGTTCCTCTTCGGAAAGACGGAAAATACACAGTAAAAGAACTTTATCAAGCGACAGCAATCTATTCTGCAAATGCGGCTGCGATTGCCATTGCAGAGGTTATTGCAGGCTCTGAAACAAAGTTCGTTGAAAAAATGAATGCAAAAGCAAAAGAACTGGGATTAACAGATTACAAATTTGTTAATGCAACAGGTCTTGAAAACAAGGATCTCCACGGCAAGCAGCCTGAAGGGACAAGCGTAGATGAAGAAAGTGAAGTTTCTGCTAAGGACATGGCTATTCTTGCAGATCACTTGATTACTGATTACCCTGAGATTTTAGAAACTTCCAGCATCTCAAAAATGAAGTTCAGAAAAGGCACAGATGATGAAATGGACATGCCGAACTGGAACTTTATGCTGAAGGGTCTTGTCAGTGAGTATAAAGGTGCAACTGTAGATGGACTGAAAACAGGTTCTACTGACTCTGCGGGTTCATGTTTTACAGGAACAGCTGAAAGAAACGGTATGCGTGTCATCACTGTAGTGTTAAACGCAAAAGGCAACATTCACACTGGCCGTTTCGATGAAACGAAAAAGATGTTTGATTATGCTTTCAATAATTTCTCTATGAAAGAAATTTATGCTGAAGGCGATCAGGTAAAAGGCCATAAAACCGTTTCTGTAGATAAAGGTAAAGAGAAAGAAGTAGGCATTGTGACAAGCAAGGCATTTTCTCTTCCTGTCAAAAATGGTGAAGAAAAGAATTACAAAGCAAAAGTCACTTTAAACAAAGACACCTTGACTGCCCCTGTGAAAAAAGGGACGAAGGTTGGGAAACTGACTGCAGAATATACAGGTGATGAAAAGGACTATGGATTCCTTAACAGCAGCCTGGCAGGGGTAGACCTTGTGACAAAAGAAAATGTAGATAAAGCAAACTGGTTTGTTTTAACAATGCGCAGCATCGGCGGATTTTTTGCTGGTATCTGGGGAAGCATTGTTGATACAGTAACTGGCTGGTTTTAATGAATGGAAAGAGCTCTGATTAATGTTAGGGCTCTTTCGCTTAATATACTGAAAAAACCCAATTTTTAATAAAAAATGATTTTCAAAGCCTTAAAAACCGAATAAAATAAGTAATATCCATATGAATTATTGGATTTCTAGGATACAATAAGAAGTAGAAATCATATAACTATACCTTGATTAGGGGGACCAAAAAATGGCTCAAACAGGTACTGAACGAGTAAAACGCGGAATGGCAGAAATGCAAAAAGGCGGCGTCATCATGGACGTCATCAATGCAGAACAAGCGAAGATTGCTGAAGAGGCTGGAGCTGTCGCTGTAATGGCGCTAGAACGTGTACCAGCTGATATTCGTGCGGCTGGAGGAGTTGCCCGTATGGCAGACCCTACTATCGTGGAAGAAGTAATGAATGCAGTATCTATCCCGGTAATGGCAAAAGCGCGTATCGGACATATTGTTGAAGCGCGTGTGCTTGAGGCTATGGGTGTTGACTATATTGATGAAAGTGAAGTTCTGACTCCGGCTGACGAAGAATTTCATTTAAATAAAAATGAATACACAGTTCCTTTCGTCTGCGGCTGCCGTGATCTAGGCGAAGCAACACGCCGTATTGCTGAAGGTGCTTCTATGCTACGTACAAAAGGGGAGCCTGGAACAGGTAATATCGTCGAAGCTGTTCGCCATATGCGCAAGGTAAACGCTCAAGTACGCAAAGTGGTTGCAATGAGTGATGATGAGCTAATGACTGAAGCGAAAAATTTGGGAGCGCCTTATGAGCTGCTTCAACAAATTAAAAGAGACGGTAAACTTCCTGTCGTTAACTTTGCGGCTGGCGGCGTAGCGACTCCTGCAGATGCAGCACTTATGATGCAGCTTGGCGCTGACGGAGTATTTGTTGGTTCTGGTATTTTCAAATCAGACAACCCTGCAAAGTTTGCGAAAGCAATTGTGGAAGCAACAACTCACTACACTGATTACAAATTGATCGCTGAGCTTTCAAAAGAGCTTGGAACTGCAATGAAAGGGATTGAAATCTCAAATTTACTTCCAGAACAGCGTATGCAAGAACGCGGCTGGTAAGAATATAGGAGAGCTGCGATATGTTAACAATAGGTGTACTAGGACTTCAAGGAGCAGTAAGAGAGCATATCCATGCAATTGAAGCATGCGGTGCAGCTGGACTTGTTATTAAACGCCCAGAGCAGCTAAACGAAATCGATGGTTTAATTTTGCCGGGCGGAGAAAGCACGACAATGCGCCGTTTAATTGATACGTATCAATTCATGGAGCCATTGCGTGAGTTTGCTGCTCAGGGAAAACCGATGTTTGGGACATGTGCCGGGTTAATTATATTAGCAAAAGAAATTGCCGGTTCAGATAACGCTCATTTAGGTTTGCTGAATGTGGTTGTTGAACGGAATTCGTTTGGCCGGCAGGTCGATAGCTTTGAGGCTGATTTAACCATTAAAGGGCTGGATGAACCTTTTACTGGCGTATTCATCCGTGCGCCGCATATCTTGGAAGCCGGTGAAAATGTTGAAGTGATTTCTGAGCATAACGGACGCATTGTTGCGGCTAAACAGGATAATTTCTTAGGCTGTTCGTTCCATCCGGAGCTGACAGAGGATCATCGGGTGACAAACCTGTTCGTTCAAATGGTTGAGGAATACAAGCAGAAAGCCCTTGTATAAAACAGTTGAAAGCTGTGGAAACTTATAGTACATTATAAACACAAATAAAGATCGAAAAGCGTTGATAGGAACTAGTAGGAAGCCTCTCTTTCTAAGAGAGCCGATGGTTGGTGCGAATCGGTGAAAGATGCTGTCTGAATCCATCCTTGAGCGAAATGCTGAATGAAGTAGGCATTTACGGGATAACCGTTATGTGTGAAAGCGGAAAACAAGTCTATGGCTTGTTTTCAATCAGGGTGGCAACGCGAGAGCTCTCGTCCCTTTCATGGGGATGAGGGCTCTTTTTATTTTCGATAATTCAATGAATTTAATGAAAAAAGGAGTGTTTCGCATGCTTGATACGAAAATGCTGAGAGCGAATTTTCAAGAAATTAAAGCAAAGCTTGTACACAAAGGCGAAGACTTAACAGATTTTGATAAGTTCGAGGAGCTTGATGATAAAAGACGGGAGCTTATCGGAAAAGTAGAAGAGCTAAAAGGAAAACGGAATGAAGTATCCCAGCAGGTAGCTGTTTTGAAACGCGAGAAAAAAGACGCGGATCATATCATTAAAGAAATGCGTGAAGTCGGCGAGGAAATTAAAAAACTTGATGAAGAATTAAGAACAGTCGAATCTGCCCTTGAAACCATTCTTCTCTCAATCCCGAATATTCCTCACGAATCAGTGCCAGTCGGTGAAACAGAAGATGATAACGTAGAAATCCGGAAATGGGGCGAAACACCTTCATTTGCATACGAGCCAAAACCGCATTGGGATATTGCTGATGAGCTTGGCATTCTTGATTTTGAACGTGCTGCGAAGGTGACAGGAAGCCGCTTCGTGTTTTATAAAGGCTTAGGTGCTCGCTTGGAGCGTGCGCTTTATAATTTTATGCTAGACCTTCATGTGGATGAGTATAACTATACTGAGGTCATCCCGCCTTATATGGTAAACCGCGCAAGCATGACGGGAACAGGCCAGCTTCCAAAGTTCGAAGAGGATGCGTTTAAGATCAGAGAAGAGGATTACTTCTTGATTCCGACTGCTGAAGTGCCGATCACAAACATGCATCGGGATGAAATTCTGTCAGGAGGCAGCCTGCCGATTAATTATGCGGCATTCAGTGCCTGCTTCCGCTCAGAAGCTGGTTCAGCAGGGCGCGATACACGTGGATTAATCCGTCAGCACCAGTTTAATAAAGTGGAGCTTGTGAAGTTTGTAAAGCCGGAAGATTCTTATGATGAGTTAGAAAAACTAACAAACCAAGCTGAGCGTGTGCTTCAGCTGTTGGAACTTCCATACCGTGTAATGAGCATGTGTACGGGTGATCTAGGTTTTACAGCTGCGAAAAAATACGATATAGAAGTATGGATTCCGAGCCAAGACACTTATCGTGAAATTTCTTCTTGCAGCAACTTCGAAGCGTTCCAAGCCAGACGTGCGAACATTCGTTTCAGACGTGAAGCGAAAGGCAAACCAGAGCATGTACACACATTGAACGGCTCAGGTCTGGCAGTCGGAAGAACAGTTGCTGCTATTTTAGAAAATTATCAGCAGGAAGACGGAAGCGTCATTATACCAAAAGTGCTTCGCCCTTATATGGGAAATAGAGAAGTCATCAAAGCGTAATGCTGAAAAGGTGTGCCTGATAAGGCACGCCTTTCGCTATTTAAATTGAACATTTTTATAAAAACAAAAAAAGTTTTTAAAAATGCTTGACCATCACAGAACATTCATGATATAGTAAGTCTTGTCGATACGGAGGAATACCCAAGTCCGGCTGAAGGGATCGGTCTTGAAAACCGACAGGGGTGTCAAAGCCCGCGGGGGTTCGAATCCCTCTTCCTCCGCCATATTGATTTTAATTCTAATGAAACTCAAGCATATATTGGAGATTGTTTTGTCCGTTGCACCGTTTGCAACGGATTTTTTAATATCATAAAAAAGTGAATCTCAGGTCATGAGATTCACTTTTTTTTTCGTTTCATGAATGACAGTTGCAATTTGATCAACAATGTTCTCGATAGAACTTTCATCATTCTTCAGATCATAATCCTCAATACGGATTTTCAGGACAGGACAGGCGTTAAAACCGCTGATCCAGTTTTCGTAACGTGTGTGCATTTCTTCCCAATAAGACCGGTCTGTTTGAAGCTCCATTTCACGTCCGCGTTCCTCAATCCGGGCTAATATGTTTTCCAGATCGCCTTCTAAATAGATCAGCACATCAGGATGCGGGAAATACGGTGTCATGACCATTGCTTCAAACAGGCTTGTATACGTTTTATAATCAATCTTTGACATCGTCCCTTTGTCAGCGTGCATTTTTGCAAAAATCCCAGTATCCTCATAAATAGAACGATCCTGTACAAACCCTCCGCCGGCTTCAAAAATATTTTTCTGTTCTTTGAACCGTTCAGCTAAGAAATAGATTTGCAGATGGAAGCTCCAGCGTTCAAAATCATGATAGAATTTTTCTAAGTATGGGTTATGATCGACTTCTTCAAGAGAGGTTTTAAAGCCAAGCCGTTTAGCCAATGCTCTTGTTAAAGTTGATTTACCGACACCTACTGTTCCTGCTACTGTAATGATTGAATTCTTAGGGATATGATGTTCTTTCATTTTATAAGCTCCTTTACATGGGCGGCAATACGTTCAAAATCGCTCTTATTTAAAACGAAATCCTTTGAATCGCCATCTATTGTTAACACCGTAAGACCTGGATCTGCTTCCTGCAGCTGCTTGATGGCGATGTCATAATCTGCGATCAGCTGTTCCAAATAGCTGGTTTCAATTTTTTTCTCAAAGGGGCGCCCGCGTTTTTCAATGCGGTGTAACAATGTGGGCAGACTTGCCTTTATGTAAATGATGACATTTGGCTTTGGAAGATCATCGGTAAGAAGATGATAAATCTTTCTGTATTTGTTGAGCTGCTGTTCAGACAGCGTTCGTTCCGCAAAAATCACATTTTTATAAATGTGATAATCAGCTATTACAGGCTGTCCTTCATTTAAAAAGTGAAGGCTGGTATCCTCAAGCTGTTTGTATCTGTGACAAAGAAAAAACATCTCAAGCTGGAAGCTCCATTCCTCTATATTGTCATAAAACTTATCAAGGTATGGGTTATCCTCAACAATCTCACTGATCATAGGGAATCCAAGCTCTTGTGAAAGCATCGTCGCGAGCGTTGTTTTTCCTGCCCCGATAGGACCTTCAACTGCGATAAAAGGGGCTGTATTCATTGGAATCCTCCTTATTTCTAAAAAACGTCCGTCAATTGCTGACCTTCATATTGTATCACAACCCTTGGATTCCCCTATGAAAAAAAGACGTTTCCAAATTAACGGAACGTCTTTTTGACAACTTGAAATTGATCAGAAAGCAGCAGCCAGTTTTGAGGAAAGGAAAGTCCCAGCTTCCAATAACTAATGCCTCTTAAATTCAGCTCTTTAATCAGATTGAATTTGGCTTGGATCGATCGGGCATCCTCAAACCATACCTCATGCCTTCTGTTTTCTGCATCAGTATAGCGAAAGAAAGGGGCTTGAGCGGTTTCGTCATACTGGATGTCGGCATTGTTTTGATCAGCTATGACAATGGCTTGCTGAGGGCTTATCGCTCTTGCCGGATTTCCTCCTGCTGTATAAGGCAGTGTCCAGTCATACCCATATAAATTCTGTCCCATGACAATTTTATTCGCAGGCATTTCTGTCAAAGCATATTCTATGACGTCTCGAACAGGCCCAATTGGAGAAACAGCTTGAGCTGGCCCGCCGCTATAGCCCCATTCATATGTCATGAGGACAACAAAGTCGACAATTTGGCCATGGGCTCTGTAATCATGAGCTTCGTACCATCTCCCCTGCTGTGTTGCGCTTGTTTTAGGGGCAAGCGCCGTAGAAATTTCTAAGCCTTCTCGATGGAAAAGATCCCTTGCCTCGCGGAGAAATTGATTATATGCCTCTCTATCCTGGGGCCGTAAGTATTCAAAGTCAAAATGAATAGCACGGAAGCCATATCTTCTGGCATTCTCGACTATTTCATTCAAAAGTCTTCTTTTCACAGTATTGTCGTTCAAAAGGATCCGGCCGAGCTCATCGCTGAATGCCTGGTTTTCTAGGTTTGTTATAATCATCATCATTGTCGTGTCTTGATTCTCTGCAATGCTTCTTAAATTCGTTAAAGGCGGTGCGACTAAGGTTCCATCACGCTGTGCCTGGAAACTGAATGCGCCAAGGTACGTTAAGTAGGGCGACGCTTCTCTGGCCGCCTGCTGGAGATTTTCGCTGACTTGATTTCCGCGGGGCTCCAAATAAGCACTTGATTCGATGTCTCGTTTAGGAACTGGAGGAATGTATAAACGGAAACCAATCTGCAGTACGGTATTTAACTGGATTCGGTTCACCCTGGCAAGCTCGGCTGCTGTCGTATTGAATTGCCGTGCGATGGATGTCAGGGTATCGCCTTGTTGAACATCATAAAACTGGCCAGCTATTGGAATGACAATGGTTTGTCCGACAACAAGGCTGCCGGGATTCGGTATTTCATTCGTCTCTGTAATTTCATTTACAGTTGTTCTGTATTGTGAAGCGATAGCAGTAAGAGTGTCACCTTGTTTCACTACATAAATTTGAATGAAAAACGCCTCCTTTCATATCGCTACAATGTATGAAAGGAAAGCGCTAATCATGTTTGTTTTTCAGTAATTTGTTCTTCCGTTGTAATTTCTGCGAAAAGAACATTTTCCATCATAGTTAGGGCAAATTCATTATCCTTATCGCTGTTAGAAGCAATGCAGTCCTTAGGTATCGTAATGCTGTATTCTCTCATGTAAGCATCATTAGCAGTAAATAGCACGCATATATTCCCCGCTATACCTGTTAAGACAATGCGTTTCACCTGTAATTCAGTAAGGAGGGTATGGAGGGCTGTTTCATAAAAAGCGGAGTGTTTCGGTTTGATTAGAAAATAGTCGGCATCCTCGGGTGATATCTTTTCAATAATGGCCTTGCTCTTCTCGTTTTCACATTCTTGCTGGATATTTTGGATATCCGCTTGCCAAAGCCCGTAATGATCATTAATGTATATAATCGGCCAGTCATTTTGTCTCGCGTGCTTTTTTAATGATAAAATGTGAGGAACGATTTTTTCTGTTTTGTTGGCGAGGCTTTCTCCCATATCGAATTCAAAATTATTGATCATGTCGACAATGAGAAGAGCTGTGTCTGCTTTAGACATCGACAGTCTCCTTTCTGTTTAAGTTATAGTTAATATGTAGCCTTTTTAGGTAAGGAAAAAACTTTGAAAAGAGAGCTAACCTTATGAATCAAGATGAACTTTATATGAAAGAAGCAATAAAAGAAGCGAAAAAAGCTGAAGCGAAAGGCGAGGTGCCGATCGGCGCCGTGCTTGTCGTGAATGATGAAATCGTGGCACGCGCGCACAATTTAAGAGAAACAGAGCAGCGGTCTATCGCTCATGCGGAAATGCTTGTGATTGATGAAGCGTGCAAGTCACTTGGAACATGGAGACTGGAGGGGGCAACTCTTTACGTTACCCTTGAGCCTTGTCCGATGTGTGCTGGAGCTGTCGTGCTTTCACGCGTGGAAAAAGTGGTGTTTGGTGCTTTTGATCCAAAAGGAGGCTGTTCAGGCACGTTAATGAACCTTCTTCAGGAAGAACGCTTTAATCATCAGGCTGAAGTGGTGAGCGGTGTGCTAGAGGAAGAATGCGGAGGAATGCTCAGTGCGTTTTTCAGAGAGTTGAGAAAAAAGAAGAAAGCTTCTAGGAAAAACTTGTCTGAGTAGTAAGGTTGCAATTTTTAGGGGAAAAGGATATACTTATGTGTGCATCGTCATAGATGCGACAAAAATTTGATATTTATTTTGCCGTGCTAAGCGGGGAGGTAGCGGTGCCCTGTACCCGCAATCCGCTCTAGCGGGGCCGAATCCCTTCTCGAGGTTCGTTTACTTTAAGGTCTGCCTTAAGTAAGTGGTGTTGACGTTTGGGTCCTGCGCAATGGGAATTCATGAACCATGTCAGGTCCGGAAGGAAGCAGCATTAAGTGAAACCTCTCATGTGCCGCAGGGTTGCCTGGGCCGAGCTAACTGCTTAAGTAACGCTTAGGGTAGCGAATCGACAGAAGGTGCACGGTAAATCAATCATCAAATTTTCAAACTCACCTAATATTAGGTGAGTTTTTTGTTATGTAAAAGAGCTTTTGGAATCGATACACGGTTCATGTATAATGGGAATGATGAATAACGGAGGAGGGCGCACCCGTGAGTTACCAAGCTTTATATCGAGTATTCAGGCCTCAGCGCTTT
Source organism: Bacillus mojavensis RO-H-1 = KCTC 3706 (assembly GCF_000245335.1). GTDB lineage: Bacteria > Bacillota > Bacilli > Bacillales > Bacillaceae > Bacillus > Bacillus mojavensis. Next base: position 15,251 of record NZ_JH600281.1, read on the forward strand.
GAAGATGTGGTTGGACAAGAGCACATTACAAAAACGCTGCAAAATGCCCTTTTGCAAAAGAAATTTTCTCATGCTTATCTGTTTTCCGGGCCAAGGGGTACGGGAAAAACCAGTGCGGCCAAAATATTTGCCAAAGCTGTCAACTGTGAACACGCTCCTGTTGATGAGCCATGTAACGAATGTGCTGCCTGTAAAGGGATAACAAACGGGTCCATATCCGATGTCATAGAAATTGATGCCGCTTCTAACAACGGTGTTGATGAAATTCGTGACATCCGCGACAAAGTGAAGTTTGCCCCGTCGGCCGTCACATATAAGGTATATATCATAGATGAGGTGCATATGCTGTCTATCGGCGCCTTTAACGCGTTATTAAAAACGTTAGAAGAGCCGCCTGAGCATTGTATTTTCATTTTAGCAACAACAGAACCGCACAAAATTCCTTTAACCATTATATCCAGATGTCAGCGTTTTGACTTCAAGCGAATTACATCCCAAGCGATTGTCGGACGTATGAACAAAATAGTTGATGCTGAAGAGCTGCAGGTTGAAGAAGGAGCGCTCGACATTATTGCGAGTGCTGCAGATGGCGGTATGAGGGATGCTTTGAGCCTTCTTGATCAGGCAGTCTCATTCAGCGGTGACGAGCTAAAAGTTGATGATGCGCTTCTGATTACCGGAGCCGTTTCTCAGTTATATATAGGAAAGCTTGCGCAATCTCTGCATGAAAAACATGTTTCTGAAGCTTTGGAAACATTGAATGAGCTGCTTCAGCAAGGGAAAGACCCGGCGAAGCTGATAGAGGATATGATTTTCTATTTCAGAGACATGCTGCTGTTCAAAACAGCTCCTGGCTTAGAGGGTGTACTGGAAAAAGTAAAAGTCGATGAAACGTTCCGAGAATTGAGTGAACAAATTCCGACTCAGGCGATATATGAAATGATCGATATCCTGAACAAGAGCCACCAGGAAATGAAATGGACGAACCATCCCCGTATCTTCTTTGAGGTGGCTGTGGTGAAGATTTGTCAGACGTCTCATCAACCAGCTGCTGCGGATCTGCCTGAAGTTGATATGCTGATGAAAAAGATCCAGCAGCTTGAGCAAGAAGTAGAACGGCTCAAAACCACCGGCGTAAAAGCAGCGGCGGAAAGTCCGAAAAAAGAGGGACCGCGTGCGCCAAAAGGCGGAAAATCCAATTACAAAGCGCCGGTAGGCAGAATTCATGAGATTTTAAAGGAAGCAACGAGGACGGACCTTGATCAGCTCAGAAGCAGCTGGGGCAAGCTTCTGGCTCATTTGAAACAGCAAAACAAAGTATCACATGCTGCGCTGCTGAATGACAGTGAACCTGTGGCTGCAGCTTCTACAGCATTTGTACTGAAATTCAAATATGAAATACATTGTAAAATGGTCGCGGAGGATAACAACGGAGTCCGGACTAATCTTGAACAGATTTTAGAATCAATGCTCGGTAAAAGAATAGATTTGATTGGCGTTCCAGAAGCACAATGGGGTAAAATAAGAGAAGAATTTTTAGTAGATCATCAGCAGGAAAATGAAGGATCAAATGAACCGGCTGAAGAAGACCCGCTTATTGCCGAGGCGAAAAAGCTTGTCGGAGCGGATTTAATTGAAATAAAAGACTAACAATATGAAAGAGAGTGAATGCTATGCGTGGCGGAATGGGAAATATGCAAAAAATGATGAAGCAAATGCAAAAAATGCAAAAGGATATGGCCAAGGCTCAAGAAGAGCTTGCAGAAAAGGTAGTTGAAGGAACTGCAGGCGGCGGTATGGTAACAGTAAAAGCAAACGGGCAAAAAGAAATTCTGGATGTCATCATTAATGAAGATGTAGTTGACCCGGAAGATATCGAAATGCTTCAGGATTTAGTGCTTGCTGCAACAAATGAAGCCTTGAAAAAAGTTGACGAGATCACAAACGAAACAATGGGTCAATTTACAAAAGGAATGAACATGCCAGGTTTGTTCTAGGGGGATAAAAGAAAATGCAATATCCTGAACCAATATCAAAGCTGATCGACAGCTTTATGAAATTGCCAGGGATCGGACCGAAAACAGCGGTTCGTCTGGCTTTTTTTGTTCTAGGTATGAAAGAAGATGTGGTATTAGATTTTGCGAAGGCATTGGTAAATGCGAAACGCAATCTGACATATTGTTCAGTTTGCGGGCATATTACAGATCAGGACCCTTGTTATATATGTGAAGATACAAGAAGGGATAAGTCCATTATCTGTGTTGTGCAAGACCCTAAGGATGTTATTGCTATGGAGAAAATGAAAGAATACAACGGACAGTATCATGTTCTCCACGGCGCCATTTCCCCAATGGACGGCATCGGACCAGAGGATATAAAGATACCAGAATTGTTAAAACGATTACAGGATGATCAAGTGACAGAAGTGATTCTCGCAACAAACCCTAATATAGAAGGGGAAGCAACAGCGATGTATATATCAAGGCTCTTGAAGCCATCTGGTATTAAGCTCTCCCGTATTGCCCACGGACTGCCCGTCGGCGGTGACTTGGAATATGCTGATGAGGTCACTCTTTCTAAAGCACTTGAAGGAAGACGTGAATTGTAAGGGAGGAAAAAGCGATCCATGGGTTTTCTTCGCAAGAAAACATTGAGAAGAGAGTTTGATGAAAAACTAATCGAGCAGCTTTTTAAGCAAAAGGAAGAGTGGAATAGGCAAAAGAAGCTGGTCGAAAAAAGCCTTGAGCCATCAGCTGAGGTTTTATGCGAGCTGAAAGTAGCTGAAGCGAAGTATTTTTTTTACTTGAGGGAAGCGAAACAGCGAAATTTGACAATCAGCCGGTGGAAGTAAGTGGTCTAAACTCCTGGATCTTCTCATAAGCTTGTACTAGAACAAGCGAAGGGGATGAGAAGATTCATGGAGCCTATTTTCATTATAGGGATTATTTTAGGGCTAGTTATTCTTCTATTTTTATCAGGTTCACCTGCAAAGCCGTTAAAGTGGATTGGTATAACTGCTGTTAAATGTGTAGCGGGTGCTTTGTTGTTGGTATGTGTGAACATGTTCGGAGGCAGCCTTGGCATCCATGTGCCGATTAATATTGTCACAACAGCCATAAGCGGAATTTTGGGCATACCGGGAATAGCAGCGTTAGTAGTGATTAAGCATTTTATTGTTTAATTCATATTATATGTTGACTTTAAGACGTAAGGGTGTTATTCTAATATACGTCGCTGATGACGGATAAGCTTTTTAAAGAAATTACGAAAAAAAAGTTGTTGACGGAAACAGCAGAAAATGTTATGATAATAAAGTCGCTTAAAGAGCGATTGCAAAGTTCTTTGAAAACTAAACAAGACAAAACGTACCTGTTAATTCAAGTTTTATTATAAAATCGCACAGCGATGTGCGTAGTCAGTCAAACTACTTTATCGGAGAGTTTGATCCTGGCTCAGGACGAACGCTGGCGGCGTGCCTAATACATGCAAGTCGAGCGGACAGATGGGAGCTTGCTCCCTGATGTTAGCGGCGGACGGGTGAGTAACACGTGGGTAACCTGCCTGTAAGACTGGGATAACTCCGGGAAACCGGGGCTAATACCGGATGCTTGTTTGAACCGCATGGTTCAAACATAAAAGGTGGCTTCGGCTACCACTTACAGATGGACCCGCGGCGCATTAGCTAGTTGGTGAGGTAACGGCTCACCAAGGCAACGATGCGTAGCCGACCTGAGAGGGTGATCGGCCACACTGGGACTGAGACACGGCCCAGACTCCTACGGGAGGCAGCAGTAGGGAATCTTCCGCAATGGACGAAAGTCTGACGGAGCAACGCCGCGTGAGTGATGAAGGTTTTCGGATCGTAAAGCTCTGTTGTTAGGGAAGAACAAGTACCGTTCGAATAGGGGGGGTACCTTGACGGTACCTAACCAGAAAGCCACGGCTAACTACGTGCCAGCAGCCGCGGTAATACGTAGTGGCAAGCGTTGTCCGGAATTATTGGGCGTAAAGGGCTCGCAGCGTTCCTTAAGTCTGATGTGAAAGCCCCCGGCTCAACCGGGGAGGGTCATTGGAAACTGGGGAACTTGAGTGCAGAAGAGGAGAGTGGAATTCCACGTGTAGCGGTGAAATGCGTAGAGATGTGGAGGAACACCAGTGGCGAAGGCGACTCTCTGGTCTGTAACTGACGCTGAGGAGCGAAAGCGTGGGGAGCGAACAGGATTAGATACCCTGGTAGTCCACGCCGTAAACGATGAGTGCTAAGTGTTAGGGGGTTTCCGCCCCTTAGTGCTGCAGCTAACGCATTAAGCACTCCGCCTGGGGAGTACGGTCGCAAGACTGAAACTCAAAGGAATTGACGGGGGCCCGCACAAGCGGTGGAGCATGTGGTTTAATTCGAAGCAACGCGAAGAACCTTACCAGGTCTTGACATCCTCTGACAATTCTAGAGATAGGACGTCCCCTTCGGGGGCAGAGTGACAGGTGGTGCATGGTTGTCGTCAGCTCGTGTCGTGAGATGTTGGGTTAAGTCCCGCAACGAGCGCAACCCTTGATTTTTTTTGCCAGCATTCAGTTGGGCACTCTAAGGTGACTGCCGGTGACAAACCGGAGGAAGGTGGGGATGACGTCAAATCATCATGCCCCTTATGACCTGGGCTACACACGTGCTACAATGGACAGAACAAAGGGCAGCAAAACCGCGAGGTTAAGCCAATCCCACAAATCTGTTCTCAGTTCGGATCGCAGTCTGCAACTCGACTGCGTGAAGCTGGAATCGCTAGTAATCGCGGATCAGCATGCCGCGGTGAATACGTTCCCGGGCCTTGTACACACCGCCCGTCACACCACGAGAGTTTGTAACACCCGAAGTCGGTGAGGTAACCTTTATGGAGCCAGCCGCCGAAGTGGGACAGATGATTGGGGTGAAGTCGTAACAAGGTAGCCGTATCGGAAGGTGCGGCTGGATCACCTCCTTTCTAAGGATATTTACGGAATATAAGACCTTGGGTCTTATAAACAGAAC
>NZ_JH600282.1 GCF_000245335.1 Bacillus mojavensis RO-H-1 = KCTC 3706
AATGCGTAGAGATGTGGAGGAACACCAGTGGCGAAGGCGACTCTCTGGTCTGTAACTGACGCTGAGGAGCGAAAGCGTGGGGAGCGAACAGGATTAGATACCCTGGTAGTCCACGCCGTAAACGATGAGTGCTAAGTGTTAGGGGGTTTCCGCCCCTTAGTGCTGCAGCTAACGCATTAAGCACTCCGCCTGGGGAGTACGGTCGCAAGACTGAAACTCAAAGGAATTGACGGGGGCCCGCACAAGCGGTGGAGCATGTGGTTTAATTCGAAGCAACGCGAAGAACCTTACCAGGTCTTGACATCCTCTGACAATCCTAGAGATAGGACGTCCCCTTCGGGGGCAGAGTGACAGGTGGTGCATGGTTGTCGTCAGCTCGTGTCGTGAGATGTTGGGTTAAGTCCCGCAACGAGCGCAACCCTTGATCTTAGTTGCCAGCATTCAGTTGGGCACTCTAAGGTGACTGCCGGTGACAAACCGGAGGAAGGTGGGGATGACGTCAAATCATCATGCCCCTTATGACCTGGGCTACACACGTGCTACAATGGACAGAACAAAGGGCAGCAAAACCGCGAGGTTAAGCCAATCCCACAAATCTGTTCTCAGTTCGGATCGCAGTCTGCAACTCGACTGCGTGAAGCTGGAATCGCTAGTAATCGCGGATCAGCATGCCGCGGTGAATACGTTCCCGGGCCTTGTACACACCGCCCGTCACACCACGAGAGTTTGTAACACCCGAAGTCGGTGAGGTAACCTTTATGGAGCCAGCCGCCGAAGGTGGGACAGATGATTGGGGTGAAGTCGTAACAAGGTAGCCGTATCGGAAGGTGCGGCTGGATCACCTCCTTTCTAAGGATATTTACGGAATATAAGACCTTGGGTCTTATAAACAGAACGTTCCCTGTCTTGTTTAGTTTTGAAGGATCATTCCTTCGAAACGTGTTCTTTGAAAACTAGATAACAGTAGACATCACATTCAATTAGTAATACAAGATATCACATAGTGATTCTTTTTAACGGTTAAGTTAGAAAGGGCGCACGGTGGATGCCTTGGCACTAGGAGCCGATGAAGGACGGGACGAACACCGATATGCTTCGGGGAGCTGTAAGCAAGCTTTGATCCGGAGATTTCCGAATGGGGAAACCCACCACTCGTAATGGAGTGGTATCCATATCTGAATTCATAGGATATGAGAAGGCAGACCCGGGGAACTGAAACATCTAAGTACCCGGAGGAAGAGAAAGCAAATGCGATTCCCTGAGTAGCGGCGAGCGAAACGGGATTAGCCCAAACCAAGAGGCTTGCCTCTTGGGGTTGTAGGACACTCTATACGGAGTTACAAAGGAACGAGGTAGATGAAGAGGTCTGGAAAGGCCCGCCATAGAAGGTAACAGCCCTGTAGTCAAAACTTCGTTCTCTCCAGAGTGGATCCTGAGTACGGCGGAACACGTGAAATTCCGTCGGAATCCGGGAGGACCATCTCCCAAGGCTAAATACTCCCTAGTGACCGATAGTGAACCAGTACCGTGAGGGAAAGGTGAAAAGCACCCCGGAAGGGGAGTGAAAGAGATCCTGAAACCGTGTGCCTACAAGTAGTCAGAGCCCGTTAACGGGTGATGGCGTGCCTTTTGTAGAATGAACCGGCGAGTTACGATCCCGTGCAAGGTTAAGCAGAAGATGCGGAGCCGCAGCGAAAGCGAGTCTGAATAGGGCGCATGAGTACGTGGTCGTAGACCCGAAACCAGGTGATCTACCCATGTCCAGGGTGAAGTTCAGGTAACACTGAATGGAGGCCCGAACCCACGCACGTTGAAAAGTGCGGGGATGAGGTGTGGGTAGGGGTGAAATGCCAATCGAACCTGGAGATAGCTGGTTCTCTCCGAAATAGCTTTAGGGCTAGCCTCAAGGTAAGAGTCTTGGAGGTAGAGCACTGATTGGACTAGGGGCCCCTACCGGGTTACCGAATTCAGTCAAACTCCGAATGCCAATGACTTATCCTTGGGAGTCAGACTGCGAGTGATAAGATCCGTAGTCGAAAGGGAAACAGCCCAGACCGCCAGCTAAGGTCCCAAAGTATACGTTAAGTGGAAAAGGATGTGGAGTTGCTTAGACAACCAGGATGTTGGCTTAGAAGCAGCCACCATTTAAAGAGTGCGTAATAGCTCACTGGTCGAGTGACTCTGCGCCGAAAATGTACCGGGGCTAAACGTATCACCGAAGCTGCGGACTGTTCTTCGACAGTGGTAGAGAGCGTTCTAAGGCTGTGAAGCAGACCGGAAGGCTGGTGGAGCGCTAAAGTGAGAATGCCGGTATGAGTAGCGAAAGAGGGGTGAGAATCCCCTCCACCGAATGCCTAAGGTTTCCTGAGGAAGGCTCGTCCGCTCAGGGTTAGTCGGGACCTAAGCCGAGGCCGAAAGGCGTAGGCGATGGACAACAGGTTGATATTCCTGTACCACCTCCTCACCATTTGAGCAATGGGGGGACGCAGGAGGATAGGGTAAGCGCGGTATTGGATATCCGCGTCCAAGCAGTTAGGCTGGGAAATAGGCAAATCCGTTTCCCATAAGGCTGAGCTGTGATGGCGAGCGAAATTTAGTAGCGAAGTTCCTGATTCCACACTGCCAAGAAAAGCCTCTAGCGAGGTGAGAGGTGCCCGTACCGCAAACCGACACAGGTAGGCGAGGAGAGAATCCTAAGGTGATCGAGAGAACTCTCGTTAAGGAACTCGGCAAAATGACCCCGTAACTTCGGGAGAAGGGGTGCTCTGTTAGGGTGCAAGCCCGAGAGAGCCGCAGTGAATAGGCCCAGGCGACTGTTTAGCAAAAACACAGGTCTCTGCGAAGCCGTAAGGCGAAGTATAGGGGCTGACGCCTGCCCGGTGCTGGAAGGTTAAGAGGAGCGCTTAGCGTAAGCGAAGGTGCGAATTGAAGCCCCAGTAAACGGCGGCCGTAACTATAACGGTCCTAAGGTAGCGAAATTCCTTGTCGGGTAAGTTCCGACCCGCACGAAAGGCGCAACGATCTGGGCACTGTCTCAACGAGAGACTCGGTGAAATTATAGTACCTGTGAAGATGCAGGTTACCCGCGACAGGACGGAAAGACCCCGTGGAGCTTTACTGCAGCCTGATATTGAATGTTGGTACAGCTTGTACAGGATAGGTAGGAGCCTTGGAAACCGGAGCGCCAGCTTCGGTGGAGGCATCGGTGGGATACTACCCTGGCTGTATTGACCTTCTAACCCGCCGCCCTTATCGGGCGGGGAGACAGTGTCAGGTGGGCAGTTTGACTGGGGCGGTCGCCTCCTAAAAGGTAACGGAGGCGCCCAAAGGTTCCCTCAGAATGGTTGGAAATCATTCGCAGAGTGTAAAGGCACAAGGGAGCTTGACTGCGAGACCTACAAGTCGAGCAGGGACGAAAGTCGGGCTTAGTGATCCGGTGGTTCCGCATGGAAGGGCCATCGCTCAACGGATAAAAGCTACCCCGGGGATAACAGGCTATCTCCCCCAAGAGTCCACATCGACGGGGAGGTTTGGCACCTCGATGTCGGCTCATCGCATCCTGGGGCTGTAGTCGGTCCCAAGGGTTGGGCTGTTCGCCCATTAAAGCGGTACGCGAGCTGGGTTCAGAACGTCGTGAGACAGTTCGGTCCCTATCCGTCGCGGGCGCAGGAAATTTGAGAGGAGCTGTCCTTAGTACGAGAGGACCGGGATGGACGCACCGCTGGTGTACCAGTTGTTCTGCCAAGGGCATCGCTGGGTAGCTATGTGCGGACGGGATAAGTGCTGAAAGCATCTAAGCATGAAGCCCCCCTCAAGATGAGATTTCCCATTCCGCAAGGAAGTAAGATCCCTGAAAGATGATCAGGTTGATAGGTCTGAGGTGGAAGTGTGGCGACACATGGAGCTGACAGATACTAATCGATCGAGGACTTAACCTAATTTCTAATGATGCCACACCTGTTATCTAGTTTTGAGAGAACACTCTCAATTGTTTGGTGGCGATAGCGAAGAGGTCACACCCGTTCCCATGCCGAACACGGAAGTTAAGCTCTTCAGCGCCGATGGTAGTCGGGGGTTTCCCCCTGTGAGAGTAGGACGCCGCCAAGCAATTGCACGTTAGTGCAATTATGGAGGATTAGCTCAGCTGGGAGAGCATCTGCCTTACAAGCAGAGGGTCGGCGGTTCGAGCCCGTCATCCTCCACCATTTGCCGGTGTAGCTCAATTGGTAGAGCAACTGACTTGTAATCAGTAGGTTGGGGGTTCAAGTCCTCTTGCCGGCACCACTTTTATATGATATAATATTCAAGTCTCTTGTAAGAAGAGCCATTAGCTCAGTTGGTAGAGCATCTGACTTTTAATCAGAGGGTCGAAGGTTCGAGTCCTTCATGGCTCACCATTTTTAAGCGGGTGTGGCGGAATTGGCAGACGCGCTAGACTTAGGATCTAGTGTCTTTATGACGTGGGGGTTCAAGTCCCTTCACCCGCATTATATAGGATGACAGTTATAAAAACTGGACATCCTGTCTGCGGAAGTAGTTCAGTGGTAGAACACCACCTTGCCAAGGTGGGGGTCGCGGGTTCGAATCCCGTCTTCCGCTCCAACTATACCATCCACGCCGGGGTGGTGGAATTGGCAGACACACAGGACTTAAAATCCTGCGGTAGGTGACTACCGTGCCGGTTCAAGTCCGGCCCTCGGCATTATCATTTGCGCCCGTAGCTCAATTGGATAGAGCGTTTGACTACGGATCAAAAGGTTAGGGGTTCGACTCCTCTCGGGCGCGCCATATATTATTTTAATATGAGGAATCGGGAAGTAGCTCAGCTTGGTAGAGCACATGGTTTGGGACCATGGGGTCGCAGGTTCGAATCCTGTCTTCCCGACCATTTTTATGGGGCCTTAGCTCAGCTGGGAGAGCGCCTGCTTTGCACGCAGGAGGTCAGCGGTTCGATCCCGCTAGGCTCCACCAAAAAAGATTCAAAAAAAGTTGTTGACTTTGAGAAAGCGACGTTGTATACTAATAAAGTTGCTTTAACAAAGCGATAAACAAAATGATCTTTGAAAACTAAACAAGACAAAACGTACCTGTTAATTCAAGTTTTAAATAAATCGCACAGCGATGTGCGTAGTCAGTCAAACTAC
>NZ_JH600283.1 GCF_000245335.1 Bacillus mojavensis RO-H-1 = KCTC 3706
AATGCGTAGAGATGTGGAGGAACACCAGTGGCGAAGGCGACTCTCTGGTCTGTAACTGACGCTGAGGAGCGAAAGCGTGGGGAGCGAACAGGATTAGATACCCTGGTAGTCCACGCCGTAAACGATGAGTGCTAAGTGTTAGGGGGTTTCCGCCCCTTAGTGCTGCAGCTAACGCATTAAGCACTCCGCCTGGGGAGTACGGTCGCAAGACTGAAACTCAAAGGAATTGACGGGGGCCCGCACAAGCGGTGGAGCATGTGGTTTAATTCGAAGCAACGCGAAGAACCTTACCAGGTCTTGACATCCTCTGACAATCCTAGAGATAGGACGTCCCCTTCGGGGGCAGAGTGACAGGTGGTGCATGGTTGTCGTCAGCTCGTGTCGTGAGATGTTGGGTTAAGTCCCGCAACGAGCGCAACCCTTGATCTTAGTTGCCAGCATTCAGTTGGGCACTCTAAGGTGACTGCCGGTGACAAACCGGAGGAAGGTGGGGATGACGTCAAATCATCATGCCCCTTATGACCTGGGCTACACACGTGCTACAATGGACAGAACAAAGGGCAGCAAAACCGCGAGGTTAAGCCAATCCCACAAATCTGTTCTCAGTTCGGATCGCAGTCTGCAACTCGACTGCGTGAAGCTGGAATCGCTAGTAATCGCGGATCAGCATGCCGCGGTGAATACGTTCCCGGGCCTTGTACACACCGCCCGTCACACCACGAGAGTTTGTAACACCCGAAGTCGGTGAGGTAACCTTTATGGAGCCAGCCGCCGAAGGTGGGACAGATGATTGGGGTGAAGTCGTAACAAGGTAGCCGTATCGGAAGGTGCGGCTGGATCACCTCCTTTCTAAGGATATTTACGGAATATAAGACCTTGGGTCTTATAAACAGAACGTTCCCTGTCTTGTTTAGTTTTGAAGGATCATTCCTTCGAAACGTGTTCTTTGAAAACTAGATAACAGTAGACATCACATTCAATTAGTAATACAAGATATCACATAGTGATTCTTTTTAACGGTTAAGTTAGAAAGGGCGCACGGTGGATGCCTTGGCACTAGGAGCCGATGAAGGACGGGACGAACACCGATATGCTTCGGGGAGCTGTAAGCAAGCTTTGATCCGGAGATTTCCGAATGGGGAAACCCACCACTCGTAATGGAGTGGTATCCATATCTGAATTCATAGGATATGAGAAGGCAGACCCGGGGAACTGAAACATCTAAGTACCCGGAGGAAGAGAAAGCAAATGCGATTCCCTGAGTAGCGGCGAGCGAAACGGGATTAGCCCAAACCAAGAGGCTTGCCTCTTGGGGTTGTAGGACACTCTATACGGAGTTACAAAGGAACGAGGTAGATGAAGAGGTCTGGAAAGGCCCGCCATAGAAGGTAACAGCCCTGTAGTCAAAACTTCGTTCTCTCCAGAGTGGATCCTGAGTACGGCGGAACACGTGAAATTCCGTCGGAATCCGGGAGGACCATCTCCCAAGGCTAAATACTCCCTAGTGACCGATAGTGAACCAGTACCGTGAGGGAAAGGTGAAAAGCACCCCGGAAGGGGAGTGAAAGAGATCCTGAAACCGTGTGCCTACAAGTAGTCAGAGCCCGTTAACGGGTGATGGCGTGCCTTTTGTAGAATGAACCGGCGAGTTACGATCCCGTGCAAGGTTAAGCAGAAGATGCGGAGCCGCAGCGAAAGCGAGTCTGAATAGGGCGCATGAGTACGTGGTCGTAGACCCGAAACCAGGTGATCTACCCATGTCCAGGGTGAAGTTCAGGTAACACTGAATGGAGGCCCGAACCCACGCACGTTGAAAAGTGCGGGGATGAGGTGTGGGTAGGGGTGAAATGCCAATCGAACCTGGAGATAGCTGGTTCTCTCCGAAATAGCTTTAGGGCTAGCCTCAAGGTAAGAGTCTTGGAGGTAGAGCACTGATTGGACTAGGGGCCCCTACCGGGTTACCGAATTCAGTCAAACTCCGAATGCCAATGACTTATCCTTGGGAGTCAGACTGCGAGTGATAAGATCCGTAGTCGAAAGGGAAACAGCCCAGACCGCCAGCTAAGGTCCCAAAGTATACGTTAAGTGGAAAAGGATGTGGAGTTGCTTAGACAACCAGGATGTTGGCTTAGAAGCAGCCACCATTTAAAGAGTGCGTAATAGCTCACTGGTCGAGTGACTCTGCGCCGAAAATGTACCGGGGCTAAACGTATCACCGAAGCTGCGGACTGTTCTTCGAACAGTGGTAGGAGAGCGTTCTAAGGGCTGTGAAGCCAGACCGGAAGGACTGGTGGAGCGCTTAGAAGTGAGAATGCCGGTATGAGTAGCGAAAGAGGGGTGAGAATCCCCTCCACCGAATGCCTAAGGTTTCCTGAGGAAGGCTCGTCCGCTCAGGGTTAGTCGGGACCTAAGCCGAGGCCGAAAGGCGTAGGCGATGGACAACAGGTTGATATTCCTGTACCACCTCCTCACCATTTGAGCAATGGGGGGACGCAGGAGGATAGGGTAAGCGCGGTATTGGATATCCGCGTCCAAGCAGTTAGGCTGGGAAATAGGCAAATCCGTTTCCCATAAGGCTGAGCTGTGATGGCGAGCGAAATTTAGTAGCGAAGTTCCTGATTCCACACTGCCAAGAAAAGCCTCTAGCGAGGTGAGAGGTGCCCGTACCGCAAACCGACACAGGTAGGCGAGGAGAGAATCCTAAGGTGATCGAGAGAACTCTCGTTAAGGAACTCGGCAAAATGACCCCGTAACTTCGGGAGAAGGGGTGCTCTGTTAGGGTGCAAGCCCGAGAGAGCCGCAGTGAATAGGCCCAGGCGACTGTTTAGCAAAAACACAGGTCTCTGCGAAGCCGTAAGGCGAAGTATAGGGGCTGACGCCTGCCCGGTGCTGGAAGGTTAAGAGGAGCGCTTAGCGTAAGCGAAGGTGCGAATTGAAGCCCCAGTAAACGGCGGCCGTAACTATAACGGTCCTAAGGTAGCGAAATTCCTTGTCGGGTAAGTTCCGACCCGCACGAAAGGCGCAACGATCTGGGCACTGTCTCAACGAGAGACTCGGTGAAATTATAGTACCTGTGAAGATGCAGGTTACCCGCGACAGGACGGAAAGACCCCGTGGAGCTTTACTGCAGCCTGATATTGAATGTTGGTACAGCTTGTACAGGATAGGTAGGAGCCTTGGAAACCGGAGCGCCAGCTTCGGTGGAGGCATCGGTGGGATACTACCCTGGCTGTATTGACCTTCTAACCCGCCGCCCTTATCGGGCGGGGAGACAGTGTCAGGTGGGCAGTTTGACTGGGGCGGTCGCCTCCTAAAAGGTAACGGAGGCGCCCAAAGGTTCCCTCAGAATGGTTGGAAATCATTCGCAGAGTGTAAAGGCACAAGGGAGCTTGACTGCGAGACCTACAAGTCGAGCAGGGACGAAAGTCGGGCTTAGTGATCCGGTGGTTCCGCATGGAAGGGCCATCGCTCAACGGATAAAAGCTACCCCGGGGATAACAGGCTTATCTCCCCCAAGAGTCCACATCGACGGGGAGGTTTGGCACCTCGATGTCGGCTCATCGCATCCTGGGGCTGTAGTCGGTCCCAAGGGTTGGGCTGTTCGCCCATTAAAGCGGTACGCGAGCTGGGTTCAGAACGTCGTGAGACAGTTCGGTCCCTATCCGTCGCGGGCGCAGGAAATTTGAGAGGAGCTGTCCTTAGTACGAGAGGACCGGGATGGACGCACCGCTGGTGTACCAGTTGTTCTGCCAAGGGCATCGCTGGGTAGCTATGTGCGGACGGGATAAGTGCTGAAAGCATCTAAGCATGAAGCCCCCCTCAAGATGAGATTTCCCATTCCGCAAGGAAGTAAGATCCCTGAAAGATGATCAGGTTGATAGGTCTGAGGTGGAAGTGTGGCGACACATGGAGCTGACAGATACTAATCGATCGAGGACTTAACCTAATTTCTAATGATGTCACACCTGTTATCTAGTTTTGAGAGAACACTCTCAATTGTTTGGTGGCGATAGCGAAGAGGTCACACCCGTTCCCATGCCGAACACGGAAGTTAAGCTCTTCAGCGCCGATGGTAGTCGGGGGTTTCCCCCTGTGAGAGTAGGACGCCGCCAAGCAATTAATAAAAGGACAGCTCATATGAGCTGTCCTTTTTGTGTTCTCCTTTATTGGTATCATAAAATTTCATTTAGTTATATAATATAATAACTTCACAGAGAAATTTTAAGTGAATAATCAGGTTTTATGGATTTAGAAAATGGAAATACTTAAGATAGAGCGATAAAGTTGAAAATTCTCGAAAAACACCTTATAGTAAGATTAAAGTCAAATATAGTCAAAGTCAATAAAGGAGGGGGTTGAGTGGGACATAATATTTCTGACATCATTGAACAGTACTTGAAACAAGTGTTAGATCAAAATGGCAAGGAAATTTTAGAAATTAAACGGAGTGAAATTGCAGATAAATTTCAATGTGTTCCTTCCCAAATAAATTATGTCATCAACACCAGATTTACAAGCGAGAGAGGATATATTGTTGAGAGCAAACGCGGGGGCGGCGGTTACATCAGAATCATTAAAATTAAAATGAATAATGAAGTTGTCCTAATCAATAATATTATTTCTCAAATTAATACCCATTTGTCTCAAGCAGCCTCTGATGACATTATTTTAAGGCTATTAGAAGACAAGGTGATCTCTGAGAGAGAAGCAAAAATGATGGTCAGCGTGATGGATCGCTCAGTACTGTACATTGATTTGCCTGAACGTGATGAATTGAGAGCGAGAATGATGAAAGCTATGCTGACCGCTTTAAAATTAAAATAAGCGGGTGAAAAGATTGATTTGTCAAGAGTGCAATGAGAGACCAGCCACTTTTCACTTTACAAAGGTTGTTAACGGAGAGAAAAAAGAGGTTCACATCTGCGAACAATGTGCAAAAGAACACAGCGATTCATATGGTATAAGTGCAAGTCATGGTTTCTCTATTCATAATTTACTATCAGGCTTACTGAACATGGATTCTTCATTTCAGAATGCTGGAACTCAAATGTTCAGCCATTCCGAGCAAATATCTGCTTGTCCGAAATGCGGAATGACATTTCAGCAATTTAGAAAAACCGGCCGATTTGGCTGTGCCGAATGTTATAAAACATTTCATAGCAACATTACACCGATCTTACGCAAAGTTCACAGCGGAAACACTGTGCATGGCGGGAAAATACCGAAACGTATAGGCGGCAACCTGCACGTCAGACGACAGATCGAAATGCTGAAAAAAGAATTAGAAGCTTTAATACACCAAGAAGAATTTGAAAATGCAGCCCATGTGAGAGATCAAATTCGTTCATTAGAACAGTCACTCAAAAGTACAGATAGTGAGGAGGAACAGGGGTAATGTCGCTAAAGCATTTTATTCAGGACGCATTAAGCAGTTGGATGAAGCAGAAAGGCCCTGAAAGTGACATTGTACTCAGCAGCCGCATACGTTTAGCTAGGAACTTCGAGAATATTCGGTTTCCTACGCGATATTCCAATGAAGAAGCCTCATCCATCTTACAACAGTTTGAAGAAGAGTTTTCAGAACATGAAATTCCCGGTGTCGGCAAATTCCTTTTAATCAGAATGAACGACGCACAGCCTTTAGAAAAACGGGTGCTTGTTGAAAAGCATCTCATCAGCCCTAATTTGACAGAGTCTCCTTTTGGCGGCTGTTTGCTTTCTGAAAATGAGGAAGTGAGCGTCATGTTGAATGAGGAGGACCACATTAGAATTCAGTGTCTTTTCCCAGGATTTCAGCTTCCACAAGCAATGAAAGCCGCAAACCAAGTTGATGACTGGATTGAGGAAAAGGTTGATTATGCATTTAGTGAGCAAAGAGGTTACTTAACCAGCTGTCCTACAAATGTAGGTACGGGCCTAAGGGCTTCAGTCATGATGCATCTTCCGGCACTGGTTTTAACTAGGCAAATAAATCGAATTATACCGGCTATTAATCAATTAGGCTTAGTTGTTAGAGGAATTTATGGGGAAGGCAGCGAAGCAGTAGGAAATATCTTTCAAATTTCAAATCAAATCACGCTTGGAAAGTCGGAGCAGGATATTGTCGATGACCTTAACAGCGTAGCTGCCCAGCTGATTGAACAGGAACGATCTGCTCGAGAAGCGCTTTACCAAACCTCTAAGATTGAGCTTGAGGATCGTGTGTATCGATCCTATGGAGTCTTGTCCAATTGCCGGATGATTGAATCGAAAGAAACTGCAAAGTGCCTTTCAGATGTTCGGTTAGGTATAGACTTAGGCATTATAAAAGGGCTTTCAAGCAATATACTTAATGAACTGATGATTTTAACACAGCCGGGATTTTTACAGCAGTACTCGGGAGGCGCTTTGCGTCCTAACGAAAGAGATATACGAAGAGCGGCTCTTATCAGAGAACGGCTTCACTTAGAAATGAATGGGAATAGACAGGAGGATGAATCGATATGATGTTTGGAAGATTTACAGAACGAGCTCAAAAGGTACTGGCGCTTGCACAGGAAGAAGCACTTCGTTTAGGTCATAACAATATCGGCACTGAACATATTTTATTAGGACTGGTGCGAGAAGGAGAGGGCATCGCTGCTAAAGCACTTCAAGCGCTTGGTCTTGGTTCAGATAAAATTCAAAAAGAAGTTGAGAGCTTAATCGGGCGCGGACAGGAAATGTCTCAAACGATTCATTATACTCCGAGAGCTAAAAAAGTCATTGAGTTATCAATGGATGAGGCCAGAAAACTCGGCCATTCTTATGTGGGTACAGAGCATATTCTTCTTGGTCTTATTCGCGAAGGTGAAGGTGTGGCTGCGAGAGTGCTTAACAATCTCGGAGTCAGCTTAAATAAAGCAAGACAGCAAGTGCTTCAGCTTCTTGGAAGTAATGAAACAGGTTCTTCAGCGGCTGGAACAAACAGCAATGCGAATACGCCAACACTAGATAGCCTGGCAAGAGATTTAACAGCGATTGCAAAGGAAGACAGCCTTGATCCGGTTATCGGCAGAAGCAAAGAAATTCAGCGTGTTATTGAAGTGCTGAGCCGCAGAACGAAAAATAATCCTGTTCTGATTGGGGAACCGGGCGTAGGTAAAACAGCTATCGCAGAAGGTCTCGCACAGCAGATTATTAATAATGAAGTTCCCGAAATTTTACGGGATAAACGCGTTATGACATTAGACATGGGAACAGTTGTTGCCGGTACAAAATACCGTGGTGAATTTGAGGATCGTTTGAAAAAAGTTATGGATGAAATCCGTCAGGCAGGAAACATCATTCTATTCATTGATGAGCTCCATACACTAATCGGAGCGGGCGGAGCAGAAGGTGCCATTGACGCATCCAACATCTTGAAACCTTCACTTGCTCGCGGAGAACTTCAGTGTATCGGTGCGACAACTCTTGATGAGTATCGTAAATATATTGAAAAAGATGCAGCTCTGGAGCGCCGTTTTCAGCCAATCCAGGTTGATCAGCCGTCGGTAGACGAGAGCATTCAAATCTTAAAAGGCTTGCGTGACCGATATGAAGCTCACCACCGCGTTTCTATCACTGATGAAGCCATTGAAGCTGCGGTTAAGCTTTCTGACAGATATATTTCTGACCGTTTCCTTCCCGATAAAGCTATTGACTTGATCGATGAAGCGGGCTCAAAGGTCAGATTGCGTTCATTTACAACGCCTCCTAATTTAAAAGAGCTTGAACAGAAACTTGATGAAGTTCGTAAAGAGAAGGATGCTGCGGTGCAAAGCCAAGAATTTGAAAAAGCCGCTTCCCTGCGTGATACGGAACAGCGTTTGCGTGAACAGGTGGAGGATACGAAAAAATCATGGAAAGAGAAGCAGGGGCAGGAAAACTCAGAGGTTTCTGTGGATGATATTGCGATGGTTGTATCCAGCTGGACTGGGGTGCCTGTTTCAAAAATCGCTCAAACTGAAACAGATAAGCTTCTTAATATGGAGAGCATTCTTCATTCCCGTGTCATCGGCCAAGATGAAGCTGTTGTAGCCGTTGCTAAAGCGGTCAGACGTGCAAGAGCAGGACTAAAAGATCCTAAACGCCCAATCGGCTCATTCATTTTCTTAGGCCCTACAGGTGTAGGTAAAACGGAGCTTGCACGGGCACTTGCTGAGTCTATCTTCGGTGATGAAGAAGCCATGATCAGAATTGATATGTCTGAATACATGGAAAAACACTCAACTTCTAGACTTGTAGGTTCACCTCCAGGGTATGTGGGATATGATGAGGGCGGCCAATTAACAGAGAAGGTAAGAAGAAAACCATACTCTGTTGTGCTTCTAGATGAGATTGAGAAAGCGCACCCTGACGTCTTCAATATCCTCCTTCAAGTTCTTGAAGACGGACGATTAACTGATTCTAAAGGCCGTACAGTCGATTTCCGCAACACGATTCTGATCATGACATCAAACGTCGGAGCAAGTGAGCTGAAACGCAACAAATATGTCGGCTTCAACGTTCAGGATGAGACGCAAAATCATAAAGACATGAAGGATAAAGTGATGGGTGAGCTGAAACGTGCGTTCAGACCGGAATTCATCAACCGTATTGATGAAATTATCGTCTTCCATTCACTCGAGAAAAAACATCTGGCTGAAATCGTGTCATTGATGTCTGATCAATTAACGAAACGTCTTAAAGAACAGGATCTTTCTATAGAATTGACGGAAGCTGCGAAAGCAAAAGTCGCGGAAGAGGGCGTAGACCTTGAATACGGTGCCCGCCCGCTCAGAAGAGCCATTCAAAAACATGTGGAGGACCGTTTATCTGAAGAACTGCTCAGAGGTAACATTCATAAAGGGCACCATATCGTTCTTGATGTAGAAGATGGCGAATTTGTCGTAAAAACGACTGCTAAAACGAATTAATATAGAAGACGAAAATGAGGCATACAGCATGTAAGTGTATGCCTCAATTTCGTATCAAGAAATAGAACAAGGGAGAGGTCTTACACTATTTATGGCTAAAACAAAATCCAAATTCATCTGCCAATCCTGCGGCTACGAGTCTCCAAAATGGATGGGGAAATGTCCGGGCTGCGGTGCTTGGAATACAATGGTGGAAGAAATGATTAAAAAAGCACCGGCCAATCGGAGAGCGGCTTTTTCTCATTCTGTTCAAACCGTACAGAAACCTTCCCCCATAACATCAATCGAAACATCAGAAGAACCTCGGGTGAAAACACAGCTCGGCGAGTTTAACAGAGTGCTCGGCGGCGGAGTGGTAAAGGGGTCACTTGTTTTAATTGGCGGGGACCCCGGTATCGGGAAATCGACCTTACTACTGCAAGTATCCGCTCAGCTATCTGGTTCATCGCGTCATGTTCTATACATTTCAGGAGAAGAATCGGTAAAACAAACGAAATTAAGAGCAGACCGTCTTGGCATAAATAATCCCTCACTGCATGTTTTATCCGAAACCGATATGGAGTATATTTCGTCTGCTATAGAAGAGATGAATCCAGCGTTTGTCGTTGTCGACTCTATTCAAACGGTTTATCAAAGTGATATCACATCGGCTCCCGGCAGTGTATCACAAGTAAGAGAATGTACAGCCGCGCTGATGAAAATTGCAAAAACAAAAGGTATTCCGATATTTATTGTAGGTCACGTAACGAAAGAAGGGTCCATCGCGGGACCGAGACTGCTGGAGCATATGGTTGACACTGTTTTATACTTTGAAGGAGAACGTCACCATACTTTCCGAATCTTACGGGCTGTAAAAAACCGTTTTGGTTCTACAAACGAAATGGGTATTTTTGAAATGCGGGAAGAAGGGCTCACTGAGGTACTGAATCCTTCAGAGATCTTCTTAGAAGAGCGTTCGGCTGGATCTTCGGGGTCGAGCATAACGGCTTCTATGGAAGGTACAAGGCCTATTCTTGTTGAAATTCAGGCACTCATCTCGCCAACGAGCTTTGGCAATCCGCGGCGCATGGCAACAGGGATAGATCATAACAGGGTGTCACTGTTAATGGCTGTATTAGAAAAAAGAGTAGGGCTGCTGCTGCAAAATCAGGATGCATATTTGAAGGTAGCGGGCGGCGTCAAACTAGATGAACCTGCGATTGATCTTGCTATAGCGGTAAGTATCGCATCGAGCTTTAGAGATACACCTCCAAATCCTGCAGATTGCTTTATAGGAGAAGTGGGATTAACCGGAGAAGTCCGCCGGGTATCGAGAATTGAACAGCGTGTAAAAGAAGCGGCAAAGCTTGGCTTTAAACGCATGATCATACCTGCGGCAAATCTGGATGGATGGACGAAACCAAAAGGGATTGAGGTCATCGGAGTAGCAAATGTTTCAGAGGCACTTCGTACTTCATTAGGAGGATAATAGATGGAAAAAGAGAAAAAAGGGGCGAAACATGAGTTAGATCTGTCTTCTATTTTGCAGTTTGTTGCTCCTGGAACACCGCTCAGAGCGGGGATAGAAAATGTGCTGAGAGCAAATACAGGCGGTCTGATTGTTGTTGGATATAATGATAAAGTAAAAGAAGTGGTGGATGGAGGTTTCCACATTAACACTGCTTTTTCGCCGGCGCATTTATATGAACTGGCTAAAATGGATGGTGCAATTATCTTAAGTGATTCTGGTCAAAAGATCCTATATGCCAATACACAATTGATGCCTGAAGCCACAATTTCTTCGTCAGAAACAGGAATGCGGCACCGCACCGCCGAAAGAGTAGCTAAGCAAACCGGCTGTCTCGTTATCGCAATTTCTGAGAGAAGAAATGTCATAACGTTATATCAGGAAAGTATGAAGTATACACTAAAAGACATAGGATTTATTTTAACAAAAGCGAACCAAGCCATTCAAACTCTAGAAAAATATAAAACAATTCTGGACAAAACGATTAATGCACTAAACGCATTAGAGTTTGAGGAACTCGTTACTTTCAGCGATGTTCTGTCTGTGATGCACCGTTATGAAATGGTGCTGCGAATTAAAAATGAAATCAACATGTATATCAGGGAGCTGGGAACAGAAGGTCATTTGATTAAGCTGCAGGTCATCGAACTGATTACTGATATGGAAGAAGAGGCTGCTTTATTTATTAAGGATTACGTGAAGGAAAAAATTAAAGATCCGTTTGTCCTTTTAAAAGAGCTGCAGGATATGTCCAGCTACGATTTGCTTGATGATTCCATTGTTTATAAGCTTCTTGGTTACCCGGCTTCTACAAATCTTGATGACTATGTTCTGCCTAGAGGATACAGGCTGCTAAATAAGATACCGCGCCTTCCGATGCCAATTGTGGAAAATGTGGTGGAAGCATTTGGCGTCCTGCCGAGAATTATTGAGGCAAGTGCAGAAGAATTAGATGAAGTAGAGGGTATCGGTGAAGTACGAGCCCAAAAAATCAAAAAGGGCTTAAAACGTCTTCAAGAGAAGCATTATTTAGACAGACAGCTATGATTTTCGGTTAAAACCATATCATTACGGGTATATTATTGTTGGTTTTTGTTTATTCTGATATTCGTAGGTTGCATAAAATCTTATGAAATATAACAATTTTCTTTAAAGGAGGTGGGGGTATGTTAAAACGAATAGTTCAGGCGTTCTTCATTATTTTCGGCGGCGTTGTTGGTATATTTTTAATACCTGAATTGTTTGTACTGTTAAGTTTACAGGACATACCTTTAATAACAAACGCATATACGTCTGCGGCAATAGGTGCAATTATCTTTTTTCTCATCAGTATATGGGGTACAGATTACGTTGTGAACTGGGTGAAGTGGATAGAGGATTCATTATTAAAAGCGCCGGTTCCAGATTTGTTATTTGGAAGTCTTGGCTTAGTATTTGGACTTATAATTGCTTATCTTATCGTAAACGTTATTCCTTTAGACAATATACCTTACCGCATACTCAGCACAATCATCCCTGTGTTTTTAGCTTTCTTTCTCGGTTATCTTGGCTTTCAGGTGGGCTTTAAGAAAAAGGATGAACTGATCAGCCTATTCTCCATTTCCGCCAGAATGCAAAAGAAAAAAGGAGCATCCGATGAAGAGCACGAGGTCCAAGACAAAAAGCTGAAAATCCTGGACACAAGTGTTATTATTGATGGGAGAATTGCAGATATTTGTCAGACTGGTTTTTTAGAGGGAATCATCGTGATTCCGCAGTTTGTCCTTGAGGAATTGCAGCATATCGCTGACTCCTCAGATGTGTTAAAACGCAACAGAGGGCGCCGCGGTCTTGATATCCTGAACCGCATTCAAAAAGAATTAGATATTAAAGTAGAAATTTATGAAGGTGACTTTGAAGATATTCAGGAGGTTGACAGCAAGCTTGTCAAACTCGCTAAACTGACATCCGGAGTCGTTGTGACGAATGATTTTAATTTAAATAAAGTATGCGAGCTTCAGAAGGTAGCAGTATTGAACATTAATGACCTTGCCAACGCGGTCAAGCCCGTTGTGCTTCCGGGTGAGGAAATGAATGTTCAGGTCATTAAAGACGGCAAAGAGCATAATCAGGGAGTCGCTTACTTGGATGACGGTACTATGATTGTCGTTGAAGAAGGACGGAATTATATCGGCAAACACATTGATGTTCTCGTCACAAGTGTGCTGCAGACAGCAGCGGGACGAATGATTTTTGCCAAGCCTAAGCTGTTGGAGAAGGCGCTGTAAAGGGAGAAAGAACAATGAATTATGATGTGGTTATTCCTGCGGCCGGACAGGGGAAACGGATGAAGGCAGGGAGAAATAAACTGTTTATCGAGCTGAAAGGAGATCCGGTTATCATTCACACTTTACGGGTGTTTGACAGCCATCGTCCGTGCGACAGAATCATTTTGGTGATTAACGAGCGCGAACGTGAAGACTTTCAGCAATTACTGAGCCAATATCCGTTTCAAACCGCTATCGAGCTTGTAGCAGGCGGAGATGAACGCCAGCACAGTGTTTATAAAGGACTCAAAGCCATTAAACAAGAAAAGATTGTGCTCGTTCACGACGGCGCTCGTCCTTTTATAAAGCATGAACAGATTGACGAACTGATCGTTGAAGCGGAGCAGGCAGGAGCGGCCATCCTGGCTGTTCCGGTAAAAGATACGATTAAACGCGTTCAAGGTTTAGAAGTCAGTGAGACGATTGAACGTTCAAGCTTGTGGGCTGTCCAAACGCCACAAGCTTTTCGTCTTTCTTTATTGATGGAGGCTCACGCTGAGGCAGAGCGCAGAGGATTTTTAGGAACGGATGACGCCAGTCTCGTCGAACAGCTTGAGGGCGGTTCGGTCCGTGTTGTAGAAGGTAACTATACAAATATTAAGCTGACCACTCCTGATGATTTAACGTCAGCTGAAGCTATCATGGAAGCAGAAAGTGGGAATAAACATGTTTAGAATCGGACAAGGTTTTGATGTGCACCAATTAGTAGAGGGCCGGCCTCTCATTATCGGCGGAGTTGAAATTCCGTATGAAAAAGGATTGCTCGGACATTCTGACGCGGATGTATTATTGCATACAGTTGCTGACGCATGCCTTGGAGCTGTCGGGGAGGGTGACATCGGCAAGCACTTTCCTGATACAGATCCTGAGTTCAAGGATGCTGATTCGTTTCAATTACTTCAGCATGTCTGGGGGATTGTGAAACAGAAAGGATATGTACTCGGAAATATTGATTGCACGATCATTGCACAGAAGCCAAAGATGGCGCCGTACATAGAAGACATGAGAAAAAGAATCGCCGAAGGGCTTGAGGCAGAGGTTTCCCAAGTGAATGTAAAAGCGACCACGACCGAAAAGCTTGGATTTACAGGAAGAGCGGAAGGAATAGCGGCTCAAGCGACAGTGCTGATACAAAAAGGCTAACTTGTTTTGATGCCCGGTCTATTTGGTGGTAGAATAGATGCATACATTTAGCCTGAGGCCATACATGAGATGAAAGGAAGTATTTGAAATGGGAAACGAAGTACGCGTTCGTTATGCACCGAGTCCAACAGGACATTTGCATATTGGAAATGCCAGAACGGCGCTTTTTAATTATTTATTTGCCCGCAACCAAGGTGGTAAGTTTATTATTCGTGTTGAGGACACGGATAAAAAACGCAACATTGAGGGCGGAGAACAAAGCCAGCTTAACTATTTAAAATGGCTTGGCATCGACTGGGATGAGAGTGTGGATGTCGGCGGAGATTACGGCCCATACCGTCAGTCCGAGCGTAACGATATCTATAAGGTTTACTATGAAGAGCTGCTTGAAAAAGGGCTTGCTTATAAATGTTTCTGTACGGAAGAAGAACTTGAAAAAGAACGTGAAGAGCAGATTGCCCGCGGAGAGATGCCGCGTTATTCCGGAAAGCACAGAGATCTGACTCAGGAAGAACAGGAAAAATTCCTTGCAGAGGGCAGAAAGCCGAGTATTCGTTTCCGCGTCCCTGAAGGAAAAATCATTGCGTTCAATGATATTGTAAAAGGTGAAATTTCTTTCGAATCTGATGGCATCGGCGACTTTGTTATTGTGAAAAAAGACGGCACGCCGACTTATAACTTTGCAGTAGCTGTGGATGACTATCTAATGAAAATGACGCACGTGCTGCGCGGTGAGGATCATATTTCGAATACACCAAAGCAGATCATGATCTATCAAGCATTTGGATGGGATATTCCTCAGTTCGGCCACATGACGCTGATTGTAAATGAGAGCCGTAAAAAGCTCAGCAAACGTGATGAATCCATTATCCAATTCATTGAGCAATATAAAGAGCTTGGCTACTTGCCGGAAGCACTGTTTAACTTTATTGGCCTGCTGGGCTGGTCGCCGGTGGGAGAAGAAGAGCTTTTCACAAAAGAAGAGTTTATTGACATTTTTGATGTAAACCGGTTATCTAAATCACCAGCTCTGTTTGATATGCATAAGCTAAAATGGGTCAACAACCAATATGTGAAAAAATTGGATCTTGATCAGGTTGTTGAGCTTACGCTTCCGCATCTTCAAAAAGCCGGCAAAGTTGGCAATGAGCTTTCTCCTGAAGAACAAGAATGGGTTCGCAAACTGATTTCTCTATATCATGAGCAATTGAGCTACGGTGCAGAAATTGTTGAGCTGACTGATTTGTTCTTTACGGATGAGATCGAGTATAATCAAGAAGCAAAAGCTGTTCTAGAAGAAGAGCAGGTGCCTGAAGTGCTTAGCACATTCGCTGCGAAGCTTGAAGAGCTAGAGGAGTTCACTCCGGACCAGATCAAAGCTTCTATCAAAGCAGTGCAGAAAGAAACAGGTCATAAAGGGAAAAAGCTGTTTATGCCGATCCGTGTTGCTGTAACAGGCCAAACTCACGGTCCTGAGCTTCCGCAATCAATTGAACTGATCGGAAAAGAATCTGCAATTCAGCGATTGAAAAATATCTAAATAGATGATTGTTGACAGGGAAGAGTATAAAGCTTTAGACCAATACAGAAAGGATCTTCATTGGCTGAGAGAGATCCCAGAGTCGGGTTTTAGAAGTGCGCCCTTAAGACCTTTGAAGAACGTTTTTCGAAATCAGTATTCAAAGGCGGCCGCCGCCGTTACAGGCTGAAGTTGGGAGAGCAGGAGTCTGCTTTTCAAACAGAGTGGAACCGCGCGGTTAAAGCGTCTCTGTCATGTTTACATGCAGAGGCGCTTTTTTTATTGGTGTCTAGAGGAAATAGATAGAGGATAGCGTGTAGAATGGGGGGAAGCATGTGTTTTTTAAAATGTTCAAAGAAGACATTGATACGGTGTTCGATCAAGATCCTGCAGCACGAAGTTATTTTGAAGTGATTTTAACTTATTCCGGTTTACATGCTATATGGGCGCATCGGATTGCACATGCTTTATATAAACGAAAATTTTATTTCCTTGCACGCCTTATATCTCAGGTGAGCCGATTTTTTACAGGAATTGAAATCCACCCAGGGGCTACGATCGGAAGAAGATTTTTCATAGACCATGGGATGGGGGTTGTCATTGGGGAGACATGTGAAATTGGCAATAACGTAACCGTTTTTCAGGGAGTTACCCTTGGAGGAACGGGGAAAGAAAGGGGAAAAAGGCATCCGACAATTAAAGATGACGCATTGATAGCAACAGGTGCTAAAGTGCTCGGTTCGATTACTGTCGGTGAAGGCTCCAAAATAGGGGCTGGTTCAGTTGTGCTGCACGATGTTCCGGACTACTCCACAGTTGTCGGCATCCCGGGAAGGGTTGTCGTTCAAAACGGCAAGAAAATCAAACGGGATCTAAACCATCAGGATTTACCCGATCCTGTTGCTGACCGATTTAAGTCTTTGGAACTGCAGATTTTAGAGCTGAAGGCGGAACTTGAAGACAGAAAAGAAAGGATTAATCAAAAATGACAATCACTCTTTATAATACATTGACCAGACAGAAGGAAACATTCGTTCCTCTTGAAGAGGGGAAAGTGAAAATGTACGTGTGCGGACCGACGGTTTACAATTATATTCATATAGGGAATGCCCGTCCGGCCATCGTTTATGACACGATACGAAACTATTTGGAGTATAAAGGCTACGATGTCCAGTATGTCTCTAACTTCACAGATGTAGATGATAAATTAATTAAAGCGGCAAATGAACTCGGTGAAGATGTTCCAACCATTTCTGAGCGTTTTATTAAGGCATACTTTGAAGATGTGGGCGCTCTTGGCTGCAGAAAAGCAGACCTTCATCCGCGCGTCATGGAAAACATGGACGCAATTATTGATTTCATAGATCAGCTGGTGAAAAAGGGCTATGCTTATGAATCTGAAGGAGATGTGTATTTCAAAACAAGAGCATTTGAGGGATATGGAAAGCTTTCGCAGCAATCGATTGATGAATTGAGATCGGGCGCACGCATCCGAGTTGGCGAGAAAAAAGAAGATGCTCTTGATTTCGCTCTGTGGAAAGCGGCTAAAGAAGGAGAAATCTCCTGGGATAGCCCTTGGGGGAAAGGACGTCCGGGCTGGCACATTGAATGCTCTGCTATGGTGAAAAAGTACTTAGGTGATCAGATTGATATCCATGCAGGCGGCCAGGATTTAACCTTCCCTCACCATGAAAATGAAATTGCACAATCTGAAGCGCTGACTGGCAAAACATTTGCGAAATACTGGCTTCATAATGGCTATATCAATATCGATAATGAAAAAATGTCAAAATCACTCGGCAACTTTGTGCTTGTGCATGACATTATTAAACAGCATGATCCGCAGCTGCTCAGATTCTTTATGCTGTCTGTTCATTATCGTCACCCCATCAACTATTCAGAAGAGCTTCTGGAGAACACAAAGAGCGCGTTTAACCGGTTGAAAACAGCGTACAGCAACCTTCAGCACCGTTTAAACAGCAGCACGAATTTAACAGAAGATGATGATAAATGGGTTGCAAAGATTGAAGAACATCGAACAGCATTTGAAGAAGCAATGGATGATGATTTTAATACAGCGAATGCCATTTCTGTTTTGTTCGATTTGGCGAAAAATGCGAACTATTATCTTCAGGAAGATCATACGGCAGATCATGTGATTACAGCGTTTATTGACATGTTTGACCGAATTGTTTCTGTCCTCGGTTTCTCACTGGGTGAGCAGGAGCTTCTGGATCAAGAGATTGAAGATTTGATTGAAAAAAGAAATGAAGCGCGCCGCAATCGTGATTTTGCTCTGTCAGACCAGATCCGCGACCAGCTGAAAAGCATGAATATCATTCTTGAAGATACGGCTCAAGGCACTCGCTGGAAACGGGGAGAATAACGGATGCTTGATTTTGAAACGATAAAAGATTCAAAGCAGCTTAACGGTCTTGCGCTTGCTTATATAGGTGATGCCATTTTTGAAGTTTATGTGAGGCATCACCTGCTTAAGCAGGGATTTACCAAACCAAATGATCTTCACAAAAAATCAAGTCGGATCGTATCGGCAAAGTCACAGGCTGAGATCCTTTTCTTTCTGCGGAATCAATCATTTTTCACGGAAGAAGAGGAAGCGGTGCTGAAAAGAGGCAGAAATGCCAAGTCGGGAACGATACCTAAAAATACAGATGTTCAGACGTACCGCTATAGTACAGCATTTGAAGCACTGCTGGGCTATCTTTTTCTTGAGAAAAAAGAAGAAAGACTGAATCAGCTTGTTGCTGAAGTTATACAATTCGGGACGGTCAGGGAGGAAAACAAATGAGTGAGCAACATGATTACGTCATAGGAAAAAATGCAGTGATCGAGACGTTAAAATCAGATCGTAAGCTGTATAAGCTGTGGATGGCGGAAAACACCGTAAAAGGACAAGCACAGCAGGTGATTGAGCTTGCGAAAAAGCAGGGCATCACCATTCAATACGTCCCCAGAAAAAAACTCGACCAAATGGTTACAGGGCAGCATCAAGGCGTAGTGGCACAGGTCGCAGCATATGAGTACGCGGAACTGGACGACTTATATAAAGCGGCAGAGGAAAGAAATGAACAGCCTTTCTTTCTCATTCTGGACGAGCTTGAGGACCCTCATAATCTCGGTTCAATTATGAGAACAGCCGATGCAGTCGGCGCCCATGGCATTGTGATTCCAAAACGCAGAGCTGTCGGTCTGACAACTACGGTGGCGAAGGCTTCAACAGGCGCAATTGAGCATATTCCAGTAGCAAAGGTCACTAATTTGGCGCGAACACTAGAGGAAATGAAAGAGCGGGGAATCTGGGTTGTCGGAACGGATGCATCCGCGCGGGAGGATTACCGCACAATGGACGGCGGCATGCCTTTGGCTCTCGTCATCGGAAGTGAAGGAAAAGGAATGGGACGCCTGATTAAAGAAAAATGTGATTTTCTTATTAAACTCCCGATGGCCGGTAAAGTTACTTCACTCAATGCGTCTGTAGCGGCGGGGCTTTTGATGTATGAAGTCTACCGGAAACGAAATCCTCTGGGAGAATAATGATTAATGGATATCCTGTTAGTAGACGGATACAACATGATTGGAGCCTGGCCGCAGCTGAAGGATTTAAAGGCGAACAGTTTTGAAGAGGCGAGAGACGTACTGATTCAGAAAATGGCTGAATATCAATCGTATACAGGAAACAGGGTTATTGTCGTATTTGACGCACATCTTGTGAAGGGGCTTGAGAAAAAACAGACCAATCACAGAGTTGAAGTGATTTTCACAAAAGAGAATGAGACTGCGGATGAGCGGATAGAAAAGCTGGCACAGGCTCTGAATAACATTTCGACTCAAATTCATGTTGCGACCTCTGACTACACTGAGCAGTGGGCGATTTTCGGACAGGGGGCATTGCGAAAATCAGCCCGTGAGCTCTTGAGAGAGGTAGAAGCAATCGAAAGGCGAATCGAAAGGCGGGTAAGAAAGATCACTTCCGAAAAGCCAGCGGGTAAAATTGCTTTATCGGAAGAGGTTTTGAAAACGTTTGAAAAATGGCGGAGGGGCGACTTAGATTAAGTTGACGCTTTTTTGTCCAATAATGTATAATATTTCTATCTACGTGCGCCGGGGGGATCGGAGTGAATCTACAGAACAACAAGGGAAAATTCAACAAAGAGCAGTTTTGCCAGTTGGAGGACGAGCAGGTCATTGAAAAGGTTCATGTTGGGGACAGTGATGCGTTAGATTACTTGATTACGAAGTACCGAAACTTTGTTCGTGCAAAAGCAAGATCCTATTTTTTAATAGGTGCGGACAGAGAAGATATTGTTCAGGAAGGAATGATAGGCCTCTATAAGTCTATTCGTGACTTCAAAGAGGACAAGCTTACCTCTTTCAAAGCTTTCGCAGAATTATGTATTACCCGCCAAATTATTACCGCAATAAAGACAGCTACTCGCCAGAAACACATTCCTTTGAATTCCTACGTCTCATTAGATAAACCGATTTTTGATGAAGAATCAGACCGAACGCTGCTTGATGTTATTTCGGGAGCGAAAACATTAAACCCAGAAGAAATGATTATCAATCAGGAAGAATTTGATGATATAGAAATGAAAATGGGAGAACTTTTAAGTGATTTAGAGAGAAAAGTACTTGTATTATATCTAGACGGAAGAAGCTATCAAGAGATTTCAGATGAGCTGAACCGCCATGTGAAATCGATCGATAACGCTCTTCAGCGAGTGAAACGCAAGCTGGAGAAGTACCTGGAAATTCGTGAGATCAGTTTGTAATAGGTATTTATGGTATATTGACAGTATTTTTCCGACTATGATATGTTACTTAAGATAAGAACTAATGTCTATTTAGAAAAAGGTGTAATGACATGAGAAAAAAGATTACGTTAGCATGCAAGACATGCGGAAACCGTAATTATACGACAATGAAGAGCTCTGCATCAGCGGCTGAGCGATTAGAAGTAAAGAAATACTGCAGTACTTGCAATTCACATACAGCTCATCTTGAAACAAAATAGTGTTTGCGCTTTTAAATTGTGGAGGTCTTTTACATGCGTATTATGAGATTCTTTAAAGATGTTGGGAAAGAAATGAAAAAGGTAAGCTGGCCTAAAGGAAAAGAGTTAACTCGCTATACCATCACGGTTATTTCAACGGTTATCTTTTTTATTATCTTTTTTGCCCTCCTTGACACAGGAATTTCTCAATTAATTCGTTTAATAGTTGAATAATGATCAGCAATACGTGCTATAATAGATCATAATATCACTTGCCAAAACCCGTTCAGCGGGTTTTTTATTGTGGGTTAAAAATGAAAGTTATCATAGGCTTACCGCCTATTTTTTGCATGAAGCGTTATGGTAGTACACTAAAACCAAATGCGGGGAGGGAAGGACTGGACAGTCCTGAAGAGAATGGAAAAGAATTGGTATGTTGTTCACACGTACTCTGGTTATGAGAACAAAGTAAAAGCCAACTTGGAAAAACGTGTTGAATCAATGGGGATGCAGGATAAGATTTTTCGTGTAGTCGTACCTGAAGAAGAAGAGACAGATATCAAAAACGGCAAGAAAAAAGTCGTTAAAAAGAAAGTATTCCCTGGTTATGTCCTTGTTGAAATCGTCATGACGGATGATTCTTGGTATGTTGTCCGTAACACACCTGGTGTTACTGGATTCGTAGGTTCCGCCGGCTCTGGTTCAAAACCGACGGCGCTTCTTCCTGGCGAAGCAGAAACCATTCTGAAGAGAATGGGTATGGACGAACGCAAAACTGACATTGATTTTGAATTAAAAGAGACAGTGAAAGTGATAGACGGACCTTTTGCCAACTTTACTGGATCAATTGAAGAGATTGACTACGATAAAAGCAAGGTTAAAGTTTTCGTTAATATGTTCGGCCGTGAAACGCCAGTTGAGCTGGAATTTACCCAGATCGACAAATTGTAATGTGAAAAAACTTGAAATTGCTATATATAAATGATAATATAGCAAAGGTACGTCTTGGACTTATCCAAGGCAGCTAGCTTGATATTTCATCATTCATATAAAGAATGAAACCTTGAGTGGGAGGGTTTACCCTATTACCACATCACGGACTTAAGGAGGTGTGTCTCGTGGCTAAAAAAGTAGTAAAAGTTGTAAAATTGCAAATTCCTGCTGGAAAAGCTAACCCAGCGCCGCCAGTTGGACCTGCACTAGGTCAAGCCGGTGTTAATATCATGGGATTCTGTAAGGAGTTTAACGCTCGTACAGCTGACCAAGCTGGTTTAATCATTCCTGTTGAAATTTCGGTTTACGAAGACCGTTCATTTACATTTATTACAAAAACTCCACCTGCTGCAGTATTGCTTAAAAAAGCAGCTGGAATTGAGTCTGGTTCTGGTGAACCAAACCGTAATAAAGTGGCAACCGTTAAGCGCGATAAAGTACGCGAAATCGCTGAAACGAAAATGCCTGACTTAAACGCAGCAGACGTTGAAGCGGCAATGCGCATGGTTGAAGGTACTGCACGCAGTATGGGTATTGTAATCGAGGATTAATTTGTTTCTTGTCGGGTTGCGAGTTTTCACAAGTTCGCAACCCTTATTCGTGGGAGGTTATTCCGCTATAACCACATAAGGAGGAAATTTTAAAATGGCTAAAAAAGGTAAAAAGTACGCAGAAGCTGCTAAGCTTGTAGATCGTGCGAAAGCTTACGATGTTTCTGAAGCAGTAGCTCTCGTTAAAAAAACAAACACAGCTAAATTCGACGCTACAGTTGAAGTTGCATTCCGTCTAGGGGTTGACCCTCGTAAAAACGACCAGCAAATCCGCGGAGCAGTTGTGCTTCCAAACGGAACTGGTAAAACTCAGCGCGTTCTCGTTTTCGCAAAAGGCGAAAAAGCGAAAGAAGCTGAAGCTGCTGGTGCAGATTACGTTGGAGATACTGACTACATCAACAAAATTCAACAAGGCTGGTTCGATTTCGATGTAATCGTAGCTACACCTGACATGATGGGTGAAGTTGGTAAAATCGGTCGTGTGCTTGGACCAAAAGGTTTAATGCCAAACCCTAAAACTGGTACAGTTACTTTCGAAGTTGAAAAAGCAATCGGCGAAATCAAAGCTGGTAAAGTTGAATACCGCGTAGATAAAGCTGGAAATATCCATGTTCCTATCGGTAAAGTTTCTTTCGAGGATGAAAAACTTGTTGAGAACTTCACAACAATGTATGATACAATCCTGAAAGCAAAACCTGCTGCAGCAAAAGGTGTTTACGTGAAAAACGTTGCTGTAACTTCTACTATGGGACCTGGTGTCAAAGTAGACGCATCAACTTTCAACGTAAAATAATATTTGACATGACATCAACATTCTGATATGATTCAAAATGTTGTAAAATATAATATATCATTTATACCGTAGACAGTAGGGGCTTAACAGCTTAATATCCTACCGAGGTGTATATTATCACAGCTATTACGTTACGTATGCTTGTATATACAGCCTCCATGTCTCATGGAGGCTTTTTATATGGAATCCGTTTCTCAGTCGTGATCACCTGACGGTATAAGTGTTACACAAGAATCTACAGGAGGTGTAACCATGAGCAGCGCAATTGAAACAAAAAAAGTTGTTGTTGAAGAAATTACTTCTAAATTAAAAGAAAGCAAATCAACGATCATCG
Organism: Bacillus mojavensis RO-H-1 = KCTC 3706; assembly: GCF_000245335.1. Classification (GTDB taxonomy): domain Bacteria; phylum Bacillota; class Bacilli; order Bacillales; family Bacillaceae; genus Bacillus; species Bacillus mojavensis. The sequence goes on from NZ_JH600283.1 coordinate 23,076, forward strand.
TTGATTACCGCGGACTTAACGTTTCTGAAGTAACAGAACTTCGTAAACAGCTTCGTGAAGCTAACGTTGAGTTCAAAGTTTACAAAAACACAATGACTCGCCGTGCGGTTGAACAAGCTGAACTTGATGGTTTGAATGATGTCTTAACTGGACCGAATGCAATTGCATTCAGTACTGAGGATGTTGTCGCTCCAGCTAAAGTTATTAACGAGTTTGCTAAACAGCATGAAGCTCTTGAAATCAAAGCTGGCGTTATCGAAGGTAAAGTTTCTACTGTTGAAGAAGTGAAAGCTCTTGCTGAACTTCCATCACGCGAAGGCTTACTTTCTATGTTGCTTAGCGTACTTCAAGCTCCAGTTCGTAACCTTGCTCTTGCTGCAAAAGCTGTGGCAGATCAAAAGGAAGAACAAGGCGCTTAATCTAATCAGTTTTTAAAAATCAAAACAAAATGGAGGAATTACAAATGGCTTTAAATATCGAAGAAATCATTGCTTCCGTTAAAGAAGCAACTGTACTTGAATTGAACGACCTAGTAAAAGCAATCGAAGAAGAATTTGGCGTAACTGCTGCTGCTCCTGTAGCTGTAGCTGGCGGAGCTGCTGCTGGCGGAGCTGCTGAAGAGCAAAGCGAATTCGACCTTATCCTTGCTGGTGCAGGTTCACAAAAAATCAAAGTTATCAAAGTTGTACGTGAAATCACTGGTCTTGGCTTGAAAGAAGCTAAAGAACTTGTTGACAACACTCCAAAACCTCTTAAAGAAGGTATTGCTAAAGAAGAAGCTGAAGAGCTTAAAGCTAAACTTGAAGAAGTTGGCGCTTCTGTAGAAGTTAAGTAATCTTCAATTGCCTGTAGGGGAAGCTCGCTTTTATGAGGCGGGCTTTTTCTTTGCCATTCTTTAAGTAATGAAAAAAAGGAGGTTCTAATAATGAGTGAGCACTATTATTCAGAAAAACCTTCAGTAAAAAGCAACAAACAAACATGGTCTTTTAGGCTTCGAAACAAGGAGTTTACGTTTACCAGTGACAGCGGTGTTTTTTCTAAAAAAGAAGTCGATTTTGGCTCACGCCTGCTGGTCGAATCTTTTGAAGAGCCTGAAGTTGAGGGCAGCTTTTTAGATGTAGGCTGCGGCTATGGCCCGATTGGATTATCGCTGGCTAGTGACTTTAAAGACCGGACCATCCACATGATTGATGTTAATGAAAGAGCCGTAGAGTTATCAAATGAAAATGCAGAACAAAACGGGATAACAAACGTTGAGATTTACCAAAGCGATTTGTTTTCAAACGTAGACTCTGCTCAAACATTTGCTTCTATTCTTACAAATCCCCCAATCCGAGCCGGAAAAAAAGTTGTCCATGCTATCTTTGAGAAAAGCGCTGAACACTTAAAAGCTTCAGGTGAATTGTGGATCGTCATACAGAAAAAACAAGGTGCGCCTTCTGCCATTGAAAAGCTTGAGGAACTGTTCGAAGAAGTTTCTGTCGTTCAAAAAAAGAAAGGCTATTATATCATAAAAGCAAAAAAAGTTTGACTCGGTATTTTGGCTATGTTAATATTATAAAATGCCAATGTATATATTTAGATTGATATGTTGAAATGTCAATATCTATGTATAAATTATACAAGTATGGAAATGCTAATAAAATCGGTATTTGTTTTTGGATGTGGTTTTCTTAATTAGAAACCCTTTTTTCTTTTGTCTTGTAAAAGTGTTTTCTTTCTTTGAAAGAGATGCTTATTACACATATAATACGCATGATTTGAGGGGTGAATCAGTTGACAGGTCAACTAGTTCAGTATGGACGACACCGCCAGCGCAGAAGCTATGCTCGCATTAGCGAAGTGTTAGAATTACCAAATCTCATTGAAATTCAAACCTCTTCTTATCAGTGGTTTCTTGATGAGGGTCTTAGAGAGATGTTTCAAGACATATCGCCAATTGAGGATTTCACTGGTAACCTCTCTCTTGAGTTCATTGATTACAGTTTAGGGGAGCCTAAATATCCAGTAGAGGAATCAAAAGAACGTGATGTGACTTACTCAGCTCCGCTAAGAGTGAAGGTTCGTTTAATTAACAAAGAAACTGGAGAGGTAAAAGACCAAGATGTCTTCATGGGTGATTTCCCTATTATGACAGATACAGGTACTTTTATCATAAACGGTGCGGAACGCGTTATCGTTTCCCAGCTTGTTCGGTCTCCAAGTGTATATTTCAGTGGTAAAGTAGACAAAAACGGTAAAAAAGGTTTTACCGCAACTGTCATTCCAAACCGTGGCGCATGGTTAGAATACGAAACTGATGCGAAAGATGTTGTTTATGTACGCATTGATCGCACACGTAAGTTGCCGGTTACGGTTCTTTTGCGTGCTCTCGGCTTCGGCTCCGATCAAGAGATTCTTGATCTCGTAGGAGAAAACGAATACCTGCGAAATACGCTTGATAAAGATAACACAGAAAACAGCGATAAAGCGCTGCTTGAAATCTACGAGCGCCTCCGTCCTGGAGAGCCGCCTACAGTGGAAAATGCGAAGAGCTTGCTTGATTCTCGTTTCTTTGATCCGAAACGATACGATCTTGCCAATGTAGGACGCTATAAAATTAATAAAAAGCTTCATATTAAAAATCGCCTCTTTAATCAGAGACTTGCTGAAACGCTTGTTGATCCTGAAACAGGAGAAATCCTGGCTGAAAAAGGTCAGATTCTTGATAGAAGAACACTTGATAAAGTACTGCCATACTTAGAAAACGGAATCGGCTTCAGAAAGCTGTATCCGAACGGCGGTGTTGTTGAGGACGAAGTAACGCTTCAATCCATTAAAATCTTTGCTCCTACTGATCAAGAAGGAGAACAGGTTATTAATGTCATCGGCAATGCTTACGTTGAAGAAGAGATTAAAAACATTACACCTGCTGATATTATTTCTTCTATCAGCTACTTCTTCAACTTGCTGCACGGAGTAGGCGACACAGATGATATTGACCATCTTGGAAACCGCCGTTTACGTTCTGTAGGTGAACTTCTCCAGAACCAATTCCGTATCGGTTTAAGCCGTATGGAGCGTGTGGTTCGTGAGAGAATGTCAATTCAAGATACGAATACAATTACACCTCAGCAGCTGATCAATATTCGTCCTGTTATTGCGTCCATTAAAGAGTTCTTTGGAAGCTCTCAGCTTTCTCAATTCATGGACCAGACGAACCCGCTTGCTGAATTAACACATAAGCGCCGTCTGTCGGCTCTTGGACCGGGCGGATTAACACGTGAGCGTGCCGGAATGGAAGTGCGTGACGTTCACTACTCCCACTATGGCCGTATGTGTCCGATTGAAACGCCAGAGGGGCCGAACATCGGTTTGATCAACTCACTATCATCATATGCAAAAGTAAACCGTTTTGGCTTTATTGAAACGCCATATCGCCGCGTTGATCCTGAAACAGGAAAAGTGACGCCAAGAATCGATTACTTAACTGCTGATGAAGAAGATAACTACGTTGTCGCTCAGGCAAATGCACGACTCGATGACGAAGGTGCGTTTGTTGACGACAGCATTGTAGCCCGTTTCCGCGGAGAAAACACCGTTGTTCCTAGAAACCGTGTTGATTACATGGATGTATCGCCTAAGCAGGTAGTTTCTGCTGCGACAGCATGTATCCCGTTCCTAGAAAACGATGACTCGAACCGTGCCCTAATGGGAGCGAACATGCAGCGTCAGGCTGTGCCTTTGATGCAGCCGGAAGCGCCATTTGTAGGAACTGGTATGGAATACGTATCAGGTAAAGACTCTGGTGCCGCTGTTATTTGTAAACACCCTGGTATCGTTGAACGTGTAGAAGCGAAAAACGTTTGGGTTCGCCGCTATGAAGATGTAGACGGCCAAAAAGTAAAAGGAAATCTGGATAAATACAGCTTGCTGAAATTTGTCCGCTCTAACCAAGGTACTTGCTACAACCAGCGTCCGATCGTAAGTGTCGGCGATGAAGTGGTAAAAGGAGAAATCCTTGCTGACGGTCCTTCTATGGAGCTTGGTGAACTTGCGCTTGGCCGTAACGTAATGGTCGGCTTTATGACATGGGATGGCTACAACTATGAGGATGCCATCATCATGAGTGAACGCCTTGTGAAAGATGATGTTTATACATCTATTCACATTGAGGAATATGAATCAGAAGCACGTGATACAAAACTTGGGCCTGAAGAAATCACTCGCGATATTCCAAACGTCGGTGAAGATGCGCTTCGCAATCTTGATGACCGTGGAATTATCCGTATCGGGGCAGAAGTAAAAGACGGAGATCTTCTTGTTGGTAAAGTAACGCCTAAGGGTGTAACAGAACTTACTGCAGAAGAGCGCCTTCTTCACGCCATCTTTGGTGAAAAAGCCCGCGAGGTTCGTGATACTTCTCTTCGTGTGCCTCACGGCGGCGGCGGAATTATTCACGATGTTAAAGTATTCAACCGTGAGGACGGAGACGAACTTCCTCCAGGTGTAAACCAGTTAGTGCGCGTATATATCGTTCAGAAACGTAAAATTTCTGAAGGGGATAAAATGGCCGGTCGTCACGGTAACAAAGGTGTTATCTCTAAGATTCTTCCTGAAGAAGATATGCCTTATCTTCCTGACGGCACACCAATTGATATCATGCTTAACCCGCTGGGCGTACCATCACGTATGAACATCGGGCAGGTATTAGAGCTTCACATGGGTATGGCCGCTCGTTACCTCGGCATCCACATTGCGTCACCGGTATTTGACGGAGCGCGTGAAGAGGATGTTTGGGAAACACTTGAAGAAGCCGGAATGTCTCGTGACGCTAAAACTGTTCTTTACGACGGACGTACCGGAGAGCCGTTTGATAACCGTGTATCTGTTGGTATCATGTACATGATTAAACTGGCTCACATGGTTGACGATAAACTTCATGCACGCTCTACAGGTCCTTACTCACTTGTTACGCAGCAGCCTCTTGGCGGTAAAGCTCAATTTGGCGGACAGCGTTTTGGTGAGATGGAGGTTTGGGCACTTGAAGCTTACGGTGCAGCGTACACTCTTCAAGAGATTCTGACTGTTAAGTCTGATGACGTGGTTGGACGTGTGAAAACATACGAAGCCATCGTTAAAGGCGACAACGTTCCTGAACCTGGTGTTCCGGAATCATTCAAAGTATTAATTAAAGAACTTCAAAGTTTAGGTATGGATGTGAAAATCCTTTCTAGCGATGAAGAAGAAATAGAAATGAGAGATTTAGAAGACGAAGAAGATGCAAAACAAGCTGACGGCCTGGCGTTATCAGGTGATGAAGAGCCGGAAGAAACAGCATCTGCAGACGTTGAACGCGATGTAGTAACAAAAGAATAATCTCTAGTTATAAAGGCAAGTGACATCGGTTAATCCGAAGATAAAAAGGGAGGTAGGCCCCTTGCTAGATGTGAACAATTTTGAGTATATGAACATCGGTCTTGCTTCACCGGATAAAATCCGTTCATGGTCTTTTGGTGAAGTGAAAAAGCCTGAAACGATAAACTATCGTACGTTAAAACCTGAAAAGGACGGTCTATTCTGCGAACGCATTTTCGGACCGACTAAGGACTGGGAATGTCATTGCGGGAAGTACAAGCGAGTTCGTTATAAAGGCGTAGTTTGTGACCGCTGCGGAGTTGAAGTAACACGGGCTAAAGTCCGTCGTGAGAGAATGGGGCACATTGAACTGGCTGCCCCAGTTTCCCACATTTGGTATTTCAAAGGTATTCCAAGCCGTATGGGTCTTGTGTTGGATATGTCGCCTCGTGCATTGGAAGAAGTTATTTACTTTGCTTCTTATGTTGTAACTGATCCGGCAAATACACCGCTTGAAAAGAAACAGCTTCTATCTGAAAAGGAATACCGTGCGTATCTTGATAAGTACGGCAATAAGTTCCAAGCATCTATGGGTGCTGAAGCGATTCATAAACTTCTTCAAGATATCGATCTTGTAAAAGAAGTTGATATGTTAAAAGAAGAGCTGAAAACATCTCAAGGACAGCGTCGTACTCGTGCGATCAAACGCCTTGAAGTGTTAGAAGCCTTCCGTAACTCAGGAAACAAGCCTTCTTGGATGATCCTAGATGTGCTTCCTGTTATTCCTCCTGAGCTCAGACCGATGGTTCAGCTTGATGGCGGACGTTTTGCGACTTCTGATTTGAACGACCTTTATCGTCGTGTCATCAACCGTAACAATCGTTTGAAACGCCTTTTAGACCTTGGTGCGCCTAGCATTATCGTTCAAAACGAAAAGCGTATGCTTCAAGAGGCTGTCGATGCTTTAATTGACAACGGCCGTCGCGGACGCCCTGTAACAGGTCCTGGTAACAGACCATTAAAATCTCTTTCTCATATGCTGAAAGGGAAGCAAGGACGTTTCCGTCAAAACCTTCTTGGTAAACGTGTCGATTACTCCGGACGTTCTGTAATCGTCGTTGGTCCTCATTTGAAAATGTACCAATGCGGATTACCGAAGGAAATGGCGCTCGAACTTTTCAAACCTTTCGTTATGAAAGAGCTTGTTGAAAAGGGTCTTGCTCACAACATTAAGAGTGCGAAACGTAAAATTGAGCGCGTACAGCCTGAAGTATGGGATGTACTAGAATCAGTTATCAAGGAGCATCCGGTACTTCTGAACCGTGCCCCTACGCTTCACAGATTAGGTATCCAAGCGTTTGAACCAACACTTGTTGAAGGACGCGCAATCCGTCTTCACCCGCTCGTATGTACAGCTTATAACGCTGACTTTGACGGTGACCAAATGGCGGTTCACGTACCATTATCTGCAGAAGCTCAAGCTGAAGCACGCATCTTGATGCTTGCCGCTCAAAACATCTTGAACCCTAAAGATGGTAAACCGGTTGTAACACCGTCTCAGGATATGGTACTGGGTAACTATTACCTGACTCTAGAGCGTGCCGGTGCTGTCGGTGAAGGTATGGTCTTCAAGAATACGGATGAAGCGCTTCTTGCTTATCAAAACGGATATGTTCATCTTCATACGAGAGTGGCTGTTGCAGCGAACTCCCTTAAGAACGTGACATTTACCGAAGAGCAGCGCTCAAAATTGTTAATTACAACTGTCGGTAAACTGGTCTTCAATGAAATTCTTCCAGAATCATTCCCTTACATGAATGAACCAACGAAGAGCAACATTGAAGAGAAAACACCTGACCGTTTCTTCTTAGAAAAAGGTGCCGATGTAAAAGCTGCCATCGCACAGCAGCCAATCAATGCACCGTTTAAAAAAGGTATTCTGGGTAAAATCATCGCGGAAATCTTTAAACGATTCCACATTACGGAAACGTCTAAAATGCTTGACCGCATGAAAAACCTAGGTTTCAGATATTCAACAAAAGCTGGTATTACAGTTGGGGTTTCTGACATCGTCGTTCTCGATGATAAACAAGAAATTCTTGAAGAAGCACAAGGCAAAGTTGATAACGTTATGAAGCAGTTCCGCCGTGGTCTGATCACTGAAGAAGAACGCTATGAGAGAGTCATCTCTATCTGGAGTTCTGCAAAAGATGTTATCCAAGGCAAACTGATGAAATCACTTGATGAGCTCAACCCGATCTACATGATGAGTGACTCTGGTGCCCGTGGTAACGCGTCTAACTTTACTCAGCTTGCCGGAATGCGCGGCCTGATGGCCAACCCGGCTGGACGTATCATTGAGTTACCAATCAAATCTAGTTTCCGTGAAGGTCTGACAGTATTGGAGTACTTTATCTCCACTCACGGTGCGCGTAAAGGTCTTGCCGATACCGCCCTTAAAACTGCTGACTCAGGTTACCTTACACGCCGTCTTGTTGACGTTGCACAGGATGTTATCATTCGTGAAACTGATTGTGGAACTGACCGAGGCATCCTTGCTCAACCGCTTAGAGAAGGCACTGAAATCATTGAGCGCTTAGAAGAACGCTTAATCGGCCGTTTTGCAAGAAAACAAGTGAAACATCCTGAAACAGGTGAAGTGCTTGTAAACGAAAACGAACTGATTGATGAGGATAAAGCGATTGAAATTGTAGAAGCCGGCATTGAAGAAGTGTGGATCCGTTCTGCCTTCACATGTAATACGCCTCATGGTGTATGTAAACGATGCTATGGCCGAAACCTTGCGACTGGTACCGATGTAGAAGTCGGTGAAGCAGTCGGCATCATCGCTGCCCAATCAATCGGTGAGCCTGGTACACAGTTAACAATGCGTACATTCCATACAGGCGGGGTTGCAGGAGACGATATCACACAAGGTCTTCCGCGTATTCAAGAGCTTTTCGAAGCGCGTAATCCAAAAGGTCAGGCAACAATTACCGAAATCGACGGTACAGTCGTTGAAATCAATGAAGTTCGCGACAAACAGCAGGAAATTGTGGTTCAAGGCGCAGTTGAAACACGCTCTTATACGGCACCATATAACTCCCGCTTAAAAGTAGCGGAAGGAGATAAAATTACTCGCGGCCAAGTGCTGACAGAAGGTTCAATCGATCCGAAAGAACTTCTTAAAGTGACTGACCTGACTACTGTTCAAGAGTATCTTCTTCATGAGGTTCAAAAGGTTTACCGTATGCAGGGTGTTGAAATCGGCGATAAACACGTAGAAGTAATGGTTCGCCAAATGCTTCGTAAAGTACGTGTGATTGATGCCGGTGATACTGATGTGCTTCCTGGCTCATTACTTGATATTCACCAATTTACTGAAGCGAACAAAAAGGTATTGCTGGAAGGCAAACGTCCTGCTACAGGCCGTCCTGTCTTACTCGGTATTACCAAAGCTTCTCTTGAAACGGATTCATTCTTATCTGCTGCTTCCTTCCAGGAGACAACACGTGTCCTTACAGACGCAGCGATCAAAGGTAAGCGTGATGAACTTCTCGGCCTGAAAGAGAATGTTATCATCGGTAAGCTTGTTCCGGCTGGTACTGGAATGATGAAATACCGAAAAGCAAAACCTGTTTCAAATGTTCAATCGACTGAGGACATGGTTCCGGTTGAATAACTGATATTATGCTGCTGAGAGACTGCAAAACAGTCTTTCAGCAGTCATATTTAAATAAAAAAATCACTCTATGAGAAGATAGAAACTAAAAAATGTCATACCTTGTTGACATTCGTCTCCTAGAATGATAATATAACCAAGGTGCTCGAATAAACCTGTTACTTTGGAGGATATGTTTATGTCTTATGATAAAGTATCACAGGCCAAATCAATTATTATTGGTACGAAGCAAACAGTGAAAGCTCTAAAACGAGGTTCAGTAAAGGAAGTAGTCGTTGCAATAGACGCAGATCCTATTCTTACGTCAAGTGTAATAACACTAGCGAAAGATCAAGGGATTGCTGTCTCAATGGTTGAATCCATGAAAAAGCTCGGCAAAGCCTGCGGAATTGAAGTAGGAGCAGCAGCTGTTGCCATTATGTTATAACGTACTTTTTGTTTTTGCGTGAGATTTATTCTTGTGTAAAGACATTGTTTTTTGCCTATTGATGAACCACCTGGGTATGTGGGTTATAAAACGTAATGAAGGGAGGAACAAAACATGCCTACAATTAATCAGCTAATTCGCAAAGGACGCGTGAGTAAAGTAGAAAACTCAAAGTCTCCTGCACTTAACAAAGGATACAACAGCTTTAAAAAAGAGCACACTAATGTATCTTCTCCACAAAAACGCGGGGTATGTACTCGTGTTGGTACAATGACACCGAAAAAACCGAACTCAGCACTTCGTAAATATGCTCGTGTTCGTTTAACTAACGGAATTGAGGTTACTGCCTACATTCCTGGTATCGGTCACAACCTGCAAGAGCACAGTGTTGTACTTATCCGCGGCGGACGTGTAAAAGACTTACCAGGGGTACGTTACCACATCGTTCGTGGTGCGCTTGACACTGCTGGAGTTGAAAACCGTGCGCAAGGCCGTTCTAAATACGGTACGAAACGTCCTAAAGCAAAATAATAAACGAATAAACGTATAATTTGAGAAGGGAGGATATTCAGATGCCACGTAAAGGTCCTGTAGCAAAAAGAGACGTTTTACCTGATCCGATTTACAACTCTAAGCTTGTATCTCGTCTAATCAACAAAATGATGATCGACGGTAAAAAAGGTAAGTCTCAAACAATCCTATACAAGTCATTCGATATCATTAAAGAACGTACTGGCAATGATGCAATGGAGGTTTTCGAACAAGCATTGAAAAACATCATGCCTGTACTTGAAGTAAAAGCACGCCGTGTAGGTGGTGCGAACTACCAAGTTCCTGTAGAAGTTCGTCCTGAACGTCGTACTACTCTTGGACTTCGCTGGTTAGTTAACTACGCTCGTCTTCGCGGAGAAAAAACGATGGAAGAGCGTTTAGCTAACGAAATCCTTGACGCAGCTAACAACACTGGTGCTGCTGTTAAGAAACGTGAAGATACGCATAAGATGGCTGAAGCAAACAAAGCATTTGCTCACTATCGTTGGTAGGATTTATATACTAAAAAACACAATTTCCCAATAAGGAAGGAGAAATTACCCAATGGCAAGAGAGTTCTCCTTAGACAAAACTCGTAATATCGGGATCATGGCTCACATTGATGCCGGTAAAACGACTACTACAGAACGTATCTTGTTCTATACTGGTCGTATCCACAAAATTGGTGAAACTCATGAAGGAGCTTCACAAATGGACTGGATGGAGCAGGAACAAGAGCGTGGTATCACAATCACTTCCGCTGCGACAACTGCACAGTGGAAAGGATACCGCGTAAACATCATCGATACTCCAGGACACGTAGACTTCACAGTTGAAGTTGAACGTTCTCTTCGTGTACTTGATGGTGCTGTTGCTGTACTTGACGCACAGTCTGGCGTTGAGCCTCAAACAGAAACTGTTTGGCGTCAAGCAACAACTTACGGAGTACCGCGTATCGTTTTCGTTAACAAAATGGACAAAATCGGTGCAGACTTCCTTTACTCTGTAGGAACTTTAAGAGATCGTCTTCAAGCTAACGCTCATGCAATTCAATTGCCGATCGGTGCTGAAGACAACTTCGAAGGTATCATTGATCTAGTAGAAAACGTTGCGTATTTCTACGAAGATGACCTTGGAACTCGTTCTGACGCGAAAGAAATCCCTGAAGAGTACAAAGAGCAAGCTGAAGAGCTTCGCAACAGCCTCATTGAAGCTGTATGTGAGCTTGATGAAGAGCTTATGGACAAATACCTTGAGGGTGAAGAAATCACTATTGACGAGTTAAAAGCAGGTATCCGTAAAGGTACATTAAATGTTGAATTCTACCCTGTTCTTGTTGGTTCTGCCTTCAAAAACAAAGGTGTTCAATTAGTACTTGATGCTGTTCTTGACTACCTTCCTGCACCAACAGACGTTGCTGCAATCAAAGGTATACGTCCTGATACAAATGAAGAGATTGAGCGTCATTCTTCTGATGAAGAGCCATTCTCTGCACTAGCATTTAAAGTTATGACTGACCCTTACGTTGGTAAGCTGACGTTCTTCCGTGTGTACTCTGGAACACTTGATTCTGGTTCATACGTGAAAAACTCAACTAAAGGCAAACGTGAGCGTGTTGGACGTATCCTTCAAATGCACGCCAACAGCCGTGAAGAAATCTCTACTGTATATGCAGGAGATATCGCAGCTGCTGTAGGTCTAAAAGATACTTCTACTGGAGATACTCTATGTGACGAAAAGGATCTAGTTATCCTTGAATCAATGGAATTCCCAGAACCAGTTATCGACGTTGCAATTGAGCCTAAATCAAAAGCTGACCAAGATAAAATGGGTATCGCTTTAGCAAAACTTGCTGAAGAGGATCCAACTTTCCGTACTCAAACAAACCCGGAAACTGGTCAGACAATCATCTCTGGTATGGGTGAGCTTCACCTTGATATCATTGTTGATCGTATGAAGCGTGAATTCAAAGTAGAAGCTAACGTTGGTGCTCCTCAAGTTGCGTACCGTGAAACATTCCGTTCCGGTGCAAAAGTTGAAGGTAAATTCGTACGTCAGTCTGGTGGACGCGGTCAGTTCGGTCACGTTTGGATTGAATTCGAACCAAACGAAGAAGGCGCTGGCTTTGAATTCGAAAATGCGATTGTCGGTGGGGTTGTTCCTCGTGAATACATCCCAGCTGTTCAAGCAGGTCTAGAAGATTCACTTGAAAATGGTGTATTAGCTGGATTCCCGCTTATCGACATTAAAGCAAAACTTTTTGATGGATCTTACCATGATGTTGACTCAAACGAAATGGCGTTTAAAGTTGCTGCATCTATGGCATTGAAAAATGCAGTCAGCAAATGTAACCCAGTTCTTCTTGAACCAATCATGAAAGTAGAAGTGGTTATTCCTGAAGAATACATGGGAGACATCATGGGTGATGTTACTTCTCGTCGCGGACGCGTAGAAGGTATGGAAGCTCGCGGTAACGCGCAAGTTGTTCGTGCGATGGTTCCTCTTGCTGAAATGTTCGGTTACGCTACTGCCCTTCGTTCTAACACGCAAGGTCGCGGTACGTTCACTATGCACATGGATCACTACGAAGAAGTGCCGAAGAGCATTGCTGAAGAAATTATCAAAAAAAATAAAGGCGAATAATTGATTTTGCCTCTTAACTCAAGTATAACTACTATTGTAAGATGAGGAAGTGAAAGCTTTCTTTCACTTCCTATCACTCTATACATTACTAATTAAAAGCTCTTAAGGAGGATTTTAGAATGGCTAAAGAAAAATTCGACCGTTCCAAATCACATGCCAATATCGGTACAATTGGACACGTTGACCATGGTAAAACAACTTTAACTGCTGCTATCACAACAGTACTTCATAAGAAATCTGGTAAAGGTACAGCTATGGCGTACGATCAAATTGATGGTGCACCAGAAGAACGTGAGCGCGGTATCACAATCTCTACTGCACACGTTGAATATGAAACTGAAACTCGTCACTATGCACACGTTGACTGCCCAGGACACGCTGACTATGTTAAAAACATGATCACTGGTGCTGCGCAAATGGACGGAGCTATCCTAGTAGTATCTGCTGCTGATGGCCCAATGCCACAAACTCGTGAGCACATCCTTCTTTCTAAAAACGTTGGTGTACCATACATCGTTGTATTCTTAAACAAATGCGACATGGTAGACGACGAAGAGCTTCTTGAACTAGTTGAAATGGAAGTTCGCGATCTTCTTAGCGAATATGATTTCCCTGGTGATGATGTACCAGTTATCAAAGGTTCTGCTCTTAAAGCTCTTGAAGGAGATGCTGAGTACGAAGCTAAAATCTTCGAACTTATGGATGCAGTTGATGAGTACATCCCAACTCCAGAACGTGACACTGAAAAACCATTCATGATGCCAGTTGAGGACGTATTCTCAATCACTGGTCGTGGAACAGTTGCTACTGGACGTGTAGAACGCGGACAAGTTAAAGTCGGTGACGAAGTTGAAATCATCGGTCTTCAAGAAGAAAACAGCAAAACAACTGTTACTGGTGTTGAAATGTTCCGTAAGCTTCTTGATTACGCTGAAGCTGGAGACAACATTGGAGCCCTTCTTCGCGGTGTAGCTCGTGAAGATATCCAACGTGGTCAAGTACTTGCTAAACCAGGTACAATCACTCCACACAGCAAATTCAAAGCTGAAGTTTACGTTCTTTCTAAAGAAGAGGGTGGACGTCATACTCCATTCTTCTCTAACTACCGTCCTCAGTTCTACTTCCGTACAACTGACGTAACTGGTATCATCCATCTTCCAGAAGGCGTAGAAATGGTTATGCCTGGAGATAACACTGAAATGAACGTTGAGCTTATCTCTACAATCGCTATCGAAGAAGGAACTCGTTTCTCTATTCGTGAAGGCGGACGTACTGTTGGTTCAGGCGTTGTTTCTACAATCACTGAGTAATAGTATATTGAAAACGAGGCCCTTTGGGTCTCGTTTTTTTTTATGCTTTTTTGTTTTATAATAAGGTTTATTCTATTTGAGGAGCTATGGGTTATGAGTGAAAACACATCAATTTCTTTCATGAAAGAACTGAGAATCGATAATACGAAGCAAATGCTCATGATCAATGGAAATGATATATCGAACCCATTGCTGCTTTTCTTACATGGTGGACCCGGAGCATCCCAAATCGGATTTATCAGGAACTTTCAAAGGGAACTGGAACAGCACTTTACAGTTGTAAATTGGGATCAAAGGGGTTCAGGTCTTTCCTATACTAAACAAATTCCACAAAGTTCAATGACAATCAGTCAAATCATTAAAGACACGATTCAAGTTACTGAATGGCTCTTAGATCATTTTTCAAAAACAAAAGTGTACCTTGCAGGACACTCCTGGGGATCGCTGCTGGCTCTTCATGTACTGCAAGAGAGGCCGGATCTTTTTCACGCTTACTATGGAATCAGTCAGGTCACTAATACTCAGCTGGAAGAAAAAATGGCCTATCATTCTGTATGCAATTCAAATCGCTTTCTATCATTAACCTTAGGTTTACTTGGCCCGCCACCTTGGAACAAGAAGATTCATCATTTCATCTTTCGAGTCTGCATTGAATTGAGCAGGGGAGGATTCACTCATCATCGCCGACACATTCTTACAGTATTGTGTCAATTGCTTGCTGGCAATGAGTATGGAATAAAAAACACCTCTCGTTTCATCAGAGGACATCGTTTCAGTGCGAAGAATTTATCTGATGATTTACATCGTTTTGATGCTTTCAAATCAGTTTCTTCTATTAAAGTACCGTGTTTCTTCATTTCAGGCAGTCATGATTTGATCGTTCCTGCTGAAATATCGAAACAGTATTATCGATTTGTTAAAGCTCCTGAAAAGCACTGGCATTACTTTAAAAACTCCGCCCACACGCCGCATATCGAGGAGCCTTCATTATTTGCCAATACTCTGAGTAAACACGCAGTGTACCACTTATAATAGAAGAAAATTCCCTTATTCACTCGCTTCTTGATAAATAAGAAAAACACATGTATAATACTAAAAGTGTGCAAATCATGCATATTCTAAATAAGTCTTGCAACATACGTCTATTTTCTGTATAATGGTGTATGTTGGTCTTTGACTGCGATGAAGTGAGAGGTTGCTGACACACCCGGCCGCTTTGCCATGGCAAGGTGTTCAGGTTTTTCTCACGGAGAACTGTCTAACGTGAAGTAGGCGAAAAGGAGGGAAAATAATGGCAAAACAAAAAATTCGTATTCGTTTGAAAGCATATGATCATAGAATCCTTGATCAATCTGCAGAGAAGATTGTTGAAACGGCAAAACGTTCTGGTGCCAGCGTATCTGGTCCGATTCCGTTGCCAACTGAAAAATCAGTTTACACAATCCTGCGTGCGGTGCACAAATACAAAGATTCTCGTGAGCAATTTGAAATGCGTACACATAAACGTTTAATCGACATTGTGAACCCAACACCACAAACTGTTGATGCACTCATGCGATTAGACTTACCATCTGGTGTCGATATTGAAATTAAACTTTAATTCTAAAATATAGAATGATCTTAATAGGAGGTGTGACGAATGACCAAAGGAATCTTAGGAAGAAAAATTGGTATGACGCAAGTATTCGCTGAAAATGGTGATCTTATTCCGGTAACTGTTATTGAGGCTGCTCCGAACGTTGTTCTTCAAAAGAAATCAGCTGAAAACGATGGCTACGAAGCAATCCAGCTTGGTTTTGACGACAAGCGTGAAAAGCTTTCTAACAAACCTGAAAAAGGACACGTTGCAAAAGCGGAAACTGCTCCTAAGCGCTTCGTAAAAGAATTACGCGGAGTGGAAATGGATGCGTATGAAGTTGGTCAGGAAGTCAAGGTTGAAATTTTCTCTGCTGGAGAAATTGTAGATGTAACAGGAGTATCTAAAGGTAAAGGTTTCCAAGGTGCAATCAAGCGCCACGGACAATCTCGCGGACCTATGTCTCACGGTTCACGCTACCACCGTCGTCCTGGTTCAATGGGACCTGTAGATCCTAACCGTGTATTCAAAGGTAAATTATTACCTGGACGTATGGGCGGAGAGCAAATCACTGTTCAAAACCTTGAAATCGTAAAAGTTGATGCAGAACGCAATCTTCTTTTGATCAAAGGTAACGTACCTGGTCCGAAAAAATCTTTAATCACTGTTAAAAGTGCTGTTAAATCTAAATAACTCTCTTAGGAAAGGAGGAAATTGATCATGCCAAAAGTAGCATTATACAACCAAAACGGTTCTACTGCTGGTGACATCGAATTAAACGCTTCTGTATTTGGAATTGAGCCAAATGAAAGTGTTGTATTCGACGCTATTCTTATGCAAAGAGCTTCCTTACGTCAAGGATCTCATAAAGTAAAAAATCGTTCTGAAGTACGCGGCGGAGGTCGTAAACCATGGCGTCAAAAAGGTACTGGACGTGCCCGTCAAGGTTCTATCCGTTCACCGCAATGGCGCGGAGGTGGTGTCGTATTCGGCCCAACACCACGCAGCTATTCTTATAAATTACCTAAAAAAGTTCGCCGCTTGGCAATCAAATCAGTATTGTCTTCTAAAGTGAACGACAACAATATCATCGTTCTTGAAGATCTTACTCTTGATACGGCTAAAACAAAAGAAATGGCAGCTATCCTTAAAGGGTTATCTGTTGAGAAAAAAGCTTTAATCGTAACTGCGGATGCTAACGAAGCAGTAGCTTTATCTGCTCGCAACATTCCTGGAGTTACTGTAGTTGAAGCGAACGGAATCAACGTTTTAGACGTTGTCAACCACGAGAAGCTTCTGATTACAAAAGCAGCGGTTGAAAAAGTAGAGGAGGTGCTTGCATAATGAAAGATCCTCGTGATGTTCTAAAGCGCCCCGTCATTACTGAACGTTCGGCTGATTTAATGGCTGAAAAGAAATATACTTTTGAAGTTGATGTAAGAGCTAACAAAACAGAAGTGAAAGACGCGGTTGAAAGCATCTTTGGTGTGAAAGTTGACAAAGTCAACATCATGAACTACAAAGGTAAATCAAAACGTGTCGGACGCTACACTGGTATGACTAGCCGTCGCAGAAAAGCGATCGTGAAACTTACTGCAGACAGCAAAGAAATCGAAATTTTTGAAGCTTAATTATCTGTAAAAAGAAGGAGGGAAATTCAAAATGGCGATTAAAAAGTATAAACCGACCTCTAATGGACGTCGTGGCATGACAACTTCAGATTTTGCTGAAATCACGACTGACAAGCCGGAAAAATCCTTGCTTGCTCCCCTTCACAAAAAAGGCGGACGTAACAACCAAGGTAAATTGACTGTACGTCACCAAGGTGGCGGACATAAACGCCAATACCGTGTTATCGATTTTAAACGCGATAAAGATGGTATACCTGGACGCGTTGCTACAGTTGAATACGATCCAAACCGTTCAGCTAACATCGCTCTAGTCAACTATGCAGACGGAGAAAAACGTTACATTCTTGCTCCTAAAGGAATTCAAGTGGGTACTGAAATCATGTCAGGTCCAGAAGCTGACATCAAAGTAGGTAATGCACTACCACTTATCAACATCCCTGTTGGTACAGTTGTGCATAACATTGAATTAAAACCTGGTAAAGGCGGACAGCTTGTACGTTCAGCTGGTACATCTGCTCAGGTTCTTGGTAAAGAAGGCAAATACGTTCTTGTACGTCTTAACTCTGGAGAAGTTCGCATGATTCTATCTGCTTGCCGTGCTTCTATCGGTCAAGTAGGTAACGAACAGCATGAACTTATCAACATTGGTAAAGCTGGACGTTCTCGCTGGAAAGGCATCCGTCCAACAGTTCGTGGTTCTGTAATGAACCCTAACGATCACCCACACGGTGGTGGTGAAGGACGTGCGCCAATCGGACGTAAATCACCAATGTCTCCATGGGGCAAACCAACTCTTGGATTCAAGACACGTAAGAAAAAGAACAAATCTGATAAATTTATCGTACGTCGTCGTAAAAATAAATAACGGGGTTGTCTACGGTTCATATCGGACCGTAGTGCAATCACGAAGGGAGGTTCCAAAATGGCTCGCAGCTTGAAAAAAGGACCATTTGTCGATGGACACTTGATGACAAAAATCGAGAAATTAAATGAAACTGACAAGAAACAAGTCGTTAAAACTTGGTCTCGTCGTTCTACTATTTTCCCACAGTTTATTGGTCACACAATCGCAGTCTATGACGGACGTAAACACGTGCCTGTATTCATCTCTGAAGATATGGTAGGGCACAAGTTGGGTGAATTCGCTCCAACTCGTACGTACAAAGGTCATGCTAGTGATGACAAAAAAACAAGACGCTAAGAGAGGAGGCTTTTAAATGCAAGCTAAAGCTGTTGCAAGAACAGTCCGTATTGCTCCTCGTAAAGCACGTCTAGTAATGGACCTGATTCGAGGCAAGCAAGTAGGTGAAGCAGTGTCAATCTTGAACCTAACACCGAGAGCTGCTTCTCCAATTATCGAGAAAGTATTAAAATCCGCTATTGCAAATGCTGAGCATAACTACGAAATGGATGCTAATAGCCTGGTTATTACTCAAGCATTCGTTGACGAAGGCCCTACGTTAAAAAGATTCCGCCCACGTGCTATGGGACGTGCGAGCCAAATCAACAAACGTACGAGCCACATTACAATCGTTGTATCAGAAAAGAAGGAGGGATAAGTAGTGGGTCAAAAGGTAAATCCAGTCGGTCTTCGTATCGGAGTCATTCGTGATTGGGAATCTAAGTGGTACGCTGGTAAAGATTACGCTGACTTCCTGCACGAAGATTTAAGAATTCGTGAATACATTAGCAAACGACTTTCTGACGCTTCTGTTTCTAAAGTTGAAATCGAACGCGCAGCAAATCGTGTTAACATTACGATCCACACAGCTAAGCCTGGTATGGTTATCGGTAAAGGCGGTTCTGAAGTTGAAGCACTTCGCAAAGCCCTTAACAGCCTAACTGGCAAGCGTGTACACATTAACATTCTTGAAATCAAAAGAGCAGATCTTGATGCACAACTAGTTGCTGACAACATCGCTCGTCAATTAGAAAACCGTGTTTCTTTCCGCCGTGCGCAGAAGCAACAAATCCAACGCACAATGCGTGCTGGAGCACAAGGTGTGAAAACAATGGTTTCTGGTCGTCTTGGCGGTGCAGATATCGCTCGTTCTGAATACTACAGTGAAGGAACTGTTCCATTGCACACATTACGTGCGGACATTGACTATGCAACATCTGAAGCTGACACTACTTATGGTAAGCTTGGTGTGAAAGTCTGGATCTATCGTGGAGAGGTTCTTCCTACTAAGAAGAAAACTGAGGAAGGAGGAAAATAATATGTTATTACCTAAACGCGTTAAATATCGCAGAGAGCATCGCGGAAAAATGCGTGGCCGTGCGAAAGGCGGTACTGAAGTACATTTCGGTGAGTTCGGTATCCAAGCTCTAGAAGCTTCTTGGATCACTAACCGTCAAATCGAAGCTGCCCGTATTGCGATGACTCGTTACATGAAACGTGGCGGTAAAGTTTGGATCAAAATTTCCCTTCTAACCTTACACTGCTAAACCACTAGAGGTACGTATGGGATCCGGTAAAGGGGCTCCAGAAGGTTGGGTAGCTGTTGTAAAACCGGGCAAAGTTTTATTTGAAATTTCTGGTGTGTCTGAAGAGGTTGCTCGTGAAGCGCTTCGTCTTGCATCTCACAAATTGCCAATTAAAACGAAGTTCGTAAAACGTGAAGAAATTGGTGGTGAATCAAATGAAAGCTAATGAAATTCGTGACCTTACCACTGCTGAAATTGAACAAAAAGTAAAGTCTCTTAAAGAAGAACTTTTCAATCTTCGCTTTCAATTAGCGACAGGACAACTTGAAAATACTGCTCGCATTCGTGAAGTGCGCAAAGCTATCGCGCGCATGAAAACTGTGATTCGTGAAAGAGAAATTGCTGCTAATAAATAATCACTGAGGGGAGGTCGTGAGCATGAGCGAACGTAACCAACGCAAAGTTTACCAAGGCCGTGTTGTTTCTGACAAAATGGATAAAACCATCACTGTTGTTGTTGAAACATACAAGAAACATTCACTTTACGGTAAACGCGTAAAATACTCAAAGAAATTCAAAGCACATGATGAAAATAATCAAGCGAAAATCGGTGACATCGTAAAGATCATGGAAACTCGTCCATTGTCTGCAACTAAACGTTTCCGTCTAGTTGAAGTTGTCGAAGAAGCTGTTATTATCTAATAAAGTTCGGAATTCTTCTTTCCGAAGGGAGGTAACAAAAAATGATTCAACAAGAGACTCGTTTAAAAGTAGCTGACAACTCTGGCGCACGTGAAGTACTTACTATTAAAGTTCTTGGTGGTTCTGGTCGTAAAACAGCTAATATTGGTGATGTAATTGTTTGCACGGTTAAACAAGCAACACCAGGAGGCGTTGTCAAAAAAGGTGAAGTCGTAAAAGCTGTTATCGTTCGCACTAAAAGTGGAGCGCGCAGAAGTGACGGTTCATACATCAGCTTCGATGAGAATGCATGTGTTATCATCCGTGACGACAAGAGCCCGCGTGGAACTCGTATCTTCGGACCAGTTGCTCGTGAATTGCGTGAAAACAACTTTATGAAAATTGTTTCTCTAGCTCCAGAAGTTATCTAATGAAATAAATGCCTTACTCAAGGAGGTGCGATCAGGATGCATGTAAAAAAAGGCGATAAAGTTATGGTTATCTCTGGTAAAGATAAAGGTAAACAAGGAACAATCCTTGCTGCTTTCCCTAAAAAGGACCGCGTTTTAGTTGAAGGTGTTAACATGGTAAAGAAACACTCTAAACCAACTCAAGCTAACCCTCAAGGCGGTATTTCTAATCAAGAGGCGCCAATTCATGTATCAAACGTTATGCCGCTCGATCCTAAAACAGGTGAAGTGACTCGCGTAGGATACAAAGTGGAAGATGGCAAAAAAGTTCGTGTGGCAAAAAAATCTGGGCAAGTTCTAGATAAATAGTATTAAAGGAAGGGAGGTCTATCTCATGAACCGCCTTAAAGAAAAGTACAATAAAGAAATTGCACCTGCTTTAATGACTAAGTTCAGCTATGACTCAGTTATGCAAGTGCCTAAAATTGAAAAAATCGTAATCAACATGGGTGTTGGTGATGCTGTTCAAAACGCAAAAGCAATCGACAGTGCTGTTGAAGAATTAACGTTTATCGCAGGTCAAAAACCTGTCGTTACTCGTGCGAAGAAATCAATTGCTGGATTCCGTCTTCGTGAAGGAATGCCTATCGGTGCGAAAGTAACTCTTCGCGGAGAGCGCATGTATGATTTCCTTGATAAACTTATTTCTGTATCTTTACCGCGTGTGCGTGACTTCCGTGGGGTTTCTAAAAAATCTTTCGACGGTCGCGGTAACTACACACTTGGTATCAAAGAACAGTTAATCTTCCCTGAAATTGACTACGATAAAGTAACAAAGGTTCGCGGAATGGACATCGTTATTGTAACGACTGCTAATTCTGATGAAGAGGCTCGTGAGCTATTAACTCAAGTAGGTATGCCGTTCCAGAAATAATCAATGAAAGGGAGGCGAAATCGTGGCTAAGAAGTCAATGATTGCGAAACAACAACGTACACCAAAGTTTAAAGTACAAGAGTACACTCGCTGTGAACGCTGCGGACGTCCGCATTCAGTCATTCGTAAATTTAAACTTTGCCGTATTTGTTTCCGTGAGCTTGCATATAAAGGACAAATTCCTGGCGTGAAAAAAGCCAGCTGGTAATCCCCAAGAAAGGGAAGGAGGTAATTATATAATGGTTATGACAGATCCAATTGCAGATATGCTGACTCGTATTCGTAATGCAAACATGGTACGTCATGAGAAGCTTGAAATTCCTGCTTCTAAATTGAAAAGAGAAATTGCTGAAATTTTAAAGCGTGAAGGTTTCATTCGTGACGTTGAGTTCGTAGAAGACAGCAAACAAGGTATCATCCGCGTTTTCTTGAAATACGGACAAAACAACGAGCGCGTAATCACTGGTCTTAAAAGAATCAGCAAACCTGGTTTGCGTGTTTATGCTAAATCTAATGAAGTACCTCGTGTACTTAACGGTCTTGGAATCGCAATTCTTTCTACATCACATGGCGTTTTAACGGACAAAGAAGCCCGTGCAAAACAAGCTGGTGGAGAAGTATTAGCATACGTTTGGTAAAAAAGTTTAACATGAATGGAGGTGTTTGGTATGTCTCGTGTAGGTAAGAAGCTACTTGAGATTCCTTCTGATGTTACAGTAACGTTAAATGATAACAATACTGTAGCTGTGAAAGGACCAAAAGGAGAATTAACTCGTACGTTTCACCCTGATATGGAGATTAAAATAGAGGACAATGTGCTTACAGTCGCTCGTCCTTCTGATCAAAAAGAGCACCGTGCCCTGCATGGTACAACTCGCAGTCTGCTTGGCAACATGGTGGAGGGCGTATCTAAAGGATTTGAAAGAGGTTTGGAATTAGTCGGTGTCGGTTACCGTGCGTCTAAATCCGGAAATAAACTTGTTTTAAACGTTGGATACTCTCACCCTGTTGAGATCGTCCCTGAAGAAGGCATCGATATCGAAGTTCCTTCTCAAACGAAAGTAGTCGTTAAAGGTACAGACAAAGAACGCGTAGGAGCTATTGCTGCTAACATTCGCGCTGTCCGTTCTCCAGAGCCTTACAAAGGTAAAGGAATCCGCTACGAAGGTGAAGTTGTTCGCCGTAAAGAAGGTAAATCTGCTAAGTAAGATCGCTTAAAGTGAAGAAAGGAGTGACCTAGATGATTACGAAAACTAGCAAAAATGCTGCTCGTCTTAAAAGACACGCTCGTGTTCGCGCTAAACTTTCTGGTACTGCTGAAAGACCGCGTCTGAACGTTTTCCGTTCAAACAAGCACATTTACGCTCAAATCATCGATGATGTAAATGGTGTAACACTTGCTAGTGCATCTACTCTCGATAAAGACTTGAACGTTGAAAGCACTGGAGATACTTCAGCTGCTGCTAAAGTTGGAGAATTAGTTGCAAAACGCGCTGCTGAAAAAGGCATTTCTGACGTAGTATTTGACCGTGGCGGATACTTATACCATGGACGTGTAAAAGCTTTGGCTGATGCCGCTCGTGAAGCTGGACTTAAATTTTAATAAAAGAAGGAGGGACACATGATTATGCGTCGTATTGACCCAAGCAAATTAGAGTTAGAAGAACGCTTAGTTACGGTTAACCGCGTAGCGAAAGTTGTTAAAGGTGGTCGTCGTTTCCGCTTCGCAGCTCTAGTCGTTGTCGGTGACAAAAACGGACACGTAGGATTCGGTACTGGTAAAGCGCAAGAAGTACCAGAAGCAATCCGCAAAGCTGTTGAAGATGCGAAAAAGAATTTAATTGAAGTACCAATGGTTGGAACTACAATTCCACATGAAATCATCGGACGTTTCGGTGCAGGTAACATCTTGTTAAAACCTGCTTCTGAAGGTACTGGAGTTATCGCTGGAGGCCCTGTACGTGCGGTACTTGAGCTTGCTGGCGTAGCTGACATCCTTTCTAAGTCTCTAGGTTCTAACACACCGATCAACATGATTCGTGCAACACTTCAAGGCTTAAGTGAACTTAAGCGCGCTGAAGAGGTTGCGAAGCTTCGTGGAAAATCTGTAGAAGAACTGTTAGGATAAGGAGGGAATATTAATGGCTAAATTAGAAATTACCCTCAAACGAAGTGTAATCGGTCGCCCGGAAGATCAACGCGTTACTGTGAGAACACTTGGTTTAAAGAAAACAAACCAAACTGTTGTTCATGAAGACAACGCTGCGATTCGTGGTATGATTAATAAAGTATCTCATTTAGTTTCTGTTAAAGAACAATAAAAATAATTGATCGGATAAGGAGGTGTCCTAATGAAACTTCATGAATTAAAACCTTCAGAAGGTTCACGCAAAACGCGTAATCGCGTAGGTCGTGGTATTGGTTCTGGCAACGGTAAAACAGCTGGTAAAGGTCACAAAGGTCAAAACGCTCGTTCTGGCGGCGGTGTACGCCCAGGGTTCGAGGGGGGACAAATGCCTTTATTCCAACGTCTTCCTAAACGCGGCTTCACTAACATTAACCGTAAGGAATACGCTGTAGTCAACCTAGACAAATTGAACGGTTTTGCAGAAGGAACGGAAGTCACTCCTGAACTTCTTCTTGAGACTGGTGTTATAAGCAAACTTAATGCAGGAGTAAAGATTCTTGGCAACGGTAAATTAGAGAAAAAATTAACTGTAAAAGCCAATAAATTCTCTGCTTCTGCGAAAGAAGCTGTTGAAGCTGCTGGCGGTACAGCTGAGGTGATCTAACTTGTTTAAAACAATCTCCAACTTTATGCGTGTGAGTGATATCCGGAATAAAATCATATTCACTTTACTCATGCTTATCGTCTTTCGCATAGGTGCGTTTATTCCTGTGCCGTATGTTAACGCTGATGTGTTACAGGCACAGTCTCAAATGGGTGTATTTGATCTTCTTAATACATTTGGCGGCGGTGCGCTTTACCAATTCTCTATTTTCGCAATGGGGATTACTCCTTATATCACAGCTTCAATCATCATCCAGCTGCTTCAGATGGATGTTGTGCCGAAGTTTACAGAGTGGTCTAAGCAAGGTGAAGTCGGCCGCCGTAAATTGGCTCAGTTCACAAGATACTTTACGATTGTCCTTGGGTTTATCCAAGCGCTGGGTATGTCATACGGATTTAACAACTTAGCTAACGGATTGCTAATTGAAAAATCCGGCGTATCCACATATCTGATCATCGCTTTAGTACTCACTGGCGGAACTGCCTTTTTAATGTGGCTTGGGGAACAAATCACATCTCATGGAGTAGGCAACGGAATATCGATCATTATCTTCGCGGGGATTGTATCTAGTATTCCGAAAACGGTTGGACAAATATATGAGACTCAATTTGTTGGCAGCGACGATCAGCTGTTTATTCATATTGTGAAAGTCGCTCTTCTTGTGATTGCGATTTTAGCAGTTATTGTTGGAGTTATTTTCATTCAGCAAGCCGTACGGAAAATTGCGATTCAATATGCTAAAGGCACAGGTCGTTCACCTGCTGGCGGAGGTCAGTCTACACACCTTCCATTGAAAGTGAATCCTGCTGGGGTTATTCCTGTAATCTTTGCGGTTGCGTTTTTAATAACGCCGCGTACGATCGCGTCATTCTTTGGAACAAACGATGTGACAAAGTGGATTCAAGCCAACTTTGACAATACACATCCGGTGGGTATGACTATATATGTTGCGTTAATTATTGCCTTTACGTACTTTTATGCTTTTGTCCAGGTTAATCCTGAACAAATGGCTGATAACCTTAAAAAACAGGGTGGCTATATCCCGGGGGTTCGTCCAGGGAAAATGACTCAAGATAGAATTACGAGCATTTTGTATCGACTTACGTTTGTGGGTGCTTTATTCTTAGCCGTGATTTCCATTCTTCCTATCTTTTTCATTCAATTCGCTGGATTGCCTCAAAGTGCACAAATTGGCGGAACATCTTTGTTAATTGTTGTCGGGGTAGCCTTGGAGACAATGAAACAACTAGAAAGCCAGTTGGTGAAACGAAACTACCGTGGATTTATGAAAAACTAGAGGAAATGGATTTATCCATTCCCTCTTAATTAAGAGAGGACGGGGGAAATCCGAATGAACTTAGTCTTAATGGGGCTTCCTGGTGCCGGTAAAGGTACACAGGGCGAACGAATTGTTGAGGATTATGGAATACCTCACATCTCAACAGGAGATATGTTCCGTGCTGCTATGAAAGAGGAAACATCACTCGGACTCGAAGCAAAATCTTATATTGATAAGGGAGAGCTCGTACCTGACGAAGTCACAATTGGAATTGTCAAAGAAAGACTTGGCAAAGATGATTGTGAAAGAGGTTTTCTTCTGGACGGATTTCCGCGAACAGTCGCTCAAGCCGAAGCTCTTGAAGAAATTCTTGAAGAATACGGCAAGCCGATTGATTATGTCATTAACATTAAAGTTGATAAAGATTCTTTAATGGAACGTCTGACTGGACGCAGAATTTGCAGTGTTTGCGGCACAACCTATCATTTAGTCTTTAATCCGCCGAAAACGCCGGGAGTTTGTGATAAAGACGGAGGCGAACTCTATCAACGGGCAGATGATAATGAGGAAACAGTCTCTAAACGGCTTGAGGTAAACATGAAGCAGACTCAGCCTTTACTCGATTTCTATTCTGAGAAAGGTTATCTTGTAAACGTGAATGGCCAGCAGGACATTCAAGATGTTTATGCAGATGTGAAGGATCTTCTTGGAGGATTAAAAAAATGATTATCTGTAAAACCCCTCGTGAACTTGGTATCATGCGGGAAGCAGGGCGAATCGTGGCTTTGACTCATGAAGAGTTAAAAAAGCACATTAAACCAGGAATCTCGACAAAAGAATTGGATCAAATTGCCGAACGTTTTATTAAGAAGCAGGGTGCAATCCCATCTTTTAAGGGGTATAATGGGTTTCGCGGGAGCATTTGCGTATCAGTGAATGAAGAACTCGTTCACGGCATTCCTGGCAGCAGGGTGCTGCGTGACGGTGACATCATCAGTATTGATATCGGTGCTAAATTAAATGGTTATCATGGTGACTCTGCATGGACATATCCGGTAGGAACCATCAGCGATGATGATAAAAAACTTCTGGAAGTGACAGAGGAATCTTTATATAAAGGCTTGCAGGAAGCAAAACCAGGTGAACGTTTGTCGAATATTTCCCACGCAATACAAACGTATGTCGAAAATGAGCAGTTTTCAGTTGTTAGGGAGTATGTCGGACATGGTGTTGGTCAAGACTTGCATGAGGACCCGCAAATCCCTCATTACGGTCCGCCCAACAAAGGACCACGGCTCAAACCTGGCATGGTTCTCGCTATTGAACCTATGGTGAACGCTGGCAGCCGCTATGTGAAAACTTTGGCTGATAACTGGACGGTTGTAACGGTAGATGGGAAAAAGTGTGCTCATTTTGAACATACAATTGCGATTACGGAAACGGGTTTTGATATACTGACAAAGGTCTAGATGATAACATCATTCCGAAAGCAGATGTTTTTCCGGCTTGATAGGGCAGAAGGTTCGGTTTAACATTGGCAGGAACGAATTCATCTTGCCGTTTTCGGTGGAATTGTTAATCATCATGTACTAATAGCAGACGGAGAAAAGCGTACATTTCATTCTCCTAAGAAAAAGAATATCAATCATTTTACCCTTTATGATTGCGTATCTCCGGAAGTTCAGAACAGTATAAACGAAACAGGGCGTGTGACAAACGGAAAACTGAGATTTTCTCTTTTGAAATTTGTCAGAAAGCAAGTTACTGATTTGAAGAAGGGAGAACACTTGAATGGCGAAAGACGATGTAATTGAAGTGGAAGGTACGATAGTTGAAACATTGCCAAACGCGATGTTCAAAGTTGAACTCGAGAATGGACACACTGTTTTGGCTCACGTATCTGGTAAAATCCGCATGCACTTCATTCGCATTTTACCTGGAGACAAAGTTACGGTAGAATTATCTCCATATGACTTAACTCGTGGCAGGATTACGTACCGTTACAAATAAGCACTCCGGAAACTGAAGGAGGTTGGAAACACATGAAAGTGAGACCATCAGTTAAACCAATCTGCGAAAAATGTAAAGTTATTCGCAGAAAAGGAAAAGTAATGGTGATCTGTGAAAATCCAAAGCATAAACAAAAACAAGGATAATTTATAAGGAGGTGCCCAGAGAATGGCTCGTATTGCTGGTGTAGATATCCCACGTGACAAACGTGTTGTTATTTCTTTAACATATGTCTTCGGAATTGGCCGCACAACGGCTCAGCAAGTCTTGAAAGAGGCTGGTGTTTCAGAAGATACTCGTGTGCGTGATCTTACTGAAGAAGAACTTGGTAAAATCCGTGATGTTATTGACAAACTGAAAGTAGAAGGTGACCTTCGCCGTGAAGTTTCTCTTAACATTAAGCGTCTGATCGAAATCGGAAGCTACCGCGGAATCCGCCATCGCAGAGGTTTGCCTGTTCGCGGACAAAACTCTAAAAACAATGCGCGTACTCGTAAAGGTCCGCGTCGTACTGTAGCTAACAAGAAAAAATAAGTAAGGGAGGTACCTAAACAATGGCTGCTGCTCGTAAATCTAACACGCGTAAACGTCGCGTGAAAAAGAATATTGAGTCTGGAATTGCTCATATTCGTTCAACTTTCAATAACACGATCGTTACGATCACTGACACTCATGGTAATGCTCTTTCTTGGTCTAGTGCCGGAGCTCTAGGATTCAGAGGTTCTCGTAAATCTACTCCTTTTGCTGCGCAAATGGCTGCAGAAACAGCTGCTAAAGGTTCAATCGAACATGGACTTAAAACTCTTGAGGTTACTGTTAAAGGCCCTGGTTCAGGTCGTGAAGCTGCTATCCGTGCGCTTCAAGCTGCTGGATTAGAAGTCACTGCTATCAGAGACGTAACTCCTGTTCCTCATAACGGATGCCGTCCACCAAAACGTCGCCGCGTGTAATTTGTTTGTATAGATTTTGTGTCCCTGTCAATAATGGGTTATGATACAGTTATTTATTAAACGAATGCACCGACTCGTTGCCTGAGCACATACGGGACTAAACAATGGGGAATTTCGGATGGAATCTCATATGATTCTATTCGAGGTTTCGACGTTTTGAAGGAGGGTTTTAAGTAATGATCGAGATTGAAAAACCAAAAATCGAAACGGTTGAAATCAGCGACGATGCCAAATTTGGTAAGTTTGTCGTAGAGCCACTTGAGCGTGGATATGGTACAACTCTGGGTAACTCCTTACGTCGTATCCTCTTATCCTCACTCCCTGGTGCCGCTGTAACATCAATCCAGATAGATGGTGTACTGCACGAATTCTCGACAATTGAAGGCGTTGTGGAAGATGTTACAACGATTATCTTAAACATTAAAAAGCTTGCATTGAAAATCTACTCTGATGAAGAGAAGACGCTAGAAATTGATGTACAGGGTGATGGAACTGTAACAGCAGCTGATATTACACACGATAGTGATGTAGAGATCTTAAATCCTGATCTTCATATCGCGACTCTTGGTGAGAATGCGAGTTTCCGAGTTCGCCTTACTGCTCAAAGAGGACGTGGGTATACGCCTGCCGACGCAAACAAAAGAGACGATCAGCCTATCGGTGTGATTCCGATCGATTCAATCTATACGCCAGTTTCTCGTGTATCTTATCAAGTAGAGAACACTCGTGTAGGCCAGGTTGCAAACTATGACAAACTTACACTTGATGTTTGGACTGATGGAAGCACTGGACCAAAAGAAGCAATTGCGCTTGGTTCAAAGATTTTAACTGAACACCTTAATATATTCGTTGGTTTAACTGACGAAGCTCAGCATGCTGAAATCATGGTTGAAAAAGAAGAAGATCAAAAAGAGAAAGTTCTTGAAATGACGATTGAAGAACTAGATCTTTCTGTTCGTTCTTACAACTGCTTAAAGCGTGCGGGTATCAACACGGTTCAAGAGCTTGCGAACAAGACGGAAGAAGATATGATGAAAGTTCGTAATCTAGGACGCAAATCACTTGAAGAAGTGAAAGCGAAACTAGAAGAACTTGGACTCGGACTTCGCAAAGACGATTGACTAGTTTCCCTTGTGAACTAGGATTTTCGTGTGTTTATAATTCAGAAAAAGCATTCCAATAAAGGAGGGGACATCACATGTCATACAGAAAACTAGGACGTACGAGTGCACAGCGTAAGGCTATGCTTCGTGATCTTACAACTGATTTGATCATCAATGAAAGAATCGAAACAACTGAAACACGTGCGAAAGAACTTCGCTCTGTAGTTGAAAAAATGATCACGCTTGGCAAACGCGGTGATCTTCACGCTCGCCGTCAAGCTGCTGCATACATCCGCAACGAGGTTGCTAACGAAGAAAATAACCAAGATGCACTTCAAAAATTATTCTCTGACATTGCAACTCGTTACGAGGAGCGCCAAGGTGGATACACACGTATTATGAAGCTTGGTCCTCGCCGTGGTGACGGAGCACCAATGGCAATTATCGAATTGGTTTAATCACATATTTTTGTGTATCTAAAGAAGGGCGGGACAGTTTCTAACTGGATCTATGCCCTTTTTTTAGATACTTCAACTTTTTCAATAGAGAGACAAGCAGAGTATGAGCTGAGAGGAGGCCGGTTGTCCGTGAATCAAAATCAGTTGATATCGGTAGAGGATATCGTTTTTCGATATCGGAAAGACGCAGAAAGACGAGCACTAGATAGCGTCTCCCTGCAGGTGTATGAGGGTGAATGGCTTGCAATTGTAGGTCATAACGGTTCAGGGAAATCAACACTGGCCCGGGCATTGAATGGTTTAATCCTTCCTGAATCAGGCGACATAAAGGTTGCTGGGATTCAACTGACAGAGGAGTCAGTGTGGGAAGTGCGTAAGAAGATTGGAATGGTCTTTCAAAATCCGGATAACCAATTTGTCGGAACGACAGTTCGCGATGATGTGGCTTTTGGTTTAGAAAACAATGGTGTACCGCGGGAAGAAATGATTGAGAGAGTAGATTGGGCTGTCAAACAGGTCAACATGCAGGATTTTCTTGATCAAGAGCCGCACCATCTCTCCGGAGGCCAAAAGCAGAGAGTTGCGATAGCAGGGATTATTGCCGCACGTCCTGATATTATTATCTTAGATGAAGCAACATCCATGCTTGACCCGATCGGGCGAGAAGAAGTGCTTGAAACAGTAAGACACTTAAAAGAGCAAGGTATGGCAACTGTCATATCGATTACACATGATCTGAATGAGGCTGCAAAAGCTGACAGAATCATTGTCATGAATGGCGGTAAGAAATATGCCGAGGGTACGCCTGAAGAAATTTTCAAATTGAATAAGGAACTTGTTCGAATCGGGCTTGATTTACCCTTCTCATTCCAGCTCAGCCAGCTCTTAAGAGAAAATGGACTGGCTTTGGAAGAAAATCATTTGACTCAGGAAGGGCTGGTGAACGAGCTATGGACATTACAATCAAAGATGTAGAGCATCGCTATCAGATAAAGACGCCGTTTGAGCGCCTTGCCCTGTATGATATCAATGCATCGATTAAGGAAGGCAGCTATGTGGCCGTAATAGGGCATACAGGCTCCGGTAAATCCACTCTTCTTCAGCACCTGAATGGTCTCCTGAAGCCTACAAAGGGGCATATTTCATTAGGCAGTACTGTTATACAGGCAGGAAAAAAGAATAAAGACCTTAAAGCCCTCCGAAAAAAAGTCGGAATCGTTTTCCAATTCCCCGAACATCAATTATTTGAAGAAACAGTTCTCAAAGATATTTCATTTGGACCGATGAACTTTGGTGTAAAAAAGGAAGACGCTGAACAAAAAGCGAGAGGGATGCTGAAGCTTGTAGGTTTATCTGAAGAGCTCCTGGATAGATCACCTTTTGAATTAAGCGGAGGGCAAATGCGCAGGGTTGCAATTGCCGGGGTGCTTGCAATGGATCCTGAAGTGCTTGTTCTTGATGAACCGACAGCAGGACTGGATCCAAGAGGGCGAAAAGAGATCATGGACATGTTTTATGAGCTCCACCAACGGGGAAATCTGACGACAATTCTTGTCACCCACAGCATGGAGGATGCGGCTGCCTATGCTGATGAAATGATCGTGATGCATAAAGGAACTATCCAGGCATCAGGCAGTCCGCGAGACTTGTTCTCAAAAGGGGAAGAGATGGCCGGCTGGGGGCTGGATCTTCCGGAAACGATTAAATTCCAAAGGCAGCTGGAAGCCGCACTTGGTGTCAGATTTAAAGAGCCTCTGCTCACAATAGAAGATGCCGCTGCTGAAATCCGTGCTCTTTTTCAGGGGGAAAAGACCTTATGATGGACAGCATGATTATCGGCAAGTATGTGCCGGGTTCTTCACTTGTGCACCGGCTTGATCCACGAACAAAACTGGTTACGATCTTTTTGTTTGTCTGTATCGTTTTCCTAGCCAATAATGTGCAGACCTATGCGCTGCTTGGTTTATTTACAGCAGGCGTTGTTTCCTTAACAAGGGTTCCTTTTTCCTTTTTGATGAAGGGGCTAAGGCCTATCATCTGGAT
Source organism: Bacillus mojavensis RO-H-1 = KCTC 3706 (assembly GCF_000245335.1). Classification (GTDB taxonomy): domain Bacteria; phylum Bacillota; class Bacilli; order Bacillales; family Bacillaceae; genus Bacillus; species Bacillus mojavensis. Next base: position 55,300 of record NZ_JH600283.1, read on the forward strand.
TATTCTTTTTACGTTCCTGCTCCATATTTTCATGACACATGAAGGGCCGGTTATTTTTGAACTTGGCTTTTTCAAGATCTATGAGGGCGGTTTGGTACAAGGGATTTTCATTTCCCTTAGGTTCGTCTATCTGATTTTAATGACCACTCTATTAACGCTGACAACAACACCTATTGAGATTACCGATGGTATGGAACGGCTGCTCAACCCATTTAAAAAATTAAAGCTTCCTGTTCACGAGCTGGCTCTTATGATGTCGATCTCTTTGCGGTTTATCCCAACCTTGATGGAGGAGACAGATAAGATTATGAAGGCTCAGATGGCGCGAGGCGTTGATTTTACAAGCGGACCGCTTAAAGACAGAGTGAAGGCAATTGTGCCGCTGCTAGTCCCTCTCTTTGTCAGTGCGTTTAAGCGTGCTGAAGAGCTTGCGGTTGCAATGGAAGCAAGAGGCTATCAAGGCGGAGAGGGACGCACTAAATACAGAAAGCTTGTATGGACGGCAAAGGATACTTCTGTCATTGTCAGCTTGTTCATATTGGCTGGCCTGTTATTTTTCTTAAGGGCTTAGAGGTGCTTTATGAGACTGAAATGCACAATTTCTTATGACGGACATTTGTTTAATGGATACCAAGTACAGCCGGGGAAAAGGACGGTTCAGGATGAGCTTGAGAAGGCGCTGGCTGTGCTGCATAAGTCAAAAGACAGAATCCCTGTCGTTTCCTCTGGACGGACGGACAGCGGGGTTCACGCGGCTGGACAGGTGATTCATTTTGATACACCGCTCTCTATTCCGGCTGAGAGATGGCCGTATGCTTTAAATGCACTGCTTCCGGATGATGTTGCAGTCAAAACGGCAGAAATTGCGGATGATGGGTTCCATGCACGATTTAGCGCAGTTAAAAAGGAATATCGCTACTTTGTATACACGGAGAAACACCCGGACGTATTTAAACGGCATTACGCTTACCATTTTTCATATCGCCTCAATGTGCAGAACATGAGAGAAGCGGCAAAGCATCTTTTAGGAACACATGATTTTACAAGCTTTTGTGCGGCTAAAACGGAAGTGCAGGACAAAGTGAGAACGATTTATGAACTCGATTGGACTGAGACTGATGACGGCCTGCAAATGCGGATCACAGGCAGCGGTTTCCTATATAATATGGTCAGAATTATTGCAGGTACTTTGCTGGATGCAGGTATTGGAAAAATTTCTCCCGATGATGTGAAATCCATGCTGGAAGCGAAGGATCGCGAAGCAGCAGGGCGTACAGCACCGGGGCATGGGCTATATTTATGGAACGTTTACTATGACAACTAAACCAGGTGTATAATATTTTCTTGACAGAGTCTGCATAAAGTTATAAGATATCATATGGTATGTATTTCAACCCCACGATAAGCCCCGGAACTTATTGTGTTGTGAAATAGAACGTAATCGAAGTTTATTGAAAATGACAGATCATTTAGGAGGGAAATTCAATGCGTACAACACCTATGGCTAACGCAAGTACTATTGAACGCAAGTGGTTAGTTGTTGATGCTGCTGGCAAGACTTTAGGTCGTCTTTCTTCAGAAGTTGCAGCTATCCTTCGCGGAAAACACAAACCAACTTACACACCACACGTTGATACTGGAGATCATGTGATCATCATCAACGCTGAAAAAATCGAGTTAACTGGTAAAAAGTTAACTGACAAAATCTACTACCGTCACACTCAACATCCAGGCGGATTAAAATCAAGAACTGCTCTTGAAATGCGTACAAACTACCCTGAGAAAATGCTTGAGCTTGCTATCAAAGGCATGCTTCCAAAAGGTTCTCTAGGTCGTCAAATGTTCAAAAAATTGAACGTATACCGTGGTTCTGAGCATCCACATGAAGCACAAAAACCTGAAGTTTACGAACTTCGCGGTTAATTAAAAAGGAGGTTACCAATTTGGCACAGGTTCAATATTACGGTACTGGCCGTCGTAAAAGTTCTGTAGCGCGTGTGCGCTTAGTTCCAGGAGAAGGTCGTATCGTCGTTAATAATCGTGAAATCAGCGAGCACATCCCATCTCCAGCTCTAATCGAAGATATCAAACAACCATTAACTTTGACTGAAACAGCTGGCACTTATGATGTTTTAGTAAACGTACATGGAGGCGGCTTATCTGGTCAAGCTGGAGCAATCCGTCATGGTATCGCTCGTGCTTTGCTTGAAGCAGATCCAGAATACCGTGCAACACTTAAACGTGCAGGTCTTCTGACTCGTGACGCTCGTATGAAAGAACGTAAAAAATACGGTCTTAAAGGCGCTCGTCGTGCACCTCAGTTCTCAAAACGTTAATTTTACGTTTCAAAGCTCTCAACTATGGGTTGGGGGCTTTTTTTTATTTTCTTTTCAGAATAAAAGCAGAAGTGATGAAACAGGCATCTGTTTTTGGCTATTAAAATGACCCTTTTTCATTGATGGTCTTTCTCGCAAGGTTACGCAATCGTGTATGCTTTTAACAGTTCCCAGCACAAAATTCATCACTTTTTCAATTCAATGCTTAATGATCTATCTTGAGCGCCTGTAAACGAACGATGAGTTCTATATATCCAAAAGTCCTTTGCAAATGGTATACGCATTTATCGCTTGTAATCAAAACTAAAAAATTTTCCTTCGTTGTTGGAAATACAAAACCTTGTTTAACAAAGGGCCTATTACATCAAATGCATTCTTACAAAAGTGTCAAATGCCATAGGGCAATGCAAAGTGTAATGCCGGCATCAAGTGCTCTACCATTAATTTGATTTGAAAAAGTGATATTATATTCACTAGCCATAAAATCACACATCTCCTTTGTGAATTTATTGCGGTTTTATGAATTTTTTTCTGGATATGCAAAGGGAAAGCGGTATCAATATAGAAATATTTGTTATACTCTAAACATTAAAGTAAGGAGAACGATTCATGAATGCGTTAGTAGATCATAATAGCAAAGCCTGGGATCAAAAAGTAGAAACAGGCAATGAATGGACTGTTGCTGTAGAGCGGCATATCATTGAGCAAGCAAAAAGAGGGATTTGGGATATCAAGTTAACCCCTATTAAAAATGTGCCAAAGGATTGGTTTCCTCCTGTAAAAGGCTTGAAGGTGCTTTGTTTGGCCTCAGGAGGCGGACAGCAGGCCCCGGTTTTGGCGGCAGCCGGAGCGGATGTCACAGTCTTAGATAACTCAGAACAGCAGCTGGAGCAGGACAGAATGGTTGCTGATCGCGACGGCTTGACCATACGTACCGTTAAAGGAAGTATGGATGATCTCAGTCAATTTGAAAATGAATCATTTGATTTCATTGTACACCCAGTTGCCAATGTTTTTGTTGAAAATATCCTGCCGGTCTGGAAAGAAGCGCACCGCGTGCTGAAAAGAAATGGCACTTTAATCTCGGGGTTTGTTAATCCAGTTGTTTTTCTGTTTGACATTGAATTAGAAGAGCAGGGCGTTTTAAAAGTAAAGCACTCCATTCCATACGCCGACTCAGAAGATCTTCCAAAACATCAGGTGAAAAAGCTGATTGAAAATAATGAAGCGCTGGAATTCGGGCATTCCTTAGAAGACCAAATTAAGGGACAGCTCGACGCCGGTTTTATCGTCACTGGTTTTTATGAAGATAAAGGCGGTTTTGTGCTGGATCAATACATTAATACATATTCTGCAACAAGAAGCATTAAAGTATGAAGGCAGCGACCTATTAGAGGGAGCTGCTTTTTATTATTGTGATGCCTCTGCACTTACAAGCGAACACAAGTTCCTTCCTCCGCAGAAAGCTGCTTTTTTTAGATGTTCAAGTTATCAACACCTTCATTTGGGCGAATTTCCAACCGTATTCGGGCATGGTTTCACCTCCCAAACCTCAAAATAACCGGTAAAAGGAGAGTGAATTTGTATGGCAGAGGTACTGTCTTTTATGGATGTGAAACGGCAAAAGGATTTTGAATTAGAAAAAAACTTGCTTAAAGAACTCTCACTTAGACAAATCATTCAGTCTGTAAAGGCCTGTCTTACTCCGTTATTTCCATTTTTGCAGGATGAAAGGGACGTTATGACTGAAGGCTGTATTGATTTTGCGATAGAAGCCTATTTGTTAGGAGGGCGTTTTGGGGTTTTCGGGTATTATGGAGAATCTATGCAAAGTGTTAGTGCCCGCTCTGCAAGGGAAGAAGAAGAGCTTCGTATGGAGTTTTTTGAATACCTTTATCATTGGACACATGAGCAATACTCAACATTTGATAAAAACACAGTATATGAAGCAGCGCGAAAATTCATCAAAGATTGGTGGACAGAAGGGTTTGTCCAAAGAGAAAAACAATGTAAGCTTCGTATGCGTTAATCATATTTCCCAACCCTGTCCCATACTTATGTAATAACGGACAAGCGGGAGGGGAAGGGATGAGGAAAAAGCTTAAATGGCTCAGTTTTATGCTAGGCTTTATCGTATTACTGTTTCTATTCAAGTATCAATTCAACAATAGCGATTCTTGGAATCCGTGGAGTCTGCCTTTGAGCGGGAAAATTATTTACCTTGATCCAGGTCATGGCGGGCCGGACGGAGGAGCAGTAGGCGGCAAGCTGTTAGAGAAGGATATAACTCTGGAGGTGGCCTTCAGAGTCAGGGATTATCTTCAGGAACAAGGGGCCCTAGTGGTGATGACTAGAGAAAGTGACACCGATCTAGCTCCTGAAGGGACAAGAGGCTATAGTAGGCGAAAAGGGGAAGACTTAAGACAGCGAGTGAAATTAATTAACAATTCAGAGGCTGAGCTCTACCTTAGCATCCATCTTAATGCAATCCCGTCACAAAAATGGAGCGGAGCCCAAAGCTTTTATTACGGAAAATACGAGGAAAACGAGAAAATTGCAAAATACATCCAGGATGAGTTGAGAACAAACCTAGAGAATACAACCCGAAAAGCAAAGCGAATTCATGGAATTTACTTAATGCAAAACGTCACAAAACCAGGTGCGCTTGTAGAAGTCGGTTTTTTATCCAATCCTGGCGAAGCTAAGATGCTGGGAAAACCGAAATATCAGGACAAAGTGGCATCTTCCATATATAAAGGAATATTGAGATACTTTACAGAAAAAGGCGACCCTCCGGAGTAAAGGAGGGTTTTCTCATGGTTCTAAGCATAAGACACCCGCTGTTTATGTATGATATAATACTGTTTGTAAACGAATACACAAAAGGGTGAGGTTCGATGATAAGAGAAGATGAAGTAAGAAAACTAGTCGGTGAAATGCGCGAACCTTTTCTTCAAAGACCTCTGGGAGAATTGGATGCCGTTAAGGAAGTGAAAATAAAGCCTGAAAAACGGCATGTCAGTGTGAAAGTGGCTCTTGCAAAAACCGGGACAGCAGAACAAATGCAGGTTCAGCAAGAAATCGTAAACGTCTTAAAAGGGGCAGGCGCTGAGACGGTAGGCCTTCGATTTGAAGAGCTGCCTGAAGAAACAGTTGCGAAATTTCGGGCGCCGTCAACTGAGAAAAAAACATTGTTAACTATGGATAACCCGCCGGTTTTCCTTGCTGTAGCGAGCGGAAAAGGCGGAGTAGGCAAATCAACTGTGTCAGTGAACCTTGCTATTTCTCTGGCTCGGCTTGGGAAAAAGGTCGGTTTAATTGACGCGGATATCTATGGCTTTAGTGTGCCGGATATGATGGGTATTACAGTGCGTCCAACAATTGAAGGAGACAAACTGCTTCCTGTTGAACGCTTCGGTGTAAAGGTCATGTCGATGGGCTTCTTCGTTGAAGAAAATGCTCCTGTCGTCTGGAGAGGCCCGATGCTGGGCAAGATGCTCAACAACTTTTTCCACGAAGTAGAATGGGGAGAAGTAGACTATATCGTTCTTGATCTTCCACCTGGAACAGGGGACGTTGCACTTGATGTACATACGATGCTTCCGAGCAGTAAAGAAATTATCGTGTCAACGCCGCATCCGACTGCAGCCTTTGTTGCGGCCAGAGCGGGATCTATGGCTATTAAAACAGATCATGAGGTCGTTGGCGTCATAGAGAACATGGCTTATTATGAAAGTGCAAAGACTGGGGAAAGAGAATATGTCTTTGGCAAAGGCGGCGGAGATAAACTTGCTGAGGAGCTTAAAGTGCCTTTGCTCGGCAGAATACCGTTAAAGCAGCCTGATTGGGATAAAGACCAATTTGCTCCGTCTGTTTATGACGCAAGCCATCCAATCGGTGAAATATATCATGACATTGCAAAAAAAGTCGTTGAAAAAATGGAAGTGCAAATATAAAAAAGGCTAACCGGGATTTTTTGATCCCGGCTTCCCTTTACTCACCTTCTTTAGCGGTTTCTGCTGCTGCTTTTTTCAGTTCATCTTCGAACTGTTTTTTGTAAAGCGGACTAGAAAGTGTTTCGGTAATTACTTGTTCTAAATAACTGCGGAATTCTTGGCTTTTTGCCAGTTCGCTGTATTTTTTATTCATTCCCGGGTCCTGCATAACACTCATCAGCATCTTCTGATAATCCGGATCCTTCATCAGCTTTTTAATTACTTTTTCATGCTCTGTTTGAAGGGTTTTAGCAAAGCTTTCCGCAAATTCAGTGTCTTCAAAGATGTTTTTCCAAAAATCCGCACCTTTTTTAGAGGTAAGTGTTTTTTCTATTGTTCCTTTAATGGCATCCTGATCAATCACCAGTGCTTCATTCATCGCATCATCGTTCAATAATTCCTTAATTGCTTTCTTTCCATCATCTGTTTTTAATATATCAACAACCATTTTTTTGGTCTGATCATAATCCATATCCGCTGCTTGGTCTTTTGGAGCGCAAGCTGTTACAGATAATATCAAAAAACAGCCCATCAATAGCGTTTTGGCTTTTGACATGCTTAAGCTCCTTTCACATACTTATCTTACTTTTAATATGATTCATCCGGTTGGAATTATACATAACAAAATATCGCGATGTGCGATTTTTGAGGGGTTGAATAAAGAAATGAAAAGCCGTGGCTTAGTTCGTTTTTTCTTTTCTATTTTAGCTGTTGGAGCGGTTGTCACGAGTATTGTGGGTTTTGCTTTAAAATGGGGGGAGTATAAGGAGCTGTTTCTGAATTTTGAAGCGGGCCAGATTTTCTCTGTTTTATTTTGGTTTATCGGTGTCGGCATGATTTTTAGTGTCATCAGTCAAATGGGCTTTTTCGTGTTTTTAACAGTCCACCGGTTTGCTCTCGAAATATTAAGATCTTCATCTTTATGGAATTTACTGCAGCTGTTTTTGATCCTGTTTGTCGCTTTTGATTTAATGTACGTGCGGTTTTTATTTTTTGGAGGTAGCGGAGAATCAATGGCTGGCTATGCTTGGCTGCCGTTATTTTTATTGATCTTCGGTTTGCTTACCGCGTATATAAAACAAAAGCAGTCCTCAAAGAAAACGTTTGTGTCATCTTTATTTTTAATGGTTGTGATCACTGCATTGGAATGGTTTCCTGCGCTCAGAGTAAATGATGAGGACTGGCTTTACTTAATGCTCTTTCCGTTAATGGCGTGTAATGCTTTTCAATTACTGATGCTGCCGAAGTTTGCAGCGAAATAATTTATTTTACCTCGGCAGATTTAGCATCTGTGTTTGCTATGAGATCTCCCACGTTGACATTTTTTAAGCCTTTTTCTCTTATATGATGGATAATCTCAGGCAGGGCTTCTTCTGTTTGTTTAGCGGAGTCTGAGGCGTGTAAAAGAATAATGTCTCCTCCTGAAACTTGACGGCTTACATTATCGATGATTTTTTCAACACCTGGATTCGTCCAGTCATGGGAATTCACACTATAGTGAACGACTGTATAGTTATACTGCTTTGCGATTGATAGGACATTTTTATTGAACTGACCGGTAGGAGGTCTTAATAGCCGTATGTCTTTAATTCCTAATTTTTCAAAGGCGGTCTGCGCTCGATTAATGTCCTTTTTTATTTCACTATCCTCTAGATTTGCATAGTTTTTATAAGCATAACCCATACTCCCTATTTGATGGCCGTCCTTTACAATGCGAGCCACCGTGTCCGGGTGGCGTTCGGCCCAAGAAGCGGAAAGAAAAAAAGTCGCGTTATTGATGCCGTTGGCTTTCAGGGTATTAAGAATAGGCTCGGCTTTTTTATCGCCCCAGCTGATATCAAAGGTAAGAGCAATGTCTTTTGAATCTGTTTCCCCTTTATAAATGGCTTTCGGTCCGCTGTCAGTCGAAAACACAGGGAGCGGCACAGCTCTTTGAATATAAAAAAAGCTGGCTGCAGCAAATGCGGCGATAAGTATAATAATCAATTGTTTAACGCGTTTTATGTGCCACACATAGAAGTGATTCACTGATGATGCCTCCTTATCTTGTCCATCATTCTTGTGTTACATCTTATGTGCCTGGCCAAATGAATATAACTGTTAAAAGACTCTTTAAAACCAGATTAATTTAGTTATTGACCTTTTAATAGTAACCATGTTATATTATTATTCGTCGCTGATGAACAGCTGACAACAAATAAAAGCTTCATTAACCTTTTAAAAAAGGTGTTGACTTAAAAGAAGCTGAATGTTATAGTAATAAAGCTGCTTCGTTAAGCAGCATGATGATCTTTGAAAACTAAACAAGACAAAACGTACCTGTTAATTCAAGTTTTAAATAAATCGCGCAGCAATGTGCGTAGTCAGTCAAACTACTTTATCGGAGAGTTTGATCCTGGCTCAGGACGAACGCTGGCGGCGTGCCTAATACATGCAAGTCGAGCGGACAGATGGGAGCTTGCTCCCTGATGTTAGCGGCGGACGGGTGAGTAACACGTGGGTAACCTGCCTGTAAGACTGGGATAACTCCGGGAAACCGGGGCTAATACCGGATGCTTGTTTGAACCGCATGGTTCAAACATAAAAGGTGGCTTCGGCTACCACTTACAGATGGACCCGCGGCGCATTAGCTAGTTGGTGAGGTAACGGCTCACCAAGGCGACGATGCGTAGCCGACCTGAGAGGGTGATCGGCCACACTGGGACTGAGACACGGCCCAGACTCCTACGGGAGGCAGCAGTAGGGAATCTTCCGCAATGGACGAAAGTCTGACGGAGCAACGCCGCGTGAGTGATGAAGGTTTTCGGATCGTAAAGCTCTGTTGTTAGGGAAGAACAAGTACCGTTCGAATAGGGCGGTACCTTGACGGTACCTAACCAGAAAGCCACGGCTAACTACGTGCCAGCAGCCGCGGTAATACGTAGGTGGCAAGCGTTGTCCGGAATTATTGGGCGTAAAGGGCTCGCAGGCGGTTCCTTAAGTCTGATGTGAAAGCCCCCGGCTCAACCGGGGAGGGTCATTGGAAACTGGGGAACTTGAGTGCAGAAGAGGAGAGTGGAATTCCACGTGTAGCGGTGAAATGCGTAGAGATGTGGAGGAACACCAGTGGCGAAGGCGACTCTCTGGTCTGTAACTGACGCTGAGGAGCGAAAGCGTGGGGAGCGAACAGGATTAGATACCCTGGTAGTCCACGCCGTAAACGATGAGTGCTAAGTGTTAGGGGGTTTTCGCAGAGTGTAAAGGCACAAGGGAGCTTGACTGCGAGACCTACAAGTCGAGCAGGGACGAAAGTCGGGCTTAGTGATCCGGTGGTTCCGCATGGAAGGGCCATCGCTCAACGGATAAAAGCTACCCCGGGGATAACAGGCTTATCTCCCCCAAGAGTCCACATCGACGGGGAGGTTTGGCACCTCGATGTCGGCTCATCGCATCCTGGGGCTGTAGTCGGTCCCAAGGGTTGGGCTGTTCGCCCATTAAAGCGGTACGCGAGCTGGGTTCAGAACGTCGTGAGACAGTTCGGTCCCTATCCGTCGCGGGCGCAGGAAATTTGAGAGGAGCTGTCCTTAGTACGAGAGGACCGGGATGGACGCACCGCTGGTGTACCAGTTGTTCTGCCAAGGGCATCGCTGGGTAGCTATGTGCGGACGGGATAAGTGCTGAAAGCATCTAAGCATGAAGCCCCCCTCAAGATGAGATTTCCCATTCCGCAAGGAAGTAAGATCCCTGAAAGATGATCAGGTTGATAGGTCTGAGGTGGAAGTGTGGCGACACATGGAGCTGACAGATACTAATCGATCGAGGACTTAACCTAATTTCTAATGATGTCACACCTGTTATCTAGTTTTGAGAGAACACTCTCAATTGTTTGGTGGCGATAGCGAAGAGGTCACACCCGTTCCCATGCCGAACACGGAAGTTAAGCTCTTCAGCGCCGATGGTAGTCGGGGGTTTCCCCCTGTGAGAGTAGGACGCCGCCAAGCAGTTTTATCTATTTCTACCATGTTTGTTTATGAAGCTTATATCATTCCGCAGTAGCTCAGTGGTAGAGCTATCGGCTGTTAACCGATCGGTCGTAGGTTCGAATCCTACCTGCGGAGCCATTGCTTCCATAGCTCAGCAGGTAGAGCACTTCCATGGTAAGGAAGAGGTCAGCGGTTCGAGCCCGCTTGGAAGCTTTATTTAAATGCATTACTCTTACCAAGGTTTCTCAAAAAAGAGAAAGCTTTTTTTATTGCGATATGCGGAAGTAGTTCAGTGGTAGAACACCACCTTGCCAAGGTGGGGGTCGCGGGTTCGAATCCCGTCTTCCGCTCCATTATTTCATCCCAACGGGATTCGATACAAGTGAAAGTGCGCCCGTAGCTCAATTGGATAGAGCGTTTGACTACGGATCAAAAGGTTAGGGGTTCGACTCCTCTCGGGCGCGCCATATATTATTTTAATATGAGGAATCGGGAAGTAGCTCAGCTTGGTAGAGCACATGGTTTGGGACCATGGGGTCGCAGGTTCGAATCCTGTCTTCCCGACCATTTTTATGGGGCCTTAGCTCAGCTGGGAGAGCGCCTGCTTTGCACGCAGGAGGTCAGCGGTTCGATCCCGCTAGGCTCCACCAAAAAAGATTCAAAAAAGTTATTGACTTTGAGAAAGCGACGTTGTATACTAATAAAGTTGCTTTAACAAAGCGATGAACAAAATGATCTTTGAAAACTAAACAAGACAAAACGTACCTGTTAATTCAAGTTTTAAATAAATCGCGCAGCAATGTGCGTAGTCAGTCAAACTACTTTATCGGAGAGTTTGATCCTGGCTCAGGACGAACGCTGGCGGCGTGCCTAATACATGCAAGTCGAGCGGACAGATGGGAGCTTGCTCCCTGATGTTAGCGGCGGACGGGTGAGTAACACGTGGGTAACCTGTAACGGAGGCGCCCAAAGGTTCCCTCAGAATGGTTGGAAATCATCGCAGAGTGTAAAGGCACAAGGGAGCTTGACTGCGAGACTACAAGTCGAGCAGGGACGAAAGTCGGGCTTAGTGATCCGGTGGTTCCGCATGGAAGGGCCATCGCTCAACGGATAAAAGCTACCCCGGGGATAACAGGCTTATCTCCCCCAAGAGTCCACATCGACGGGGAGGTTTGGCACCTCGATGTCGGCTCATCGCATCCTGGGGCTGTAGTCGGTCCCAAGGGTTGGGCTGTTCGCCCATTAAAGCGGTACGCGAGCTGGGTTCAGAACGTCGTGAGACAGTTCGGTCCCTATCCGTCGCGGGCGCAGGAAATTTGAGAGGAGCTGTCCTTAGTACGAGAGGACCGGGATGGACGCACCGCTGGTGTACCAGTTGTTCTGCCAAGGGCATCGCTGGGTAGCTATGTGCGGACGGGATAAGTGCTGAAAGCATCTAAGCATGAAGCCCCCCTCAAGATGAGATTTCCCATTCCGCAAGGAAGTAAGATCCCTGAAAGATGATCAGGTTGATAGGTCTGAGGTGGAAGTGTGGCGACACATGGAGCTGACAGATACTAATCGATCGAGGACTTAACCTAATTTCTAATGATGTCACATCTGTTATCTAGTTTTGAGAGAACACTCTCAATTGTTTGGTGGCGATAGCGAAGAGGTCACACCCGTTCCCATGCCGAACACGGAAGTTAAGCTCTTCAGCGCCGATGGTAGTCGGGGGTTTCCCCCTGTGAGAGTAGGACGCCGCCAAGCAAGGTAAAGACCAGTTCAACTGAACTGGTCTTTTATTTTGTTCTTTTTTATATCTGTACTGATTCGTTTCAAATGAAGGTAAAAAAATTATTAAGACTGACGTTTGCAACTAAAGTGGGAGAGTATCAAAGAGAAGTGGCACGCCTGTTATCCGATTATGTTTATCACCCGTAGGATTTAACTGCGGAGGATGAAATGAAAATCAGGCCTTTTCAATTGCTTTCTAACTGGGTTACGATCGTCGGAATCGGAGAGGCTCGGCAGATCATGGAGAACGCGGTTTCATGCGCTGTAGATATGCCGCAGCTTTCTGAGCTCATAACGGAAGAAACGACGCCGGAGAAATTTGAGTCTGCCATACAAAACTTGATGGAAATAGACTCGACATCTAATGACAGGAAAGATATTCAAGCAGTCAAAACGATTCTTGTTTCTGATCCTAATATGATCTGATGGCAAATGGCTCAAATATATTGATCCATTTTTTTCTTCAGCATTTGACCTTGCACATTTGATTAAAATTTATTATGATACTCTTTGTATAATAACTCCTTACCTCAATACACTATACTCAACGTTTCCCCTTTTTCTCCGAAAGTTTTTCTTTTCGTTTTCTTCCGTAAAATAATTAAGCTCCCAATACAACAGATACGGTGCGGATTTATTTTTAAAAAGGAGTCGTTATATTTGAATCGTTTTACATTGAAACAGCAGTGGTTCGGTAATATCCGAAAAGATATTCTTGCTGGAATTTTGGTGGCGTTAGCCTTAATACCTGAAGCAATTGGTTTCTCGATTATTGCCGGTGTTGATCCAATGGTTGGTCTTTATGCTTCATTTTGTATAGCCATTATTATTTCTATTTTTGGCGGAAGACCGGGGATGATTTCGGCTGCGACTGGCTCGATGGCGGTAGTGATGGTGTCACTGGTTGCCGATTACGGGCTTCAGTATTTATTTGCGGCTACCATTTTGACAGGTGTTATTCAGGTGATTTTAGGCATCAGTAAAATTGCGAGATTAATGAAATTCATTCCTCGTTCTGTGATGATCGGGTTTGTAAATGCGCTGGCAATTCTTATTTTCTCTGCGCAGCTGCCTCAGTTTGCAGGTGCATCTTGGAGCATGTATGCGATGCTTGCCGGATCATTGATTATTATTTATGTACTGCCTAGGTTTACGACTGCGGTGCCATCTCCGCTTGTCGCAATTATAGTGATGACGATTATTGCGGTCACTTTCCATGTGGATGTGCGGACGGTAGGAGATATGGGCAATATCTCTAGTTCATTGCCTCATTTTTTCATTCCCGATGTTCCGTTTACCTTCGAAACGCTTAAAATCATTTTTCCTTATTCCATTGCTCTGGCGTTTGTCGGTTTGCTTGAGTCTTTGCTGACTGCACAGATTATTGATGAAATGACGGATACAGACAGTGATAAAAATAAAGAGAGCCGCGGACAGGGAATCGCAAATATCGTCACTGGATTTTTTGGCGGTATGGCGGGCTGCGCTATGATCGGACAATCTGTTATTAATACAAAAGCGGGCGGCCGCGGGCGGTTATCAGCCTTTATTGCCGGTGCTTTTCTTATGTTTTTAATTGCCGTTTTGAGTCAGGTTGTTGTAAAAATTCCGATGGCTGCGTTAGTGGCTGTTATGGTTATGGTGTCTGTCGGCACATTTGATTGGTCTTCTTTAAAAGGCTTGAAAAAAGCGCCGATCACAGATTCAATTGTAATGGTTGTGACGGTGATTACGGTTGTCGTGACGGATGACTTATCGAAAGGCGTATTCGTCGGTGTTCTGTTAAGTGCCGTTTTCTTTGTAGCCAAAATCTCGAAGCTGAAAATCGTTTCTCATGCAGAAGATCAAAAGCTGAGAACGTATCAAGTCAAGGGACAGATCTTTTTTGCGTCAGTGACTGATCTTACAAATGCGTTTATCTTTGATGAGGATATTGAACGAGTTGTCATTGACTTGACCGATGCTCACGTATGGGATGATTCAGGAGCGGCTGCGCTTGATAAGATTGTCGCAAAGTTTAAAGAGCAAGGAATTGAAGCTGAGTTAAAAGGGCTGAACAATGCAAGTAAAGCCCTTATGAAACAAATGGCATAAAAGTGTGAAAGTCCAGATTGATGAGATCTGGGCTTTTTTATATAACATATGGTTGAACTGCATTGATATAATAGAGAGAAAGAAATTTTTAATAGGGGACTTGTATATGATGCTTCAGAAGCTGAACCGTGTATTGGGGAAAGTCATGCCGCTTTTGACACCGACTAGTGTTGTGCTTGGCGTCCTGCTGTCTCAGTTTTTAAATGGATATGAAAGCGCGGTGCCATGGATATTTGCGTTTATTACGTTTGCGGGCAGCTTGAGTGCGAACTTTCAATCTTTGAGACACGCCTTGGCGCACCCTCTTCCTATGATTCTTGCATTATTTGTTCTTCATATATTTATGCCGCTTTTCGCCTGGGGCAGCGGACATCTCATATTTCATGGCGATCCATTAACGATCACCGGTTTGACATTAGCTGTTGTCATTCCTACAGGGATTACGAGCTTGATTTGGGCTGCTATGTACAAAGGGAATGTCGGTTTGACGCTTTCTATCATATTGATTGATACCGTGCTGTCGCCGTTAATCGTTCCGCTGAGTCTTTCTGTACTGGCCGGTGCCCAGGTTCACATGGATGTCTGGGGAATGATGAAGGGTCTGGTTGTGATGGTGGTGATTCCTTCATTCCTGGGCATGCTGTTTAATCAGATGTCATCTCCAGAAAGAACCGCAGCATTGAGCAGTACGCTATCTCCCTTTTCAAAGCTGTGCCTGATGGCCGTGATTGCGATTAACAGCTCTGTGATAGCTCCTTATTTCAAAGCGATTGATTTACGATTTTTAGGGATTGCTGTTACTGTTTTTTGTATCGCGTTAACCGGGTATGCTGCCGCGTGGCTTATCGGAAAAATGATGAAAAGGCGGCAGGAGGAAATTGTCTCTCTTATTTTTACGGGTGGCATGAGGAATATCAGTGCCGGCGCTGTTCTTGCTGTCACTTTCTTTCCGTCCCAGGTAGCCGTTCCGGTTGTGATTGGCATGCTGTTTCAGCAAATCCTGGCTGCTTTGTTCGGCTATATGCTGAACCGATTCGAATTAAAACCGGTCTTGCAGAAGGCATGAAAAAACCGCTCATATGATAGAGCGGTTTTTTCCGTATAGCCATTCAAGGGCATTGATAAATTGTTTACAGAAATACTTGCGGTGGTGCACCGCCCCTTTCTCAATGACGAGACACAGCTGATCTTGAGTGAAGCCTTTTTCTTTTAGGCTCTCGTGTACGTATTTTGTTTTTTGCAACATCGTCTGCTGAATCGATTGTTTTCCAGCGCCTTCTTCACTGCCGACAGACATATAAATACGCGTTGAATCGGGCCTTACAGCGGCAGTATCTATGGTTTCTGCTGCGTTCTCGTACCAGTATGAACTTGAAAGAGATCCTATATTTCCAAATAATGTTGGATGTCTCAGAAAGGCAAACATCGAGATGAGGCCGCCTAATGAGGCGCCGATTATACCTCTGGATTGTACTCTTTTGGAGACATTCCAATTTTCTTCCACAAACGGAATGAGCCGGTTTGTTATTTCAAAAAGATAGTCAGTCCCCTTACCGCCGAAGTCTGAAAACTGATCACTGAGTGATGCGGCGGGCCAAGGAGTGTACTCGTCAATTCGGTTTTTAGGCTCTATACCGATCAGCACGAGCTGAGGCACCCTGTTTTGATGGAACCTGCTTTCTATCAGTTCTAGTTGATCTTGAAACAAAGAACCGCCATCCTGTACGTAAACAGAAGGAAATGCCCTGCTGTCCGTACTGTAGGAAGGAGGGAGATACAGCTTGAACATCCTGTCGCCCGCCTTATGCTCTGATAAAGATCCGTTCAAACGTTCTCCCCCTTTTTTTGCTTGAAAAGCAGGTATAAGAAATACGGAACACCGAGTATCGCTAAAATAATGCCGGCTGGCACTTCTGCCGGCTGAAAAAACAGTTTCCCGGCAAAGTCCGCACTCAATACAAGCAGCATGCCGATCAAGCCGCTCAAAGGCAAAATATAGCGGTGTTCGATACCGGCCAATCTCCGGGAAATATGGGGCGCGATTAAGCCGACAAATGCCATGCTTCCCGCCACAGAGACACAGGCGCTGATGATGGCGACACAGGCGACGAGCAGAATGGTTTTTTCTTTATTTGATGAAATGCCAAGGCTTCTAACCGTGTCTTCGTCAAAGCGGATGGTATCAAGCAAACGAGACTTGGCCAAAAGAATAGGAATAAACAGCAGCATCCACGGAAGAACAGCTGTGATATATGTCCAGTTTGCCGACCAGATGCTTCCGTTTTTCCATACCATGGCCATTTCATAATCTTGCGGGTCCATTTTTAAGGATAAAAACAAAGACAAGGCGCTGAAGCCCGAATTAATCGCGATTCCTACCAGAATAATTCTGCCTGAATCTAAATTGCCTCTGTTCCAAGCGAATATGTAAATCATGACTGCAGCAGCCAGTCCGCCGATCAGGCCGAAAAACGGCATTCCCATCGCCGCGACGATTGAAGTTACTTCCTTCTGGCCTTGGAACAACAGCATAAACGCCACAATGCCTGCCCCTGCTCCGGCATTGATTCCCAATATTCCCGGGTCTGCAAGGCCGTTTCGTGTGATGGCCTGAATGACAGCTCCTGCTATGCCAAGTCCGAGTCCGATAATGGCTGCCATGACAATCCGCGGAAGTCTTAAGTCAAACAGCAAAACTTCATACTGCGGATTGGGATTGATCTGAAAAAGAGTGGAGAGCAGCTCTGTCGGACGAACAGAAAACGATCCGCTGGTCATGCTGAAATAGCTGACAAGGAGAATCAATATGATTAACAATGCATATTTTTTAGCCATTTTGCTCTCCTCCTTTTCGTTTGATCAAATAAAGGAAGAAAGGAACGCCGATAATAGAAGTCACAACCTCAATCGGTGTTTCAAATGGGTAATTGATAAATCTGCTGGCGAGATCGCACAGCGTTAAAAAGATTCCGCCCAAAATGCAGGAACAAGGAATCAGTCTGTTATAATCCGAGCCGACGAGAAATCTCGTGATATGCGGAACGACTAAACCGACAAACGCAATTTTTCCGGCAAGCGCTACGGCACTTCCGGTTAAAATGATGACAGAGAGCATTGCCATGATTTTGATCGTTTTTTTCTTTTGGCCCAAACTCTTAGAAATATCGTCGCCTAGTGAAACAGCGGTCACCTTTTTGCTGAGAGAGACAGCTATGACGATACCAGCAAGAAAAAATGGAACGGCAAGCTTCAGAAATTCGGGGCTCATTTGATGAAGTCTGGCGCTGTACCAGAAACTCAAATCCTGTGAAATCTGAAAATAGATCGATATGGCAGCTGCTAAACTATTTAGCAGCATGCTTGTGACAGTGCCAATGATGGCTAGCTGTACAGGCGTAAACCCGTTAGGCAGCATTGTTGCCAGACCGAATACCAATGCAGCTCCAAATGCGGAGCCGATAAAAGAGTAAATGATCATTTCAAGCGAAGATGATTGCGGAAGCAGAACCATACAAAGCGTGATGATAAAGGCGGAACCATCTGAAACACCCATAATTGAGGGCGATGCCAAATAATTGCGTGTGATGCCTTGCATGAGCGCTCCAGATACAGCAAGGGCTGCCCCAATGAGCAGAGCGCCGGCAGCCCTTGGAATCCGGGAGTGCCATATGATTTGATGGTCTGTGTTTCCCGGATCAAAATGAAAAAGTGATGCAAAGACAATATCAGCATTAAGCTGCTTTGCGCCATAGAGGACGGAAAGCAGCAATGATAATGCAATAGCAAATGGAGAAGTAATCAAAATGATACGTGTCCACTGTTTTGAATACATACAAAAACCTACTCTAATTTAGTCTTGTGTTAATTTTTCAGATGCCGCTTTCAGGAAGCGGACTTTGCTCCAAGCCGTACCGCCTTGTGCGAGAGGATCAACTGAATTGACGTACACATGATCTTCTTTGACTGCTGTGAGGCTTTTCCAGATTGGATTTTTTTCTAAATCTTTTAATGCATCAGGTTTATCCGCATTTTCATCATCAGAAAATTGGACGAAAATGTGGTCAGGGTTCATTTCACTGAGTTTTTCTAACGAAATCAGCTCTTGCGCTTTTGCGGCTTTGACTTCATTCGGCGCTTTAAGGCCTAAGTCACCATAAAGAGTTGAGTTGAAGTACACTTGTTCAGGATAAATGTAAATATTTCCTTGTCTGATTCTGATGACAAGCGCTTTTGAATCCTTTGCTTGTTTATCGATTTTCGTTTTTGTTTCTTTTAGATCCTGTTCATAGTCGGCAATGATTTTTTTGGCTTTTTTCTCTTTTCCGGTCAGCTGGGCAAGCAGCATCATGTTTTCCTTCCAGTTTGATGAGATGTGAGAAACCGGAATGGTCGTGCCGGCCGTGCTTATTTTTTGCAGGGTTTTCTCAGGGAACTTTGTAGATGCCAAGATCACATCTGGCTGCATCTCAAGAATTTTTTCAATGTTTGGTTCCATTTTTTCCCCTGTAGGTGTTGCTTTATCAGTGATGTCCTTGAACATTTCAGGGAATTTTCCTGAAAATGAGATTGCACCCTGCGGATGAACGTCAAGCAGTTTAGCGTCTTCCATGGATTCAACGCTACCCGTAATGGCAATCTTATCTGTCGGTACATTTACTTCGTACGTTTTATCCAAATACTCGATTTTCTTTTTCTCGGACTTTGTGCCGCTCGCTTTGCTGGCAGAGGATTCTTCCTTGCTGCCGCAAGCTGCCGCCGTTAGGGCGAGAAGCAAGATTAATAAGGTAAGAGATAGCTTTTTCATCTATAGTGCCTCCTGTTCAATTGATAACTATTATCAATTGGAATTATAGAGAATGAACAGACATAACGCCATGGACAAATTCCATATTTATCATGGACTATCGCCGGATAGCATAGCAATGGTTTGCTGAACAATCCGCTCGTGCCCGCAAGCCGAGTATTCATTCCATGGGTCTGAAGAGAGGTGATACACACGTCCGTTCCGCACTGCGCTTAGGTTTTGCCATATTTCTGACTGTTTTAATTGCTGATAATAGGCAATGGTTTCCGGCTCTTTAAAAAGAAAGAGCATGATACAGTCAGCTTGGCAATTTGTGATGTCTTCTAATGAAATCGCTTGTTCTGAAGGCGTGTCAGCCGATTCAGCCGATTGGAACCCTAAATCTTCAAAGAAGACTTCGCGCACGCTGCGATTATGTGCCATATAAAAGCTCTGCTTGTGCAGACGAAGAAAGAGAAAGCGAAATTCTTGAGCGTGCAGCAATGTCTTTTTAGCGGCAGCTGTCTGCTTGTCATAGGCTGCGAGCCACTTTTCAGCTTCCGATTCTTCATTTAAAAACGAGGCGGTTTGCAGAAAGTGAGCTCTCCAGTTTTCCTCTGAAGGAAGGTAACATACTTCTGCAATGCTGTTCAGGCGCTTTTGTTCTTCTGAAGAGACAGAATCCATGCTGAAAATGATATCGGGTTTAGCTTGGGACAAGGTATGCAGGTTTTCCTCCCATTTTTCATTAAACCGGTATGCGTTGAGCTGAACTGGAATATCTGCTGAGTAATGCTGATAATAGTAAGCCGTCCATTTTGGATGGAGTGCGGCTGCAAACGGTATATGATGGAGAGGAATGAGCTGCCCCATTGTTCCCTTTCCATAGGCGGCTATTTTTTTCCGGCGTTTTTTCATATAGCTTGTTGGAGAACAGCCTGTGTGTTTTTTAAAGATTCTGCTGAAATAAAATTCATCTTGATAGCCGGTTTGATGGGCGATTTCCTTCAGTTTACAGTTGGATCTTGCCATGAGTCGCTTCGCTCGAGTGATTCGCGTTTTTGTGATAAATTCTGTTACGCTCTGACCTGTCCACTTTTTAAAGGTTTCGCTGTAATGCTTGGGGCTGATTCCCGCCATTTGTGAGAGCTGGCCTAGTGTAATTTTTCTATCGGCATGAGTTTCGATGTATTGTTTTGTTTTTTCGAGCGCTGTCTGTGTATCGCTTTGATCAGAGACATTGGCTGTGAATAGGTCATAAATCAGGCTCTGAACCTCGATCACACATTTCAATTGAGAAAGCTGTGATGAGTCTGTCCATATTTCAGCAAGTTCTTGAAGCCGGGCTGAAAGGTTTTCAATATGTGAAACATTCACAAGGTTTAGAGTGGATAAATCAGTTTCAGTGCATGGTTTTAAGAGATCTTGCTGGGTTTCCGCTGTATAGCAGTGAAGCCTGATCAGACAAACATCTATATTTCTGTCTTCTGCTGGTGTAATACCGAATGTCTCATGAGGCGGACAAACATACAGTGTCTTTTTTTGGAGAGGCGCGGTTCTCGTTCCGATAGAAATATGTCCATCTCCTTTTAAATGAAAGATCAGCACGAATGAGTCAACCAATTGCTGTTCTGAGAAGAGATCACTCGTTTTCTTCATATATTCAATTTGTACAGGATGATAAATCATTATTGAGTTTTGCAAGGAGAAGACCACCTTTTCAGAAACGCTCGCTTAATTGATAATCATTTTCAATAAAATTGTACCAAATAAATGAAAGTTTTCCTATATAAAGCGTGTTGTTTTTGTATATAAAAACCCTTGCCGCAAGAGCGGGCAAGGGAAAATGATCAAGCTTTTGTTGGGTAAGAGAATGTTACACGTGTAACATACCCTTCTTACGTCTTAATAAATGAGATATTGTTTTCTTGTTTTATTGAATTGCTTCAGCTGTTTTTGATAGGTGTCAATGATTTCATCAATTGAAGCACCGTTCACGATTTTCGTTCGAACCCAGCCGTTGCCAGCCAATTTATCAAATGAGCCAGACGCTAGGAACTTAAACTCATCAGGATAGAGGTCATGTATCATTTTAATAAGCGACAGTCCTGTTTTAACAGCTTCAAATTTCTCTCTGTCCGTAATAAAGAGCTGTACGCCGTGGCAAAGTGTTCCTTGATGTTTAGAGAACGTCGGAGTAAAGGAGGCAGCTCTAAATGTAACGCCAGGCAGACCAAGACTGTTCATTTTTTCTGCAAGCTCAGTGCTTTTGATAAAGGGAGCTCCGATCAACTCGAATGGTTTAGTCGTTCCCCGCCCTTCAGATACATTTGTTCCTTCAATTAACCCTGTTGCAGGGTACACAAATGTGCTCTCTGCGGTTGGCATGTTAGGCGACGGGAGAACGAATGGCAGTCTGGTTTCATCAAAGTCCATAGAGCGTTTCCAGTGCTTCATTTTCACGACTGACACATCAGCACCAATATTAAATTCCTTGTTGAATAGTAAAGCCAATTCTCCAATGGTCATCCCGTGCTTTAATGGAATGGGATAGAGTCCGACAAAGGATGCGTACTCGGGCTCCAGCACCGGTCCTTCAACCTTTTTTCCGCCTTGGGGATTCGGGCGGTCCAGCACGATAAAAGGAATTCCGTTTTCTTTTGCGGCTTCCATTGCATAGGCCATTGTATAAATGTACGTATAGTAACGAGTCCCGACGTCCTGGATGTCAAATATAAGAACATCGACATGTTTCAGCATATCAGGAGTGGGTTTTTTCGTTTTTCCGTAAAGGCTGTATACGGGAACCCCGGTTTTTTCGTCAATGTAAGAGCCTACTTCGTCTCCTGCCTGAGCGTCGCCGCGAACGCCGTGCTCAGGCCCGAATAAAGCTGTCAGCTGAATATCGGGGTCTTCGTAGAGAATATCTACGCTGCTTTTAAGGGAAGCACTCACACCTGTTGGGTTGGTAATCAGTCCGACTCTTTTTCCCTTTAGCTGCTTTTTGTGTTGGGACAAGAGGATATCAATGCCGGTCTGGACTTTAGGTTTTTTTGCTGTTTGTTTTGCCGATTCAGGTGTAGCAGTGGCAGCCGTCATTGTTCCGAACATCATAAGCCCTGCGAGAAGAACCAATACCGTTTTTTTCATATGTTCCTCCTTATTAAAGCGGTTTTCCCGTTTTGATGTTTACTCCATAGCCATATGGATAAAGGATGTCTCCTGGTTTTGTGACGGAAGGAATGTCGACTGGCAGCGTGCCCTTTGGCTTTGATTGTCCGAAGATCGCTTTAACCCCGGCCGGAATATTCGGCTGAAGATAACGGCCGTTTGCATATCCTTTAAAACCATAGACGGCAATCAGGGCTCTGGCTTCTTCGAAATTGGCGGCATCATATGGATTCCGCAGACTCATTAAGACAAATTGCTTTTTGTGCTGCAGTGCGGCATTCATGACAGCTCTCGGAAAAGCGGTGGCCCATTTGCTTGAATCTGTTACCGTGTCGTCGATGACACCGTCGTTGACGACAGGGTCATTTTTTACAACGTAAGAGCCTGTAATGATATAATCAGCTTCTTTTACTTGTTTTTCATACTCAGCATTAAATACCTTTTCTGCAAAGTTGATTTTGTTAAGAGAAACAGAATTGATTTTTTTTCGCTGCATTAAATCGTGAATGGTTTTTTCAATGGATGCTGATTGTTCCTCGTAAGGTGCGGCAATTAAGATTCGGCTGCCTTTTTTGGGTTTGAACGGCAAGGTATGCTGATCATTTTTTAATACTGTCACTGCCTTTTCAGCAATTTTTTGCTCTGTCTTCGTATGGTGTTTGCTTCCCACTGTTTTGAGCGCTTTCTTCACCTTTTTATCTATACTGCTGTCATTCTGAGCGGGGTAAATACCGCGTTTTATTTTCAGGGAAATGATTCTTTCCACCGATTTGTTGATTTGCTGTAAGGGAATGTCCCCTTTCTCGACAGCTTCTTTTAAGGAGCCAATTATGCTTGCAAATTTATGTTCATTTTTCAGAGATGTAACTGAGGCAGGCATTAACGCAATATCAACACCGGCCTTTATGGCCATGACGACCGCCTCTTCCTGGCCGAAATGATCTGCTATGGCTTTCATATTGAGAGCATCAGTGACGATTACACCGCCAAACCCCATTTCCTCCCGAAGCAGCCCGGTCATTACTTTCTTTGAAAGTGTAGCGGGAACCATAATATCTGATCCGTCAAGCTTGCTTTTATATGTGGTGTCGTCAAAGGCTGGGAATTGAACATGAGCTGTCATCACCATGTCTGCTCCTGCATCAATCGCTTTTTGAAAAGGATAGAGTTCAACCTCACGAAGCCGTTCCTGGCTATGAGAAACGAGCGGCAGTCCATAATGGCTGTCAACGTCAGTGTCGCCATGTCCCGGGAAATGTTTAAGAGCAGAGGCGATATGTTGCCGTTGCAAACCTTTCATAGAATATAGACCAAGTCGTGCTGTCAGTTCACGATCAGAACTGAATGATCTTACACCGATCACAGGATTATCAGGGTTATTATTAATATCTAAGACTGGGCTGAAATCTGTATTGATGCCTAAGACAGAAAGCTCTTTTCCAATCATGCTGCCGGTCTGATATGCATTGATTCTGCTTCTTGTTGCGCCAAGCGCCATATTGCCTGGGAAATGAGTGCCCTCCCCTAATCTCGTCACGATCCCGCCTTCTTGATCAATGCTGAGTAAGAGCGGAATCTTAGGGCCAGCCTTTTGATATGCGTCTGTCAGCCGTACCGTTTGCTCGGTTGTTTTTACATTTTCTGCAAATAGTATGACGCCGCCGAATTGATATTTCTTGATGAGGCCAGCGACTTCCTCATTCATTTCTGTGAAGGCTTTCGGAGAAGACTCACCTTCCTTTTGCCAGTTTCTGAAATCCGGCATCAGCATCTGGCCAAGTTTTTCATCTAACGTCATATGATCAACGATCTGTTTGGCGTCAGCTGAGCCGCGGGGTTTCGCTTTAGCTGTCTGATTGACGCCGAGAACACATGAAAGAAAAAGGACGGTGGAAAGGATCAGCGAAATGACAGGTTTCATAACAACTTCCTCCTATCGTCAATTATTTCATTGCTTCATAAATCGCGGTGATGACGCTTCCGTACCTGCCTGTTGAAAATTGATCACCCTCAAACACGTTAGGATTTTCCGCTGGATCAGCGACTGGTGAATGCTTTTTATTTGTTAACAAAGCAATGCCTAAATTGTATGCCGGATCAATGATGGTAACCGTTCCTGTCCAGCCAGTATGTCCGTACGCATTTTCGCTTGCATAAGGGCCAAACATCCATTCCATGCTTTTACTGCCGTTTCGCCGCCATCCAAGGCCGAATGTCGGATCTGTTGCTGATGGCGCCGTAAATAGGTCAGCTGTTTTCTGATTGAATAATGAAACGTTTCGGTACGTTCCTTTGTTTAACATGACTTGAAGCAGAATCGCCATATCATCAGCGTTTGAAAACAGTCCGGCGTGGCCTGAAACGCCTTCCATCGAATAGAATGCTTTTTCGTCATGTACTTCTCCTTGCAGCGTGTCTGTGCGGATATGAGGAAAATGGATAACACCGTCTCGTGTATTGCCCATACGTTCAGTGGCTGCAAACTGTTTTGCTGTAAAGCCTTTTTGCAGCGGATTGTACAACGTATGCTTCAGCCCCAGCGGTTTGTAGAGCTCTTGTTCCGTATAGACATCAAGCGGTTTGCCGGTGAGTTTTTCGACAATACAGCCGAGAAGCATGTATCCAATGTCACTGTATATGTGTTTTGTTCCTGTTTCATAATCCAGCGGGATTTTCATCAAGTATTCAATGGTTTTCTCCCGCTCCTGCGAATAATACATGCCGGCTTTTTCTGGGTTATAAAAGTAGAAACTGGATGGCAGCCCAGATTGGTGCTGCAGGACATCAATGACACGAATGTTATCTTTTCCTTTGATGCGATCTGTAGGCTGATCCTTGAAATCAGGCAAATAAGCAGATACCTTTTTATAAACGTCGAGTTTGCCTTGGCTGACTAAGCGCTGTAAAGCAAAATTGGTCGCATACATTTTTGTATTTGATGCCAAGTCAAACATCGTGCGGGTTTTCATTTTTGCCGGACGGCGCAAGAGTTCAGCCCCGTCGTATTTTTTACTGTAGCCGTATGCTTCTTTTTTGATCATACGGCCGTCCTTCACGACGACTAGAACGGCGCCGGGGAATCCTGCTGCAATGTCCCGTTCAATCATCTGATCAACCTTCCTTAGTTTCTTCGACGAAAACTGTGCAGTTTCTGGATTTATTGTTTTCGGCTTAACCTGGTTGTCTGCTTGATGAAGGGCGGTGTGTGCGAAGGCTTCGTTCGGCGTCAGAATGGACACGGTTAAAATAGCGCTGAGTAATGCTAATGTCTTCGTTCTCACAAGCTTGCTCCTTTCCGTGTTTCTATGCCGTTACTATTCCTAAATTGTCATCATTTAATCGAACTGTTCAGCCATTTCATCTTTATATCCGAAAGCGTAGGTCAATAAAAAGCCGAACGCATAGGAAATAAAGAGACCGATGATATATAAGATGATTTGTGAAGGCAGGACCAGAAAGGAGAGCGGCAGTCCAGAGACACCGATTGCAACTGTGGCTACCTGAAAATAAGCTTGAAAAGCTCCGCCGATCCCCGCCCCTAAGCATGCTGTCAAAAACGGACGGCCAAGCGGCAGCGTTACACCGAATATAAGCGGTTCACCGATGCCGAGCAGTCCTGAAGGAAGACCCCCTGTTATCGCTTTTCTCAGCGTTTTTTTCTTTGTTTTAACGAAGATGGCGAAGGCTGCGCCCACTTGTCCCGCGCCTCCCATGGCAAGGATAGGGAGAAGCGGGTCATCACCGATGGAATTGATGAGTTCCATGTGCACCGGCGTCAGGCCTTGATGTAGCCCCGTTACAACGAGAGGCAGGAAGGTCGCGCCCAGAATAAAGCCTGCAGCGATTCCGCCGATGTCTAAGATGGACAGAAGACCGGATGTGATGACATCTGAAATGAAACCGCCTAAAGGCATGAAAACGACATACGTCAATATTCCAGTGATCAAAAGTGAAACTGTTGGCGTTACGATAATATCGAGTGATTGAGGAATAAAGCGGCGGACGAATTGTTCGGTGTAAGCAATGAATATAGCTGCGAATAGAACGCCTATGAGGCCTCCCCTGCCGGGAAGAAGCTGTTCTCCGAATAAACTGATCTTTGCGATTTCCGGGTTAATGATCAGAATCCCTGCCAGAGCGCCGAGAGCGGGCGTTCCGCCAAATTCTTTTGACGCGTTAATGCCGACGAGAATACCGAGATAAGTGAACAGGCCTGATCCGATGACTGTCAATACAATTGCTGTTTGTGATTCTGCAGAGAGCCAGCCGGCTTGGGTTACCTCTTTGGTAATCCCGGTAATTAAACCTGAAGCGACGAGTGCGGGAATGAGAGGTATGAAGATGCTGGCTATTTTTCGTAAAAAAAGCTTAAACGGGGTGGCGTTTTTGCGATTGATCTCGGTTTTCTTTTTGGACGCGGCCTCTTTTAGATTGAAATCTTCTTCTGATGATACCAGCTTCGAAAAAGCGGCGGTGACATGATTAACGACACCAGTGCCGAGGATAATTTGCAGGGTTTCAGCTTCGACTACTCCAAGGACGCCATCAAGCTCTCTTAACGCCTTACTATCCGTTTTGCTGACATCGTAAGGCGTAATGCGCAAGCGGGTCATGCAATGCGTATAGGAAGAAATATTGGATTTCCCCCCGCATAGCTCAAGGATTTTTTCCGCCAGAATATTGTATTGTTTTTCTTTGCTCATACAAACCCCTCCCTTTCAAGATGCCTTATGTCTTTCTCATAGATTTGATTGCTTCTCTCGTTTTATCAATGTAGCTGACCGTTTCTTCATACTGCTCGGCCGCCATGCTTAAAAACAAAACATCAATTATAAAGAGCTGGGCGAGACGAGAGGAAGTCGCTGCGCTTCGAATCAGGGCCTCGTTGGAATGGGCTGTATATAATGAAACGTCGGCTAATACAGAGACGGAAGTTTGACTGTATTGTGTGAGGCTGATGATTGTGACGCCTTTTTTCTTTGCCATCGAAAGCAGCTCGATGATTTCCTGTGTTTCACCTGAAAACGAAATGGCAAATACAATGTCTTTTTTATCTGCATTTGCGATTAAAGATGCCACGAGATGAGTGTCCGTGAAAGCAGTCGCCTGTTTATGAATTCGAAGCCATTTTTGCTGGGCGTCCTTGGCGACAATGCCCGAGGCGCCAAGGCCGATGAAATGTACAGTGTTCGCTTGAAGCAGCAGAGAAACAGCGCGCTCAAGCTCTTGATAATCCACGAGATCTGAGGTGTCTTGAATTGCTTGAATGGCATTGCCGGCTGCTTTTTCAGAGATGGAAGGCAGTGATTCATGAGGGGCGATGTCCCGGTAGCCTTGAACAGCAGGTTTTGCCAGATCACCCGCTACCCTCATTTTTAAATCCTGAAATCCTTTTAATCCCAGTGACTTGCAGAGCCTGATGACGGCAGCGTCACTTGAATTAGCTAAGGCGCTGATTTCGCTGACTGTGCTTTCTATCGCTTTGTGGGGATGGGCTAATATGTAGTCTGCAAGTTTACGCTCTGATTGTGGCAGCTTGTGTTTCATCGATTGAATAATAGCTAAACCGCCTGTCGCCATTACTGTCTCTCCTTATCATGAATAGTAGTTTTCAATTGCTTTGTCTATAAAACCGTTCGCTTCATCAAGCAATGTCTTCGCTTTGTCTTGATCTGTGCTGGTTTTGAGCATAACGATTGCTGTTTTGACATGAAGATTCGCCTGTTCAAGTGTGTATTGCGCTTTCTCATAAGAAACGTCTGTGAGGCTTTGGATGATGCTGATGGCGCGTTCTTTTAATTTTTTGTTGCTGACATTGACATCCACCATCAAGTTTTCGTAGACCTTGCCGATTTTGACCATTACAGCGGTGGATATCATGTTTAGAATCATTTTATGAGCGGTTGCGGCTTTCATACGTGTCGAGCCTGTAATGACTTCTGGTCCGACCACGACCTCAATGCTGTGATCAGCGTGTTTGCTGATGGTGGAGTGTCTGTTACAGGTAAGGGATATGGTGTTTGCTCCGATTTTGCGGGCGTATTTCAGCGCACCCGCTGCATAAGGCGTACGGCCGCTTGCTGCAATCGCAATCACTGTATCGGCTGAGGTGAGATGGATGGATCGTAAATCCCCGGCCCCTGCTTCTTCATGATCTTCAATCCCCTCAGCCGCCTGCAAAAATGCGTTGGGACCGCCGGCCATTAATCCGATTACTTGATCAGGACTGACGCTGTAGGTCGGAGGACATTCAACTGCGTCCATCACACCGAGTCGGCCGCTAGTGCCTGCACCTGCGTAAATGAGCCGTCCGCCATTTTGAAAGGATTCATACGCGCATTCGACCGCTGCTTCGATATCGGGGAGGACATGCTGAACGGCGGCAGCGACTTTGATATCTTCATTGTTAATCATTTTTAAGATATCGAGGGTATTTGCTTTGTGTATTTCCATTGTTTGGCTATTGCGTGATTCCGTTGTAAGGCTGTGAAGATTCATTTGTTCTGACATGAGGATGCCCCCTGTATAAAAAATAAATATATCTCAATATTCAGTATATTCATTTCTGTTATGGTATTTCAACTATCATTTTTAATTTTTGAAACTTTATTTCAAAAGAGGTTATAAAAAATAATGAAGTATCAGCTGTTCGCCGAGCGGCCCGATTTTTCGGCGTCCTTTATCAAGAAATCCAGTTTTCATATAAAGCTGCTTTGCACGGGTGTTCAGGTGATTGACGGCTAAAATGATTTCATCGCACCATGGGAAATACCCGTTAACAAAGGAGGGTAGCTGAAGCATGGCTTTTTTCGCATAGCCTTGTCCGTGGTGAGCGGAGTTTAATGATAAGGAACTGAGCAATAAAGCAAATGGATTGTTGGAATAGGGAGCAATGATTTCTTTTGACGTATGTAGAATGAAAAAGCCTATTGGCAGATCACCTTTTAAGATGACAACAGGATAGCGCTCCTGTATGCTTAGGGCCTGAGTCAGCACCTCTTTAGGGAGAGCGGTAAAGCGTTTGTCATCATTGTGTAAAGTAAATGCGTAAAGCTCAGGTAAATGCTCAGGCTTATAGAAGGATAAAGAGATATCTTGCGTCATGATGAGCCTCCTTACAATATATCGTCTAGCTGGTTTTCAGAAATTACACGGTACCCCGCTTGTTTTAATAGGGCGGCGGTTACTCCGTTTCCAGCGATTTTTTTGCCTGAAAATGAGCCATTATAGATGAAATTGCTACCGCATGATGGGCTGTTTTCTTTCAATATGACGGCAGAGGCGTTGATTGTTTTTGCATAGGCCAATGTTTGGGCCGCGCCCTTCATATATAAATCTGTTACATTTTCTCCTGAAGACGTTATGATTTTCGCGCATCCATTAAGAACATCCTCACCAGTGCCTCCGATGATTTCTGCTGGTTCCCGGGGAGTGGAGAAGCCGCCGAGAAGTTCAGGGCAAGCCATCACTGCTTGTTTTTCTTCAATCAGTTTTCGAATTTTCTCTGATGCGGCATGCGAACCGTTGTATCTGCATTCAATGCCCCCGAGGCAAGAGCTGACTAGTATCATATTGGTTTCTCCTCTCTTGATTCGATCTATATCTATCTTAAGATAAATGATAAATGTTGGGAGGCTTTTTCAGTTAAAAAAGGGGTTAAAAAGTTTGAAAATAAAAAATTTAAATTTCCTCTTTACAAAAGGGGGGGAACCTGTATATAATAACTTTTGTCAGCTCGACGAGAACACAAACGGCCCGTTGG
The DNA here is from genome assembly GCF_000245335.1 of Bacillus mojavensis RO-H-1 = KCTC 3706. GTDB lineage: Bacteria > Bacillota > Bacilli > Bacillales > Bacillaceae > Bacillus > Bacillus mojavensis. The sequence goes on from NZ_JH600283.1 coordinate 85,179, forward strand.
TCAAGCGGTTAAGACACCGCCCTTTCACGGCGGTAACACGGGTTCGAATCCCGTACGGGTCACCATTTGGAGGATTAGCTCAGCTGGGAGAGCATCTGCCTTACAAGCAGAGGGTCGGCGGTTCGAGCCCGTCATCCTCCACCATCTT
>NZ_JH600284.1 GCF_000245335.1 Bacillus mojavensis RO-H-1 = KCTC 3706
ATTGGGCTATAGCCAAGCGGTAAGGCAACGGACTTTGACTCCGTCATGCGTTGGTTCGAATCCAGCTAGCCCAGTCACAGACACCTTTGACCAAAAGGTGTCTTTTTTCTTTTTGAAAAATCCTTCCAAATTCTAACTGTTCAGTCTGTGTAATAATTTTAAAAATATGTTAAGGTAGTTTATTCACGAATTGCCATCTACACCCTGCCAAAAATTTGTTAAACTTATTTTATAAAAAATTGAAACCTTTAGAAACGAAGCTCGTATACATACAGACCGGTGAAGGCAGAGGTTAGATAAATATGGAAATGATGATTAAAAAGAGAATTAAGCAAGTCAAAAAAGGCGATCAAAATGCATTTGCGGACATCGTAGATATTTACAAGGATAAAATTTATCAGCTTTGCTACCGTATGCTTGGCAATGTGCATGAGGCGGAAGATATCGCACAAGAGGCTTTCATCAGAGCGTATGTCAATATCGACAGTTTTGATATCAACCGGAAATTTTCAACTTGGCTTTATCGAATTGCGACCAACTTGACCATTGACCGCATTCGCAAAAAGAAGCCGGATTATTACCTCGATGCAGAAGTGGCGGGTACAGAAGGCTTGACGATGTATTCCCAAATCGCCGCAGATGGAGTTTTGCCCGAAGATGCAGTCGTATCGCTGGAGCTTTCACACACGATTCAGCAGAAAATTTTAAAGCTTCCTGACAAATATAGAACTGTCATCGTGTTGAAGTATATTGATGAACTCTCATTAATTGAAATCGGCGAGATTCTGAACATTCCTGTGGGAACGGTAAAAACACGGATTCACAGAGGCAGAGAGGCTCTTAGAAAACAATTAAGGGATCTTTAAGTGGGGTGATGAAATGAGCTGTCCTGAACAAATTGTGCAGCTTATGCATATGCATCTTGATGGAGATATCCTTCCGAAAGATGAACAAGTATTAAAAGAACACCTGGAGGCATGCGAGGAATGCAGAAAGCATTTTTATGAGATGGAAAAATCCATCGCGCTCGTCCGGAGCACATCGCATGTCGAAGCCCCCGCCGATTTTACCGCTAACGTCATGGCGAAATTGCCTAAGGAGAAGAAAAGAGCTTCTGTGAAAAGATGGTTCAGATCCCATCCGGTTATCGCGGCTGCTGCGGTATTCATCATTTTGATGGGCGGAGGGTTGTTAAACAGCTGGCACAATGACCATAACTTCAGCGTGTCGAAGCAGCCGAATCTGGTCGTGCACAACAACACTGTGATCGTGCCTGAAGGTGAGACGATCAAAGGTGATGTCACCGTCAAAAACGGAAAGCTAATTATTAAAGGGAAAATAGATGGGGATGTAACCGTTGTAAACGGAGAAAAGTATATGGCCTCTGCTGGACAAGTCACCGGTCAAATAGAGGAGATTAATCAATTATTCGACTGGACATGGTATAAAATGAAGTCTGCGGGGAAAAGTGTATTCAATGCATTAGACCCGAACGGAGAAGAGTAAAGCGTGTGGTGCGCTTTACTCTTTTTTAGGTTCTCAAACGGCTGGCATATTTCACTTGCCAAAACGAAATGTGGTATAATGGGCTCGCTATGTAAAGTACATATGCGTAACACATGAAACTTCAAATACGAAATGACTGAATTCTTGGAGGACGAGGAAATGGCTTTTGAGGATATCCCTTTTTTGCAGTACCTCGGCAATGCCGTTGATATTCTCCTTGTTTGGTATGTGATATATAAACTGATTATGGTGATACGCGGCACGAAGGCGGTTCAGCTCTTAAAAGGAATCGTTGTAATCGTGCTTGTCCGTATGGCCAGTCAATATTTGGGCCTCGGCACGCTTCAGTGGCTGATGGACCAAGCGATAACATGGGGATTTTTAGCAATTATTATTATCTTTCAGCCAGAGCTGAGAAGAGCGCTTGAACAGCTTGGACGGGGCCGTTTCTTCTCAAGGAGCGGCACGCCTGTTGAGGAAGCGCAGCAGAAAACAATTGAGGCTATAACGAAAGCCATCAATTATATGGCGAAACGCCGGATCGGTGCCCTTTTAACCATTGAGCGGGATACGGGTATGGGGGATTATATTGAAACGGGCATTCCTTTAAATGCAAAGGTCAGCTCTGAGCTCTTGATCAATATTTTTATCCCGAATACACCGCTTCATGACGGAGCGGTCATTATGAAAAATAATGAAATTGCCGCTGCGGCCTGTTATCTGCCGCTTTCTGAAAGCCCGTTCATTTCAAAAGAACTGGGAACGCGGCACAGGGCTGCTGTCGGAATCAGTGAAGTTACAGACAGTTTGACGATTATCGTGTCTGAAGAGACTGGCGGCGTCAGTGTGGCGAGGAATGGCGACCTTCACAGAGAGCTGACGGAAGAAGCGCTGAAAGAAATGCTTGAAGCAGAGTTTAAGAAGAACACCAGAGAGACTTCTTCTAACCGCTGGTATTGGAGGGGCAAGAAAAATGGATAAATTCTTAAACAACCGCTGGGCTGTGAAAGTCATTGCGCTGCTTTTCGCGCTCTTGCTTTATGTAGCGGTTAACAGCAACCAAGCACCAACTCCGAAAAAACCCGGTGAATCATTTTTTCCGACATCTACAACTGATGAAGCAACACTGACTGATATACCGGTTAAAGCATATTACGATGATGAAAATTATGTCGTAACGGGCGTTCCGCAAACGGTGAATGTCACGATTAAAGGCTCGACAAGCGCCGTGAAGAAGGCGAGACAGACAAAGAATTTTGAAATATACGCGGATATGGAGAAGCTGAAAACCGGCACACATAAGGTCGAGCTTAAGGCCAAAAACGTGTCGGATGGGCTGACGATATCCATTAACCCATCCGTAACGACCGTCACCATTCAAGAACGCACGTCAGAAAGCTTTCCTGTTGAAGTGGAGTACTACAACAAAAGCAAAATGAAAAAAGGCTATTCTCCGGAGCAGCCGATTGTCAGTCCTAAAAATGTACAGATTACCGGTTCTAAAGCCGTGATTGATAATATTTCTCTTGTGAAAGCTTCGGTAAACCTGGAAAATGCAGATGAAACGATTGAAAAGGAAGCGAAAGTGACTGTCTATGATAAAGACGGGAACGCGCTTCCTGTCGATGTGGAGCCATCGGTCATCAAAATAACCGTTCCGGTGACAAGTCCGAGTAAAAAAGTGCCCTTTAAAATCGAGCGGACAGGAAGCCTTCCTGACGGGGTCAGCATAGCGAATATCGAATCAAGTCCGAGTGAGGTGACGGTTTACGGCTCGCAGGATGTCTTGGATTCTCTTGAATTTATAGACGGCGTCAGCTTAGATTTAAGCAAAATCAAAAAGGATACCGATATCGAGGCTGATATTCCGCTTCCTGACGGCGTCAAAAAAATCTCGCCGTCAAAGGTGACGTTGCATATAGAAGTAGATAGCGAAGCGGATCACACATTTGAGAATGTCCCTATTAAGACTGTAGGGCTGAGCAGCTCACAGAATATAGAATTTCTGGATCCGAAGTCACAAACGGTAGACGTGACGGCCAAAGGCTCTCCCGGGAACATAAAAAAATTGCAGAAATCAGACATAGAATTATATGTGAATGTATCTGATTTAGATGACGGAGAGCACAGTGTGAAGCTTGAAGTAAACGGACCTCAAAATGTAACCTGGTCCTTGGGACAGAAAAACGCAAAAATCAAGCTTACATCTAAAAAAACGAATACGACAACAAAAGATAACAGCAATACGACGTCAGGGAACCAGGATGACACTGATGACAAGACGAATGGCAAAAAGAATAATCAGCGAGAAGATACAACGAACAGCGATAAAAACAGTGATGATCAAAAACAAGACGAAAACCAAGATCAAAATCAGGATCAGAATGAAGATGAATCAAATACAGGTTCACAATCTTCATCAGAATAAAAAAGGAGCGATTATAAAATGGGCAAGTATTTTGGAACAGATGGTGTAAGAGGTGTTGCCAACAGCGAGCTTACGCCTGAGCTGGCCTTTAAAGTCGGACGTTTCGGCGGGTATGTGCTGACAAAAGATAAACAACGTCCAAAAGTGCTGATAGGCCGCGATACACGCATCTCCGGCCATATGCTGGAGGGAGCCCTTGTCGCCGGACTTTTATCAATTGGCGCAGAAGTGATGCGTCTGGGAGTCATTTCTACCCCTGGTGTTTCCTATTTAACAAAAGCGATGGATGCAGAGGCTGGCGTCATGATTTCTGCTTCTCATAACCCAGTGCAGGATAACGGAATCAAGTTCTTTGGAGGAGACGGATTTAAGCTTTCTGATGAACAGGAGGCTGAAATTGAGCGTCTGATGGATGAACCGGAGGATAAGCTGCCAAGACCAGTTGGCGCCGATTTGGGACTTGTAAACGACTATTTTGAAGGCGGCCAAAAGTACCTGCAATTCTTAAAACAGACTGCTGACGAAGATTTTACAGGCATTCATGTTGCGCTGGATTGCGCACACGGAGCGACGTCATCGCTGGCGACACACTTGTTTGCCGATTTAGACGCCGATGTGTCGACAATGGGAACTTCTCCGAACGGATTAAATATCAATGACGGAGTCGGATCGACCCATCCTGAAGCGCTCAGTGCGTTTGTAAAAGAGAAAAATGCTGATATCGGCCTTGCGTTCGACGGCGACGGCGACCGCCTGATCGCAGTCGACGAAAAAGGAAATATCGTTGACGGCGACCAAATCATGTACATATGCTCAAAATACCTGAAATCAGAGGGCCGCTTAAAGGACGATACGGTTGTTTCCACTGTCATGAGCAACCTCGGTTTCTATAAAGCGCTTGAAAAAGAAGGGATAAAAAGCGTGCAGACGGCTGTGGGTGACCGCTACGTGGTTGAGGCGATGAAAAAAGACGGCTACAATGTCGGCGGAGAACAGTCCGGCCACTTAATTTTCCTTGATTACAACACAACAGGGGACGGATTATTGTCCGCTATTATGCTGATGAATACATTAAAAGCGACAGGCAAGCCGCTTTCAGAGCTTGCGGCTGAAATGCAGAAGTTTCCGCAGCTTTTAGTCAATGTGAGAGTAACTGATAAATATAAAGTCGAAGAAAATGAAAGAGTAAAAGCTGTTATTTCTGAGGTTGAAAAAGAAATGAACGGCGACGGCCGGATTTTAGTGCGCCCATCTGGCACTGAACCGCTCGTTCGTGTCATGGCTGAAGCGAAGACGAAAGAACTGTGTGATGACTATGTTAATCGCATTGTTGAAGTCGTCCGGTCAGAAATGGGATTAGAGTAACGAAATCTTTAAACAGAGAGCGAACAAGACAAGTGCGACTCACATATGATAATTGTGAGACAGGCGGCAAAGTTGTTTAAAAAACAATTGACCATTCTTGGCACATGCTGTAAAATCAAGCTTGTCTTGTTCTTGTTTTCTCGAGGCAGGAAAGACGGGATTTTGTTTCACTTATAATTATAGCGCCCGAACTAAGCGCCCGAAAAAAGGCTTAGTTGACGAGGATGGAGGTTATCGATTTTTCGGCGGATGCCTCCCGGCTGAGTATACAGATCACAGCCGTAAGGATTTCTTCAAACCAAGGAGGCGACTCCTTGCACAAAGGGAAATCACATGATCTTCCATAAAACATGTAGGAGGGGACGATTGAAAGTCCCCTTGAAAAATGACTTTCTTCGTCTCCTTTTACAATCTTAGGAGGAAGAAATTATGTGTGGAATCGTAGGTTATATCGGTCAGCTTGATGCGAAGGAAATTTTGCTGAAAGGGTTAGAGAAGCTTGAGTACCGCGGCTATGACTCTGCGGGTATCGCAGTTGCCAACGAACAGGGGATCCATGTGTTTAAAGAAAAAGGACGCATTGCCGATCTTCGTGAGGTTGTGGATGCCAATGTTGGAGCCAAAGCAGGAATTGGCCATACTCGCTGGGCAACACACGGCGAACCAAGCTATCTAAACGCTCACCCGCATCAAAGCGCACTGGGCCGCTTTACACTTGTTCATAACGGCGTGATCGAAAACTACGTTCAGCTAAAACAGGACTTTTTACAAGATGTAGAGCTCAAAAGTGACACCGATACAGAGGTAGTCGTTCAAGTAATCGAGCAATTTGTCAACGGAGGACTTGATACAGAAGAAGCGTTCCGCAAAACACTTACACTGTTAAAAGGCTCTTATGCAATTGCTCTATTCGATAACGACAACAGAGAAACGATTTTTGTAGCGAAAAACAAAAGCCCTCTATTAGTTGGACTTGGAGATACATTCAACGTCGTGGCGTCTGATGCGATGGCAATGCTTCAAGTCACAAACGAATATGTAGAGCTGATGGATAAAGAAATGGTTATCGTCACTGATGATCAAGTTGTCATCAAAAACCTTGATGGCGACGTTATTTCACGTGCGTCTTATATCGCTGAGCTGGATGCCAGTGATATCGAAAAAGGCACGTACCCTCACTACATGTTGAAAGAAACGGATGAGCAGCCAGTTGTCATGCGCAAAATCATCCAAACGTATCAAGATGAAAACGGCAAACTGTCTGTACCTGGCGATATCGCTGAGGCTGTAGCGGAAGCGGACCGCATCTATATCATTGGCTGCGGAACGAGCTACCATGCAGGACTTGTCGGTAAACAATATATTGAAATGTGGGCAAACGTGCCGGTTGAAGTGCATGTAGCGAGTGAATTCTCTTACAACATGCCGCTTCTGTCTAAGAAACCGCTCTTTATTTTCCTTTCTCAAAGCGGAGAAACAGCTGACAGCCGCGCGGTTCTTGTTCAAGTCAAAGCACTCGGACACAAAGCGCTGACGATCACAAACGTACCGGGATCCACGCTTTCCCGTGAAGCTGACTACACATTGCTGCTTCATGCAGGCCCTGAAATTGCTGTTGCTTCAACGAAAGCATACACTGCACAGATCGCTGTTCTTGCGGTTCTTGCATCTGTAGCTGCTGATAAAAACGGCATTGATATCGGATTTGACCTCGTCAAAGAACTCGGAATCGCGGCAAACGCAATGGAAGCCCTTTGCGACCAGAAAGACGAAATGGAAATGATCGCCCGTGAATATCTGACTGTATCCAGAAACGCTTTCTTCATCGGACGCGGACTCGACTACTTCGTATGTGTCGAAGGCGCACTGAAGCTGAAAGAGATTTCTTACATCCAGGCAGAAGGCTTTGCCGGCGGAGAACTGAAGCACGGCACGATTGCCTTGATCGAACAAGGTACACCAGTATTCGCACTGGCAACACAAGAGCACGTAAATCTAAGCATCCGCGGAAACGTCAAAGAAGTTGCCGCTCGCGGAGCCAACACATGCATCATCTCACTGAAAGGCCTAGACGATGCGGATGACAGATTCGTACTACCGGAAGTAAACCCAGCGCTTGCTCCGTTGGTATCTGTTGTTCCATTGCAGCTAATCGCTTACTATGCTGCACTGCATCGCGGTTGTGATGTTGATAAGCCGCGTAACCTTGCGAAGAGTGTTACTGTGGAATAATAAATGTTTAACCCCTTTGGATATGATTGTCTAAAGGGGTGTTTTTATGTCCAAAAGAAAAGTGGAAAAAAGGATTAAAGAAGGTCGTGGTACAGGAACAGGAATAGACTATCGGCCATGGCTCAAGATTCAATATGTTTCCTCATTAGCTCGGTCAGCAAGGTTAAAAGAGACATTACGAATTTATTCACAATTAATAAAGGGCAAGGAATTCATGAAGTCGCACGTACAAATGAAAGAGGAGTTATTGAATGAGAATTTAAAGTTCATTCTCTTATTATTGAGTATATTCCGGTTTAAGGTATAATTATTCAGTAAAGGACACGCCACAAATAAAAGGTAGCGTATGATTCCCATTTTTTCCATGGTAACGATATTTCTAAGATTTCATCTTTCGTAGGTTTTCGGTTCATATTACGTAATAATTTAATCGAATTCATAAGTCCCACATCATCGATTGGAAAAGCTGTCTGGAACCTAAGACAGCGCATTAGAACATAATTGGCTGTCCAAGGGCCGATTCCTCGTATTTTAATTAAATTTTTTTCAGCATCTTTAACGTTCATTTTCATGAATTTTTCCCTCGATAATTCTCCACTTTCCATTAATCTGGCAATTCCAATGATATATTCACTTTTTTTTACCGTCATTTTAATATCTGCTAGGTCGGTAGGTGTTAACCGTGCAATTCGTTCGTACGGTGGGAACACCCAATACTTTTTACCATTCCATTCGATAGAATCGCCAAATCCTTCTACAAATTGCTTCTTTAAGGAGTACGCGAAGGCTAAGTTAATTTGTTGCCCTAAAACGCCCCAACATAAAGCCTCAAATAAATCGGGAATGCCGATAACGCGTAATCCATAAAATTTTCGGGCAGGCATTTTAAGTAATGGATCTGCTTTTGCCATTTCATAAAATGGTGTTAAATTGTTATCCAGATCAAACCATTCATGAATATATTTTCCAATATCTTCCCGTTTCCACTTTTCAATAGGTCTAGAATCGTTTAGGAATTGAACAACCATTTGTTTATTATTGATTACGCTTATCTGTACTAAGGAGCGAATTTCCCCTATGGCAATAACCTTTGTAATGATATCTTTCTCTATTTCATACATGCATTCATTTTTTTCCCTAGTTAGATAGCCTAGGTTAACATTCATGTCGAAATCTTCAGGTAATGTAATGACAATAACGTCATTGACTTCATGCCATGTCACTTATTCATTCTCCTTATCTTAAATAATTATAAGAAAACTCACACTGATTGAAATTTTACTTTATCACATAATAAGCTTTACTCATTTTGTTATCTTGCTATTACATTCTAACCACCTTATTTTTTTCTATTTATGAGGTTATAGTGTAGTTATCAAGAATGCTAAACGGGAGTAGATAAAAATGGCCCAAGATATAAAAAACACGTGTCGAATATTTAAATTGGGATTAAATTTAAAATGAATTAGATGAGTAGGGAGTATATTGTAAGGAGAGGTGAGATAAATGCCGGATAGTATCAATAACGGACATAAAGAGAGCCATGACCATAGAATTTCGAATGATGTAGAAATAATAAAAGATGAACAGTGGCAAGCAATTATAAATAATGATGCAGCGTACAATAATCAATTTTTATATGCTGTAAAGTCGACAGGGATATTCTGTAAACCATCCTGTAAATCTCGCGTTCCGAAAAAAGAGAATGTATGCATCTTTCCAAACGCAGAACAAGCTCTCCGCGCAAATTTTCGCCCTTGTAAACGTTGCAGGCCCACTAATGAAAATCTGCCTGATAGCGAGTGGATTGATTTCATTACTGAATACATTGATAAAAATTTCACAGAAAAATTAACTCTAGAATCGTTAGCAAATATTTGTCATGGGAGTCCGTATCATATGCATCGAACATTTAAAAAGATTAAAGGCATAACGCTGGTTGAGTATATACAACAAGTTAGAGTACACGCGGCCAAAAAGTATTTGATTCAAACAAATAAAGCGATTGGGGATATCGCCATATGTGTGGGTATGGCCAACGCGTCTTATTTTATTACCTTATTTAAAAAGAAAACTGGACAGACACCAGCACAATTTCGTCAAATGAGTAAAGTGGAGGAAGCATACAATGGAAACAAAGAGTAAACCAACCCTTTATTGGTCTTTACTAATGATTAAGAATTGGAATTTGTATATTGCTTCAACGTCAAAGGGGCTTGTGTTTGTAGGTTCACAGAACAAACCATTCGAGGAATTGTTCGAATGGGCTAAGAAACGCTTTCCAGGAAGTCCTCTTGTTGAAGATGATGAAAAGCTTGATCCCTATGTCGTTGAAATTACTCAGTATCTAGAAGGAAACCGGAAAAACTTTACTGTTCCAATTGAGTACGTGGGTACGACATTTCAGCTAGCAGTCTGGAATGCACTTTGTGAGATCCCTTATGGACAAACGAGATCCTATTCCGACATTGCAAATCATATAAATAAACCCGCAGCTGTTCGAGCTGTAGGCGCCGCTATTGGGGCTAATCCGGCATTAATTACTGTACCGTGCCATCGTGTAATAGGAAAGAATGGCTCATTAACTGGCTATCGGGGTGGATTTGAAATGAAGACACTGCTCCTCGATCTGGAAAAGCAAGCTTCATCTAGCAATGAGTAATAAAATGAGTTTTAATGTAAGAACAGTTACTATGCTTTTTAAAACCAGGAGTTATGTAAATGTCTTAGTTCATTTAAACCAGCGATGCAGGAGCTACCATTATTTCATGGGTTAATAGAATGGTAGATATAAGGAGCCTTGGTTAAATGTTCAGGATGTATCTTCAGAGGGAAGGAAGGGTTTGATACGTCATTCTCTGTATTCCAACAGCTTGACAACTTTTAAAATTTAGCATATCTTATATGTAACTTAATAATCGGCGCAGATGTTGATTTTCGTTTGTTAAAATAATTAGGACTTTAGCATCCTTTTAATATTTATTTTTAATCTTGACTGGATGAAAAAGTATCTAATAAACAAAGAAGAGAAACATAAATCGTTTGATTTTATAATTAAAGGACGAAATAAAGGTTTTAACGATGACTTCTTTAGAGGAAGTTATAGCATAAAGTAAAATGACCCATAATAAGGTAGCTCTTCAAAAAACTTCGCAGAAGTTAGTTGAAGTGAAGCCGACAATTTTCAAGATTCAATGATCTAGTATCATCATTGAAATTTTGGATTTGTCGGCTTTTTTGTTGGGAAAAAATAGAGATAGATAAAAATTGTATTAAATAATAGAAAAAAATGATCTGATTTAAAGGTCTTTTGAACAATAACGAGATCTAAAAAAGGGAGAAGTTAGAATGTTAGTTTCGCTGAGCTTATCATCATTATTAACATTATTTTTTATTACTCTTATTGCTTCTGGGATAAGTGGACTATTGTTTTTACATCCACGCGTACCCTTGAGTTATGTCCGCATTCATATTGGTATCTTGGCTTTACCGCCTTTGGTTTCCTTAGTGAATCTTGCCAAAAAGAGTGTGGAAGGAAATGTTGGCCCTTGGCACTTCGATTCCTTAGCTTGGTTAATGTCTTTCTTTGTTTTGACAATTGGTTTAATCATTCAGCGTTTTTCTGTACGTTACTTAATGGGAGACCGATCTTATCGAAAATATTTTACGCTTTTTACTTTCACTACAGGTGCTGCTTCAATTGCATGGTTAAGTGGTGATCTCCGCTTGATGGTTCTATTTTGGGGAGCCACTCTTGTCGGTTTAACCCTGCTTATAAGGCTGAACAGTGCCTGGCGAATGGCCAGTGAAGCAGCCAAGGTTTCTGGTCGCTTATTTTTGGTAAGTTGGTTTTCTTTGTGTTTCGCGATGGTTTGGCTTTTTCAAGTTACAGGTCAATGGCAGTTATCGTTGGTTTTAACAAATGAAAGCTTATCTCAATTTGGGGCATGGGAGAGAACAGGGATTAATCTATTGATTGTATTAGCAGTGATGATTCCTGCGGCTCAATGGCCATTCCAAAGATGGTTAATTGAGTCTATTGTTGCTCCAACTCCTGTTTCTGCGATTATGCATGCAGGTTTAGTAAATGCAGGCGGGATCATACTGGCTCGATTTTCTCCTTTATTTAATGGAGGTATAGCTTCGATTATTTTACTTATGCTTGCTAGCATCTCAGTATTGATTGGAACGGGTATTAGTTTAGTCCAGGTTGACTATAAACGCCAGTTAGTAGGCTCCACGATTGCACAAATGGGGTTTATGCTCATTCAGTGTGCATTAGGAGCCTATATCGCAGCCATTATTCATCTTATTTTACATGGTTTATTCAAAGCTACGTTGTTTTTACAGGCTGGTTCGGCGGTACGGCGTCATGAAGTATCAGCTCGCGCTAATAAAGGAACATCCTATTTATGGATCATGGCTGGTCGGATTTTATCCTTAGGTATAGGCGTTGCTTTTTGGCTCGCTGCTCCTGGAGAGGGGTATCAATTCATTAGTGCGCTGATCTTAGGGTGGTCATTGTCCGTTTCTTGGACTCAGCTTGTAGCTTTTGGAGAGGGAAGAATGGGTCGAATTGCCGGCTTAACATGTTTAGGCGGAGCAGCCTTTGTTTATTTTATCATTCATAACCTCTTCTATAAGTGGCTGCATACAAGCGTTTTTCAAAGTGTTCAACCTCCAATGTCAGCTGTCATCATTGTCGTATGTCTCTTACTATTTGGCAGTGCTTTAGGTACATGGGTTGCTCGTCATCGTTCTTCAGTTCTCTCCACGGTAATCTATCTTTGGTTAATTCGATTAGGTGAAGCAAAACCAAAGTCAGTAGAGAGTCACCCAGACTACCTTAAACAATATATTTCATAAGGAGCTAATCTGAGATGGGCATTACATCCGTATTAACGAAAGAAAATGCAAAAAAAATAGATACAGATATTGATGTTCAAGAAAGAGATCTTACCGATTTAATCACATCTGCCAGCAGAGTGATTGCGCCACTTTGGCCTATTTCTACATTTGCTGCACGTAATCCGTGGATGGGACTTGAAAACCAACCTTTTGATCAGGTTGCAAGCTGGCTGAAAAATACTCGTGATGTTGATATATACCCTAGTGTGTCTATGATCCGTTCAGCAAAGAATAAAGGCGAGATTGATGAAGACTTTGTGGAAATGGGGCTACAGCGTTGGCTGGATTCACATTCTTTTAACATCCCACGGGACGTGGCAGAGCGATTTTGTCATGCTGGATTAAAATTAGAACCACTGCCTTCCAACCTTTTATCATCACATAAGCTGGAGCAATTGGTGAATGAATGCAGTGGACTGGATCATATCGAGAATGTTTTTATGCAACCAATCAGTTCGTATATCGAGAATCAGGATGGTGAAAGGTTAGTCAATATACTGGATCATCATGTTATTAAGTGGTCTAAATTATATCTTGATAACTCTCAAGCAGGTTGGACAATGCCAAACCGTGAGGAAGGTTTCTATCGTGCCTGGCAGCATCTCATTCAGTATGATCCAGCACTTAGTAAAAAGCAGCGTGAAAGGTTAAAAGGCTGGCCGCAAGAGGCACATTTGGCTTTACAAAAAGCGTTATTCGCGCTAGAAATCCCCGAATCAGAAATCCAGCGTTATCTTGAAGGTCATTTACTTTCCTTACCTGGATGGGCAGGGATGATGCTATGGCGCTCCCAACAATCGAGCCAAGAACATGCACTCCTAACAGAATATTTAGCAGTTCGAATATCTATGGAGTGGGCCCTTATAAAGCCATATTTACCTTTCACTAATAAACGATCTGAGAAAAACGTTTCGATTCCTCCCCTTTTAGCAGCTTGGATTCACTGGGGGGGACTTACATTAGAGGAATGGTCACAGATGTCGGCTGATGAACAAAACGAATATTTATCATTTGCCTACAGCTTTGATGAGAAACTTCGCAGGAAACTTTGGTTAGAAGCTTGGGAACAAACATACACTGATCGATTAAGTCAGAAGATCATCTCGAAGCAACGTGAAACCAATGGTAAAAAATCTGCATTAGCTCAATTAGCATTCTGTATCGATGTCCGATCAGAACCTTTTCGTCGTCAACTGGAAAAAGAAGGGCCGTTTGAAACGATTGGTATGGCTGGTTTCTTCGGGGTGCCAATTGCAACTTGTGAACTTGGCAGTAAACACAGTCATGCCTCCTTGCCGATCATACAAAAACCACAACATAAAGTTAAAGAGTTTGTAGATGAAGATGTACTCGAAAAATACAACCAACGAACGCAAGCGTTTCATTCTTTAAGCCATACATTTAAAACGATGAAGCAGAATGTGCTTTCGAACTTACTACTGCCTGAGCTAAGTGGACCTTGGCTTACTCTGCAAATGGCAGCCCGTAGCTTTGTGCCAAGAAAGGCGGGGCGTTTCATTCGTCATCTCCGTGAGGCTTGGTTGCGCAAACCTGATACAAAACTCTCGCTTCATCATGATACTACAGAGGCAGAAATACCTTTGGGTTTTACTGATGAAGAAAAAGTAAACTATGCTCGCCAAGCATTAAAAATGATGGGGTTAACAGAGAATATCGCCCCATTGGTCGTGATTTGCGGACATGGCAGCCAAAGCACCAATAATCCTTATGCCGCTGCTCTTGATTGTGGTGCCTGCGGTGGAGCGGCCGGTGGATTCAATGCAAGAGTTTTAGCTGCTTTATGTAATCTTTCAGAGGTAAGAGAAGCTCTATTAACTGAAGGAATGAAAATCCCTGAGGATACGGTTTTTGCTGCTGCTGAACATAATACAACGGTGGATGAACTACACTGGCTTTATGTACCAGAGCTTTCCGAAGCTGCACAGGAAGCATTTGACCATATCGAAGCTATTATGCCGAAAGTGAGACATAACGTAAATGCAGAACGTCTGGCCCAATTACCGAATGTCCAATCAAAACTTAAAAACCCGAAGGCTGAGGCACACCGATTTGCGGAAGATTGGAGTGAGATACGTCCGGAATGGGGACTGGCTCGTAATGCCGCTTTTATTATCGGCCGACGTGAACTCACTCAGGATTGTGATTTGGAAGGAAGAGCCTTTCTTCATAATTATGATTGGAAGCAGGATGAAAATGGTGAACTCCTAGCAAATATTATCGCAGGACCTGGAACTGTGGCCCAATGGATTAATTTGCAATATTACGCATCAACAGTAGCACCTCATTATTATGGCAGCGGAAATAAAGCAACTCAAACCGTTACTGCAGGTCTCGGAGTTATGCAGGGGAATGCAAGTGACTTGTTAGCCGGACTGCCTTGGCAATCCGTTATGCAATCAGATCATGAGGCTTATCATTCTCCTCTTCGTTTGTTGATTGTCATTCAAGCACCTAGACAGCATGTAGAACGGTTATTAGATAATGACCCAGTATTTCAGCAGAAAGTTCAAAATGGATGGGTTCGACTGGCTAGTATTGATCCAGAAGGATGTTGGGAAAGCTGGTAATTATAATTCTAAACAGTTATCAAATGGATTTGTTACTCAATATAAAAATGATAAACATGTAGAAGAGGTGTGCTATATGAATGTAAATCAAAATAAAAAAGTATTATTTTTGACGGACATGGAAAACGGTTTGGAGCCTATTTTACAAGAAGTGACTAACACTCCAGCAGAAAATATGCTGACTATACAAAGCTATGGTGCCGCTATCTCACATCCTTATGGAGAAATCATGAGGTCTGTTATTTTTGCAATTTACCAGGAAGATGTGGAGGAGGTTTTTGTAGTAGGAACCAAAGATAAGCGGACTTCAACAGGTTATGGACTCACTCAACTTGAAACAATGAAAGATAAAATACAAACATTGGATTATCTCTTTCAACATTGCAAGCCTGAATTTTTAGGCGGTACGGTCGATGAGTGGCTAAATGAAAATAACAGCGGCACGATTGAAAAAAGTGTTGATATCATACGCCAACATCCACTTGTGCCGTCATATGTTAAAGTTAGAGGTTTAATTGTTGATCATAAGGATGGGGAATCCTCAATTGTGGAGGTTCCTTCTAGTAAAACAGGTCAAGCCTTACCTGATCATTGCTTGTCATGATGGAGTGAGGTGGTCAGCTTCTACACCCAAATATGGGAGAAAGCAGTTCTAAGGAGAATGTAATGGGCGCCAATATAACTGATTTTGTCACGAAAACAATAGAGGAAATGAGATCGTTTGATCGTGAAAATATGGAATGTTTGAAAAAAGTAATAAGAAAAGCAATTCATTTTTATCATTTAAAATCTTATGAAGAAGTTGAGGAAACCCATTTAGGGAGCATTCGTATTTTGCATGTACACTCTATGATGGAAGAAAATATGTTATCCAAAATGATAGTGGTCTTAAGAAACGGTAACACTGATTTGGATATTGAAGGTGTATATGAAGGACATGTTGTAAGAGAATATTAATGAGACGAACTAACAAATAGAATATGCTGCTAATTATTTTGCCAGGAGATGTTTTATATATGAAGAAATCGAAGGGTTCTTATGAATCAGAGATCAGTAAGTCAATTACGCAATGGGAAAAGGATTATCTTGGGCGCGGGTCTGTGTCTGTTAAGACTGATATATTGAGGGATATGATCATTGTTAATTTAAAGGGAATTTTAACACCAGCTGAATATACAGTTTGTGGAACAAAAGAGGGCATGTTATCTATCAAACAAACTCGTTCGGAGTTAGTTGAATCAGGGATAGAAGGTCTTAAGAATATCATCCTAACGATAACTGGAGAAGAAGTGAAAAGTTTTCATACTGATTTAAGCTCTCGGACAGGTGAGCGAGTAATGGTATTTAAATTAAGTAATGATCTGGAGAAAAAATTATAATCTAGAGAGTTAAAATGTTTTATTAAACACTGTCTTGTTATTCCTGAAGATTCAATGGTTCATTTCGGAAAGATCTAACATCCGCTTTTGTTACGAGCGGATGTTTTTTTACAGTCTACACTTGAACAGTATTACATTCATTTTAACTGAAAGTCATGAAAAACATTCTTACATATCCAAACACAAGCATTCGCGGAAACGTCAAGGAAGTTGCTGTTCGTGAGCAAACACACGCATCATAATGGCTTTGAAGCGAAAATTTATGGTGTTATGGATACATTAAGATATGGTCCTTGTTGGAGAAATAAAAAAGCAGAAGTAGAGCAAAGTATATAAAAAGCAACGCTTTCTAATGGTCAATCTAGCAGTAGATAGCGAAAGTTAAGTTCTGTAATACCTCCAACAAAACTGAAATAAGTCTTCAGATTTTTAATTCTAAAAAAAGTCAGTCATCAAAAATTAAAAAACGAATTGACATATCGGAATATAACGATATAATAATCAATATGGAACCAATTGAAGTATTCAAAGCCTTATCAAATGAATCAAGGCTGCAAATTTTGCAATGGCTGAAGGAACCTGATCGTCATTTTGCACCCCATGAAGGGATTGATATGAATACAATCGGGGTATGTGTCAGTCAAATAACAGACAAATTGAAAATGACGCAATCAACGGCTTCCCAATATCTCACCATCCTTTTAAGAGCCGGCCTGATTAAGGCTGAACGAATCGGAAAGTACACGTATTACAAAAGAGATGAAGAAGCCATTGGGAAACTTGCTGACTTTCTTAAAACAGAGATATAAAAATAAACATCAATAGATGTTTATTTTTACGCCATACATATCGACATATTACGATGTGTTTATTTTTTGATCCAACATATCGTTAATTCGTGATATGTAGTTATATTAATGATTAAGGAGTGAACGTTTATGTCTAACACTTGGAAAATTTACATTTTAGCCATTGTCAGCTTTTTAGTCGGAACTTCAGAGTACATCATTTCCGGAATTTTGGATCACATTGCTGATACACTCGGGATAACCTTGGCTGCCGCGGGCCAGCTCATTACAATCTTTTCACTTGTATATGCTCTTTCTACACCCGTACTTATGGCATTGACAGCAAGTATGGATAGACGCAGGTTGATGATGTATGCTCTCGGTTTGTTTGTGTTCGGCAATATTTTGGCCTTTGTCCTGCCTGGTTATGGATGGTTTATTGCAGCACGGATCATTATGGCGATGGGAGCAGGTGTTGTTGTTGTCACCGCATTAACGATTGCCGCTAAGATTGCGCCGGAAGGAAAGCAGGGCAGTGCCATCGCTACGGTCGTTATGGGATTTACCGCTTCTTTAATCATTGGTGTTCCGCTTGGAAGATTGATAGCAACAGCATTAGGCTGGAAGTCTGTATTTGGTGCAATTGCTTTGTTGGGATTGATCGCAATGGCCGTTATATTCTTTACTCTTCCGCATACTGAAGGAGATAAGCCCGTACCTTTGCTTCAACAGCTTGCCCTTTTCAAAAAACGGAAAGTGGCGATGGGATTATCAATCACTTTCTTCTGGCTCGGGGGATATTCTGTTGCTTATACCTATTTGTCACCTTTTCTCTTGAACATTTCAGGAATAAGCGGCAATCTGCTTAGCGGTGTTTTGCTTATATTCGGGATTGCCAGTTTGGTTGGATCAAAGTTTGGGGGATATAGCACCGATAAATGGGGAGTGCCCTTTACACTCGTTGGCGGGATGACATTGCATATCGTCACACTGATTCTGCTGTCACTTGTCACCCATTCCTATGTCGGAGTGTTGGTGATTCTGATATTATGGTCGTTTGCCGCATGGTCTACCGGTCCGACACAGCAATTTCACCTGGCTACAATAGAACCGGAAATGTCAGGTGTTTTGCTTAGCATGAATCAGTCAATGATGCAATTCGCCATGGCAGTCGGCGCAGGAATAGGCGGGGTTTTTGTAGAAAACGTATCATTGGCCTCGATTACCTGGATTGGTGCATTAGGGGTTATGATTGCAATTATTGCATCATTAATGAGTTTTCATTCACAACCGAAACAGGCGCTAAAGGATATCAATCAATAACACACTGCTTTGTTTTACTCTTAAAATTCAATAGGTTCATATCGAAAGATCTAACATCCGCTCGTCAATACAAGCGGGTGTTTTTTTATAAGCCCAAGTAGAAGGCACACTGAAGCTGAAAGAGATTTTTGCCGACGGAGATCTGAGGTACAGCAATTTATAATATACTAGGAATGGAAATAACGATATGGCGGAAGGGTTCTAACGCTTCTCGCCTGTAAGATCACTACTTTGAGGATGTGTCATCGTGAATCAAAAGACGTACATTGAAATGAGAAGGACATCGCAGTACATCAACAAATTGAGAGAGTATTCAGTGCTAATTGATGGGGCTGAGATGGGAAATATCAAAGATGGAGGGAGGCTGCGAATTGATTTGCCGCCTGGTGAGCATGTTATTCAAGTGAAGATTGCTTGGTGTACAAGCCCAACTTTGAGGTTTACTTTAGCGGAAGGAGAAGTGTTGAAGTTTAGATGCGGAAGTCCGCTTCGAGGATGGAAGTTGCTTTTGGCGCTTTTTTCTGTTTTGGGTCGTCCTGAAAATCATTTGTTTATCGAGCAGGAAGAAGAGAAAAAGGCTTTGTGGTGATTTTATGTTACTACATGGATAAAATATCGCTGAATTCTGTTTTGTGAAAGTTTAATTGACATAAGAAAGAATGGCAGCCTTCTCAATATCGTGCTCCTTAGAGCAGGCTGCCAATAAGGAATTCTCGTTTGTCAATTTTCATAATTTCATTGAGAAACTAAATACTCCTTAATCAATTGCCACCTGTCACGAGCATTCATGATGAACTCCGATGCAATGGCTACAACCAGGTTTTTCTCCGGAACACAGCAAATCACATTCCCGCCATCGCCTAGTGCTGAGTATGAAAAAACACTGTCCTCATCACGCAGCCACCATAGATAGCCGTAGTTATTAGCGTTCATCGCAGTTGATTGGTCAATCCATGATTCAGGAATGATCTGTTGATTGTTCCAAGTACCATGATTCAAATAAAGGCAACCAAACCGTGCCATATCCCGCGGAGTCATCGTAAGCCCCCATCCTCCGGTTGAGTTGCCGTTTGGATCATTCACCCAGCCTTTCACATTTTTTCCGAATAGATCGTCAAAGCCGAATGATTGCATACCATAATGCGGGATTTCTTTCACGCCGATCGGTTTAAACAGGCGCTCGTTGGCGAATTCGCGGGCACTTTTTCCTGTTCTGCGGGTGATGATGGCTGACAGCAGATGCGCGCCTGCGGTGGAGTATTTAAATGTGCCGATCGTTCCTCCTTGCCCCAGCATATCCAGCGTATAGGTGACCCAGTCTGGCTGCATGCACATCTTGTCGAGTGGTTCGTGCCATTCCTCAAATGGGTAGGGGGCCGTCATTGTGAGAAGATGGCGTATGGTGATGTCTCGTTTCTGTTTGTCGGCAGGATGGGGTATATATTCCGGGAAAAAGTTGAGCACCTTTTGATCGACATTTTTTATGTATCCTGCATCTATCGCAATCCCAATAAGGGCGGATAAGATACTTTTGGTTCCTGATGCTATATGATGCGTATCATTCGGTCCATAGCCATGATAATAGCGTTCATAAGCGATGTATCCATTTTTTACAACCACAATACCGTTTATATTGCTGTATTCAGATTTTATCTTAGGGTCAAGCTCAAACAGTTTTTCGGCGTCCATCCCCAAGGCTGCCGGGTCTTCAGTTGGCCAGTCGTTTCTTTGCATGACAGTTACCTCTCTTTTTTCTTTATTGGAAAATACACTTCGGTCACAATATCCTCTGGAATGGCGGCATGAAGATGATCAGTTACATACACTTCATAGGGTGATTGCGTTAATTCATAGCCTTTATCTTCGACCCATTCCCTCAGCTTAGCGTATACCGAGGTTAATTCTGCATATGGGCCTTTTAAAACAGACTTTGCGCAAAGGCCTCCGGGCAAATTTCGCGTACCCATAACAGACTCCTCTATTGGAATCGCAAATTCTGTATCATTGCCGGCGGGGTTGTACTCAGGGCTGTGATAAATTGTCATGGGCGTGCCAAGCAAGGTAAGTTTATCAACAGCAATTTTTTCATATAGCCTGCTAAAATACTTTTCGTATCCTAGGGCATAGTCATGACTGCTCATCATTTTGCGTACATACAGGATGGTTATTGGCTGGTTTTCGGCAAGCACTACTTCTATATCGTCAAGCCATGACATCATTGGTTTGCCTTTCTCTGCACGCAGAATATCGAGGTTCAATTGTGTAAGGGTATATTCATAAGCATTGATCTTTTCCTGTACTTCTTTTCTTTTTCGATGAAGGGCAGAACCAAGCTTTTCTTCAGCCAGATCCTCTTCCAAATCGAGAATGTTTTTGATTTCTTCCAGAGAAAATTGATAGGACTTTAAACGGTTAATCAAGAGCATTTTTTTCAGCTGTCTGATCGAATAATATCGATACCCATTTTCAGGGTTAATGTCTTCGGGGTGGATTAATCCAATTTCATCATAGTATCGCAATGTTTTTGTTGATACTTTGCATATCTTCGAAAATTCACCGATCGATAGCAAGCGATCACCTCCATGCTCCAAATGTACACCTTTCCGTAAGGACAAAGTCAAATGTGAAAATAAAATTTTCCAAAGTTAATCAGAAATTTATTTTCATACCGTATCCTTTCAGTATCACGTGAAAGGAGCATCATATGAAAACGTTATGGAAAGTCGTAAAAGTATTTTTTGGCATTCTGGGTGCTTTGATTGTGCTTGCAGCCGTCTCGGTCTTTATCTACCACCATTACCAACTAAATAAGGAAGCAGCACTCCTTAAAGAAAAAGGCACAGTAGTCGATGTTGACGGTAAGAGAATGAATGTGTATCAAGAGGGAAGCGGGAAGGATACGTTTGTGTTTATGTCCGGTTCGGGGGTTGCTGCGCCTGCTTATGAGATGAAGGGGTTGTACAGCAAGTTTTCAAAAGAAAACAAGATTGCTGTAGTGGATCGTGCGGGCTATGGTTACAGCGATGTGTATAATGATGACAGAGATATTGATACAATATTGGAACAGACGAGAAAAGCGCTACTGCAAAGCGGGAATAAGCCTCCTTATATTTTAATGCCTCATTCCATATCAGGAATTGAAGCGATGTATTGGGCGCAGAAATATCCTAAGGAAATCAAGGCCATTATTGCGATGGACATTGGATTGCCTCAGCAGTATGTCACGTATAAATTGAGCGGGATTGACAGACTGAAAGTAAGGGGGTTCCATCTGTTAACGTCGATCGGTATTCATCGGTTTATGCCGTCTGCTGCCTATAATCCGGAGATGATTCGGCAGTCGTTTTTAACTGATCATGAAAAAGAAATCTATAAAGCCATTTCTTTTAAGCAATTTTTCAATGCTGATATGGCGCATGAACTATTACAGTCTTACCAAAACGGCAGGAAATCTGTGAATCTGCCGGTACCAAAAGAAACACCAATTTTATTTTTAGATGCCATTGCTGATCAATATAAAGACTCAAAATATACAAAACAGCAACGTAAAGATTATAAAGAACTTGCAGACCAATTAGAAGTATCAGAAGTGAGAGAGTTAAGGGGCACACACAGCATATATTTATACCAGCCTGATCAGATCTATCAGCTTTCTATGAAGTTTCTCAAATAAAAACTGAAATGAAAGGTTCGCTAAGATGAAGGGTTATCATATTTTAATCGTGGAAGACGATGTCATGATTGGTGATCTGCTGCAGAAGATTTTGCAGCGTGAGGGATACGATGTCAGCTGGAAAACGGACGGAGCGGATGTGCTTTCGGTCATTCAGAAGGCTGATTTGGTCATTATGGATATCATGCTGCCGGGTGAGGACGGGTATCAAATGTCTAAAAAAATAAAAGATGTAGGGTTAAATATTCCTATCATTTTTCTGTCCGCCCGCAATGATATGGACAGCAAGCTTCAAGGATTAAAAATCGGCGAGGATTATATGGTAAAGCCTTTTGATCCGAGAGAGCTGCTGCTGAGAATGAAGAATATGCTTGAGCATCATTATGGCACCTTTACGAGAATTAAACATTTGCATATTGATGCAGACACCAAAAAGGTATTCAATGGAGATTTGCATCATGAAGTGCTGTTTACCGCGATTGAGCGGAAAATATTCTTCTATCTGTACGAAAACAAAAACAGTATCTTAACGAAGGAACATTTCTTTAATTATCTATGGCAACTTGAAGACAGAAACCCGAATATTGTGAATGTGCACATTAAAAAAATCAGAGCGAAAATTAATGATGTAGCGGGTGAGATCATTGAAAATATCTATGGAGAAGGGTATCGGCTGAATACCGTTGTGAAGAAATGAAGCTAAAGACAAAATATCAGTTGTTATTATGTACGGCCGTCATTAGTGTTCCGGTACTGTTGCTGGCGGTTAGCATTTTGATGTCGGTGATTTATGACAGCATGTTTAAACCGATCAATCATGGCATGCCTTTTCACAGGTCTTTTGCGTATCCGGCAATGCTGGCCGTATTTTTATTATCACTTTTTTTGTTAGCTTTTTTATTTTCAAAATCAATTCATTCTCTGCTGCGTAAAATCAATCTATTGAATCAAACCATTCGGCATTTAGCGAGCGATAAAAAGATCCCCAATAAACTTGCAGTTAAAAACGATGATGAAATTGGCGAATTGATTAAGTCGGTTAACTTGTTAATTGAACGGACAACGTACCGGGAACTGGAACTAAGACAGCGAGAGGACATGAAAAAGGAGCTGATGCAAAAACTAAGGCACGATATTAATACACCTTTAACAGCTCTCAGGCTGCAGTTATTTTATTTGGAGAGCCAGTGCCAAGATCAAACTGCATTTGAATCTTTGTACCAGCAAATTGAATATATTGCGGAATTAACGAATGACTTTAATCTATTTTCCACTGAAACGTTAGAGAGTTCATATATTATAAATGAAGAAGTACGAATAAACGATCTATTAGAAACAGCGGTGAAAAAGTGGGATTATTTATACAGTGTGAATGGGATTGAATTGCACTATAAGCCAACAGATCAAGATGTGATATGGATAAGCAACGGTTTATGGATGCAGAGACTGTTCGATAACATTTTTCAAAATACGCTAAAGCATTCGAAAGCTGAAAAGCTGGAAGTCAAGATAGAAAACGGCGCTGTTTCGATTCGCGATGATGGCATTGGATTTGACAGAGAACAAGACAGTGACGGGCTTGGGCTG
The DNA here is from genome assembly GCF_000245335.1 of Bacillus mojavensis RO-H-1 = KCTC 3706. Classification (GTDB taxonomy): domain Bacteria; phylum Bacillota; class Bacilli; order Bacillales; family Bacillaceae; genus Bacillus; species Bacillus mojavensis. Next base: position 23,778 of record NZ_JH600284.1, read on the forward strand.
AAGATTATTGAGGATGTATGCCGGCTGCTTCGTATTACCTATGTGCTGCAGACAAATGAAAATGGAACTGCATTTTTGTTTTCGAAAAAGTGATCCTGCTATGTTTTTCTTTCTTCCAGAGAATTATATATAATAGGAAGCAGATAAGGGGTGAACAGCATATGTTTAAAAAAATCATCAAAACAATCAAGTACTTCTCAAGCAGCTCGAGTGATCGCCATCGCAGACACCGGCACTACAGCAGCAGCCGGCGCCGCCATTACCGCAGCTACAGCAGCAGCTCTGGCAGAAGAAGACATTACGATCGTTATGGCGGCAGTCACCGCTACAAACGCCGTAGCTACAGCAGCAGTTAATTCAAAAAAGTTCTTGTTCCGCATTGGGACAAGGGTTTTTTTATGTCACTGATTGAATCGCGCGGTTCAGGTCTTCGCGAATAGAAGCGGTGTGCTGATATTCTTCCTCAATGCCCAATAATTTTTTCAGCAGCAGGGTTACTTCTTTTGTCAGCGTTAATTCCTCCAGCCAAGTGGCGTTTTTCTTGTTTTTCCCTTTATATTGAGAGTACAGCAGGAACAACAGGGTTTCACCGAGGTCGAAGAAGTCATCCCGTTTTCTGAGCTTTAATTCCTCATCTTCTTCACGAGATAACTGTTTAGCAAGGCCGAAATCGATGAGGCATACGTTACCGTGATTCATCATAATGTTTGGCGTTCTGATGTCACTGTGAAAAATAAGACGTTCATGCAGGTATTCTACAATGTCCAGCAGCTGAGACATCAGCTGTAATGCCATCAGCTCTGTAAACGGCTGTTTTTGAAAAAATAACAATTCCTCTATATTATCGCCCTCGATCATCTGCATGACATAGTAGGCTTGTCCGTCTATGATGAAGTCTTCTATATAGGCCGGGATTTGCGGGTGGCTGATGCGTTTGAGCAGACCAATTTCCTGCTGAAATCGGACTCTTTCCTTTTGTTTTTTGGATTTTGTCGGACGGAGCTGTTTTAAGACGTACGGTGTTTGCGTAAGGACATCGGTGCACACATAAACCAAGCCGTAGCCGCCCATGCCGAGGCATTCTTCGATTTTGTATTGGTTGTTCAGTATGACGCCGTCCTTCAGAGGGCGGTCAAATAATAGCTTTTTTAACTGTTTTAATGCCATTCGCGCTGCACTTCCCTTAGTTGTACTGATTATAGTTTATCAAAACAATAGCATCTTGGGCTAAGTCTATTCTATGGAAGCTTAGCATAAAAAAAGAGCCGGATCATGGAACCTGCCAGCTCAGTAGATTAAAACTGCTTTGTGACATCGTATTGATAATCTATTTTTGCCTTTACATTACTCATCGTTGATTTCGCAGTCGCTAATGTATTGTATTTAAAACTCCATACCTTTGCCGCACTGAGTTGGTCTGTTAAGGATATATCATATGATCCCGAAGTTGAGCTATTCACAAGAGCACGGCGCCATTCGCTGTTTTCACTCGTCATGATGATATGTCGTGTATTTCCCTGGCTTGGTGTTTGAGTAGCGGTTGTTTGGACTCTTGTTACAGTGGCATCACGAGGAATTCCTGATTGGTTTGTTAAGTCAAGCTTGATGACGCTGGAGTCAGAACCTGAGGGGCTAAGGCTTGTATTTCCTTTATTTTCAGCCACGCCGCTGAATTGGAACGTTCCGCTGCCGGATTTGATCCGGTCTTCAATTGAAAGTGTGAAATACATGTTTCCAGTATAGGTGCCGCGGGACACTTTTACATAGAATGTATCAGTGGTGTTTTGGGCGTCGGCATTTGCATAAATAAAAGAAGAAAATGTATTAGGATTAATGACTTCTGTGCCTTGCGAAACAGGTACTATGTTCTTATCGTAAATTTCGATTTTCATCCCTGTGTACGCACTCTGGTATGTACTTCTTACGTATACTTTTTCTCCCTTATTGGCTGTAAATGTGAAATAGGCTTCATCTTGTCCGGCTTCCAGTATCGTTGTGTCTATATTCTTATATTTCCAATATCCGATTGGGGCTGCTGTATCAAATGAATTGTTCCCTGTAATGGCATTGATTCCGGCTGCGGAAGCAGAATAAGTACAAGTAAATAGAACTGACAGCATGATAGCGAATTGAATGATCCATTTTTTAGTCATGAGAAAACCTCCTTTTTTTTCCATCATACATAATAAAGTTTAAAGTGTAAATAAATGTTTTAAGAGGTTAATATATACAAGGGATTTGCCGATAAATAGAGAAGAGAGAATTATTCAGGAGGGAATCGAATGCGTCTGAATCGTCAATATATCCGCACCCAGCTCATGGCACAGAATATCACGAAAAAGGTTTCGGCTGATAAAGGCAGGAGTACATCTGCAGAGGTGCTGGAAAAGGCATACAGCCGGCTTGAGACACGGCCCTCTGAGAAGGGAATCGATCAGCTCAATTACTCAAAAACCAGTGTAGCGGGGAACAACGGGACTTTCAGCAAAGTGTTTCAATCAGCAAATGACCGAACAGTGACAGACACAGGGGAAGAAACTGTGATTCGATCCAATAATCCTTATGAATCTGAGAGCGATATCCGAATCAAAATTCTAGATGAAAAGTACAGCCGAATGAATGCGATAAACAAAACGAAGTCCGATCCTTTAGGTTATATAAAGGATAAGTATCAAAATTCGAAGTCTCCTTATTTCAGAAGTGATCTGTCAGCTGCAGAAAGACAGGCTGCTTACGATAATGAAACAGAATGGCTATTCAAAGGAAAGGCGCAAAACTATAATCTCCAGGATGCAGCGTTTCGCAATCTTACGTTTAATGGGGAAGCGGAATCGGAGAATGCAAAGGTGTTCCAGCGAAGCCAGGTTAACCAACAGCTTCAAGTGCTCCTGAATCGGAACCATATTCAAATCCCGGCGGGTACAGAACTTACGTTTACCATTACACCCATCGATTATAAGGTAAAGGTGAGCGGAACAGACGACAAGGAGCTCATCGGTCAAATTGAGCGATTGCTGCAATCTGGAGACAACAGCAAAGAGCTGTTTGTACATATCATGAAAAGCCAGGCCCGTGATTCATCACAATATTCCGAAGCGGCGTATCAAAAGTATCAAGCAGTTCGTGAGATGTACGAAGTCACAGGCTACCATTTGAAGGATTTAGAAGTTGTCGACGGCCGATACATCACACCTGACGGACGAGATCTATTAGAGGTATATAAAGAAAAACTTGAGAATGATCCTATGCAAAAACAAACTGCTTCCTATGCTATATCTCACTATGGATCACAGCTCAGTAAAATGGCGGAAATCGGGTATGATGCTATCCCAGATTTCATACTGTCAATTGGCTACATCAATGGGTCTTTGAGAGATCTGGGGCAAAGCAAGGGCTATGGGACAGGTGATACGGAGTGGCTAGAAACATTAAAACGCCAAACTGGCGTAAATTATTAGGTAAGCTGTTCATCGTGAACAGCTTATTTTTTTATGCCCATTTCATGAAAGCAGCTGTATCATATATCGTTTTCATATTGTTCTGATTTCATTATATTCATATAAAAGATTTTAATTGAAGTGATAGATCAAACCCATTGAATGAAAGTGTTTACCCGAAAAAAACAATTGTATTTTCCAGAGAAATTTATTATGATGAAATAAGTAATTTTGGAGATTATCTAACAATTTTATGATTGAATTTTCTGATATTTTTAGCTTCATACGAAATGAAGAACGTTTTGAAGGCTGATCGGCCTTTATGCTATTTCGGTTGAGCTGTATTCGTTTTTAAGAGGAGGAAGCGGAGTGGAAAATAAAGAATTGAAGAGGGGCTTGAGCGCCCGTCATATTCAGATGATTGCCTTGGGCGGTACGATCGGTGTTGGTTTATTTATGGGTTCTGCCAGCACGATTTCATGGACTGGCCCGTCTGTCCTTCTGGCTTATGCGATTTGCGGAATTTTTATCTTTTTTATCATGCGTGCAATGGGTGAAATGCTGTATGTGGAACCAAGTACCGGTTCTTTTGCAACATTTGGCCATCAATACATTCATCCCCTTGCTGGTTATATGACGGCGTGGAGCAACTGGTTCCAGTGGGTGATCGTCGGCATGTCAGAAATTATCGCAGTCGGTTCTTATATGAAATATTGGTTCCCGGATTTGCCTGCTTGGATACCTGGTATCGTAGCTATGGCAATTCTTGGTGCAGCAAACTTAATTTCTGTTAAGTCGTTTGGTGAGTTTGAATTTTGGTTTGCGATGATTAAAATTGTGACGATTATCTTAATGATTATTGCGGGATTAGGAATTATTTTCTTCGGCTTTGGCAATGGCGGAGATGCTATCGGTTTGTCTAACCTATGGTCTCACGGCGGCTTCTTTGCGGGTGGTTTCTCAGGATTTTTCTTTGCACTGTCTCTGGTTATAGCGGCTTATCAAGGGGTTGAGCTGATCGGGATTACTGCCGGAGAAGCAAAGGACCCGCAAAACACGCTGCGCAACGCGATTCAAAGCATTATCTGGCGCATTTTGATTTTCTATATTGGTGCTATTTTTGTGATCGTGACGGTATATCCTTGGGATGAGCTGAATGCACTTGGAAGCCCGTTTGTGTCTACGTTTTCTAAAGTTGGAATTACGGCAGCGGCCGGCATTATTAACTTTGTCGTTATCACGGCGGCGATGTCAGGCTGCAACAGCGGGATTTTCAGCGCGGGACGTATGCTTTATACATTAGGTGTCAATGGACAGGCACCGAAATTCTTTGCAAAGATTTCTCGAAATGGTGTGCCGCTGTATGGCACAATCGCAGTGCTGATCGGATTAGCTGTCGGCGTTGTGCTGAACTATGTTGCGCCGCCGAAGATCTTCGTATATGTATACAGCGCAAGCGTGCTGCCGGGGATGATCCCTTGGTTTATCATTTTGATCAGCCACCTCGGGTTCAGAAAAGCGAAGGGCGCTGCGTTAGATAAACATCCGTTCAAAATGCCGTTTGCACCTTTCACAAATTATTTGACGATTGCTTTCTTGCTGATGGTTCTTGTCGGCATGTGGTTTAATAATGATACTCGGATATCTTTAATTGTAGGGGTTATTTTCTTAGCTCTTGTGGTCATCAGTTATTATGCTTTTGGAATTGGCAAGCGCGTGCAGGCGGATGTTACGAAAAGAAATCAAGCAGCTGAATAAACAGGAAAAAGAGACATTGACTGATGTCTCTTTTTTCATTTTTTGCGTATGGATTTTTCTCATTTCAGCAACCTATAGGATAAAGAACGCAAAGGAAAGGTGCTTATATTATGGATGTTACACTCGGTTATTTGCGGGAGTCACTTTCAAATCATCTTGAAAATGAAGTCTGTCTGCGGATTTGCAAGAAGATGCTGGCGAAGCGGTATGCCAATGAAGAGGAGTTTGTAAAGGATTTGGATGACGATGAGATGTCATATTTGAATCAGGTGCTGGAAAAGGAGATTAAGTATGCCCAAGACGAACAGGATCAAAAACGGGCCAAGGAATTAAATGAGGTGTATGAATTACTGCTTTGAGAAAGGCGGGAATGAAATTGGGTGCGATTGAACGAAGCGGATATACGTTTCAGCCGGAGTTTAGTGTCGTCCGGCAAAATGGGGCGATCCACGTGTATTGTCATGGAGAATTTGTTGAAGAAATTGAATTCGAGTTTAACGGTGACTACCCGGATCATGATTTAATTGAAGAGCTTGTGAATCATTATTGCTTTGAGCATGACATTTAAGAGCCCTGTGCGTTTGCAGGGCTCATTCATTTATGAAGTGATCAGGCCATATTTTTTTAGAAGATCAATTGTGATGTTTTTGGCTGTTGTACCGGAGTCATCAACATTGGTGACAAACGTATAGGAGCCGTGCTCTGTTTTGATGAATCCGACAAACCACCCTAATCCCATGTCTGTCAGGCGAGTTCCGGTTTTGCCGTAAAGCGTATAATGATCTCCTTCTTCTTGAATCATCATGCGTTTGACGGTTTTCATGACTGTTTTGTCAAACGGGAGCTTCTCTTTGTAAAGCTTCTCCATAAAGGCTTCTTGTTCCAACGGAGAAATTGTCAGAGAGCTTTGCAGCCAAAACTGGTCGATTCCGCCGCTGATATCTTCGTTTCCGTATGACAGGGTATGAAGCCAGGTTATCATTCTTTCCTCGCCGATGTCCCTCGCTAATGCCTGGTAATACCAGATGGCAGATTCCCGCATGGCTGAGCCAAGCGTATGGTCGCGGTTCCAAGATTCAAATTCGCGTTTGACGCCATCCCAGCGTTTGACATCGTATTCATCCCGGATGGCTTTTACCTGCAAGCCGATTAAGGCATTGGTCACTTTAAAGGTAGATTGCGGAGTTTGTCTTTTGTTGGCCCGTTTCTTGTTGTAGACAAATGTCTTATCCTTTTCTAAATCATGAAGGATGAAGGTTCCGTCAGTATCCTTGAACTCCTTATCCATATTCATCCGGCTGACATTCAGGTGCTTTTTTGTTTCATTGGCGGGCGCTTTTGCATGGAGGGACAAACCTCCTGAACCGGCAATGACCAGCACAAGAACAGCATATATCCATTTCTTCATTTTGATCTCCCCTTTGTTTTGATCATCTATCTTTTCTCCATTTCTGCTTTTCTACCTTTAAAAGTAATGAAAAAATGCTTGGAAGCAAATACTGTAATGGGGTTTATCTTCGTGAGATAACGTGAAAACAGAAGTAAAAAAGGAAGGCAGGGTTGCGGGATGAATGAGCAGATTCCACATGACAAAAGCCTCGATAACAGTGTGGCTTTGATGCGGGAAGGATATTTGTTTATCAAGAATAGAAAAGAACATTACCATTCGGATTTGTTTCAGGCACGCTTGCTTGGAAAAACATTTATTTGTATGAGCGGGGCGGAGGCTGCGAAGGTATTTTATGATACTGAACGGTTTCAGCGGCAGGGTGCTCTCCCGAAACGAGTACAAAAATCGCTGTTTGGCGTCAATGCGATCCAGACAATGGATGGCGACGCTCATATCCATCGAAAGCTGCTTTTTCTGTCATTGATGACACCTCCGCATCAAAAACGGCTGGCTGATCTGATGACAGAGCAGTGGGAAGCGGCTGTAACAAGGTGGGAAATGGCGGATCAGGTGGTGTTGTTTGATGAAGCAAAAGAAATCCTATGCCGGGTGGCCTGCTATTGGGCGGGTGTTCCGCTGAAGGAAACGGAAGTGAAAGAGAGAGCGGACGATTTCATTGATATGGTAGACGCGTTTGGTGCAGTGGGGCCGCGGCATTGGAAGGGAAGAAGGGCAAGACCTCGGACGGAAGAGTGGATTGAAAAAATGATTGAAGATGTCCGCGGCGGCAGGCTGAAAACAGAACATGGATCAGCGCTGCATGAAATGGCTTTTTATACGCAAGAGAATGGGAGCCGGCTTGATGCCCGCATGGCAGCCATCGAGCTCATTAATGTGCTGCGTCCGATAATAGCGATTGCTTACTTTATCTCATTTTCAGCGTTGGCGCTGCATGAACACCCGAAGTATAAGGAATGGCTTCGTTCTGGAGGCAGTCAGGAAAGAGAAATGTTTGTGCAGGAGGTGCGCAGATTTTATCCGTTCGGACCCTTTTTAGGAGCCGTTGTCAAAAAGGATTTTATATGGAATGACTGTGAGTTTAAGAAGGGTGCATCTGTGCTGCTTGATGTGTATGGAACGAATCATGATCCCCGTATGTGGGACAATCCTGATGAATTCCGGCCTGAGCGTTTTAAAGAGCGGGAGGAAAATCCGTTTGATTTCATCCCTCAAGGCGGGGGCAACGCGGAGAAGGGCCATCGCTGTCCGGGGGAAGGGATTACCATTGAAGTGATGAAAGCGAGCCTGGATTTTCTCGTGAATCAGGTTGAATATGACGTGCCAAAACAATCGCTGCATTACAGTCTTGCCAGAATGCCGTCATTGCCTGAAAGCGGATTTGTGATGAGCGGCATTAGAGGGAAAAGGTAAATATAAAAGCTCTCTTCCTTTTGGAAGAGAGCTTTTTTGATTACTTCTTTTTTTCATCGTAGTATTGAACAGGGTACATGGAGCCTTCGGATACCATTTTGTTGTCCTCAATGTCATGCGGGTGCGGGTGACCGGCCTTATCGACTGGGAACGTTTCCATGTCTGGTTGTTTTGTTAACTTCATTTTCATGCTGTGAATGAATTCTCTTGCCTTTTGGCGGTTAGACGGGTCTTTTAATAGATAAGAAGTGATGCCGACAGTTGAAACAGCGAGACCGGAAAATAACAGCTTTTGTTTCATGGTAATAACTCCTTTCTATTTTAAAAGTAATGTTTCCTGTATCATTCCCGTTTTGCTTAAGGCTAAACCTCTGTGTATTTTATCAACAGTACATTTTATTTTAGATGAAGCTAGTTACTTCATTCCTATATTGGAAGGCACTATACATTGATTTTATATTATTTTAGTTAAAATTCGATAAATATTGACAAAGTGAAGTAATCAGAATAATAATATAACTTAGCAACAGAATGTCATCATACATGAAAGGTGTTTACGATATGAATCAGTTACATCGAAGAATGGGGACGTTTGCCCTTATGATGGTCGGGCTCGGGTCGATGATCGGGTCAGGCTGGTTATTTGGGGCGTGGCGCGCTGCCCAAATTGCGGGGCCGGCTGCCATTATATCATGGGTTATCGGCATGATCGTTATTTTATTTATTGCTCTTTCTTATAGTGAATTAGGTTCTATGTTCCCTGAGGCAGGGGGAATGGTAAAATATACGCAATATTCACACGGTTCGTTTATCGGATTTATTGCAGGCTGGGCCAACTGGATTGCGATTGTATCCGTTATTCCTGTTGAAGCTGTGGCCTCCGTTCAATATATGAGTTCATGGCCATGGGAATGGGCGAAATGGACAAGCGGTTTGGTGAAAAACGGAACGCTGACAGGAGAAGGATTGGTGTTTGCTTCTGTTTTGCTTCTGATTTATTTTCTGCTGAACTACTGGACAGTCAATTTGTTTTCGAAAGCGAATTCATTAATTACAATTTTTAAAATCATTATTCCAGGCCTGACAATTGGCGCTTTGCTGTTTGTCGGATTTCATGGAGAAAACTTTACAGCGGGCCAGAGCATTGCACCGAATGGCTGGGCAAGTGTTCTGACTGCGGTTGCGACTTCCGGTATCGTGTTTGCGTTTAACGGATTTCAAAGCCCGATCAATATGGCGGGAGAAGCCAAAAATCCCGGGAAATCGATTCCGATTGCAGTTGTCGGTTCTCTGTTAGTTGCGACAGTCATTTATGTGCTGCTGCAGATTGCTTTCATCGGAGCGGTGAATCCGTCTGATATCGCTCACGGCTGGAGCCATCTTAATTTTAATTCTCCTTTTGCTGATTTGGCGATTGCATTAAATATTAACTGGCTTGTCATCGTATTATATGCGGATGCTTTTGTGTCACCTTCCGGAACTGGTATTACGTATACGGCGACGACTTCCCGCATGATTTACGGAATGGAGAAGAACAAATACATGCCGAGCGTGTTTGGCAAGCTTCATCCGATTTACGGCGTTCCGCGCCAAGCGATGTTTTTTAACTTGATTGTTTCGTTTATCTTTTTGTTCCTGTTCAGAGGGTGGGGTGTTTTAGCGGAAATTATTTCTGTAGCCACATTAATTTCTTATATTACAGGCCCGGTTACAGTGATGACATTGAGACGGACAGGGAAGGATTTGTACAGGCCTCTTCGTTTAAAAGGCTTAAGCGTAATTGCACCGCTTGGATTTATCTTTGCGTCGCTTGTGCTGTATTGGGCGCGCTGGCCGTTAACAGGGCAGGTTCTGTTTATTATTTTGATCGGACTTCCGATTTATTTCTATTATCAGGCTAAGGCGAAATGGAAAGGATTTGGCCAAAACGTTAAAGCTGGGATATGGATGGTGTTTTACCTGCTTGTCATGATGATGATTTCCTATTTGGGCAGTGACAAATTCGGCGGTCTGAACGTCATTACGTATGGCTGGGATATGACCTTGATTGCCTTTGTATCACTCGGTTTCTATGTGTGGGCGCTGAAGAGCGGATTCAAGACAGAGTATTTGAAAGATGCGAAGGAAATTAATAGTCAGCTGGCAGGCGCACAGTCAGAAGCTGCTGCGGGAAAAGAATAAATGGAGAAAAACCTTGTGCTGAGAGCACAAGGTTTTTTATAGTCAACTTGTTATGGTGAACGCGAAATATTACACCCATGTAAATGTGATCAAGGTCTATTCTGCTCATTGTTAAGTTATTGTAAATTTGACAGGTGACTCATTTACAATCATATGAACTTGAAACATAATCGTAGAGAGTTTGCTGAAAGATGTCGTAAACAGGGGTGAAAGCGTTGGGGATTGATGTACAAACATTACTGTTCGAATTTCTGGGAGGCCTTGGTATTTTCCTGATTGGGATCAAGTTCATGGGAGACGGACTTCAGAAATCGGCTGGAGATAGACTAAGAAATATTTTAGACCGTTTTACAAGCAATCCGCTAATGGGCGTGTTAGCGGGTTTGATTGTGACGGTTTTGATACAAAGCAGCTCTGGAACGACGGTTATTACCGTTGGACTTGTGAGCGCAGGTTTTATGACACTGCGGCAGGCGATTGGGGTCATTATGGGCGCCAATATTGGTACAACGGTTACCGCTTTTATTATCGGAATCGATATAGGAGCCTATGCGTTGCCGATTATTGCTGTCGGCGGATTTGTATTGTTTTTCTTTAAGCATAAAAATGTGCAAAATGTGGGTCAGATTGTGTTTGGGTTTGGGGCCTTGTTTTATGGATTGGAGTTAATGAGCGGCGGCATGAAACCGCTTCGCTCCCTCGAGGCCTTTCATGATTTAACAGTCAATATGAGTTCAAATCCGGTTCTCGGTGTCGTCATCGGCACTTTGTTTACGGTTCTCGTGCAAAGCTCCAGTGCCACTATCGGTATTCTGCAAGGTTTATTCGCAGATGGTCTGATTGATATTAACGGCGCGCTGCCAGTGTTATTCGGGGACAATATCGGGACGACGATCACCGCGGTGCTTGCGTCTCTTGGAGCATCTGTTGCAGCGAGACGTGCTGCGGCTACTCATGTACTGTTCAACCTAATCGGGACAACGATTTTCTTGATTTTGCTCAAGCCGTTTACAGCTTTGATCTTATGGCTCCAGGCTTCGATGGGACTTGATCCTAAAATGACGATTGCATTTGCTCACGGAATCTTTAATACGTCAAATACGATCATACAGCTACCTTTTGTCGGGCTATTGGCTTTGATTGTGACAAAATTGATTCCGGGCAAGGATTCAATGATGGAATACAAGTCGCATCTTGATCCGATTTTTATTGAGCAGTCTCCATCTATTGCTCTCGGACAAGCGAAGGAAGAAGTGCTGCAAATGGGGAACTTTGCGGTTCAGGGGCTGGAAGTCACAAAACAATTCTTAGTGACAAAACAGACAAAATACGCGGCAAATGCTTATCAGTTAGAGGATGCGGTCAACAATCTCGATCGGAAAATTACCGATTATTTGATTGAGCTTTCATCGAGCTCCCTCTCAGATCATGAATCTGAGGAGCATCATATGCTGATGGATACTGTCAGAGATATTGAAAGAATCGGCGATCATTTTGAAAATGTAATTGAATTGATTGAGTATCAGCAGGCACACCGTGTCGTTATTACCGAATCAGCCATGACGGATTTAACGGACATGATGGATTTAACAATTTCCACTGTGAAGGCATCAATGGAGGCTCTGCACCATAATGATGAACAAACTGCTGCTCATGTCATTGAAAAAGAAGATGAAATTGACAAGATGGAACGAAAGCTTCGCAAAAAGCATATTATCCGTCTAAATGAAGGACTGTGTACAGGACAAGCGGGTATCGTATTTGTTGATATGATCAGTAACCTGGAGCGTATCGGCGATCATGCGGTGAATATTGCGCAGGCTGTACTTGAGGGAAAATGATGAGAAAAAGCTTTGAATCCTAGGATTCAAAGCTTTTTTTGTAGTCTTTTTTCACATGATGAAATACATCCGGATAGTTGGTAAACACGCCGGTAACTCCCCAGTTGAGCAGGCGGCGCATATCTGCTTCTGTATTGACTGTGTAAGGATGCAAAAGCAGACCGTGGCTGCGAATCATGCGGACATTTTCTGCATTCAATGCTTTATAATCCGGACCCGCGCCGACAGCGTAGGTTTTGATTTCCTCCAGATCAGCATCTGTCATGGAAGCCATTTGTTTTGCTTCCAACAATTGAACAGTCGGCAGGTTAGGCTGTAATTGATGAATTTTTAACAGGCTTTCTTTGCTGAACGATTGGATGATGACTTGGCCGCGCTTTGAATGCTTGCTTAACAGTTTATGCTTCTGTAAGGAAGCGATCAGTTTTTCCTCCATGCCTGGATAGGTGTCAGGCGATTTTGTTTCGATGTAATAGTTCGCGTGTTTGCCAAAACGATTTAATACCTCTTCTAATGTCGGAACTTTAAGGCCGGCATACTGCGGCTTTGCTTTTGCCGGATAAGCTTCATTAAACCAAGAGCCGGCATCAAGTTTCTTAATCTCCGCGAGCGTATGATCCTTCACCCAGCCCGTTCCGTTTGTGGTGCGGTCCAGTTTTTCATCGTGCATGACAATGAGTTTCCCGTCTTTTGTCATCTGTAAATCCAGCTCAATATAATCTGCTTTCATTTTCTGAGCGGTTTCGTAGGACAGAATGGTGTGCTCAGGCACATATCCGGAAGCCCCTCTGTGCGCGACTGTCAGAATTCGGTCAGAAGTCAGCAGGTTTCCTTTTGAGGCTGCCGAAACAGGTGTAACCATAAACGACAGCAAACCAAAAGATAGCAGAACCAAAGCTAGTAATCTATTTTTTCGCATCTTTTCTTCCTCCTTATGAACAAGCAGTAACAGCTTTTATGTTAGATAACGGATGTAAATGGCGTGTTGGGAAAATATTAATCTTTTATAATCTTTTCTTAAGCATGCTCCGCTCGTTTTCCCGTATTCCATGTCAAGGCCAAGAACACGATAGCCAGTATACAAGATGAGATCAGCATGATGAAGCCGCCGTTCCAATCAAATCTGTCAACGACAAGTCCCATAATGGCGTTTGCGAAAGCAGATCCGCCGATGTATCCGAAAAACCCGGTCAATCCAGCCGCCGTTCCGGCTGCTTTCTTCGGTGCGAGGTCAATGGCTTGCAGACCGATGAGCATCACAGGACCATAAATTAAAAAGCCGATGCTGATCAGAGCGATGTTGTCTACCAGCGGATGGCCGGCCGGATTCAGCCAGTACACCAATACGGCAATGAAAACACCCGCCATAAACAGAACGCCTGCCGGTGCGCGGCGGCTCTTGAAGAAGCGGTCGCTGATCCAGCCGCACAGGATCGTTCCCGGTATGCCGGCGTATTCGTAAAGGAAATACGACCACCGGGAGTCTTCCGGAGAGAACCCTTTGGCTTCTGTTAAGTAAGTAGGCGCCCAGTCCACTACGCCGTATCGCACAAAGTAAACAAATACATTTGCAAATGCGATGTACCAAAGAAACTTATTATTAAGTACATATTGAAAAAGGATTTCTTTTGTCGTTAATTCTTTTTCTTGATCTTTGAAAGCGTGTTTTGGATAGTCGTTCCGGTACTCTTCAATTGGCGGAAGTCCGCAAGATTGAGGGGTATCCCGCACCAAAAGGACAATTAAAAATGAAATCAGTATCGCAATAATGGCAGGGAAGAAAAACACGCTTTTCCAAGTGACAAACATAGCAATTCCAAGAGTGACAAGCGGAGCCAGAATTCCGCCGCCAATGTTGTGAGCGACATTCCAAATCGACATCTTCGTGCCGCGTTCACTTATAGAAAACCAATGGGCCATTGTTCTCCCGCATGGAGGCCAGCCCATCCCTTGGAACCATCCATTGATAAACATAAAAATAAACATGATGGTGACGCTCGAAGTTACCCAGGGCATAGAAACAAAAAGAATATTAACGATTGCAGATAAAAATAGGCCTGTCGCGAGAAAATACCTCGGGTTGCAGCGATCGGACACCATGCCCATAATAAATTTACTGAAGCCGTACGCAATGGATACCGCGGCCAGCACCAATCCAAGCTCGGTTTTTGAAAACCCCTGTTCCTGCAGATAAGGAATGGCAAAGGCAAAGTTTTTCCGCAGCAGGTAATAACCTGCGTAGCCGATAAAAATACCTATGAATACTTGCAGCCTTAGACGTTTATAAGCCGCATCCGTCTTTGAATCATCCAGTCTCTCAATGTGAGGAGCCGGTTTAAATAGGTGAAACATCAAATCATCCCCTTTGCTGTTTGTGTTGGATGTGTGACGTGCCTCCTTTCTGACAAACAAAAAGAGCCAGAAAACACCCCTTGTCAAAAGGGGTGGGATTCCTGGCTCTCCTCATCTCCATCCAAGCTATTAACTTATCATGATAGCGCTTTCTTAAATTATCATAGTCTGGAGTGAATGTAAACGGGTAATTTTAAATGGAGTGAAAAAAGCAAATATTATCCTTTTAGTCATTGGGGTTATGTTTTTTTACAAGTAGCATAAAAATCTGGGAGGAGGCTGTTGCCAGGTGGATGAATTAGATATCGCATTCGGCATTTTACCGTTAGCGGTTATTGTGTTATCGGTCGCCGGGACTTATGTTTGTAAAAACGTGTATATGATGCCGTTGATTAGTCTGATCATTTCTCTCGTGCTTACGTTTACGATTTTCAATCAATCATTTTTGGGATGGGCCGTTGTCTATAGCTTGTTTTCGCTGATTTTATCGTATATTACATTGATGGTGTTGAGGAAGAGGAAGGCATCTGGAAAATGAAATTTTCCTCCGCTTTTTGATATATCGTTGACTATGGCAACTATAAGTGATTATAATTGCTTTATTCAACGATATAGAAAGTGGGGATGAGTTTGAAAATCAATGAATCAGCTGCGGGATTAAAATTCAGAAAGTTCAATCGATTTTACACGAATGTTCTTGGCTTCCTTAACGAACACATTTATGACAGCCCGTTTTCCTTAACGGAGACACGGATTCTATTTGAGATTTACAATACGCCGAATTGTACGGCGAAAGATCTTCAGGATAAGCTGGGACTTGACCGGGGATATGTCAGCAGAATGCTAAAACAGTTTGAAAAAGAAGATTTGATTTATAAAGAGAAGAGCAAAGCTGATGCCCGCCACCATTATATATATGTGACGGAAACGGGGAAAACCATTTATAAAAAGCTTGAGAAGAAAGCAAATGAACAGGTTGAGCTGATGTTGAAGGAAATCGATGACGAAGAGCAGCACAAGCTTGCGACAGCTATGGAGGAGATTGAAGCCATATTGTCTCAGTCGCTCTCATCCAAGACATCAGGTATTTCAATCAGAGATTATTATCTATCGGATGACATTCACCTTCTCATCGAAAAGCAAAGGCAATTTTATGCAGAAGCTCATGGCTGGGATAATACATTTTTAGCTTATCTCCATGAGACATTTGACGCGGAAATTGAAAAGATATGGATCGCGGAAAGCGGCGGAAAATTTGCAGGCTGTGTCGGATTGGTCAAACAAGATAAAAAGACGGTGCAGCTGAGATGGTTCTTGGTTGATGCCGCTTTTCGGGGCAGAGGGCTGGGCACACAACTGCTTGAGCATCTCGTTACATATAGCAGAGAGATGAAGTTTGAACGGATTTATCTTTGGACAGTGAGCAGTATGGCTGAAGCCCGTCCGCTTTACGAGAAATTTGGATTCAGACTGAGTGAAGTGAAAGAAGAAACGTCATTATGGGGACAGCATCTGACAGAAGAGCGGTGGGATTTAGAACTGTCATGAAAAGACTCCACTATGCTTGGATCATTGTTTTTATCACCTTTTTGATTTTACTGGCCGTACAAGGTGTGCGCCTGTCGTTTGGTGCGTTTGTCGAGCCTTGGGAGCGGGAGTTTTCGCTGGATAGGGGCACCATCTCGCTGATTTCAACGCTGAGCTTTGTCGTTTACGGGATATCCCAGCCTGTGATCGGGCGGCTTGTGGACAGATGGGGCGCGCGGGCGGTTTTATCATGGAGCACGTTACTGACCGGGATCAGCATTTTCTCGACATGTTTTATCACTTCACCGTGGCAGCTCTTTCTGCTTTACGGGTTGGGGGTGTCACTCGGAGTTGGCGGAGCGTCGAATGTAGCAACAAGTGTGCTGGTGGTGAATTGGTTCAGCAAAAAGCGCGGCCTTGCCTTTGGAATCATGGAGGCGGGCTTTGGAGCGGGGCAAATGCTGCTGGTTCCCGGCTCGCTTATGCTGATCCATTGGTTTAGCTGGAAGCTCACGGTTGTGGCATTGGGGTTGCTGTTAATGGTCGTTGTCCTTCCGGCAGCCCTTTTATTGCTGCGAAATCATCCTTCAGAGAAAAATGAAGAGCCGATCGGCGGGGCTGCTGAGGAGGAGGTAGAAACAGGATCAAAAACCAAAGCAGGCTCAGTAACTGCGATGTTTCGTATGAGGCAGTTTTGGCTGTTGATCCTTCCGTTTTTAATCTGCGGCTTTACGACCGTCGGGCTGATGGATACCCATTTGATTCCCTTTTCTCATGATCACGGTTTTTCTACGACTGTTACGAGCGCCGCTGTCAGTCTGCTGGCCGGTTTTAATATCGCTGGTATCTTACTGTCCGGAATCATAGCGGATCGGTGGAGTAGCCGGAAAATCCTCTGTTTTTTATATGCGGTGCGCGCGCTGTCGATTGTAATTCTGATTTACAGCCACGAACCCTACCTGCTTTTAGGCTTTGCGGTTCTGTTTGGATTAGTGGACTTTGCAACGGTAGCGCCGACGCAAATGCTTGCCACCCAGTACTTTCAAAATTACTCGATCGGCCTCATGATCGGCTGGCTGTCACTTGCCCATCAAATCGGCTCTGCCCTCGGAGCATATGTGCCCGGCGTCATTTATACCGTAAGAGGTGAGTATACGCTGGCTTTTTATGTATCGATTGGAATGCTTGTGCTTGCAAGCGTGATGAACGTGATGCTGAGGGAGCCTGCGGCGATGAATCGTGACAGTGCGGCTGTGACGGAGAAGGTGTAAGTGAGAAAAAGCATCTCTGGCTAGGATTATTCAGAGATGCTTTTTTTGTATTTTTGTTCTAATACGAAGTCGATCATACCGACAATGCGGGTGTTTTCGGATTTTTGTTTGAAGTTTTGGGAAATTTGAATTCTTTTAGCATTTGGAAAAGATGTAACAATCCAAAACAAGCCGATTAACACAAACAACATTTGTATAGACATGGCTATTAAGTCATTATAATGAGTGCTGAAAAAAAATATATATAGAGTTATTAATGTGACGGAAAATACGATTTTAATAGAATGCTTGAAGGTGAGTTCAGGTTCAGTTAAGCACATTTTCATTTGATTTAATGTCAATGAATCTTGTTTCATAAGATATGTCAATAATTCATTATCATTATTTCTGACAGGAAACAATTCAGTTTCAATTTTTTTGACTGTTTTTCTATAAATTTGCATATCAAATTTCATGTAGAATCCTCCTTGAAAATAAATCCATGAATACTCTATGAGTATTCATGGATTATAAAACTATCTAAAAGCTGCTAATAACGAACCGAACAGTACTGCCGCTGCTCCTGCCTCAGGTGCTAAGAGTACTAAAGCACCAATACCTACAACTACAATAATACCTGTACCTACCAGCAGCATGTTGTTTACAATAGTATCCCAATTTGGTGTGTATACTTCTTCTTCCGAATCTGGTAATCTAAAGTGCTTCTGTTTTATTTTAAACGTAATCGTAGTCGTAAGTCCAGTTGTAGCACTGTCACCTACTGGAATATCAGGCGTATAGATTTTAAATTGAATATTTAATGATTGAGCTGTCGGGTTCACATAAATTTCTAAAAATCCATTACGTACTGACAAGCTGAGACTGTTTAAAAGGTTTTGATAAGAATCAATTTGTGACGCAGTGAGAGACGTTTGGGTATCGCCCAATAAACCCGTGATATAGGCACCTGGTTTACCATTTGTAATGGTAATTGTGTTTGGTGAGCCTTCACTTGGTATGGTTGCCAGAAGTGATGTGGATAGAATAATATCCAACTCTGGTGATGTGAAAATGGTTTCTGTCGTATCAAATTCAAACATCGCGTTTGCGAGACCAGAGAGATTTTCTAAAGCTGGAATGGTAGATAAAATGTCTGTCAGTGTACGCAGTCTTGCATCATATACCGGATCAGAAGGTGGATTTACATGGCTTACTCCAGAGTCTTTTCCTGAAAAGCCGTCTTTATCAATCCCGATGCTTCCAGAACCGCTTCCGATTGTTCCTTCATAAAATTGATCAAAGGCCCAGTTATTTGGCATCGGATAGCCGAGATTGCCGCTGAAGCCAGTTGACATATTTGCCACAAAACTATACTTTGTGAGTCCTGCTTCTTGGGTTCGGATACAAATATTTCTTGGTCCGTATACGCCTATTTCGTATTTAGGCGCAGTAGAAAATGTCTGCATTTTCGCAAAAGCTGACTTGATTTCCTGGAAATAAGGAATAATTTTATCTGTTACTTCATAATCGTAGGCATCAAAATCGACAGCAAAATAAATGGTCGTTCCGGATGGGAAGCCTAGTCTGCGAGCTGCTGATGCCGCACTGTAAGCATCTCTTGTTCCTTGGTCTTTTACAAAGTAAGAAGATTCATAGCCGCCGTCTTGATAAATCGGAAAGACCTTTAATCCGGCATCAAAAATAACCGCAAGTTCTTCAGACGTCAGGGCTTTTGATGTGAGGCCATTGCTTGTCCGCACATTTCCGGTCAAATATCTGCCAACTGTTTTATAACCGTTATTCCGCAGTGTTTGAGCTTTTTCTGCAGTTATAATAGTAGCGGTATCACAAGCTGAAGCGGCGCGTGTTGTGTCTCCTGAGCTTGATAATAAAGCTTTAATGGTCGGCATATCTGCATAACCTGTTTGCGGCAGGCACATGAACTCTTGAAATGCTTTAACGGCTGAAACAACACCGACGCCGTATTTGCCGTCAAACTCACCAGGGTCGAATGATTTTCCGTTGCAATAAAGGGCGTACTGAACAATTAAAACAAAGCCTGTTCTTGAATCACCGGGAGTTAAAGTAGGGCATAAGCTTGTTGTGCCGTTTCCGAAAAATCCATTGGCGACACTTGTGCTCATACCTTCTTCTTTTTGCAAAGCATAAATAAGGGCCTTGTTGGTATCGCGGGCATACAGTCCGTCACAAGGCATTAAACCGATATAGTCATTGTAGTCCCGGTTTAAGTTTTGTTGAATCTGACGGATCCTTGAATCGCCCCCAGACACTAGCTTAAAAGCGCTCATGTCCAATAAGGCTTTCATAATCAAGGTGGTGACAATTCCGTCCTGAGTTGTCAGTCCTGCAGCTTTCTGAAACTCCTTCACCGCATTTTCTGTTTTTTCGTAAAAGACGCCTGTAAAACCGCCGGGATTGAAGCCTTTGCACCATAAAGCCCCCTGTAAAATAAAATTCATGTTGCTTGGTTTTGAATCTGGAGCTTGGCGTTTAAGAGGCTTAAATAAGCGCTGCGTTGTTGGCCCGAAGTTATTAGCTGGCTCTGAGATACCTAGTTCAATTTGAAGCGCCCGAGTCAGACCGTAGATCGTATCCCACCCAGTTTTCCCGCTTTCTTCTACTGGGTTATACCCATGTTTGCCCCTGTACGTCTCGTTCAGCCACTGCTGTGTGATTAAAACCATTTCATCCATTTCGATTCCTCCATTCTTTTGATCGCGTTCATCTATAGGTGGCAAACGTAGGACGAGTTTAAAAAAAGCCGATACGGCATCTTTTAAACCAGTTCATCTTTCCATTTCGCTCTTTTAGCTCTGAAAAATAGAGTCCTAACAGTGTAAGCGCCCCTCCCAGAAGAGCAATCCATGTCATTTTTTTCTACAAAATCAAGATAGAAGAGATGATTGTGATAATAGGCATCATGTAAATATAAGCGCTCAAAGAGAGAGCAGGTCGGAGACATTTGCGGGTTCCATAGGCGTCATTACTCATCCGGCTTCCCGCATCACAGGAAGAGGAACTTCTATAAGGCAGGATTTACCGATGTTGCTCCATTTTTCGACGCTTATGCCATAGGCGGCTGGTTTGCGGGGAACGCGGATTGACACCATTTGAAGGAGAGTGAGATGATTGATGAAAAAATGGAGGAGAGATGGAAATGCAGCCAGAAGATATTGTCCGAAGCGGTCCGAATCAATACATATGCAAACAAGGAATTGTAAAAGAGCTGCCGGTATTTGTGAAGGAATGGGAGCATCCTGTTGTTGTAACAGGTATCAAGTCGTATGAGGCATTTCAAACGTATGCTGCGATTCCGTCGGAGTGGGGAGTGATTCAGCATAAAGGGTACAGCTCGCCTGAAGCAATAAGGGAGATTGCGGAACAAGCGGCATCTGCTGATCTCATTATTGGGATTGGCGGCGGAACAGTGTTAGACACCGCAAAAGCTGTCGCAGATCGTTTGGATATTGAAGTCATAACTGTTCCGACAATCCCGGGAACTTGCGCGGCAAGTACGCCGCTGAGTGTGATCTATGATCAAGAAGGCAACTTTATCCGAGCATAAACGTTCCAGCTATTTGACACTCGTTGATCCGTTATTGCTGCTTTCTTCTCCGATACAGTATGTTAAAAGCGGAATTGGCGACACGCTTGCGAAATGGTATGAAGCGGAAGCGATTATCAGAAATACGAAGGAGTCTGTTTCATTAATGGTCCAAGCGGGGCTTAGGCAGTCTGTCTATATTCGTGATCTTTTGCTGCAAGAAAGCCTTAAGGCTGTTGAAAGCCTTGAGAAAGGGGAAGCCTCGGCTTCTTTCACAGCTGTAGCAGAAACCATTATTACTTTGGCGGGGACTGTAGGCGGTTATGCCGGACGCTTCGGCAGGATGGCGGGTGCCCATGCGGTTCACAACGGTCTGAGTTTTATACCGGAAACCCATCATGTACTGCACGGACAAAAGGTGGCGTACGGCATACTGATTCAGCTTGCGCTTGAGAAGAGAAATGAGGAAATTGAAGAACTGATTCCGTTTTATCAGCAGCTTGGCTTCCCGGTGAAACTGAGTGATTTAGGCATCTATAAGAATCAAGAGCATGCGAAGAAAGTTGTTGCGGCTCACGCGTGCAAGCCGGAAGAATCGTTATGTTTAATGGGTTCTTATTGTGAAGCGGATGTTGTGGCGGCAATGAATGTATTGGAATCATAAGCTAAAATAAGGGTTTTCTTATTTTAGCTTTTTTATTGCGAAATTTATTTTTTGAATATTTCAGTTATAATGGTTTTTGAACAGATAGGAGGGGCAAAGATGTATCAATCAAAGAAGGTTTTATTGTTAGGCTCAGGTGAACTGGGGAAAGAGGTTGTGATTGAAGCCCAGCGTCTTGGGGTAGAGACGGTGGCGGTAGACAGCTACGAGCATGCTCCGGCGATGCAGGTGGCGCATAAAAGCTATGTCATTGACATGCTGGATCGTGAGCAGATCAGACACATTATTGAGAAAGAAAAACCTGATTTGATTGTGCCTGAGATTGAGGCGATCGCGACGGATGAATTGCTGAAGCTTGAAGAGGAAGGATTTCACGTGATCCCAAATGCGCGTGCGGCGAAGCTGACGATGGACCGGGAAGGCATCAGGCGGCTTGCGGCAGAAACGCTGGGGCTTGCGACGGCAGGCTATGAATTTGCGAATACATATGAAGAATTTGTACAGGCTGCAGCTCATATCGGCTTCCCTTGTGTCGTCAAACCGTTGATGAGTTCTTCGGGAAAAGGCCAAAGCGTATGCCGCTCTGAAGCGGATTTGGAGAGCTGCTGGGAGACGGCGATGGAAGGCGGACGCGTGAAGAACGGACGCGTGATCGTCGAGGAGTTTATCCCGTTTGAATCAGAAATTACACTCTTAACTGTGCGTGCAGTGAACGGTACGGTATTTTGTGCGCCGATTGGCCATGTGCAAAAGGATGGAGACTATATCGAATCATGGCAGCCGCATCATATGACAGAGCAGCAAATTGAAGAGGCGAAGCATATTGCGAAAGCCATTACGGATGAGCTTGGCGGGTACGGTCTGTTTGGCGTTGAGCTTTTCCTTGCGAAAGACAAGGTGTATTTCAGTGAGGTGTCTCCTCGACCGCATGATACAGGTCTTGTGACGCTGGTGACGCAAAATTTGTCAGAATTCGCGCTGCATGTACGGGCGATTCTCGGCTTTCCGATTACAGAAATCACACAGCTTTCTCCAGGCGCCAGCCGGCCCCTCAAAGCACCGGAAGAGTCAGCGGACTACACTGTTGAAGGTTTGGAAAACGCTCTGGCAGTGCCAAAGACACAAGTGCGCGTGTTTGGAAAGCCGATAACGAAGGTCGGACGCCGTATGGCGGTTGCGCTTTCTGCGGCTGACACCGTTGAAAAAGCGCGAGAAAACGCGAAGAAAGCGCTGGATCAACTATCAATTCAATAGAAATGAAATGGGCGGGCCTTGTCTTGATACATGGTCCGCTTTTTTTATCATCACATCCAAAAATTTTATCATAAGAATCGGATTCCTGATTATAATGTAAAAGTCTTCCAACGAAAGGCTGGTTGACATAAAAGGAGGGGGATGACTAAAATGAGAGTAGTCTCAAGATTCAGAAAAAAATGCATTGCAGGTTTTACGATTTTGTGTTTGGGAACGGCAGCGGCGGTATCTTTCGGAATGCCGGCAAAAGCGGCAGAGAACCCGCAAACCTCTGTCTCCAATACTGGAAAAGAAGCTGAAGTCAGCAATAACCAGACATCGAAAGCGGAATTGGTTTCTGATCCTTATGAAGGAACCGGAAAAACAAGCAAAACATTACAGGGTCTCATAGAATCAGAAAAAAACATTAAATCCTTAAAGCCTTCAAGTGTAATCGGATCTGATGAACGCGTCAGAATCTCAGGCACTACGTCATTTCCTTACAGAGCAACGGTTCAGCTATCTATCAAATATCCCAATACCTCAAGCACTTATGGGTGCACAGGCTTTTTAGTAAATCCGAATACTGTGGTAACGGCAGGACATTGTGTGTACAGCCAGGATCACGGGTGGGCTTCTTCAATAACTGCTGCGCCGGGCCGCAATGGTTCATCGTATCCATACGGCACTTATTCCGGCACGATGTTTTACTCCGTTAAAGGATGGACGGAAAGCAAAGATACCAACTATGATTACGGTGCAATAAAACTAAATGGTTCTCCTGGCAACACGGTTGGCTGGTATGGGTATAGAACAACAAACAGCAGCAGTCCCGTCGGCCTCTCTACATCAGTTACAGGATATCCGTGTGACAAGACTTTCGGCACCATGTGGTCTGATACAAAGCCGATTCGCTCTGCGGAAACGTATAAGCTGACCTATACAACTGATACGTACGGCTGCCAAAGCGGCTCGCCTGTTTACCGTAATTATAGTGATACGGGGCAGACGGCCATTGCAATTCATACCAACGGAGGATCGTCATATAACTTGGGAACAAGGGTGACGAATGATGTATTCAATAATATTCAATATTGGGCAAATCAATAAATACGGCAAACTGGCCGTTTTCATTTCTATTTTGTTTTTATGCGGATGCAGCTCTCAGGCGCATTCAGATTCTGCTTCGAAAGAAACAACGATCCCTGTGACCCTTCATGTTGAAGACGATGCCGGGTTACCGATGGAAGGCGTTCAAGTGACAATTGTCAAAGCGCCGGCATCAGATCAGGAGCCGAATACAGAGATCGGTGAGATTCTCGGTTTAACAGACAAAAACGGAGACATCACATGGGATACCGGCAAAAAGGGTGACTATTCCATCGCTTTGACGAAAAATGAAACGTCTGTGACGCATCAAGTGTCATTAACAAAGGACAAAAAAGATAAGGTTATTCCATTAGTCTTTAAAGAGTAGACGGTTTTCCTTCAAGTTTAGGAAGAGCGTCTTTTTTTATTGATCTTCGTATACGATCAAACTATATACTGGAAAATTGTTATATGAGATAATAAGAATGGGTATTTTTTCTTACAAGAAAGGGCAGACTCCTTTCTCTATTTATAAATGAAAGTCGGAGGAAAAAGAAAAAGATGAAACAGGATTCAATGCAGCTTGCCGCGGCTGAAGGCGGTACATGCTTTTACCAGGCTTATGATGAAAGCCTTTCTTTATGGCCGATTGATTCGGAAGCTTTCTATGTTTCTACTCGTTTCGGAAAAACACATATCATGGCAAGTGGGCCAAAGGACGCACCTTCGCTTGTACTGCTTCACGGAGGGCTCTTCAGCTCTGTCATGTGGTATCCGAATATCGCCGAGTGGAGCGGTCAATATCGTACATATGCAGTCGATATAATAGGAGACAAAAATAAAAGTATACCATCAGCCTCTCTGGATACGAGAGCTGATTGCGTTCATTGGCTGAAAGATGTTTTTGATTCACTTGGACTTAAGACCGCACATCTGGCCGGATTTTCCCTTGGCGGGCTTCATACAGTAAATTTTCTGCTTGATATGCCTGAAAGAGTGGAGAGGGCAGTGGTCATCAGTCCTGCTGAAGCGTTTATATCATTTCATCCGGATGTCTATAAATATGCCGCAGGCCTTAGTGAGCCGAACGGGGCTGATGCTTACATCAAGTGGCTGACGGCCGGCCGCTATCAGCTTCATCCCAAGCTGCAAAAGCAGATCAAGGCTGGAGTCAAGTGGCAGGATGAGAAAAGAAGCCTGACACCGAAAGAAAATGGCTTTCCCTACGTGTTCACAGACGCGGAGTTAAAGTCAATCACGGTTCCGATACTGCTGATGTTCGGCGAGCATGAAGTGATGTACCATCAGCAAATGGCTTTAGAAAGAGCTTCTGTATTAGTCGCGGGAATTCAGACGGAAATGGTCAAGAACGCGGGACACCTGTTACCTCTGGAGCAGCCGGACTATGTCAATAAACGTGTAATGTCATTTTTAGGCGAAAATGAAATGAGTACATAAATTGAAAAGACTGGCATTCATTGTTCAAAAGGTAACAAATGTTGTATAATAATAGAATTTGAGTGCTGCTTTTTTTCTGGCAGTCTATGTTATCATGTTTAATAGAGAGATTTTTCCTGTAACGCTGATTCGATATACAACGTCGTGTTGATATAAGGTTTTTTTCAATTGGAGGTTTGGTTACACTGTGAATTATATACCCAGTATGATTACGATAGGAAACTTTATTTGCGGGCTTTTGGCGGTTCATTCTTTAATATTTCACAACATCCATTCAGCAGTGATTTTCATTTTTACCGGCATGTTTCTCGATTTCTTCGATGGAATGGCTGCTCGTAAGCTGAATGCTGTATCTGATATGGGGAAAGAACTGGATTCATTTGCGGATCTGGTTACATTTGGTGTGGCGCCATCCATGCTCGCCTACAGTGTCGCTTTATATGCTCTGCCCTTTATCGGGATACTATGCGCGCTGGCTTACAGTATTTGCGGAATGCTTCGGCTCTCTAAATTTAATGTTGAACAAAGCAAACTTCCGACGTTTATCGGAATGCCGATTCCATTTGCGGCAATGTGTCTCGTCATTTTATGCTTTGTGAATAACCCGATCCTGCTGGCGCTCGGCACATGCGGACTGTCTTATCTCATGGTGAGCAAAGTGAAATTTCCTCATTTTAAAAAACACGCAGCAGAAGCAGAAAATCTGGAGTCCGAAAGATGGAATTAGTGCAGCAGCTGATAGCGGATTATGGTTATCTCGCTATTTTTTTGATGCTTGTTCTTGGGATTATAGGATTGCCGATACCCGACGAAGTCATGATGACAATCGTCGGTTATTTTACGCATATTGATGTGCTGAATTATGAGCTTGCCATTTTTATCAGCTTTGTTGGAGCCCTGTTAGGCATGATGATCAGCTACATAATCGGCAGAAAGGCCGGGCGTCCGTTTATCGATAAGTATGGCAAATGGGTCGGTTTGAAGGAAAAAAGAATGCTGAAAGTAGAAAAATGGATGAAAAAATACGGACCGTATTCTCTTATATTAGGTTATTTTATTCCAGGCGTCCGGCATGTGACGTGTTACTTTTCGGGAATCGGCAAAATGGAGCTGAAAACGTATATTGCATATGCAGCGATCGGCGCCTTTTTGTGGTGCTTTGTTTTTATTACAATCGGAAGGGTGATAGGGATTATTCATGTTTAATACGGCTGTAAAGATTCTGTACCGATCATTGATAGAACTGACGAACCATCGATTATCATCCTGCCTGATCAAAGGATTTTGTGAATCGAAAATCAGTAAGCCGGTCATTCCGCTCTTCTCTAAACACTTTCAGATTAACTGGAATGATGTAGACGGAACGGCCGCTGATTACGGTTCGCTTTCCGAATTGTTTATTCGGAATATTAATTTGGAGCGGCGCCCTGTTTCAAATGAGGCGCATGCTGTGGTCAGCCCCGTTGACGGTGTCGTTCAGACGATAGGAACAATCAATCATAATCAAACCTTTACGGTAAAGGGGAAAGACTATTCATTCGCTGAATTGACCGGCTGTAAAAGTGCTGATCATCAATACAACGGTGGATATTTCGTTGTGCTGTATTTAAGCCCGCGGCATTACCACCGCTTTCATTCGCCGATCAGCTGCACATATCAAAAGCTGGCAGAACTCGGAAACCGTTCATACCCGGTGAATCAGTTTGGGTTAAAATACGGAAAAGATGTACTGTCGAAAAATTACCGAGTTGTTTATGGGTTGAATAGCGGCAATCGAAACGTGCTGATGATTCCTGTCGGCGCGATGAATATTAACTCAATCGTGCAGACCAGCACTAGTGATCAATTGAAGATTGGCGAGGAGCTGGGGTACTTTTCATTTGGTTCAACCGTCATTTTGATCTTTGAAAAAGACGCGTTTCAGCCTTCTGCTGATCTAACAGAAGGCCAAGAAGTTCTAGTCGGACAATTGATAGGTTATGGAGAGTAAGGAAGAGGAGCTCGCAAATGAAAGCGGCGCCTCTTTTTTTGAAGAAAGGTGAGAGTGATGGAAAAACAAATCGTCAGCTGGATCACACATTATCAGCAAACCGGAGATGGAGCGGCTCTTCACAAGGTGCAGGAAGCGTGCTGGCCGATTGTTGAAATAGTTCTGCAAGAGGCGGCAAGTGATGCAGAGCAAGTGAACGATTTGCGCCACAAAGGATTGGAGCGGTTTCCATTCATCATCAGCAAATACCGAACGGATGTGCAGCTTCCGGTTGAGACGTTTTTGAGAAATACATACCGGTTTTATTTTCATCAGGCGATGAAAGGCTCTTAACGGCTTCTATCAGTAGAAGCTTTTTTTTATAACTGAAAAGGAAACTTTTTCTATATCTATCTCGTAACTACTAGGGAACCTAACAGTAAAGGGGAGATAGATTTGAAACGTAAGTTAATAAAAATAACCTTGCCGCTGCTGATCGTCTGTCTGGCGTTCTCTTCTTTTGCGGTGCCCGCCCGTGCTGCTTCTGAAGAAAAACATTGGGATCGCTGGATTGAACGGAATGCCCATCCACTGGATTCTTCCGATGCTTCAAACAAAGATCTGCGATTTCTGAAGAAAGTGCTGAAAGGAAAACGAATCGTTCAGTTAGGAGAAACCACACATGGCTCAGGTGAGATGAACGCAACAAAGGTCCGTATGATCAAATACCTCCACGAAGAACTGGGATATGATGTACTGGCCTTTGAGTCTGGCTTTCCCGAAGCAAATGCATCCTACCTTCACATGGATCAATTAACCCCGAAGAGCATAATGAAAAATTCCATTTACCCCGTATGGCACACAGAAGATGTGATTGAACTGTTTGATTATATGAAAGAGCAAAAAGAGAAAGGAGATCCGCTTATTCTCACTGGATTTGATATTCAAAGCCTCAAAAATTCATTCGACGGTGCTGCGAATCAATGGGTAAAGGCGGTGGACCCTGAAAAAGCCGAGCTGCTTTCCCAATCAGAACATGATTTTTTCAGCTTAGTGTCAAACAGCAAAACGCTGGAAGAATTTACGCAAAAGAAGGAAGCGCTTGTGAAAAACTACCGGAAGCTGATCAAGTTCGCTGAAACACATGTTTCAACGCTAAAAGCGCACCTTCCGAAAGAGCCGAAAGCTTATGAGATCTTTGTGCATTCCCTTCAGCTGAGAATTGACGTAATGGAAACATACATGCTGGAAGAAATGAAAGAAAAGCTATTGGATTATCCGGAGAATGTGGAGGATTTTTCATTCTTTATGAGAGACCGCATGATGGCTGAACAATTTCAGTGGGTTGCGGAAACGCTTTATCCAAAAGAGAAGATCATTGTCTGGGGTCACAATTACCATCTTCGCAAACAGAATACCAAAATGATAAAGGACTGGGTACAGCTAAACGGTCCTAACATGGGTGATTATTTACCTGAGCGGCTGAAAAAACAGACCTATACCATTGGAATCTATGCGTACTCTGGAGCCAGTCTGGATAGCTCCGATAATAAGACCGTTAATCCAGTAACAAGTCCGCCGCCGGCTGGAAGTCTCGAAGACTTGCTGAAAGCTGCGAACCATCCATCGGTCTTTGTTGATTTTCTTCATACCAAAAAAAGCAAAGGAACTTCATGGATCTATACGCCGCGTACAGCGCTGTATTGGGGTTTCATGGAGGAGCAAATGATATTGAAGGAACAATATGACGGTGTGATTTGGCTGGAGCATATAACGCCTTCTGTTATTATAAAGTGAGGAAAGAAGATCCCCTGTGTAAACACACAGGGGATTTTTACATATCGCAAACATAATCAAAACATGTAAGGCGGGATCTTTTATTCTGAAACAGAAAGGAGATTAAATTGTGCCATGTATTATGAAAAAGCTGTTCAGCAAACCATTGATTGGCTTGAATCACATTTGCATGAACCGATATCTGGCAAGGATATTGTAAACGTTTCAGGCTTTTCTAAACGAAGAGCTTTTAGGTGAGCCTGTTAATTTATCGTTTGAGGAAGAATTATAAGTGTAGTTATCTGAAAAATACATGATATTTTTATTAGTAAATGAATGGAAAATACTATAGTTTTTCCGCGAACCCACTCGCTGCTGGGTTTGTAAGAGTTTGGATATTTTTATCAGTCTGGGCGGATGTGTTCATCTTTGAGATGTTTTCCTGTATGATATAGTAAGAGTGTGCATAACAACTAACTATATCATTGAACAGGGTGTTTATATCATGGAAAAACAATACAGAGTATTACTTTACTATAAATATGTTCCGATTGAAGAGCCGGAGGTGTTTAGAGAGCAGCATCTGGCTTTTTGTAAGGAGCTTGGTTTGTTAGGCCGTATTCTTGTGTCAGCTGAAGGGATTAACGGTACGGTATCAGGTACGTTTGAGCAGACTGAACAATATATGCAAGCGATGAAAGCTGATCCACGATTTGCGGATATGGTGTTCAAGATTGATGAAGAAGAAAATCATGCGTTCAAGAAAATGTTCGTCCGTCATAAAAAAGAGCTTGTGACGCTTCGCCTTGAGGATGATGTGGACCCGAATGAAACAACAGGAAAGCATTTGAAGCCTAAAGAATTCTTTGAAAAGATGCAGGATCCTGATACAGTCGTCCTCGATGCGCGTAATGATTATGAGTATGATCTCGGCCATTTTAGAGGAGCTGTCCGTCCTGATATCGAGGCGTTCCGTGAATTGCCAGAGTGGATTGAAGAAAATAAAGAGATGCTGGAAGGCAAAAAGATTTTGACATACTGCACGGGAGGCGTGCGCTGTGAAAAATTCTCAGGCTGGCTGATGAAGCAAGGCTTTGAAGATGTATCACAGCTTGACGGCGGAATCGTCACATACGGAAAAGATCCTGAGGTGCAAGGAAAGCTTTGGGACGGCCAATGCTACGTATTCGATGAAAGAATCAGCGTGCCGGTCAACCGTGTCGAGCATGTCATTGTCGGAAAAGACTACTTTACGGGTGAACCGTGTGAACGGTATGTCAACTGTGCAAATCCATCATGCAATAAGAAAATCATATGTACACCGGAAAATGAGTACAAATATATGCGCAGCTGCAGCCACGAATGCCGCACGAACCCAAGAAACTTATATGCACAAGAACACAATATGACGGCGGAAGAAGTTAGCGCCAGACTTGCAGCGATTGAAAAAGAAGAGCACGCTGCTGCTGAATAATATGGAAAGAACACCTCTTATGCAGAGGTGTTCTTTTTTTACATGCTTTCTGTTTGTCCGTTTGCGGCGGCCCATTCTTTTTGGCGGAAGGCCTTTTCCCATTTAGAAACCACGATGCAGGCGACCGCGTGTCCCGGCACATTCACACCAGTTCGGGCCATATCCATGATGCGGTCCACGCCTGCAATAATCGCGACGCCTTCGGCAGGCAGCCCCACAGCGTTTGCAGTCGCCAAAAGAACGACAAGGGAGCCCGACGGAACAGCGGCGATGCCTTTGCTGGTCATGACAAGTACAAGCATCATGAGAAGCTGCTGTGACAGCGTCATGTCTACATTGAAGGCCTGCGCCAAGAAAATACAGGAAACCGATAAGTATAGGCTTGATCCGTCACAATTCAGCGATAAGCCGGAGGGAACGACAAATGATACCACTCGTTTCGGACAGCCGTATTTCTCCATTCGATCCATAAGCTGAGGAAGAATGGTTTCGGTGCTGGTTGTGGAAAACGCAATTAGAAACAGATCCCATATCATTTTCAGCACTTCAAAATACATAAAGTGAAAAATGAGACCAACAAGCGGAAAGAGGACAAAGAGGATCAGAAACAGACCAAGAAAAACAGTACCGACTAATTTAAACATGGGGAGGAGGAGTTCGATGCCATATTGGCCTACAGAGGCGGCCATCAAGGCAAGCACGCCGATAGGAGCGGTCACCATGACGATTTGCGTCAGTTTAAACATAATCTGAGCGACTGATTCAAAAAAATTCATCACTGGTTCAGAGGCTTTGCCGATACCAGCAGCGGCAACACCGAATAAAATCGCAAAGAAAATGACAGCGAGTAAATCATTTCTGGCCATGACATCAATAATGTTTGTCGGGATAATATCGAGGATCATTTGTTTGATATCCACGACTTTCTCTGTATAGCCGGAAAGCTCATGAATATCTTTTTTCGCTAAGTGAGAAAGATCCAGCCCGACACCTGGTTTTAAGACATTTGCCAATAAAAGTCCCAGGCCCAGCACCAAAGTGGTGATCACTTCAAACCAGATTATGGTCTTTACGCCGAGGCTGCCCATCTTTTTCATACTTCCGCTTCCAGCAGCTCCGATGACAATGGTAGAAAATACAATCGGCACAACAATCATTTTAATCAGGCGGATAAACCCGTCACCGACAGGCCTGAGCGCCATTCCGAAATCAGGAAAAAAGTGGCCGATCACAGCGCCGATAGCCAATGCGATTAAAATTTGAAACGCGATAAATTTTTTCAAATGAATCCCCCTTTAGAATGATATGATGAGGCTTATTCATACCATTCGTGAATCAAATGCAAACCCCTTTTTAAAAATTTATTTTGATAGCGCTTTCATTATGTTGGATAAAAAGTCCCCCGCGTCAGGGGGACTTTTTTACTTCATGTTCATACGGTTCATCTCTTCCTCAGATACATTGGTGAAAATAATAGGCGTTATGGCAGAAGCGGCATGCTGCTTAATGTCATTCAGATCAAAGGTTAGAAGCAGTTCGCCTTGTTTGACGGTTTGGCCGCTCGTGACATGAGCTTCAAAGCCTTTACCGTTCAGCTTCACCGTATCAATGCCGACATGAATCAATATTTCCGTGCCGCCAGCGCTTGTAAATCCAATGGCGTGCTTTGTCGGAAATATGGATACAATTTCGCCGTCAGCGGGGGCAACGACTTTTCCTTCTGTGGGATCAATCGCAAAACCCTCACCCATCATTTTTTCTGAAAACACTGGGTCAGGCACGTCGGATAGGGAGAGTATTTCTCCCTGTACCGGATAGATAAAAGACTCTTCGGCAGGAGGCTCCTGCTGGGTCGGGGCTTCAGCATCAAGCGTCGCGGCGGCAGCCGGGACACCTCCAGCCATAATTGTTTTGATATCGTCTTTTAAAGCATCTGACTTTGTGCCGAAAATCGCTTGGAAGTTGTTGTTCACTTCTAGCACACCTACCGCCCCAAGCTGTTTTAGTTCGTCCTTGTTCACTTGGCTTGGCTGATGAACGGTGACACGCAGCCTTGTAATACATGCGTCGAGGTTAGCGATATTTTGCTGGCCGCCCAGCGCCTGCAATACGTGGAAGGCGAGCTGGTCTTTTGAAACAGGAGATTTGCCTTCACTTTGATCATCTTCATCTGCTTCACGGCCGGGTGTTTTCAGATTCCATTTCAAAATCGCATAACGGAACAAATAGTAATAAATGAAAGCGAAAACGATCCCGACAGGAATGACGGCCCAACCATTTGTCGAAAGCCCGTAATTCAGCACATAGTCAATTCCTCCGCCCGAGAAGGTATAGCCGTGACGGACATGGAGTAGATCACACACGACAAAGATGACACCGGCAAGAATAGAGTTTATTAAATAAAGCACAGGCGCGACGAACAAGAAAGCAAATTCAACTGGCTCGGTAATTCCAGTGAGCATAGACGTAAGCGCTGCTGAAATCATGACGCCGGAAATCATTTTCTTTTTTTCGGGCCGCGCGGTATGGATGATGGCAAGCGCGATTGCCGGCAGACAGAAAATCATGTAAGGGAAATCCCCCATCATAAAACGTCCCGCAGTCGGGTCTCCTGCGAAGAACCTTGTCAGATCGCCGGTTACGGTATTGCCTGATGATGGATCTGTGTATTCCCCCATCATAAAATAGAAAGGTGTATAAAAAATATGATGCAGTCCAAAAGGAATCAGTAAGCGATAGATTGTTGCATAAAAGAACAGGCCGACCGTTGAATCGGCAATTAAGCTGCTGGCGGCGTTTATTCCGTTCTGAATTAGCGGCCAAACAAATGAGAAAATAACGCCGATGACCAATGAGCTGATTGAAGTAATAATCGGGACAAACCGTTTTCCTGAGAAAAATCCAAGGACGGGATGCAGCTCTATTGATGAAAAACGCTTGTACAAAAATGCGGCAAGCAGCCCGATGATAATGCCGCCGAATACACCCATATCAATCAGATGCTCGGCCCCTTCATAAGGAGGCTGAAGGCCGAGTAATTTTCCCATGTTATCCAGGGTGACGGTTAAAATCAAGTATCCGATGACAGCGGCAAGTCCGGCCACTCCTTCGCCGCCAGCTAAACCAATCGCGACACCCACGGCGAAAATCAGCGGCAGGTTATCGAATACAACGCCGCCCGCATCCTTTATAATAGGAATGTTCAGTAAATCCTTGTCACCGAAACGGAGCAGCAGCCCGGCTGCCGGGAGGACGGCAACCGGAGTCATCAAAGCGCGGCCAAGCTGTTGCAGAATTTGAAATGCCTTTTTAAACATAACAGTCTCCTTCTATTTGTTTGATAAGTATGATAAGTTCTTCAGTTTTTGAGCTGCTTTTGGATCGGCGATAACGGTAACGTGATTGTGTTGTTGAAGAATCGAGGCTGGTACCTCCGGTGTCACAGGGCCTTCAGCCATTTTTTGGATCGCGTCCGCTTTTTCCTCGCCATTTGCTAATAACACAATGTGTTTGCTGAATTCCATGATCGTTTTGATGCCCATTGAAACGGCAAGTCTCGGCACAAGGACAGGATCGCCGCCGAAAAATCTGGCATTTGCCTGTATCGTGCTTTCAGACAGCCGGACGATTCGTGTCCGCTCCTCAAAATCAGAGCCGGGTTCATTAAAACCAATATGGCCATTCGAGCCGATGCCAAGGATTTGCACATCAATGCCTCCCGCCTGGCGGATAAGCTCCTCATACACTTTGCACTCAGCCTCAAGCTGCGGGTTGTCTCCTTGCGGGATATGAATATGGTCAGGCTGAACATTGATATGCTGAAAAAGATGCTCGTGCATAAATTTGTTATAACTTTGTGGATGAGATGGAGAGAGGCCCGCGTATTCATCTAAATTAAATGTTATAACCTTTGAAAAATCAATTTCGCCTGCCTGATAGTCTGAAATCAGTTGCTTGTACAAGCCGACCGGCGTGCTTCCTGTTGCTAGGCCGAGAACGGCATCTTTCTTAACCTGCACACATTCCTTAATAATGACAGCGCTTAACTTACAGAGATCTTCATAATGATCAGCAACGATGATCTTCATCTGACACCCCCTCAATGGAATAGACAAGCATCATATTTGTTATGATCAATTTATGATATTTGTCATTACGAATTTAGCACCGTTATCATAAAATTGTCAACTTTATTTTCTGAAAATTTGTTGCGGAAGAGAATACAAATCTTTCAAAATAGGAAAGCAGATGGTATTATGGTTTCATTCAAAAAGATCGGTTTACATACAGAATGGGGAGGATGAAATGGCAGCTTTATATTCTGTTATCAAATTTAAAATCATTGAATTAATTAAGTCGGGCAAATATCAGGCGAATGATCAGCTGCCGACAGAGAGTGAGTTTTGCGAACAATATGATGTCAGCAGAACAACTGTAAGGCTGGCTTTGCAGCAGCTTGAGCTTGAAGGATATATTCAGAGAATCCAGGGAAAAGGAACTTTTGTATCGGCAGCTAAAATCCAAACGCCGATTCCGCATAAGATTACGAGTTTTGCAGAACAAATGAGGGGGCTGCGTTCTGAGTCAAAAGTGCTTGAACTTGTGGTGATCCCTGCTGACCATTCCATAGCCGAGCTGCTGAAAATGAAAGAGAATGAGCCTGTCAACAAGCTTGTCAGAGTCAGATACGCCGAGGGTGAACCTTTGCAATACCATACCTCATATATACCTTGGAAAGCGGCACCGGGATTGGTGCAGGAAGAGTGCACCGGATCTCTGTTTGAATTATTAAGAACAAAATACAATATCGAAATCAGCAGGGGTACGGAATCGATAGAGCCGATTTTAACGGATGAAACGATCAGCGGACACCTGTTAACCAATGTTGGAGCGCCTGCGTTTCTATCGGAATCCCTCACCTATGATAAAAATGAAGAAGTAGTAGAATATGCTCAAATTATTACAAGAGGAGACCGAACGAAATTCACCGTAGAACAGTCATATCAATCGTAAAGCAATGATAGATAAAGAACGTTTTATGTTTTAGGAATGTGATGAGGAGGAATGGTTCTATGTTTCTATTGATGAATGAAAAAGTGGTGTGGGGGTCTGTCATTGCGGCTGTCATACTCTCTATGGTCTTTTATCCATTTCTTCCGGCAGATATGCCGATTCATTATGATGCAACGAGCAGCCCGGATTTGACGGTCAATAAGCTGGCTGGAACAGCTATTTTGCCGGTCTTGATGATTGCTTTTGCATTGGCACGGAAGGTCAACTGGCAGTTAGGGATCGCGGTTTATATTCTGCTGATTTGTCATGCTGTCATTTTGTTTTTAGCAGTTTAACGAAAACAGCCGGAAAAATCTCTGGCTGTTTTTTCTTTAACTTCACCTTCATCTTACACGAAATGTAGTGTATAATAGCCGAAGACGATAGAGAATATTCTGACATTTATAATTGAGCCCTCTTATATCATATGAGAACGGAAAACCGCCTGTAAAAAAAGAATGGCATTACCGATCTGCAGCTCAAAATTGACAGAAAATTTAAACAAATTCATTTGGAAAGGTGTGCTTATCAGTGAACAAGCTTATTGAACGAGAGAAAATCACATCAAAGAAGGAAAAACCAGACCCATCATCTTTAGGGTTCGGCAAATATTTTACAGATTATATGTTTGTGATGGATTATGAGGAGGAAAAGGGCTGGCATCATCCTAGACTTACTCCTTATGCACCGATTATGCTCGATCCGTCTTCTTCTGTTTTTCATTACGGCCAGGCTGTCTTTGAAGGCTTGAAGGCATACAGAACTGAAGATGGCAGGGTGCTGCTGTTCAGGCCGGAGCAAAATATCAAAAGGCTGAACAGATCATGTCAGCGAATGAGTATGCCTCCTGTAGACGAGGAGCTGGTGCTGGAGGCACTGACGCAATTGGTCGAGCTGGAAAAAGAGTGGGTCCCAAGGGAAAAGGGAACGTCGCTGTATATTCGTCCGTTTGTTATTGCCACCGAACCGAGTCTCGGTGTAAAGGCGTCAAAAAACTATACATTTATGATCGTGCTTTCGCCTGTCGGCTCTTACTATGGCGATCAGCTGCAGCCGATTAACATCTATGTGGAAGATGAGTTTGTGCGGGCAGTCAATGGCGGAGTCGGAAATGCCAAGACGTCAGGAAATTACGCGGCTAGCCTTCAGGCGCAGCAGAAGGCGAATGAATTAGGCTATGATCAGGTGCTGTGGCTGGATGCCATTGAAAAGAAATACGCGGAAGAGGTAGGGAGCATGAATATCTTTTTCGTCATAAATGGAGAGGTTGTGACTCCTGCATTAAGCGGAAGCATTTTGAGCGGGATTACACGAGCTTCTGCTATTGAGCTGATCCGAAGCTGGGGCATCCCGGTCCGGGAAGAAAAGATATCGATCGATGATATTTATGCAGCCTCCGCACGAGGGGAATTGACAGAGGTATTCGGCACAGGTACGGCTGCAGTTGTTACGCCTGTCGGCGAACTCAATATTCATGGAAGAACGGTAATTGTGAACGACAGGCAAATAGGAGAAATCTCAAAAAAACTGTATCAAACGATAACCGACATTCAGCTTGGAAAAGTGAAAGATCCGTTTCATTGGACAGTGGAAGTATGAGGATAGAAAAAGAACCTGCCTTGGGGCAGGTTCTTTTATTTTGAATGGGTCATATCGGCGGCCGGACGGCTTTTGCGGTTTTTCGCGTAATACACCGCATAGCAGATGGCCATAAACGGCACACCGCAATATAACGCGATTCTTTGATTCGGATCAAAGGCAATGCCAATTACGGATGCCAGACATAAAAGAAATGCGGCAATCGGCACAAATGGGTACCAAGGCGTTCGGTATTTCAAATCCGTGACCTTGTTTCCCGCTTCCAGATAACGTTTTCTGAACATGAATTGAGAAGCGGCGATGCCCATCCAAACGACAACGACGGCAAAGCCGGAAATCGACACGAGTATAACGTACACCGTGTCTGGCGCAAATACGCTGGACAGCAATGACAGGATGCCGCCGATCATGCTGAACACCAGCGCGTTTAACGGAATTCCCTTTGATGTCAGCTTTGCAAATGTTGGGTGAAGCGTCTGTTCTTTTGACAGTGACCAAAGCATACGTGACGATGCGTAAAGTCCGGAATTAGCGGCTGACAGGATGGCTGTCAGAATGACAAAGTTCATGATGTCAGCTGCGTACGG
The DNA here is from genome assembly GCF_000245335.1 of Bacillus mojavensis RO-H-1 = KCTC 3706. GTDB lineage: Bacteria > Bacillota > Bacilli > Bacillales > Bacillaceae > Bacillus > Bacillus mojavensis. The sequence goes on from NZ_JH600284.1 coordinate 61,411, forward strand.
TACACCGACTCTGTCAAAGACTGCAACAAATGGGCTTTTGATAACGCCCGCTTCTTGAATCGGAATCAGCCCTGAGAGTACAAAAATGGTTCCGATAAAGAAAAGTGAGAGACGCCAGACCGTTGTTTTAATCGCTTTTGGTATGGTCTTGTCGGGATCGACGCTTTCTCCCGCGGCAATTCCGATCAGCTCAGTTCCTGAGAAGGCAAAGTTGACAGATAGCATGGTCATGAAAATAGGGACAAATCCATTCGGAAAGAGCCCGCCTTCCGCTGTGAAGTTTGACAGCATCGGAGCGGCGCCCCCGTCTTTGATCGGGATGATGCCGAACATTGCGGAGCCGCCTAAAAGAATAAATAATACGATGGCTAATACTTTAATGCTGGAAAACCAAAACTCTGATTCAGCGAAAAACTTGACCGAAAACGCGTTCAGCAGGAAAATCAACAAAGCAAAAACGGCGCTCCACATCCAAACAGATGTATCGGGGAACCAGCGCTGCATCAACAGGCCTGCCGCTGTGAATTCAGATCCCAATGCAACGGCCCATGTGAGCCAGTACAGCCAAGCGACCGTAAAACCTGTGCCCGGTCCTATGTATGTTGCTGCATAGGTATGAAACGCGCCTGTCACTGGCATGGCTACAGACAATTCGCCAAGGCACAGCATGACCAAATAGACAATTCCCGCGCCGACTAAGTACGCAAGTATGGTTCCGGCAGGGCCTGCCTGCTGAATGGTATAGCCTGAGCTTAAGAACAGACCGGTTCCAATGACGCCTCCTAATGAAAGCATGAAGAGGTGTCTGCTTTTCATACTTCTCTGAAAGTTTGTCTCATTCTTGTTGTGAGCGGGTTTCATCTTTTTCCAACTTTCTATACGGCGATTTGATGTCTTCCTAATAAAAAATCTCATGTCAGCGGGGGACACGAGATTCCGGCAAGCCGGCTTTTAAGTTAGAATATACAAACAATTCCGATAAGTCAAGTGGTTTTTAAAGTCCGGGCCCAGCCGGCGATTTCTTTAATATCCTCCGGTTTTGTCCGGCAGCAGCCGCCGATCAGCTTTGCTCCGTTTTCAAACCAGATGCGCGCGCTTTGTCCGTAAGGCTCGCCGCATGCTGCGCCGTTCCACGTTTTGGTGTCCGGATCATACTGTTCGCCTGAATTCGGATAGACGATAATCGGTTTAGATGTGTTCTTCTTTAACTCAGCTATTAATGAAGAGATATGCTGAAGCGGAGTGCAGTTGATGCCGACCGCCGCCGCTTGGCTGTGCTGATCAAGCCATGACGCGCAGTCAGCGGCAGGGGTTCCGTCACTGATATGCAGACCGTCTTTTGCGCTGAAGCTGAACCACGCATATGTGTCAGGAAATTCCTTCAACAGGCTGACAATTGCTTTTGCCTCAGTGAGACATGGAATCGTTTCACATGCCAAGACATCCGCACCGGCGTCAATCAGGGCTTTCATGCGGGGGCGGTGAAATTCAGCCAGCTCTTCCTCAGTGATTCCGTAGTTTCCTCGATACTCGGAGCCATCCGCAAGATAGGCGCCATACGGGCCGACAGAGGCCGCAACGATCGGTTTTGGCCGATTTAAACGGTTTTCTTTCTGTGCCCAAAATTCATCACGGGCTTCGGCCGCGATGCTGACGGACATCTGGATAAGCCGGCGGGCTTCCGCTTCGCTGAGCCCGCGTGCGGCAAAGCCTTCAAACGTAGACTGATAGCTGGCGGTGATCGCACAGTCGGCGCCTGCAGCGAAGTAATCGGCATGAACTTGTTTGATCAGCTCCGGCTGCTCCATCAGGATTTTTGCCGACCAGAGACTGTCATTCAAGTCGCAGCCTTTGCGTTCAAGCTCGGTTGCCATCGCGCCGTCTAACACGATAAGCGGGTATGTATCTAATAGATGCTGAATTGGATTCATAGGCTGTTCGGATCCTTCTTTCTGATTTTTTGAAATGATATGAAAATGGTATAGGACGTCTTAACGTTTGTCAATCAACCGAAAGACAAAGGTGTTCAGATTCCATTGATCTGAACACCTTCTGCATGCATTACGATATTTGTTTGTTATGAGGATCAGCAGAAGTTTCTGAAAGCTCCCAGCATTCAATCCGCTCATGATCTTTTATGACATCTTTGTAAAAAACAGGGTCTTTGCCCGCTTTTTTCTGCCGGGTATAGTCCTGGAGAGCCGCAAAAACCACCTTCGATAATAAGAAAATGGCGATTAAGTTGACGACGACCATCAAGCCCATAAACAAATCGGCCAAATCCCATACAAGCTGCACCTTGGCCACACAGCCAAACACAATCATTGCAAGCACGCCGATGCGATAGACGAATATCAGTTTTTTGCTTTTGTTCAAAAAACCGATATTGGTTTCGCCGTAATAATAGTTGCCGATCAAGGCACAGAATCCGAATAAGAGGATCAGGATGGCGAGAAAGCCTGATGCCCATGGTCCGATATGGGAGCTGAGAGAGGCTTGAGTTAAGGCGATTCCGCTCAGTCCCGGGGTATGATAGGCGTCTGAAAACAGGATGATAAAGGCCGTGCTTGTACAAATGACCAGCGTATCAGTCAGCACACCAAATGCCTGGATCAGCCCCTGTTTTACAGGATGGCTTGTCGTCGCGGTGGCAGCGGCATTCGGTGCGCTTCCCATTCCCGCTTCGTTTGAAAAAATCCCCCGTCTGACACCCTGCATTAAAGCCGCTCCCAAAGCGCCGCCGGCCGCCTGGTCAAATCCAAACGCGTTTTTGACAATTAGCGTAAAAACGGCAGGTAGCTGGGTGATGTTTGTGAGAATCACGAAAAAAGCGACTCCGATATACAGGACAGCCAAAACAACAACAATATATTCAGCCAGTTTTGCGATGCGTTTGACTCCGCCAAAGATAATTGTTCCAAACACAGCAATTAAAATGAGTCCAAGTGTCAGGCGGTTTGTGCCGAACGCGTGTTCAAACGCGAGACTGACCGTATTTGATTGAACCGAGTTAAAGACAATACCGAACGACAGCGTGATTAAAACGGCGAACAAGGCGCCCATCCATCTTTTGTTCAGTCCTTTTTCCATATAATAAGCAGGACCGCCACGGAAGCCGTTTGCATCTTTCACCTTATAAATTTGAGCCAGTGTACTTTCGACAAAGCTTGACGCTGACCCGATAATGGCAATAATCCACATCCAGAAAATCGCACCGGGCCCGCCCAGCGCAATCGCAATGGCAATACCCGTAATGTTTCCGGTGCCGACACGGGCTGCCATGCTGATACAAAACGCTTGAAACGGAGAGATGCTGTTTTTAGAGCGGGATGCAGCGCCTTCCTTTAACACCCTGACCATTTCCTTCAGCATGCGAACCTGTAAAAATTTAAGCCTGAACGTAAAATAGATTCCCAGAGAAAGAAGCAATACAATTAATAGCTTTGACCACAAAAAATCATTTGCGAAACCGACGATATGTTCCAGGAATTGCTGCATACAATCACCTCGTTTTTTATTTTAAAAAATGCTGAGTTCCCACTCCTGTGCGATGTGCTTCAGCAGCATGCCGCCAGTCAGGCTGTTGCCGTATTCATCAATGGCAGGCCCGTAAATGCCGATGCCGCATCCGTTTTGGAAAGGCTGCTCTCTTCTGGCGCTTGGGGGAACCAGCGCCATGATGCCGCCAGAGACACCGCTTTTGGCCGGCACCCCGACAAATGCCGCATATTTGCCGGAGGCGTTGTACATGCCGCATGTCAGCATTAAAGCCTTGGCGAGCTTTGCTACATCTTTCGGGATCACCTGCTGGCGGTGAATCGGGTGATAACCGTCATGAGCAAGGATCAGGCCGATCAATGCAATGTCTTCTGTCGTGCCTTCCATGGCGCATTGCTTCAGGTACACCTCGAGCGTTTCTTCCACATCGGCTTCTAAAAAGTTTGTCTCTTTTAAGTAGTAGGCCAGTGCCCTGTTGCGGTGGGCCGTTTCCCATTCAGACCGGAAAACTTCCTCATGTATTCTGGGCCGTTTCCCTATTAATGTTTCAATGACAGAGTACAGATACTCCAGCCTATCGCGGGCTGTCTCTCCCGGAAGAAGCGAGGCAATTGTAATGGCACCCGCGTTAATCATAGGGTTAAACGGTTTTCCGGGCTTGTGCATTTCGAGACGGATGATTGAATTAAAGGCGTCACCTGTCGGCTCGACATCGACGCGGTCAAGCACATAGGGAATGCCGCGGCTCATACACGCAGCGATAAAGCTGATGACTTTTGAAATGCTTTGCAGGGTAAAAGGGACGTTCCAATCACCGGCATGTATCATTGCTCCATTAGGCTCCAATATACAAATGCCGAGCTGTGAGTCATTGACATTTCCTAACGCGGGGATATAATTTGCGCTTTGTCCATTGGCGGAAAAGGGGCGGTAATGTTCTACCCATTCATACAGCTGCGACGCCAGATTCTTTTCTTCCGGGCGTTCTTTTATCAGTTCTTTCATCAAATTCCTCCTATCTGTTTTAGCTATTTGGGACTGAGGCGGAGTATAATCGAAGACAGACGAGGCGTTAAACGCTTTCATGAGTGCGGAAAGGTATCATAACTGTATAATAGAGACTACAGAATCATACAAAATACGACAAAAAATTTTCGAAAATAAGCCGTTGGTTTTATAAAAAGCTTACATACTGGGTCGAAAGAAATTTGCAGGTTTTTTGTCCTTTCCTCAAAATAAAAATGAGGATGTGATCATAATTAAACTGGAACGTTTTTTTGAGAAAGACGCATATATACTGGCGCTCATGCTGATTACTGTGCCGCTTGCAGGCGAACTGAAATTTTATCCCCTCAATGAAGAGTTCCGAATCAGCTTCGGCGCGCCGGCTTTTTTCTTTTTCTTAGTGCTGCTGCGGCATGTGTCCGCTGTATTGCCGGGGTTTTTGACTGGAACATCAGTTTTCGTATTTCGTGTCTTATTGGAATTATGGGACGGAAGACACGCTGGACTGATTCCAATCCTGTATGATCAAGCGTCAGGCTTTTTCTTTTACATGACGTTTGCATGTCTGTTTTATGTGTTGCGGGCGAACCGCTATCGTGATCGGCCGGTTATGCTCGGTTTTTACGGATTTATGATTGAAATTGCTTCCGATAGCGTCGAGCTGGTTGTTCAGTTTCTTATTTTTCATACAGTGGTGACGCCTGAGAAAATAACGGATATCGCGGTCGTTGCGATTTCTCATACATTTATTGTAATCAGCTTTTTTAACGTGCTGAAGCTGTATGAAACGCAGTCCAGAGAAAAGCAGACAAGGCGGCAAAATGAGCACATGCTGATGATCGTGTCGAATTTATATGAAGAAACAGTGCATTTAAAAAAGAACGCTGAAAACGACAGAGCATGTGACAAACGAATCCTATCAGCTCTACCGGGAAGTAAAGGGCAAGGACGATCAGCTCGGCGGCAGGATCTTAAGGCTGGCCGGGGAAATTCATGAAGTGAAAAAGGACAACCAGAGGATATTCGCCGGGCTTTCGAAACTGATTTCCAATGAAAGTTTTAAAGATTATATGAATGCCTCGGATCTTTTCCGGCTTGTTATTCGAATGAATGAAAAGTACGCTGAATCATTAGGCAAACAGATCAATTTTCATTGTTCAATAGAGGGGGAGCACGATGATTATCATGTATTTATCGTTCTTTCTATCATTAATAATTTGACGGCAAACGCGGTGGAGGCAATGGGGGATGAGGGAACGGTCAGCCTGAGGCTCCGAAAGCCAGATGAGAGTATGATAGAATTTCAGGTGGAAGACAATGGTCCCGGCATCTCGGAGAAATTAGGGGATATTGTGTTTGATCCGGGCTTTACCTCAACGTATGACGAGTTTGGCACGCCTTCAACCGGAATTGGGCTTACCTACGTCAAGGAAATCGTGACAGAGCTTGAGGGAAACATCAAGTTTCACAACCAGCAGCAAGGAGTGGTCTTTACCATCAGGCTGCCTGCCAGGCATTTGATTCAGAAAGGATGAACAGATAATATGCGTTTTTTTATCGCTGATGATGACCGTGCGGTACGGTCAATTTTAAGGCAGATCATAGAGGATGAGGATCTTGGAGAGGCTGCGGGTGAAGCGGAAGACGGAAGCCAAGTGGAAGGGCATATATTGCAATTTAAGCAGATTGATATTTTGTTAATCGATTTATTAATGCCCGGGCGGGACGGAATTGAGACCATACGCCGAATCAAGGACTATTATTCTGGGAAAATCGTGATGATCTCACAAGTGGAAGCTAAAGAAATGGTCGGAGAAGCGTATTCTCTCGGCATTGAATATTTTATTCATAAACCGATAAACCGTATTGAAATTGTAACTGTTCTGCAAAAGGTGAAGGAACGGATTCAGCTTGAAAACTCGATCGGAGATATCCAAAACTCTTTAAGCCGGCTGGTCAACCGAACCGAACGAAAAGCACGGTCTCAGTATAAAAATGACAACAGCTTAAAAGAAGCGGGAACATTCTTGCTATCCGAGCTCGGCATGATGGGTGAAGGCGGCGCTCATGATATGATGGCGGTCCTTCAGTATTTAGCTGAGCATGAACAATCTGAGCCTTACGAAAAAAATATCCCTTCTTTAAAACAAATTTTCACACAAGTAGCGGAACGAAAGCTTGGAGCTGCGGCATCACAAACGGAAATCAATCGTGAAATGAAAGCCTCGGAACAGCGAATCCGCAGGGCCATCATTCATTCGCTGGACCATTTTGCCTCATTGGGCACAACTGATTTTTCGAACCCTAAATTCGAAACCTACGCATCAAAATTCTTTGATTTCCCGGTCGTCAGCCAAAAAATGAAAGAAATTCAATCCAAAGATGCGAAACCCCTCGCCCCTGCCAGAGTGAATATGAAAAAATTTATCCACGTATTTTTTTTAGAAGCGAAGCTTTTGAACGAAACGATGAAAGAAAGAAGTATGTGAAAAAACAGCCGGCTAGCATCGGCTGTTTTTTTATGCGGAAAACGCGGCTTTCTGACTTTTTTATGAAGAGTCAGAAAATAAAGTTATTGACTTATTGTTTATTTGTCTTACAATAAAACAAAAGGATATACGGGAAGGAGAGGATATGCAGCCGCACAATTTTAAAGCGCTTTCATATGAGCTGTTTACACAAATGACAGGAGGTTTTGTACATGAGCCGTATAAGAAAAGCACCTGAAGGGATTTTAGGTTTTCCGGTTGCGCCTTTTAATACACAAGGAAAGCTGGAGGAAGAAGCTCTGTTTCAAAATATCGAGTTTTTGCTGGAAGAAGGCTTGGAAGCGATTTTTATCGCCTGCGGGTCAGGGGAATTTCAGTCTCTTAGCCAGAAAGAATACGAAAACATGGTTGAAGTCGCGGTTTCGGCTGCGGGAGGAAAGGTCCCGGTCTATACGGGCGTGGGCGGCAATCTCAGCACCGCGCTTGATTGGGCGCGCATATCGGAGAAAAAAGGCGCTGACGGCTATTTGATCCTTCCTCCGTATTTGGTGCATGGCGAACAGGAGGGGCTGTATCAGTACGCCAAAACGATTATTGAAAGCACTGACTTGAATGCCATTCTGTATCAGCGCGACAATGCCGTATTTTCTCTTGAACAGATCAAGCGGCTGACGGAGCTTGAACAGCTTGTTGGTGTGAAAGACGGAGTGGGGAACATGGATTTGAATATCAACCTCGCCTATACAATCGGTGACCGCTTGGGATGGCTTAACGGAATGCCGATGGCTGAAGTGACGATGCCGTCCTACCTGCCAATCGGTTTTTACTCATATTCTTCAGCCATTTCGAATTATATTCCGCATATTTCCCGGATGTTCTATGAAGCTTTGAAAAACGGAAACAACGATGCAGTGAAGGAGCTCTATCAGCATGTCATTCTGCCGATCAACGATATTCGGAAGCAGCGGAAAGGGTACGCGGTATCCTTGATCAAAGCCGGCATGGAGATTATGGGGATGAATGTGAGAAATACAGCCAGACCGCCTGTCGGGCCGGTTGAAAAAGAACATTATCAGCAATTAGAAGCCATTTTAAAGCAAGCGGCGGATCGTTTCCCGAAGAAGGCCGCGACGGTTTGACGAACATAAAAACCTGAAAGGGGCAATGGGCATGACTGTAATCACGGAAAAAAACACATATCTCAATTTTATTAATGGAGAGTGGGTCAAATCTCAATCAGGCGATATGATCAAGTCGGAAAATCCTGCCGATGTGAACGACATCGTCGGCTATGTGCAGAGTTCAACGGCTGACGATGTGGACCGGGCCGTCGCCGCCGCCCATGAGGCAAAAACGGGATGGAGAAAGCTGACGGGTGCAGAACGGGGCCAATTGCTGTACAAAACTGCCGATATTATGGAACAGCGCTTAGAGGACATCGCCGCATGTGCGACGCGTGAAATGGGAAAAACCCTGCCGGAAGCAAAAGGAGAAACCGCTCGCGGCATTGCGATTCTTCGCTATTACGCCGGCGAGGGCATGCGCAAAACAGGCGATGTCATCCCGTCTACTGACAAAGACGCACTGATGTTTACAACCCGTGTCCCGCTCGGTGTCGTCGGTGTGATTTCGCCGTGGAACTTCCCGGTCGCGATCCCGATTTGGAAAATGGCGCCGGCATTGGTGTACGGCAATACTGTTGTCATCAAACCGGCAACAGAAACTGCCGTTACATGTGCGAAAATCATCGCTTGTTTTGAAGAAGCGGGGCTTCCGGCGGGAGTCATCAATTTGGTGACTGGCCAAGGGTCAGTTGTCGGCCAAGGCATTGCCGAACATGACGGGGTCAATGCCATTACGTTCACGGGATCGAATCAGGTTGGGAAAATCATCGGGCAAGCCGCTTTAGCGAGAGGCGCCAAATATCAGCTTGAAATGGGCGGGAAAAACCCGGTGATCATAGCGGATGATGCTGATCTTGAAGCGGCAGCGGAAGCCGTGGTGACAGGCGCTTTCCGTTCAACGGGCCAGAAGTGCACCGCAACGAGCCGTGTCATTGTCCAAAGCGGAATTTATGACCGCTTTAAAGAAAAATTGGTGCAGCGCACAAAGGAGATTACGATTGGAGACAGCTTGAACGAAAACGTCTGGATGGGACCGATCGCAAGTAAAAATCAGCTTGATAATTGCCTATCGTATATTGAAAAAGGCAAACAAGAAGGCGCTTCCCTTTTGATTGGAGGAGAAAAGCTGGAGGATGGAAAGTATCAAAACGGATATTATGTGCAGCCTGCCATTTTTGACAACGTGACATCTGACATGGCGATAGCCCAGGAGGAAATTTTCGGGCCGGTCATCGCTCTGTTAAAGGTGGATACGATGGGGGAGGCTTTAGACCTCGCCAATGATGTGAAGTTCGGATTAAGTGCATCTATTTTTACGCAAAACATCGGCCGTATGCTTTCATTCGTTGATGAGATTGAAGCCGGGCTTGTTCGGATCAATGCAGAAAGCGCCGGGGTTGAGCTTCAGGCACCATTTGGCGGCATGAAGCAATCAAGCTCTCACTCCCGCGAACAGGGTGAGGCTGCGAAGGACTTTTTCACGGCGATCAAAACCGTGTTTGTGAAGCAATAAAGGTGCTGGAAAGGGGCGCTTGTCTCTTTCCGAGCCTTATCCAGCCAGCATATGATTCTCTACTTTGACAAAGGAGAAGATATTATGAAAAAAGACCATGCGAATGTTTCGCCGGCGGGCAAAAAAACCTCTGTACGCTGGTTCATCGTGTTTATGCTGTTTCTTGTGACGTCTATTAACTACGCAGATCGTGCGACGCTTTCGATTACGGGAGATTCCGTCCAGCATGACCTTGGACTGGACTCGGTCGCTATGGGATATGTGTTTTCTGCTTTCGGCTGGGCTTATGTCATCGGGCAGCTTCCCGGAGGCTGGCTGCTGGATCGGTTTGGCTCAAAGACGGTTATTGCGTTAAGCATCTTTTTCTGGTCATTTTTCACGCTGCTGCAAGGGGCGATTGGCTTTTTTTCCGCTGGCACAGCGATTATCCTGTTGTTTGCGCTGCGCTTTTTAGTCGGGCTATCTGAGGCGCCTTCATTTCCCGGAAACGGCAGAGTGGTTGCTTCCTGGTTCCCAAGCTCCGAACGCGGTACAGCTTCAGCCTTTTTTAACTCAGCTCAATACTTCGCAATTGTCATTTTTTCTCCTTTAATGGGCTGGCTCACCCACTCTTTTGGCTGGCATTCCGTCTTCGTAGTGATGGGGGCCGCGGGAATTCTTCTGGCTTTTATCTGGTTAAAAACGGTATATGAACCGAAAAAACATCCGAAGGTTAACAAAGCCGAGCTTGCGTACATTGAAGAAGGCGGCGGGCTGATTTCAATGGATGACAGTCAAAGCAAGCAGGAAAAAGAATCAAAATGGCCGTATATCAAACAGTTATTAACCAACCGCATGCTGATTGGCGTGTACATCGCACAATATTGCATTACAACTCTCACCTATTTTTTTCTCACATGGTTTCCGGTATATTTGGTTCAGGCCCGCGGAATGTCCATTCTTGAAGCGGGGTTTGTGGCTTCCCTCCCGGCGCTGTGCGGATTTGCGGGCGGCGTGCTTGGAGGCATCGTGTCTGATTTTTTACTGAAAAAAGGCCGTTCTCTCACCTTTGCGAGAAAAGGACCGATCATTGTCGGCATGCTGCTGTCTTGCAGCATGATTATCTGCAACTATACAGATTCAGCATGGCTCGTCGTTGTGATCATGTCACTCGCGTTCTTCGGAAAAGGCTTTGGCGCATTGGGCTGGGCTGTCGTGTCGGACACGTCGCCAAAAGAGTGTGCGGGATTAAGCGGCGGTTTGTTCAATACATTCGGAAACATCGCCTCGATTACGACTCCGATTATTATCGGCTACATCGTGAATGCCACAGGATCTTTTAATGGCGCGCTCGTTTTTGTCGGCGCTAATGCGATTGCAGCAGTTCTCAGCTATTTGCTGCTGGTCGGGCCGATCAAACGGGTCGTATTAAAGAAACAACAGCAAGATCCCGATCAATCATTGCCTGTCTAATATTTATGAAAGCGCTTTATAAGGAGGAGAATACATGAGTTCATCCATACAAGAACAGGTTCAAAAAGAAAAAAGATCGAATATTCCATCAATTACTGAAATGAGAGTAATTCCAGTCGCGGGGCATGACAGTATGCTGCTGAATTTAAGTGGCGCCCACAGCCCGTTTTTTACCCGGAATCTTGTCGTCTTAACAGACAGCAGCGGGAATCAGGGTGTGGGCGAGGTGCCGGGCGGAGAAGCTATTCGCCGCACGCTGGAGCTTGCAGAGCCGCTTGTTGTCGGTAAATCGATCGGCGCGTACCAGTCGATTTTGCAAACAGTCAGAAAGCAGTTTGCGGATCAGGACAGGGGAGGCCGCGGAATCCAGACGTTTGATTTGCGCACTACAGTCCATGCCATTACGGCGCTGGAAGCGGCTTTGTTAGATTTGCTTGGAAAGTTTCTTCAGGAACCAGTCGCGGCCTTGTTGGGCGAAGGACAGCAGCGGGATGAGGTCAAGGTGCTCGGTTACCTATTTTACATCGGTGACCGAAGGCGGACGACATTGCCGTATCAAAGCAATCAGCAGTCAGATTGCGATTGGTTCCGCCTCCGCCATGAGGAAGCGCTGACTCCTGAGGCCATTGTACGTCTTGCCGAATCCGCACAGGAGCGCTACGGCTTTCAGGATTTCAAGCTAAAAGGCGGGGTGCTGTCAGGAGAGGATGAAATCGAAGCTGTCACTGCATTATCAAAACGTTTTCCAGAGGCAAGAATCACCCTTGATCCGAACGGGGCGTGGTCATTAGAGGAAGCCATTGCATTATGCAAAGGAAAGCATGATGTGCTCGCGTATGCAGAAGATCCGTGCGGGGCGGAATATGGTTATTCCGCACGTGAAGTGATGGCTGAGTTCCGCCGCGCGACAGGCCTGCCGACCGCGACAAACATGATAGCGACTGACTGGCGGGAAATGGGGCACGCGCTTCAGCTGCATGCGGTCGATATTCCGCTGGCTGATCCTCATTTCTGGACGATGCAGGGATCGGTGCGGGTTGCGCAGATGTGCCATGATTGGGGGCTGACGTGGGGCTCGCATTCTAATAATCATTTTGATATCTCCCTTGCCATGTTTACTCATGTCGCGGCCGCTGCTCCGGGACGAATCACGGCGATTGATACCCATTGGATTTGGCAGGACGGACAGCGTTTAACCAAACAGCCTTTAGAAATTGTTGATGGCTGTGTGAAGGTGCCTGATAAGCCTGGGCTTGGCATCGACATTGATATGGAACAAGTGGAAAAAGCGCATGATCTCTATCGAAAAATGAATTTAGGCGCACGGAATGATGCAATCCCTATGCAGTTTCTGATCAGCAATTGGGAGTTTGACCGCAAGCGCCCATGTCTCGTGCGATAAGTTTTATTCTAAATATTGTCATAACGAATATTTTGTCTTACAATTGAACAACTGAAGGGAGAGTTGTTCGTGTACGAAGGTTTAGAAGATCTGAAGGTGGATACAGTCAATCGGAAAACATTAGCTAAGCAAGTCATTGAACGGATTGTCCATTTACTGTCAAGCGGACAATTAAAGGCCGGAGACAAATTGCCCACAGAAATGGAGCTAATGGATATCTTACATGTCAGCAGACCGGTGCTTCGCGAGGCGCTTAGCTCACTAGAGACGCTGGGTGTTATCACGAGAAAAACCCGCGGCGGCACGTATTTCAACGACAAAATTGGGATGCAGCCTTTTTCCGTCATGCTTGCTTTGGCGACAGATAATCTTCCGGCTATTATTGAAGCGCGGATGGCGTTAGAGCTCGGGCTGGTGACGATCGCCGCAGAAAAAATAAATGAAGATGAGCTCGAGCGTTTACAGAAAACAATCGATGACATCGCCAGCAGCACTGACAACAATTATGGAGAAGCCGATAAAGAATTCCATCGAATTATAGCGTTAAGTGCCAATAATCCCGTTGTTGAAGGCATGATTCAATCCCTGCTGATCACCCATGCGAAAATCGACAGCCAGATTCCGTACAGGGAGAGGGATGTAACGGTCGAATACCACAAAAAAATCTATGACGCTCTTGCCAAAAGAGACCCTTACCAGGCTCATTACCACATGTATGAGCATTTGAAATTTGTCCGTGACAAAATTTTGAAGGGTATGGATGATCAATAATTGTTGAAACAGCCGCAGTTGAAACGTAAGTCTGCGGCTTTTCTTGAACCGATTTAGAAAACGCTTACTAAGATATGAGGAGTGATTTTCTTATGGCAATGAACCTCAGGCAAAACCAAGCTCCCCTTTACATTAAAGTGAATGTTACAGATAACACGGCGATTATCGTCAATGACGGAGGACTGCCAAAGGGCACTGTTTTTCCATGCGGGCTGATGCTTGAAGAAGATGTTCCTCAAGGCCATAAAGTGGCCTTAACCGATTTGAATCAGGGGGATGCCATTGTGCGTTATGGAGAAGTGATCGGATTTGCAGATCAGCCGATCAAACGCGGAAGCTGGGTGAGGGAAGCCTTGGTGAGAATGCCCGCCCCTCCGGAACTCCATGATCTCCCTATCGCAAACAAAGTGCCCGAACCGCTGCCACCTCTTGAAGGCTATACGTTTGAAGGATATCGAAATGCTGACGGCAGTGCGGGGACGAAAAACATTCTCGGTATCACCACAAGTGTTCAGTGTGTCGTCGGTGTGCTGGATTATGCGGTAAAACGGATAAAAGAAGAGCTTCTTCCGAAATATCCAAATGTCGATGATGTCGTGCCGCTTCATCACCAATATGGATGCGGCGTGGCCATCAATGCCCCAGACGCCGTGATTCCCATCCGCACGATTCAAAACCTGGCAAAGCATCCGAACTTCGGCGGGGAAGTGATGGTGGTCGGATTAGGATGTGAAAAGCTCCTCCCGGCACGGATTGCACCTGAGAAAAAAGATCATATCATTTCACTTCAAGATCATCGAGGCTTTGCGAATATGATTCATTCGATCATGGAAATGGCGGAGGAGCGGTTAATCAGACTCAACAGCAGAGTCCGTGTAACCTGCCCTGCTTCTGACCTGGTAATTGGCTTGCAATGCGGCGGCAGTGATGCCTTTTCCGGCGTGACGGCGAATCCGGCAGTGGGATATGCGGCTGATTTATTGGTTCGGGCAGGCGCAACGGTCTTGTTTTCTGAAGTGACTGAGGTGCGGGATGCGATTCACTTATTAACGCCGCGGGCTGTCAGCAATGAGGTCGGACGTTCGCTGATCGATGAGATGAAGTGGTATGACAGCTATCTGCGGCGGGGTGAAGCAGACAGAAGCGCCAATCCGTCACCTGGCAATAAAAAAGGCGGTTTATCCAATGTGGTGGAAAAAGCATTAGGATCGGTAGCAAAGTCAGGCACAAGTCCCATTTCGGGTGTGCTCGGGCCTGGGGAGAAGGCGGAGAAAAAGGGTTTGCTGTTTGCAGCGACGCCGGCAAGCGACTTTGTGTGCGGAACCCTTCAGCTGGCGGCAGGCATGAATCTGCAGGTCTTTACGACAGGCAGAGGAACACCATATGGATTGGCTGCTGCGCCGGTGCTGAAAGTATCTACACGTCATTCATTAACAGAGCATTGGGCGGATTTAATCGATATCAATGCCGGGCGAATCGCTACCGGAGAGGCCAGTATCGAAGAAGTCGGCTGGGAGATTTTTCGGATGATCTTAGATGTAGCGAGCGGCAGAAAACAAACATGGGCTGACCATTGGGGTCTTCACAATGATTTGTGTTTGTTTAATCCCGCGCCTGTGACTTGATTCATTTTTTATAGTAGATTAACACTGGAATATGATGTAAAATGGAGATCAACTACAATGAACGGAGGGGTTCTGACATGGCATTCATTAGATTCCGATTGACACGAATTCAATAGTGAACGACTCTCGCCTGGATGCGGGGAATCGGGATGAATCTGCCTATGTATGTACCCTTATGGTCATGAAAAGAGGGTGGCGATGCTGCCCTCTTTTTTTTGTTCCTTAAAAACATCCCTTCTCTCTAACGACAGGCGGAATATGAGAAAGGGGAAAAGAGATGACAAACCCTATCGAAAGGCAGCTTATCACTGAAATTGTCGCACTTGCGCGCAATCAAGGTTTGACGGTTCACTCTGATAACGCTCAACTGAATGAAACGGGAATGGATTTTCATGTTGTATTTGCTGAGGATGATTCAGGTATGCCATGGGTGCTGCGAAAACCGCGACGAAGCGATGTTGTTGGAAGAGCAGCTTCAGAAGGCAGAACGCTTGCCTTTCTCCGCGCGAATTTTACAGCTGATGTGCCGGATTGGAAAATTCATACGCCGGAATTAATCGCTTACCCGAAGCTTAGCGGAACGCCTGCTGCTTGGATCGATTTGGAACAGAAACAGTATGTATGGAATATGAATCATCAGCCGCCGTCAGACGGTTTTATTCATACACTTGCCGAAATACTGGCAGAATTACATGGCATGAATCAAACATCTGCCGGCCTATCCAGAATAAAAGTGGTGAAGCCAGAAGATTTTAGGCAAATGACAGCTGAATCTATGGATGATGTAAAGAATAAGCTTGGCGTATCTAAGCAGCTTTGGGAAAGATGGCAAACGTGGATCAATGATGATGCATACTGGCCCGGTTTTTCCGTGCTGATACACGGCGATCTCCATCCGGCGCATATTCTAATTGATCAAACCGAACACATCACAGGCCTTCTGGATTGGACAGAAGCGAAAGTCGCCGATCCAGCCAAGGATTTTGTCTTTTACCACATGATTTTTGGAGAAAAAGAAACAGCCCGTTTGCTTGAATGCTATGATCAGGCAGGCGGCCGTGTATGGTCAAAAATGCAGGATCACATCTCAGAGATGCAGGCGGCGTATCCGCTGGAAATTGCCAAGTTCGCTCTTCAGACACAGCAGGAGGAGCACATAAATATGGCTCTGGAAGCACTTGGCCAATCTAAATTGGATTAAGAATTGACTTCCTTTAATTGACGGAGTATTATAAATTTCAAAAAAAGAAAGAACGGATTAACAATTGTGAGGAAGAGCAAGTAAGCATCAGTGAGCGGGGTTCAGAGAGTCGGTGGCAGGTGTGAACCGATCCTCCCCTGATGCCGAATGGGCTTCTGAATTGCTTTGCTGAATAGATAGTAGGCAATGCCGGGATTCTCTCCCCGTTACCAAGAGAGGAGTATCGAAACTGACGTTTTCTGTACTGATGAGCGAATGGCTTTTTAGCTGTTAATAAAGGTGGTACCGCGAGACCCTCGTCCTTTGATAGGATGGGGGTTTTTGTGTTTCTTAAAGGAGGTGACGGCCGATGGAAGAAGGCTGGTGGTCCATGTTTGATCAATGGGAAAGGAGGAATTCAAATGGTAATCGCAACTGATGATCTGGAGATTGCTTGTCCGCATTGTGAAAGAGCCGGTGAAATAGAAGGCAAACCTTGTCCGGCATGCAGCGGGAAGGGGGTCATTCTCACTGCACAAGGGAATACGCTTTTGGATTTTATCCAAAAACATATGAACAAGTAAAGGAGAAAAGCTGAGCTGAGCGGCTGCAGGTAAAAGCTGAAAACAGGAAAAAAAGAATAAATTTTGTAAAACACACATGTTTTTCAATTACAATAAGCGTAATGACATGTGTGTTTTTTTGACTATGAAAAAGGTTAGGTGAGAGGATGCAGCGCATATTGCTTGTGGAGGACGACCATTCAATCAGTGAAATGGTGGATCATTATTTAACAAAAGAAGGCTTTGAGATTGTACATGCCTTCGACGGTGAAGAAGGCATCCGGCTGTTTCAGCAGGATTCATACGATTTGATTCTGCTTGATATCATGCTCCCGAAGCTGAACGGCATGGATTTTCTGAAAATCATCCGGGAAAAAAGCAAAATCCCTGTTTTAATGATTTCAGCAAAAGACGGAGATGTTGATAAAGCACTGGGCCTGGGATTCGGGGCAGATGATTACATTGCAAAACCGTTTTCGATGATTGAACTGACAGCCAGAGTCAAAGCAGCGATACGGAGGGCGACGCAATATTCATCGAGTGAACCGGCTGAACATCAGGTGATTCGTGTTCACCAGCTGACGATCGATATAGACAATGTGTCCGTTCTGAAAAACGGCGAACCGCTTCAGCTGACGTCAACCGAATGGCAGCTGCTGACACTATTTGCATCAAATCCTAAGAAGGTATTTACGAAAGAACAAATCTATCGTTCCGTATGGAATGAGGAGTACTTTGGCGACCAAAATATCATTAATGTACATATGAGAAGGCTGAGAGAAAAGATTGAAGATGATCCATCGTTTCCTCAATATATCAAAACATTATGGGGCATCGGCTATAAATGGGGAGAGTTTTAGAATGACAGTATTAACGATTTCCGCTGTCATCGCTTTGGCGTGTCTAAATGTCATTCAATATATGATGAAAAAGAACCGGGACAGGAATTTGACGTATACGGCAGAAAAGCTTAGCGCCATGCTTGACAATGAATCGGCCGATCAGGTTTTACTGCATACAGATGACCGTGCGCTCAGGGACCTGCTCGTCAACATCAATCTGCTTGCCGAGGGTCATCAGCATATCAACGCCCGGTTTGCAAAAACAGAGCATTCCATGAGACGGATGCTGACCAATATGTCGCACGATCTCAAAACACCTCTGACGGTCATTCTCGGTTATATCGAAGCCATCCAAAGTGACCGGGATATGCCGGACAAAGAGCGGGAAAGGCTGCTTGAGAAGCTCCACCAAAAAACAAATGAACTCATCAAAATGATCCACTCTTTTTTTGATTTAGCCAAATTGGAATCTGAAGATAAACAAATCCCGATCTCAAAAATACATATCAACGAAGTATGCAAACGAAATATCCTGCATTACTATGATGCCGTTCAGGCAAAAGGTTTTAACACGGAGATTGATATACCGGATACGCCGGTATACGCGCATGCAAATGAAGAGGCGCTGGACCGTATCCTGCAAAATGTATTATCCAACGCGATTCAATATGGCGCGGATGGCAAGGTTATCGGATTATCACTTTCTTATGATGAGACAAGCATCGCCATCTCTGTATGGGACCGCGGAAAAGGGATCAGTGAAACAGATCAGCAGCGGGTATTTGAAAGGCTGTACACACTTGAAGAATCAAGAAACAAAGCATTCCAGGGGAGCGGTCTCGGTTTAACGATCACGAAAAGGCTTGTGGAAAAAATGGGGGGCTCCATCTCTCTTCATAGCAACCCGTATGAACGGACAGCGTTTACGATTACATTAAAACGAATGACCTATTAACAATCGTAAGAATTTCTTAAGAATGAAGAAATAAAAAAGACAGGGCCCGCCGCTACAATAGAAAACAGGAACAAGAGGAAAGGAGCAACAACGTTGACTTACATTGTGCAAACAACCGGACTGACCAAAACGTTTCAAGGCAAAGAAGTCGTATCAGATGTCAGCATGCATATCAAAAAAGGTGAAATTTACGGCTTTCTTGGCCCGAACGGAGCGGGGAAAACAACCATCATGAAAATGCTGACAAGTCTTGTTAAACCGACAAGCGGTGAAATCAATATCCTCGGAAACCATTTTACCCATACGTCATATGAGGTGCTCGGCAAGATCGGCAGCATGATTGAATATCCGATTTTCTATGAAAATCTGACGGCTATCGAAAATTTAGAGCTGCATTGTGCATATATGGGATATCACAATAAAAAAGCCATTCAAGAAGTGCTCGATATGGTGAATTTAAAACAGATCGACAAGAAACCCGTCAAAACATTTTCGCTTGGAATGAAGCAGCGGCTCGGCATAGCGCGGGCCATCCTCACCAAACCTGAACTGCTTATATTGGATGAGCCGGTAAACGGCCTTGATCCTGTCGGCATTAAAAAGATCAGAAACTTATTTCAAGTATTAAGCAAGGAGTATGGAATGACACTGCTGATCTCCAGCCATATGCTGAGTGAAATCGAACAAATTGCGGATACAATCGGCGTCATTCGTGACGGCAGGCTGCTGGAAGAGGTGTCGATGGAAGATGTCAGAGGACAAAACACAGAATACATTGAACTCGTTACGACGAATCAGACAAAAGCCTGCTTTGTGCTTGAGAAAGAACTTCACATTGCCAACTTTAAAATCTTAAATGACAAAACCATCCGAATTTATGACGCTCAATTAACACAGGGTGCCATATCAAAAGCGCTGATTTTAAATGATGTAGACATCGAATCAATGAACAAAAAGTATACGTCACTGGAGGACTACTTCATCAGCCTGATCAATGGCAATCACATCAGTGCGTAAAGGAGACGGGATCGTTGCTCAAATTGATCAGAATCGAATTAAGGAAGATGAAGATGGGATGGTATGTAAGAGGAGTCATCATTGCCAACCTGATTATCCTTGGCTTTATGTGGTTGGTCAGTTACACAGAAAAAGCGGAGGGCACCGAGTCGTTCCAAAGCATGGATGAAGCATTTGTCGTCATTGGCACTTTTGTCAGAGCAGTGTTTATCGTTTTTGGCGCCGTGCTGATCGCCAAATTAGTCATTTCGGAATATAAAAACAAAACGATTCAAGTGATGTTCACGTACCCGATCAGCCGGAAAAAACTGCTCGCTGCCAAGCTTAGCATCTCAGGCGGGCTGACGTTTATCACCATTTTGGTCTCAAATGCGTTCGTAGCAGCCGCTTACTATATGCTGAACTCGATCTACCATGTCATTCCGGGAGAATTGAGCGCCGATGTCATGTCTCAGCATTCGGTAAAAATGGCGGTTTTCGCTTTTGGCGCCGCTGGAACCAGTTTAGTTCCCATCTTTTTTGGGATGCGTAAGCACTCTGTCCCGGCAACCATCATTTCATCTGTCGTGATTGTCATGCTGATGAGTTCAACAAGCCCGGGCCTGTCCCTTTCTTCCATTGTATATATTCCATTATCTCTTGCGGCTGTCGGTTTGTTTTTTTCATACATGGCAGTCAGGAAAGCAGACAAACAAGATGCCTGAATACGGAGTTGAGACAACATGTTGAATGTAATGAAACTTGAATTGAAAAAAATAAAATTAGGCTGGTATTACAGAGGCGCCGTTATTGCAAATCTATGCATCCTCGGATTTATGTGTTTGATTGCTTCAGAAGAAAAAAAACTCCCGCAGCCAGAGGTGATGACTGATGCGGTATCCACGTTATTTCTGCTTGGAACGTTTGTAAGGTCTGTATTTGTTGTTTTTGCCAGTGTGCTGATTGCCAAATTGATTATCAGCGAGTACAAAAATAAAACTATAACCGTCATGTTTACATATCCCATCAGCCGGAAAAAACTGATTGCTGCCAAGCTGCTGATTACAGGCGGACTGACGTTTATCACCATTATGGTGTCTGAAATTGTGCTTGCATTCATCTTTGGGCAAATCAATCAATATTATCAACTTACACCTGCGATGTTAACAGTCCAGACTATCGGACAAGAAATCGTCAGTATGGCGATATATGCTGCTTCGGCTGCGTGCTTGAGTCTCATTCCTTTATGGTTTGGGATGAGGAAACGCTCTGTTCCGGCTGCCATCATTTCTTCGGTTATATTGACGATTCTGATCAGTCAGCAAAGCCCCGAGTTTTCGTTGGCAACGATTATCTATATTCCGCTTTCTTTAGGTGCGATCGGCATCTTGATAGCGATTTGGTCTGTCCGAAACATAGACCGGGAAGACGTTTTATAAAAGGCCGATGCTGTCAGCACCGGCCTTTTGATTATGAATCTGTTCTTGTTTCAAGATAATGCTTTTTGCCAATTTCTTTGCTCATCATATAGAAATGGAAGCAATATTCCCCGATGGCCATGGCGATTGCTCCAAATAGAGCCGCCAGCGCAATTTCTCCGCCAGTCATTCCCATAGAAAGCGGCATGCCCATCAGCCAAATCACGAGAAATGCCAAACCGAAATCAGCCAAAGTGGCGATCATATTGTTCCACCGGGGCAAGACATAAAGGTCTCCAAGCAAATAAGAAATGACCCCTAACACAACTGTCATCAGCAGCGTATCACCAAACGTGAAACCAAAGCCAAGACCCAGCACCAAATACAAGACAATAATCGTCATAATACCTTTAATCGCGAGCGCTTTCACATGTGTCATGAAAAGGTTCCTCCTTCTATTGTCTGATTTGTTATGTATGATTCCTCAAATACGGAAAGTTAAACATTATTTTGTGTTTTTCATAAAGCATAAAGGCGGCGGTTGCAAATAGGGGACTGGCCGGTCCGTGGAAGCAAGGCTTTTATCGGAAGTTCCCTAAGCTCACCCGCCCGTTTTTTATCGCACTGATATTTGGCCTCTGTAGCAATTCCGAGAATAAATTTTAAAACTTCTCCTGTCCCTCCGTCATCACTCTTTGGGTATTGCAATATGATGAAAGGAGAAAAGGGGAGGTGACGTGATGGCGGTTGTGAGAGCAACAAGTGCTGATGTCAACTTGATGGCACGGCTGCTCAGAGCGGAAGCGGAAGGTGAAGGTAAGCAGGGAATGCTGCTTGTCGGCAATGTTGGGATTAATCGGCTGAGGGCCAATTGCTCTGATTTTAAAGGCCTCCGCACCATCAGGCAGATGATTTTTCAGCCGCATGCGTTTGAAGCGGTGACCCATGGATACTTTTATCAAAGACCGCGGGAAAGCGAGCGGGCCTTGGCGCGCCGGACGATAAACGGGGAGAGGTTCTGGCCGGCAAAATTCAGCCTGTGGTATTTCAAGCCGGGAGGAAACTGCCCGTCAACCTGGTATAACCAGCCGTTTGTAGCCAGATACAAGTCACATTGTTTTTATCAGCCGACGGCCGAAACATGTGAAAACGTATATAACACTTTTTAGGGCAGGACGCCGTTCGCATTTGAACGGTGTTTTTTCTTTATTGGAAAATATTTCCGTGAGATAATCGTAGAAAAGAACTACAGGAGATGACAAAATGGCGACAATTGACCTGCAAAAGAAGAGCATAAAAATCGTATTGGAGAAAAAGCAGTTAACCAAGGTGACGGCTCGTGTCGGACTGGTGCTGGATATTACCGGTTCAATGAGAACGCTGTACAAAAACGGGACGGTTCAAAAAGTGGTGGAGCGAATTTTGGCTGTGGCTGATCAATTTGATGATAACGGCCTGCTGGATGTATGGGTTTATGATAATGAATTCTCCCGGTTAAAGCCAGTCTCTGAAATCGATTTTTCAGGCTATGTTGATCGCGAAATTTTAAATAATGAGCTCTTGCATAAATTCGGGAGAAATGATGAGCCGCCGGTCATGAAGGATGTGTTACATAAATATGTTGTGGAAGAACCGAGTTCATATCCCGCTTTTATCGTTTTTATTAATGATGGCGGGTGTAAAAAAACGATCAAACCCATTATTGAAGCGGCCTCTGATAAACCGGTGTTTTGGCAGTTTGTCGGCATCGGTAACGGCAACTTCGATTTTCTTAATAAACTGGATACGCTAGAAGGACGTGTTGTTGATAACGCAAACTTCCTGCATATCGAAGACATTGAACGCATCTCTGATGATGAGCTTTATGATGCATTGCTTACTGAATTTCCATTTTGGCTGAAAGAAGTGAAGGAAAAAGGAATTTTAATAGAACAAGAACCTGCTGCTGTAAAACCGGAAAGAAAGGGCTTTTTCAGCAGATTGTTTTCTAAATAACAGACAGCCTTCCCGAACACTGAGTGATTATGCAAAATCGCTCGGTGTTTTTGTTTTTTTAAGATCATGTGAAGAAAAATAGGTAAAAAGGGCGGCTTGCAAACGACAGGATTTGCAGAAAATACGCCGTTTTGCCAGCTATCGGCATGTTTCGGCGAAATGGCTGTGAAGGAAGTCCTGTTTCCCATGTTCAGTGCTTACAAACCGTTCACACTTCTTCACAGCTAATTAACAATAGTTTCCTATAATGAAAGCGATCAATGAGAAGAGAGGGGATCTGGAATGGCATATGACAGTCGTTTTGACGAATGGGTAAAGAAATTGAAAGACGAAAGCTTTCAGAACAATACGTTTGACCGCCGCAAATTTATTCAGGGGGCTGGAAAAATTGCGGGGCTTTCTCTTGGGTTAACCATTGCTCAGTCAGTCGGAGCATTTGAAGTAAATGCTGCACCTAAGTTCTCTAGTTATCCGTTTACGCTCGGCGTTGCTTCAGGAGATCCGCTTTCTGACAGCGTTGTGCTCTGGACGCGTTTGGCGCCAGATCCGCTGAATGGCGGGGGGATGCCGAACCAGGCTGTGCCTGTCAAATGGGAAGTGGCAAAGGATGAGCACTTCCGCAAGATCGTAAGAAAGGGCACTGAAATGGCAAAACCGAGCCTCGCTCATTCTGTTCACGTGGAAGCGGACGGGCTTGAGCCGAACAAAGTGTACTATTACCGATTCAAAACCGGGCATGAGCTAAGTCCTGTCGGAAAAACAAAAACACTGCCCGCCCCTGGTGCCAATGTGCCGAAAATGACCTTTGCCTTCGCTTCCTGCCAGCAATATGAGCATGGCTATTATACAGCCTACAAGCATATGGCGAAGGAAAAGCTGGACCTTGTCTTCCATCTTGGTGATTACATATATGAGTACGGGCCAAATGAATATGTATCGAAAACAGGCAATGTCCGTACACACAACAGCGCAGAAATCATTACGCTGCAGGACTATCGAAACCGCCATGCCCAATACCGTTCAGACGCTAATTTAAAAGCGGCGCATGCGGCGTTTCCGTGGGTTGTCACGTGGGACGACCATGAAGTTGAAAATAACTATGCCAATAAAATCCCGGAAAAAGGGCAGTCGGTTGATGCGTTTGTACTGCGTCGTGCGGCGGCGTATCAGGCTTATTATGAGCATATGCCGCTCCGCATCTCCTCTCTGCCAAATGGTCCGGATATGCAGCTGTACCGCCACTTTACGTACGGAAATCTGGCATCATTTAATGTGCTGGATACACGCCAATACAGAGATGACCAAGCCAATAACGACGGCAATAAGCCGCCATCTGATGAATCGCTCAATCCGAATCGGACCCTGTTAGGAAAAGAACAGGAGCAGTGGCTTTTCAACAATTTAAACAGCTCGACTGCATATTGGAATGTGCTGGCACAGCAAATCTTCTTTGCAAAGTGGAATTTCGGGACAAGCTCAAGCCCGATCTACAGCATGGATTCATGGGACGGTTATCCGGCTCAGCGCGAACGGGTCGTCAATTTCATTAAAAGCAAAAATTTAAATAATGTTGTCGTGCTGACAGGAGATGTACACGCAAGCTGGGCATCGAATCTGCATGTCGATTTTAATAAAACAAGCTCGAAAATTTTCGGGGCTGAATTTGTCGGCACCTCCATCACATCCGGAGGAAACGGAGCGGATAAGCGGGCGGATACCGATCAAATTTTAAAGGAAAATCCACATATCAAGTTCTTTAACGATTACCGCGGATATGTCCGCTGTACAGTGACGCCTCACCAGTGGAAAGCTGATTATCGGGTAATGCCATTTGTGACAGAGCCGGGAGCAGCCATTTCCACACGGGCTTCATTCGTCTATCAAAAAGACCAAACCGGATTGAGAAAGGTATCCTCGACAATGGTTCAAGGCGGAGTGAAACAATCCAATGAAGTCGAAGAGGATCGTTTCTTTGAGCACAACAAAGCCCATGAAAAACAAATGATCAAAAAGCGGGCAAAAATTACGCATTAAGGAGTGATACATGATGTTTTCAAATATTGGAATACCCGGCTTGATTCTGATCTTTGTCATCGCCCTCATTATCTTTGGCCCTTCAAAGCTTCCTGAAATCGGGCGAGCCGCCGGTCGGACTTTGCTGGAATTCAAAAGCGCCACAAAATCACTTGTGTCTGGTGATGAAAAAGAAGAAAAATCAGCTGAGCTGTCAGCGGTTAAGCAGGACAAAAACGCAGGCTGAGTGCTGATGAGGCAGACGCATGGTCTGCCTCTTTTTCTCATGAAAGGGAGGGCTTTTTTATATGGATAAAAAAGAAACTCATCTGATCGGACATTTAGAAGAGCTTCGCCGTCGGATTATTTTTACACTTGCGGCTTTTCTTCTGTTTTTAATTACGGCTTTTTTGTTTGTGGAGGATATTTATGATTGGCTGATCAGAGATTTTGACGGAAAATTAGCTGTTCTCGGACCGAGTGAAATTCTCTGGGTATATATGATGCTTGCCGGCATTTGTGCGATTGCCGCCTCCATCCCCGTTGCCGCCTATCAGCTTTGGCGTTTTGTAGCGCCGGCGCTGACAAATACGGAGCGAAAAGTGACACTGATGTACATACCGGGATTATTCGCCCTGTTTCTGGCCGGCATCTCGTTCGGATATTTTGTGTTGTTTCCGATCGTTCTCGGCTTTTTGACCCACTTGTCTGCCGGCCATTTCGAAACAATGTTTACCGCTGACCGCTATTTCAGGTTTATGGTAAATTTGAGCCTGCCGTTTGGTTTTCTGTTTGAAATGCCGCTCGTGGTGATGTTTTTGACGAGATTAGGCATCTTAAATCCATACCGGCTGGCCAAAGCGAGAAAGCTGTCCTATTTTCTGCTGATCGTGGTGTCCATATTGATTACCCCGCCAGACTTTATCTCTGATTTTCTCGTCATGATTCCGCTGCTTGTCCTGTTTGAAGTGAGCGTCACACTATCAGCGTTTGTATACAAAAAGAGACTGACCAGTGAAGCGGCCGCCGCTTAGTGCAGCGCGCCGCCGGGTGACTTCGTATCCTGATCATATTGTGCGGCCGTAACAGCGGCGATCCTCAATGCTTTGACGATCATGTCCAGGCTGAGGCTCGGCGCTGTTTTGTCGATTGTTTGTTCCGGAATGTACGGAATGTGGATAAACCCGCCGTGAATGTGCGGAGACATACAGTGAATGTGATCCATTAACCCGTAGAACAGATAGTTGCATACAAATGTGCCGGCCGTATAGGAAACAGCTGCCGGAATGCCGTTTTCCTTCATTTGAGATGTGATGCGTTTAATCGGAAGTCCTGTCCAGTAAGCGGCAGGCCCGCCGGGAACAATCTCCTCATCAATCGGCTGGTTTCCTTCATTATCCGGGATACGCGCGTCTGCAAGATTGATCGCGACCCGTTCCGGTGTTACCTGCATCCGGCCTCCGGCTTGCCCGACGCAGATCACGATGTCCGGCTGATGCTTATGAATCGATTGCCGCAAAGTGTCGAGAGCGGTTCTGAACACAGTTGGGATTTGTTCCGAAGCAATGATCACCTGATCCGTTTCAAAGCCATTCAGCTGTTTCACCGCTTCCCACGATGGATTGACAGTTTCCTGATCAAAAGGGTCAAAACCTGTGAAAAGCACTTTTTTTCTCATGATCACCATCTCCTTTTCTATTATTCTATTGTTTATTTCTGGATTTTTCATCAAAATAATAAAAAGGAGTGAATCAGAATGGAACATTTGCCGCAGCAGTACCGACATCTGTTCCCAACCATGCAGAGCCGCATCATGCTTGCCAGCTGCTCACAGAGCGCGTTGGCAGAGCCGGTGTCAAAGGCGATACAAGATTATCATGACAGCTTGCTGCATAGGGGGACGAACTGGAATGAAGCGATTGACAAGACAGAGAGCGCCAGAAACGAGTTTGCGAGGCTGATAGGTGCTGAGCCGGATGAGATTGCGATTGTGCCTTCAGTTTCTGATGCGCTGATTTCCGTGGCATCATCCTTGTCTGCTGTTAAAAAGAAACATGTTGTATACACGGAGATGGATTTTCCGGCTGTGTCTCATATTTGGCAGGCGCAATCTGATTATAATGTATCTGTGATCCCTTCAATAGACGGTGAGCAGCCGCTCGAACAATATGAAACATCTATCACGGAAGAGACGGTGCTGACCTGTGTTCCGCACGTTCATTACCGTGACGGCTGCATTCAGGATATAAAAGCCATCGCTGCCATCGCCAAGAGAAAGGGGTCGATGTTATTTGTGGATGCTTATCAATCTGCAGGGCATATTCCCATTGATGTGAAGGAATGGGGCATTGATATGCTGGCGGCAGGCACCAGAAAGTATATGCTCGGCATACCGGGCATGGCGTTTCTTTATGTGAGAAAAGAGCTGGCGGATGAGCTGAAGCCAAAAGCATCTGCTTGGTTCGGGCGGGAAAACGGGTTTGGGGTGTCGTCTTATGCAGAAGGCGCGAGACGTTTTCAAACAGGAACCCCTGCTTTTATTAGCGTGTATGCAGCGGCTGCGGCTTTATCGCTGTTGAATCAAATCGGAATGTCCCGTATCCGTGATCATATAAAAGCGGTGGGTGCCGATGCATGTCAATATGCTGCTGAAAAAGGGCTGAAGCTTGCGGGGGCGCCATCGGGACCGCAGCCGGGCATGGTTTCCATTCGGGATGAACGGGCATCGGAAACGGCGGCGTTACTAAAAAAGAAAAACGTGATTTGCGCTCCGCGGGACAATGTCATCCGTCTCGCTCCTCACTTTTACAATACGAAGGACGAACTGCGTTATGCGATTGATGAAATGGCTGCAATGTTATCCGCGCGTTAAAAGCGATCATCTAAAAATAGATGTTCACCTTCTTCAGCGCCGCTCGCGTCTTGCCCGATATAGGCATAAAAAACCCCCTGACCTCAAGATCAGGGGGTTTTCTTATTGATCAACCTTTACTCGCTTCAAAAAGAAAGCGGCAATTAATCCGATAATCGCGACAATCATCGCAAAGACAAACGCATGCTGAACGCCTGCTGTCAACGCTTGCGGAATGACTGCTGGATCGGCTGGATTTTTTACGCTGCTCATGTAGTCATGCTGACCGGCAGCCATGATGCTGACCGCAACCGCTGTCCCGATCGCGCCCGCCATTTGCTGAAGTGTGTTCATAATGGCAGTGCCGTCCGGATAAAACTCACGCGGAAGCTGGTTTAAACCGTTTGTCTGAGCAGGCATCATAATCATGGAGATCCCGATCATCAAGCAGGTATGCAGCACGATAATCAGCACTGCTGTTGAAGCTGTCGTGAGATTTGAGAAGAGCCACAGAACAATAGTGACAATCAAAAATCCCGGAATAACAAGCCACTTAGGTCCGTATTTATCAAACAGACGGCCTGTGACAGGTGACATAAATCCGTTTAAAATACCGCCCGGCAAGAGAATAAGTCCTGAGGCAAATGCTGTTAGGACTAAGCCGCCTTGTAAGTACATCGGCAGAAGCAGCATGGATGACAGGATGACCATCATGCAAATAAAGACCATAATGACGCCCAAAATAAACATCGGGTATCTGAACGCACGCAGGTTCATCATCGGCTGCTTCATCGTAAGCTGACGGATTGAAAATAGAATAAGGGCGATAACACCGACAATAAGTGAAACGATCACAGTCGGGCTGGACCATCCGCCAGAACCTTCACCCGCATTGCTGAATCCAAACACAATGCCGCCGAAGCCGATCGTCGACAGAATAATAGACAGGACATCAATTTTCGGTTTTGTGATGTCAGACACATTTTGCATGTAGAGGATACCGAAAATGAGCGCAAGCACAAGGAACGGAAGAGAGATCCAGAAAATCCAGTGCCAGTTAAGGTGCTCAAGAACCAATCCGGAAAATGTAGGGCCGATTGCCGGCGCAAACATAATGACAAGTCCGATTGTTCCCATAGCCGCTCCCCGTTTATGAGGCGGGAAAATCACCAAAATCGTATTAAACATGAGCGGTAATAGGAGTCCCGTTCCAAGTGCCTGAACGATTCTCGCCGCTAATAAAAATGAAAAGCTAGGCGCAAGCGCCGCAATCAGGGTGCCTATGATTGAAAAGATCAGTGACACAGTAAAAAGCTGTCTTGTTGTAAACCACTGCAATAGCAGACCTGAAACAGGAACAAGAATACCGAGCACAAGCAAATAGCCTGTTGTTAGCCATTGAACGGTTGCCGCTGTAATGTGTAACTCCTTCATAAGATCAGTTAACGCAATATTCAACGCTGTTTCACTGAACATGCCGATAAAACCGGCGGTCAGCAAAGATATCATAATGGGCATCACTTTATATTGCTGAGATGCTTTAGCTGCTGTTTCCAAATGTATTTCTCCTCTCATTCATCTGAATGTATTCATTCAGCTTGTAGTAGTATGTCTCTTTATTTATTTCTTCAACAGTGCTGGAATGCGGCTGGAGATATGAAGAAGCGGTGTGCTGTCTTTTGCTGTTAATGATAAAAGAATGCCGCCTTCAATCATGGCGTTAATGACGATGCCTGCTTCCTTGGCATGGCTCTCGCTGTAACCTGACAGCTGTAATTTTTCCTCAAACACAAGGGACCACGCTTTGTAGGCTTCATCACAGGCTTTTCGCAAAGACTCGCTTTTTAATGATGTCTCTGCCGCAAGCAAGCCGACGGGCAGACCTTCAATGTCCTCTGTGCATGAGAATTGACAGGAGAGCTCCTTCAAAAAGGCTTGAATGCCTTCTGCTGGATCAGGGCTCACGTCCAGGCAGTCTGTGATTTTTTGGCGGATGTATTCCTTCATTTCATTCACGGCTTCAATTGCCAGCTGTTCTTTACCGCCGGGAAAGTGGTAGTAAAGAGAGCCTTTAGGTGCACCGCTTTCTTTAATAATCTGGTTCAGTCCCGTTCCGTAATACCCCTGCAGCTGAAAAAGCCGGGTAGCTGCAGAAAGGATTTTCTCACGAGCATCTCCATAGCTCATAACATTCCCACCTTACTGAATTGCTATCATAAAATATAGTGACTGGTCTATTATCATGATTCACCCATCGAATGTCAAGATAAAGAAACTCGAATAAGAAAATAAAATAAGCATATAAAAAAGCTGAGAGATAACCTGACGCACATTTTGACTGAATAAATGAAATATTCAATTATTAAAAGGCGAAGAGACGTTACCATCCAAAGGAGAGAAAAATATGAAAACACAACGATTCCTCTTACTGATCCTTTTTACCGCACTATTGCTTGTTTTTACCGGATGCTTACAATCTCCTGAAGCAAAAGAATCCCCAAAAGAAAAAACGCAGACACAAAAAGTTTCTTCAGCTTCTGCTTCCAAAAAGAATGACCTTCCAACTATTAAAATACTGGCGACAGGAGGTACGATTGCCGGAGCCAATAAATCAAAAACCTCTACAACTGAATATAAAGCAGGTGTCGTTGGCGTTGAGTCTCTGATCGAAGCGGTGCCAGAGATGAAGGACATTGCGAATGTCAGCGGCGAGCAAGTGGTTAATGTCGGAAGCACAAACATTGATAACAAAACATTGCTGAAGCTCGGAAAAAGAGTCAGCAAACTGCTTTCTTCAAAAGATGTCGACGGTATTGTTGTGACCCACGGAACAGATACATTAGAAGAAACGGCTTATTTTCTGAATCTCACTGTAAAAAGTGATAAACCGATTGTTGTTGTTGGTTCGATGAGGCCGTCCACAGCCATCAGTGCTGATGGCCCGTCCAACTTGTACAACGCAGTTAAAGTGGCCGGCGCACAAGAGGCAAAAGGGAAAGGGACGCTCGTCGTTCTCAATGACCGCATTGCTTCAGCACGGTATGTTACAAAAACCAACACAACCGCAACAGATACCTTTAAATCAGAAGAAATGGGATACATCGGAACGATTGCCGATGACATTTATTTTCATAATGAAATCACACGCAAGCATACAAAGGATTCGGAGTTCTCCATTTCCAGCCTTGATAAACTGCCGCAAGTAGACATTCTGTACGGCTACCAAAATGACGGAAGCTATCTGTTTGATGCGGCTGTAAAGGCTGGCGCAAAAGGCATAGTCTTCGCGGGATCAGGCAACGGATCTTTATCTGACGCAGCCGAAAAGGGGGCAGTCAGAGCGGTCAAAAAAGGCGTCACAGTGGTTCGCTCAACCCGTACGGGAAATGGTGTCGTCACATCGAACGGCGACTATGTGAAAAACGACCTTTTGGCATCAAACTCCTTAAATCCGCAAAAAGCCCGGATATTGTTAATGCTCGCGCTCACCAAAACAGATGATCCTAGGAAAATCCAAGACTATTTTAATGAATATTAAAGAAAAGAAGGCGGAAAAGCCTTCTTTTTGTGCGTTTTCGGGATCGAAACAGCTGAAATGTTCTCTCAACCTTAAAATTTCTTTAAAAATAAGTCAAATTTACCCTTTACTTAATTAATTTGGCAAAGTATTATAATTTAAGAATTTGTTACAAAAAAGGAGGAAATTATGAAACTTTTAAGAGGTAAGATCATTGCACTTGTAACAATTGTTGTGCTGTCAGTTACATCCATGTTTGCGATGCAGCCGTCAGCGAAAGCCGCTGAACATAATCCGGTGGTAATGGTTCATGGAATTGGCGGAGCTTCTTTTAACTTTGCCGGTATTAAAACTTATTTGGTATCACAGGGCTGGTCACGGGACAAGCTGTATGCTGTAGATTTTTGGGACAAGACAGGCAATAACTTAAACAACGGACCAGTATTATCGCGTTTTGTGAAAAAGGTATTAGATGAAACCGGTGCGAAAAAAGTGGATATTGTCGCTCACAGCATGGGCGGCGCTAACACGCTTTACTACATAAAAAATCTGGATGGCGGTAATAAAATTGAAAACGTCGTAACACTTGGCGGCGCGAATCGTCTTGTGACAGGCAAGGCGCTTCCGGGTACTGATCCCAACCAAAAGATCTTGTACACATCCGTTTACAGTAGTGCTGATATGATTGTTATGAATTACTTATCAAAATTAGACGGGGCTAAAAATGTTCAAATTCATGGTGTCGGACATATCGGCCTTCTGTACAGCAGCCAAGTCAACAGCCTGATTAAAGAAGGGCTTAACGGCGGCGGACAAAATACGAACTAATGAGAAACATAACCTTGAAGAATCCTATTCTTCAAGGTTATTCTGCTTTCAGCACAATTGTTTTCGCAGCCATATCATGAACGGCTTGTTTTTTCTTCGTAAATGCGGCTGTTAAATAGATCAGGCGGGAAAACACATGCACCCATGCTATCATGTAACGGACAATGGCCTGAGGGAGGGAGATTTTCTCGTGTGTTTCGTCTCTTACAATTTGCAGGCCGATGATTTTTTTGCCCAGCGTACCCTTCCAATTTGTCAGCGGCATCAGCAAAGGATACACAAGCAGCATCAATATGGCGACAGCGATGACGCCAGCGGACCCGTCGCCAAACATAAATCCGGATGCTAAAATCACTGCGGCCGCAATGACCGCGTCAAGCACAAGAGCGCAGGCGCGCAGCATAAAACCAGCTAGTTCCAACATAAACACTTCCTTAAAAATTTTAGATAAACACCTAATGATTGTAAAAAGAAGGGCCTAAAGCGGGAATAGGTTATAAGTCTTAAATCACAAAAGTTGATGAAAAAGTCATAGGTAAATTTACATCATGAACCAGGCTGTCACATTACCAAATTCTTTTTTAGCCCGAAACCAAGCCCTCAGAAGTTATTTTTGTTAAAATAGAAAAGTTACAACAGAATTCGGAGGGTTTATTGTGGGAAAAGTGAAAAGAAATGCCCCTTGCCCATGCGGCAGCGGTAAGAAATATAAAAAATGCTGCGGAAATAAAGTTGTCGACTTCCCGACAGAATTAGCGGCAAAAGAAGCAAAACAAATTCAGGAAGACTTAGTGGAGTATGCCTTCACAGTACATAGAGAAAGCATTTCGGGTTTTATCAACCAGCATGATTTTCTTTCTACTATGGACAGGCAGACAAAGGACATCAGTGTATTTAATTTGGGAATCTGGGGAATCTTCTTCCACCCGCTCGCTGGTGACAAAACGATCTTTGAAGAGTACCTTCAGAAAAAAGGCGATTCAATCACCCGCCCGAAAACACGTGAGATCGTTGAATCCTGGAAGAGCATGACGCCTGCTTTATTGCTGCTGAAGGATATGAAAGAAGCAGTCATTCATTTTGAAGATGTCATTACGAAAAAGCAATTCGACGTGGAAATGGACGTCACGAATCAAGACCTCCCTCCAGTGGGAAGCTTGATTCTCGGCTATCCGATCCACGAAGCCGAAAAAGCGGAATTCTTCATGCAGTTCACAATCTTCCCAGTGAAGAGAACGGAAGAGCTGATCAGCAAAGTGAAGACATATGCGGATGCTGCTGTGAAAAACGGCAAAACGCCGGAGGATTTCATGAAGCAGGAGTTCAACAACGTACTTTTCGCGCTGTTAGCGGAAAAAGATGAACAGCCGCAGCAAGCGGAGGCTGTTCAAGAAAGCAGCGTTGAGTGGGCAAACGACATGGAGAAAGAAACAGCCGCGGCGATTGAAAAAGGCATGAGCGGAGATGAATATCCGGATGAACTGATTCCGGCAGTCATTGACATTTGGAAATCGTTTTGCGAGAAAAAGTCACCTGTCATCAGAAAGCCGGAAGCTTTTGCGGCGGCAGTTGAATATTACGTGAATGCAATCTCTCTTAACGGCGCTACCGTTTCCCAAGCTAAACTGGCGAAAAAATACGGCGTAAGCGCATCAACGATTTCAAGCCGCTACAAAGAAATTGAAAGCACGCTCCAGGATGAAGCGGATCGTTTTGCACAATCATTAACATCGTAATGACGAACAAAAAACCTTGAAAAGCCAAGCTTTTCAAGGTTTTTTATTTTTGGAACGGAATTTTGATTTCTAATCGGAAGACAGGATGGCGATATGTAAAATCAAGCTTGCCAAAAGCTTGATTCACCAGCTTTTGGATCACATAAGTGCCCATTCCTTCATGAGTGCCGCTCTTCGTCGTATGGCCGAATGACTGAAACAGTGTATCGAGCACTTTCGGATCCATGCCGGGTGTTGTATTTTCACAAATCAGCACGTAAAGCCCGCTTCGCAGTGATGTCTCCAGCTTGATCTCCGCTTTCTCGGGGGCCTCTGCGGCGCTGTCGAGCGCATTTTCTAATAGGTTGCCGGCCAGGCTGACCTGATCAGCGGGAGAGAAAGGGAGGGAAGAAAGCGGCGTATGCAAATGCAGTGAAACGTTCACATTCGAAGCTTTTGCTTTTTCCAGAAAGTCATACAGCACCCCTGCAAGGTACGCATTCTCTCCTTTTAAAAAACGGTCATATTGACTGTACTGGTCTTCCCAATGGTTTATGTATGTTTGTGTGTCCGGCTCTGACTGCGCCGAGCTGAGCGCTGTGATATGCTTCATTGTATCGTGATTCCGGCTCCTGACATCCATCAGCATTCGATTGGCGTGCTGTTCAGCCTGAGTCAGCCGATCGATTTGTTCATAAAGCTTTGTCAGCGAGCGGCACAACCCGATGCGGAGCCATTCACCTGCCGCGAATATCATCATTACAAGCAGCACCGCCAATCCAGAAGCGACGATCAGCAAAAACACCGCCGACAGAATGTGAATCACGGCGATACATAAATAGAGCTGAAGGGGACAGCGATCCTGCATAGGCTTCGTTTTCCATATGTATAAAACCGCTGCCGCCGCCCCTAAAGCAGCGGCGAGCCAAGAAACGGATGTGCTGTGTGAAAGAATGGACGCCGACTGATAAAATATGAAACTGAATAAAAACAAATAAAGACATTGAAACAGAGTCATCACAACCTGCGCTCCTCAAAAATAATAGTTTTGAAAATAATCAAGCTGCTGCTTGGTGATCATCGCTTTTTTAGATGTTCCCTCAAACGAAACCGTAAACGAATGCTTCGTATAAGCGGAAAAGTGTTTAATGTAATGAATGTTGATAATAAAGGAGCGGTGCGAACGAAGAAAATCCTTCTCCGGCAAATCGCCTTTAATATCGTTCAATGTTTGATACGTTTGCACTTCTTCAGATGTTGTCACAATCGTCGTTGACCGTCCTGTGCGTTCGGCAAAAATAATATCCTTCTTTTGCAGCACATGCATTTTAGATTTTTGTTTAATCAAAATCCGCCCGTTCAAGCTCGTTTCCGTTTTCTTTTTGAAATAACGTTCGAAGGAGGAGCTGAGACGATCGGCGTGGTACGGCTTCATAATATAGTCGTGGACGTTCAGATCAAAAGCGTGAACCGCATAGCCGCTGTTGCCGGTGACGAAAATCACATCCACATCCAGCGAATGAGATCTGATTAAATCCGCCAGCTCGTAGCCTGACATGTGAGGCATCTCAATATCGGCAAGCAGAAGATCGATGTCCTCGTTCTTCACCCGGCTGTAAGCTTCCTCAGCCGAATCGGTGGCAAAGACAATTTCGACATCCTGCATTCTGGACACGATTGCTTCCAGCTTCTCTAAATCTACTCGATAATCATCGACTAGTCCGACTTTTACCATTATCATTCCCCTAGTTAGATAGAATCATCTTTATTTTATCCCATTTCGCGACATAAAAAGAACTCTTCGCGACAACTTTATCCAACAAATCAAACTTTTCGTATATAGTCATGACTAGAAATAACAAAAAGGGAGATTGTGACATGATTACACTGACGGATTGCAGCCGCAGGTTTACAGATAAGAAAAAAGTAGTCAAAGCTGTGCGTGATGTAAGCTTAACAATTCAAAAAGGAGAAGTCGTCGGCATTCTCGGAGAAAACGGAGCCGGCAAAACAACGTTGCTGAGAATGGTCGCGACCCTGCTTGAACCGACACAGGGCACGATCACAGTGGACGGCTTTGACACGGCCAAGCAGCCGGCCGAGGTCAAGAAACGAATCGGTGTCTTATTCGGAGGAGAAACAGGACTCTATGACCGGATGACTGCAAAAGAAAATTTACAGTACTTTGGCCGGCTGTACGGGCTGAACCGTCATGAAATCAAAGCGAGAATTGAGGATTTATCAAAACGGTTCGGCATGCGTGATTATATGGACCGAAGAGTGGGCGGGTTTTCAAAGGGAATGAGGCAGAAGGTCGCCATTGCCAGGGCGCTGATTCACGATCCGGATATCATTTTATTTGACGAGCCGACGACAGGACTAGATATTACGTCAAGCAATATCTTCCGTGAATTTATTCAGCAGCTGAAAAGAGAACACAAAACCATCCTGTTCTCCAGCCACATTATGGAGGAGGTTCAGGCGCTCTGTGACAGTGTCATTATGATGCACAGCGGAGAGGTCATTTACAGAGGAGCACTTGAAACACTATACGAGAGTGAACGCAGTGACGATTTGAACTACATCTTTATGTCTAAGCTGGTCAGGGGGATTTCATAAATGGTAGGACAGATTTATAAAAAAGAGATGATCGACGCTTTACGGGACAGAAAAACAATTTTACTGACGATCTTAGTTCCGATGATTACGATGCTGGGCCTTGTGTTTTTCTACGAAAGCATGCTTTCGGACAAAGGGGAGCAGTACACGATCGCTGTCGGCCACTCCCTGCCTTCAGAGCTGGAAAACAAGCTGAATGCGATTGAGGAAATCAGTGTAAAGACATTCGCAAAACCTGAACAGGCGGTCGATGACGGGAAAGCGGATGTGTATCTGAACATCCCAAAAGAGTTTGATTCTTATATCACCAGTATGACAACTTTTAAGGTTGACGTTTACGGCAGCTCGGTCGATCAAGGGTCATCAAATGCCATGCAGCTTGTGCAATCTGCCTTAGAGCAGTACAAAAATGAAATTGTGCAAAAACGTTTAACGAGTAAACATATTGACCATTCGGTGATCCAGCCGTTTTCAGTTCAACAAAAAGAAGCAGATGAAGAGCAAGGCGTTTCTGCGATCATGCTTTCTGCCATTCTTCCGATGCTGCTTCTAACATCAATCGTTTCCGGTGCCATGCCAATCGCTCTTGACATTATTGCCGGAGAAAAGGACCGGAAATCCATAGAAGCGCTGCTGCTGACACCGGTCAGCAGAAACAAAGTGTTAGTCGGCAAGTGGCTTGCGGTTTCTACCTTCGGAATAGCCTCTGGCGTATTATCACTGATCTTTCTGATTCTGTGCACCGTCTTATTTACGGAAAAGTTAAGAACAGCCTTTCAGCTGGGAGATCACTTATGGGTCATTATCGGAGCCTCAGCCTTGATCATCGTGCTTTCTGCCATGCTGATCGCCGCAATGGAGCTTTTGATCAGCATCATTTCCGGCACGGTAAAAGAAGCGCAGAGCTATATGTCTCTTGTCGTCTTTCTGCCTATATTCCCGATGTTTTTCATCTTCAATAAGGCGCCGAATCAAATCGATCTATCTTACTTTTTCATCCCGTTCCTAAATCTGCACGCCTTATTTAAACAGTTATTATTCGGGATGATAAATCCGGCTGCCATTCTATATACGTGCGGAACCATCGTCGTGCTCATCGCCATTTTCTTTTTACTGGCCAGAGCCTGCTTCTTAAAAGACAAATGGGTTTTACCAAAATAAACTTGCAAAAGGAGAAATACACTTTCTCCTTTTTGTGTATGCTGAAAAAAGAAGGAAAATAGAAAAAGGATATCTAATACAAAAAGTGGAACCTGCGCTATTTTTCATCAAATCATTTCGGAAGGAGAAGGGACAATGGATCAAACACGTGCACTTGGGAAAACGAATTTACAGGTGAAACGGATCGGATTCGGCGCAAATGCGGTCGGCGGGCATAATCTGTTTCCGAATCTGAATGATGAAACTGGCAAGGACTTGGTTCGCACGGCTTTGGACGGTGGCGTGAACTTTATCGATACCGCCTTTATATATGGATTAGGGCGATCCGAAGAATTAATCGGTGAGGTCGTTCAGGAACGCGGTGTCCGGGATCAGCTCATGATCGCCTCTAAAGGAGCCCATAAAGAAGGAAACGGCCGCATTGAATTAGACAACAGCCGGGACTTTCTTCGCGGCGAGGTGGAAAAGAGCCTGAAGCGGCTGAAGACAGATTACATCGATCTGTATTATGTTCATTTTCCGGATGGCAAGACACCTCTTGCGGAAGTCGCGGGCACGCTGAAGGAACTGAAGGATGAAGGGAAAATCAAAGCGATTGGAGCCTCGAACCTCAATTATCAGCAATTGCAGGAATTTAATGCGGACGGCTACTTGGAGGTCTTTCAGTCAGAATACTCTTTAATTCAGCGTGATGCTGAGAAGGAGCTGCTCCCATACTGTGAAAAACACGGGATTTCTTTTATTCCATATTTCCCGCTCGCATCCGGGCTGCTGACCGGAAAGTTTACAAAAGATGAAGCCTTTGACGACAATCGAAAGAACAACCCGCAATTCCAGGGAGAAACCTTTATTCAAAACCTGAAAAGAGTAGACAAGCTCAAAGCGGTAGCTGAGGAAAAGAAAGCAGAGACGGCTCATGTCGCCTTGGCATGGCTGTTAACGAGACCGGCTGTAGACGCCATCATTCCAGGTGCTAAGCGCCCGGAACAGCTGAAGGATAACCTAAAAACCTTAGATGTTGAACTGACGGATGATGAAGCAGATTTCATCAGCGGGATTTTTAAATAGAAAAGGAAATAGCCCTGGGGCTATTTCCTTTTGATGTTTATTCTTTAATGAATGCTTCAACTAATTCTGCTGCTCTGTAATCGTCCATATCAAGCTGCCACTGGTCGATGTCATTTTTCTTCATTTTCACTTCAACCGTTTTTTCACTTGAAGCCGGGCCAAGCTTTTTGAACTCTTCTGGATAGACTTGAAGCGCATATTTTACAGCATCTTCATAGCTCGCACCTGAATTCTTGCTGTAGTAGTCTTTCATTCTGTCCTCGATGCGGTCGGAGAGAGAAGAAGCGTCGACTGGTTTAATTGTAGCTTCTACAATGGCTTCATCTTTTGAGATGGAAGTTGTTTTCGCTTGAATTGATGAGTTTTTGCTTAATCCTGCTTTAATGCCGTTCACGATATTATCAAGCGCTTTGCTGTCCGCATATGTGCTTGAAAGGCCTGAAGCTGAGAGGTAGCCGTCTTTTGCGGACTCGTTAAAGTCGTTCACAATCTCATTTTTGTTCGCGCCGGTGATTTTTTCGAAATCTTTGTTATCTTTACCGAAAAGAAGGACATCTATATAAGCCGATAAAGCTTTCGCAGAGTCTTGGAGCTGATCTGCTGTCGCAAGGATTTTTTTGTCTTTTCCGTCAATATTGAATGTAACTGATTTTGGCTTCTTATCACCGTAAGATTCCGGAGTGTAATTCAGCTCGTATTTTTCGCCTTTATCTACAACGAAGAAAAGATTTCCTTCAACTGATTTGTCAGCGTTAATCGTGCTGCCCTGCAGCTTTTCGTTATAGTCTTCAGGATCTGTGTCAGACATTTTGGTATCACCTTGATACAAAGTGAAATCCATATGGTCTACATTAAGCGGATCTTTCCCTGTGTTTTTCACAGCGACATTTACCTTTAACACGAGCTGATCATCTGAAGTTGACTTATCATACTGAGACGGAAGTGTATAAGAGACATCTTTGATCTTAACTTGAGCTATATCTGCGCTTTTTTCTGTTTCTGAATTTTTCTTCTCCGCGCTTGTTTTACTTCCGGAACAAGCAGCTGTAAACAGCATCAGCAGGAGAACAAGGAAAACAGTGTACGTTTTTTTCTGAAACATTCATTTTTCCTCCTCAAATGGTTTTGGGAAAGGGGAGTCTTTTGTCTTTGAGAATTGAATCTTTTTGAATGGATTGACATGATGCAGCCAAAAAAATCGGTTCTTTTCTCATGGTTTTACCCAGATTTCTGGAAACTCCGTCCTTCTTTGCGATTGATGACCTATAAAAAGTTGCAACGGAATTAATTTTAAGATTATTAGCTTTTATATTGAATAGGTTCATCTTACTATTTTTGGTGAAAAATGTTCTGGTAAAACTGGAAAACACAGAAATTTGTGTATATTAGACTACTACTTTGTAATCAGTTGAAGGGTGACATTCGAACGAAGAAAGGGGCTGCTTTGGTGAAAAAAGAGGAATTGAAACAAAAAGCACTGGAAATCGGCCGTGTGCCGACACACTTACAGCTGGAAATTGAAGATTATGGAGATGAACAGAAAAGGTCGTATTTTTGCTGGATAGATCCGCAGGATGAAAACAAAGGGATTATCGTAGAGCTTGGACCGGACGGACAGCTGGAAGGGCTTTCTCGAGATGTTGAGCCTGAAAGCGGTGAGAAGCTGTCCGAAGACCAAATAGAGGCTATCTTGATTCAGTTCGTGAACTCTTATTATCCTGAAGCTCCGTCTGCGTTTGTCCGTGAAGAAAATGATGAGGCATTTGATGACAAAGTAAGGTTTTCATATGTTCAAATGGAAGACGGACTGCCGCTTCCTATGAGTGGTTTTATGGCTGATGTCTCCTTATCAGGGGAGGTGGTGTATTTTCGGTATTACGGAAAAGCGTGCAATATAATCAAGCCGGAACAGGTCGCAGATGAAAAAGAAGCAATGGCTTATTTCAAGAAAGATGTAGATGTCACTCTCCTATTTGAGATCCTTCATCGCTCTGTCTACAAAAACGGAGACGATCAGCCGCATTTGGTGTATGAGTTTGAAAAGGCGGGCATTGCTGTACCTGCAGATGTAAGTGAAGAGAAAGAAATATTTGATGATGATTATGTGGAGTCAGAAAGCTTTCCCCTTCCCTTATTCGAAGGTATTCACGAAAATGCAGACCCTGGCAGCATGATCGGCTTGAACAGCGGACTGGTAAAAGTAAGGGAAGCAGATATAGGGGACGGCAGAAAAAAGATTGTATGGCGGGACAAGGATGAGCAGGAACTCGATAAAGCTGACAAGAGTCTTAACAGCTGGTTTGAAGGACGTCTTCACAATGTAATTGGAACCATCCATAACAAAGAAACCGGAAAACTCGAAGGTGTTATGTCGTTTATAGACGAAAAAGGGCCGAATACCGTAAGCGAGGAAGAGTGCGAAAAAATCGCCATTCGTTTTCTGTTCGCGTTATTCCCGAATGCTGATCAATATTTTAAGATCAAATACGATAAACAGGGTGAAGAAGGTTCGTCAGCCGGCTTTACGTTTGACGTGCACTGTAACGGAGTTCCGCTTCGGTTTGGGCAGGTCAGAATCTGCGTCAGCCGGCAGACTGGGCGCATTACCGTTTATATGGGACCGGACATTGACCCTGAAGTGCTCAAAGCTGTTGACCCAGTTCCATCCATTTCACCGGAACAAGCCAAGTCTATCTTTTGGCGCCATTTTAAAGTGGAGCTTGGCTGGGAGAGAGAATACGGAGAAGATGAAGAAAACAGCTATCGTCTCGTCTACAAGCCGGTATATCCGAGATTGATTGATGCCCATACTGGTGAGGCTGTCATAAGTGCATTGTAAAACAGCTAAAAGTCACACATTTTCGGCGTGTGTACTGGCTGATGCATGAAAAAAGTAATAGAGAGAATGTGGAAATCCAGTTTCCTTAATAGAAAAGGACCTTTCTTCACTTTAAAAGAAGAAGAGTCTTTTTATATAATAAACAAGGTTCTCTTTGTCGTAGACTCTTTGAAAGGATGACTTCATTGGTAAACAAACAGCTGAAAAAGAAGGCGCAAGAGATCGGAAATGTACCGCCGCACTATGAGCTTGAGATAGAAGATTATGCTCAAAAACAAAAGAAGAAGGGGCATGCATACTTCATTTGGAAGGACCCTGAAGATCCGGAAAAGCAAATTATCGTAGAACTCGCGAGCGACGGCGCTTTGCTCACATTTTCAACAGCCGCCGGCCTCGAGCAGGACAAAAAGCTCCCAGATGCCGAGCTGAAGCTGACAGCTCTTCAGTTTGCCGCAGCCCACCATCCGGCCACATTTATGAAATTTCATTTTCAAGCCAAGGAAGAACGAGGGCATCACATCCGGTTTGTTTATACAAAAAAACAGCTGGGCCTCTCGCTCCCCAATTCAGGATTTTTAATAGATATCACACGCAGCGGACAGATTGTCCATTTTTTATATTACGGAGAAGGGAACAAAGCCGACATCCCAAAGGAATTCGTAGAGAAAGAGAAGGTCATTTCCCATTACGTCAATACAATGTCTTTACGGCTTATGTATGACGTCATTGATGATGAACAATTGCCCAGACTCGTCTATGAACCGATTTTGCCGGGTTACAACTATCCAGCGGATGTAGACGAAATTGTGCCTGACCAGCACATATCGGATGAAAGAACGGAAAACGGGGCGCCTCTCCCGCCGCTTGAAAAAAAAGAAGAAACCGATATATATGAAATGCTGGGACTTACTTCTGATATGAAAAAAGTCGGTGAAAGGGACTTCGGAGATGAACTTGGAAGCACTTGGCGCAAAGGCACTGCACCCGAGCGGAAGGATTTAAGCATAGGAAGCTATTTTGCAACGAGAAATAAAAATACAATCAAAATGAAGACTGATAAAAAAACAGGGAAATTAAAAGCAGCTATTTCCTTCATGGAACATCAAGTTTCCGGCCAATACTCAACGGAAGAATGCCAAGAGACAGCGCTTCAGTTTTTGTACGCGCTCTATCCAAGAGCAGATGAGTTTTTCAGAGTGAACCCAATCCGAATCGATGAAAGAGGCAGGGTCCGCAATCATTTTTCTGTCTGGTATAAAGGAATACCGCTGCGGTTCGGTGCTGCCCGCATCATCGTCAACCCGGAAACCGGAAAAATTGACGCTTTTATGGCTCCGGATATATACCCAGAGCAATTAGAAACAATCAACCATAAACCGGATGTTTCAGCCGACGAAGCGAGAGAAGCATTTTTATCTGCGTTTGATGTGAGGCTGGAGTGGCAGCCTGATTTTTCAGCAGGCAGCCATCAGCATTATAAGCTTGTGTATAAGCCGATTTATCCTCCATATATTGACGCGCATAAAAGAAAAAAGAAGAGGCTGTGAGGGTGTCTAGTCAGGTATCATTTGCAAGTGGGGATAATCTTTGAACCGTTCCCAATCCCCGCCCCACTCAAATCCGAGTTTTTTAGCGATGGTGACGACCTCCAGCCAATCTGATATCCCGTTTTGATTGCCGTCGTAATCCATATCCCATAAGATGCTGCCATCCTTTTTCTGAAGAGCGAAATCAATCGCCAAACCATAATTATGATACGATTCCCCTCCTTTTGCGTAGGTGACAATATTCCCTTTTTTTGTGCGTCCTTGCTTATATAATTCGTCTTGTTCCTTGAAGGATCTGAATCCTTCAGTAATCACGATCGAGATGCCTTTATTTGATGCGGCAGCCTTGAGGGTGTCGGCATTTTGCTTCACAATCGGATCAAGAGCGGAAGGAACAGGCCTGTCCTGCAGAGCGGTTTGAGAGTGCCATGCGTGCCGCACATATGAAAAACAAAGGTCCGCCACAAACAGGAGGCATAAGATGAACGATGTTTTTGCTATTAATTTCATACCGGTCTCACTTTCTCATGAGTTGCTGAATGTTATGTTTTAAGCCATTGACTCTCTCTAAAAGAGAATAGCTATGATAAAATATAACATAAATAGTAGCAGGAGGAAGGAGGCAGATCATTGAGAGCAAAGATTCCATCTGAAGAAGTGGCGGTAAAACTAAACGAATGGTATAAACACATTCG
The DNA here is from genome assembly GCF_000245335.1 of Bacillus mojavensis RO-H-1 = KCTC 3706. Lineage (GTDB taxonomy): Bacteria > Bacillota > Bacilli > Bacillales > Bacillaceae > Bacillus > Bacillus mojavensis. The sequence continues at coordinate 105,092 of NZ_JH600284.1, forward strand.
TGCGTTTGAAGCAGATCAAGCAGAAGCATTAAAGCAGGAGATCGAGTACGAATTAGAAGACATGGAAGAAAATCAGGATTTACTATTATATTTTTCTTTGATGGAATTTCGGCATCGGATCATGCTGGACAAGCTGATGCCGGTGAAAGACAGCGACACCGAGCCTCCGTTCTCTGACATGCTGAATGAAATTGAAAGCAATCAGCAAAAACTGACGGGCTTATTAGAATATTATTTTTACTATTTCAGAGGGATGTACGAATTTAAGCAGAAAAATTTCATTTTAGCCATTGATCATTATAAGCACGCCGAGGAAAAGCTGGAGTATGTGGAAGATGAGATTGAAAAAGCTGAATTTCTTTTTAAGGTCGCAGAAGTGTACTATCACATCAAACAAACGTATTTTTCGATGAATTATGCAAGCCAGGCGCTTGATATCTATACGAAATACGAACTGTACGGCCGCCGCCGCGTGCAGTGTGAATTTATCATTGCCGGAAATTTGACGGATGTCTATCATCACGAAAAGGCACTCAAGCACCTGTGCAGCGCTTTGGATTATGCCAGTCAGCTTGAGGAAGCATACATGATTGCTGCGGCTCATTATAACGTAGGCCACTGTAAGTACAGCTTGGGAGATCTTAGCGAAGCGGAGGGCTATTTTAAGAAGGCCGCCGCCATTTTTGAAAAGCACAAATTTCAGCAGACCGTTCAAGCTGTATTTTCACTGACACATATCTACTGTAAAGAAGGAAAATACGACAAAGCAATAGAGACGTATCAACACGGGGTTACAAGCGCGGCAGAATGGGCGGATGACATGTACTTAACAAAATTCCGCCTTATTCATGAGCTTTATCTTGGCAGCGGCGACAGGAAGGTGCTCGAAGAATGCTTTGACCTTTTGGAATCCCGCCAGCTTTTCGCTGATGCAGAAGAGCTGATGCAGGACGCGGCAGAACGCTTCAATCAGCAGCAAAATTATGAGTCCGCCGCTTTCTTTTACCGCAGGCTGATGGACATAAAAAAGACACTTGCCGAGCAGCGCTTCCAATAAGTGATGGCAGAGAACCGAAAAGGTTCTCTGCTTTTTTTATGCTGTTTTCAACCCGGGAAAACAGGGTATTTTCCAGTACACAAAGGAAAATCAGAGGAGGAAATCATTTATGTATAAAGATTTAATCGGGAAAACAGCCATCGTAACAGGCTCTTCAAAAGGAATCGGGAGAGCCATTGCGGAACGCTTTGGACAGGAGAAAATGAATGTGGTTGTGAATTATCACAGCGACCCGTCAGGAGCCGATGAAACAGTGGACATCATTAAGCAAAACGGAGGAAAAGCCGTCGTAGTCGAAGCGGATGTGTCAAAGGAAGAAGGGATTCAGTCGCTAATGGATGCCGCTTTGGAGCACTTTGGCACGCTTGATGTAATGGTGAACAATTCAGGCTTCAACGGTGCAGAAGCCATGCCGCATGAGATGAGCCTTGAAGATTGGCAAAGAGTCATTGATGTAAACGTAACGGGAACCTTTATGGGGGCAAAAGCCGCGCTCAATCACATGATGAAGAACAATATCAAAGGAAACGTGCTCAATATCTCAAGTGTTCATCAGCAGATTCCGCGCCCAGTCAATATTCAATACTCAACTTCTAAAGGCGGCATCAAGATGATGACGGAAACGCTGGCGCTTAACTATGCAGACAAGGGAATTCGCGTCAACGCAATAGCACCGGGCACCATCGCCACAGAGTCCAACGTCGACACGAAAAAAGAAGAAAACAGACAAAAGCAATTGAAAAAAATTCCGATGAGAGCCTTTGGACAACCGGAAGAAGTGGCGGCTGCAGCGGCTTGGCTCGTATCGGGAGAAGCGAGTTATGTGACCGGTACAACACTGTTTGTCGACGGCGGAATGACACTCTATCCGTCTCAGCTCGAGTAGAAAGAAAAACAGGGGGAGTGCGGGATGAAAAAAGACTGGTGGAAGGATGCAGTCGTTTATCAAATATATCCAAGAAGTTTTCAGGACAGTAATGGAGATGGGATCGGGGATTTGCGGGGAATAATCTCCCGGCTGGACTACATAAAGGAGCTTGGGGCAGATGTGATTTGGATATGTCCCATCTATCCTTCTCCAAATGTTGATTACGGTTATGATGTAACTGACCATAAGACGATTATGGATTCTTACGGCACGATGGAGGATTTTCATGATCTGCTTGACGAGGTGCATCGGCGCGGCTTAAAGCTTGTCATGGATTTTGTCCTAAACCACACTTCAGTCGAGCATCCGTGGTTTAAAGAAGCGGAGCTGGACAAAAACAGCAAGTACCGCAGCTATTACTTATGGCGCCCCGGCACAAAGAACGGTCCGCCAACGGACTGGGTGTCAGACTACGGGCGTCCAGTTTGGCAATATGAGGAGCATACTGGCGAATATTATTTGCACATGAACGCCGTCAAACAAGCTGACTTAAACTGGGAAAATCCTGACGTTCGCCAAGCCGTATATGACATGATGAAGTTTTGGCTCGATAAAGGGGTCGACGGCTTGCGCATAGACCAGCTTCATCTGATCTCAAAGAAAGAGTTCCTTCCTTCATATGAGGACTACGTCAATCAGCGCGCAGAACCGAAACCCTTCCAGCCGAACGGCGAACGTATCCATGACTATTTAAAAGAGATGACAGATGAAGTATTTTCACAATACGATGTCATGTCGGTCGGCGAGGTTGGCTCTGTCACACCGGAGGAAGGCTTGACGTATACGGGAACTGATAAGCATGAACTGAATATGATTTTTCACTTTCAGCATATGGAGCTTGACCAGCAGCCGGGAAAAGAACATTGGGATCTGAAGCCCCTGGAGCTATCTGATTTAAAATCCGTATTATCAAAGTGGCAGAAGACGCTTGAACATAAAGGCTGGAATACACTATTTTGGTGCAACCACGACCAGCCGCGAATTGTTTCCCGTTTCGGAGATGAAGGGAGATATCGCAAAGAGTCCGCAAAAATGCTTGCCACTGTCCTTTATTTTATGAAAGGCACGCCGTATATTTATCAAGGAGAAGAAATCGGCATGACAAACGCGCCGTTTATGAGAGTTGAGGACTACAAAGATATCCAAACGATCAATATGTATCATAAACGGGTGTTTGAAAACGGCTATGATCCTGAAGAAGTGATGACTTCTATCTTGGCCAAAAGCCGGGATCATGCCCGGACGCCGATGCAATGGAGCAGCGGGAAGAATGCTGGATTCACGGATGGTACGCCGTGGCTGAAGATCAATCCGAACTATACATCCGTCAATGCTGAGGAAGCGGAGGCAGACCCCGATTCCATTTTAGCCTATTACAAAAAGGTGATCAGCCTGAGAAAGCAGTATGCAGATCTCATAAAAGGAAGCTACGATCTCTTGCTCCCAGATGATCCGCAGCTGTTTGTATACGTTAGGGGGAATGGCAACCAGCAGCTTTTGGTGGTAAATAATTTTTCAAAAAAGCAGGCTGTATTCCACTGGCCGGAGCTTTGCAGCAAGGACCAGGCGTCCCTTCTTCTCAGGAATTATAACGGTGATATTGCTGATGAAATGGTGTTTCACCCTTACGAGAGCAGAGTATATCTTTTGAATGACAGAGAATAAGAAGTCAACCCGGCGCAGTTTGCCGGGTTTTTCAGTACATATATTTGCGCTGCAAACGGAAATAATAAAAACATAATGTTAACATAAAATTAATCTTGCAAAACGTAATGACTTCGGTTTATTATTATATAGGATTACAAAATCGTTATCATTTTGATTTAAAGTCATTGTGAAAAAGAGGGGATATTCGTTATGTTTAAAAAATGGAGCGGTTTGTTTGTGATTGCAGCGTGCTTCTTATTGGTCGCGGCATGCGGCAACTCATCAACAAAAGGGTCAACGGATTCAAAGAGTGATAAACTGCACATTGTCACGACGTTCTACCCGATGTATGAATTTACGAAACAAATTGTGAAAGATAAGGGCGATGTGGATCTATTAATTCCATCTTCAGTCGAACCGCACGACTGGGAGCCGACGCCGAAGGATATTGCAAGCATTCAGGACGCAGATTTGTTCGTTTATAATAGCGAATACATGGAAACCTGGGTTCCTTCAACCGAAAAAAGCATGGGCCAAGATCACGCAGTTTTCGTAAATGCGAGCAAGGGCATTGATTTAATGGAGGGCTCTGAAGAAGAACACGAACATGAACATGAACACGAACACGGAGATCACGAAGAGCATGAACACAGCCATGAAATGGACCCTCATGTATGGCTCAGCCCTGTTCTAGCGCAAAAGGAAGTTGAAAATATTACTGCGCAAATCGTGAAGCAAGACCAGGATAACAAAGAATACTATGAGAAAAATAGTAAAGAATATATTGCAAAACTGCAGGATCTTGATAAACTATATCGTACAACCGTAAAAAAAGCTGCGAAAAAAGAATTTATCACACAGCACACAGCTTTTGGCTATTTGGCAAAAGAATACGGCCTGACTCAGGTTCCGATTGCGGGGCTTTCTCCTGAACAAGAGCCGAGTGCAGCTGACTTAGCAAAACTGAAAACGTATGCCAAAGAGCATGACGTGAAAATCATATATTTTGAAGAAGTTGCATCCTCCAAGGTTGCAGATACGCTAGCCAGTGAAATCGGCGCGAAAACAGAAGTGCTGAATACGCTGGAAGGCTTAAGCAAAGAAGAACAGGATAAAGGTGTAGGGTACATCGACATCATGAAACAAAACCTCGATGCCCTGAAAGATTCACTATTGGATAAATAAAAAGATAGTGTGCGCCGGAGGGTGCACACTATTTCTTTGTGAGAAAGGAAGATTGACATGAATCTCGTCTCATTGAAAGATATCGTGTTTGGCTATTCCCACACGCCTGTGTTGGATAAAGTATCTCTTGATATTGAAAGCGGCGAGTTTGTTGGCATTACAGGACCAAACGGCGCTTCTAAATCAACGCTGATAAAAGTGATGCTCGGCATGCTGAAACCGTGGGAAGGCACAGTAACAATCAGTAAAAAGAATGCAGACGGCAAACGTCTCACTATAGGGTATGTCCCGCAGCAAATTTCTTCATTTAATGCAGGTTTTCCGAGCACCGTGCTTGAGCTTGTCCAATCCGGCCGGTACACAAAAGGGAAATGGTTTAAACGTTTGAATGAAGAAGATCATATCGAAGTAGAAAAAGCCCTGAAAATGGTGGAAATGTGGGAGCTTCGCCACCGGAAAATCGGTGACTTGTCGGGCGGCCAGAAGCAGAAAATCTGTATTGCCAGAATGCTTGCCAGCAATCCCGATCTCCTAATGCTGGACGAACCGACCACAGCGGTTGATTATGACAGTAGAAAAGGGTTTTACGAATTCATGCACCATTTGGTGAAAAATCACAATCGCACAGTTGTGATGGTCACTCATGAACAAAATGAAGTACAGCAGTTTTTAGATAAAGTGATTCGATTAGAGAGAGGAGAAAAAGGCGGATGGAAATGTTTGACTTGGAATTCATGCGACGAGCTTTTCTAGCAGGCGGCATGATCGCCATCATGGCCCCGATTCTAGGGGTATACCTTGTGCTTAGAAGGCAGGCCTTAATGGCTGATACACTCTCGCATATTTCACTGTCGGGTGTGGCCATCGGCTTTTTCCTCAGCACCAATATTACCGCGGCGAGCATAGTCGTTGTGACCGTCGGCGCGGTCGGAATTGAATACATGCGGCGGGCATATCGGACATACTCGGAAGTATCGATTGCCATTTTAATGGCGGCGGGTCTGTCCTTCGCGATGTTTTTAATCAGCCTTTCGAAAGGCGCGGCCACTATGAGCATTGACCAGTACTTATTCGGGTCGCTCGTGACGGTTAACCAGCAGCAGGTCTATATTATCGGCATCATTACATTGTTGATCCTGCTCTATTTTATCGTATTAAAAAGGCCGCTCTACCTGCTGACATTTGATGAAGCAACAGCCAAAACGTCCGGAATCAATACAAACATTCTGTCGATGTCATTCAGTATTGTCACTGGTCTTGCGATCTCAGTTATTATTCCGATTATCGGCGTACTGCTCGTATCGGCACTGCTCGTATTGCCGGCAGCTTTCGCCATTAGAATCGCAAAAGGCTTTAATATGGTATTTATGTCAGCCATCCTCATTTCCTTATTCAGTGTATTTATGGGGCTGACATCATCTTATCAGCTCGGCACACCGCCAGGGCCTTCCATTACCCTGCTGTTAATTGTTCTGCTCTTGATCGGATTTGCAGTTCAAGGGATATGGACGTTTATCAAAAAAGAAACCCAGCGTAAAAAAGGACGCAGGTAAAAATAAAAAGCAGTTTTTCCTTCAGGAAAAACTGCTTTTTTTATAGAAATAACTCTGCAAGACGCTCATATGATTCTTTTTTCGCCTCAAAGTCAAACACATTGCAGAGAACCATCATTTCATTTGTTTCATAGCGGTCAGCCAGCTCTAGAAGCTGCTGTTTTACAGTGCTTGGAGAACCGATGACCATGCGTTTTCTGTTTTCTCGTATTTGGTTTTTATCTGATTCGGTATAGTGGTATGCTTTCGCTTCCTCAATGCTTGGCACCCTGCTGTCCAAGCCTTTCCCGACGCGAAGAAGCCACAAATCTTGGCTTAACGCGAGCTCCTCTGCCTCTTCATCTGTTTTTGCGCAAATGACAAAGATCGTAAACAGTGCGGCTGGAGATGTGAAATGGGCTGATGGCTGAAAGTTTTCACGATAAACGCGAAACGCGCTTTCCCCTCGTTCGGGGTTGATAAAATGTCCAAATACATATCCGATTCCCTGATGGGCCGCTCGCCTTGCGCTGTTTTCCCCCAATCCAAGCACCCAAAGCTCCGGCACTGTATCAATAAGAGGCGCTGCTTTGATCCCGGCATACGGATGCCCGGCGGGAAGCGAATCGGTCAGAAAATAAGAGACATCCTGAAGCTGTCTGTTAAAATCGGTTAAGCTTTTTTTGATGCCGTCGGTTAATGCGAGCCGGGTTTTCGTCGTTCCGCCCGGCGAACGCCCGAGGCCGAGGTCAATCCGGTTCGGATACAAGGCCTCAAGCTGGCGAAAGGTTTCGGCCACCTTAAACGGGCTGTACTGAGGCAGAAGCACACCGCCAGACCCGACACGAATCTTGTTGGTGTGAGCCGCGATGCGTGCGATCATAATTTCCGGTGCCGTGCTTGCCAGTCCTTTCGTGCTGTGGTGTTCGGCAAACCAATAACGCTTATAGCCCCACTCTTCACTTCGTCCGGCCAGCTCAACCGAATGCTGAAGGGCTGTCACGGGGCTTTCTCCTTTAGAAACAGGTGCCTGATCAAGTATGCTTAAATGAATCAAAAGGCCGCTTCCTTTCCGTTGCTTTTTAGAATGTGATACAAGAATAGGCAAAATGACTCGCTCACGTCAAATGGTTTGTTTAAGATCCGTCATTCATATGATTTGCTAAAGATATATCAAATATGGGAGATTTTTTTCGAGGATTTTCGTCAATTATTCTAAACTTTTACGAAACTTTGATATAATAAAAAACGTATATATTAATAATTTACGGCATTCAAGTTACGTTTGTACGTAAAAATAAATGTGACTATATTCACATTTCGATGATTAGGAGTGAATCGTGTGGCAATTTCTTTAGAAAAAGGTCAGCGAATTGATTTAACAAAAGGAAAAGCGGGCCTGTCAAAATTGATGGTCGGTCTCGGCTGGGACCCTGTTTCATCAGGCGGCGGCTTTTTTGGAAAGCTGCTCGGCGGAGGCGGACCAAATATTGACTGTGACGCATCAGTGCTGATGCTGGAAAACGGCAAGTTCACTGATAAGAAAAATGTCATTTATTTTGGAAACCTGAAAAGCCGCTGCGGCAGTGTCAAGCACACAGGTGACAACCTGACAGGCGACGGAGCGGGCGATGATGAGCAGATTTTAATTGATTTGGCGAAAGTGCCTGCCAACATTAATAAGCTTGTATTTGTTGTGAATATTTATGATTGCGTAAGAAGAAAACAGGATTTCGGCATGATTCAAAATGCTTTTATCCGTGTTGTTGATCAATCAAATCATGAAGAAATGCTCAAATACAACTTGAAAGACAATTATGCCGGCAGAACAAGCCTGATTACGGCTGAAATCTACCGCCAGGACGGCGAGTGGAAATTCGCGGCGGTCGGCGAAGGCACAAACGATACGAGATTAGAAGATATTGTCAACCGATACGTATAAAAGAAAAAGGAGTGGATGAAACATGGCAATTTCATTGGCAAAAGGACAAAAAGTAGATTTAACAAAAACGAATCCGGGTCTTTCAAAGGTTGTTGTCGGTTTGGGCTGGGATACGAATAAGTATGACGGCGGACATGACTTTGATCTTGACTCAAGTGTGTTTCTTTTAGATGCGTCTGGAAAATGCGCATCTCAAAATGATTTTATTTTCTATAACCAGCTTGAAGGCGGAAACGGTTCAGTCGTTCATTCAGGCGATAACCTGACAGGTCTTGGCGAGGGTGATGACGAGAATGTAAAAGTCAATCTTAGCGCCGTACCTGCCAATATCGACAAAATCTCTTTTGTTATCACGATTCACGAAGCGGAAGCGCGCAGCCAAAACTTTGGACAAGTGTCAAATGCGTTTGTGCGCATTGTCAATGAAGAAACAAATGAAGAGCTTATTCGTTACGATCTTGCGGAAGATTTCTCTATTGAAACGGCAATTATCGCTGGAGAGCTTTACAGACACAACGGCGAATGGAAATTCTCCGCTATCGGCTCAGGCTACCAAGGCGGTCTTGCCCGCATCGCAACAGATTACGGCTTGCAAGTCGGTTAAGACATATTACGAAGAGCAGAAAGGAGAGAGGCAGTATGGCCATTCAATTAGCAAAAGGACAGCGTGTGGATTTAACGAAAACAAATCCGGGACTCACAAAAGCGGTGATCGGTTTAGGCTGGGATACAAATAAGTACTCAGGCGGACACGATTTTGACCTGGATGCTTCAGCCTTTTTAGTGGATGCGCATGATAACTGCGTGAATGATCTCGATTTCGTCTTCTATAATAACCTTGAGCATCCGAGCGGCGGTGTCATCCATACGGGTGACAACCGCACCGGAGAAGGCGACGGAGATGATGAGCAGATCATCGTTGATTTTTCAAAAATACCTGCTCACATTGAGAAAATCGGCATCACAGTTACCATTCATGACGCGGAAGCACGCAGCCAAAACTTTGGACAAGTGTCAAACGCGTTTGTACGCGTTGCAGATGAAGAGACTCAAAATGAGCTTCTTCGCTTCGATTTGGGGGAAGATTTCTCCATTGAAACAGCCGTTGTCGTATGTGAGCTGTACAGACACGGAAACGAGTGGAAGTTCAATGCGATCGGCAGCGGTTTTTCCGGCGGCCTTGCTTCATTATGCCGGAACTACGGTTTGCAGGTGTAAGCGAGTGACAAATAAAGCAGTCACCGTTTTGAATTAATAGGAGGAAAAAACTTGGAATTTTTACATCACATCATGTCTACGTATGCTTCATTTTTCGATTGGGAAATGTGGGGGGAAGTTCTGACTGATCCGGTTTCTTGGGGTCTGATCGGTTCCCTTGTTGTGCTGGAAGGCCTTTTATCGGCCGATAACGCGTTAGTTCTTGCGGTAATGGTGAAACACCTTCCGGAAAAACAGCGTAAAAAAGCGTTAACGTATGGTTTATTCGGAGCGTATATTTTCCGATTTATTTTCATTGGACTCGGTATGCTTCTCATTAAATTCTGGTGGATCAAGGTGCTTGGCGCGCTTTACCTGGCTTGGCTCGTCATTAAGCACTTTTGGATCGGAGAAAAAGAAGAGGAAGCAGACGGTATTAAGAAAAATTCTTGGATGGTCCGTACATTCGGGATCTTCTGGGCAACTGTTATTTCAGTTGAACTGATGGACCTTGCCTTTTCTGTGGACAGCATCTTGGCCGCGTTTGCGGTATCTGAAAAAGTATGGGTTCTTCTGATCGGCGGTATGCTTGGTATTTTAATGATGCGTACAGTGGCAAAAGTATTCCTTGTGCTGATCGATAAAATCCCTGAGCTTGAAAACACAGCATTCGTGTTAATCGGAATTATCGCGCTGAAAATGGCAGGGAGCGCTTTCCATTATGAAATGCCGCATTCTGTATTCTTCATTATCATTATCGCTGCATTTGCGGTGACATTTATCATTCACTATATCAACAAACAAAAGCAGGTGCGGGAACAAACAGCTGCGTCAAAAGAAGAATAAAACAAAACAAGGAGGGAGTTTCATGTCCTTCCTTTTTTGTTACAGAAAAGAGGGTGACTGGTTTGCGGTATTTCCACTATTTATCAGCGCGTCAAGAAGAGCATGTATTTTATCAAGTGCCGAAACAGGTCACGAAAGAGGCGCCGAAAAAGTGGCTTGAACAAGCGCTGGGAGCCCTATTATATATGCCTGCAACCCGCCACGACATCGGCGCTATGATTACTGAACAAAAATACGAGGACCTTACGTCCGTTGTGTTCTGCTTAGAGGATGCGATTGGGGATCATGAAGTCGAGCAGGCTGAACATAATCTTAACATTCAGCTTGAGCGCATAGAACAGGCGATTCAGCAAAACAAAATTGAACCGGAAAATCTTCCGCTCATGTTTGTAAGGGTGCGTTCTCCGAAGCAGATGCAGGAGCTGGCCGGCCGCTTGAAGCACCTTCTCCATTTGTTAACCGGTTTTGTGTTTCCGAAATGTTCAGGAGTCAACGCCCGTGACTATGCGGAAACGCTGAAAAACATCTCTCGCGATAGGAGAGCGCCGATTTATGGAATGCCGATTTTAGAAACGCCCGATTTGCTTTCAAAAGAGACGCGGACAGAGGCTTTCGGAGAGCTGAGTGCGGTACTGCATCAATATCAGGACTTGATTTTAAACGTGCGAATCGGTGCGACTGATTTGTGCGGGTTATACGGCATCCGGAGAAAGCCGGGGCAAACCATCTATGATATTCGCCTGATTGCTGATTTTATGGCAGATGTCATCAATTATTTCGGCCGGACGTTTGTTGTTTCTGGACCGGTCTGGGAATATTTCCAGGCAGCGCAAAAGCCTCACCTTCTATCAGGACACCAGCCTGCTGAGCTGAATGAGCATGTCAAAGGTTTGGTGAAGGAAACAGAGCTTGATATCGCTAACGGGATTCACGGAAAAACAGTCATTCACCCGTCTCAGCTTAAAGCGGTAAACAGCCTGTATGTTGTATCAAAGGAAGACTATATGGATGCGTTAAGCATTATTCATCACGGAAACGGTTCAATCGGAGTGATGAAAAGCCATTTTTCCAACAAAATGAATGAAATGAAGCCCCATATGAAATGGGCTGAGAACATCATAATAAAATCAGAAATTTATGGGGTGTATCATGAAAACCGATCTTTCTCCGATTTGCTCAACGAACAGCAAACCACTTCAAATATTGGACAATATGGCGGTTGATCTGTCGGTCACTGACAATCCGCTTTCTATTCCGGAGCAAGTCTTATTTGAAATGGCGGCGCGAGTGAACAAAAAAAGGGGTTTTTTATTTGTCAGCAAAGTGCTGGGAAAACATATTCCAGTTCATCCGCTGAAGCCGCTTTTGGCGTCAGGGCTGCTTGCTTTGGAGTACGCTGAACGAAAAACGGGGCGTGAGCTGAAGGAGAAGGCTGACATTCTGAACGGGTTTCTTTCAGGAACGGACAGCGGCCTTCGGAATGCTTACCGAACATTGCAAAAGCAGCCCGTGGCACTAGAGGAGGCGCCGCTTGTGATCGGGTTTGCGGAAACGGCGACAGCACTTGGACACGCGGTTTATGACTGCATTGAGAATGCGTCGTATGTCCATACAACACGTGAACAAATACGAAACAACGAGCCTTCCATTACATTTGTCGAGGAGCACTCCCATGCGACCGACCAGCTGTGCTATGCGGAACCTCATATGATCAACAACAATTGCCCAGTGATTCTCGTGGATGATGAAATCACAACAGGAAAAACGGCATTGCATATCATTCGGGACATACAATCGAAATTTCCCCGCAAAGAATACGCTGTTTTGTCTTTATTGGATTGGCGGACTGAGGAACACAAACAAGCTTATGCTGAAGCGGAACGGGAATTAGGGGTTACCATATCAACAATAGCTTTACTGTCTGGGCGCATTTCCTTTAAGGGAGAGCTTTTGTCAGAGTCCACCTATGATTACAAACCGAAGCCGCAGGAATCAGCAATAAACAGAACAGACATCGACTTGTCCGGCTTCTTTGCATCCTTACCCTATCAGCCGGCCACATTCGCAGACGAGCATTTTTATGTGAAAGAAACAGGGCGATTTGGCTTAAAGGCGAGTGACAGGCAGGCCGTTCACGAGGCCTGCCGCCTAGCTGCGCAGCATGTGGAACAATATCGGAAGGGGAGAAGAACGCTTGTGCTCGGAACGGGAGAGCTGATGTACATCCCTATGAACATCGCAGCGCATCTTCACGGCTCTATTTCTTATCACTCTACTACCCGCAGTCCGATTCACCCTGTTGCCAAAGAGGGCTATGCTGTGCAGAACGGATATTCATTTATGAATCCCGAAGATGAGGGGGTTCGCCATTTTATCTATAACCTCCCCGCCGGAGCGTATGACGAAGTCTTTTTCTGTCTTGAAAAGACCGTTTCGGATGAGGCGTTACAGCCGATTTTTCATATATTCAAAGAAAAAGAAGTGCCGCACATCCACATTGTAACCCTTTCAGGAAAGGCGTGATCTGAATGACAGAGATAATTGACCGGATTGGAAGCTATCCGAAGGAGGATGTCACCTTTCTATTAAAAGATTTGTCCGCCGTTTCGATTGAAAAAAGCACGGAAGAACGGGAACGGTCGATTCAAAGCGGCACCCATTACTCTGAGATGCTGCCGATCGAATATAAGCCGACAGATGAGTATATGAAACTGTTTTATGCCTCGCTTGAAGACAGTAAACAGAAGGTTGCGTTGGCGGCCGGAGCTGTGGCGGAGCAGCTTTTCGCCAAACACGGCAACGATACGGTTTTGTGCAGCCTGGCAAGGGCGGGCACGCCGATCGGTGTATTGATTAAACGGTACATCAAAATGAAGTATCACATCTCAGTTCCGCACTACAGCATATCGATTATTCGGGACAGAGGAATTGATGGAAACGCCTTGCAGTATATGCTGAAGCATCATCCGGACGGAAAGATCGCCTTTATCGACGGATGGACAGGCAAAGGCGCTATTACAAAAGAACTGAACCGATCCATCCAACAGTTTAACCAGCGCTGGAATACGAGACTTTCCTCAGAAATTGCGGTGCTTGCCGATCCGGGTGATTGCGCGGACATCTACGGAACGAAGGAGGATTTTCTGATTCCGAGTGCCTGCTTGAACTCTACAGTATCGGGTCTTGTCAGCCGCACGGTCTTAAATGAAAAATGGATCGGGCCGGATGATTTTCACGGGGCGAAATATTACCGTGAGCTGAGCGAAGAGGATGTTTCTGTATTCTATATTGAAACGATAGCCGAGCAATTTCCGTCTATTTTTAAAGAAGCAGAACGCCTGGCGATTGGCTTGCAGCGCGCACGTATGAAACCGGATTGGAGCGGCTTGGTTTCCATTGAGACGATCCGAGAGCAATTTGGCATCAGCAATACGAACCTGATCAAACCGGGAGTCGGAGAAACGACCCGTGTGCTTCTTCGCAGAGTGCCTTGGAAAATACTAATTCAGCCTGGCGCTGAAGAAACGCTGAAACATATTCTTTTACTGGCAAAGGATCGGGGAGTGCCTGTAGAAGAATACGAGAACATGTCTTACAGCTGCTGCGGGCTGATTCGTCCGGCGGAGAAAAGCCTATGAACGCGTTTGCCAGCGATTTAGACAGAACATTAATTTATTCAAGGCGCATGATCGGCACGCCCGATAAGGAAGCCGGGATTGAGCTGATTGAAACCTTAAATGGGCGGGAGCTTTCTTATATTTCCTCAGCCGTAAAAGAACATATAAATCAGATTCAGAAGGATCACTATTTTATTCCCGTCACCACGCGTACAAACGAACAGTATAAGAGACTCCTATGTTTCCAGCAGGACATTGTGCCGGAATATGCGGTGACAACAAATGGCGGGTGCATCTTAAAAGGCGGCGAGCCTCTGAAAGAGTGGGACGAGCTGATGAAAGAGGAGCTGACGTCGTGTCTGCCGATCGAGGCCATGCTGAGGGAAATTGCAGGTCTCTCGTTATCAGATGCGGTAAAAAGAACCCGAATCGCCCATCACTATTTTGTGTATCTCATTTTACATGAGGAAAAAATACCGTACATCGATATATCCGCTGTGAAAAAGTGGGGAGCCGATAAGGGCTGGCAAGTATCCCTGCAGGGGCGAAAGCTTTACTTTATTCCCAATCCGCTTAATAAGTGGAAAGCGGTCGAATACCTGAAATCCAGGCTCTCTCTTGATGAAATCTATACGGCTGGAGATTCTCTGCTTGATCTTGAACTGATCCGTGAAGCCGATTTTGGCATCGCACCCGCGCACGGCGAGGTATTAAGTCACGATCCGAAACTTCGCAAAACGGCTGCAAGCGGCATGCTGGCGGGAGAAGAAATCACAGCGTTAGTTTTATCGCAAATATCCAAATTAAAACACGTATAAAACACACAAAAAAACCAGAAAGGAGGATATGATGAGACAAGAAGAGTTAACCATCCATAAAGCTGTCCCGGCTCATGGCGATTGGAAAAGTATGCTGTTTCAGCCATTGCCGGAGCGGGATCACTATGAGAATGAACAAGGTCTTTCTTTTTCGCGGCTTGCCGGGCAAATACTGGGCACGCCCATTGATGAGACCGACTACTTTAACGAGCTGTATGATCTTTCTGTAAACGATCATATTTATGTCCTGAGCGAAACGCTTGATAAAACAATTGCACCCGAAACTTTTCAGGCGCTTCAGCATATTCATTCCATCAATCAGCAGGAAAAAGGCCTTTCGGTCAGCCGCTTTGTCGCCTTTCTGGACGGGGAACAGCTGATTGCGAAGCATTCCAATCCCATGTTGCACCGCCATTTAAGAAAAGCACTGATGACGCTGTTACATACCTTTGCCGAAAATCATGAGCAGGGACTGAATCACCCTGATTTTCGCAGAGTGCTTCTTGATGTTTCAAAGTTTTCCTTGAACCACCTGAATCCTTGGCTGGAAAAAGCCGATATAGAGCGGGAGATGCCGAAGGTGGTCTGGTATGGAGACGCGACGAAAAGTCAGCTGTATTTCTTATATTACTTGATGCTTGTCGGCTGTGATGTCCTATTGTTCCATCCCGCGGGAACCGATCAGCTGACGCTCGTTGATCCTAAGCAGGAGCTAAGCTTCACGGAAAAGCTTCCGGATGTCTCAGACCTTCAGCCATTCCCGAAAGAAAAACCTGACCGTAAATCAACGGTGGCGTATCGATCGACAAAGGAATTTGAGCATGTGCTGAATCACGAGGAATCCATGCTGTACAAGCCTTGGCAGTTCAGAGATCACACACCGGTTTCCGTGACGCTGAAAACGACCTATGATGAACTGTTTTTAATTGCGAAAGAACGTGCGTTTATTCGCCCGAATTTTAAAGCCGATAAACACTCGATCGACATTCCGAATGTGTTTGCCAAAATTATGGGCGTGTCGAAGGACAATAAAGAATATTGGAACAGACTTCATACAATGGCGGATTATCCGGAAACAGAAATGGTTCGAAGCTTTCCGCTTACAGAAGAAATCAGATCGAACTATCAATTTCATTACAGCCACGCGCTTGATCATGAAGGAAACATTGATCCGGAAAAGCTGATCGCAAGCAATGTATGGCAGTACAAACAGCTTCCGGCAGGCATTCAGACCGCGATCGCCAAAACGATCTCGAGAATGTGCAGACACCCGCGGCTGAAGGCATTGCATCAGGAACAGGTCAAGGATGTTCAGATCTACTTGTTTAAACAAACAACAAACCTTCCCGCTAACCTGCTGAAATTGATTCAAATGTTCGACTATGCGCAGACCGTTCCGAAACTGGTGCTGTATCATACGGAAATGAACGGTGAGCTCACACGATCAGACGCCGCAGCCCTGCTGTTTTTGAATGAAATCGGCATTGATATCGTCATTTATAATCCTCCCGGACATCAAGACATTGAGCATTATATCGAAGAGGATCAGTATGATATTCACTGGCTGGACGACATGGTGTTTCAGCAGGACTATAAAGAGCCCTCGCTCGTGAAAAGGCTGTTCAGAACGATTACCCAAAAGTAAGGAGAGAAAAAAAGCATGACAACAGAAAATCAAAATCCGCTTGTTCTCGATAAAAACGAAGAAATTTCTCAGCAAAAGGCAGACGATATCCGCCTGCAGCTCCGCCAGGAACCAGAGGTGCAGCGCCTTGCTCAGCAAATTGACGTGAAAAACCAAATGGAGCTGCTGGAGTACGGAAAGGAGCCGGCTGTTGAAATTTCCAAGTTCTCTGACCGCATCTTGGGGATGATGAAAACAACAAGTGTGACAGATTCAGGCACGATGCTGACTCAGCTTGGAAAAATCATGGACCGCTTTGACAAAAATGATTTTGACGAGCCAAAGGGACTGATGGCCAAAATCTTCAAACGCGGCGGCAGCATGATTGAGAAAATCTTTAAAAAGTATCAGACGCTTGGCGGAGAAATTGAAAAAATCAATGTTGAGATTTCCAAGTATAAAGATGAGATGACAAAAACAAACTACACGCTCGATGAAATGTATGAAAACAATATCAACTACTACATGGAGCTTGAAAAATATGTTGTTGCCGGACAAATGAAGCTGGAAGAGATGCAGTCAATCCTTCCTTCCTATGAAGAAAAAGCGGCAAGCGGAAACCAGCTTGCGCAAATGCAGCTTGATACGCTGCGCAACGGCATTCAGGCACTTGAGGAACGTGTTTATGATCTTGATATGGCGCGAATGGTGGCACTTCAAACCGCACCGCAGATCCGTCTCCTTCAGCGCGGTAATGCTAAGCTGATCGGCAAGATCAACTCTGCTTTTATTATCACGATTCCGATTTTCAAAAACGGCATTATTCAGGCCGTTACAGTGAAACGCCAAAAGCTTGTGGCTGACTCTATGAGCGAGCTTGACCGCCGGACAAACGAGATGCTGAAACGCAATGCGGAGAACATCTCGAATCAGAGTGTTGAAATTGCCAGAATGGCCGGTAGACCGAGCATTGATATAGAAACGATCGAATCCTCCTGGAACACGATTGTCAGCGGCATGCAGGAAACAAAACAAATCGAAGAAGAAAACAAACGCCTCCGGGAAGAGGGCGCAAGACGAATTGCCCAGCTGCAGGATAATATTAAAAAAGCAGCATTACAGCAATAAAAAGACCCCCGCTTGTGAATCATAAGCGGGGTTTTTGATTGACATCAATTAGGTAATGACAATGTGTAAAGACAGGTGTAAACTTAAACGGTAATCATTTTGCATATCAGAGGTGTTGGCTATGGGAAAACAACAGCCTATATCCCAGCGTAAGCTGCTGGGTGTCGCCGGTTTAGGGTGGCTGTTTGATGCAATGGATGTCGGAATATTATCGTTTATTATCGCCGCGCTCCACGTGGAGTGGAATCTTTCGCCCGAGGAAATGAAATGGATCGGAAGCGTGAATTCCATCGGCATGGCTGTGGGTGCGTTTTTGTTTGGGTTGCTGGCTGATCGAATCGGCCGTAAAAAAGTATTTATCATTACCCTTTTATGCTTTTCAATCGGAAGCGGGATATCAGCCTTCGTCACAAGCTTATCGGCATTTCTCATTCTGCGTTTTGTGATTGGGATGGGACTTGGCGGCGAACTGCCTGTCGCTTCAACGCTTGTTTCGGAAGCGGTTGTGCCTGAAAAGCGGGGCCGGGTCATTGTGCTTCTCGAAAGCTTTTGGGCTGTGGGCTGGCTGGCAGCGGCGCTTATTTCCTATTTTGTCATTCCAAGCTTCGGCTGGCAGGCGGCTTTGCTTTTAACCGCACTGTCGGCGTTTTATGCGCTGTACTTGCGGACAGGATTGCCTGATTCGCCGAAGTACGAATCGCTTTCTATGAAAAAGAAATCGGTGTGGGAGAACGTTAAAAGCGTTTGGGCGAAACAGTATGTACGGCCGACGGTGATGCTGTCGATCGTCTGGTTTTGCGTTGTCTTTTCTTATTATGGCATGTTTTTATGGCTGCCGAGTGTGATGCTGTTAAAAGGGTTCAGTATGATTCAAAGCTTTGAATATGTTCTGCTGATGACGCTTGCTCAGCTTCCGGGCTATTTTTCAGCTGCGTGGCTGATCGAAAAGGCGGGCCGGAAATGGATACTGGTCATTTATTTGATTGGAACAGCGGGAAGCGCGTATTTCTTCGGAACGGCAGATTCCTTAGGTCTGCTGCTGACGGCTGGAATGCTGTTATCCTTTTTTAATCTTGGCGCGTGGGGCGTGCTGTATGCCTATACACCGGAGCAATACCCAACAGCGATTCGCGCGACAGGCTCAGGAACCACAGCGGCGTTTGGAAGAATCGGCGGCATTTTCGGCCCGCTGCTCGTCGGAACACTCGCCGCCCGCCATATTTCGTTTTCAGTGATTTTTTCAATCTTTTGCATTGCCATTTTACTGGCGGTCGTGTGTATTTTGATTATGGGGACAGAAACGAAACAAACTGAGCTTGAATAAACAAAAGCACCTCATCATGAGGTGCTTTTTACATGGGAACCGGCAGCTTGCGGTTCGTTTTTTCTGCTTGTTTGATTTGAAAAAGCAACTTATTTTTCCAGTAAAGGAGCTTGAAGTCATAAGAGGAAGAGGGAATTTCGATTCAATAAAAGCGTTTTCAATTTAAAAAGGCTTAATTTTACCCGTAAAATACAATAATAAAGGAGGATTACAGAGTATTTAGAAGCATAAATAAGATCTTGAGGTCACAGGGATGTTTATCATGAAATGGTACAGAATAAAAGAGAATATGCGGTTTGTGTGTGTTGTTACATAAGTGTTACGGTAATAAAGATTGCTTAATATGGAGGGAAAATATGAGTGTAGATGAGAAACCGATTAAGATAAAAGTCGAGAAAGTCTCTAAGATTTTTGGGAAACAAACCAAGAAAGCAGTTCAAATGCTTGCCGACGGAAAAAATAAAAAAGAGATCCTGAAAGCAACCGGATCAACCGTTGGGGTTAACCAAGCAGATTTTGATGTATATGATGGTGAGATATTTGTCATCATGGGTCTATCAGGGAGCGGTAAATCAACTTTAGTACGGCTGTTAAACCGGCTTATTGAACCGACTGCCGGAAACATTTACATTGATGGTGACATGATAACAAATATGTCTAAAGACCAGCTCCGGGAAGTCCGCCGGAAAAAAATCAGTATGGTCTTCCAAAAGTTCGCTTTGTTCCCGCACAGAACGATACTTGAAAACACAGAATACGGACTGGAGCTTCAAGGTGTAGACAAACAGGAGCGCCAGCAAAAAGCGCTTGAGTCGCTTAAACTTGTCGGACTTGAAGGATTTGAACACCAATACCCTGACCAGCTTTCGGGCGGGATGCAGCAGCGTGTCGGCCTTGCCCGCGCTTTGACGAATAATCCGGACATCCTTCTGATGGATGAAGCGTTTAGTGCGCTTGATCCATTAATCCGTAAAGACATGCAGGATGAGCTTTTGGATCTGCATGATAATGTCGGAAAAACGATTATTTTTATTACGCACGACCTGGATGAAGCGCTTCGCATCGGCGACAGAATCGCGCTGATGAAGGACGGAAACATCGTTCAAATCGGCACGCCGGAAGAAATCCTCATGAATCCATCCAACGAATATGTTGAGAAATTCGTTGAGGACGTTGATTTGTCTAAAGTATTAACTGCCGGCCACATTATGAAGCGCGCTGAAACGGTGCGGATTGATAAAGGGCCGCGCGTTGCATTAACACTGATGAAAAACCTAGGGATTTCATCTATTTATGCAGTCGATAAACAAAAACAATTGTTAGGTGTCATTTATGCGGCTGATGCGAAAAAAGCAGCCGAGTCTGATTTATCCCTTCAGGATATCTTGAATAAGGAATTTACGACTGTACCAGAGAATACGTATCTGACTGAGATTTTTGACGTTGTTTCTGACGCGAATATTCCAATTGCGGTTGTAGATGAAAAGCAAAGAATGAAAGGGATTGTCGTAAGAGGCGCGCTGATTGGCGCACTTGCGGGCAATAACGATTATATCAATGTTGAAGGCACTGCTGAGCAAACACAAGATCCTTCTGTACGGGAGGTGAAGTAAATTGGATAGACTGCCTAGAATACCTTTAGCAGACATCATTGACCGTTTTGTTGACTGGATTACGATAACGTTTGGCGGATTCCTCGATGGAATCGCAAATGGCTTGGCCATTTTTGTAAACGGGATTGTAACCGGGCTTGGATTTATTCCTTCTATTTTGTTAACGATTATTTTCGCAGCTCTTGCATGGTGGATCAGTACGAGAGGAATTGCGCTGTTTACTTTAATTGGCTTTCTCGTTATTGATTATTTAGGATATTGGGACCCAATGCTGCAAACGTTAGCGCTGGTTGTCACGTCCGTCATTATTTCGATTGTGGTCGGTGTGCCGATCGGAATTTGGGCATCTCAGAAAGAAACGGTTCGCCGTATCGTAACGCCTATCCTTGATTTAATGCAGACAATGCCTGCTTTCGTATATCTTTTGCCGGCAATTTTCTTCTTTAATATCGGTGTTGTGCCGGGTGTTGTTGCGTCTGTTATCTTCGCAATGCCGCCGACAATCCGTATGACGGTTCTCGGTATTAAACAAGTGCCTGCGGATCTGATTGAAGCAACTGAAGCGTTTGGTTCTACAACAGCTCAGCGTTTGATTAAGGTTCAGCTTCCGCTTGCAACAAAAACCATTCTTGCCGGGATCAACCAAAGTATCATGCTTGCATTATCAATGGTTGTTATCGCAGCAATGGTCGGTGCGCCTGGACTAGGTTCAGAAGTATACAGCGCCGTTACACAGCTGAAAACAGGGGTCGGTGTAGAAGCAGGTATCGCTATCGTTATCGTTGCGATTACGCTCGACCGTATTACACAAAATATTAAAGTGAAGAAGAAAAGCAGGGGGAATGCCTGATGTTTAAAAAAATCATCGGTATCGGTGTTTCCGCCATGCTGGCACTCTCACTTGCGGCTTGCGGATCAGAAAACGACGAAAATGCGTCCGCAGCTGAACAGGTGAACAAGACGATCATCGGGATTGACCCCGGTTCAGGTATTATGAGCCTGACTGATCAAGCGTTGAAGGATTATAACCTGAACGACTGGACATTGATTTCATCGTCAAGCGCTGCTATGACTGCTACGCTCAAAAAGTCATACGACCGGAAGAAACCAATTATTATCACAGGATGGACTCCGCACTGGATGTTCTCCAGATATAAATTAAAATATCTTGATGATCCGAAAAAAACTTACGGCAGTGCTGAGGAGATTCATACAATCACCAGAAAAGGCTTCAGCAAAGAACAGCCGAATGCCGTTAAGCTTCTGAGCCAGTTTAAATGGACGCAAGACGACATGGGTGAAGTGATGATCAAGGTGGAAGAAGGCGAGAAACCTTCCAAAGCCGCTGCTGATTATGTGAAGAAGCACAAGGATCAAATCGCGGAGTGGACCAAAGGCGTGCAAAAGGTGAAGGGAGACAAAATCAACCTTGCCTATGTGGCGTGGGACAGTGAGATTGCAAGTACAAACGTTATGGGCAAAGTCTTAGAAGACTTGGGCTATGACGTGAAACTCACTCAGGTAGAAGCTGGTCCGATGTGGACGGCGATTGCGACGGGAAGCGCGGACGCATCCCTTTCCGCATGGCTGCCGAATACCCATAAACCATACGCTGTCAAATATAAAGGCAAATATGATGATGTAGGCGTCAGTATAACTGGCGTGAAGATGGGTCTTGTTGTGCCTCAATATATGAAAAACGTCAACTCAATTGAAGATCTGAAGAAATAATGAAGAAAGCAGCCTGTTCGCAGGCTGCTTTTTTGATTTAAGAAGCATTGGCTGATGCGAGTGTATCGGCTTTTTGGAACGTTTTTAACACAGCGTTTGCTAAAATGTGAATCCCGGTAAACATCGCGTTTCTGTCAAAGGTCATATGCGGGTGATGGAGTCCTGGCTGAAGTCCGCAGCCGAGGCCAAGCATGGTCGTTTTAAGGTTCGGCACTTTCACGGCATAAAAATGAAAGTCTTCACCGCCGGTTGTCACAAGCGGTTCATCGAGCTGATCAGCTCCGATAACGTCTGTGATCGCTTCAGCCATAATGCCTTCAGCTTCTTTATTTTGCGTTGCCGCCGGAAGGCTGTGTTCCTTGTGAAGTTCAATTGTCGCATCGAATGCCGCGGCAGCCGCTTCGCAGGCTCTTTCTATTTCGGTGATCAGCGTCTCCATGGCTTCATTTGTTTGCGCCCGCAGGTCAAGGCTGAAGGTCGCTTTTCCGGGAATGATGTTGGAGCTGTCGCCGCCGGCTTGAAGCTTTGTCATTTTGACTGTGTGCGGAATTTTCGGATCGATGTGAATCAGTCCCAGCTTATGGACGAGGAATGCCGCGATTTCGATGCTGTTTTTGCCAAGGTGCGGCCGTGCGCCATGAGCTTCCTCTCCGATGATTGTGCCTTCGATGTGCTGGCTTGACCCGTGCAGAATGGATGGGGCGCAGCGTCCGTTTTGGGTTTCCTGAATTGGACGGACGTGGACGCCATACAAATAGTCGACGTCATCAAGCACGCCTTCTTCTATCATTTTTAGAGCGCCGCCGCCTTTTTCTTCTGCGGGCTGAAAGATAAAACGGATCGTTCCGCTCGGAAGCTGCGGCTGTTTTTTCAGCAGCATTAACGTACCTAAAGCCATTGTCATATGCGAATCATGTCCGCAGGAATGATTGGCGCGAAATGTGCCGTTGACCTCCTGCCATAATGCATCAATGTCAGCACGGACAGCTACAACAGGCGAACCCGAACCCATTTCACCGACAACTCCGGTGCAATCTGAAAACGTGCGCGTGCGGCACCCTGCATCTTCGAGTTTTTGTTTAAGAAATGCAGTTGTCTCATATTCTTTCCAGCTGACTTCTGGATTGGCGTGAAGATGTTCAAAGATGTCCATTACGGTTTGTTTCATTTCTTCTGAGAGTTTTTGCATGGGAGAAAAACCTCCTTCTTTCTTTTTTTTATATTGAAACAGGTAGATAGGCTGTTTATAATATAGCACATATTTATATTTTTCAGAATAATAGGTATTTTCTAAAAAGAGGGGATGGATCGAAATATGAGTGTGCCAGCAGCCGAAACACAGCCGAAGAAAAAACGTACCGCCTTTAACATGCCTGACGCCTATGTCCTCTTATTTATCATCGCTTTCATGTGCGCCGTTGCTTCGTATATTGTGCCGGCGGGAGAATTTGACCGTGTGACGAAGGGAGAGGTTACCACTGCGGTGCCGGGAAGCTACCATTCAATTGAACAGTCTCCGGTCAGCCTGATCAGCTTTTTCACTTCTCTTCAGGATGGGATGGTCGGCTCAGCCCCTATTATTTTTCTGATTTTATTCACAGGCGGCACGATCGCTATTTTAGAAAAAACAGGTGCCATCAACGGACTGATTTACAATGTCATCAGCAAGTTCCGCACAAAGCAATTATTATTTATTTGTATTGTCGGTGCGTTGTTTTCTGTTCTTGGAACGACCGGAATTGTCGTGAACTCAGTGATCGGATTTATCCCCATCGGCCTTATTGTCGCACGCTCCTTAAAATGGGACGCGGTCGCGGGTGCAGCTGTTATTTATATAGGCTGCTATGCCGGGTTTAACTCTACCGTTTTATCACCGTCCCCGCTTGGCTTATCGCAATCGATTGCGGAGCTGCCTCTGTTTTCGGGGATCGGCCTTCGTGTGGTCATATACATATGCTTTTTGCTGTCTTCTATCATTTATATCTATTGGTATACAAGAAAATTAAAGAAATCAAAGGATGCCAGCGTGCTAGGCACAAACTGGTTCCCGGCGGCAGGATTGAGCGATGCGAATCAAGAAGAAGATAAGTCTGTCCCCTTTACCGTTCGTCATAAGCTGATTTTGGGAGTCGCGGGTTTGTCACTGATGGGATTTTTGTACGGCGCATTGAAGCTTGGCTGGTCAGATTCCCAAATGGCTGCGACATTTATTTTTATTTCGGTCCTTGCCGGATTCATTGGAGGACTTGCGGCAAATGATATTGCCAAAACCTTTATTACCGGCTGTCAGAGTCTTGTATACGGTGCGCTGATTGTCGGGATGGCGCGGAGCATTTCTGTCATTCTTGAAAATGGAAAGCTGCTGGATACAGTCGTCAATGCTTTGGCTTCCGTTTTGGACGGATTCAGTCCGATGGCCGGCGCAATCGGCATGTATATCGCCAGTGCTTTGCTTCATTTTCTCATCTCTTCAGGATCGGGCGAAGCGGTTGTGTTCATTCCGATTTTGGCGCCGCTCGCTGATTTGATGGGAATCACGAGACAGGTCGCGGTGGAAGCGGTTATGCTTGGAGAAGGGGTTGTCAACTGTGTGAACCCGACGTCCGGCGTTTTGATGGCAGTGCTTGCCGCCAGCGGAATTCCGTACGTCAAGTGGCTTCGGTTTATGCTGCCGCTCGCTCTAATTTGGTTCTTAATCGGGCTTGTGTTTATTTGTATCGGTGTCTTGATCAATTGGGGGCCGTATTAAACATTGCTGCCCGCCGGCTTGTACGGCGGGCTTTTCATTTATTCGTTGCAGAAGCGCAGGCTGTTATTGTAACATGTAAGCCATAAGCCATTCGTAAAAGTGCGGGAGGAAGGTCATGAATAATCTGCATAACAGACTTTCAGGCGTGAATGGGAAAAATAAGAGAGTAAAAGAAAAAGAACAAAAAATCTGGTCGGAGATCGGCATGTTAGCCGGGGCGATTGCGCTGCTGGATGTGATCATCCGCGGCATTATGTTTGAATTTCCGTTTAAAGAATGGGTCGCGAGCCTTGTGTTTTTGTTCATTATCATCTTATATTACTGCATCAGGGCATCTGCTTCTGGAATGCTGATGCCGAGAATAGACACCGAGAAAGAACTGCATAAACGGGTGAAGCAGCAGTTCATAGAATCAATAGCTGTCGCCTTTGCGGTAGTGGTGCTTACGATGTATGACAGGGGGATTCCCCATACATTCTTCGCTTGGCTGAAAATGTTTCTCTTATTTATCGTCTGCGGCGGCGTTCTGTTTCTGCTACGATTCGGGATCGTGAAGCTGTCTTACAGAAGATCGGTAAAAAAGGAGTCTAAGAAGAAATCATCATAGAGGATGGTTTCTTTTTTGTTCATAAATCAGACAAATCTTTTCTCTTGCAAAAGTTTGTGAAATGTTGCACAATATAAATGTGAAATACTTCACAAACAGTCATCGAAGAAAAACATACCCTGGAAGGATGATTAATGATGAATAAACATGTAAATAAAGTAGCTTTAATCGGAGCGGGTTTTGTTGGAAGCAGTTATGCATTTGCGTTAATTAACCAAGGGATCACAGATGAACTTGTGGTCATTGATTTAAATAAAGAAAAAGCAATGGGCGATGTAATGGATTTAAACCACGGAAAGGCGTTTGCGCCGCATCCGGTCAAAACATCTTTCGGAACATATGAAGACTGCAAGGATGCTGATATTGTCTGCATTTGTGCCGGAGCAAACCAAAAGCCTGGTGAGACACGCCTTGAATTAGTAGAAAAGAACTTAAAGATCTTCAAAGGAATCGTCAGTGAAGTCATGGCGAGCGGATTTGACGGCATTTTCTTAATCGCGACAAATCCGGTTGATATTCTGACTTATGCAACATGGAAATTCAGCGGCCTGCCAAAAGAGCGAGTGATCGGAAGCGGTACAACACTTGATTCTGCGAGATTCCGTTACATGCTGAGCGAATACTTTGGCGCAGCGCCTCAAAACGTGCACGCGCATATTATCGGTGAACACGGCGATACTGAGCTTCCTGTCTGGAGCCACGCAAATGTCGGCGGTGTGCCTGTCGGTGAACTCGTTGAGAAAAACGATGCGTACAAACAAGAGGAGCTAGACCAGATCGTAGATGACGTGAAAAACGCCGCTTACCATATCATTGAGAAAAAAGGTGCGACTTATTATGGTGTTGCGATGAGCCTTGCCCGCATTACAAAAGCCATTCTTCATAATGAAAACAGCATTTTAACTGTCAGCACCTATTTGGAGGGACAATACGGCGCAGATGACGTATACATCGGCGTTCCGGCTGTCGTAAACCGCGGAGGTATCGCAGACATCACTGAGCTGAACTTAAATGAGAAAGAAAAAGAACAGTTCCTTCACAGCGCAGACGTCCTTAAAAATATTTTAAAACCTCATTTTGCAGAACAAAAGGTCAACTAATCGCAACTATAGAGTAAAGGGCTGATTGTCAATGTGGGAGCAGTTGTATGATCCGTTTGGAAACGAGTATGTGAGCGCACTTGTGGCGCTCACTCCGATTCTCTTTTTTCTCTTAGCTTTAACCGTTTTTAAGATGAAAGGCATTCTTGCAGCATTTCTTACCCTAGCCGTCAGCTTTTTGGTTGCCGTTTTGGCATTTCATATGCCGGTTGAAAAAGCTGTTTCTTCTGTTTTATTAGGCATCGGAAGCGGTTTATGGCCGATCGGCTACATCGTCCTGATGGCAGTGTGGCTCTATAAAATCGCTGTGAAAACCGGGAAGTTTACCATTATTCGTTCCAGCATTGCCGGCATTTCGCCTGACCAAAGATTACAGCTATTATTAATCGGTTTTTGTTTTAACGCATTTTTGGAAGGTGCGGCCGGCTTTGGTGTTCCGATTGCAATCAGTGCGGCGCTGCTCGTCGAACTTGGCTTTAAACCGTTAAAGGCGGCTGCGCTCTGCTTAATTGCGAACGCTGCCTCTGGAGCCTTCGGCGCGATCGGGATACCGGTGATTACAGGCGCGCAAATTGGAAACTTGTCTGCTCTTGAATTGTCACGGGCATTGATCTGGACACTGCCGATCATTACATTTCTGATTCCGTTTTTACTCGTGTTCATATTAGACCGGATGAAGGGAATCAAACAAACCTGGCCTGCCTTGCTGGTTGTCAGCGGACTGTATACAGCGGTTCAGACGCTGACAATGGCTGTGCTCGGACCGGAATTAGCTAACATTTTGGCGGCGCTGTTCAGTATGGGCGGGCTTGCGCTCTTCCTGCGCAAGTGGCAGCCGAAACAGATTTACCGTGAGCAGGGAGCCGAAGAAGCCGGTGAGAAAAAAAGATACAGCGCGGCAGACATTGCCAAGGCATGGTCACCTTTCTACATTTTAACCGCGGCGATTACCATCTGGAGCCTTCCTGCCTTCAAAGCGCTTTTCCAAGAAGGCGGACTGTTGTATCAAACAACGCTTCTTTTGAAAATGCCTTTTCTGCATCAGCAAATTATGAAGATGCTGCCAATTGTACCATCTGCCATGCCGTTAGATGCAGTCTTTAAAGTCGATCTGCTGTCAGCGACCGGTACAGCGATTTTAGCGGCGGTCATTGTTACGGGACTGTTCAGCAAAAATTTCTCTTATCGGGATGGTTTCAGTTGCTTGAAGGAGACGGGGAAGGAACTGTGGATGCCGATTGTCACGATCTGCTTTGTGATGGCGTTTGCCAATCTGGCCAACTTCGCGGGGCTTAGCTCTTCCATCGGGCTGGCACTGGCGAAAACAGGCGATTTGTTCCCGTTTGTCAGTCCTGTTCTCGGCTGGATCGGCGTGTTCATCACTGGCTCAGTTGTCAGCAATAATGCGCTGTTCGGTCACCTGCAGGTCGTCACCGGTGCGCAGATCGGGGCCGGTTCTGATTTGCTGTTAGCCGCAAATACGGCGGGCGGGGTAATGGCGAAGCTCGTTTCTCCGCAATCTATCGCCATTGCCGCTGCCGCGGTCGGCCAGACAGGGAAGGAATCAAAGCTGTTTAAACGGACAGTAGCGTACAGCCTGATTTTGCTATTGATCATCTGCATATGGACATTTATTCTAGCAAGATTAGGTGTTTAATAGAAAAAAGCAGTACACCCAGGGTGTACTGCTTTTTCATTAATTTGCTTTCTTCGTCATTTCCTCAGTTGTTTTGACTCTTGTTTTTCCCATAAACAAAACGGTAATCGCCGCGAGAACAATTGGAATCAAAGCAAGTAAAAAGACATATGTGATGCTTGAGGACATGGCGTCGATGATCCGGTT
The DNA here is from genome assembly GCF_000245335.1 of Bacillus mojavensis RO-H-1 = KCTC 3706. Lineage (GTDB taxonomy): Bacteria > Bacillota > Bacilli > Bacillales > Bacillaceae > Bacillus > Bacillus mojavensis. The sequence continues at coordinate 133,580 of NZ_JH600284.1, forward strand.
CAGAATCGCAGCAGGGATCTGTGATCGTGTGCCGGCTTGGAAAATCGCTTGCGGATCACCGATATTCTGTGGCGCGCCTGAGCCGGCGGAGCCTTTCATCCCGCTGAAGGCATCGCTTAGCTGATTTGTGAACACGTTTGTCTGAACCGTGCCGAAAATCGTGACACCGAGCGTCATGCCGAATGATCGTAAAAATGAATTGGTGGAGTTGGCCGTTCCCCGAAAACGAGGTTCTAAATCATTCATGGATGCTGCTGGGAGCAGCGAGAAGTTAAAGCCTACGCCGAAGCCTGAAATCATCATAAAGACAGTCAGCCATACGCGCGCTGTGTCCGGCGTCATATTGGAAAGCAGCAGCATACCGATAAAGAAAGCTGTGACGGAAATCAGCATGAGATTGCGGAAGCTTGCCTTCGTTTGGAAGATTCCGCCGATCATACTTCCGATCACTGATCCGATCATCATCGGTGTCAGAATAAAGCCTGCGCTCGTCGCTGAGCTGCCGTATACTGCCTGTACGAAAATCGGAATAAACACTGCTAAAATAATGAATGTTCCGCCATAAAGAAAAGCGAGAATCTGTGCTGTGGCAAACAAGCGGTTCTTAAACATCCAGAAGGAGATAATCGGTTCTTCCGCTTTTCTCTCCACAATAAAAAAGGCAATAAAGAAAACCGCGAAAATGATAAACAGGCCAATGATTTGTATCGAATTCCAGTCGTATGTTTTGCCGCCGAGCTCAAGTGCGAACATCAGGCACACAATGGATACGACTAAAGTAATCGCGCCGCCCCAATCAATTTTCTGCTTTTTATGCTCCAGCGATTCTTTGTAATAGCGGATGATGAAAAACAATGACAGTGCGCCGATAGGGACGTTGATGTAAAACACCCAGTGCCAGCTGATAGCGTCTGTGATAATAGCGCCTAACAGCGGGCCGAGAACGCTTGATAATCCAAATACAGCGCCGAACATGCCCGACATTTTTCCGCGTTTTTCCGGCGGAAATAAATCAAAGATAATCGTGAAGGCAATCGGCAGGAGCGCTCCGCCCCCAATCCCCTGAATGGCCCGGTAGATAATCAGCTGGTTCATGGTTTGTGCGATTCCGCATAATGCCGACCCGATTAAGAAAAAGATAAGTCCAAACAGGAAAAAACGTTTTCGGCCGTACATATCGGAAAGCTTGCCGTAAATCGGCATCCCAGCCATGACTGCCACCATATAGGATGCAGTCACCCAAGCGAATTTATCAAAGCTTCCAAGATCCGCTACAATGCTGCCCATCGCGGTGGCCACAATTGTATTGTCCATCGCGGACATTAAAATGCCCAGCAAAAGACCGAGAACCACAAATTTAGTGGAAGGATTTTTTGCGGCTGTTGTATCCATTTATTCTACCTCCTCTACCTTTTTTAAGTAAGGTTTGATATCATGATAATAGTTTGATTATTAATTATCTCGATTATCAAGATAAATTTGATTTTATAGGGAGGACTGTCAGTTGTCAACAAGAAATTCCAGAAGTGAGTTGGAAAAGGCCGCCATTCAGATTTTTCGGAAATTGGGCACTAGAACCATTCTGTTTCATCAGGCGGCTGCTCAAGCTCTCGGTCTGTTTCCTACCGATTTGAAATCAGCTGACATATTAAATGAAGCAGGACCAATGACGGCCGGTGAACTGGGGAAAAAAACGGGACTCAGCACCGGTTCCGTTACGGCGCTTGTTGACCGGCTGGAAAAAGCGGGGTATGTGGCTCGTGAAAGGGACCCGAACGACCGCAGAAGAGTGATTATCGTGCCGCTTACCGCTTCTAAACAGCATGTGAAGGATTTGTTCCGTTCATTGTCAGAGTCCACGATGGATCTGTGCCGCGAGTATACGGAGGAGGAATTGGAACTGATTTTCGGTTTTATCGGCAAAGCCTCCGATATTATGGAGGAAGAGCTTGACCGGTTGAAACAATAGGTGATTTTTGTGCATAGCTTGGCCCGTTCCCGAATAAATTGTACAAGTTGAGTAAGAGAGGGGAGTACGGGCCGGTGAACACTTTTTTGAGTTATATTGTGCTGGGGCTGTCCTTGTCTGCGCCTGTGGGACCTGTCAATGCGGCGCAAATCGATAAAGGCATTAAAAATGGATTTTGGCATGCGTGGATTTTTGGTTTAGGCGCCATGACTGCTGACGGACTGTATATGATATTCATCTATTTCGGACTGTCACAGTTTCTGACCGCTCCATTCGTAAAAACGTTTTTGTGGCTCTTCGGCTTTTTTGTACTGACCTATACCGGTATTGAAACGCTGAAGAATATCAGGGAAGCGATGGATGTACGCAGCTCGAAGGGGAAGCCTTCCTACAGAAAAACATTTGCTTCTGGTTTTCTCATTTCACTGTCCAATCCACTGAGTATCCTGTTTTGGCTTGGGATTTACGGGAGCATTCTTGCGAAAACGGCTGAGACTTACAATGTGAATCAGCTACTCATTTATAGTTCCGGCATTATGATCGGTATCTTAATCTGGGATTTTTGCATGGCCATTGCAGCCAGCACTTTCAGAAACCTTCTTAATGAAAAGCTGTTAAGGGGCTTGACCGCAATCGCGGGCATATCTCTTCTTGTATTCGGGTTTTACTTCGGTTATCAGGGCATCAAAGAGTTATTGGGCTGATTCATGAAAGGACAGTCACCTGCCGCCTTCCATTTTAATATAGTATCCAGATGATACTGGAGGTGGATCAATGGTGAAAGGGATTTACACCAAAAGTTTTCTGGAACGGAATCAAACTGAGTTCCCGGAATGGCAAAGAATCGCTTTTGAGCTATTAGCAGAAACTGTGGCGGATGACGCGGATACGTTTCCTTGTATTCCCGGCCGTCAGGCATTTCTGACTGATCAGCTTCGCATTGCCTTTGCCGGGGATCCACGGGAAAACGGTACGGTGGAGGAACTGGCGCTGTTGCTTGCGGAGTATGGGAATATATCGCGAGACACCGGGAAGTACACCTCACTGGTTGTGTTATTTGATACACCGGAGGATTTGGCTGAGCATTTTTCCATTGAGGCGTATGAAGAGCTGTTTTGGAGCTTTTTAAATAGACTGAGCGAACAAGATGAAAAAGAGTGGCCGGCAGATATGCCGGCCGATCCAGAGCATTATAAGTGGGAGTTTTGTTTTAACGGCGAGCCGTATTTTATTCTGTGTGCAACGCCGGCTCATGATGCGAGGAGAAGCCGAAGCTTCCCTTATTTTATGATCACGTTTCAGCCAAGATGGGTGTTTGAAAATCTAAATGATTCAACCGCATTTGGCCGAAACATGAGCAGGCTGATCCGATCCCGTTTACAGGCTTACGATCAAGCTCCGATTCATCCGCATTTAGGCTGGTACGGTGGAAAGGATAATCGGGAATGGAAACAGTATTTTCTCCGGGATGATGAAAGTCAGGTATCAAAATGCCCGTTTTCATATTTAAAGAACATGTTTAACAAAATGAAATAGTTCACGAGCTGGCAGGGCGGTCTTTGTGTCCCTGCTTTTTTTGATAAATCAAGGTGACAACGGCAATGACGGCTAGAAATCCCATGCTGACAAAAAATCCGGGTCGGCTTGATTTTTCAAACAGCGTGCCGGACACAGCCGCCGCGATCAGAATTGTCGCCAAATAAATTTGCGTTTTCGCCATGGCTGCCGGATCGGTCAGCTTTTTGCTGGAGAACAGGATAAACAGCCAAGTGTATAAAAGCATAAGCCCGGCCGCTGTTGTCATGTGCTCGTAAATATTTTTAGGCAGCACTAGAGACAGTACGATAGACACGATAAGCCCCGCAAATGTTAATCCTAACGCGGGCCAGCATATTTTTTTGCCTTCTTTTAGAGTAAAGCATTTCGGCGCGTCGCCGTCATCGGCCATCGTACAAAGCAATGTTGTCACAGCAAAGAGTGAAGCGACAAGGGTCGAGAAGCCCGCGATAATAAAAATGCCGTTGAAAATATCAAGAATCACTTCGAGATGAAATCCTTTTAAAGACGTAATAAATGGGCTGTCCTGTTCTGTAAACTTGTGTAAAGGAACTAATAACAAAGCGAGCCCGATTGAAATGATATAAATAATCGCCAGCGTTGCCAGCATCAGCTTGCCTGACTTTGAGGCTTCCTCCGGCTTCTTTAAATGAACCGTCATGAGCCCCATAACTTCAATTCCGCCAAACGCGTAAAATGCATAAATAAGGCCTGTCCACAGCCCCATAGCTCCGAATGGGAAAAATTCTTTTGTCTCATTCGGAATCTGCACCTCCGGCTTTCCGCCTGACAATATGCCGCACAAAGCCAGAATAGCAATAACGATAAACATGAAGATAGCGGCAGTTTTGATAACAGCCAGCACGTTTTCTGTTTTTTCAAAAACAGAAAGTCCGGTAAAAATAATGAGAAGCCCAAGTACAGCATAGATGGAGGCAAATACCCACAGCGGCACTTGGGGAAACCAATGCTTCGTAAATAACGAAATGGCCGTCAGCTGGCTTCCGGTAATCAGCATTTCAGATGACCAGTACACCCAGCCGTTGCTGAAGCCGGCCCACCTTCCGAATGCTTTTCTCGCATATGAACAGAATGAGCCCTTTTCAGGGTGTTTTGCCGATAGTTTGGCAAGCTGTTCGAATACAAAATACGTGCCGATCGCCGCAATGAGAAATGATAATAGAACGGAAAATCCGCTTTTTACAATTGCGATGCTGGAACCGAGAAAAAATCCTGTTCCGATTGTGCATCCAATCCCGATTAATGAAAGCTGCCACCAAGCCAGATTTCCTTTTTCTTGGTCTTTTTTTGTTTGACTCATTTACATTCAACCCCTTTTATCTAAGGTTAGATTGCAACCCGCGCAAGGCTTATATGCATCGGATTTTTGCCTCTTTTTACATGGAGGTGATGGCAAACGTTCATACTAATAAAAAAAAGGAGCGAAGCGGATGACAAAGCAATATATCGTTCAGCCGAAGAAAGGGCTCGGCCTGAAGCTGAAAAAGGGCCAGATTTTGAAGGTGGTTGATGTAGAGGGGCAGCAGGTTGCTGATTTTGTGGCGTACCATGCAAAGGATTTTTATGAGCATCTTGACCAGGGAGCGACCATTGATGCCAATCATTCCATTCATGTGAAGGTCAACGATCATATTTACTCTAATTTGTATAAACCGATGCTGACGCTCATTGAGGATACGGTCGGCAAGCATGACCTGCTTCTGCCCGCCTGCCGTCCTGACATGAACAGGCTGTTATACGGAAAACAAAAGGACGAGTTCCAGGATACGTGTTATGACAATATGAACCGGGCGCTTGAGCAGTTCGGTGTGCCGAAGCCGCATATGCATTATCCGTTTGCGATTTTTATGAATACTGTTTTAGATGAAAAGGGGAACCTGTCTGTGGAAACGCCCCTGTCAAATGCCGGGGATTACGTCAGACTCAGGGCGGAGATGGATTTGATTGTCGCGTTTTCCTCCTGTCCGATTGAAAAAGGAAAGTGCAATGGCGACAGTGTGACGTCCATACGGGTTGAAGTCAGCTGATCTCACTTATTCACTATGAAATAAGACCTGTGCTATAGTTAATATGGATACATAACAGTCATGATTCATTTTCATCGATTTAGGGAAATGATTCAGTAAATAAGCAATAATGTACAGGAGGAATGATTGGGATGAGCATGCAGGAAAAGATTATGCGTGAATTACATGTGAAGCCCTCAATTGATCCAAAGCAAGAAATTGAGGACAGAGTCAATTTTTTAAAACAATATGTAAAGAAAACCGGCGCTAAAGGACTTGTGCTTGGCATCAGCGGCGGCCAAGATTCCACACTTGCGGGAAGACTGGCTCAGCTTGCAGTGGAAAGCATTCGCGAGGAGGGCGGAGACGCTCAATTTATCGCGGTCCGTCTTCCGCACGGCACACAGCAGGATGAAGATGATGCCCAGCTCGCTCTGAAGTTTATCAAGCCGGATAAATCATGGAAATTTGACATTCAATCAACAGTCAGCGCTTTTGCAGATCAATATCAGCAAGAGACAGGCGATAAGCTGACAGACTTTAATAAAGGAAACGTAAAAGCGAGAACGAGAATGATTGCTCAATACGCGATCGGCGGGCAAGAAGGCCTTCTTGTGATTGGAACAGACCATGCGGCCGAAGCCGTGACTGGTTTCTTTACGAAGTACGGTGACGGAGGCGCAGATCTTCTGCCGCTGACAGGCTTAACAAAGCGTCAGGGAAGAAGCCTGCTGAAAGAGCTGGGTGCACCAGAACGCTTATACTTAAAAGAACCGACTGCTGATCTGCTGGATGAAAAGCCGCAGCAGTCCGATGAAACTGAGCTAGGCATTTCCTATGATGAAATTGACGATTATCTCGAAGGAAAAGAAGTATCGGCGAAAGCGTCAGAAGCGCTGGAGAAACGCTACAGCATGACGGAGCATAAGCGCCAGGTTCCAGCTTCTATGTTTGATGACTGGTGGAAATAACATGATAAAAAGCCCACTCTCGGAGTGGGCTTTTTATTTATTGATTCCTTTACATGTATCAGGGACATATTTTCAAAACGTTTTTTATTTGATGCGGATATGATTCAGCTTCACCATTAATCTGTCAGTGAACCTTCGCAGGCTGCCTCTCGAATCAGGCTCAAGCGGCAGATTTGCTTGGGAAGCAATCGTTTCTGCGACCTGCTGAATAGACATTTGGTCTGTATGGAGATGTTCTGTGAAAAGGCTATCAGACAGGCTGTTGATGCAGCGGTCGATTTGCTTTGCGGCCCAGGAGTTTTTTCCTTCCGCTCTGGTGCGCAGGCGTTTCAGCAATGTTTCCTTTGAAGCCAGCAGGGTAAAGTGATGAATTATCCGGCCGTCCTGTCTCAGCCTGCCAATAATGTCATCGAAGTATTGATCGTTCGTAATGGTCATAGGCACAATGATGATGCCCTGATATGTATCTGACAAATAGGAAAGCATGCTGTAATTGAATTCCCGCCACAGCGGGTAGCTTTGAAAGTCGTCTTCAGCGATATCCGGCGGTATCATTGAACGCATCGCGAACCCCATCTTTTCAGGATCATATACGTAAGACGGTTTCAGCCTTCTATGCAGTTCAAACGCCGTTTGTGTTTTTCCGGAACCGAACGCCCCGTTTATCCACACGATCATCGTGATTTCCCCCTTTTTGTTTATGATACATAAAAAGACCCTTCGATCGAAGAGTCAGCGGGAAAAAACAGCCGTATATTCGCGGAGCGATTCTTTTATATGCGTGAAGGCATGTTCTCCAAAATACTCAAGAGAAACAAAACCATCATATTGTCTGTTTATCAGTTTTTTTAAAAATGCTTTTTGATCGAGATCTCCTTGAAAAATCGGAGTGGGTTCGCTTAGATACCAGTTATTAAAATTCCAGCGATAGTTTTTCAAATGGATATGGCTGATCGTATGAAAGGTTTTTTCTAAAGCCGGCAGCTGGTCAATTCGGTTCACGTGCAGATTTGACCCGTCAAAAATCGTTCGGAGTCTCGGATGGGCGACATCCTTCAAAAATGTTAAAGCAGCTTCAGGTGTATCGGCATACGTATCGTAATGAATTTCCAGACCGATATTTACCTCATAGCCGTCTGCTATTTGCACAGCCTGCTGAAATTGTTCAACCGCACGCAGCCATTTTTCTGGCGACGTTCTGTTTGACGCCTGATTCCCGGCAAATACGCGAATGAGCGGGCTGTGAAGCTGTCTCGCCGCCCGAAGCCCTTTTCTCACTGCTTCTTTTGTCTCTTCTTCTCCTTGTGTCACAAAATCGGTGTATAAGCTGACCGCGGGCACCTTCAAATTATGTTGCTGCAGCAGAGTATAAAGGTCGTCCAGCGGCCCGAAGTCCTGTTCATACTGTTCGATGTGGCCGTACCACAAATCAATCCCGTCAAAGGACTGCTCCTTCGCAAAGGAAATGACGTCCATTATATTTTGCTTTTTACATCCGGTTGTACAAAAGCTTAATTTCATCTCAATCCCTCCCGTCATCTTTTTCCCTGATGAAAAACGGATAAACGCAGTTAGAGAAAGGGCGTTTTTAATCATTTAATGCTTTTTTGCGTCGAAGTATTAAATTATGTATGAAAATGTTGTACAATGAATTTCATCCGACCAAGAAGGTTGAACGCAAAAAAGAAACGGAGCCGGCTGCTCAAAAACGACGTTTCGTCCATTGCGTTTTCTCATGTTTTATTGTAGGAAAGCTTGAACGGATGACGATGAAATAGAGAAAGCCCGAGCCGGTACCTATATAAATATTCGCAAAATCAGCATATAATGAAGATAAACTTTCATTCCTTAGGAGGATTTCGCCGAAGATGAACGCTAAACGAGCCATCCCAGTAAGAGAAAGAAATATCGTCCTGATTGGATTCATGGGTGTAGGAAAAACGACAATCGGCCAATTGGTCGCTAAGAAATTATATAGAGATTTTATCGATATTGACCAAGAAATCGAAAAGGATTTCAACATGTCGATCCCTGAGATGTTTGAAAAAAAAGGTGAAGACTTTTTCCGGAAAACAGAAAAAGAATATATCCTGAATTTATGCCATCATACAAGATTTAAAATTGTCTCACTTGGCGGAGGCTCTTTTAAACAAGAGGAAATCAGAAAATGCTGTCTGGAACATTGTCTGGTGCTTCACCTCGATCTGTCTTGGGAGAACTGGAAGCAGCGCGCGAATTTGCTGATCGAAAGCCGCCCGGTGCTGCATAATCGGTCAATGGACGAAATGGAGCAGCTGTTTAACGAGAGAAAAGTCATTTATGATAAGCACAATTCAAAAGTGGAAACAGACAACCTTGCTCCCGACGAGATTGCAGATTACATTGTGGAGACGCTAAAAATCGGCTGGGATCTTTATCAGCCAATGTAAAAGCCGTGCGGGATGCACGGCTTTTTTTTATCGCTTTACGCCTTGGATGAATATCGCTTTTAAGCTAAAGGATTCAGGCTTTCCGTTTTGTGTCTATGGGCCTTCGTCAGACGCTGTCCCTTTCTGAAAGTGTATATATATTGGCAGCGGCTTTTTCTTCCGCAAAAGATGAAGCAACGTCAACCATTCCCTGCGTCGCATCAATGCCGATGCATTCTTGGACATAAGGGGCAAATGCCAGCACCGTATGGCCCGCTCCCGCTCCGCATCAAGCACTTGCTGCTCTGCACAGCATTCCGCAAATTTGATCAGCATCGTTAAATCTTCCCCATCAGCAAATACCTTCTCATCACGATACATCACAGCGTTTTTCGAAAACGGAGTTTCGTTTGGCCAAATGAACCAGCTCTTTCATCTTTGTTTGTTATGATATGGATGATGTTAGCAATTTCTGTTATGATCATTTTTATATCTTGGACGAAGCGGCGGAGCACCTTCATATCGCCCAGCCTTCTCTCAGCCAGCAAATCAAGAAGCTGGAGACGGAGCTGGGGCTTACTCTTTTTCACAGGTCACACGGCTCTGATACGCTGACACCGCACGGCCGCCGTTTCATTGAAAAGGCTGAGGACATCATTCGATTAAGGGACGACTTGCTGGTGAAGATGCAGGCAGGACTGGGGCACAAGCTTTCGATCTGTAACAGGGAGATATACCTTTCCCCCGGCTTCTGAAGCAGTTTTTGGCGCATTATTCCCATGTGGAGGTTCAGCTTATCGAACAAGACCCGGCTGCCTTAGAGGAGATAACGGCAAAGGGAGAGGTTATCCTTGCCGATTGAGGACGAGAGGTTCTCCATCGAACCCTTGCTGACTGAGCAGATCGTTCTTGCCGTATCAAAGGAAAAACAAAGGTGGATGCCGCTCGAAATGACTGCACTGATTGATAAAGCACTGGAAGGTGAGGGAAGCCGTGCGTGCCGCTTGAGATGGCAAAGCACGTTCCTTTTATTTTGCTGAAGGGGGGATACGGTTTTCGCCGGATGGTACTTGACCTATGTGCGGAAAGCGGCTTTAAGCCAAACGCCGCGTTTAAAACGAGCACATCAAAATCGCGCAATCCCTTGTCGCAAACGGTTTGGGGTAACCCTGGCGCCAAATATGGTCAAAAGGGACAAAGATCCGGGTGTCATCTATTTATCGCTTCAATCCGCGCCTTCACGCACTCTTGTTTTTGTATTTTAAAAAAACCGCTATGTCAGTCTGACCGCACAGGCCTTTATGGACTTTAGCCGGGAATCGGTTAAACAAACGTTTGATCAAGAAGAGTGAGTATGGTGTTCAAGGATAGAAGCCTATTCATCACAAGAACGAATTCACATCGAGGGATTGAATTAGAAATTAGATGTTAAAAAATTTAGAAAATAGGTTCAAAACGTGATAGTATAGAATAAACTAAATCTTATTAAACAAAGGAGAATAATCGGAAATGCAACTATTCGATATGCCACTCGATCAATTGCAAACGTATAAGCCTGACAAAACTGCCCAAAAAGATTTTTCTGAGTTTTGGAAGTCCTCTTTGAATGAGCTTGCCGAAGTTCAAGCAGTTCCTGACTTACAGCCGGTTGATTATCCTGCTGATGGAGTGAAGGTATACCGCCTTACATATAAAAGTTTTGGAAATGCCAGCATTGCCGGATGGTATGCGGTGCCTGACAAAGAAGGCCCGCATCCGGCGATCGTCAAATATCACGGCTACAATGCAAGCTATGACGGAGACATTCATGAAATGGTCAATTGGGCGCTGCACGGATACGCTGCGTTCGGCATGCTTGTCCGCGGCCAGCAGGGCAGCGAGGACACCAGTATTTCTCCGCACGGACACGCATTGGGCTGGATGACGAAAGGAATTCTTGATAAAGATACATACTACTACCGGGGAGTTTATTTGGACGCCGTCCGCGCGCTTGAAGTCATCAGCAGCTTTGATGAAGTCGACGAAACGAGAATCGGCGTGACAGGCGGAAGCCAGGGCGGAGGCATAACCATTGCGGCCGCTGCTCTGTCAGATATTCCGAAAGCCGCTGTTGCTGATTATCCTTATTTAAGCAATTTCGAGCGAGCCATCGATGTGGCGCTTGAACAGCCGTATCTCGAAATCAATTCCTTTTTCAGAAGAAATGGCAGCCCGGAAACAGAAGAGCGGGCCATGAATACACTAACGTATTTCGATATTATGAATCTGGCTGACAGGGTGAAGGTGCCTGTACTGATGTCGATCGGGCTGATTGACAAGATTACGCCGCCTTCTACTGTGTTTGCGGCCTATAACCATCTGGAGACAGAAAAAGAGCTGAAGGTGTACCGCTACTTTGGGCATGAGTATATTCCTGCCTTTCAAACGGAAAAGCTTGCCTTTTTTAAGCAGCATCTTAAAGGCTGACAGACGTGAAGAGCCGCCGCATCATCGGGCGGTTTTTTTCTTGCAGACAGCCGGAATGAGAAAAGAAGGGAGACGAATATATATGAAACAAAGAATCATTGATGAACTAAAACGAATTGAGCAAGAGTACAGCGTTAAAATTGTGTATGCCGTTGAATCAGGGAGCCGTGCTTGGGGATTCCCGTCGCAAGACAGCGATTATGATGTCCGCTTTATTTATGTGCCGAAAAAGGAATGGTATTTTTCAATTGAGCAGGAGAGGGATGTCATTGAAGAGCCGATCCACGATTTGTTGGACATCAGCGGCTGGGAACTGAGAAAAACGCTCCGTCTATTCAAAAAATCAAACCCTCCGCTGCTTGAGTGGCTGTCCTCAGACATTGTGTATTACGAAGCCTTTACGACCGCAGAGCAGCTGAGAAAGCTGCGAAGCACAGCGTTTAAGCCTGAAGCCAGTGTGTATCACTATATCAATATGGCAAAAAGAAACGTCAAGGATTACCTGCAAGGGCAAGAGGTGAAAATTAAAAAGTATTTTTACGTACTGCGGCCGATACTGGCGTGTAAGTGGATTGAAAAGCACGGAACCATTCCGCCGATGGATTTTACTGTTTTGATGAATGAATTGATTACGGAACCCGAACTGAGAGCAGAGATGGAAACCTTGCTTGAGCGCAAAAGAAAAGGTGAAGAACTGGATCTTGAAGCAAGAATTCATGTGATTCACCAGTTCATTGAAACAGAGATTGAAAGGATTATGGAGGCAGCGAAAACGCTGAAAATCATCAAAAAAGATATCACGCCTGAGCTGAATCGGTTGCTTTTGAATACTGTTGAAGAAGTGTGGAAAGATGGAGGAAGCTGATGTTTTATGTCGCTTCCTCTCTCCATATTTCGACAGGAAGTCCCCCGACTTTCTAACTATCTGATTGTGAGAAACCCACAAAAATAATCAGAATCTTTGTATTTTGAGAATATTGTGAACGGAGGTTTTGTCCATTTACAATAAACTCATACAAATACTTCTTAGATTGCGGGGTGTTGAGGTTGGAAGTGATCACAAGAGATTTTTTCTTGTTTTTATCCAAAAGCGGCTTTCTCAATAAGATGGCGAGAAACTGGGGAAGCCGGGTAGCAGCGGGTAAAATTATCGGCGGGAATGATTTTAACAGTTCAATCCCGACAATTCGACAGCTTAACAGCCAAGGCTTGTCAGTTACTGTCGATCATTTAGGCGAGTTTGTGAACAGCGCCGAGGTCGCAAGGGAACGCACGGAAGAATGCATCCAAACCATTGAGACCATTGCGGATCAGCAGCTGAACTCACACGTTTCTTTAAAGATGACGTCTTTAGGTCTCGATATAGATATGGATCTGGTGTATGAAAATATGACGAAAATCGTCCAGACGGCCGAGAAGCATAAAGTCATGGTCACCATAGACATGGAAGACGAGGTCAGATGCCAGAAAACGCTTGATATATTCAAGGATTTCAGAAGGAAATACGAGTATGTAAGCACGGTGTTGCAGGCCTATCTGTACCGCACGGAAAACGATATTGACGATTTGGATTCTTTGAAACCGTTCCTTCGTCTTGTAAAAGGAGCATATAAGGAATCAGAAAAAGTGGCTTTTCCAGAAAAAAGCGATGTCGATGAGAACTACAAAAAAATCATCCGAAAGCAGCTCTTAAATGGTCACTACACAGCGATTGCGACACATGACGATAAAATGATCGATTATACAAAGCAGCTTGCCAGGGAAAACGGCATTTCCAATGACATGTTTGAATTCCAGATGCTGTACGGCATGCGGTCGCAAACCCAGCTCAGCCTCGTAAAAGAAGGTTATAACATGAGAGTCTACCTGCCTTACGGAGAGGATTGGTACGGCTACTTTATGAGACGCCTGGCAGAACGTCCGTCAAATATTGCATTTGCTTTCAAAGGAATGACGAAGAAGTAAAAAAGGAGAGATTACAATGACAACACCTTACAAACATGAACCGTTCACAAATTTCCAAGACGAAAACAACGTAGAAGCGTTTAAAAAAGCGCTTGCGACAGTAAACGAATATTTAGGAAAAGACTATCCGCTTATCATCAACGGTGAAAGAGTGGAAACAGAAGCGAAGATCGTTTCCATTAACCCGGCTAATAAAGAAGAGGTTGTCGGCAGAGTCTCAAAAGCTTCTCAAGAGCACGCTGAGCAAGCCATTGAAGCGGCGGCTAAAGCCTTTGAAGAGTGGAGATACACGTCTCCGGAAGAAAGAGCGGCTGTCCTGTTCCGCGCGGCTGCCAAAGTCCGCAACAGAAAGCATGAATTTTCCGCTTTGCTCGTGAAAGAAGCAGGGAAGCCTTGGAACGAGGCAGATGCTGATACTGCTGAAGCGATTGACTTCATGGAATATTATGCACGCCAAATGATTGAACTGGCAAAAGGCAAACCGGTCAACAGCCGTGAAGGCGAGAAAAACCAATATGTATACACGCCGACTGGTGTAACAGTCGTTATTCCGCCTTGGAACTTCTTGTTCGCGATTATGGCGGGAACAACAGTAGCGCCGATCGTTACCGGTAACACAGTTGTTCTTAAACCTGCGAGCGCAACGCCTGTCATTGCTGCGAAATTCGTTGAGGTTCTTGAAGAATCCGGCCTGCCAAAAGGCGTTGTCAACTTTGTTCCTGGAAGCGGAGCGGAAGTCGGTGACTACCTTGTTGACCATCCAAAAACAAGCCTTATCACGTTTACGGGATCAAGAGAAGTCGGTACGAGAATCTTCGAACGCGCGGCAAAAGTTCAGCCAGGCCAGCAGCACTTAAAGCGTGTTATCGCTGAAATGGGCGGTAAGGATACGGTTGTTGTCGATGAGGATGCGGACATTGAATTGGCGGCTCAATCCATCTTTACATCTGCCTTCGGCTTTGCGGGCCAAAAATGTTCTGCAGGTTCACGTGCTGTTGTCCATGAAAAAGTGTATGATCAAGTATTAGAGCGCGTTATTGAAATCACAGAGTCTAAAGTAACGGCAAGCCCTGACAGCGCAGATGTTTACATGGGACCTGTCATTGACCAGGGTTCTTATGATAAAATTATGAGCTATATCGAGATCGGAAAAGAGGAAGGCCGATTAGTAAGCGGCGGTACTGGCGACGATTCAAAAGGATTCTTCATCAAACCGACGATCTTCGCTGACCTTGATCCGAAAGCAAGACTCATGCAGGAAGAAATTTTCGGACCTGTTGTCGCTTTCTCTAAAGTATCAAGCTTTGATGAAGCATTAGAAGTGGCGAACAATACTGAGTACGGTTTAACGGGAGCGGTAATCACAAACAACCGCAAGCACATTGAGCGTGCAAAACAAGAATTCCATGTTGGAAATCTGTACTTTAACCGCAACTGTACAGGAGCCATCGTTGGCTACCATCCATTCGGCGGCTTCAAAATGTCCGGCACAGATTCAAAAGCCGGCGGTCCGGATTACCTGGCACTGCACATGCAGGCAAAAACAATCAGTGAAATGTTCTAAAGCGGGACTAAATGGGCATCCTCCCTGCGGGGGTGTCCATTTCATCCATATACTATAAAAAAGAGGAGGAAGTGCTATAGAAAACACACAGCTGATTATTTCGATTTGTATTTATATGGCGGGGATGCTGCTGATCGGCTACTTTGCCTACAAACGTACGTCAAACCTGACGGATTACATGCTGGGAGGACGTTCCTTAGGTCCGGCTGTAACCGCTCTCAGTGCGGGAGCTGCCGATATGAGTGGCTGGCTGCTGATGGGGCTTCCGGGCGCCATGTTTTCAACTGGGCTGAGCGGTATTTGGATTGTGTTCGGTCTTTGCCTTGGTGCATGGGCGAACTGGCTCTACGTCGCACCGCGGCTGAGAACATATACTGAAAAAGCGGGGAATTCAATTACAATTCCCGGATTCCTTGAGAATCGTTTCGGAGATCAAACAAAGCTCCTTAGATTGTTTTCGGGAATTGTCATTTTAGTCTTTTTCACATTTTATGTATCGTCCGGAATGGTGTCCGGCGGCGTCTTGTTCAACAGCATCCTGGGAATGAATTATCACACCGGCTTGTGGGTGGTGACAGGTGTTGTTGTGGCGTATACCCTGTTTGGGGGCTTTCTGGCTGTCAGCTGGACAGATTTTGTTCAAGGGATCATTATGTTTGCAGCGCTTATTCTCGTTCCTATCGTTACGTTTTTCCACACCGGAGGAATAGGTGAAACAACTGCTGAGATCCGCTCTGTGGACCCTGATATGTTTAATATTTTTAAAGGAACCAGTGTTCTTGGCATCATTTCACTGTTTGCTTGGGGCTTGGGCTACTTTGGCCAGCCGCATATCATTGTGCGTTTTATGGCGATTACATCTGTCAAAGAGATAAAAAGAGCACGCAGAATCGGAATGGGATGGATGATTCTTTCGGCAGTCGGCGCAGTGCTGACAGGTTTGGGCGGGATCGCTTATTACCATCAGCGGGGCATGTCATTGAAGGACCCGGAGACCATATTTATCCAATTAGGAAATATTTTATTCCACCCAATTATTACAGGCTTTCTAATTTCTGCGATTTTAGCGGCCATTATGAGTACAATTTCTTCCCAGCTGCTTGTTACGTCAAGCTCCTTGGTAGAGGATTTGTATAAGTCGATGTTCCGGCGCTCAGCTTCTGATAAAGAACTGGTGTTTTTGGGCCGTCTGGCTGTGCTGGCTGTTTCAATTGTCGCGTTAGTTCTGGCTTGGGAGAAAAACAATACCATCCTTGGGTTGGTCAGCTACGCGTGGGCGGGCTTCGGTGCATCATTCGGGCCGGTTGTACTGCTCAGTCTGTTTTGGAAACGAATGACCAAATGGGGGGCACTCGCCGGCATGATTGTGGGAGCAGCAACTGTAATCATTTGGGCGAATGCCGGTCTTTCGGACTTTCTGTATGAAATCATACCTGGTTTTGCTGCGAGTCTATTATCTGTCTATATCGTCAGTGTATTGACGCAGGCTCCGTCACAAGATGTTACAGACCAGTTTAAAGACTACCAAGATACGATGTCACAATAAAGATTGAAAGGAGGAGGAAGGGGATGTCCCTTTTTCCTCTTTTCTCCTTTTAAGACCGCTGTTTTTTCTTTTGGAAACAAACGTATTTTTTTCTATACAAAAAGACCCCGTATGGATATGATTAAAGTAAAAAAAGTATAGGAGAAAAAGGTATGGAAGAGCTTTTAGAGAGAGTTTTTTCATTTTCAGATGTTGATAAGCTGATTGACTTTATCAGCTATGAGCTGCAAAAACCAGTGATACTGGAAAGCGCGGATTTCTTTTTGTTAGCCTACAATTCTTACTATATTAACCATTTTGATTCTGCGAACCAGCAGACTATTTTTTCAAAAAAATGTCCGGTTCAAATTTTTGAGAGGTTTTTGAAGGACGGGATCATTGAAAAGCTGAAAACAGAACCTGAGCCTTTTCGCGTCAATAAAATTGAGAGCATTGGGTTAAATCAGAGGGTAGTCGTGAGTGCAAAGCATAAAGGGGAAGTCATGGGCTACATCTGGATTCAGGAACTGGATCGTGATCTGACAGACGAAGAGCTCGACTTTTTGTACGAGACCTCCTTCCATGTCGGAAAAATTATTTATAAAGCGAACAAGCTGAAACAGGAAAAGGAAGAAAGAGCTGAGGACCTCATCAAACGGGCTATCTATCAGCAATTTATTTCTGAAAAGGAGCTCAGGCGGGAAGCTGAGAGAATCAACACTGTGCTGCCTTCTGTGTTTTCAGTTGTCATCCTGCACGCCGCGAATGGGGATGGGGAAGCGGTGGAAGATTTAAAGGAAAATATCAGGTCTTACCTGAATTTGCGGGATAAAGTCAGTCATGTCTTAACGATAGAATCAAATATTGTCATCGTCGTAGCGAGTTTTTCCCAAAAAAGCTCCGCCTCCTCAGCAGCTGCTGAATTCATTAACAAGCTGTTAACACATTTTCACTTTCAAAAAATTCCTACCCCTATCTATATCGGTATCGGAAACGAATATGACCACATCTTAAAGCTCGGCAAAAGCTATACAGAAGCATTGGAAGTCATTAAAGCCGCAGAAATAACCGGCAACCAGGAAAACATTCCATATGAATATGAGAAGCTCGGTATTTATCGTTATTTAGAAAGCATTGAACAGAAAAATGACTTTTTGGAATACGAGAATAAGGATTTAGCTTTACTAAAAGCAAAAGACCAAGAAAGCAGCACCGAGCTGCTGAAGACGCTGGAAATCTATCTCCTCAACAACTGCAAAACAAAACCAGCCGCGGAACAGCTGTTTATTCACCAAAACACATTAAATTACCGCATCAAGCAGATTCTTGAGATGACATCCATCGATTTAAGCGATTTCAGAACGCGATGCCAGCTCTATCTTGATTTGATGCTGATGAAAAAGAAATAAAAAAGAAACCAGTACTTGTACTGGTTTCGTCTTCAATTAAAATCCTCTGTAGACATACGGATCATCAGGTTTTTTAATGGTGTTCCAGTCTGTCACTTTCACGACAGGAAGGGTGGATTTGAATGGCTGATAATATTCTGAGGCAAGAGTGCCCTTAATTTGAATCCAATCATCATCCTTGATGTTTATGTCCTTCGGAAACTCCACAAGCATCCCGTACACGCCGGAATCAGCGATACAGTGAATAATGCCAAACCGCAATACGAACAGCTGGTTTTTGTTAATCGCGTTTCCTTTATACGCAAATCCATGAAATTCAATCGTCCGTCCGAGAAATTCGCCTGGATAGTTATAAATGGTTTCCATACCTTTTAAGAAATCATCATCGGTCAAAGAAATCTCTTTTTTACCAGAATATTTTTTATACAGCTGTTTCATCTGCTTGTCATAGCTGTCTTGCGCATAATACAGGCTGGCATCAGGCCGCAGATACTGGGTTTGGGAGTAGTGGTCTCCGCTTTCCATGGCCTTAAACGAAAACCCTTTTGTTTTGACGATAGATGAGTCAAGCGTCGCAATCGGAAAAAAGATGCCTGACACCAAAGGAAAAAGAAAAACAAGATAAATAAAATACCGCTGATAAAATGGTTTGTTTTGTTCATGATCATGCTCGTGATCATGGCCGCAGCCGCAATCATCGTCATGATGATGCCCGCCTTTTTCAGGCGATTTGACAAACAAATACGCTTGAACAGCTGTCAAAATGGCCAGCAGGAAGATCGCAATAAAGGACAGATAGGAATATTTCATATTGATATATTTTGTTAGATTTCCTGAGGTATGCAGATGATAAAAGAAAAATGTAAATCCCATCAGCACCAATAGACGAAACATCCAATCACCCCTTTACAAGTAGTGATCCCGCTAAGACGATCACGACAATATACGTAATCAGCAGGAAAACAAATCGTTTTTTGAAGGCCGCGAGCATCATCAAGAGATTCTTAATATCAACCATCGCACCGAAGACGAGAAAGGCGATGAGCGAGCCTAAAGAAAATGTGCTGCTGAAGGAAGACGCAATAAATGCATCCACTTCTGAACAAAGCGACAAGACAAACGCCAGACCCATCATCACGAGGGAAGAAGATACATCATTCTGGCCGATCGCAAGCAGAGTGGATGTTTTGACGTACGTCTGCATCGCGGCTGCGATAAAGGCGCCGATAATTAAATATTTCCCCACGGAGAAAAATTCATCAATGGCGTGACGCAAGGTCCCTCCCAACTTTTGAAGCAGGGTGTGGTGATGATGATGGTGATGCCCGGCTTCATCGGGCTTTAAAAGCTGGTTATCCTTAAATTGATAGGATAAGATGATGCCAATAATCACCGAGACAGCCAGCGCCAGCCCGCCCCGGTAAAAGACAACGCTCCATCTATTCCCGAACGCAATATACGTAGAAAACAAAACAATGGGATTGATGATAGGAGCGGTCAGCATAAAAGCAACGCCCGCATGCAGGGGAACCCCTTTTAGCAGAAGCCGCCTCGTAATCGGGATAATGCCGCATTCGCAGGCGGGAAATAAGATGCCGGCAAGCGCACCAAATAAGACTGCGAGAAACCGGTTTTTCGGCATGATCCTTGCAATCATTTCTTCAGAAACAAACATTTGAATGATTCCGGACAGAATGACGCCAATCAGAATAAACGGAATGGCTTCTATTAAAATACTGATAAAAATAGAATTCAGCTGAAGAAAAGACGATTGTGCTGTCACAATAAAACCTCCGCTCATGGTAAGCTGCCTCTGATTATATCACGAAAAAAGGCACTGATTGTTTGACGGAAGAGGAGGAAGGATCGTTTCACCTTGTTTAGGATTCTATGAATTCAAGTATGATTCTATCTGTTTCAGCAGCTTCTTTCCCGAGCCAAATCAGGTGTCCCCATGAGTGAAGCAAACAGAGAACAGCGTCAGGAATATGTTCTTTTGCATAATGTGCATGTGCCTTGTCGATAAATCCATCATAAACACTTTGCATAATCAGTACGGGGCATGAGATGGCCTGCAGCTCTTTTGAAGAGATAGAGGCTGTTTGTGACAAGTCGAGCAGAAATCCTTCACCTGAGCGCTGCCGGCTGTTCATTTTCCGAAATGCTTCTATGTCTTTTTCATCCATCATGGACTTGATTCGCTGAAACGATAGTGTGCTGAATTGTGGGCTCATGGCTTGAAACATGAAACGTGGGAAGGCGTTATTTAGAAAAGAAATCAGCTTCCATATCCATTTTTCCACCGGTGGGCGGAAGAGGATTTTCCCCATTTTATATTCAGTATCTTTGGGGGTGAGCCATTCCTTGGTGACCGCGGATTGCAGGGTTAGAGTGTTTACCCTTTCCGGATAATGTGAGGCAAAGCATATGCCGCTCGGCCCTCCTGCTGAGATGGCCACCACATGGACACTGTCGACTTGTAAATGATCTAATAAATTCACATAGAAACGGCAGGCGTCGGCTAGACTTTTTCCAATCTCTTTTGAAGTCCGTCCATAGCCGGGCCTTGAAGGAGTGATGATGGAATATTCATGCTCAACCAGCGCCGTGTACCCGAATTCCTCGTAACAATTTGAATGCCCGCCATGCATGGCAAGAATGGGGGTTCCACTGCCTGTTATAGAATATTCCAGTGTGTATCCTTCGAAAGTGATCGTGTCGACTTGTCTTTTCATCTGTTTCTCCCATTTGTTTTCTGCCTATTATAGAGTTTTCAACAATTTACCACAAGGAGAAGAAATGAATAAACAAAGGCTCGGGAAATATGATATACTTTGTATTGATATTCATTCTCAATTAAACGTAATAACATTAATGATAGATTTGGAACGGGAGGCAGGACGGATGGCTGAAAATCAAGAGGTGTATGACGTCACGATTATAGGCGGGGGGCCGATCGGGCTGTTTACGGCTTTTTACTGTGGCATGCGGGAGCTGAAAACGAAAGTGATCGAGTTTTTGCCGCGGCTCGGGGGAAAGGTGTCTTTATTTTTCCCTGAGAAGATGATTCGCGATATTGGCGGGATACCGGGGATTGCCGGGGAGCAGCTGATCGAACAGCTGAAGGAGCAGGCGGCGACGTTTGACCCTGATATTGTGCTGAATCAGCGAGTGACCGGATTTGAGCGTCTGGCTGACGGAACCATGGTGCTGACTAGCTCTGAGGGGGAGAAGCACTATACAAGAACCGTTATTTTGGCTGTCGGCATGGGCACGCTGGAGGTCAATGAGTTTGACAGCCAGGATGCAAGCCGGTATGCAGGAAAAAATCTTCATTATAAAGTGGAGAAGCTTGATGCGTTTAAAGGCAAACGGGTCGTGATTTCTGGCGGGGGAGATACTGCGGTCGATTGGGCTAATGAGCTGGAACCAATTGCGGCGTCTGTTACTGTCGTGCACCGCAGAGAGGAATTCGGCGGACTGGAAAGCAGCGTGACGAAAATGAAGCAGTCATCTGTGCGGGTGCTTACTCCTTATCGGCTTGAACATCTTAGCGGCACAGATGAACGCATCGAAAGCGTCACCGTTTGTCATGCGGCGTCTGGACATCCCGAGGAAATCGAGCTTGATGAGCTCATTATTAATCACGGGTTTAAAATTGATCTCGGCCCGATGAAGGATTGGGGTCTCGAGATTGAAGAAGGCCGGATTAAAGCTGACAGACATATGCGGACGAATCTTCCGGGCGTGTTTGTTGCGGGGGACGCGGCTTATTATGAAAGCAAGCTCAGATTGATTGCGGGCGGTTTTACAGAAGGCCCGACTGCCGTCAACAGTGCGAAATCTTATCTGGACCCTCAGGCGGAAAATATGGCGATGTATTCCACCCACCACAAAAAATTGGTTCATAAATAAAAACAGCCTTTTGGAAAAAGGCTGTTCATCAGCTGTGGAGGAGCTTTTTCTCCACTTGCTCATTTTGTATAAACGCAAATAATTGCTTATGGTCTTGTACGGCAGTAAACCCGTATGCAGCGGCGGGCGTGTCGTCGCCTATACAGATGACAGGGGGGCGGCTTGCGGACGGTTCTGTTGAAATGCCGATTTCTTCTCCTGCGCTGACCAATTGCTGAGCGGACTGCTTGCTGGGGCAAATGATCATGTGCAGAGGAGACTCACTGATCGTACGCTCGGTCATGCGGGTGAATCGCTCATCTATGACGTTTTCATGGGTGATATAGCACAAACAGGACTCTGATTTCAGCATTTCTTCTACTGAATGACGGCTGCCGACAATCAGCTTTTTAGGTGAATTGTGATGGTGCTCGGATATGATGAAGCCACGTTTTGCAAGCTCTGCCTTTCCTGCTTCTGACGCTGCACTCAGGCGTGCGGTCAGCTGGCGAATGTCGATTCGTTTGGACGCGAGCGCTTGAAAAAATTCGTGAACCGCACGGCGTGATGTGAAGAAAATATCCTCAAAGGTGCTGATCTGTCCTAGAATATCCTCGTTGACAGGCATTTTTTCAGTCCGCCATTTTGGCCATTCGACGACATCGGCACCATAAGCGCGCAGCTTGTCTGCCAGCGTATGCTCATCTTCACCATGAGTGACTATCATCATATGCTGCCCGATGAATGGTTTGCTTTCAAACCAGCTGTGTGTTTGAACGTTTACAATATCACCGATGACGATAATGGCGGGATTTGTGATTTGCTGTTCCTGTATGTTTTGATGGATATCCTGCAGCGTTCCTTTTACGCTCCGCTGGCGGCCCCACGTTCCCCATTGAATCACAATGACAGGGACAGAAGGAGATTTTCCGTACGCGATGAGCTGCTGGCAAATAAATGACAGGTTTTTCACACCCATGTAAAACACAAGCGTTTGAACGCTTCGGGCAAGCCCCTCCCAGTCAAGGCTCGGCGTGCCTTTTAAGGATTTATCATGTGCGGTAATCATGGCGAAGGACGAAGCGAAATCCCGATGCGTGACGGGGATTCCCGCATACAGCGGCGCGGCGATTCCTGAGGTGATGCCCGGCACCATTTCATAGCAGATGCCATGCTGGTGGAGCGCGTCTGCTTCCTCGCCGACTCTGCCAAACACACTGGGATCTCCGCCCTTCAAACGGACAACGGTTAATCCGTCCGACGCTTTTTCAATCAGCAGGGCATTGATCTCTGCCTGTTTCATAAAATGGCGGTCCGGCAGTTTTCCGCAATAAATGAACTGGCAGTCAGGTGATGCGTATTCGAGCAGCTTTGGGTTTGCGAGCCGGTCATACAAAATGACATCCGCTTCCTCCAGCGCTTGTTTTCCTTTTATGGTGATGAGCCCTGGATCTCCAGGTCCGGCGCCCACAAAATATACGATTCCGTTTTTCATGATCATGTCATCCTTCCGTCACTGTAAAAAATGAAGGATCACTTTAAAAGTGATCCGGTCTTTGATCAATATACGAGATAAACGTGTTCTCCTTCGATCAGCGTTTCGTATGTTTTGACACAGCCGTGATCCGGCTCTTGAACGATTCCGTCTTCCAAGGAGATTTTCCAGTCGTGCATCGGACAGAAGACATATTCGCCGCTGACGATACCTTCTGCAAGGACGCCGCCCTTATGGGGACAGCGGTTTTCAATGGCGCGGATGCTCCCGTTTGAAAGCTTAAAGACCGCAAGCTCCTTATCTTCAATATACACTGTTTTTCCTAATTGTTCAGGCAATTCTTCGATTTTTCCGATACATACTTTTGTGACGTCTTTGTTCACCATGTCCATTCCTCCTCAATGTTTGTTTCTGTCATTATGATGTGGTCACGACATTTTCAAATAATTCTTTAGAGGTTTGTTTATCTTCCAGGAAGTCCTTCCACGGATCTTTGTGGACAGAGAGCGTTTCATTCATTCGGTCGTTCAGCTCCTGCCGTTTTTCCGGATCGTTTAGAACATCTTGGACATGGGATAAACCGACGCGCTCCAGCCATGCGGACGTGCGTTCTAAGTAGTTTGCCGTTTCCCGGTAGTATTGAAGGTAAGCGCCTGCGTATTCCAAGACTTCTTCATTTGTTTTCACCTTCATCAGCAAGTCGCCGGCACGCAAATGGGTTCCGCCGTTTCCGCCGACGTAAAGCTCCCAGCCACCGTCGATGCCGACCACGCCAAGGTCTTTAATGCCGGACTCCGCACAGTTCCGCGGGCAGGCAGATACGGCCATTTTCACTTTATGAGGCGTGTTGAGTCCTTCAAATGTTTTCTCAAGGTCGATGCCTAGGGCCATGGAGTCTTGTGTGCCAAAGCGGCAGAATTGTTCGCCTACACATGTTTTTACCGTGCGGAGTGTTTTTCCGTACGCGTAGCCTGACGGCATATCAAGATCGGCCCATACCTTTGGCAGGTCTTCTTTTTTCACGCCGATCAAGTCAATTCGCTGGCCGCCTGTCATTTTGACGAGCGGGATCTCGTATTTATCGACGACATCAGCGATTTTGCGAAGATCCTGAGAGTTGGTTACACCGCCGTACATCCGCGGTACGACAGAGTAGGTACCGTCTTTTTGAATATTGGCGTGCATCCGTTCATTAACAAAGCGGGATGTTCTGTCATCCTCATATTTTGACGGATTGATCATGCCTAAGTAGTAGTTAAGAGCCGGACGGCATTTGGAACAGCCTTCTGGCGTTTTCCAGCCGAGCACGTTCATGACTTCTCTTGTATGTGACAGCCCTTTGGCTTTGATTTCTTCGACTACCTCATCTCTCGACAATGAGGTGCAGCCGCAAATCGCTTCTTTTTGGGCTGATGCGTCAAAGTCTGATCCCAGCGTATACTGAAGGATATCTTCTACGAGCGGCTTACAGCCTCCGCATGAGCGGGACGCGCCGGTGCAAGCTTTGATTTCATCTGTTGATGAACAGCCCTGTTCCTGAATGGCTTGAATAATTGCTCCTTTTGATACACCGTTACAGCCGCAGATGATTTCATCATTGCTCATGGCAGCGGTCAGACTTGTGCCCGCTTCTTGGTTGAGAGGCTGTAAAATTGAGATTTTAGAGGTTTCAGAGATATCTGCTTCTTTTTGAATCATCGAAAACAGGCGGTTGCCCTCACTGCTGTCGCCGAATAAAACAGCTCCGACAATCTGATTGCCTCGCAGCACGACTTTTTTATAAATGCCATCCTGTTCATCAAAGACCTTAATCGCTTTTTTCTCGTCTGATTCGTGAAAGTCACCGGCAGAAAAGACCTCGACTCCTGATACTTTCAGTTGTGTGGAGAGAACGGAGCCTTCATAAGGTTTCGTTTCAACACCGCAGATATGGTTAGCGAGCACTTTCGCCTGTTCATAGAGCGGCGCCACGAGTCCGTATGCGATTCCTCGGTGCTCGGCGCATTCACCGACCGCATAAATGTGCGGGATTTCGGTTTGCATATAATCGTTGACAATGATGCCGCGGTTGACTGGAATGCCGCTTTCGGCCCCAAGCGCTGTATTCGGGCGGATGCCGACGGCCATGACGACTAAATCGGCTTCAACGCTTGTGCCGTCTTTGAATCTGACGCCCTCGACCCGGTCATCTCCGAGAATTTCTTCTGTTTGCTTTTCAAGCAGAAAGGTCATTCCTTGTTTTTCTAATTCGTTTTGCAGCAGGCGTCCGGCCGTTGCGTCAAGTTGGCGTTCCATCAGGAAGGGAGCGAGATGGATAACGGAGACTTCCATACCGAGATTCAGCAGGCCGCGCGCAGCTTCCAAGCCAAGCAAGCCCCCGCCGATGACGGCTGCTTTTTTATATTGTTTTGACGCGGCGAGCATCGTGTCTGTATCCTTTATGTCCCGGAAAGCTGTGACGCCTTTTTTGTCTGCGCCCGGAATCGGCAGGATAAAAGGGACAGAACCTGTAGCCAGGATCAGTTCATCATAAGGCTGTATTCGGCCTGCATCGGTGATGACGGTTTTGCTTTCTATGTCCACTTTGATGACTGTTTCATTGGTATACAATTGTATATTGTTTTCTTCGTACCAGTTCCAATCGTTTAACGTAATATCTTTGATATCTGTATCGCCTTGCAGCACTTTTGACAAAAGGATTCGGTTGTAGTTGGGATGCGGTTCGGAACCAAAAATTGTGATTTGGAATTCGTCTTTTGAAACACTCAGTATTTCTTCAATGGCCCTTACCCCGGCCATTCCATTACCAATAAGAACTAGCTGTTTTTTCCCCATCAGATGATCCGCTCCTTATCAATGTTTTTTCCCAGCGTAGCACAGCAAAAAGAAATATTTAAGATGCATGTTATAAAATGTAACAAAATATACGAAAATTTCTAAAATTTTTATGAAAAATTTAAATAGGTCTGACTCGGACGGCGCATACCTTAAAACCGGGCATTTTACACGCTGGATCTAGGCTGTCACCAATCAAGTCATTTACGTTTTGGGCATCCGCCCAGTGGATGGGAACAAATACTGTGTCTTTTCTGATGTGTTCTGACCATTTGCTGCGGACGGTGATGCTTCCGCGAGGAGATTCTATGTTCACGAGAACACGGTCCTCGATATTGTAGGCCGCTGCTGTTTTCGGATGGATTTCCATAAATGATTCAAAATCTCTTGCGGCCAAAGAGGCGCTTTTTCTCGTTTGGACACCTGTTAAATAATGAGACATGACCCTGCCGGTCGTTAAAAACAACGGATATTCGGCAGTCGGCTTTTCTTTAGGAATAACGGGTTCGTTTGGGATCACACTTAATGCCGCTTTTTGATCCGGATGTGCAAATGAGTCCTCAAACAAGCGTCCGGTTCCGGGGTGATCAGGTTCCGGACACGGCCAGTGAATGCCGCCTTCTTGTCTGAGCCTGTCGTATGTGATGCCGGAATAATCGGCGATTCCGCCGCAGCTTGCTTCTCTCAATTCGTTAAAGATATCCTCCGCAGACGTGTAGGGAAAATAACGGCCTTTTCCGAGAACGGACGCGATCTCGCAAATGATCTGCCAATCATGCTTTGCTTCCCCCGGGCAGGGGCGGCTCGCTTCCCTTAATGTCACGCGGCCTTCCACATTTGTCATCGTGCCTTCGTCTTCTAAGTAAGAGGATGCGGGCAAAATGACATCTGCAAATTTCGCTGTTTCAGATATAAACAAGTCGATTGCAACAAAGAATGTCAGTTTTGACAGCGCCTGTTTGACAAGGTTGGCATTTGGGCTGGAGACTGCTGGATTGGAACACATTAGAAACAGTCCTTTAATGTCTCCATCGTTGATTTTTTCCATCATTTCATAGGCTGAGACGCCTTTTCGCGGGAGCTCATCCGGATTGACTCCCCACACTTTTGCAATATAAGCCCGATGGTGTTCGTTTTCGATGGAACGGTAGCCGGGAAGCTGATCTGCTTTTTGGCCATGCTCTCGGGCGCCTTGCCCATTACCTTGTCCGGTGATCGCTCCGTAGCCCGAGTAAGGCTTGCCGATTTTTCCTGTGATCAGCACCACATTTAAGAAGCCTCTCACAGCCGCGGTACCATCGGTTTGCTGTTCAATGCCGCGGGCTGTAAACAGCATGCCGGACGTTTCCATGGCAAACTTCATAGCGGCCTTTCGCATTTGCTCTAAAGGAACACTTGTCTGCTCGGCGATGTCTTCCAGATTTAAAGCACCGATATGCTGTTTGAGCTCATCAAATCCGTTCGTGCGTGTGCGAATAAAGTCTTCATTTATGAGCTGTTCGTCTATAATGATTTTGACTAAACCGTTGGCAAGGGCGGCGTCTGTCCCGGGTTTGATTTTTAGATGAAGGTCGGCTATTTTTGTCGTCGCTGTTTCCCGGGGGTCAATGGCAATGAGATAAGCCCCGTTTTCTTTCGCTTGTTCAAAATACGGCATGATGGTCGGCTGGCATTCTGCGATATTGGTGCCGGCCAAAATGATCACTCGGGAGTGGGGGATTTCCGATAATGGATTCGTCAAGCCTCTGTCTGCTCCGAATGTTTGGTTGGCTCCGGTTGCTGCGGCGGACATACAGAGCCGGCCGTTGTAATCGATGTATTTTGTCTGTAAGCCGACTCGTGCGAACTTTCCTAACAGATACGCCTCTTCATTCGTAATCGAGGCGCTTCCGTAGACAGCCATCGCATCATGGCCGTGTTTGGCTTGGATCAGGGTGACTTGCTCCTTTATATAGTTCAGTGCTTCATCCCAGGAAACAGGCACAAATTCACCGTTTTTTTTGAGCAGCGGCCGGGTGATACGGGAGGCGTGCAGGGCATGTTGATGGGCATTCATCCCTTTCATGCATAAACGGCCTTGTGTCGTAGGATTGTGGATGCCGATGGCTGTATATCTCTTTCGTGTAACGATGGTTTGTTCCACAAGCTGCATTTTGCATTGCATGCTGCAAAACGGACATTGGGTGTCGTATGTTTTTTCTGATTGGACGTCTTGCTGTTTTTCCCGGAAATATCTAAGCAGTCGTTCAGTCAAAATGCCTCATCCTTTCTTCATTGCGCCAGACTGTACAGGCTGATTTTGCAGCAATGACAGGTCTGTTTGGAGGTTTTCCAGCAGCTGTGTCCGCAAATCCTGTTCAAATAATACCTCTCTGATATGAATGATGCCGAGGCGGTCAATCCACTGATGAACCGCTTCTGCGTAGTGAGCCGTTTCGCGATAATATTGAAGAAGGCCTTTCATCATAATGGCAGTATTTTCTTCGCTATCTGTCACACAAAACAGCATTCCGGAACGGGCATGTGCTCCCCGGATGCCGCCAGTGTAAATGTCCCAGCCCTCTAGTGTTTGAATGGCGCCGATATCCTGTATAGCTGCCGTTGTGCAGTCTTTTTCACACGACAAGCTGATCGATATGTGATCGGGCATGGGAAGCATATCAGCATGTCTTTCGATATGGCTTGCCAGCTTTTGAATAGATTGATCTTCTCCGCACGTACATGCTAAGACACTTCGCAGCGTGCGGCGGTGCTGATGAGAGAAAGCCGGCATGTTCAGTTCTTTTTTGATGTTTGCAAGGTCATTTGGATGGAATCCGGAAAGCTTCAGCCTCTGGCCGTGAGTAATTGAAACATAGGGGATACCGTATGTCTCAATGATGTTTGCGATGTTTCTGAGTTCCTTCGCATTTGTCAGTCCACCGTACATTTGCGGAATGAGGGTGCATGTATCCTGGGCCGATGCTTTAGGGGACTGGATATAGCCGGGCTGCAGCAATTCCATATAATAGTGAAGCGCCGGAATACAAACATTGCAGCCGTTTTTCGTTTTCCAGCCAAGCTGATTCATTACCTCAGCAGGATCAGTGAAATGACAGAGGTGCAGTTCGGCGATGACTTCGTCTTCCGTCAAATCAGTGCAGCCGCAAAACGAAGGCTGGCCGGCTGGTTCTGTATATTCGCAGCTGGCCATGTATTTCAGAAGGTCTTCAACGAGCGGCTTGCAGCCTCCGCAAGAGCCGGATGCTTTTGTGCACTGCTTGACTTCTTCGACCGTTTTTAAGCCTTTCGTGTGCACCGCTTTTTCAATCAGACCTTTTGTCACTGAGTTGCATTGGCAAATGGTTTCAGTGAGAGGCATGGTTGCAAATGAAATGCCCGTTTGATCCGGTTCAATCAGCTGCTGTTTGACAATGGAAATGTCTCTTTGCTTGAGAAGGCTGTCGAGAAGCCGCTGTTTATCGCGTGTGTCTCCGAATAAAATAACGCCAGCCAGTTTGTCGTTCTCAAAGAGCGCTTTTTTGTAGCAACCGGCATGTTCATCATGAAGCTTCATGCTCGTCGTGCCTGCGTCTTCGTGCACCTTTCCTGCCGACCAAACATCAATTCCCGCTATTTTTAAGGCTGCCGATTGGGCAGAGCCATGATATCCTTCACATGGAAGGCCGCAGATGTGCTGTGCGAGGACTTTTCCTTGTTCATAAAGAGGGGCGACCAATCCGTATACCATTCCGTTATGCTCGGCGCATTCCCCGACGGCATACACATTCGGTTTGCTCGTCTGCATGAATTGATTGACGATGAAGCCGCGGTTTGCGGCGAGTCCGGCTGATGCAGCCAATTGGATATTGGGTCTTACACCAGCCGCCATTACAATCAAGTCTGCTTTTATCGAAGAACCGTCGCTGAATCGGATACCATCTGCCCGTGAGCCTCCTGTAATGGCTGCTGTGTCTTTCTCTAAAAGAAAGGTTAAGCCTTTTCGTTCCAGTTCAGACCGCAGCAGACGAGACGCTGTTTGATCGAGCTGTTTTTGCATGATGTTGGGGGAGTGGTGAACGACGCTGACATCCATGCCCAGGTGCCGCAGGCCGACAGCCGCTTCAAGGCCTAATAAGCCGGCGCCGATGACCGCTGCCTTTTGATAATGTTCAGCCATGCTGATAATAGCTTGACAGTCTTCTATTGTCCGAAAGCCGTAAACACCTTCTTTGTCTGTCCCGGGTATGGGGAGAATATGAGGGGAGGAGCCTGTTGCCAGGATCAATTTGTCGTAGGACAGGCTGCGTTTTTGATCTGTAGTGACTTGCTGCAAATCTGGGTTGATTTGCACGACTGTTTCTCCAGTGTAAAGTGTTATGCCTTGCTTGGCGTACCATTCACTGCTGTTCAGCACAATGTCATCGAGCGCTGCCTCCCCCTGTAAAACAGAGGATAAGAGAATGCGATTATAGTTGGGATGCGGTTCGCTGCCGAAAATGACAATCTCAAACATGTTACGATGAAGCTTCAATATTTCTTCAATACAGCGAATTCCGGCCATTCCGTTCCCTGCTACGATTAATCTTTGTTTTTTCATTTGCCAGACCTCCTTTGCCTCAGCTTGTAAGTTTTTCTCCTACCAAAAATTATGGCACAATGCTCAGTTAAAGCATTAAACGTGTCACATTAGCTTACACATGTCTTTTCCGAAAAAATAAGGTCATATATCCTTAATTCAGAAAATTGAAATTTTTAATGGGTCAAGAAAGGGGAATGTTATGAAGCTGTCGGAACTGAAAACAAGCGGTCACCCAACCACTTTGCTCTGCTCGTTTTTATACTTTGATGTAAGTTTTATGATATGGGTTATGCTTGGAGCGCTCGGTGTTTATATTTCTCAGGATTTTGGCCTGTCTCCCTTTGAAAAAGGACTTGTCGTGGCTGTGCCGATTTTATCGGGGTCTGTGTTTCGGATCATATTAGGCGTGTTAACGGACAGAATCGGTCCGAAAAAAACAGCTGTCATCGGGATGCTGGTGACAATGATTCCGCTGCTTTGGGGGACATTTGGAGGCCGGTCGCTGACTGAACTTTATGCGATCGGCATTCTGCTTGGCGTGGCAGGCGCGAGCTTTGCTGTTGCGCTTCCTATGGCAAGCCGGTGGTATCCGCCTCATTTGCAGGGACTTGCAATGGGGATAGCGGGTGCGGGTAATAGCGGCACCTTGTTTGCGACACTGTTTGGCCCCCGGCTTGCAGAGCAGTTTGGCTGGCACAGTGTGATGGGAATTGCGCTTCTTCCTCTGATCATCGTCTTTGTTCTATTTGTTTTCATGGCGAAGAATTCCCCTGAACAACCGGCACCGCAGCCGCTCAAAAACTATTTGCAGGTGTTCGGACAAAAGGAAACGTGGTTTTTCTGTCTGCTGTACAGCGTCACGTTTGGAGGTTTTGTGGGGCTGTCCAGCTTTTTGGCGATATTCTTCGTCGATCAATACCAGCTGTCAAAAATTCATGCAGGAGATTTCGTCACATTATGTGTAGCAGCCGGCAGTTTTTTCCGGCCTGTAGGGGGCTGGATTTCAGATCGTGTCGGGGGCACGAAGGTTCTTTCTGTTTTGTTTGTCATTGTGGCCCTTTGCATGGCCGGAGTCAGCAGTCTGCCGTCTCTTTCAGTGGTTATCATCCTTTTATTTGTCGGAATGATGGGACTCGGAATGGGCAACGGAGCAGTGTTTCAGCTCGTCCCGCAGCGCTTCCGGAAAGAAATCGGAATGGTGACGGGAATCGTCGGCGCAGCAGGAGGCATCGGAGGTTTCTTTCTGCCAAACATTTTAGGGTCATTAAAACAGATGACAGGCACATATGCCATCGGATTTATCACATTTTCCTGTATCGCATTGCTGGCGTTTGTGCTTGTGATTGCCGCAGGATATTACTGGAGAAAAAGCTGGAGCGCGGAAAGCAGTCCGGCGGATGTTTGATGTTTGAATGGGCGACACGCGATTGTGCGTGTCTTTTTTTGCTGTTTTCAACTTTCTCTTGATTTTAACTCGTGAACCGATCAGAATAAATAGTAATTATTACGATTTAAATTGGAAGGAGTTTTCTGATTGGAACAGCACATTCTGCTCCCGGGAAAAACGGAGCGTCTTCACTATTTTGGGTCAGTCAGTCCCATGAAAGGGCAAAAGCCTGTGGAAAAGGAGAACATGAAGGATCTTCAGAATATCAGAAAAGACTATTTTTTTGATATTCAGCAAGTAGGTGTCACCAATGTGTCTCACCCGGTTACTGTTGTCTCAGCGATGAAGCCTTTTCAGCAAACGACAGCAGCGAACTTTACCATGACCGCCAGCCTGCAGCGGAATCAGAAGGGCATCAATATGAGCAGGTTAACAGAGCAGCTTCAACGCTATCATCAAAACGGCTGGGTTCTCTCTTTTTCTTCCCTTCAGCAATTTACGAAAGAGCTTGCAGAAAACATGGATCAAATCTCGGCTTGCGTCGAAGTGCGGTTTCCGTGGTATTTCGAAAGAAAGAGTCCAATGCTGGAGAAAGCGGGGCTGATGCATGCTGAGATGCTGATGTCTGTCACCTACCACGAAGATCAGCCGTTTAAACAGCGGGCCGGTATCTCAGCGAAAGTAACGACTCTTTGTCCTTGCTCTAAGGAAATCAGTGAATACAGTGCCCACAATCAGAGAGGAACGGTCAGCATTTTGGCCGATATTCATCCGGCGGCACTGCTCCCAGTCGATGTCAAAGCCGATTTGCTTCACGTTGCAGAATCAAATGCAAGCGCGAGGCTGCACCCGGTGCTAAAGCGTCCGGATGAAAAGGCCGTAACGGAAACAGCATATGAAAATCCCAGATTTGTTGAGGATCTGGCCCGTCTCATTGCCGCAGACTTGTATGAGCTTGAATGGGTATCGGCCTTTGATATTGAATGCCGAAACGAAGAATCAATTCATCTGCACGATGCCTATGCGAAGCTTAGGTTTTCAAAACAGGAGGAATGACTATGAAACTTTCATTCTTATTTATTGCTGTTTTTGCGTCGGTAATTCTGCTGTCAGCTTGTTCTTCTCATGCGGAAGAGAAAGCGGGATCTCAAATGAAGAAAACAGACAAACATATAACGGTTGCGCCAAAAATGGAGAAACCAAGCATTGATTGGACTAAGCCTTCCGGCGGTGAATACCCCGATATCAAGCAGCTGAAAGATGTCTGGATTGATGTGGACGTGAAACAGCAGAAGGCTTACATCAAAGCCGGGAGCAAAACCATCTATACCATGATCATGTCATCAGGACTCGATCAAACCAATGATGCCACACCGAAAGGCACATTTCATATCGAGCCTGAACGGGGAGAATGGTTTTTCTCCGAAGGATATCAGGAAGGAGCGGAATACTGGGTCTCATGGAAAAACCATGGAGAATTTCTTTTTCACAGCGTTCCCATGACAAAGGACAAGAAAGTCATTGAAAAGGAAGCAAAAAAATTAGGGACAAAAGCATCCCATGGATGTATCAGACTTGCCATTCCAGATGCGAAATGGATATACAAAAACATACCTGACCACACAAAAGTTGTGATCAGCTGATAGAAAGCAGTTGACAAAAAGGGAAAAAGAACATACGATTTAAATCGTAATAATTACGTTTTGTGCAGAGAGGAGTTACTCCTATGTATAAATGGCTTATCATTGGCGGCGGAATTCAAGGCTCGACCTTGGCTGTGTATCTGGTGAAAAGCGGAAAGGTGTCTATCCAGGATCTTGTAGTCATTGATCCTCATGAACAGCCTCTTGAGTGCTGGAAACGAAATACGGGCCGCATTCGGATGAACTATTTACGCTCTCCATCGGTTCATCACATGGATACCGAGCCGTTCAGCCTGCAAACGTATGCGGATAAAAGCCAGTGGCCGGAGGTATTCTTCGGAAGGTATAAGCGCCCCTCTTTA
Source organism: Bacillus mojavensis RO-H-1 = KCTC 3706 (assembly GCF_000245335.1). Lineage (GTDB taxonomy): Bacteria > Bacillota > Bacilli > Bacillales > Bacillaceae > Bacillus > Bacillus mojavensis. Next base: position 167,618 of record NZ_JH600284.1, read on the forward strand.
TCGCTTTTTAATCAGCATTGTGAAACGGTATTGGATGAGATACATATTGATCAGGCGTGGAAGAGAGGTATGGTGACAGACTTGAGAAGGAAAAACGGATTGTGGGAAGTGAGGACAGATGCCTCCGAAACAATCATGGGCGAAAGAGTTGTACTAGCCATAAGTTTTTCACAACAGCCTTGCTGGCCGGAGTGGACAAAGCCATTTCAGAATAACGGCATTTACCATGTGTTTGACAGGAATGTGGAAGGGTTAAGAAAGGAAGGTGGTAAAGCGGCAGTTGTGGGCGGAGGGATCACGGCGGCTCATTACGCCATCAAGCTCTCAGATGACGGGCACGACGTGACGATGTTCGTGAGGCATCCATTTCGCACCTATGATTTTGACAGTGACCCGGGCTGGCTTGGCCCGAAATATATGAAAAGATTCAGCAAAACGTCAGACTATCAAAAGAGAAGGCAATGGATCACAAACGCCAGACATCGCGGCTCCTTCCCGAAGGACATCTCAAGAAAGCTTGCTGTCTATAGAGAAGAGGGCAGGATAAAGGTCATTCAGGATGAAGTGATATCATGTCAAAAAACAGCTGACGGCCGGCTGCACATACAGCTGAAGAAAGAGGAATCGTCATACACATTCGAACATATCGCGCTGGCAACAGGCTTTGCCTCTGACATCAGCCGATTCGAGTGGGTTCAAAATGCAGCGCAAGCAGAGCAATTGCCTTTTGCCGGCTGCGGCTTTCCGATTGTCGGCAAGGATTTGCAATGGGGGAACGGGTTATACGTGATGGGTGCCTTTGCGGAACTTGAAATCGGGCCGACTGCGAGAAATATTTCTGGGGCGCGAAAAGCGGCATTCACTATTACACAAACGGTGAAGTAAATGATTTAAATCGTAATGATTCTATTTTGGGAGGATGAGATCACATGAAAAAAATTCCGGTTACAGTACTTAGCGGCTATCTTGGCGCGGGAAAAACAACACTGCTCAATAGCATTTTGCAAAATCGTGAAGGCTTAAAAATAGCCGTTATTGTAAATGACATGAGTGAGGTAAACATTGACGCTGGGGTGGTTAAGCAGGAAGGCGGGCTTTCCAGAACAGATGAAAAGCTAGTGGAAATGTCAAACGGCTGCATTTGCTGCACACTTCGCGAGGATTTGTTAGTCGAAGTGGAGAAGCTGGCAAAAGAGGGACGGTTTGATTATATCGTAATCGAATCGACGGGAATCAGCGAACCGATCCCGGTGGCCCAGACATTTTCTTATATTGACGAAGAGCTGGGAATCGATCTCACAAAGTTTTGTGAGTTAGATACGATGGTGACAGTGGTCGATGCAAACCGTTTTTGGCATGACTATCAGTCGGGTGACAGCCTTCTGGACCGCAAAGAAGCACTCGGGGAAGAGGATGAAAGAGAAATTGCCGACCTGCTAATCGATCAAATTGAGTTTTGCGATGTTCTGATCTTAAATAAATGTGATTTAGTCAGCGAGCAAGAGCTTGAACAGCTTGAGAAAGTCCTTCGCACCCTGCAGCCAAGGGCTAAATTCATTCGCGCTGTCAAAGGGAACGTCAAGCCGCAGGAGATTTTACATACAGGGCTATTTAACTTCGAGGAAGCGAGCGGATCTGCCGGCTGGATAAGAGAGCTGACAGCAGGCCATGCAGCCCATACCCCGGAAACCGAGGAATATGGCATTTCTTCATTTGTTTATAAAAGACGACTGCCGTTTCATTCAACGCGCTTTTATCACTGGATGGATCAAATGCCTAAAAATGTTGTCCGTGCCAAAGGCATCGTCTGGTGCGCATCGCATAACAGCCTCGCTCTTCTGATGTCACAAGCCGGCCCGTCCGTAACGATTGAGCCGGTATCCTATTGGGTGGCGGCGATGCCGAAGCTTGAACAGGAGCAAATCAAACAGCAGGAGCCGGAAATATTAGAGGATTGGGACCCAGAGTTTGGCGACCGTCTGACGCAGCTGGTGTTTATCGGAACAGACTTGGACGAAGAAGCCATTACAAATGAGCTTGATCAATGTTTGCTGACTGAATATGAGTTTGATTCCGATTGGTCGCTGTTTGAAGATCCATTTAAATGGAAGCTGAATCAATAGGAAAAAGCCGTCTCCTGCGGAGCGGCTTTTTTTAATGAAACGTTTGTTTAAAGATAATGCGCGTATTTCTTCTCAAGGATATTCTGAAACGCCGCCGCAACGGAGCAGATGGCCCAATAAATGAGTGCGGTCAGAATATACATCGTCATGTAATCAAACTCTCGGCCCCCGATAATTTTCGCATGCTGGAGCAATTCCGGCACCGTAATCATCGCGGCGAGCGAGGATGCCTTGATCAAATCGAGCAAAACATTGGCGAGCGGAGGCAGCGCAATGCGGATCGATTGCGGCAAAATGATCCCCCTCATCGTCTGCCAATATGAAAGACCCAGCGAGGATGCAGCTTCCCACTGTCCTTTTTCAACGGATGAAATGGCTGAACGGTTAATTTCCGCAATATAAGCAGCGCTGTTGAGACTAAAGCCGATCAAGGCGGCTGTAACGGCAGAAAATTCAATGCCGATATAAGGGAAACCAAAATAAAGGATAAACAAGATTACCAAAATCGGAACGCCGCGCATAAAAGAAATGTAGAGACGCGCCGGCCATCTCAGCAGGGCAATCTTAGACATTCTGGCGAGTGATATAAACAGCCCGATTACCGTTCCCGCAAACATGCTGACAAAAGAAATAAGCAACGTGTACCCTATACCCTTTATGACATAAGGAAACGATTCAATCGCCAGCTGTGTGTTGAAAATATATTCCCACTGAATGCTGTACATCATGGCGTCTGATTACAGGTCAACGTCTTGAACGTCGACATCCAGTTTCTTTGATACATCCGCTTTATTAAAGAATTGTTTCGACAGCTTTGTCAAAGTGCCGTCCTTGCTCATCTTTTTCAGCGTCTCGTTCATTTGTTTCTGAAGCTCAGTATTGCTTTTTTTCATGACAAGGGCCTGTTTGTTCGGCATGTACTTGATGTCAGGATGGATCGTGATGTTAAGATCCGGAAATGCCGCCAGTGCCAGTGTCTGCAGGTAATAGTCGTTTAAGATGACATCAGTGCGGCCGTTGGCAACATCTTTTAAATACTGCTCGTTGGTCGCGTTATCATAAATAACTTCTTGGGCGCCGTATTTTCTGGCAACGTCCATATAGACAGTTGTCGCTGCGCCAGCCGCTTTTCTCCCTTTTAAATCTTTCAGCGTTTTGATCCCTGATAAATCATCTTTTCGGACAATGGCTGTGCCGTATGAATATTTATAAGGAGAAGAAAACGCGAACTTCTTCTCGCGGTCCTTTGTCACATCTATATCATTGGCGGCAGCGTCAACCTGGCCGCTGTTCACCGCTGTCAGCATCCCGTCGATACCCATTTCCTTGAACTCGACTTTCAGCCCGAGACGCTTAGCCGCTTCTCGAACAACTTCAACCTCATAGCCTGTCAGTTGATCCTTACCTGAATCGGTATCATGATAGGACGTAGGATAAAGTGTGCCGGACGTAGCAACGACGATTTTTCCTTTTTCTTTGATCTGCTCCCAGCCTGTATCCTTGGAACCGGCTTCATCTTTGCCGGAACAGGCTGCCAATATAAGAAAGAAAGCCATTGTTAAGCTAAAGATAACGGCTTTTGATTGCTTAAATGATTTCACCTATGTTTCCCCCAATCTGTTAATCAACTAAAAAGATAGCATTGAACATAGGGGGTTGCAATATGTTGATGGCGTTTTCAAAAAGTTCGAATTGTGTATACAAATGAGCCTGTGAGTTAAAAAGCAGCAAAGAGGTTGAAGCTCCCCGGATTCAGGAGGTAAGAGATGCTAATATCAGAATTACGGCAACAGGTATTTGCGGCTCTGATCTTCATTTGGATAAAACGGGATTCCGGCTGCGCCTGATATCATTACGCACAAATTAAGTCTTGCTGATGCCCCTAGAGCGTATGATATATTCGATAAGAAAGAAGACAGCAACATCAAAGTCAAATTGAAACCATAATGGGGGAGTTACATGAACATCTACAAACCGGCCGGATTTTGGATCAGACTAGGAGCTTCATTACTGGATTACATTATTGTCTCGGTGCCCCTTTTGCTGATTTATTGGCTGATCACAGGAAAAGACCCGAACGACAGCATGATCATCAGCATGGTCGTTTTGCTGTACTCTATTTTGCTGCCGGTATTTTGGCAAGGCTATCTCATTGGAAAAAGGATTTGCGGAATCAGAATCGTAAAAAAAGACGGGTCACAGGTTGGCCTGGTAACCATGATTATGCGAGTCATCATTGCCGCCCTGGTTTACGGCATAACCTTCGGGCTCGGTTTAATTGTCAGCCTGTTTATGATCGGGCTGAGAGAAGACAAACGGACGCTGCATGATTTTATCGCAGGAACATACGTTACTTACGCAGCACCGGGAGAAGAAGAACTTTATACGGACGAACAGATCAGAAAGAGCGAATAATGGTTCGCTCTTTTTATTTTGTATACATAAAAAACACAATGAAGCAAAATATATAAAAAAAGATAGGAGGAATAAACTGGATGAAAAAAGTGAATGTCAATATCATCGGAATGCTCATTGCCGCGGCTGTTATTTCTTTAACTGGCACAGCAGAAGCGGCGGAAAAACAACAGCAACAGCCGCCTGCAAACGTTACACTGACTGAACAGCAAAAGAAAGAAATTGAACAGCTGGAAGCAGACATATTAAAAAAACGCAAGGATGTCATCTCAAAGTATGTAGAATACGGCGTTCTGCCTAAAGAAAAAGGAGATCACATCAAAAATCACATGGTCCAACACTTTGAAATGATGAAACAAAATGGCTTTGTTCCGAAACGCCATTCTCATCAGCATAAATTTGAAAAGAGACATTAGGCTTTAAGCATCCAATTGAGGTTGGAGGCTTTTTCATTATCGTTAAAAAGAATATACTGCAAATATACAATTTGGAATGTAAGAACGCTTTCTTATAGCTCAAAAGATTTTTTTGAATATATTCATTTAACGCGAGAGGAGAAGCTATGTATTTAAAAAAGCTCACACTCCTTAGAGATAAGATCCCGTCCTTTGACAGATACCCATTCACTATCCCTGCTGTAAGTCAATTACACGATATTTCATTTGCCAAAGAAGTGACTTTTTTTGTCGGAGAAAACGGCTCGGGGAAATCAACTTTACTTGAAGCAATTGCGGATAAGTGTGAATTTAATACAGCGGGCGGCAGCCGTAATAATATCTATGAATTGCAGGAGTCAGACTCTCATTTGGGAGATTACATACGTTTATCATGGCTTCCTAAGATCACAAATGGTTTCTTCTTAAGAGCAGAATCGTTTTATCAGCTTTCTCTTCACCTTGATGAAGTGGAACGAGATGCTCCGCAGCCATATCTCTCCTATGGCGGAAGGCCGCTGCACAAGCAATCGCATGGTGAGTCTTTTATGTCGCTGTTCCATCATCGTTTTAAAGGAAAAGCCATTTATCTTTTAGATGAGCCTGAAGCCGCACTTTCTCCCGCACGGCAGTTAGCTTTTTTGAGAGTCATACACGATTTAGTGAAGGGTGGAAATGTACAATTCATCATTGCCACTCACTCCCCAATTTTGCTGGGTTATCCGAATGCTGACATTTTCAGCTTTGACGGGGGCAGTATACATCATACAGAATACGAAAGCACTGAACACGTCCAGTTAACCAGGTATTTTCTTGAACAAAGAGAGAAAATATTAGCTGAGCTGTTCCGAGATTAACATCGTGTTGCTATGAAACGCGTTTCATAGCCTATGATAGGTTTATCAAATACTTCAGGAGTGATTAACACAATGATCCATCAACATCCAGAATCTTTTCCGAAACATTTTTTATGGGGCTCGGCTTCAGCAGCTTACCAGGTTGAAGGAGCATGGAACGAAGATGGCAAAGGCCCTTCTGTATGGGACGTGTTTACGAAAATCCCCGGCAAAACGTTTAAGGGCACCAATGGTGATGTTGCAGTTGACCATTATCACCGTTATAAGGAAGATGTCGCTCTGATGGCTGAGATGGGGCTGAAGGCATATCGATTCTCTGTCAGCTGGCCGCGTATTTTTCCAAAAGGAAAAGGAGAAATCAATGAAGCCGGTCTGGCATTTTACGATAACCTGATTGATGAATTGCTTTCTCATAACATAGAACCGGTTTTGACTTTATATCACTGGGATTTGCCTCAGGCGCTTATGGACGAGTATGGCGGATTTGAGTCGCGAAACATCATAGAGGATTTTAATCATTACTGCATTACTCTTTATAAACGCTTTGGGCAGAAAGTGAAATATTGGGTAACGTTAAATGAACAAAACTACAATTTTAATCACGGCTTTCTAACAGCTATGCATCCGCCTGGCGTGAAGGACAGAAAACGATTTTACGAAGCAAATCATATTGCGTTTCTGGCAAATGCGAAAGCCATTGAGTCCTTCAGAAAATATGTGCCCGAAGGCAAAATAGGACCAAGCTTTGCTTATTCTCCCGCATACCCTTTAACCAGTCATCCAGAGGACATTACGGCATTTGAAAATGCTGAAGAATTTATGAATAATTGGTGGCTGGATATGTACTGCTGGGGAACCTACCCGCAAATTCCTTTCCGCTATTTAGAAAAACAGGGATGGGCGCCGACAGTCGAACCGGGTGATATGGAGCTGCTTGCCAAAGGGAAGCCGGATTTTGTAGGTGTCAACTATTATCAAACGATTACTTACGAACGAAATCCGCTCGACGGTGTTTCAGAAGGGAAAATGAATACGACAGGACAAAAAGGGACCAATCAGGAAACAGGGATGCCGGGACTATTTAAAACTAAGAAAAACCCGAACCTAACAACGAGCAACTGGGATTGGACGATTGATCCGGTAGGATTGCGTATCGGGCTTCGCCGTATTACCACACGTTATCAGCTTCCTGTGTTTATTACAGAAAACGGTTTAGGAGAATTCGATAAAGTTGAAAACGGCACTATACATGATGATTATAGAATTGATTATTTGCGATCGCATCTTGAGCAATGCAGACAGGCCATTAGTGATGGAGTCGATTTGATCGGATATTGCAGCTGGTCATTTACTGATCTGTTAAGCTGGCTGAACGGTTATCAAAAAAGATACGGCTTTGTTTATGTGAATCGTGACGAAGAGAATGAATATGACTTAAAACGATTGAAGAAAAAAAGCTTTTATTGGTATCAGGACGTTATTAAGAAAAATGGAGAAAATATATAAAGAGTCCCTGAGAGTATTCCTCTCAGGGCTTTTCATTAGACGGAAACAGCATCAATGATGTAAGTGTCAGCATGCAGATCTGACAGCTCAGCCGGTACAGTGTAGCATGTGAATTGATAGTTCCCATTAGGCAGGTCAAAGGAGAGCCTTTTGGACATGATGCTTTCAATTTCAATTCCGTCTTTTGTGACGTGAAAAGGAACAGTCACTTTTTTTTCATAGGATGCTACAGTTTCTGAACTGTTAAGGCGTAAAAGAATATATACCTTTGAATTTCGCTGTGCCTCAAACGAAATGGCTTCGTCCGCTTCCGCATATCCTTTTTCAATCGCTTCATCTGTCCAATCGATGACAGGCGGTGCAGAACCCTTTTGAAATACAGTAAATTGATGATATGAAATCGTCAGTTCTTGCGGCTTCCATGATTTGATCAATGTGCTGTTCCTCCTCTTTTAACTGTTTACTGAATCGTAAATAAAACCTTTGTGCCATCAGGGTAATCGGTCAGCTGATGCCCGACCCAGGAGCCTGCGCCGCGATTGTCAGCGGGAGAAATATATTCTACAGAAGCCCCTTCACCGCCTTCTTTGCACATGGCCATTGGCCATTCATCTCGGTCATACCCTGTTTTGGTAGGTACGTCTTTCAATGATTGTTCGCGGCGTTCCTCAGCTCCGTCTCTGTCTACAGTGCACACATCTGAATGCCCCTCACTTATTGCGTCCTTGATATGATTTGCTGTCTCAGGATAACGCTCAGAAGGGAAGGCTATTGTTTCGTCATATTCTTCTGTTTGAGACGTTTTTTGTTCGTCTGAGAAAAAGTCTCCCTTAATCAGGCCAACAGCTGCAGCTGCTATGACAACTATTACGAGAAGTAAAGTTTTTATAATGTCCATTCGTGATGATCACCTCCCGCGTCAGCAACTTTTAAAACTGCTCCAAGAGTAATGCAGAAAGGGCTTGGTGTAAAGATTAACATTTTTTGTTTTGCCTTAGGTTTATTGCAGGAATCGTCATTTTAGCAGATCGAAATATTCATTTTTAAGAAAATAACGTTATCAAATTGAAATATTAATACGAGATTATAAGCTGTTTTCAGGTTGATTAATCATTTTAAATTGGCTTATGATACCGGTAAGCTCTTCAGCTAAATGGGATAACGTTTCCGAGGCTGCAGTAATCTCTTCCATTGCAGCAAATTGCTCTTCTGTTAAAGCTGCTGCCTGCCGGGTATTTTCTGTTGATTCTTTAATGTCTGTTGTATTGGCGGCAAAGGATTCATTTATTTTTTGCGTGCTTGCTGAAATGTTGGTAACAGATGCTGATAGATCGCTGATTTCCACAGTAATTTCATCTGTTGCGGCTGCAATTTCTTTAAATGCGTCTCTGGTGCGGTGGATCATGTTTACACCTTCAGCAGCTTCTGTTTTCACATGTTCAACAGACTGCGCAGATACAGTCATATCATTTTTTATCTCAGCGATTAATTTGGAAATCTGTCCGACAGACCGTTGAGATTCCTCTGCTAATTTGCGAACTTCATCAGCAACAACGGCAAAGCCTTTGCCGTGTTCTCCGGCTCGGGCAGCTTCAATTGCCGCATTAAGGGCAAGCAGGTTTGTCTGATCGGCGATTTGGGTGATGACAGATAAGATTTGTTCAATTTGTTTAGAGCGGCCGTCCAGCTGCTGAATGATCTCACCGCTTTTTTCAATCGAATGGTGAATGGTATCCATTTGTGCCTGAACATTTGAAATTTCTTTTTGGCCAATGTCTGCTTTAGATTGCGCAAGCTGTCCTTTCTCAGCAATGGCAACAGTATTTGAAGAAATTTGCCGTATGTCAGCCGTTGTTTGCTCCAGTGATTTTTCACTGTTTTCAATTCGTGTGATTTGATGCTTTGCTCCGTTTGCAATATGCTGAACAGCTTCTGTGATTTTTTCTGAAGCTTGATTTGTTTCATCAGCTCCGGCTGAAAGCTGCTGAGAGGCTGATGCAAGCTGAAGGGCCGATTGCTGTACGGTTTGGATTGTCTGATTCAGCTTCATTCTCATCTTATTATAGTAAACACTCAGTTCTGCTAACTCATCAGCGGACTTGTCTGAAACTTCTATTGTCATATCTCCGTTTCCGGCGCTTTCAAAGGCGTATTTTAACACGTTTAGCCGCCGATTGATTCTTCTGGTGAAAAGCAGAACAAGGATGACAGATATAATAATAACTGCAGCGAGAACGATAGCGAATTGAGTGAACAGCGATTGGGTAAGCGATGCTAAAATGCTTTGATTGGCTCCTGTATACAGCATACCGATAATGTTGCCTTCCTTATCTTTTAAGGGCATATATGCTGTTTGATAAGAGGAGCCCGCCACATCTGCTTGTCCGTAGAATTGCTTCCCGTTTTTTAAAACAGCGTCAGTGACTTCAGCAGAAGCTTGAGTGCCGACAGCTCTTTCGCCGTCTTTCATTACGTTGGTTGCCACCCGTGTATCTCCTTGAAAAATCGTTACGGTGTCACCTGTTTTTTTGCCAAGCAGATCAACAATGTCTTCATTTCCGTTTATTTGTGTCTCGCCTTTATACAGCTTATCGTTTTTTACCTCCCAGTTCCCTAAAATCACGTCGTCAATATACGTGCTGCTTAAAGCAAGATCGCCTTTCGCCTTGTCAGTGGCCATTTTTTTCATGCTGCTTGTAATGTCCTTAAGCATCACGGCGCCGACTGATAGAGAAAACAATAGAATGACCGCGAAGACCAAGCCGAGAATTTTAGTTCCAAGCTTCAGCTTTATTTGCTTTTTCAATATAATTCCTCCCTTTGTATATTTGTAGGTCATATTACTTATCGGGTTTTTGGGTTTAAAGTTTTATTTTAGAGGAATATCAAAAACCGGCCTGATCTCCAGGCCGGTTATGTGAGGCTATTCAAGGTTTGCGTGGTAAGTGAACATGGTTTCAGAATCGAGTCCTTTTTTCTCCATGAGTTTTAAAATGACTGCATCATAGAATAGCAGCAATGTTTGCTCAAATAATGATCCCATTGGCTGTATGGTTTGATAGCTTCTGTTTGACCGGTCTTTAGGAGAACCGGGCATTTTGACGATGAGATCCGATTGTTTTCCAATGCTCGAATCCGGATTGATGGTTAAAGCGGCAACGACTCCGTGTAAGCTTTTTGCTTTAGCTGCTGTATTGATCAGGCTCTTTGTCTCGCCTGATCCTGAGCCGATAATGACGAGGTCTCCTTTGCGGAGCGGCGGAGTGAGAACCTCACCGACAATATGAGCGTTGAAGCCCATGTGCATCAGTCTCATCGCGAAGGATTTTGCCATCAGGCCAGAACGGCCCGCACCCGCAGTGAAAATTTGGTTGGACGAAAGAATGTGATCTGCAAGCTGATCAGCTTCTTCATTAGAAATATAAGCCGCTGAACGGTGTAACTCATTGAGAATTTCCGTTACGTATTCAGTCGTTTTCATATGAATTATCCTTGGGATATAAGCTGTTTCATTTTTGAAGCTGTCTCTGCTTTATCAGCTGCGCTTGTAATTCCGCCCCCAACAATGACAAGGTCGGGGTTTTGTTTGATCACTTCTGGCAGTGTATCAAGTTTGATGCCGCCCGCAATTGCGGTTTTTGCGTTTTTTACTGTATTTTTGATTGTCGTTAATTCTTCGAAAGAGTTTTTGCCCTCTGCTTGAAGATCGTATCCAGTGTGGACGCAGATGTAGTCAACACCGAGTGCGTCAATTTCTTTCGCACGGGATTCAATATCTTTCACGTTAATCATGTCCACTAAGATTTTCTTCTTCTGTTTTTTGGCTTCTTCTACTGCACCTTTAATCGTTGCATCGTCTGTAGCTCCTAACACGGTGATGATGTCAGCTCCCGCTTCCGACGCTTTCATAATTTCGTATCCGCCGGCATCCATGATTTTCAGGTCTGCCAGGACCTTCAATTGCGGAAATGTTTCTTTTATTTCTTTAACGGCTCTAAGGCCTTCATTAATGACAACAGGTGTTCCGATCTCAACCACGTCGATGTATTGTTCCACTTCTTTGACAAGCTCGATGGCTTCGGGGATATTTACCAGGTCTAATGCCAGCTGTAATTCCATTGTTGATCCACTCCCTTATTCGAATTATTTCTCATTCTATAGGTTCCTTCTTTAGCTGAGAAGTAGGCACTTTGAAGTCAACTAGTTACTTGAAGGATACTGTGAGAAGAGGCAATCAGATTTCTTTCGCTTGGTTTTGTGAGTGAGTATAATAAAAAGAGCCTGCTAAAAAGTAAGTAAGTGATGATACGTATCTAACATATAAAAAGTATACTAAGGGGGATTTCTTTTGAGCCGGATGGACGACAAAAGGTTTAATTGTGAGAAGGAATTGACGCTAGCGGTGATCGGCGGTAAATGGAAAATGCTTATTTTGTGGCATTTAGGAAAAGAAGGCACAAAACGTTTTAATGAATTAAAAGCTTTGATTCCTGATATTACGCAGAAAATCCTCGTGAATCAGCTGAGAGAGCTTGAGCAGGATATGATTGTTCACAGGGAAGTGTATCCGGTTGTCCCGCCGAAGGTTGAATATTCCTTGACCCCGCAAGGAGAAAGCCTGATGCCTATTCTTGATGCCATGTATGAGTGGGGGAAAGGCTATATGGAATTGATTGATATCGACAAAAATGTCATTAAGGAATCGTTGTAAGGCGCTCTCGGTTAAGGGTGTCTTTTTTTTTGCCTGTTTTTTGGTTTTTGGGCGGTAAACATATGGGATGTAAAGATTGTAAATGGCTTCCAACAGTAAATGGGCTGTAGCGAAGTGGTTTAATTTAAAAATTTTTATTTTTCTGTAAATAATGTTTAGTGGAAATTTTTGCGGTATCCCGCAAAAATACCCCTGTAAAAGAACTGGAATCTTTTCGGTATCCCGCATGGAACTTTTCACCCATTTTTCGGTGATAAAAACAATTTTTTCATTTAAAGTGAACGTTAGAAAGGTTAAAAATATTGAAAACAATGAAGAATTAGGCAAAAATGTTTCTCTTTGGTGAAAAAGAAACTGCAGTCTTTATCTGCCTGTGCCGGCCGCCCGCAATAAAGGCTTACGGCATCCGCTTTTAAGAGCGGTAGTTGTTTTTTTGTTTGGATGCAACGCTTTTGAGATGTAGTACTTTCGGCTTTTTGATCAGTTAGTCCATTAGATTCAAAAGTTGTCAATGGATACGAAAGAGAAATCATCCTGCATATGTTACAAATTATTGAAGATTAGGGGAGGTAAGATAATATGGAAATAACTTTTTATCCTTTAACTGATGCACAAAAACGAATTTGGTATACAGAAAAATTTTATCCTCACACGAGTATTTCAAATCTTGCGGGTATTGGTAAGCTGGTTTCAACTGAAAAAATTGACTGGAAGCTTGTGGAGCAAGCGATCCAAGAGTTTGTCCGCAGAAATGACGCAATGCGTCTTCGTTTGCGTCTCGATGAAAACGGAGAGCCCATTCAATATATAAGCGAGTATAAGCCTGTTGATATAAAACATACTGACACCACTGGAGATCAGCATGCGATAGAATCCATTTCACAATGGGGCCGGGAGGAAACGAAAAAACCTCTGCCTCTGTACGATTGTGACTTATTCCGGTTTTCCTTGTTTACCATCAAAGAAAATGAAGTATGGTTTTATGCAAATGTTCATCATGTGATTTCTGACGGGATCTCCATGAACATTCTCGGAAACGCCATTATGCATATTTACTTGGAATTAGCAGGCGGCTCAGAAACAAAAAGAGGAATCTCGCATTCATTTATCGATCATGTTTTGTCTGAACAGGACTATGCTCAATCAAAGCGGTTTGAAAAAGATAAAGCGTTCTGGAACAAGCAATTCGAGACGGTGCCTGAACTCGTTTCCATGAAACGGAATGCTCCTGCAGGCGGAAGTTTAGATGCTGAGAGATTCTCTCAAGATGTGCCTGAGGCGCTGCATCAGCAGATTTTATCCTTTTGTGAGGAACACAAGGTCAGCGTTTTATCGGTATTTCAATCGGTGCTTGCCGCCTACTTGTACAGAGTCAGCGGGCAGAATGATGTGGTAACTGGTACATTTATGGGCAACCGGACAAATGCGAAAGAGAAGCAGATGCTCGGCATGTTTGTTTCTACGGTTCCGCTTCGGGCAAACATTGACGGCGGACAGGCGTTTTTTGATTTTGTTAAAGACCGGATGAAGGATTTAATGAAGACTCTTCGGCATCAAAAGTACCCGTATAATCTTCTCATCAATGATCTTCGTGAAACAAATAGCTCTGTGACAAAGCTGTTTACCGTTTCTCTTGAATATCAGGTGATGCAGTGGCAGAAAGAAGAGAATCTAGCCTTTTTGACTGAGCCCATTTTCAGCGGAAGCGGATTAAATGATGTTTCGATTCATGTGAAGGATCGATGGGATACTGGGAAACTTACAATTGACTTTGACTTCCGTACTGACTTCATGACACGTGAAGAAATTAAAATTGTTTGTGAACGCATGATGACATTGCTTGAGAACGCACTTACGCACCCGGATCATACGATTGATGAATTGACGCTGATTTCTGAGGCGGAGAAAGAGCGGCTGCTATTGCGGGCTGGCGGTGAACCGGTTAATTACCGCAAGAACATGACGATTCCGGCGCTATTCCAAGAAAAGGCGGAATCGCTTGCTGATCAGCCTGCGGTTGTGTTTGAAGATCGTGCATTGTCTTATCGAACGTTACATGAACAATCCGCACGCATTGCCAATGTGCTGAAAGAGAAGGGGGTCCGTGCAGACAGCCCGGTTGCCGTTTTGCTCGAACGCTCTGAACGGATGATCACGGCCATCATGGGGATTTTAAAAGCCGGCGGAGCCTATGTGCCGATTGACCCCGAGTTTCCGGCAGAGCGCATCCAATTTATTTTGGAGGACTGCGGTGCGGACTTCGTCTTGACTGAATCGAAGGTTGCGTCCCCAGATGCATCTGCTGAGCTTATTGACTTTGATCAGGCGATTGTAAGCGGTGCTGATGCTATTTTGGATGTCAATGTGAATGCTGGTGATCTTGCCTACATTATTTATACGTCGGGAACAACCGGACGTCCAAAAGGAGTGATGATCGAGCATCGCCAGGTTCATCATTTGGTTGAATCTCTGCAGCAGACCATTTATCAGAGTGAGAGCCAGACCCTGCGGATGGCATTGCTTGCGCCGTTCCACTTTGATGCGTCAGTGAAACAGATTTTCGCGTCGCTCCTTTTGGGACAGACTCTTTATATTGTACCGAAGAAAACGGTGACGAATGGCGCTGCTCTTGCGGAGTATTACCGCAGACACGGAATTGAGGCGACGGACGGAACACCGGCCCATCTGCAAATGCTGATAGCAGCGGGAGATTTGACTGGTCTTAAGCTCAAACACCTGCTGATTGGCGGGGAAGGTCTTTCTTCTGTTGTGGCGGACAAGCTTCTGACATTGTTTCAAGAAGCGGGTGCCGTTCCTCGTTTGACCAATGTGTACGGGCCGACTGAAACGTGTGTGGATGCATCTGTTCATCCGGTTCACCCGGACAGTACAGTTCAATCAGCGTATGTGCCAATCGGGAAAGCACTTGGGAATAACCGCTTGTATATTTTGGATCAAAAAGGCCGTCTGCAGCCGGAAGGCGTGGCGGGTGAGCTTTATATCGCGGGTGACGGTGTTGGACGAGGCTATTTAAACCTCCCGGAATTGACAGCTGAGAAATTTTCACAAGACCCGTTTGTGCCCGGTGACAGCATGTATCGTACCGGAGATGTGGTGCGCTGGCTTCCGGATGGAACGATCGAATATTTAGGAAGAGAAGATGATCAGGTCAAAGTTCGCGGATACCGCATTGAGCTTGGAGAAATTGAAACCGTGCTTCAGCAGGCGCCTTATGTTGCCAAAGCTGTCGTCTTGGCGAAGCCTGATACCCAAGGAAATCTTGAGGTTTGTGCGTATGTTGTGCAAAAAGCGGGAAGCGAATTTGCTCCTGCGCGTCTGCGGGAACACGCGGCAAAACACCTTCCTGACTACATGGTGCCGAACTACATCACAGAAATCACAGAAATTCCGCTCACGCCAAGCGGAAAAGTGGACCGCCGCAAGCTGTTTGCGCTTGAGGTAAAAGCGGTAAGGGGAACAGCGTATACCGCACCTCGAAACGAAATGGAAAAAACAATCGCCGAGATTTGGCAGGAAGTGCTGAGCGTTGAGAAAGCCGGGGTCTTTGACAATTTCTTTGAAACGGGCGGTCATTCATTGAAGGCAATGACGCTTTTAACAAAGATTCATAAGGAAACGGGCGCTGACATCCCGCTGCAATATGTGTTTGAGCATCCGACCATCGCCGCTCTTGCTGAGGCGGCCGAGCGTAAAGAAGGCCGGACGTTTGCGGCGATTGAGCCGGCTGAAAAACAGGAGCATTACCCGCTTTCTCTGGCGCAGCAGCGGACGTACATTGTCAGCCAATTCGAGGATGCGGGAGTCGGATATAACATGCCGGCGGCAGCTATTTTAGAGGGGCCTTTAAACATTCAAAAACTGGAACAAGCATTTGGCAGGTTAATCAGCCGCCACGAGTCGCTGAGGACATCATTTGTGCTTGAAGGCAGCATACCGAGACAAAAAATTCATGACAGCGTCCAGTTCAACATCGAGATGATTGAAAGAAGCGGCCGTTCAAATGAGGAGGTTATGACTTCTTTTGTCCGCCGGTTTGACTTATCGAAAGCGCCGCTGTTGAGAGTCGGATTGATGGAGCTTGAAGAAAACCGTCATATGCTTCTGTTTGATATGCACCATTTGATTTCTGACGGTGTTTCCATCGGCATTATTTTGGAGCAACTGGCACAGATTTACCGCGGTGAACAGCTTCCTGAGCTTCGCCTTCAGTATAAAGATTACGCCGTCTGGCAAAGCGCGCAGGCTGCTGAAGGATACCAAAAGGATCGGGCGTATTGGAAGGAAGCCTTTGCGGGTGAGCTTCCCGTGCTTCAGCTTCTATCCGATTATCCGAGACCGCCTGTCCAAAGCTTTGAAGGAGACCGGGTTTCCATTAAGCTGGATGCAGAGTTAAAGAATCGCCTGTATCGTTTAGCTGAAAAAAATGGCGCCACACTTTATATGGTCATGCTGTCAGCCTACTATACGCTCCTGTCTAAATATACGGGGCAGGATGACATCATTGTCGGCACTCCGTCAGCGGGCAGACATCATTCTGATACAGAGGGCATTGTCGGAATGTTCGTTAATACGCTCGCTATTCGCAGCGAAGTGAAGCAGGATGAGACTTTTAACAGCCTGCTCACACGTGTGCGCCAGCAGGTTCTGGATGCCTTTTCTCATCAGGATTATCCATTTGAATGGCTTGTTGAAGACCTGAACATCCCGCGTGATGTAAGCAGACATCCGTTGTTTGACACGATGTTCAGTCTCCAAAACGCGGCGGCGGGCATTCCGGCTGTCGGTGATTTGACATTGTCGATTCATGAAACCAACTTCAACATTGCCAAATTTGATGTAACGATTCAGGCAAGAGAAACGGACCGAGGCATTGATCTTGATTTAGACTACAGCACAAAACTGTTTAAACGAAGCACGGCAGACAGGCTGCTCACGCATTTTGCGCGCCTGCTTGAAGATGTAGTTGCTGAGCCTGAGAAACAGATTTCTGAGTACAACCTTCTTTCTGAAGAGGAAGCCGCCTCACAAGTTCAGCAGTTTAACCCGGAAAGAACGCCTTATCCGAAAGACAAAACGATTGTTCAGCTGTTTGAGGAGCAGGCTGCCAAAACGCCGGATCGCCCGGCACTTCAATATGAAGGGCAATCGCTCACATATCGAGAGCTGAATGAACGGGCCAACCGCTTAGCGCGCGGCATTCTTTCAATGGGAGCCGGCGAAAGCAGGACAGCGGCCGTCCTATGTGAACGGTCAATGGACATGATTGTGTCCATCCTGGCGGTATTAAAATCCGGTTCGGCTTATGTACCGATTGATCCGGAACACCCGATTCAGCGGATGCAGCATTTCTTCCAAGACAGCGGAGCGAAAGTGCTTCTCACCCAGTCGAAATTAAAGGCGTTAGCGGAAAAAGCTGAATTCAAGGGTGTCATCGTGCTCGCTGATGAGGATGAAAGCTATCACAGCGATGCGCAAAATCTCGCTCTGCCGTTTGATTCTGCGGTGGCCAACCTGACGTATACATCCGGAACGACAGGAACGCCAAAGGGAAATATTGTGACACATGCCAATATTCTGCGTACGGTTAAGCAGACGAATTATCTCAGCATTACGGAACAGGATACGATAATCGGACTCTCAAATTATGTATTTGACGCATTTATGTTTGACGTATTCGGCTCTCTATTAAACGGCGCCAAGCTTGTGCTCGTTCCGAAAGAAACCGTTCTGGACATGGCTCGTCTTTCTCGCGTTATTGAGCGGGAGAACATCAGCATCCTCATGATCACGACAGCTCTGTTCCATCTTCTTGTGGACTTGAATCCGAGATGCTTGTCGACTTTGCGCAAGATTATGTTCGGGGGAGAACGGGCTTCTGTAGATCATGTGAAAAAAGCGCTGCAGACTGTTGGAAAAGGCAAGCTGCTTCACATGTACGGCCCATCTGAAAGCACGGTTTTCGCAACGTATCATCCGGTTGATGAATTGGATGAGCATACGATGTCCGTTCCGATTGGAAGACCGGTCAGCAATACGGAAGTGTACATTCTTGACCGCGCAGGACATGTTCAGCCTGCCGGCATCGCGGGAGAACTGTGTGTCAGCGGGGAAGGCCTCGTAAAAGGTTATTACAACCGCCCTGAACTGACTGAGGAGAAATTTGTGCCGCATCCGTTTAAAAAAGGCGAACGCATGTGTAAAACGGGTGACTTGGCAAGATGGCTGCCGAATGGCGATATCGAATTTATCGGACGGATAGACCACCAGGTGAAAATCCGCGGACAGCGTATTGAGCTCGGAGAAATTGAACACCAGCTGCAAAGCCACGATCGTGTGCAGGAGAGCGTTGTGCTTGCTGTCGATCAAGGTGCGGGAGACAAACTGCTTTGCGCGTACTTTGTCGGGCAGGGTGAAATTACAGCGCAAGAGCTGAGAGAGCATACGGCAAAGGATCTGCCGGCGTACATGATTCCTGCGGTATTTATCCAAATGGACGAGCTGCCTCTGACCGGTAACGGAAAAATCGACCGGCGGGCGCTTCCGCTTCCTGACGGCAACATCTCAAATGGTGTTTCATATATTGCGCCGCGCAATGAAATAGAACAAAAAGTCGCAGACATTTGGGCACAGGTGCTTCAGGTTGAAAAGATCGGCATCTATGACCAATTCTTTGAAATCGGCGGACACTCGTTAGCGGGGATGAAGATGCTTGCCTTGATTCATCAGGAACTGGGCGCTGAGCTTTCTCTCAAGGATCTTTTCCAATCACCGACCGTTGAAAGCTTAGCACAGGTTATTGCCGCCGCAGAAAAAGGAACAGCGGTCAGCATAAGACCGGCAAAGACACAAGAGACGTATCCAGTTTCTTCTCCGCAAAAACGGATGTACGTGCTTCAGCAGCTTGAAGGAGCGAACACAAGCTACAACATGCCATCGGTTCTTCGCCTGAAGGGTCATCTGGATGTTGAAAGGCTCAAATGCGTAATGAATCAGTTAATGGAGCGTCATGAAGCCTTTAGAACAACCTTTGAAATAAAAGACGGAGAAACGGTGCAGCGAATCTGGGATGAAGCGGCGTTTGATATGGCATATTTCGAAGCGCCAGAAGAAGAGACCGAGCGGATCGTTTCTGAGTTTATCCGTCCGTTCACACTTGACCGGCTGCCGCTGTTCAGAATGGGGCTGATCAAGCTGTCAGAAGCTGAGCATCTGCTGCTGTTTGACATGCACCATATTATTTCTGACGGAGCGTCTGTCGGCGTGCTGATTGATGAACTCTCGAAGCTGTACGACGGAGAAACCCTTGAGCCGCTTCATATTCAATATAAGGATTATGCCGTGTGGCAGCAGCAGTTTATTCAGTCCGAGCTGTACCGGAAGCAAGAGGAGCATTGGCTGAAGGAGCTTGACGGAGAGCTGCCTGTGCTGACTCTTCCGACTGATTACAGCCGTCCTGCGGTTCAAACGTTTGAAGGAGACCGGATTGCGTTTGCATTGGACGCAGGAAAAGCGGATGCTCTTCGCAAGCTTGCAAAGGAAACGGATTCCACTCTGTATATGGTTCTTCTGGCGTCTTACAGCGCGTTTTTATCAAAATTGAGCGGTCAAAACGATATCATTGTGGGTTCACCGGTAGCCGGACGTTCTCAAGCGGACATCAGCCGCGTCATCGGAATGTTTGTCAATACACTGGCGATGCGCACATATCCGAAGGGCGATAAGACGTTTGCGGATTATCTTGGTGAAGTGAAGGAAACGGCACTTAGCGCATTTGAAGCGCAGGATTACCCGCTTGAGGACCTGATCGGAAAAGTTGAGGTTCACCGTGACACAAGCAGAAATCCTTTATTTGATGCAGTATTTTCTATGCAAAATGCGAGCATCACAGATTTAACAATGAAAGGAGTCGAGCTTGAACCGCATCCATTTGAACGGAAAACGGCCAAGTTTGATATCACGCTGACAGCTGACGAAACCGGCGGAGGGCTCGCATTTGTTCTTGAATACAATACGGCGCTGTTTACACCGGAAACGATTGAACGATGGAAGCAATATTGGATTCAGCTTTTAGGAGCAGTAACAGAAAATCCAAATCAGCCGCTTTCCAGCCTGTCGCTCGTCAACGAGACAGAAAAACAAACGCTTCTGGAGGCCTGGAAAGGAAAAACACTGCCTGTGCCGACAGACAAAACGGTTCATCAGCTGTTTGAAGAAACCGTTCAGCGCCACAAGGACCGCCCGGCTGTCACGTATAACGGGCAGTCATGGACGTACGGCGAGCTGAATGCGAAGGCGAACCGTCTGGCGCGGATTTTGATCGACTGCGGCATCAGCGCGGATGAGCGCGTCGGCATTCTGACGAAGCCGTCGCTTGAAATGTCCGCCGCGGTGCTTGGTGTCCTGAAGGCGGGCGCGGCATTTGTGCCGATTGACCCTGACTATCCGGATCAGCGGATTGAATATATCCTGCAGGACAGCGGTGCGAAGCTTCTCTTGAAACAGGAAGGCATCACAGTGCCGGACAGCTATACGGGCGAAGTCATTCTTCTTGACGGCAACCGGACGATCCTAAGTCTGCCGGTTGATGAAAACGATGAGGAAAATCCGCAGACCGACACAACCGCGGATCACCTTGCTTATATGATTTACACGTCAGGAACGACCGGACAGCCGAAGGGTGTTATGATCGAGCACCATGCGCTTGTCAACCTGTGCTTTTGGCATCATGACGCGTTCGGCATGACGGCGGAGGACCGCAGTGCGAAGTACGCGGGCTTCGGGTTCGACGCTTCCATTTGGGAGATGTTCCCGACCTGGACGATCGGCGCTGAGCTTCACGTTATTGATGAAACGATTCGCCTTGATATCACCCGCCTGAATGACTATTTCGAAACAAACGGTGTGACGATCACCTTCCTGCCAACGCAGCTGGCGGAACAGTTCATGGAGCTAGAGAACACGTCACTCCGCGTGCTCTTGACCGGAGGGGACAAGCTGAAGCGTGCGGTCAAACAGCCGTACAAACTCATCAACAACTACGGGCCAACCGAAAACACCGTCGTTGCGACAAGCACAGAGATCAATCCGGAGGAAGGCTCGCTTTCTATCGGGCGCGCGATCGCCAATACGAGAGTGTACATTCTCAGCGAAAGCCATCAGGTTCAGCCGGAGGGCGTGGCCGGAGAGCTTTGTGTGGCGGGACGCGGACTGGCGCGGGGCTATCTGAACAGGGAAGACGAAACCGCGAAGCGGTTTGTCTCAGATCCGTTTGTGCCGGGTGAACGCATGTACAAAACGGGCGACTTGGTGAAATGGACTGGCGGCGGCATCGAATACATCGGCCGGATCGACCAGCAGGTCAAGGTCCGCGGCTACCGAATCGAGCTGTCAGAAATCGAAGTGCAGCTGGCCCAGCTTTCTCAGGTGCAGGATGCGGCAGTGACAGCTGTGAAGGATAAAGCGGGCAATACCGCAATTGCCGCCTATGTCACACCGGAAACTGTCGACACAGAAGCGCTCAAGTCAGCGCTCAAGGAAACCCTGCCGGACTACATGATCCCGGCGTTCTGGGTGGCGTTGAACGAGCTTCCGGTTACCGCAAACGGCAAAGTAGACCGCAAAGCGCTGCCGGAGCCGGATATTGAAACAGGAAGCGGAGAATACAAAGCGCCGTCCACTGATATGGAAGAGCTGCTTGCCGGCATTTGGCAGGACGTGCTCGGTATTTCTGAAGTCGGTATCAGCGACAATTTCTTCTCGCTCGGCGGAGATTCCATTAAAGGCATCCAGATGGCGAGCCGCTTGAACCAGCACGGCTGGAAGCTGGAAATGAAGGATCTCTTCCAGCACCCGACGATCGAAGAACTGACACAATATGTGGAGCGTGCCGAAGGCAAACAGGCAAACCAAGGCCCTGTGGAGGGTGAAGTTATCCTGACGCCGATTCAGCGCTGGTTCTTTGAAAAGAACTTCACGAACAAACATCACTGGAACCAGTCGGTTATGCTTCATGCAGCGGAGGGCTTTGATCCTGAACGGGTTGAAAAGACATTGCAGGCACTGATTGAGCATCATGACGCGCTTCGCATGGTCTACCGCGAGGAACAAGGGGAGATCGTTCAATTTAACAAAGGGCTTGATGCTGTCTCTGTTCACTTAGAGATCACCAAACTTGAGGGACAGGCTATAGATCATGAAGACCGCATAGAGAGAGAAGCGGAGCGTCTGCAAAGCAGCATCAATTTGAAGGAAGGCGGCTTGTTAAAAGCAGGCTTGTTCCAAGCTGAAGATGGAGACCACTTGCTGCTTGTGATTCACCACTTAGTGGTTGACGGTGTATCGTGGCGGATTTTACTGGAGGATTTCGCCACGGTTTATACTCAGCTTGAGCAAGGGAACGAGCCGGTTCTTCCGCAGAAAACCCATTCGTTTGCGGAGTATGCAGAGAGATTACAAGACTTCGCAAATTCCAAGACCTTTCTGAAAGAAAAAGAGTATTGGAAACAGCTTGAAGAACAGACTGTCCCGGTGAAGCTTCCGAAAGACCGCGAATCTAGTGATCAGCGAATGAAACATACAAAGACAATCGGATTTTCGCTGACTGCTGAAGAGACAGAACAGCTTACCACTAAGGTGCATGAGGCTTATCATACAGAAATGAATGATATTTTGCTGACGGCATTTGGATTGGCGATGAAGGAGTGGACAGGTCAGGAGCAAGTGAGTGTTCATTTAGAGGGGCATGGACGTGAAGATATCGTAGAAGACCTGACCATTTCCCGGACAGTCGGCTGGTTTACGAGTATGTTCCCGATGGTGCTGGATATGAAGCATGCGGATGATCTGGCTTATCAGCTGAAGCAAATGAAAGAAGACATCAGACATATCCCGAACAAGGGAGTGGGCTACGGCATTTTGCGCTATTTGACAGCGCCGGAGCATAAAGAAGATGTGGCGTTCTCCATTCAGCCGGATATCAGCTTTAACTATTTAGGACAGTTCGACGAAATGTCGGATGCAGGTTTATTCACGAGATCAGAGCTGCCATCAGGACAGTCATTAAGCCCGGACACGGAAAAACCGAACGCGCTTGATGTTGTCGGATATATTGAAAATGGAAAACTGACGATGTCAC
This sequence comes from Bacillus mojavensis RO-H-1 = KCTC 3706, assembly GCF_000245335.1. Classification (GTDB taxonomy): domain Bacteria; phylum Bacillota; class Bacilli; order Bacillales; family Bacillaceae; genus Bacillus; species Bacillus mojavensis. The sequence continues at coordinate 190,819 of NZ_JH600284.1, forward strand.
TGGCCTATCATTCTCTCGAATTTCATGAAAAAACGATACAGACATTTAGTGACAGCTTTAAGGCCCATCTTCTAAGAATCATTGAACATTGCCTATCTCAAGATGGCACGGAACTAACGCCGAGTGACCTTGGCGACGACGATTTGACGCTGGATGAGCTTGATAAATTAATGGAAATTTTCTAATAGAGGTGGCATATGAGCAAAAAATCAATTCAAAAGGTGTACGCACTTACACCGATGCAGGAAGGAATGCTGTATCATGCGATGCTTGATCCGCATTCTTCCTCTTACTTCACACAATTAGAGCTTGGCATTCAAGGTGTTTTTGATCTTGAAATCTTTGAGAAAAGCGTCAATGAACTGATCCGGTCATACGATATTCTCCGTACGGTATTTGTACACCAGCAGCTGCAAAAGCCGCGTCAGGTTGTGTTAGCGGAACGCAAGACAAAGGTGCACTATGAAGATATCAGTCATGCAGACGAGGATCGCCAGAAAGACCACATTGAGCGTTACAAACAAGACGTTCAGCGCCAAGGCTTTAACCTGGCAAAAGACATTTTGTTCAAGGTGGCAGTTTTCCGCCTTGATGCAGATCAGCTGTATCTTGTCTGGAGCAATCACCATATTATGATGGACGGCTGGAGCATGGGCGTGCTGATGAAAAGCCTGTTCCAAAACTACGAAGCGCTCAGAGCAGGCCGCGCACCTGCAAATGGGCAGGGCAAGCCATATTCCGACTATATTAAGTGGCTTGGAAAACAGGATAATGAAGAAGCGGAAGGCTACTGGAGCGAACGCTTGGCGGATTTTGAACAGCCAAGCGTGCTCCCGGGCCGCTTGCCGGAGAAGAAAGACGAGTATGTGAACAGAGAATACTCATTTACATGGGATGAGGAACTGGTTGCACGCATTCAGCAAACGGCGAACCGCCATCAAGTGACGGGGCCTAACCTGTTTCAGGCGATCTGGGGAATCGTCCTCAGCAAATATAACTTTACAAATGATGTTGTCTTCGGCACGGTCGTATCGGGACGGCCGTCTGAAATCAACGGAATCGAAACAATGGCGGGGCTCTTCATCAATACCATTCCTGTGCGTGTAAAGGTTGATCGGCAGTCTACATTCGCTGATATTTTCACAGCCGTTCAGCAGCATGCGGTGGAGGCGGAGCGCTACGATTACGTGCCGCTTTACGAGATTCAAAAACGTTCAGCCTTGGACAGCAGTCTTTTGAACCATCTTGTCGCTTTTGAAAATTATCCGCTTGATCAAGAGCTTGAAAACGGCAGCATGGAAGACAGGCTCGGGTTCTCTATCAAGGTTGAGAGCGCATTTGAACAAACAAGCTTTGATTTCAACCTCATTGTTTACCCGGGTAAAACCTGGACCGTCAAAATCAAATATAACGGCGCTGCATTTGATTCTGCTTTTATTGAACGGACAGCAGGACATCTCACCCGCATGATGACAGCCGCTGTCGAGCGGCCGGACGCCTTTGTGCGTGAGCATGGGCTTGTGGGAGAAGAAGAGCAGCGGCAAATTGTGGAGACCTTTAACAGCACTTCAACAGAACTCCCTGAAGGAATGGCTGTTCATCAAGTATTTGAAGAACAAGCAAAGCGGACACCGGCAAGTACTGCCCTCGTATATGAAGGAGCCGAGCTGACGTACCGCGAGCTGAACGAAGCGGCGAACCGTCTGGCGAGAAAGCTTATCGGGCAAGGTCTTCAACAGGGTGAAACAGCAGCCATTATGAATGACCGTTCGGCAGAGACTGTTGCCGCCATACTGGCTGTTTTAAAGGCAGGCGCTGTATATGTGCCGCTTGATCCCGCACTTCCGGAGGATCGGCTCCGTTTCATGGCGGAGGACAGCTCGATTCGGATCGCTTTAGCAGGAGAGGCCTATACAAAACAGGCAAATCAGCTGCAAGTGCCGGTTCTCCCGCTGGAAGGCGTCTTTGAAGAGAATGAAACGGCTGACAATCTGAATCTGCCCGCCGATCCGTCTGATCTGGCTTACATCATGTACACGTCAGGTTCGACCGGAAACCCGAAAGGCGTCATGATCGAACACAAAAGCATTCTGCGTCTCGTCAAAAATGCAGGATACGTTCCTGTTCATGAAGAAGACCGCATGGCGCAAACGGGAGCTGTCAGCTTTGATGCCGGCACATTTGAGGTCTTTGGCGCGCTGCTGAACGGCGCGGCGCTTTATCCGGTGAAAAAAGAGACACTGCTTGACGCGACACGGTTTTCAGCGTTCCTGCGTGAGCAGAAAATTACGACGATGTGGCTGACATCGCCATTATTCAACCAGCTTGCTGCAAAGGATGCCGGCATGTTTGGCACACTGCGCCATTTAATCATCGGCGGAGACGCGCTCGTGCCGCATATTGTAAGTAAAGTGAAACAGGCATCGCCGTCGCTTTCTCTGTGGAACGGGTACGGCCCGACAGAAAATACGACATTTTCTACAAGCTTTTTGATTGATCGCGAGTACAGCGGTTCAATTCCAATCGGGAAGCCAATCGGAAATTCCACTGCATACATCATGGATGAGCAGCAGCGTTTGCAGCCGATCGGAGCGCCCGGTGAACTGTGTGTCGGGGGAAGCGGCGTGGCACGGGGCTACGTTAACCTCCCAGAGCTGACGGAGAAGCAATTTCTCGAAGATCCGTTCAGACCGGGTGAAAAAATGTATCGAACTGGCGACTTGGCGAAATGGCTTCCGGACGGGAATATCGAGTTTTTAGGAAGAATTGATAACCAGGTGAAGGTGCGCGGGTTCCGGATTGAGCTTGGGGAGATCGAAAACAAATTGAACATGGCCGAACATGTGACAGAGGCTGCCGTGATCATTCGCAAGAACAAAGCGGATGAAAATGAAATTTGCGCGTACTTTACGGCGGATCGCGAAGTGTCTGTGAGCGGGCTGAGAAAAACGCTGTCACAATCATTGCCGGACTATATGGTTCCTGCCCATTTGATCCAGATGGACAGCCTGCCGCTTACACCAAACGGAAAAATCAATAAAAAAGAACTGCCTGCGCCTCAATCAGACGCTGTGCAGTCTGAATATGCAGCACCCAAAACAGAGAGTGAAACGAAATTAGCCGAGATTTGGGAAGGGATACTTGGCGTTAAAGCAAGCGTTACAGATAACTTCTTTATGATCGGCGGACATTCTCTGAAAGCGATGATGATGACGGCGAAAATTCAAGAGCATTTCCACAAGGAAGTACCGATTAAAGTGCTTTTTGAAAAGCCGACCATTCAAGAACTGGCACTGTATTTGGAAGAGAGCGAAAGCAAGGAGGAGCAGACGTTTGAACCGATCAGGCAAGCACCTTATCAGCAGCATTATCCTGTATCCCCGGCCCAGCGGAGAATGTACATCCTCAATCAGCTTGGACAAGCAAGCACAAGCTACAACGTCCCTGCTGTACTTTTGCTGGAGGGAGAAGTAAACAAAGACCGGCTTGAACATGCGATTCAGCAATTAATCGATCGGCACGAAATTCTCCGTACGTCGTTTGACATGATAGACGGAGAAGTCGTACAGACCGTTCATAAAAACATATCGTTCCAGCTGGAGGCTGCCAAGGGACGGGAAGAAGACGCGGAAGAGCTGATCAAATCGTTTGTTCAGCCGTTTGAGTTAAACCGCGCGCCGCTCGTCCGTTCGAAGCTTGTCCAGCTTGAAGAAGAACGCCATCTGCTGCTCATTGATATGCATCATATCATTACGGACGGCAGCTCGACTGGCATTCTCATCGGCGATCTCGCCAAAATCTATCAAGGTGCAGATCTGGAGCTCCCGCAGATCCACTATAAGGATTACGCTGTCTGGCAAAAAGAACATGCGGATCATCAAAAAGATGAAGCATACTGGCTGGATACGTTTAAAGGCGAGCTGCCGGTTCTTGACCTTCCGGCGGATTTCCCGCGACCTGCAGAACGGAGCTTTTCCGGGGAGCGCGTCATGTTCGGGCTTGATAAACAAATTACGGCTCAAATCAAATCGCTGCTGTCAGAAACAGACACAACAATGTACATGTTCCTTTTAGCCGCATTTCATGTATTGCTCTCTAAGTATGCGTCACAGGATGACATCATCGTCGGCTCACCGACTGCGGGCAGAACACATCCTGATTTGCAAGGTGTGCCGGGTATGTTTGTCAACACGGTGGCATTACGGACAGCGCCTGCGGGGGACAAAACCTTTGCGCAATTCCTAGACGAAGTCAAAACGGTCAGTCTTCAAGCATTCGAGCACCAAAGCTATCCGCTTGAGGAATTGATTGAAAAGCTGCCGCTCACAAGGGACACAAGCCGTAGCCCGCTGTTCAGCGTTATGTTCAACATGCAGAACATGGAGATTCCTTCTTTGAAATTAGGAGATTTGAAGATTTCTTCCTATTCTATGCTTCATCACGTGGCGAAATTTGATCTGTCCTTGGAAGCTGTCGAACGTGAAGAAGAAATCGGTTTAAGCTTTGACTACGCCACTGCCTTATTTAAGGACGAGACAATCCGCTGCTGGAGCAGCCACTTTGTCAATTTGATCAAAGCAGCTGCGGTTAACCCGAACGTACGGCTGTCTGATTTGGAGATTCTTTCACCGGCTGAAACGGCAGCTTTGCTTGAAGAGAAAAAACAAACCACTCATTCTGGCGAAGACACGTTTGTATCACTTTTCGAAAAACAGGTGCAGCAAACACCTGATGATCCGGCTGTGATTTCTGGCGGAAACCAGCTGACCTATCGTGAGCTCGATGAACAGGCGAACCAGCTGGCGCATCATTTGCGCGCGCACGGGGCAGGAAGTGAAGACATCGTAGCCGTTGTCATGGATCGTTCAGCTGACCTAATGACAGCTATTCTTGGGGTCATGAAGGCGGGAGCCGCATTTCTTCCGATTGATCCGGATACGCCTGAGGAACGAATCCGCTATTCATTAGAAGACAGCGGTGCGAGATTTACAGTCGTGAATGAAAGAAATATGACTGCCATAGGGCAATATCAAGGAACCACGATCAATATCGATCAAGCGGATTGGCGGAATGAAAACAAGGAGCGTCCGGAATTGATGTCTGGGCCTCAGAATCTTGCATATATCATTTACACATCCGGCACGACCGGGAAGCCGAAGGGTGTGCAGATTGAGCATCGCAATCTGACAAACTATGTTTCTTGGTTTAGCAAAGAGGCGGGCCTGACAAAAACGGATAAGTCTGTCTTGCTTTCGTCTTACGCATTCGACTTGGGTTATACAAGCATTTTCCCTGTGCTCCAAGCAGGCGGTGAGCTTCACATTGTGCCGAAAGAGACATATACGGCGCCCGATCAGATTGGCCGTTATATCAAGGAGCACGGCATCACGTATATCAAGCTGACACCGTCCCTGTTCCATACGATGGTGAACACGGCCAGCTTTACAAAGGAGCCGCATTTTGAATCCCTGCGCTTGATTGTGTTGGGAGGAGAAAAGATCATCCCTGCTGATGTTCTAGCGTTCAGCAAAGTATATCGGCATACCGAATTTATCAATCACTACGGTCCGACCGAAGCAACAATCGGCGCCATTGCCGGACGGATTGACCTGACTGAACCTGGCACATTCGCGAAACGGCCGACAATCGGACGGCCGATTGCCAATACCGGCGCACTTGTCTTAAATGAGTCATTGAAGCTTGTGCCTCCGGGAGCGAGCGGTCAGTTATATATCACAGGACAGGGGCTTGCCAGAGGATATCTCAGCCGTCCTCAGCTCACATCCGAGAAATTCGTTGAAAACCCGTATGCGCCGGGGAGCCTGATGTACAAGACCGGAGATGTCGTCCGGAGACTGGCGGACGGTACGGTTGAATTTATCGGCCGGGCTGATGATCAGGTGAAAATCCGTGGCTACCGCATAGAGCCGAAAGAAATTGAAACGGTCATGCTTAGCCTCAGCGACATTCGAGAAGCGGTAGTGCTTGCGGTTTCTGAGGGGGGGCTTCAAGAGCTTTGTGCGTATTATACGGCGGATCAAGCCATTGAAAAAGCAGAGCTCCGGAAACAGCTTTCACAAATACTGCCGTCTCATATGATCCCTGCCTTCTTCGTGCAGGTGGATGTCATCCCGCTCACGGCAAACGGGAAGACCGACAGAAACGCATTGCCGAAGCCGAACGCAGCGCAATCCGGATATGAGGCGTCAGCTGCTCCGGAAACAGCACTTGAAGAAAGCCTTTGCCGCATCTGGCAGAAAACACTCGGCATTGAAGCGATCGGAATCGATGACAATTTCTTCGATTTAGGCGGCCATTCACTAAAAGGAATGATGCTCATCGCCAATATACAGGCGGAATTGGAGAAAACCGTGCCGCTTAAAGCGCTGTTCGAGCAGCCGACTGTACACCAGCTGGCGGCTTACATGGAGGAATCGGCAGCATCAGGCGGCTATCACATGTTAAAGCCGGCTGACAAACAAGATGTGTATCCATTGTCATCCGCACAGAAACGGATGTACGTGCTCAATCAGCTTGACCGGCAGACGATCAGCTATAATATGCCATCGGTTCTTCTGATGGAAGGCGAGCTTCACATTTCGCGCCTGAGAGAATCACTTAACCAGCTCGTAAACCGTCATGAATCATTGCGCACGTCATTTACGGAAGCAGACGGAGAGCCTGTCCAGCGCATTGCTGAGGAGGCATCAATTGATCTTCACGTATTTGATGCAAAAGAGGGCGAGGCGGAACAGAAGATTAAGGAATTTATCAGGCCATTCGACTTAAGCAACGCTCCGCTCATTCGCGCGGCATTACTCCGAATTGCAGACCAAAAACATCTGCTTCTATTGGATATGCATCACATTATCGCGGATGGTGTATCAAGAGGTATTTTCGTTAAAGAATTGGCACTGCTTTATAAAGGCGAACAGCTTCCGGAGCCGAAGCTTCATTACAAGGATTTCGCTGTTTGGCAAAATGAAGCCGGACAGAAAGAACGGATGAAGGAGCATGAGCAATACTGGCTATCAGTTCTCTCAGGCGAACTGCCGGAGCTTGACCTTCCGCTTGATTACACCCGACCGCCTGTTCAAAGCTTTGAAGGGGATACTGTCCGTTTCCGCGCGGGAAGCGGGACGGCAAAGGCGATTGAAAAACTGCTCGCAGAAACGGGAACGACCTTGCATATGGTGCTTCATACCGTCTTCCATGTCTTTTTAAGCAAAATCTCCGGACAGCGGGATATCGTGATCGGCTCGGTTACAGCAGGCCGCACGAATGCCGACGTGCAAAACATGCCGGGGATGTTCGTCAATACGCTTGCACTGAGAATGGAAGCAGGAGAAAAGCAGACATTTGCAGAGCTTCTGGAGCAAGCAAAGGAGACGAATCTGTCAGCGCTTGAGCATCAGGAGTATCCGTTTGAAGATCTGGTCAACCAGTTAGACCTTCCTCGGGATATGAGCCGAAATCCATTGTTTAATGTGATGGTTACGACAGAAAACCCTGATAAAGAACAGCTTGAGCTGCAAGATCTCACGATTTCACCTTATGAGGCCCATCAGGGAACATCGAAGTTTGATCTGACATTAGGCGGTTTCACTGACGAAAACGGCATCGGTCTGCAGCTGGAATATGCGACTGATTTATTCTCAAGAGAAACAGCTGAGAAATGGAGCGAATATGTCCTCCGCTTATTGCAGGCTGTTGCGGAAAATCCAAACCGGCCGCTTTCCAGCCTGTCGCTCGTCAACGAGACAGAAAAACAAACGCTCTTGGAGGCATGGAAAGGAAAAACGCTGCCTGTGCCGACAGACAAAACGGTTCATCAGCTGTTTGAAGAAACCGTTCAGCGCCATAAAGACCGCCCGGCTGTCACGTATAACGGGAAGTCATGGACGTACGGCGAGCTGAATGCGAAGGCGAACCGTCTGGCGCGGATTTTGATCGACTGCGGCATCAGCGCGGATGAGCGCGTCGGCATTCTGACGAAGCCGTCGCTTGAAATGTCCGCCGCGGTGCTTGGTGTCCTGAAGGCGGGAGCGGCATTTGTGCCGATTGACCCTGACTATCCGGATCAGCGGATTGAATATTTCCTGCAGGACAGCGGTGCGAAGCTTCTCTTGAAACAGGAAGGCATTTCAGTGCCGGACAGCTATACGGGCGAGGTCATTCTTCTTGACGGCAACCGGACGATCCTGAGTCTGCCGCTTGATGAAAACGATGAGGAAGATCCGCAGACCGACACAACTGCTGATCACCTTGCTTATATGATTTACACGTCAGGAACGACCGGACAGCCGAAGGGTGTTATGATCGAGCACCATGCGCTTGTCAACCTGTGCTTCTGGCATCATGACGCGTTCGGCATGACAGCGGAGGACCGCAGTGCGAAGTACGCGGGCTTCGGGTTCGACGCTTCCATTTGGGAGATGTTCCCGACTTGGACGATCGGCGCTGAGCTTCACGTTATTGATGAAGCGATCCGCCTTGATATCACCCGCCTGAATGACTATTTCGAAACAAACGGCGTGACGATCACCTTCCTGCCAACACAGCTGGCGGAACAGTTCATGGAGCTAGAAAACACGTCACTCCGCGTGCTCTTGACCGGAGGGGACAAGCTGAAGCGTGCGGTCAAACAGCCGTACAAACTCATCAACAACTACGGGCCAACCGAAAACACTGTCGTTGCGACAAGCACAGAGATCAATCCGGAGGAAGGCTCGCTTTCCATCGGGCGCGCGATCGCCAATACGAGAGTTTACATTCTCAGCGAAAGCCATCAGGTTCAGCCGGAGGGCGTGGCCGGAGAGCTATGTGTTGCGGGACGCGGACTGGCGCGCGGCTATCTGAACCGGGAAGACGAAACCGCGAAGCGGTTTGTCTCAGATCCGTTTGTGCCGGGTGAACGCATGTACAAAACGGGCGACTTGGTGAAATGGACCGGCGGCGGCATCGAATACATCGGCCGGATCGACCAGCAGGTCAAGGTCCGCGGCTACCGAATCGAGCTGTCAGAAATCGAAGTGCAGCTGGCCCAGCTTTCTCAGGTGCAGGATGCGGCAGTGACAGCTGTGAAGGATAAAGCGGGCAATACCGCAATTGCCGCCTATGTCACACCGGAAACTGTCGACACAGAAGCGCTCAAGTCAGCGCTCAAGGAAACCCTGCCGGACTACATGATCCCGGCGTTCTGGGTAGCGTTGAACGAGCTTCCGGTTACCGCAAACGGCAAAGTAGACCGCAAAGCGCTGCCGGAGCCGGATATTGAAACAGGAAGCGGAGAATACAAAGCGCCGTCCACTGATATGGAAGAGCTGCTTGCCGGCATTTGGCAGGACGTGCTCGGTATTTCTGAAGTCGGTATCAGCGACAATTTCTTCTCGCTCGGCGGAGATTCCATTAAAGGCATCCAGATGGCGAGCCGCTTGAACCAGTACGGCTGGAAGCTGGAAATGAAGGATCTCTTCCAGCACCCGACGATCGAAGAACTGACACAATATGTGGAGCGTGCCGAAGGCAAACAGGCAGACCAAGGCCCGGTGGAGGGCGAAGTTATCCTGACGCCGATTCAGCGCTGGTTCTTTGAAAAGAACTTTACGAACAAACATCACTGGAACCAGTCGGTTATGCTTCATGCCGCGAAGGGCTTTGATCCTGAACGGATTGAAAAGACATTGCGGGCACTGATTGAGCATCATGACGCGCTTCGTATGGTCTACCGTGAAGAAAATGGCGACATCATTCAAGCGTATAAACGGATAGACGAGTGCGAGGTCAGCTTTGAAATCGTTGATCTGTACGGCTCAGATGAAGATATGCTGAAAAGCCAGATTAAGGTTCTTGCTGACAGTCTGCAAAGCAGTCTCGACCTGCAAAACGGACCGCTTCTGAAAGGGGAGCTATACCGCACGGAAGCAGGGGATCACCTGCTCATCGCTGTACACCATCTCGTGGTCGACGGCGTATCTTGGCGGATTTTACTTGAAGACTTTGCATCAGGCTACATGCAGGCGGAGAAAGAAGAGCAAATCGTCTTCCCGCAAAAAACGAACTCCTTCAAGGATTGGGCAGAAGAATTGGCGGCATTCAGCCAATCAGCACACCTTTTGCAGCAGGCTGAATACTGGGCGCAAATTGACGCTGAAGAGGTTTCTGCTGTTCCGAAGGATGATGAAACAGAGGAGCGGATTGTCAAACATACCTCATCCGTCATCTGTGAATTAAATGAGGAAGACACTAAACACCTCTTAACAGATGTTCATCAGCCATATGGAACCGAGATCAATGATATTCTTCTCAGCGCGCTCGGATTAACGATGAAAGAATGGACAGATGGTGTCAAAATCGGCATCAATCTTGAGGGGCACGGGCGGGAAGACATCATCCCGAATGTGAACATCTCCAGAACGGTTGGCTGGTTTACGGCACAATATCCTGTTGTGCTCGACATGTCTGAAACAGATGTCTCGGCGGTCATCAAAGCAGTCAAAGAAAACCTGCGCCGCGTTCCGGACAAAGGCGTCGGATACGGCATTCTCCGCTACTTTACAGAACAAGCGGAAGCGCAAGGCTTCACACCGGAAATCAGCTTTAACTATTTAGGCCAATTCGACAGTGAAGTGAAAACGGATTTCTTTGAACCGTCCGCTTTCGATATGGGACGCCAAGTGAGCGAAGAATCAGAAGCCCTGTACGCTTTAAGCTTCAGCGGCATGATCCGTAACGGACGTTTTGTTCTTTCTTGCTCCTACAATGAGAAGGAATATGAAAGAGCAACGGTCGAAGCACAAATGGAGCGGTTTAAAGAAAATCTCCTCCTGATCATCCGCCATTGTACGGAAAAAGAGGACAAGGAATTCACACCGAGCGACTTCAGTGCGGGAGACCTTGAAATGGATGAGATGGGCGATATCTTTGACATGCTTGAGGAGAATTTGAAATAAAAATGCAAGGGAATTACAGAAGGCGGGAGCGAAACATATGAGTCAATTTAGCAAAGATCAGGTTCAAGATATGTATTACCTATCGCCGATGCAGGAGGGGATGCTGTTTCATAGCATCCTGAATCCCGGCCAGAGCTTTTACCTTGAACAAATTACGATGAAAGTAAAGGGCGACTTCAATATCAAATGCCTTGAAGAGAGCATGAATGTCATCATGGACCGGTACGATGTATTTCGTACCGTGTTCATTCACGAGAAAGTAAAAAGGCCTGTTCAAGTCGTATTAAAAAAACGTCAATTTCATATAGAAGAAATCGATCTGACACATTTATCCGAAAGAGAGCAAACGGATAAAATCAATGAATACAAAGCACAGGATAAGATCAAAGGCTTTGATTTAACGCGGGATATTCCGATGAGGGCAGCCATCTTCAAAAAAGCTGACAACAGCTTTGAATGGGTGTGGAGCTACCACCACATTATTTTGGACGGATGGTGCTTCGGCATCGTCGTGCAGGATCTGTTTAAGGTATACAACGCCCTGCGCGAACAAAAGCCGTACAGTCTGCCGCCTGTCAAACCGTATAAGGAATACATCAAGTGGCTTGAAAAGCAGGATAAACAAGCATCGCTCCGCTACTGGCGCGAGTACTTGGAAGACTTTGAAGGACAGACGACGTTTGCGGAGCAAAGAAAGAAACAAAAGGAAGGATACGAGCCGAAAGAACTGCTCTTCTCACTGCCGGAGGCGGAAACAAAAGCTTTTACAGAGCTTGCGAAATCTCAGCACACCACTTTGAGTACCGCTTTGCAGGCAGTCTGGAGCGTACTGCTCAGCCGTTATCAGCGGTCTGACGATTTGACCTTCGGTACAGTCGTTTCCGGGCGTCCTGCGGAAATCAAAGGCGTTGAACATATGGTCGGCCTGTTTATCAACGTTGTTCCTAGTAGAGTGAAATTGGCTGAAAACATGACATTCAACGGTTTGCTCAAGCAGCTTCAGGAACAGTCACTTGAGTCAGAACCGCATCAATATGTGCCGCTTTATGACATCCAAAGCCAGGCCAACCAGCCGAAATTGATTGACCACATCATCGTGTTTGAAAATTATCCGCTTCAGGATGCAAGCAATGAAGAAAGCGGTCAAAACGGATTCGATATGGAGGATGTTCATGTATTTGAGAAGTCGAATTACGATCTCAATTTGATGGCCTCCCCGGGTGACGAAATGCTGATCAAGCTTGCCTATAATGAGCTTGTGTTTGATGAAGCGTTTATGCTGCGCTTAAAATCCCAGCTTCTCACAGCGATTCAGCAGCTCATTCAGCATCCGGATCAGCCTGTCAGCACCATTGATTTCATTGATGAAAAAGAAAAAGAGTACTTGCTTAACGGCTTAAATCCGACACCTCAAACGTGTGAGCCAAAGCCTCTGACAGATTGGTTCAAGGAGGCGGTGGACGTCAATCCAAGTGCACCGGCGCTCACATTTGCAGGCCGAACGCTGTCCTATCACGAATTAGACGAGGAAACGAACCGCCTCGCACGCCGTTTGCAAAAGCAAGGTGCTGGCAAAGGCTCTGTTGTTGCATTGTACACAAAGCGCTCACTGGAACTGGTGATTGGGATTCTTGGTGTGTTAAAGGCGGGAGCGGCTTATGTACCGGTTGACCCTAAGCTTCCGAATGACCGAATTTCATATATGCTGACCGACAGCGGGGCGGCATGTCTGCTTACACATCAGGAGATGAAAGAGCAAGCGAATCAGCTGCCGTTTACAGGCCAAACACTCATCATTGATGATTCCATCCGTTTTGAAGAAGACGCAAGCGATCCTGAAACCGTGATTGCACCTGATGATGCGGCGTATATCATGTATACATCAGGCACAACCGGAAAACCAAAGGGAAATATCACGACGCATGCCAATATTCAAGGATTAGTGAAGCACGTTGATTACATGACGTTTTCTGAAAAAGACACGTTCTTATCTGTATCGAATTACGCTTTTGACGCATTTACTTTTGATTTCTATGCTTCCATTCTGAATGGAGCAAGACTGATTATTGCTGATGAAAATACACTGCTTGATCCAGAGCGTCTCACGAGTCTCATCCGCCAAGAGAATGTCAGCGTCATGTTTGCGACCACAGCTTTATTTAATCTTCTCACAGATGCGGGAGAGGATTGGCTGAAGGGGCTTCGCTGTGTGTTATTCGGCGGGGAACGCGCGTCTGTGCCTCACGTCAGGAAAGCGCTGCAGGTCATGGGGCCGGGCAAGCTGATTAACTGCTACGGCCCGACTGAGGGCACGGTGTTTGCAACAGCTCACGTCGTGCGCGAGATTCCGGGAACTCTCTCCTCTCTGCCGATCGGAAAGCCGATCAGCAATGCGAGTGTTTATATTCTCAATGAATCAAATCAGCTCCAGCCGTTCGGAGCGGTCGGTGAACTATGCATCAGCGGAATGGGCGTATCAAAAGGCTATGTTAACCGTGACGAGCTGACAAAGCAGAAATTTACCGCCAACCCGTTCAAACCCGGAGAAACACTTTACCGCACCGGGGATCTCGCTTGCTGGCTGCCTGACGGAACGATTGAATACGCAGGCCGTATTGATGATCAAGTGAAAATACGGGGGCATCGGATCGAGCTGGAAGAAATCGAAAAGCAGCTGCAGGAATATCCCGGAGTAAAAGACGCGGTTGTCGTAGTGGACCGCCACGAGTCTGGCGACGCATCAATCAACGCCTACCTCGTGAACCGGACGCAGCTTTCAGCAGAAGACGTTAAGGCACATCTGAAAAAACAGCTTCCTGCTTATATGGTGCCGCAGACATTTACGTTCTTGGACGAGCTTCCTTTAACAACAAACGGAAAAGTCAATAAACGTCTGCTGCCAAAACCGGAGCCAGATCAGATATCGCAAGAATGGATTGGGCCTCGAGATGAAACGGAAGAAACAATTGCACAAATCTGGTCCGAGATTCTCGGGAGAAAGCAAGTCAGCATCCACGACGATTTCTTCGAGCATGGCGGTCATTCCTTAAAGGCGATGACAGCCGCTTCTCGCATCAAAAAAGAGCTCGGAATTGACCTTCCGGTGAAGCTTTTGTTTGAAGCGCCGACGATTGCCGGCATTTCTACATACCTGAAAAACGGTAGCTCAGAAGGACTTCAGGACGTAACAATCATGAATCCGGAACAGGATGACATCATTTTCGCGTTTCCTCCGGTATTGGGATATGGCTTAATGTATCAGAACCTGGCCAAGCACTTGCCGTCATACAAGCTGTGCGCCTTTGACTTTATTGAAGAGGAAAACCGTCTTGACCGGTATGCCGCTCTGATCAAGGAGCTTCAGCCGGAAGGGCCTGTGACACTGTTCGGTTATTCAGCAGGGTGCAGCCTGGCGTTTGAAGCGGCTAAAAAACTTGAAGAGCAAGGACGCACCGTACAGCGGATCATCATGGTGGATTCCTATAAAAAACAAGGCGTCAGTGATCTGGACGGACGCACGGTCGAAAACGATGTCGAAGCCCTGATGAATGTAAACCGGGACAATGAAGCGCTCAATAGTGAAGCCGTCAAGCAGGGGCTCAAGAAAAAAACACATGCCTTCTACTCATACTACGTCAACCTGATCAGCTCGGGCCAAGTAAAAGCAGACATTGATTTGCTGACCTCTGATCTTGACTTTGAAATGCCCGAATGGCTTTCCTCGTGGGAAGAGGCGACAACGGGCGCTTACCGGGTGAAAAAAGGCTTCGGAACACACGCCGAAATGCTGCAGGGCGAATGTCTTGATAGGAATGCCAGGATTTTGCGCGAATTTATTAAGAAACAAACCATAACGCTTTCTTAAGGAAGCGATGAAAGGGGGAGCCGGCCAATGAGCCAACTGTTCAAATCATTTGATGCGTCGGAAAAAACGCAGCTCATCTGTTTTCCGTTTGCCGGCGGCTACTCGGCTTCATTTCGCCCTCTCCATGCTTTTTTGCAGGGGGAATGTGAAATGCTCGCAGCTGAACCGCCGGGGCACGGCACGAATCAAACGTCAGCCGTTGAGGATCTCGAGCAGCTGACTGATTTGTACAAGCAAGAATTACATTTGCATCCAGATCGGCCGTTTGTGCTGTTCGGGCATAGCATGGGCGGCATGATCACCTTCAGGCTGGCGCAAAAACTGGAGCGTGAAGGCATTTTTCCGCAGGCCGTGATTATCTCTGCGATTCAGCCGCCGCATATTCAACGGAAAAAAGTATCGCATTTGCCTGATGATCAATTTCTCAATCATATTATGAAATTAGGCGGAATGCCCGCAGAGCTCGTTGAAAATAAGGAAGTCATGTCATTTTTCCTGCCTTCGTTCAGATCGGATTACCGTGCGCTTGAACAATTCGAACTTTACGACATGACACCGATCCAATCGCCGGTCCATGTCTTTAACGGACTGGATGACGAAAAATGCATCCGGGATGCGGAAGGCTGGAAGAAGTGGGCGAACCATACCACGTTCCATGAGTTTGACGGCGGGCATATGTTTCTGTTGTCACATACGGAGGAAGTGGCGGAACGGATATTTGCGATTTTGAATCAGCATCCGATTTCCAGTTCCTAATGAAGAAGCGAACAGCGCTGTGCTGTTCGCTTTTTTGATAGAGAATGTAAATTTTTTCATGATATAATAGTCGCAATACTCAAATAAAGGCAGGTCAGGAAAAAATGTCTCGGCACATCCTTCACGCGTCTCCTAAGATGAAATGGTTTGTATTGCTGTTCACGTTTGTCTTCGCCATCGGAATGAACTCATTCAGAAATTCCTTTCAATTTTTTATGCTCCCGATGGCAGAGACCTTTCACGCCGAACGGTCGCTGATTTCGGCTTCCGTCAGCATTTTTATGATCACGACGGGTGTCGTTCAGTTTTTTGTCGGCTTTTTTCTTGACCGGTTCAGCGTCAGAAAGATTATGGGGATCGGCGCCATCTGTATCAGCGCAAGCTTTTTGGCGCTCCCGCATTCACCGAATGTCCATATATTTTCCGTGATCTACGGTGTGCTCGGCGGAATTGGCTATTCCTGCGCGGTTGGCGTGACGACACAGTATTTTATCAGCCGCTGGTTTGACACGCATAAAGGCTTGGCACTCGCCATTTTAACCAATGCAAATTCAGCCGGTTTGCTGCTGCTGTCACCGATTTGGGCTGCAGCTCCTTACTATGCAGGCTGGCAAACTACGTATACGATATTGGGCATTTTCTTAGCTGCTGTTCTGCTGCCTCTTTTGGCCTTCGGAATGAAGCACCCGCCCAATGTCCAAGGACAGTCCGTGAAAAAATCTTATGACTGGCAAGGATTTTGGAAGGTGTTAAAACAGTCCCGCCTCATTCATATCCTGTACTTCGGCGTATTTACGTGCGGATTTACAATGGGAATCATTGATGCTCATCTCGTTCCCATGCTGGAGGATGCGCATGTCTCTCATATCAACGGAATGATGGCTGCGTTCGGGGCGTTTATTATCATGGGGGGATTATTGGCAGGCTGGCTGTCAGATTTGCTTGGCAGCAGAAGCGTGATGCTCTCCATTTTGTTTTTCATTCGTCTCATTAGCTTGATCTGCCTGCTCATTCCCGCGCTCGGCATTCATAACAGTGAGCTTTGGTACCTGGGCTTTACGCTGTTATTCGGGCTCAGCTACACAGGCGTGATTCCGCTGACCGCTGCGTCCATTTCTGAAAGCTTTCAAACCGGGCTAATCGGTTCGCTCCTAGGCATCAATTTCTTTATCCATCAATTCGCCGGTGCTCTCAGTGTGTATGTGGGCGGATTGTTTTTTGATATGAATCATAATTATTTGCTGATTATGGTTGTGTGTTTGGTGCTGGTATGTTTATCAGCATTATTGGAGCTGGTGCCAATCAAAAAAAACAACCATTTTCATAACGAAGAGAGTGTTGAAAATTAATCTCCATTAGCTGAAGAGAATGTTACTCGATGGAAAGAAGATAAAATATCTCATTAAATAAAAGAGGGAATACCCTCTTTTAAGTTTGTCGTTTTCCTTTTTTGGCACGTACTTGTTCTTTTACAAGCTGTCTGAATGAGTGGAGCTCATTTTCGAATACAAAAAAACGTTTAGGAACTAAGATGACCTGGTGACTAGAAGTTTTGATAGAGAATAAGTGTTTATATTCTGCAACTGCCCTTATTTCATCCCATTCAAACAACGTAACATCGTTTTTGGATTGAATTTGAATGCCTTGCCGGTTCATGGTATATGTCCTTTTGCGTTTTAGCCGTGTATTGTTCTTATAGCTGGTACGCAGCCGCATATAATGAAAAGCAATCAAAAGCAATGTAAAGATCAAAGATAGAATCGCTATGAAAATACCATTATATATCACTTCAATTGTTTCGCTGTCATAAACGGTAAACGGAAAACCATAAAGTGAATACACCAATAAAGATAAAAGAAAAACATAAATAAAAGAAAACAATGCTGATATTCTTTGCCGGTATAAAAAGTAATATCTCATATCTTGTAATGATATGGCTCCCTCTAGGAAGACACTGTGTTGAATCATTCTTACACTGCACCTCAAACCATTTTTCCTTCAACTCTAACATAACATCTCATTTGTTCATAGAAATGGATTTTTCGGTTTGCTTTCTTTTTCGGAGACCGGCATTGCTTCCCAGCACGCCGATGATAATACAAACCGCACCAGCAAGGTGGTACCAGGCTAGGCTTTCGTTCAAAATCGCAACTCCGGCAATCATCGTCACGATGGTGGACAAATGATTAAAAGCGCTCATTTTAAACGCCTCAATCCGAGACAGCGCATAGTTGGACATAAACGAAGTCACGAGCGAAGATAACACGCCCAAATACACAATCGCGAGGATAAAGCCGGGCTCCCGGAATGGATGGAAGTAAGTGCCGACCGTTCCGGAAGCGCCGTGCCGCACCAAGGCGATGGCATTGAAGACGACAAATCCGATCGCTGACATGATGTAGGTGAGCTCTATCAGCCGGAAACGCTGTGTCATTTTTCTTGCGGCGGTATTGTACATAGCTGAAGACAGCGCGGACAAGAGAATGAGTACAGATCCCTTTAGGCTGGCCGATTCAACGTTCACGCCCTTCATCACAAAAATAAACATGACGCCCGCAACTGATAACACGGTGAACCCTTTTTGAGCCCACGTCGATCGCTCTTTTAAAAAATAAGCGGCAAAGACCATTGTGAAAATCGGAATGGATGCCTGAATGATCCCGGCTTCAGAGGATGACGAGTACACCAGGCCAAATGCCTGAAAGCTGAAAAACAGCGCCGGATACAGCAGGGCGAGCGGCAAAATGGCCATTACATCTTTTAAACGGATGGACAGCTTTACCCATCCGAATAAGACAGGTATAGTAGCTGCTGCAAACGCAAGGGTGAACCGATGTGCAAGAATATCAAACGGTTCTGCCGATTGCAGGGCGATCTTCACGAAAAGAAAGGATAAACCGATAATTAATGCATTTAACAACGCTGCAAGATAAGCTGAGGTTTGCTGATTTTTATACATACAGGAAGTGCTCCTTTATATAAATAATAGAGCCGGCCGCTCCCTTTAATTGTATGGGGAGGATCGGAACGGTACAATGAGAAAAACAATGAACTGTACCGGTACAAAACAGGGGGAGAAAGAATGGAGAAGTATATCAGTCTCTTAATAAAGATAGAGGAAATGATGCAAGGCAGTGTCTATCAAGAAGGAGACAGGCTCCCTTCCATCCGGCAGCTGTCTACCCGCTATCAAGTCAGCAAAAGCACGGTGATCCGCGCGCTGCAAGAGCTGGAAAAACGTCATCTCATCTATTCTGTTCCGAAAAGCGGCTATTATCTTGTGAAAAAGACGAAGAAGCCGCATCACGGCAAGGCAGGCCCAATCGACTTTGCAACATCTGCGCCAGACCCTGATATTTTTCCGTATGTGGATTTTCAGCATTGCATCAACAAAGCGATTGATACATACAAGCGTGATTTGTTTCTATACGGAACACCGAAGGGCCTCCCGTCGCTCATCTCTGTTCTGCGAAAGCTGTTTGCTGATCAGCAGGTATTTGCGGACGAGAGGCATATGTTTATCACATCCGGCGTACAGCAGGCACTCTCCCTGCTGTGTGCAATGCCGTTTCCCAATGGGAAAAAGACGATCGCCATTGAACAGCCAGGCTATCATTTGATGATTGAACAGCTGGAGACACTGGGCATCCCCGCCATCGGGATAAAAAGAACGGAGGAGGGGCTTGATTTAGCAGAAGTCGAGCGGCTGTTTCAAACAGAACCGATCAAATTTTTTTATACGATGCCACGCTTCCATAACCCGCTTGGGAGTTCACTGGCCGAACGGGACAAACAAGAGCTGGTGAGATTGGCAGAAGCCTATGACGTCTATCTTGTTGAAGATGACTACCTTGGTGATCTTGAGGAAAATAAAAAGGCAGACCCGCTGTACGCATACGATCTGTCCTCACATGTGATTTATTTAAAAAGCTTTTCAAAAATGATGTTTCCCGGTCTTCGCGTGGGTGCCGCCGTTTTGCCGGATGTGCTGACTGACACATTTCATACGTATAAAAAGCTGAACGATATTGACTGTTCGATGATTTCTCAAGCCGCGTTAGAAATTTACATCAAAAGCGGAATGTTCGGCAGGCACAAGGAAAAAATCAGAAATTCCTATAAGGAACGGTCCCTCAGACTTCATGAAGCCATCCAAACACACGGACAATTGAGCCGCGGCCGCTTTATATTTTCCAGCGGCCAAGCCCCATGCATGCATACCCATCTGGTGCTGCCTGAGGATCTGCCGGCATCAAGAGTGATTCAAAAGGCGAAAAAGCAGGAGGTTCTCCTTGAAGCAATTGACCGCCATTATTTATCAGACTATCCGAAAGAAAATCTATTAAAAATCAATATTTCCAATGTAAAGACGGAAGATATTGAGCGAGGCATTAAGCTTTTGATGAGCCATTTATAAAAGGGCTTCGTACGAGATCATCGTGATGTCCTCCGGGAAATCAGGGCGGGCGGCGCACACGGCCATTTTATAGCCGGGGTCTACCTCATACGTTTTGATAAAGCAAGGCGTATGATGTTCCGGAAGCTCGACGGATACTCGGCCATCCTCATGCAGGCGCACGGAGAAAGAATCAAGCGGCAACGACAGGCCTTTGCCTTCCTGCTTGATAAAGCTCTCTTTCATAGACCATAAATGATAAAAATAATCGTTTTGCTCGTCTTTATGTTTGGATAAAAGATCGCTGTACTCGGTCTTCGAAAAGAAACGTTCGGCAATCCCGAGGCTGATTGGCTTCATTTTTTCAATATCGACGCCGATCGGATCTGAATCAAATGCGCCGATGACCCAATGGCCGGAGTGGGAAATGTTAAAGTGGGCATCGGGGAGGTCAGGGATGCAAGGCTTCCCGTATTCCTGCGCGCTGAAGCGGATATCGGCTTTATTCAGCTGGTACTGCTCGCTGATGACAGAGCGGACAAGCACATCTCCCAGCAGGGTGCGGTGAGCATCTTCTTTATGATAAAATCTCCGGCATTTCTCCCGTTTTTCAGCGGAAACGAAAGACATCAGCCGATCCGATTCTGCCTGTGAAAGCGGGCGGTCCATATAAATTCCGTAAATTTTCATTCTAGATCCTCCGTCTGCAAAAGATTGTCAAAACCATCCTATCATATTTTGATTTACTTCGGAGTAAGATCCTCGATGATCTCATATACATAAGGGCTTTTAGGTGTGCTGATTTTTTGTGTGTTTGTCACAGAAATGTTTGGAAGACGTTCGCCGTCCTGATCGATCGTTGTAAGCTTTCCCGTTAGGTAAACCCATTCGCCTTCCTTAATATCAGGTTTTTTAGAGAAACCAACCGGCAGCCCGTAAACCGTGGCATCGGCGATACAGCATGATATTCCATAACGGCCGATAATATAGCGGTTCAGCTGTTCGTCAAAATAGACAAACCCTTTGATATGAATCTCCTTTCCTTCATAAGATTCCGGATTCTCCATCAAAAGATGAACGACCGGAACATAATATTTATCCACTACAGATATCGTTTCTTCTTGCTCCATTTGCCGCGCCAGTTCTTTTTCATAGCCGCTTGGAAGTGTAGAAGTCGTTCCTTCATCACCAGCTTTTGTTTCTGATTTGATGTCATCAATGCTTTTCGAACCATTTGTGGAAAACATTCGGTTTTGGGCGATTTCATTTGTCAAAACATGGTTTGGGAAAAGGAAGCCTGATGCGATAGGTATCAGAAAAAAGCTGTACAGCCATGGGTGAGTCTGTGAATGCTGATGACTGCATGCACAGACGGAGCAGCTGTACCGATTGTCTTGTTTTCGCCACATGATTGACAATATCCCGAGTGTAAAAGCAGTTAAGATAAAGAACTTTGTAAACCAAATCATGCGGGGAGAAATGAAATGTAAAATGTCGCCTGTCAGATAAAGTTTTAAGGTCATAAAAGCAAAGCCGATTAATAGAAGTCCGCGAACCACAGCTTCAAAAGAATACATTGTAGTATGTTTCAATTCAACCACCCTTTATCCGAATATGACACCATAGAGCCATGCGATTCCAAGCACCGAAGCTGAAATGATCAGAAAAAATGCGATAACAAAGCGTTTTTTGAAACATGCAGCATATACAAACGTATTTTTCAAATCAAGCATCGGGCCATACAGCAAAAAGGAGAGAAGGGAAGCGTGAGAATAAGTGCCGGCGAATGTAGAAGCGACAAAAGCATCCGCATGCGAGCAGAGTGAAAGGACAAATGCAAGTCCCATCATGACGGCCGAACCTGACAGATCACTCGTTCCCAGTTCAGCGAGAGCTCCCCGATTTAAAAAGGTTTGAAAAAGACTGGCGATAAATGCGCCGGCGATTAAATATCTGCCCATGTCGAAGAATTCCTCAATCGCATGGGTAACGATAGATCTCAAGCGGTTTCTGTGCTGCTGCGGGGTGTATTCTGTCCGCGCGTCTGATGTAGATTCTTTCAGCATTGATTGCTTTCTGAATAACCAATACATCATAAGGCCAGTGATGATACAAATGACGACGGCCAGCCCGAAGCGCGCATAGACAAGCTCCAGGTTCTTGCTGAATGCATAGTAGGTGGACAATACGACAATCGGATTTAAGATAGGAGCTCCGACTAAAATGACCGTACCGACGTGCAGAGGCATGCCTTTTTGGATCAGACGGCGCACCACTGGAATCACCGCACATTCACACACTGGAGAAAGAATGCTGATCAAGAGAGCGGAGCCAATTGCGCCATATGGGTTCTTCACGATCCATTTGGTCATCCATTGATCGGATATGAACAAGTCAATCAGTGATGAAAAAAAGATGCCGAGCATGATGAAAGGAATGGACTCAAGTAAAATACTCAGAAAAATGGTATTGACGTTAAGCAGGGAATTTGGAACAGAAATAGAAAGCTTGTCGGGTTCAAGGAGGATGAAACAATAGAGTAAAAAGAAAAAGAGCAATATGCTGAAGGAGCGTCTAGCAAATTGTTGGATAACTTCCATTATGATACCTGCCGTCTCTTGTATTTCTCTTATATGAGATAG
This sequence comes from Bacillus mojavensis RO-H-1 = KCTC 3706, assembly GCF_000245335.1. Taxonomy (GTDB): domain Bacteria; phylum Bacillota; class Bacilli; order Bacillales; family Bacillaceae; genus Bacillus; species Bacillus mojavensis. Next base: position 213,430 of record NZ_JH600284.1, read on the forward strand.
TACCAATCTATGAGACAAGCTTGCAGAACATGAGTGAAAAGCAAAAAACCGGACAAATGTAATTGGTCCGGTTTTTGTGTAACAGTAGATTAGTGCAGAGGCGGAGTCGCTTTGGCAGCGGCTGTCCGTCTCGCCATAGCATATTGTAATAATTGTGTGGACTGCGGCAATGAAAAACGCAAAATCAGCCCAGTAAGGATCGCAGTCAAAATGGTTCCGATCCCGATCGGTCCGCCCATGCCCCATGCCGCGAACAAAATCGTGATTTCAATGCCGTTTCGCACCCATTGCACATTCCAGCCGGTTTTTTCTGAAATCAGCATCATCAGCGAATCACGCGGGCCTGCACCAAGACCTGCTGATACATAAACACCGACGCCGTAGCCAATCAGCAGCACGCCGAGAGAGAAGACAATAGCGGAAGCCATGTAACCGGAGGGTTCAGGCAGGAGAAAATTGAAAAAGTCTATAAAAATACCGATGAGCAGCATGTTCAGTATCGCTCCGATTTTGGGCCAGGCTCTCGTAAACAATGACGTCAACCCAACGATGATCGCACCTATAATGATGGCCCACTGGCCGATCGTAAGCCCGAAGTGCTGAAACAGGCTGTAATGAAATGCATCCCACGGACTGATCCCTAGCGCTTTTCCTTCTATCGTAAGGGATACACCAAAAGACAAAATAAGCAGACCGGCAAAATAAAATGTCCAGCGCAGAACAAGTTCTCGCTTCACGTGAAGTCCCTTCTTTCGTAAAAATCAATCGATTGTCATTGTAGCATATCTGACAGAAGGGCGGAATAGGCGAACAAGGCTCAACAAAAAAACAGGGCCGCCGGCAGGCGCCCTGTTTTGGATTTTATAACGGATTCAAAATCCGATTCAAAAACCGCTGGGTCCGTTCTTCTTTTGGGGCGGAGAAGATTTCCTCTGGCGGCCCCTGCTCCACGATGACGCCGCCGTCAATGAAGACGACTTCGTCCGCCACTTCCTGGGCGAATTTGATTTCATGGGTAACAACGACCATGGTCCAGCCTTCATTGGCTAAATCCTTGATAACCTTCAGCACATCACCCACAAGCTCAGGGTCAAGCGCTGAGGTCGGTTCGTCAAACAGCATCAGCTCCGGCTGAATGGCCAGTGCGCGGGCGATGCCGACGCGCTGCTGCTGGCCTCCGGAAAGCTGGAACGGATATAAATCCATTTTGTCCTTCAATCCGACTTTTTCCAGAAGCTGAATCGCTTCTTTTCTGACCTCTGCCTTGTTGCGTTTTTGCACCTGAACAGGGCCCTCCATGACGTTTTCAAGGGCTGTGCGGTGAGGGAAGAGGTGATACGCCTGAAACACCATTCCCGATTTCCGGCGGAGCTGAAGGATATCCGACTGCTTCACTTTCTTTGAAAAATCGATGGAGAAATCATCAAATGCAAGCTCCCCGCGATTTGGGATCTCCAGCGCGTTCAGACAGCGAAGCAGCGTCGTTTTCCCTGAACCGGAAGGCCCAAGTATAGCGATGACTTTTCCTTTTTCTATCTTCATATCTATCTGTTTTAAAATTTCATTTTGACCGAATGATTTGTTTAATCCTGTAACGGAAAGCATACTCGGAACCTCCTTATTTGGCCACGTAGCGGTCAAGACGCCGTTCGATGACATGCTGGACGAGCGAAAGCAAGAAGCAGATAATCCAATAAATAAAGGCCGCTTCAATATAAATGACTAAGATCTGATCGAGATTCCGCGCGCCGATTTCCTGAGCTTTTCTGAACAGCTCAGCGACGAGAATCTGAGATGCAAGCGATGTATCTTTGATCAGACTGATAAAGGTATTGGATAATGGCGGGATTGACACACGAAACGCCTGCGGCAAAATGACGCGGAACAGCGTCTTCTGGTGTGTCATGCCAATTGTATAGCCAGCTTCCCATTGCCCCTTCGGCACGGATAAAATAGATGCCCTGATGATTTCAGATGCATAGGCGCCGACGTTTAAGGAAAAGGCAATGACTGCGCTTGGAAAAGGATCTAGTGTAATGTTAAAGGCCGGGAACAGATAGAAAATGATGAACAATTGAACGAGAAGTGGCGTGCCGCGTATGGCGGATACGTATACGCTGAACACCCATCTCAAAGGTCTCATTTTCGACATTCTGGCAAGCGCCGTAATCAGCGCCAGTATCATTCCGAATATAAAGGAAAGAATCGTAAGGGGAATCGTATAGTAGATTCCCCCTGAAAGTATCGGCCAGAATGACTGCTGCACCAGATCCCACGGGATCGCCGTGCCAAGCGTCAGTGCCGGTATATTATTTAGAAACATCTTCGCCGAACCATTTTTTAGAGATTTTAGAAAGAGTCCCGTCCTCTTTCATTTCTTTTAATGCTTTGTTGACTTGGTCGACAGCCTCGCCGCTTCCTTTACGGAACGTGAAATACGTTTCCTGAGGGTCGCCTGTTTCAAACGCGATTTTTACGTTTTTGTTGCCTGATGTTTTTAAATAGTTTAATACCGCGAGCTTATCGTTGTACGTCATGTCGACGCGGCCTTGCTGGATCATTTGAAGGGCCTGCGCCATGCCTTCAACGCCTTCTACTTTCGCGCCGGCATTTGTAGCTAGTTTGTTATAGTTGCTTGTCAGTGATTGAGCTGACGTTTTTCCTTTTACGTCTTTTTCAGACTTAATATCGTTGTTGTCTTTTTTCGTCACGACAACGGCTCTTGATGTTGTGTATTTGTCTGAGAAATCATATTTGTCTTCACGATCTGTTTTTCCGACTTGGTTGGCAACGACGTCAAACCGTTTGGAATTCAGGCCGGCAAACATGCTGTCCCACTGTGTTTCCTTAAATTCGGCTTTCAGTCCAAGGCGTTTTGCGACTTCTGTGATGACTTCCACATCATAGCCAGTCAGCTTGTCATTGTCTTTGTCATGATAAGTGAACGGTTCATACGTTCCTTCTGTACCGACTGTCAGTACGCCTTTTTTCTTAATTGAAGCCCAAAGATCGCCGTTTTTTCCGTTATCTTTTGACTGATTGTCATTTCCTGCTCCGCAAGCTGCGAGAACTGCAATGCTTACGACCATGAATAAAGCTAAAAGTGCTTTTTTCATTCTATTCCCCACTTTTCTGATTAATTTTATTGAAATAAAAAAATAGCTTACAAATCTAAAGGATAACTTTTTTTTAGTATGAGTCAAGTATTTGGTTTTCATGAGGCAAAAACACTTAAAATAAATTCAAAAATTGTTGCACCGGTTTTGGCAAATAACTGTCAGTTCTCCACATGACAGCCGGTGTCATAACGAAGGGATTGTTTTTAATTTTAACTGTGTGAATATGGTTTCTCATATGAACAGGAATCATGGTGACGGGCAATATGGACGCGCCAAATCCTGATGAGACGAGACTGAGCAGTGTTGCTGAGTCGTGGCATTCACAAACAATACGCGGCTCCAGCTGAAGACGCTGAAATTCATTCATGACCTGATTATAAACACCTTTTCCGTTTACAGGCCGCAGCAGAATCAGCGGGAAAGAAGGGATATCCTCCATTTGGATGGTGTCTCCGCATGTATACCCGGCATCATCAGAAAGAACGAGCACACATGGAATGTCGTCAAGCTTTTTAAATTGTATAGTATCGCTTTTTATCATGGTTGTCGTGACAGCGGCGTCGATTTGCCGGCTTTCCAGCAGCTCTAACAGCGTTGCCGGCTCGTTTTCCCAAATATTAAAGGTGAGGTGCGGATATCTTTCTTTCATTTGCGTCACTTTCTCAAGCATTAGAGCCGCGCAATAAATCGTCGAACCCACAGCCAGCGTGCCGGCAACCTCCTCCCTGAGCTCTTGCACCTCTATGACTGCATCTTCAAACCTGTGCAGAATCTCTTTGGCTCTTTTGAGAAAAATGCTTCCTTCATATGTAAGGGTCATTTGTTTTTTCTTATTGCGGTCAAACAATACAACACCCAGCTCATCCTCAAGCTGTTTGAGCTGCCTGCTTAACGGCGGCTGCGCCATATGGAGCTTTTTGGCGGCAGAGGTGATCTTTTGTTCTTGGGCAATGGTAATGAAATATCGCAGCTGACGGATGTCCAAAGAAGCGCCTCCTTTTATATACCTTTTAGGTATTGAATATAGATTTAACGAATATTTTTCATATGGATATATCAGGAGTATGATTGAAATGAAGACAGAATTCAAGCGTAAAGGAGGGGCAAAATTTGAAACTCGTTGTCGGTATGACCGGGGCAACAGGGGCTATTTTCGGTGTCAGGCTATTAGAATGGCTGAAGGCAGCGGAAGTGGAAACCCATCTCGTTGTGTCTCCTTGGGCTAACGTTACCATCAAACATGAAACAGGTTATACGTTAAAAGAAGTTGAAAAGCTGGCCACATACACATACTCGCATAAGGATCAGGCGGCGGCCATCTCCAGCGGCTCGTTTGATACCGATGGCATGATTGTGGCGCCGTGCAGTATGAAATCGCTTGCGAGCATCCGTACCGGGATGGCGGATAATCTGCTGACTCGCGCGGCGGATGTCATGCTGAAAGAGCGAAAAAAGCTCGTTCTCTTAACAAGAGAGACACCTTTAAACCAGATTCATCTCGAAAATATGCTTGCACTCACAAAAATGGGTACGATTATTCTTCCGCCCATGCCGGCGTTTTATAATCAGCCGAGCAGCTTAGAAGAAATGGTCGACCATATTGTATTCAGAACTTTGGACCAATTCGGCATACGCCTTTCTGAGGCAAAGCGCTGGAATGGAATTGAAAAACAAAAAGGAGGAGCTTGATGATGGCTTATCAAGATTTCAGAGAATTTCTCGCTGCCCTTGAAAAAGAGGGACAATTGTTAACGGTGAATGAAGAGGTAAAGCCTGAGCCAGATCTGGGAGCAGCTGCACGGGCAGCCAGCAACCTCGGCGATAAAAGCCCCGCACTGTTATTTAACAATATTTACGGCTACAACAATGCGCAAATCGCGATGAATGTCATCGGCTCTTGGCCGAACCACGCGATGATGCTCGGACTGCCGAAAGATACACCGGTGAAAGAGCAGTTTTTTGAATTCGCGAAGCGATATGAACAGTTTCCGATGGAGGTCAAACGCGAAGAAACAGCGCCATTTCATGAAAATGAAATCACAGAAGACATCAATTTGTTCGATATCCTGCCTCTTTTCAGGATTAACCAAGGAGACGGCGGTTACTATTTAGACAAAGCATGCGTCATCTCTCGTGATCTTGAGGACCCTGACAACTTCGGCAAACAGAATGTCGGCATATACAGAATGCAGGTAAAGGGAAAAGACCGCCTCGGCATACAGCCTGTGCCGCAGCACGATATTGCGATCCATCTGCGCCAAGCGGAAGAACGCGGCATCAATCTTCCGGTCACGATTGCGCTCGGATGTGAACCGGTCATTACAACTGCGGCATCCACTCCGCTTCTCTATGACCAATCCGAATACGAAATGGCGGGAGCAATCCAAGGAGAACCGTACCGCATCGTAAAATCAAAGCTGTCTGACCTTGATATTCCATGGGGAGCAGAAGTTGTGCTCGAGGGAGAAATCATTGCCGGAGAACGTGAATATGAAGGCCCATTCGGTGAATTTACTGGGCATTATTCCGGCGGACGCAGCATGCCGATTATCAAAATTAAACGTGTGTATCACAGAAACAACCCGATTTTTGAACATTTATACCTAGGCATGCCGTGGACAGAATGTGACTACATGATCGGTATTAATACTTGTGTGCCGCTGTATCAGCAGTTAAAAGAAGCGTATCCGAATGAAATTGTGGCTGTGAATGCCATGTACACTCACGGGTTAATCGCGATTGTATCAACAAAAAACCGCTACGGCGGATTTGCGAAAGCGGTCGGCATGCGAGCGCTCACAACCCCGCACGGACTAGGCTACTGCAAAATGGTTATCGTTGTCGACGAGGATGTCGATCCATTCAACCTGCCGCAGGTCATGTGGGCGCTCTCTACAAAAATGCATCCGAAACACGATGCGGTCATTATACCGGATTTATCAGTTCTGCCGCTTGACCCGGGATCAAATCCATCAGGAATCACACACAAAATGATTCTTGATGCCACAACACCTGTTGCGCCGGAAACAAGAGGCCATTACTCACAGCCGCTTGATTCTCCATTAACAACAAAAGAATGGGAACAAAAACTAATGGACTTGATGAATAAATAGGAAAGGATGATTTGATATGCATACATGTCCTCGATGTGATTCGAAAAAAGGAGAAGTCATGAGCAAATCGCCTGTAAAAGGCGCATGGGAAGTCTATCAATGCCAAACATGTTTTTTTACATGGAGATCCTGTGAACCAGAAAGCATTACAAATCCAGAAAAATATAATCCAGCCTTTAAAATCGATCCAAAAGAAACAGAAACAGCGGTTGAAGTCCCCGCTGTTCCGGAACGAAAGGCCTGATCGGCGTGAATCAACTATCAGACCGTCTCTTTGAGTTGCTTGACGGAGAACGCCTGAAAGAGAAGCAGCATGAAGCCTTCGTTCTGCAGACGGTATCAGAGGACGGCTGGCCGCATGCCGCCATGATCAGCGCCGGGGAAATCATCGCCCTGAATCGGACGGATATCCGGATCGCCCTGTGGAAACACACAGAGACAGCGGGAAATATCCTTCGTACGGGACAAGCTCAGCTCACAGCATGGTGGAAGGGAGCTGCTCATTACGTGAAACTGCAATGTGAGCCGCTCCCGCCGCTGAACGATGCGGTCTATGAGAGGGAACGCTTTGCCTGCCGTATCGCTTCAGCTAAGGAGGATGTTGCAAAGTACGCTGATGTAACTTCAGGCGTCAGGATACAGCTTCACCATGCTGACGAAGTGCTGAACAGATGGAAAGTGACGCTGGAGGAATTAAAATGATAAATGAAAAAGCCTGACGCCATGCGTCAGGCTTTTATTTTATAATGAAACATATAAAAACAAAGGGGCGTGAGGAATGGGCACAAAGGGGATCTGTCATTCAGACGGTTTTGATTTATCTTATTGTCTTGTAGGAGAGGGCGCGCCGATTCTCGTGGTCGGCAGTGCGGTTTACTACCCGCGTCTATTTCATGAGGATATCAAACAGAAATATCAATGGATCTTTGCCGATCACAGAGGTTTTGCCAAGCCGGCGCGGGCGCTGCGGCCGGAAGATCAAAGCCTGGATGCGGTGTTGGACGATATTGAAGCGATAAGACGCCATCTCCAGCTTAAGGATTTTATCATCATGGGGCATTCGGGGCACGCGTTTATGGCATTAGAATACGCTAGAAAATATCCTGAGCATGTGCGGAAGGCCGTCCTTCTCAATTCAGCGCCTGATAACAGTCAAAAGAGACAGCAGGACAGTGAAGCGTTTTTTAGGGAAACAGCCAGTCCTGAGAGAAAGAAACGTTTCGAAAAAGATATTGCTAGTTTAGCAGGTGACATAGAAAAAGATCCTGAAAGACGTTTCGTGCACATGTGTATTCGTGCTGAAGCGAAAAGCTTTTATAAAGAGAGACCGGATGCGGCAGCTTTATGGGAAGGTGTTTCCACCAATATGCCAATCATAGATGAATTATGGGGACATACCTTCGCGCAGATGAACCTCATACAGCGGTTAGCAGACGTTCGTGTTCCTGTCTATATCGGTTTAGGAAGGTATGACTATTTGGTTGCTCCTGTATCGTTGTGGGATGCCGTTGACGGCTTATATCCGCATGTGAAAAAGGTCATCTTTGAAAAGAGCGGGCACCAGCCGATGCTGGAGGAACCGCAAACCTTCGAGCAAAGCTTAATAAAATGGATAGACGAATAAAAATCCCGCAGGGCTGATCTGCGGGATTTTCTTTATTATAGGATACCTTTCATCGCACGTTTGATGATCGGTGAAATCAGCAGCAGAATGCCGCCGAGTATGATAGAAATCAAGCCGATGGTACCGAAGTAAGTTGTTTCAGGTATTTTATCAAACAACCCGGCTACTTGGGCATTGATTGCTTGGGCTGCTGCGTTCGTCAGAAACCACATACTCATTGTCTGTGCAGAGAATGCAGCTGGCGCCAGTTTTGTTGTAACAGATAAACCGACTGGAGACAGGCACAGCTCTCCCAGTACGACAAGCAGGAAACTGAGAACGAGCCAAAGCGGACTGACGAGTGCTTCTTTTCCTTGCATTGCAGGGAATACCATGATAATAAATGACAAGCCGGCTAAAATAATTCCGAACGCAAATTTAACTGGTGTAGACGGCTGGCGTTTGCCAAGCTTCATCCAAAACCATGCGAAAATTGGTGCGAAAATGACGATAAACAATGGGTTTAATGATTGGAACCAAGATGACTGAAGTTCTAATCCGCCCACTGAAAGCCTTGTGCGTTCGTCAGCGTAAAGCGCAAGAATAGTTGCTCCCTGTTCCTGAATGGCCCAGAACATGACAGCAGCAATAAACAAAGGAACGTAAGCGGCAAGACGAGATTTTTCTGTTTTGTCCGCTTTTTTGCTTGTAAACATGATAATGAAATAAACAATAGGAATCAAAATACCGAGAATACTTACAAGGTCGATGAACCGATTGATCGTCAGCAGACCTGTTTGCAAAGCAATAATCACTGCGACCGCCACAATGATCGCCCCGATGCCAGTGCCAATTGCTGATTTTTTAGACAGCGGGTTCGGCACATTTGAACCTGCAAACCCGAGGTTTTTCTTTCTTGTCAGAGCAAATACGATAAGTCCGAGTAGCATTCCGACTGCGGCAACTCCGAAGCCAAGATGATAGTTGTACTTCTGTCCGAGTGTTCCGACAATTAACGGTGCAAGTAAACCGCCGAGGTTGATCCCCATGTAGAAGATGCTAAAACCTGAGTCGCGGCGCGCGTCTTCTTTTGTATAAAGATCTCCAACCACGCTTGAAACGTTTGGTTTTAATAAACCTGTCCCGATTATGATAAGCGCCATACTGATATAGAATGCTGTCGTGCTGCCTGGAAAGGCGAGTGCAATATGGCCGAACATAATGAATATCCCGCCGTAAAACACAGTGTTTGCAGTACCGAATAACCGGTCAGCGAGCCATCCGCCAATAATAGTGGACATGTATACGAGAGATCCGTAAATTGACATAATAGCAACCGCAGTGCCTTTGTCAAAGCCGAGCCCTCCGTTTACTGTCTCTGTATACAAATAGTAAAGAAGAAGTGCTCTCATGCCATAGTAGGAGAAACGCTCCCAAAATTCAGTAAAAAACAGAGTAAATAGTCCTCGCGGGTGACCAAAGAACCCTTTTTGCGGGACGCTTTTGATGATAGTTTCGTTATCAATCGAAGCCATGTCAGCCAAACCCTTTCTTAAAAAAGTGTATTATAAAAATCATATTCTTATATAATACTTGTGTCAATATAAATTATACTTATTTCAAGAAGTTCCAGAATGGAAAAACTATAAGGGTATAAAAATAGTGAGTTTTTCCTGTTCCTTATGTCTCATTTTGTTACATTTTCTAACGATAGTATTTCTTTATACTTTTTCAATAAAATTTTAGAGAAATGTACAAGCGGATCGGGCTGCCGCGAATATCATAGTAACAATCATGCAGGAGGAGGCTGGATCATTGGCTGAATTCATCTTGAATGCAGCAGATTTCGGTATTTCAGGGGACGGAAAAACGGATTCGACAGAACTGATTAATCAATGCCTCAAGGCGGCTGTTTCAAAGGGGTACCATACAGTCTGGTTCCCGAAAGGAACATATTTAATTGACGGGACGCTTGGAGGGGATAAGAATCAGGTGTTTCGCAACGCTGGGATTATTGTTCCCGGCAATCTTCATATTGTCATGGATTCTGAGTGTATTATCAAAGTCATTCCGAACAGCTCATGGGGGTATTCTGCATTTTATGTAGGCAAGCAAGAGAATATAACCATTTCCGGTGGACAAATTATCGGCGAGCGCGATGAGCATACGTATGCGTCAGCGGGAGTAAGGTCAACACATGAATGGGGCTTCGGCATTTGTATTGAAGGGTGTTCGAATGTTGTCGTTGAGGATGTCAACATTTCTGATTTTACTGGAGATGGGATCATTGTCAGTCCGCGGGGCTTAAAGACAAATGACGATTATCGAACATCAAAGCACATTACCATCCGCCGCTGTAAGGTTCGGCGATCAAGAAGAAATAACATTTCGATTACCGGATGTGACACAGTCACGGTGGAGGGCTGCGTGATTGAAGATGCCGGAAGGGGAAATGGAACAGCGCCGAAATTCGGAATTGACATTGAAGGATATGGTGAAGGAAATATTGATTATGAGGAACCGATCAATGTTTCGATTCGCAATAACTATTTTAATGGAAACGTTTCAAGTTCTGTGACCAATTTTAACGGGTACGGCATTTCAATAGAAGGAAACCACTCAGACAATACGATCAGCTATGGGTACGGCACTCAAACGGTTATTAAGGGGAATATTCTCAGAAGGGCGGGAGACGGGGCTGCGGCGCCTAGAGTCGGGATTACCGGACTGGGTGTTTCACAAGGAAAAGAAAGCAGTGATGCAGTGATCGCTGGCAATCTTATTACCGGATTTTCAACCGGAATTGATGTCAGGGGAAAGAGCGTTCTTGTCACAAACAACAAAATCAGCAATTTTGAAAACACTGGGATATTGGTTTATCAGTCTTCCGACGTAAAGGTAGATGGCAACCAGATTCAAAACGGACTCTCTGAAACAAGGCGCAGTACCGGTCTTCGGGCGGTGCTGTCTGATGACACCGCATTTCTGAATAACTGTCTTATTCAAGTCATCGACGGGGTGAATATTTCAGGAGGCGATATGATTATTAAAGATAATGTGCTGAGAAAATTCAGCCGCGGCATTTGGATCACTCAAGGAAACGCGGTGATCGAAGGAAATACACTGAACCCCGATGCGTTTGAAGCGCCCCTTGAGTCGTATGCCGTTTCTGTTACAAACAATGCTGGCGCGATCATTAAAAACAATACATTTAAAAACTTTAAAAATTACCCGATTTACTGTACGACAAGTGCAAAAACCTCTATAATCGGAAACCACTTTGAAAGATCTCCTCTTCTAGTAACCATCTATATCAGTACCGGCGTTCATGATATTTTTGATAACACCATATCAGTCAATAGAACAGCCGGCAAACCAATTGTGATTTATCTCAACGGCTCCTCAGGCTCTATCATTTCAGGAAACACCATCAACAATCTCTCCCCAAGCACGGCGGTGGCTATTCAAACGGACACCTCAACGAATTCCACCATCATCGGAAATCGAATCATCAAAGGAACCATCACCACTAACAGCAGAGATAAGGTAAACGGCAATATTATCGTCTGAACAAAAGCGCCTCGCTCTAGGGGCTCTTTTTGTTCGATTTATAGATCGCGAATATATCTCTCGCCAATATCAAAACAAAAAATAAAAGCATCGCCCATTCCGCAACCGATGTCATCTTGAAGCTGGACATATTATTATAAATGGCTTTTCCCAAACTGAATCCTTGAAGCATATCCATAGAAACTGAAATCACTAACAAACAAATTAATAAAACAGCCGTCACGCCTAATATTTTCATCCTTCATCACCCTCCGCTTTTAGTGTCTATCTTTATGAGAGAGTTATACCCCGATCGCCCAGTCACATGCATAATCCTGAGGCTAACAGGAAGAATATGAGAAAACGATTAGGAAAGGTATTTTGTGTATGCCGTCATTTTTTAAGCAAAAGAAAAATACCGAAACGAAAGACAGCCAGAAACAAGAAGATAGAAATCAGCAGAAAAAAGAACAAGGGCCCGTTCTGGCTTCCTCAAGTTTGGCGAAAAATGTGGCGGACGTGAAGAAGAAAGTCGGAAGCAGCTCTGATGTCATCATACGGGAAGTGAAAGCAGGGGAACAGGATAATGTTCACCTGGCCATTATTTATGTCGCAGGTTTGGTTGATAATAATACGATTCATGAATCGTTAATCGAGCCTTTGATTCAGGATCAAGCCATCCAAAACGCCCATGCAATGAAGCAGATCCTTGAAAAAACGCTTCCGCTGGGCGGCGTAAAAGCTGAAAAGAGCTGGGACAAGCTGTTCACTGAATTGATGCTTGGAAATGCGCTGGTTTTTGCGGACGGTTCTGATGAGGCGCTTATTTGCAGCACCCAGGGGGGAGAGCACCGCTCCATTCAAGAGCCGAGCACCCAGGTGTCATTCCGTGGTCCGCGCCAAGGGTTTACAGAGTCTTTGCAAACCAATATTTCCATGATTCGGCGATATATTAAAAATCCCAATGTATGGGTCGAAAAAATGAAAATCGGTTCTGTGACCAATACGGATATCGCGCTTATGTACATTCAAGGCATTTGTGATGAAAAGGTGCTGAAGGAAGTGAAGCAGCGCCTGAAAAAAATAGACATTGACAGTATTTTGGAATCCGGATACATCGAGCAGCTGATCGAAGATGAAACGTTTACGACGTTTCCGACCATGTATCACACGGAACGCCCTGACGTCGTCGCAGGAAATCTGTTAGAAGGAAGATTTGCGATCGTTGTGGACGGAACACCGTTTGTTCTGATTGCCCCAGCCTTATTTATTCAATTTTTTCAGTCTGTTGAAGATTATTATTCACGCTTTGACATTGCGACAAGTATACGGATTTTGCGGATATTTATCTTTTTTATTTCACTTGTCGCACCGGCTGTTTATGTGGCAGCCACGACGTTTCATCAGGAAATGATTCCGACACAGCTGTTAGTCGTCATTGCTGCCCAGCGGGAAATCGTTCCGTTTCCGGCCGTTGTAGAAGCAATCACAATGGAGGTTGCGTTTGAGATTCTCAGGGAAGCTGGGGTCAGATTGCCGAGGGTTGTGGGATCGGCTGTGTCCATTGTAGGCGCGCTTGTTATCGGCCAAGCTGCTGTTCAGGCTGGTATTGTGTCTCCGGCAATGGTCATCATCGTTGCCATAACGGCCATTGCCAGCTTCGCAACGCCGGCGTTTGCCATGGCGATATCTGCCCGCCTCATTCGGTTTATTTTTATCATTGCTTCTGCCGTAATGGGTTTTTACGGGCTGGTATTAGGAATTATTATGATGTTTGTTCATTTATGCAGCCTGCGTTCCTTTGGTGTTCCTTATATGTCGCCGCTTGCGCCCTTTTCTTCACAAGGCGTGAAAGACACGCTGTTCCGTGTTCCTTGGTGGGCTGATCAAAAAAGGCCCGAATCCATCAGCAAGAAAGATAAGGTCCGCCAGGGGAAAGACCAGCGTCCTCAGCCGGATGGTTCACGCGGAATGGTGAACAAAGAGTTGAGAGAAGGAGATCATGATGATACGTAAACGTGTATTAGCTGTTATCATGCTTTTGAGCATCATTGTGCTGCCCGGCTGCTGGGATAAGCGCGAGCTGACAGATCTTGCGATTATTTCGGCAATCGGTATTGATCGGACAAATGAAGGGAACTACGTCCTGCACTTTCAGATCATTAATCCCGGAAACGTCGCCGGAGGGCTTCAGGGCGGGGGTGCGGGGGACAGACCGCCTATATCCGTCTATTCCATAGTAGGCGACAACATGACAGAAGCGCTGAGGAAAGCCTCTATGAAAGTATCCAGGCGGCTTTACTTTGCACATACCAACCTGGTCGTGGTCAGTGAAAAGCTGGCGAGAGAGGAAGGTTTGAATTTTGTGTTAGACAACCTCGACCGTGATACGGAATTCAGGACAACGGCAACGATTGTCATCGCCCATAAAACGAAAGCCGAAAACATCGTCAAAACGCTTACGCCGATTGATAAAATTCCGTCCAATAAAGTCAATAAAACACTCGACTTCACGCAAGCGCAATATGGGCGGGTGATTAAAACCAGTATCCAAGATGTCTTGAAAACACTTGCCATCACCACAGAAGCGCCGGTGATCCCCGGATACAGGATGATCGGGGACGATAAAAAAGGAGTCAGCCTGGAAAACACACAGGCGACTGACCCGCAAGCCATTCTTCAGGCGAACGGTCTGGCGGTGTTCGATAAAACAGGCCATTTAAAATATTGGATTGAGGATAAGGAAAGCGTTGGGATCGTCTGGCTTAAGAATCAAATTCAGCACACCTTTATTAATGCCGATTGGGGCAAGACAAAAGATGCGGTAAGCTTACAGGTCACGCATCAGGCAACAAAGCTTACCCCGGAGATACGAAACGGCCGTCCCCGTATTCATGTTCACGTGACGGTTGAAGGCATAATAGACGCAGTAAAATATCCATTTCATTTGTCTGATCCAAAGGTGTTAGCCGATATCGAAAAAGTACTCAACAAACAGCTGGAAAAGGAAATCAGCCATGCGGTTGAAAACATAAAGGAACATAAAATTGACTTCATCGGATTCGGAGACACGATATACAGAAAGTATCCGAAGCAGTGGGAAAAAATGAGGGATACATGGGACAAAGAATATTTGCCTGATCTGCCTGTCGATGTAAAGGCGGAGACCTATATCAGAAGAACAGGGCTGCGAAATAATCCGCTCAGAAACCAGCTTAATCGATGAATAGGTCGAGAAAGGAGAAGTGACAGATGGAAAAAGCCAAAATCAGCACTAGGCAGCTGTTTGTCATGATGATCATTTTTGAGCTGGGCAGCTCCTTATTGATTACCCCGGGAACGATGGCGGGCCGGGATGCCTGGATCGCTGTGCTATTAGGCTGTGCAGTTGGTTTATTTCTTTTTTACTTGTATCAGGGGATCTATCAATGCTATCCGGATTTCTCCCCAAAAGAATACATGGATGATATGCTCGGAAAAAAACTGAGCTGGACCTTTTCGTTTCTATATATCTTATATTTTGCATATATTGCCGCCCGGGTGCTGCGTGATTTCGGAGAAATGCTGCTGACATTTGCTTACCATGATACTCCGATTATCATCGTAAATGCTTTACTAATGGTGGTCTGCATATATGCCGTCAGAAAAGGAATTGAAGTGCTGGCGCGGGCGGGTGAGCTTCTCTTCGGGGCCATGTATCTATTGGGTGCGCTCGGTCTCGTGCTGATCATTGTATCGGGTTCTATCGATCTGAAAAATTTAAAACCAGTTTTAGCAGACGGGGTTTTCCCTGTTATTCATTCTGTTTTTACACAAACCATGTATGTGCCGTTCGGTGAAGTTGTTTTATTTGTCATGATTTTCCCCAATCTCAATGATCGCAAGAATGTCAAAAAAGTGGGGATGCTCGCTATGGTCATCAGCGGATTGATTGTGGCGCTTACCGTAGCGATTAATATCAGTGTGCTTGATGTTGATCTGACATTGCGATCGCAGTTTCCGCTTTTAAGTACAATTCAGACAATCAAAGTAGAAGAATTTCTGGATCGGCTTGATATCTTTTTTATGCTGGCACTGATTATCGGCGGCTTCTTCAAAGTCAGCCTCTACCTGTATGCGGTGGTGGTGGGTACGTCCACTCTCTTTAAAGAAAAAAATCCTTCACAGCTGGCATATCCAATGGGACTGGGCATACTCATCCTCTCCATCACAATTGCCACCAATTTTTCAGAGCATTTAAATGAAGGGCTGAAGGTAGTGCCGCTGTACATTCATTTGCCCTTTCAATTGCTGTTTCCATTATTTCTGTTTATCCTCGCTGTTTGGAAAAAGAAAAGAAGAGAGAAATCAAAGCAAGCTGATAAACAGAAACAATAAAAAGAGCGGGGGGATGCAGCCGCCGCTCTTTTTACCGTTCACATCTATATAAAAGGGGGATATAGGTTGCGCCCCTGTCTTGCACTGGCAGAGGCGCGTTTTTTATACGACTGCGGCGTTTTCCGTCACAGTAAAGCTTCCTCGTGAAAGTCTGATGTTTATATCAGATACCCTTGCAATTTGTTCATCATGCGTCACCATGATAATGCATTTATTTTCTTTGTGCGCCAAATCCTGAAAGAGCCGCACAATTTCTTTTGACGTATCCTCATCAAGGTTTCCGGTCGGTTCATCAGCTGCGATTAAATCGGTGTCACAGCAAAATGCTCTTGTAATGGAAACACGCTGCTGCTGTCCGCCGCTTAATGTCAGCACCTTTTGCCGGGCTTGTTTTTCGTTGATGCCGACCTTCTCCAGCATCTCCAACGCATATGCTTCTTTGTTCTTTTCCTTTGAACCTGTGATTTCCATGGCGGTTGTCACATTTTGCAGAGCTGTCATATATGGAAGCAGGTTGTACGCCTGAAAGACAATTGATACATATTTATTTCTGAAATTCGCCAGTCCGATTTTGGAAACAGCTTTTCCGCCATAAAGAATTTGTCCTTCTCTAGGTGCGTCAAGTCCGCCTGCCAGAGACAGGAAGGTCGTCTTTCCTGTCCCTGAAGTGCCGACGATTGTATAAAATTTACCTTTTTCAAAGCTGATATTTATATCTTGAAACAAGGGCTGGCTTTTGTCTTTATACCAATAGCCGACTTGTTGAAATTCTAATAAGCTCATTCGATTCGCCTCTTTCTATTCCTGTTTAGTCAATATTGTTTTCGGGTGGAGCCGCAGTACTGAAATAGACGGCAGCAGCGTTGCAATCACAGCGATTACCATTCCGATTCCGCCGAGAACAAGCATATCGTTCATAGAAACGGCCACATTCAGTGAATCAATGACGCCCGCGTTTGAAGAGCTTTGGCCGAACATTCCGCGGCCCATGCCGCCCCCGCCGCCGGGCATTTGGCCGCTTGCGGTTTGTGTTGAATCAGTTGATGAACTGATCTGCTGGGATAAAAGCTGATTTCCGAGCTGGTTCGCAACTAGATTTCCCGTCAATGATGCAATGCCAATCGCGATAACAGCCACGATCAGAATCTCAGTTAAGAACTGTCCGATCAGTTTCCACCGTTTTTCACCGATCGCCATTAACACACCCATCTCATATTTGCGCTCTCTGATTGACATCATGACAATGAGGCCTAGAATGACAGCGCCTGCCGCTGATACAAGGTACACAACGTTTTTAGAGAAAGAAGCTACATTTTCGATCGGGCCGACCATTTGCTGGTAAAGCTGATCGTTTGTATTTAATGTAAACGTATCAAAGTCAATTGACGTTTTCTTCGCTGCTTTAACGAATGCATCAATATGTTCAGCATCGTCCATATCATAAACAGCTGAATCAATCGTGTTTTTATAATCGTCACCTTTCAGAACTGCTGTTGCTGTGTAAGGTGTGTAAAGCTTATTGTAAGGATTTAAGAATGAGAAATTCTGGGCTTGGTCATCGCCTGAAGACGTTGTTTTATAAATACCGACAATCTTCAGTTTGACTGTTGTGTCTTCGTCTATTGCTGATTCAATTGTGATGGAATCCCCAACGCTTAGATCATTTTCTTCTGCTAATGTTTCATTGATCACTGTGACTTTTTTGCCGACATCAGATTTTGTAATCGCGCGCCCATCTGTGATTTTTGCATCTCCGTCAGAGAACTCCTCTAACAGCGACGTGCTGATGACACCTTCAATCGAAAGATCGGCTTGAACCATTTGTTTCCCGCCTTGCATTGGAGCGCCTTTTGTATTGCTTGAGCTTGAGTCTGTGCTCGAATCACTAGAGCTTGAGCTTTCAATCGCATCGAAATTTCCGGCGTTGGCTGAGGCTGACGTAATGAAGTTGTAGCTCTTCACATGATCAAGCGCTGTCAGCTTATTGGCATCAGACACTTTTATCGGTGTAGATTCGAAGCTGCGTTTTTCACCGCTGTCCTGCTGCTTCTCCATTTGTTTTTGGCGGTCAACTTGAAGCGTAACGGTTCCGCCCAGCTCCTGTCTGGCAAGGTCGCTGGATTTTTGAGCTGCTGACTGGATCGTGAGGCCAGACAGAACAAATATACAAATGACTGTAAACACAAATAACTGCAAAAACGTTTTTCCTTTTTTGGCCCTCATGTTCCAAAAAGCCCGTTTGATAAAATTCATGTATGTTCCTCCGTATAGGTATTTTTATGGATAAGACCACCTGTGAGGCAGGCCTGCTTGCTGATAAATTTATAGTAGTCCAAAGGTATGAAAAAAATATGAACAATCTATTTCTAGTTGATGAAATAAAAACTAACAATTGTGAAACCCAAAATCTTCTGTATAAAATGGTGCTATTATAAAAAAAGCATCTAAACAATCGGAGGAACCAATGAAAATTTTAATGATAGAAGATAACGTTAGTGTTTGTACGATGACAGAAATGTTCTTTTTTAAGGAAGGCTTTGAAGCTGAATTTGTTCATGACGGTTTAGAGGGGTATCAGCGTTTTGCGGAAGGAAATTGGGATTTGGTGATTCTGGATATTATGCTCCCGTCTATGGACGGCGTAACCATCTGCAGAAAAATAAGGGAGACAAGCACGGTTCCGATTATCATGCTGACTGCCAAAGACACCGAATCAGATCAGGTGATCGGCTTTGAGATGGGTGCGGACGATTATGTGACGAAGCCATTCAGCCCGCTGACATTGGTTGCCCGCATCAAAGCCGTGATCAGAAGATATCAGGCGACGGGCAAGGCGGCAGTGGAAGAAGATACGATTGAATCGGAATGCTTTAAAATTAATAAAAAGACAAGAGAAGTATTTTTAAACGGAAAGCCTGTTGAAAACCTTACACCTAAGGAATTCGACCTGCTTTATTACCTTGTGCAGAACCCGCGGCAGGTGTTTTCCAGAGAGCAGCTGCTAGAGCAGGTATGGGGCTACCAGTTTTACGGAGACGAACGGACTGTCGATGTCCATATTAAACGGCTGCGGAAAAAGCTTGCAAGTGAGGACAGGCCTTTCCTATATACTGTATGGGGAGTAGGGTATAAATTTGATGAGGATTAAATATTTATATCAGCTGCTGCTGAGCCATGTCAGCATATTAATTTTAGCATTTGTTATCATTATTTCTCTTTTTTCTCACTTCGTGAAAGAGTTTGCCTACCAAAATAAAGTAGAGGAACTGACCTCATATGCGGTGCAGATTGCAAGCGAATTTCAAACCGGCCAGGTTGATATACGCCGGCTGTACCCATATCAGGATATTTTAAGGACAAGAAAAACACAGTTTATCATCTTTAATGAAGCACAGGTGCCTTATTTTCACCCTGAAGACTTTCACCCAAGGGAAAAGCTGAAGAAAGCGGAGTGGGAGAAGCTGAAAAAAGGGCAGACGGTCATGAACAGAGCGGATGGCCGTTTTAACGATGAGGTTTCCCTTGTTGCACAGCCGATTTTTGTTAACAATGAATTTAAAGGTGCGGTACTGCTGATTTCTCCGATCAGCGGCGTTGAGCAAATGATTAATCAGGTCAATCTCTATATGTTTTACGCGATGATCAGCACGCTTGTCATTACCATTCTCGTCAGCTGGCTGCTCTCCAAATTCCATGTGAAACGAATTCAAAAGCTGAGAGAAGCAACGGATAAAGTAGCTTCCGGCGACTATGACATTCACTTGGAAAACAGCTATCGGGATGAAATCGGGGTGCTGGCGTCTGACTTTAATATCATGGCAAAAAAATTAAAGCAGTCAAGGGATGAAATCGACCGGCTTGAGAAGCGGAGAAGGCAGTTTATTGCCGATGTATCCCATGAATTAAGAACGCCGCTGACAACTATTAACGGTTTGGTTGAAGGGCTGAACAGCAATACGATTCCAGAGGAAAATAAAGAAAAATGCTTCTCGCTCATCAGTGAGGAAACGAAGCGAATGCTGCGGCTCGTCAAAGAAAATCTCGATTACGAAAAGATCAGATCTCAGCAAATCACTTTGAACAAGCTTAACGTTCCGCTGATAGAGGTATTCGAAATCATTAAAGAGCACCTTGAACAGCAGGCGGATGAAAAGCAAAATCAGCTGGTGATTCAGGTGGAGGGCAGCGTGATCGTTCATGCCGACTATGACCGGTTAATTCAAATCCTCATGAACATTACGAAAAACAGCATCCAGTTTACGCAACACGGGCAAATTTGGCTGCGGGGAACAGAAGGATATAAAGAGACCATTATTGAAATTGAAGATACCGGAATCGGCATCTCAAAAGAGGATATCGAGCATATTTGGGAGCGGTTCTACAAAGCCGATATTTCAAGAACGAACACGGCGTACGGAGAATACGGCCTCGGCCTTTCCATCGTCAAGCAGCTTGTGGAAATGCATCAAGGTACAATAGACATTAAGAGTGAACAAGGGGAAGGCACAACATTCATTATCCGCTTTCCTTTACCTGCAAAACAGCAATAAATCATGTAAGGCGGCATATCATCAGATGCTGCCGCCTTCTTTCTCACCTCGCTTCGGTATTCCTTTTTTTATTGCGTGCCCCCGAAATAAAGTTTGCGTGTTTTTCGGGTTAGGACAGTCTGTAAACATGATAAAATATGACATAAACAGTTTTTGATGGGAGAGGGTGAAGGAATGAAGAGCGGGGTAATTCCTTCTTCAGCGGTCGGTCAAAAAATTAACGAGTGGTACAAATATATCCGGACCTTCAGTGTACCGGATGCCGAGGTGCTAAAAGCTGAAATCCAGCAGGAACTGAAACACATGCAGCATGACTCCAACTTGCTGTTATATTACTCACTAATGGAATTTCGCCACCAGCTTATGCTTGATTATCTCGAGCCGCTGGAGAAATTAAATATCGAAGACCAGCCAAGCCTGTCTGAATTATCACGAAATATAGACAGCAACCAAGCTGACCTAAAAGGGCTTCTTGATTACTATGTGAATTTCTTCCGCGGAATGTATGAGTTTGATAAGCGGGAATTTATTTCTGCCATTACATATTACAAACAGGCGGAGAAAAAACTTTCTTTTGTTTCCGATCATATTGAACGGGCTGAATTTTATTTTAAAATCGCGGAAGCTTATTATTATATGAAGCAAACGTACTTTTCATTGATTCATATCAAGAATGCATACGAAATTTATGTAGAGCAGGAAACCTATAATGTTCGGATTATCCAATGCCATTTCGTGTTCGGGGTTAACCTCATGGATGAGAGAAATTTCGAACAAGCCGCACGGCATTTTAAATTGGCGCTGGAGATGGCGGAAGCGGAACAAAGAGCCCAATTGGTTGGAAGAGCATTTTATAATTTGGGGCTGTGTTATTACAATCAAGACCTTCTCGACCCTGCCATTGACCATTTTGAGAAAGCGGTTTCTACTTTTGAAGACAGCAGAATCACCAATTCTCTGCCTCAGGCATATTTTTTAATAACACTTATTTATTATAAACGCGGAAAACATGAGAAGGCTTCGGAATATCACAAGAGGGGCTATGAATATGCTAAAGAAACAGACGATGCAGATTACGCGGTAAAATTTGAGTTTTTACAATCCCTATATCAGGCACAGCCCAATACAGAAGGAATCGAACGATGTTTTCAATACTTAAAAAATAAAAATATGTATGCTGATATAGAGGATTTAGCCCTAGAAGTAGCAAAATATTACTATGAACAAAAATGGTTTGAACTGTCTGCTTCCTACTTTCTTAGAGTTGAAGAGGCAAGAAAACAAATACAAAGGAGTGAAGGTTTGTATGAAATTGAAATCTAAGTTATTTGTTATTTGTTTGGCTGCAGCAGCTGTTTTTACAGCGGTTGGCGTCTCTGCACATGCTGAAGCATCCGACTTCCATGTCACAGAAAGAGGAATGACGTAAGAACCAGGCCCCTTCTCAATAAGAGAAGGGGTTTTCTTCTAAAGAAACAGCGACGCAGGATATGAATCTTACGGCGCCGCCTGATTCATGGAGATTCCTTTTTCTTAGTAGCCTCCGTTAAAAAATGCAGCTCCCACGATAATCAAGAGGATAAATAACACAACAATCAAAGCAAAAGAGTTTCCGTAACCAGACATCTGATGCCACCTCCCTGTGAGATTACTTTATGATATGCTGCATAAACGCAGCGGACAGGGCTTTCAGATAGGGATTGAAAAATAAAGAAAACAACTAAAAAAACGCCGCAGGACAATGATATTGTCTTACGGCGCTGTACTGCAGACTTAGAAGCCTAGTACCTACGATAATTAATAGAATGATTAAAGCGAAAGAACCGAAGCCGTAACCGCCACCGTTAGAGTATCCTGACCTCCCTATGATGGATGCGGAAACGGCCAGATGAATAGGGGAATAGTGGACAAGGCAAGAATGAAAAATTCATCGATCGACGCGGGCAATATAAAAGGTGGGCTCTGCCGCCCGCTTTTATGTATAGATTAAGAGACCAGCACTCCCGCGAAAAACTCCCGGTATAATGCTTGGACGGCTTTTCTTTCTTCGGCTTCTTTTACGCCGAACATCATGCTCACTTCAGAAGATCCTTGGTTAATCATTTCGATATTCACTTTTGCCTCTGATAAGGCTTTGGCTGCTCTTGCCGTTGTGCCGACATTATGGCGCATTGCTTCTCCTACAACCATAATGAGCGCCAGATTGTGCTCGACAATAACTTCATCGGCATGAAGATCCTCTTTAATCTGCTTCATTACGCTTCGTTCAACCGAAGCATCCATTTGACCCTGTCTTAAGATGATCGTCATGTCATCAATTCCCGATGGAACATGCTCATACGTCAAACCGTGTTCTTCAAGGATTTGCAGGGCTCTGCGGCCAAATCCGATTTCTCTGTTCATTAAATACTTACTGATATAAATACTGCAAAAGCCGGTATCGCTGGCAATACCGACGACAGGCCCGTTTGTGTTATCGCGTTTGCTGACGACGCGTGTTCCGTTCGCCGACGGGTTGTTCGTATTTTTGATCTGCACGGGAATGCCCGCTCTGAAGGCCGGAATGAGCGCTTCATCGTGAAACACTGAAAAGCCTGCGTACGACAGTTCGCGCATCTCTCTGTATGTCAGCTCGTGGATTTCCTTCGGGTTGTCAACAATGGAAGGATTAACTGAATAGACAGCATCTACATCGGTAAAGTTTTCGTACAGATCGGCCTGAAGACCATTGGCCAAAATAGAGCCTGTAATATCAGAACCGCTCCGTGAAAATGTCAACACATCGCCATCCTTGCTGAAACCGAAAAAGCCGGGGAATATGATGAGGCCTTCACGCTCTCTCAGCTGATAGAGATTTTGATACGATTCAGGCAGCACCTGCGCGTTGCCGGGTTCATTTGTTACAAATAGGCCTGCATCCTTCGGGTTTACATATTCCGCTTTCACGCCTTTGTGGCGGAAATAGGCGGCGATCAGCTTAGCGTTGTTATCCTCACCGCTTGCTTTGACAGCGTCCAGATATTGTTCGGGATTGCTTTTATCTCCTTCTAAAAGCGTAAACAAATCATCGCGGATTTTTTCTATAATACACGGCTCAAGCTGAAGCTCATTTGCGATCAGAGCATAGCGTTCAATTACCGCTTCCGCCAGTTCAGGGGAGCTTCCGGATGATAAATACTGTTCAGCACATGTGATTAAGAGATCAGTCACTTTCGTATCCTCGGAATAGCGTTTGCCCGGAGCCGACACCACTACAGCTTTGCGTGCGGGATCTGAGGTTACGATTTGAAACACCTTTTCAAGCTGTGCGCCTGAAGCGAGTGAGCTGCCTCCGAATTTAACGACCTTCATGTTTACATCTCCTAATGTTTAAAATTTTCACACAAATTTAGTATTTATTATCCCTCTTTCAGTTTTGTAAATCAAGGGAAAATTTCTATGTGGAAAGAACATTTGTATTTACAGAGAGGAATTGTGTCAGGTTTGATGCCGAAGCTGAAGCACAGTGAAGATAAATATGGTAAACAGACTAACGATTTGTGATGGAAAATGGTTTGAATTATGAGTAAAATTGAATAGATGACGAGGTTAATATTTTTAAAGAATATTGACTAACACTAGAAAAGTGGTAATATGTAAATGATAATGATAATCAATTACTATATGGCCATATTGTTTTGAGTCCTTGCGGAGTAGGAGATACGTTCTTTTTGCTGTAAGGATGTAAGGAGGCAGCATGAAGCTACGTTACTTATTTTTTCTACTTATCATATTAGCAGTCACTTCTGTATTTATCGGCGTAGAAGATCTGTCGCCGCTTGATCTCTTCGATCTAAGCAAAGAAGAGGCATCAACACTCTTTGCCAGCCGTTTGCCGCGGCTGATCAGCATTTTAATCGCAGGGATGAGCATGAGCATCTGCGGCTTGATTATGCAGCAGATCACCAGGAACAAATTCGTGTCACCGACGACGGCCGGCACGATGGACTGGGCGAGGCTGGGAATCTTAATATCCTTGCTTCTGTTTACATCGGCAAGTCCATTAATGAAAATGCTGATTGCTTTTGTCTTTGCTTTAGTTGGTAATTTTCTGTTTATGAAAATTCTTGAAAGAATTAAGTTTAACGACACCATCTTTATTCCGCTTGTCGGTTTAATGCTCGGGAATATCGTCAGCTCAATCGCGACGTTTATCGCGTATAAATATGACTTGATCCAAAACGTGTCATCATGGCTTCAGGGGGATTTCTCCTTAGTTGTGAAAGGGAGATACGAGCTTCTCTATCTGAGTATTCCGCTTGTCATCATTGCCTATGTTTATGCGGATAAATTTACAGTGGCGGGTATGGGAGAAAGCTTTTCTGTCAACCTCGGCCTCAAGTATAAACGGGTTGTGAACATCGGGCTCATTATCGTATCCCTGATTACGTCACTTGTCATTTTGACTGTCGGTATGCTTCCGTTTCTCGGTTTAATCATCCCGAACATTGTATCGATTTACAGAGGAGACAACCTGAAAAACAGCCTGCCGCACACTGCGCTGCTGGGAGCGGTTTTTGTTCTGTTTTGCGATATATTGGGCAGAGTCATTATCTTCCCTTATGAAATCTCGATTGGTCTGATGGTCGGAATCATCGGCAGCGGCATTTTCCTGTTTATGCTGTTAAGGAGAAAAGCGTATGCGTAACCAGATGAAAATTGCTTTGCTTGTTGGTATAGCTGTTGTATGTATCGGTTTATTTCTGTTTTATGACTTAGGCAATTGGGATTACACTCTGCCGAGAAGAATCAAAAAAGTCGCTGCCATTATGCTGACTGGCGGAGCGATTGCGTTTTCAACAATGATCTTCCAAACGATCTCGAATAACCGCATCCTGACGCCCAGCATTTTAGGCCTTGATTCTCTCTATATGCTGATTCAGACCGTCATCATCTTTTTGTTCGGTTCAATGAATATCGTAATCATGAATAAAAACATCAACTTCATCATCTCTGTGTTGCTGATGGTGCTGTTTTCTTTTGTTCTCTATCAGATCATGTTCAAAGGTGAGGGGAAAAATATCTTCTTCCTTCTGCTCATCGGAATCGTGTTCGGCACGCTGTTCAGCAGCCTGTCTTCCTTTATGCAGATGCTGATTGACCCGAATGAGTTTCAGGTTGTGCAGGACAAAATGTTTGCCAGCTTTAACAACATCAACACGGATCTGTTATGGCTCGCCTTTATCATCTTCCTGCTGACCGGTATCTATGTCTGGCGTTTTACGAGATTTTTTGACGTGCTTTCACTCGGCCGTGAACACGCTGTCAATTTGGGCATTAACTACGACAAAGTTGTTAAACAGATGCTGATCGTGATCGCGATCCTTGTTTCTGTTTCTACAGCGCTTGTCGGTCCGATTATGTTCTTGGGGCTTCTCGTCGTCAACCTGGCGAGAGAATTTCTGAAAACATATAAGCATTCATACTTAATCGCAGGTTCTGTTTTAATCAGCATTATTGCGTTAGTCGGGGGACAATTTGTGGTTGAGAAAGTATTCACCTTCTCAACGACGCTGAGCGTTATTATTAATTTTGCCGGCGGGATTTATTTTATCTACTTGCTGTTAAAGGAGAATAAATCATGGTAGAGGTCAAAAATGTAAGCAAACAATATGGAGGGAAAGTTGTCCTTGAAGAGACGTCAGTCACGATTCAAAAAGGCAAAATCACCTCGTTTATCGGTCCTAACGGCGCCGGCAAAAGTACGCTGCTGTCTATTATGAGCCGCCTGATCAAAAAGGATTCCGGTGAGATTTTCATAGACGGAGAAGAGATCGGAACCTGCGACAGCAAAGAGCTTGCCAAAAAAATGAGTATTTTAAAGCAGGCGAATCAAATTAATATCAGACTAACGATTAAAGACCTTGTCAGTTTCGGCAGATTCCCTTATTCACAGGGCCGGCTGACAGAGGAAGACTGGCTTCATATCAACCAGGCGCTCAGTTATATGAAGCTGGAGGAGATTCAGGATAAGTACCTGGATCAGCTGAGCGGCGGACAGTGCCAAAGGGCGTTTATCGCAATGGTCATTGCCCAGGACACGGATTACATTTTTCTGGATGAGCCGCTGAACAACCTGGATATGAAACATTCAGTTGAAATTATGAAGCTTCTGAAGAGGCTGGTAGAGGAGCTTGGAAAAACAATCGTGATCGTGATTCACGACATCAACTTTGCTTCCGTCTACTCTGATTATATCGTTGCTTTGAAAAACGGCCGAATTGTAAAAGAGGGGCCGCCGGAGGAGATCATTGAAACCTCTGTGCTCGAAGAAATCTACGATATGACCATCCCGATTCAGACGATAGATAACCAAAGAATAGGTGTTTATTTTTCTTAAAATACAGAAGAGGTGAAGACTATGAAAAAGTTTGCAATTCTATTCATCGCATTGGTGACAGCTGTTGTCATTTCTGCATGCGGAAACCAAAGCTCAAGCAGCAAAGGATCTGACGCGAAAAAAGAACAAATAACGGTAAAGCACCAGCTGGATAAAAACGGCACAAAAGTGACGAAAAATCCTAAAAAAGTCGTCGTATTTGATTTTGGCAGCTTAGATACATTAGATAAATTAGGTCTTGATGATAAAGTAGCGGGCCTTCCGAAACAAGCCCTTCCTAACTATCTGTCCAAATTCAAAGGTGACAAATATGCTGATGTCGGAAGCTTAAAAGAGCCAGACTTTGAAAAAGTAGCTGACTTGGATCCTGATCTCATTATTATCTCAGGAAGACAATCTGAGTCTTACAAAGAATTCTCTAAAATTGCGCCGACGATTTACCTTGGCGTAGACACAGCGAAATACATGGAATCATTTAAATCAGATGCACAAACAATCGGAAAAATCTTTGATAAAGAAGATGAAGTAAAAGACGAACTTGCAACAATTGATAACTCTATTTCAGATCTTAAGAAAAAAGCTGAAAAGCTGAACAAAAACGGTCTTGTGATTATGGCGAACGACGGCAAAATCAGCGCCTTTGGTTCTAAATCAAGATACGGCCTGATCCATGACGTATTCGGCGTGACACCGGCTGATAAAAATATCAAAGCGTCTACTCACGGACAAAGCGTTTCATATGAGTACATTTCAAAAACAAACCCGGATTACCTGTTTGTTATTGACCGCGGTACAGCAATCGGAGAAACATCATCTACAAAACAAGTCGTTGAAAACGACTATGTGAAAAACGTAAACGCCGTGAAAAATGATCATGTCGTATACCTTGATTCAGCTACTTGGTACTTATCAGGAGGCGGACTTGAGTCAATGACGCAAATGATTAAAGAAGTGAAAGACGGTTTAGAGAAGTAAAATGAAAAAGAGCCTCCGCTCTCAAAGCGGGGCTCTTTTTTTTATAGGATCAGCGTGCCGGCTGCTGTTCGGCAGGGCGCTGAGGTTTTTTTAATGTGAAGGATAGAAGTAAGCCGGCAAGCGCGATACAGGCTGCCACGATAAAAGCGGCATTCATGCCGTGCAGAGCGGCGTGTTTCACATTTGTGGTTCCTGCATGTGCCGCTTGGTTGCTCATCACGGATACCAGAAGAGCAGTTCCGATGGAGCCGCCGACTTGGCGAACCGTATTGTTCATTGCTGTTCCGTGCGGAATTAAGTGGCGCGGCAGCGCATTGATTCCGGCTGTTGTCACAGGCATCATAATCATCGCTGTCCCTAAGAGACGAACGGTATATAAAACGACAATCCAAGCCAGTGACGTATGATCAGTCAGCTGCATAAACGGCAGTGACGTCAGGAAGATGATACAGAAACCTGCAATCGCCAAGCCTCTTCCGCCGACACGGTCAAAAATTCTTCCGATAATCGGGGACATGAAGCCCATCACGATGGCTCCCGGCAAAAGCATGAGCCCTGTATCAAAGGCTGTGACGTTTCGGACGTTTTGTGTGTACAGCGGGAGGATGGTTTCCGTACCAATTAATAAAGCAAAGACAAGTGTTCCCAGCAGGGTTGTTAAGCTGAAGATACCAAACGTAAATACGCGGAATTCCAGCATCGGTTTTTCAAGCTTCATCTGTCTTGTAATAAATAAGAGCAGCGCGATCACACCCACAAGCAGTGAAACCAGAACCGTTGAGCTGGTCCATCCGTAAGAGCCGACGCTTGAGAAGCCATACAGCAGCCCGCCAAATCCAAGGGTAGACAGGATAACTGATAAAATATCAATCTGTGTTTTTCTTAATGTCGTCACGTTTTTCATAAGAATGATAGCGAGAAGCAAATCGATCACCGCAAACGGAAGAATGATATAAAACAATGATCTCCATGAGAAAGCTTCTACTGCCCATCCTGAAAGAGTCGGTCCGATCGCAGGCGCGAAGGAGATGACCAATCCGACCATACCCATAGCCTGGCCGCGCTTTTCAATCGGAAAGATCGTTAAAAATACTGTCTGCATGAGCGGCATCATAATGCCGGCTCCAGCCGCCTGAATGATACGGGCCGCCAGCAGAACCGGAAAGTTCGGGGCAAACGTGCCAACGATTGTTCCGGCAGTGAAAATACTCATCGCCGTAATGAGAAGCGTACGGCTCGTGAATTTTTCAATTAAAAATGCGGTAATCGGAATTAAGATACCGTTCGTTAACATAAATGAAGTCGTCAGCCATTGGGCTTGGTTTGCATCTATATGAAAATCCCTCATGATATGGGGGAGAGCGGTAATTAACAGTGTCTGGTTCAAAATGGCGACAAACGCCCCGGCTAACAAAATGCCGACAATGACAGAACGGTTAAACGGTTTTTTTTCAATACTTGTGTCCAATAAGATCCCTTCTTTTCTTTAAGTAATTAACAGTGTTTTTAACATAGAAATAGGCTGTGTTAAAACACCGGTTTGTTCCAGATAGCCAATCAGTGATTTCAGTAAAAAGGCGCGGGGCTCTTCCTTTTTTGCTTCCTCTTCCAGCATGGCTGCAGCGGATGCCAGCTCATCGATGTCATAATCCGCGGCGGGCAGGGAAGAGATGCCTTTATGTAATTCTTTCAGGCTTTCTGATAACAGGAGTGATTTATCCTTTGGCTGGTAGGAGGACGCCGATTGGATATAGAGCTCGATGGTCTCAGGCGGAAGCAGGGACTGCCGCGTTTCTCTGTTTTTGATAATCTGATTGAGGGTGCTGATGATAAACGCTGCAATCGGGTCAAGGTCAAGCGGTTTTTCCTCTATTTTGATCAGCATTAAAAATTCCCGCATCATGCCGTGAAGAATGATGACCAAATCCCATACAAAAGGGAGGATGGCTTCTCCATAGGCCTGAATCAGCGAATCCCGGTGCCAGCAGATAATCGTCGATCTGGTCTGATGGATATGCTGTTTTACACGGTCATTGTGCAGCTTGGGGTTTCCGTAGGTCAGCATATTAAAAAACTGCTGATTCCGCCTGAATCCTTCCAGCTCCATTTTGACCTTTTGAATCAAACGCTCCTCCGGTGTCAGCGCGGTATTTTCCTGCAGTCTTGATGCCGCGGCCACCATCTGCTTTTGGTTAAACGTCAGCAGCTCCAAAAGCAAATCTTCCTTGGATTGAAACAGCTTATATATAGAAGCTTTTGACATCTTACATTCTTCCGCGATTGCCTGCATGGAAACCGACGTAAAATCCTTTTCAGAAAACAGCTTCCGCGCGGCTAATAAGATTTCTGTTTTTTTTTCAAGCATCTCATGGCTTCCTTCTTTCTTGAACAATAGAAAACCCATTGGTTCACAGAAAACCAATGAGTAACATTGATAAAATTTTACCAAATAAACAAAATGAAAGTCAATGGATTTTATCCGGACAAATAAAAAGGCCTGCCGGAATTCCGACAGGCCGGGTGAGGCTTATTTTTCAACTTTAAACCCTTGTTTTTCGAGCATTTCACGAATATGCGGATAGTACAGGCGCTCATAATATGAGGCGATCCCTTGTGACCAATTTCGTGTTTCTTTTCCGTTGGTCCGGTTTTTCATGTATTCGGCCATTTGTTCATCATATGACTGAATGTGTGATGTCAGCTCGTCCTGCTGCAAATACGTTTCTTTATGATAAACCGCTGCCTTTGGAAGGCGGGGTTTTTTCGCTGAACGATCAGCAGGATGGCCGATGACAAGACCAGATACAGGGAAGACGTATTTTGGAAGCTGAAGCAGCTCGATCAGTTCATTTGGGTTTCCCCGAACCGCGCCGATCGGAACAGTGCCAAGCCCGAGTGATTCAGCTGCCGCTGTCGCCGTGCCAAGAGCGATGCCGGCATCTACAGCGCCGACAAGAACGGATTCTAAACCGTTTGTGATTTCCATGTTGAAGTCATGCAGATCTTCAAGCGCAATTTTTGCCCGGTTGAAGTCTGCGCAGAAAAGCAAGAAAACCGGAGCTTGGTCAATCCAAGGCTGTCCGCCCGCCAGTTCGGAGATTTTCTTTTTCCGCTCTTTATCCTGAATTGCGATGACAGTCACTTGCTGCCCGTTGATAGAAGTAGGGGCTGATTGCACCGCTTGTATAATGTGGTCTAGCTGTTCTTCTGACACCGGCTCATCCGTATAGCTGCGGATGGAGCGGTGATCTGTTAATGATTTGATTACTTCGTTCATGTGAGACATCCTTTCCTTACTCGCTGAGTTCTGTGCGGACAACATCAAGAGGAGCGCTCAGCAGTTCTTTGCCTTTTGCTACAAATCCTTGGAAATGCGCAGTTTCATTGTGGGATTTCATCGCCGCTTCATCTTTCCATTGTTCAAGCATCACAAATGTATTTTCTTCGCCTACTTTTTCAAAAAGGTCGTATTGGGCGTTGCCTTCCTCGGCTCTTGAATGTTGAACCAGCGATTGTGCCTCGCTCAAAAATTCTTCGCGTTTTTCGGGTTTTACTTTGATATAAGCTTGTAATACGATCATGTAAATCTCCTCCATTTGTCTTTTAAATTTATTGTTCGAATTTGATTGAACTAAATGTACCATGTAATCAAAATCAGGTAAAGGAAAAACCCTCAAATAGTAAAATTGTCATTCTAATTGTTGTGTGATACATTTGTGTCATGAACATTCCAAACCATCCAGAAACAGAAACGTTGCAGCTGACAAAGGTTCTTCACGCACTGAGTGATCCGCTTCGTTTAGAGCTGGTGAAGCAATTGGCCGAAGCAAAAGAGAAAACGTGCGGCACCTGTGCCGATGTACAGGTTGCAAAGTCGACCTTGTCCCACCATTTTAAAGTATTAAGAGAATCGGGCATCGCTCAAGTACGCATAGAAGGAAAGCGCCGTTATTATTCGCTTCGCACAGAAGATCTGGAAAGGGCATTTCCGGGCCTGCTTAAAGCAGTGCTGAACGTGGACCAGGAGCGCTGGTAAAAAATCCCCTGAACAGGGGATTTTTTTATGTCCCATAAACAGCGCGGCGCAGTCTTCGCACACCTTCCTGAATGTCCTCTTCCCTCAGCCGTGCAAAGCCGATGATGAGCGCGGGTTTGTCCGGCTGCGGACGGCTTTCTTTTAAGCGGAAACGGCTCATCCCGAAGATTTCAAGCTGCTGGGCGGCGGCATGCGCGAGTATCTCTTGTTCCGTGCGGCAGGTGTAAAATTCGGTGACGAAATGCAGTCCCGCATTTGCCCCTTTTACCGTGATCTCTCCTCTAAACTCTGATTCTAATGCGCTGATGAGGCGTTCTCTCTTTTCTTTATAATGCTGCTTCATTTTTTTTATATGCTTCTGATATTCTCCAGACTCAATAAATTCCTGCAAGGCGATCTGTGTAAGCGACGAGCAGGTCTGCAGGTCATAACCCCGCTTTTTGTAACCCCGTAACAGCTCCGGCGGCAGCACCATGTAGCTGATCCGCAATCCGGGGAGAAGTGATTTTGAAAAGGTGCCCATATAGATGACATTTTGAAAGCGGTCGAGGCTTTGGAGCGCCGGGATACTGTCTACGTCATATTTAAACTCGCTGTCATAATCATCCTCAATAATATAGCGGCTCGGCTGCTCCGCTGCCCAGTTCAGCAGCTGAATTCTCCGGGATACAGGCATAATCGCTCCGGCCGGGAATTGATGCGAAGGGGTAGTGATTAATACATCTGGGTTCTGTCTAATGATTTCAGAAATGGAAATCCCTTTTTCATCAAGCATAATCGTCTTCACCTGTTTTCCGGTATGTTGCAAAAGCTGGTACATTCGCCTGTAACCAGGCTCCTCCATCGCATACACCGCATCCTGAGGCAAAAGCTCCGTCAGCAGCTGCATCAGCACCTGAGTGCCCGCCCCGATGACGATTTGTTCAGGCCGGCATTTCACTCCCCGCGTCAGAGAGATGAGCCTTGTAATGGCCGCTCTTACTTCATATATGCCTTGCGGATGAGACATGTCGCCGAGCGTGCGGTATGAGCGGGCAGCCGCTTTTTGCTCACAGCGAAACCAGCTTTTCATTGGAAAATGATCTGTATCAGCACTCATATGTGAAAATGATATCCAATTACTTTGATCGATATGAACCTCTTTCAGGTCATCCGGCAGTGAAGATGAGGGCTGTTCCTCAGAGGAAAATGTGTCCAGGTGTTCCACGAAAAAACCCTTTCTTTCTTCAGCGTACAAATACCCTTCCGCGAGCAGCTGCTGATAGGCTGAATTCACAGAGTTTACGCTGACCTTCAGCTTTTCAGCCAGCTCACGTTTGGAGGGAACCTTCGAGTGGGGCAGCAGATTACGGCTGAGGATTTCGTTTTTTAGTTTTTGATAAATCTGCTGATAGATATAATCGGCTTTTTCTGAGCGATCGAGAGTGATTGTGATGTCCATTGCGGTGTCTCCTTCTGATACCATTAAAAAGTTATAATTGGTACTTTTCATCATACCAAAAAGAAGTCAGAATGATAAGAAAACAATGACAGTGGGGGGATTCACATGAGTCAAACAACCGCATCAACTTTCACTACCGCAGAGTGGCAGCAAAAACGGGACCAATTTGTTTCTAAGGGCGTGAGCAACGGAAACCGCAGCCTGGCGGTAAAAGGAGAGGGAGCAGAGCTGTATGATTTGGACGGCCGAAGATTTATTGATTTTGCTGGCGCCATTGGAACTTTAAACGTCGGACACTCGCATCCTAAGGTGGTAGAAGCTGTGAAGCGGCAGGCGGAGGAGCTGATCCATCCGGGCTTTAACGTCATGATGTATCCTTCTTATATTGAATTAGCTGAAAAGCTTTGCGGCATTGCGCCGGGCACTCATGAGAAAAAAGCGATTTTCCTCAACTCCGGAGCGGAAGCGGTGGAAAACGCAGTGAAAATCGCCAGAAAGTATACCAAGCGCCAAGGCGTTGTCTCGTTTACACGCGGGTTCCACGGACGCACGAATATGACAATGAGCATGACAAGCAAGGTGAAGCCGTACAAATTCGGTTTTGGTCCATTTGCATCAGAGGTATACCAGGCGCCGTTTCCATATTATTATCAGAAGCCTGCCGGACTGAGTGACGATGCATATGACGATATGGTCATTCAAGCCTTCAATGACTTCTTTATCGCAGCAGTTGCTCCTGAAACGGTAGCGTGTATTGTGATGGAGCCGGTGCAGGGAGAAGGCGGATTCATTATTCCTTCTAAACGGTTTGTGCAGCATGTTGCTTCCTTCTGTAAAGAACACGGCATCGTCTTTGTAGCCGATGAAATTCAAACCGGATTTGCCAGAACGGGTACTTATTTCGCGATCGAGCATTTTGGTGTCGTCCCAGATCTAATCACGGTTTCGAAATCTCTTGCGGCTGGTCTGCCGTTAAGCGGTGTGATTGGACGCGCGGAAATGCTTGATGCGGCGGCGCCTGGAGAGCTCGGCGGCACGTATGCGGGAAGTCCGCTTGGGTGCGCGGCGGCATTGGCTGTTTTGGATATTATTGAAGAAGAAGGATTGAATAAACGTTCTGAGGAAATCGGCAGGATCATTGAAGAAAAAGCGCTTGAATGGAAAACCGAATACCCGTTTATCGGTGACATCCGCAGACTTGGGGCGATGGCAGCAATCGAGATCGTCAAAGACCTTGAAACACGTGAACCTGATAAAGCGAAAGCGGCAGCGATCGCAGCGTACGCGAATCAAAACGGATTGCTGCTGCTGACAGCTGGAATCAACGGCAATATCATTCGCTTCCTGACGCCGCTGATTATTTCAGATGACCTTCTGAATGAAGGGCTCCACATTGTGGAAGCAGGTCTGCGAGCTTAATCATTGGAAAGAATACGCAAGGGTCTGCTATCATTTTAAGTAAATCCAAGATAGAAAGGAATGTTCAATATGCCAGATCAATTAACGGTCTACAACCCGGCTACAGGCGAGGCGATCAAAACGATTCCTCAGCAATCAGCCAAAGAAGTAGAAGAAGCCATTGAACGTTCACATCAAGCGTTTAAATCATGGTCTAAAACATCAGCGAACGAAAGAGCGTCTCTGTTGAAAAAGTGGTATGAGCTAATCGTTGAACATAAAGAAGAACTCGCAGATTTAATTACAAAGGAAAACGGAAAGCCGTACCAGGAAGCTGTCGGCGAGGTACTGTACGGCGCCGGTTATATCGAGTGGTTCGCAGAGGAAGCGAAGCGTGTGTATGGAAGAACCGTTCCGGCTCCGACAACCGGAAAACGAATTGTCGTAACGCGCCAAGCCGTTGGCCCAGTTGCCGCGATTACGCCATGGAATTTTCCAAATGCGATGATTACACGTAAAGCGGCGCCTGCTCTTGCTGCCGGCTGTACGTTTATCATCAAGCCGGCGCCTGATACACCGCTGTCAGCCTATGAACTTGCACGCCTCGCGTACGAAGCGGGTATCCCAAAAGACGTGCTTCAGGTTGTCATCGGTGATGGCGAGGAGATCGGAAACGTATTTACAAGCAGTCCGAAAATCCGCAAAATCACCTTTACAGGATCAACACCTGTAGGGAAAATCCTGATGAAAAACAGCGCGGATACTGTGAAACACGTATCCATGGAGCTCGGCGGACATGCCCCGCTGATTGTGGATGAAGATGCAAACATTGATCTTGCTGTTGAACAGGCAATGGTGTCCAAATACCGAAACGCGGGTCAGACTTGCGTATGCGCCAACCGGCTCATTGTCCATGAATCCATCAAAGATGAATTTGCTGCGAAACTGAGCGAGCAAGTATCGAAGCTGAAGGTTGGAAACGGACTTGAGGAAGGCGTTAACGTCGGTCCGATTATCAACAAAAGGGGCTTTGAAAAAATCGTCAGTCAAATTGATGATGCGGTTGAAAAAGGTGCGAAGGTTGTTGCTGGGGGCACTTATGAACGAAACGATGATAAAGGCTGCTACTTTGTCCATCCGACAGTGCTCGCTGACGTCGATACGTCCATGAATATCATGCACGAGGAAACCTTTGGTCCTGTTGCGCCAATCGTCACTTTTACAGATATTGATGAAGCCATTGAGCTCGCCAACGATACACCGTACGGACTGGCTGCTTATTTCTTCACAGAAAACTACCGTCGCGGCATTTATATTTCCGAGAACCTCGAATACGGAATTATCGGCTGGAATGACGGAGGGCCGTCCGCGGTTCAAGCTCCGTTCGGCGGAATGAAAGAAAGCGGAATCGGCCGCGAAGGCGGTTCAGAAGGTATCGAACCATATCTCGAAACAAAATATATGTCCATCGGTTTATAAACGAAATGATATGCTCCTAAAGAGGTGCCGGAAAATCCGGCACCTCTTTTTGTGTTTCAGCGAATAAACACATCAATTCCAGCCAAAATAACAGCAAATACATTTTGAAAGAAGGTTCCCCAACAATGGATTTATTACTGGCTCTTCTCCCTGCTTTGTTTTGGGGGAGCATTGTTCTCTTCAATGTTAAATTAGGCGGCGGGCCTTACAGCCAAACATTGGGAACGACGATCGGGGCGTTAATTGTTTCTATCGTTATTTATTTGTTTGTCCAACCCGTCCTGTCCATGCGCATTTTTATTGTTGGAATTATATCCGGCTTATTTTGGTCACTTGGGCAGAGCAACCAGCTCAAAAGCATTCAGTTAATGGGTGTGTCCAAAACGATGCCGATTTCCACGGGGATGCAGCTTGTTTCCACCTCACTGTTCGGTGTCATCGTTTTCCGAGAGTGGTCAACACCGATTGCGATTACACTTGGAATCCTCGCTCTTATCTTTATTATTGTCGGTATCGTTCTCACGTCATTAGAAGATAAGAAAGACAAAAAAGATGGAGAGCCGAGCAACTTAAAAAAGGGCATTTTAATCCTTCTGGTCTCGACACTGGGATATTTGATTTATGTTGTTGTCGCAAGGTTGTTCAATGTATCTGGATGGTCCGCCCTGTTGCCGCAGGCGATCGGGATGGTCATTGGAGGGGTCATACTAACCTATAAGCACAAGCCCTTCAATAAGTATGCCATCAGAAATATTCTCCCGGGCTTAATCTGGGCAGGGGGAAATATGTTTTTGTTTATTTCTCAGCCGAAAGTCGGCGTTGCCACAAGCTTTTCTCTTTCTCAAATGGGAATTGTCATCTCGACGCTTGGCGGTATTTTCATCCTGCGTGAAAAGAAATCAAAACGCCAGCTGATTGCGATTGCGATTGGGATTGCACTGATTATTGTGGCTGCCGTATTCTTAGGAATCGCCAAAACGAATTCATAACAATTAAGGAGGATGGATATGTATCCGGATTTGAAAGGAAAAGTCGTCGCTATTACAGGAGCTGCTTCAGGACTAGGAAAGGCAATGGCCATTCGCTTCGGCAAGGAGCAGGCAAAAGTTGTAATCAACTACTACAGTAACAAGCAGGATCCAAACGAGGTAAAAGAAGAGGTCATCAAGGCGGGCGGTGAAGCCATTGTTGTCCAAGGAGACGTAACGAAAGAGGAAGATGTAAAAAACATCGTGCAAACAGCGATTAAAGAGTTTGGCACACTTGATATTATGATTAATAATGCCGGTCTTGAAAACCCTGTACCGTCTCATGAAATGCCGCTCAAGGATTGGGAAAAAGTCATCAGCACGAACTTAACAGGCGCCTTTTTAGGAAGCCGTGAAGCGATAAAATATTTTGTTGAAAATGATATCAAAGGAAGCGTCATTAATATGTCGAGCGTCCATGAAGTGATTCCTTGGCCATTATTTGTTCACTATGCGGCAAGTAAAGGCGGAATCAAGCTGATGACGGAAACATTGGCACTGGAATATGCGCCGAAAGGCATTCGTGTCAACAATATCGGGCCTGGCGCGATCAACACGCCAATCAATGCTGAAAAATTTGCTGATCCTAAGCAGAGAGCAGATGTAGAAAGCATGATTCCGATGGGATATATCGGTGAACCGGAGGAAATTGCGGCAGTGGCAGCCTGGCTTGCTTCGAAGGAAGCCAGCTACGTCACAGGCATTACGTTATTTGCGGACGGCGGTATGACACAATACCCTTCCTTCCAAGCAGGACGCGGATAAATCAAAAAAAAGCGATCCAGAACTCATCTGGATCGCTTTTTCCTTAGACGCGCTTTTTCTTTACAAGAGCTGCAACAGATAAAATAATAGCGGCTGCAGACAGCACAATTGCTGTTATATCAAGAGCCGATGAACCTGAGTCTGCAGGAGCAGAATCATTTTTCGTTTGAGTGGCGCCGTGCTCGTCTGTTACTTCTTTGGATGTAGTGATTTTTGTAATGGCATGAGGCGTATCCGCATCTTCATCGCCTGTCCATTCAACAATGCTGCCGTCTTTGTAATATTGATAAGCATCCCAAGCGGCTTCCTCCGCTTTATCTGGGTTTTTGGCAACAAAGGTAAACTGCTGGAACTGGCCTTCCTGAATGCCTCCGCCAGTGGCTTCCCACGTCACGGACACTGATTTGTCGTCGTGTTTTGCAGTAGACACCTTCCAGCCCGGAACCGGTTCGTATTGCTGGAACTCAACATTCTTTGGCATTTTTAAAACAACCTTTGTTGTCGGCTGATTTTTTTCGGAAGGAACCTTCATTGTGTAGGTCTCCCATGAGCCTGCGGCTGATTCAGCCGGTTTTACAGACACGTGCGCGCTGGCAGGCGCCGTAAAGAATAAAAGAGAGCCGATAACAGCTGGACATAGTGTGAATGCGATTTTTTTAAACAATTCAAACACTCCTTAATTTGTCTTTGTAAACATGATATTGATTTCGTTAAAGTCGCCGGTCAGTCCGTGGACTTTGATCTTCCAGTTTCCCTTTTCATTAATAGACAGGTTTTCAGTCTGGAAGATACCATCTGTTTTTTCTTTCAACTGAAACGTGCTTTTGTTTTTACTGTCGGACAGTCCCGTTTTATAAACGGTCAAGGTGATTTGCTGAATGTTTTTTGCGGGGTCTCCGTTATGATCGGTAACCCTGAGTTCAAACACGTTTTTGCCGGGCTGGTTCGGGCTGATGCTGAGAGACACACTTTGCCCGTTTTCAATCGCTTTGGTTTGATAAAACGGTTCCGGTGCAGGCTCAGGCGGACTTGGCAGACTTGTAAATACGGCGGCTGTGATCAGGACAACGATGCCGATTGCCCATTCCGCTTTTAGCGTGCGGGTGATTTTGGACCCCTTCCGTTTTCTGGTGAGCAGAAAATGAATACCGCCCAGAATCAGCATTAAAACAAACAGTCCGCTTTTGACTAACAAGGCTCGGCCGTACGCCGTATGGAAAAGTGAATCCATTGACCGAATGATAAAAAATCCATTGAGCAAGCCCGAGAACAAAATGACACCGACTGCAGTGAGCGCCCATGGAGAGAACCGTTTTACCGTCTCCCATGCAAGTGTCTTGTCCGGCTGTCTCCACTCCTGTGACAGCAGGAAAACGATGGCCGCTATTCCGCCGACCCAGATAGAGGCGGAGGATAAATGTAGGAAATCCATCAGGATACCGACCGTTTTTTCTTCTACAACAGCGGCATGTCCGGTAAACGCTTTGGCAAGCAGAAGACCGAAAAAGAAAATGAGCGGCGCCGTCCAATATGCGAAGGACGCAAAACGCTTTTTGCGTAACACTGGGATGGCAGAAAGGACAAGCAGTACGTACAGCACGGCTTGAATCATCCAAATTGTTCCTCCCGCAGTTTCAAACAGTGTTTCTTTTGTATACCCCGGCTGAAAGGCATTGGCCCAGCCGCCGCCTGTATTCGCTTTTGTCTGTAACGGAAGCTGAAGCAGGAGCGCCAGTCCCAGCACAGTGACTGAGATGACAAGCAAACGCTTCGTCCGTTTGGCGAGTTTTTTTCCGTCCCCTTTATACCAGAAGAGATGGAAGAAAACGGTCCCGATAAACAGAGAAAAGGCTGTATACAGAATGGCACGGTCTGCAGCTGTTCCCGGATTAAGCGCTGAGCTTGATGTTTTCTGGCTGCTGAACCCTCCTTCCGCTTTGCCGATGCTGAACGGAATGACGCCGGAAACAGGGTGCCCGTCTGCCGAAACGGCATTCCATTCCGCTCTGTACACGTCATGAGGCAGATTTTTTTTCAGCTTCACGGTCATGATGTGATTGTTGTCTTTTTTGATTTCTGTTTTGTCCGTATCCACCCGGTCACCGTCTGAATTATAGACTTTAATGTAGTGAAAGCCTTCTTCAACAGGTTCATTAAATTCAATTTCCACCTGTGCGGGAGCGCTTTTTAATTCACTGTTTTCTCCGGGTGAAGATTTGACAATATAGGCGTGAGCAAAGCTTGTTTTCGGCAGGAAAACAAGAAAAAGCAGAAGGAAGATCCACCATCTGTTTCGTTGCATTACTCAGACACCACCTTCCGCTAGTTATGTTGTGTTATTTCTTGGTGCATGTGCAGCGTTTTTTTCTGTCCCGTAGCATGTCTTCCAGCGCTTGATCGAAGGTGCGGACGGCTCCGCCAAAGCCTTTTCGAAACCGTTCAGCATGGTCAAGAGTCGCAAACGGTATGGCCTGCGGCTGGCAGCAGTGCAGATTTAATTCGGCGTTTACAACAAAATAAGCCGAAGCGGCACTGACCGTCGTTTGTAACAGAAAGTCTCTGCAAATCAAATGAGAAACCTCTTCCGTTTTATCTGCATACCGCAAAAACGCGCAATGTGCGCAGCACAGCTGTTCAATGTCTTGTGTCACCGTGATCAGCTGGACCGAATAAGCTTGATTCGCTGGCTTCAGGCAATAGCTGCACATGTGATCAGTCTGAGGCGCACGGACTGGGAGTGTGATGCCG
This sequence comes from Bacillus mojavensis RO-H-1 = KCTC 3706, assembly GCF_000245335.1. Classification (GTDB taxonomy): domain Bacteria; phylum Bacillota; class Bacilli; order Bacillales; family Bacillaceae; genus Bacillus; species Bacillus mojavensis. The sequence goes on from NZ_JH600284.1 coordinate 253,990, forward strand.
CCGGCTGTTTTTATCACCTGGTTTGATTGGACAAGCTGATTCACATCTCTATATACCGTCATTTCTGACACACCGAACCGTTGACTGATATCAGAAATTCTTAGGGCGCCTTCTTCTTTCAGCCACTCAAGTATGTGCTGCTGTCTATTAATCGGAAGCATTCATACATCCCCTTCATTAAGATCTTCTTAAGCGTAGAGGATTTCAGAGACTGAGACAAGTATGATGATGATAAAAAATGTGAAAATGTGTTGAACAGTAACAAAACGAAACAGAGTGGTCTCTGGTATAATAGACATATGAATGGAGAGTGAAATACCATATGAAAGAAACTGTATGCCCGAACTGCGGCAAACCTTTGACAGGCGATATGGTCAGATCGTCAAATGTCCCGTGCCAATTTCGCTGCGGACACTGCCGGGAACGGCTTTATGAATATAAAGTATCAGCACCGATTATGCTGGTATCATTAGCAGTCATCGTGCTGCTCATTTATCTGATGCTGCTCCTTCGCAATGCGGCAGGCTCATTGATTCCGGCCGTTCAGCATGTGCCGATGGCTGTTTTTGCACTTGTGTGCGCCTATCCCGTTTTTATTGTGAGTGAGCGGATGATCGCAAAGTACGTAATTCAAAACGGAAACATTATTTATAGAGGAAAGAGAAAAGGCTCCTGAAACCAGGAGTCTTTTTATTTTTAAAAAATTGTCACACCCATGTGCCAAAGTCCTCTTTACTTTCAATTGTATAGGGACTGTAAGCGTTTTAATATAGAGTCAAAGGGAAGCATCATTCTCTGACATTATCATTCTTTTAGCGACAAACAAAACAGGGAGGGTTTATATATGCAGCAAGAACAGCAACAAGGCGGCATGAAAGTGAAAGTTCAGCGCTTCGGCAGTTATTTGAGCGGAATGATCATGCCGAATATCGGCGCGTTTATCGCTTGGGGCATCATTACCGCGCTGTTTATTCCGGCGGGATGGTTTCCGAATGAACAGCTGAACACACTTGTCAGCCCGATGATCACGTATTTACTGCCGCTTTTGATAGCGTATACAGGCGGAAAAATGATTTACGACCACCGCGGCGGAGTCGTCGGAGCGACAGCGGCGATCGGTGTGATTGTCGGATCGGATATTCCAATGTTTTTAGGTGCAATGATAATGGGGCCGCTTGGCGGATACCTCATTAAACAGATTGATAAATTGTTCAAGGATAAAGTCAAACAAGGCTTTGAAATGCTGATCAACAACTTTACGGCAGGGATAGTCGGCGCGGCTTTGACGATTCTCGCGTTTTACGCCATCGGTCCGGTTGTCCTGACGTTAAACAAATTGCTGGCAGCTGGTGTGGAAGTCATTGTACACGCTAATTTGCTGCCTATTGCGAGCGTTTTCGTAGAGCCGGCGAAAGTGTTGTTCCTAAACAACGCCATTAACCATGGAATCTTAAGCCCAATCGGAATCGAGCAGGCAGCCCAAACGGGAAAATCGATTCTGTTCTTAGTAGAAGCAAACCCTGGGCCAGGACTCGGCATTTTACTCGCGTACATGTTCTTTGGCAAAGGATCTTCAAAATCAACGGCTCCTGGAGCGGCAATCATTCACTTCTTCGGAGGGATTCACGAAATTTACTTCCCGTATATTTTGATGAAACCGGTCTTGATTCTCGCAGCCATTGCCGGCGGAGCAAGCGGACTCCTAACGTTTTCTATCTTTAATGCCGGTCTAGTTGCAGCTTCGTCACCGGGCAGCATTATCGCATTGATGGCAATGACACCAAGAGGAGGCTATTTCGGCGTATTGGCGGGTGTATTGGTCGCTGCGGCTGTATCGTTCATCGTTTCAGCAGTGATCCTGAAATCCTCAAAAGCAAGTGAAGAAGACCTGGCTGCCGCAACAGAAAAAATGCAGTCCATGAAGGGGAAGAAAAGCCAAGCAGCAGCTGCTTTAGAGGCGGAACAAGCCAAAGCAGAGGAAGCGTCTGAGCTGTCTCCTGAAAGCGTGAACAAAATTATCTTTGCGTGTGATGCGGGAATGGGATCAAGTGCGATGGGGGCTTCGATTTTAAGAAACAAAGTGAAAAAAGCGGAGCTTGACATCAGTGTGACCAACACGGCCATTAACAATCTGCCAAGCGACGCGGATATTGTTATCACCCACAAAGATTTAACAGACCGCGCGAAAGCAAAGCTGCCGAATGCGACGCATATATCAGTGGATAACTTCTTAAACAGCCCGAAATATGACGAGCTGATTGAAAAGCTAAAAAAGTAATCTCATAGAAAGAGAGTGATATTCATGGAAGTACTCGCAAAAGAAAACATCAAACTCAATCAAACGGTTGCAACGAAAGAAGAAGCGATCAGATTGGCCGGCCAAACACTGATTGACAACGGCTACGTGACAGACGATTATATTGAAAAAATGTTTGAACGGGAAGAAACATCTTCTACCTTCATGGGGAATTTTATTGCCATTCCCCACGGCACAGAAGATGCGAAAAGCGAGGTGCTTCACTCAGGAATTTCTATCATTCAAATTCCTGGCGGAGTAGAGTATGGAGAAGGAAACATAGCTAAAGTCGTATTCGGCATTGCCGGAAAAAATAACGAGCATTTAGACATTTTGTCAAACATCGCCATCATCTGCTCAGAAGAAGAAAACATTGAACGCCTGATTTCTGCGAAAAGCGAAGAAGATTTGATCGCGATTTTCAACGAGGTGAACTAGCATGATTGCCTTACATTTCGGTGCGGGAAATATCGGGAGGGGCTTTATCGGTGCGCTGCTTCACCACTCCGGCTATGAAGTGGTGTTTGCGGATGTAAATGACACGATGGTCGGCCTCCTTAATGAAAAACGGGCATACACTGTTGAACTCGCAGAAGAAGGGCGTTCGTCAGAGGTGATCGGCCCGGTCAGCGCCATCAACAGCGGCAGCCAGCCGGAGGAGCTGTATCGGCTGATCAATGAGGCGGCGCTCATCACGACGGCAGTCGGCCCGAATGTGTTAAAGCTGATTGCTCCGTCCATCGCAGAAGGCTTAAGACGGAGAACCTGTGCTGACACACTGAACATCATTGCCTGTGAAAATATGATTGGCGGAAGCAGCTTCTTAAAAAAAGAAGTATACAGCCACTTAACAGAGGCGGAACAGGAAGCTGTCGGCAAAACTGTCGGATTCCCGAATTCCGCGGTTGACCGGATTGTGCCGATTCAGCATCATGAAGATCCGCTCAAAGTGTCGGTTGAGCCGTTCTTTGAATGGGTCATCGACGAATCAGGCTTTATCGGGGAAACACCGGCAATAAAAGGGGCGCTGTTTGTTGATGATTTAACGCCGTATATCGAACGAAAGCTGTTTACCGTAAATACCGGCCATGCTGTAACGGCCTATGTCGGCTATCAGCGCGGATTAAAAACGATAAAAGAAGCGATCGATCACCCGGAGATCCGCCGTGTTGTACACTCGGCGCTGCTTGAAACCGGTGATTATCTCATCAAAACGTACGGTTTTAAGCAATCAGAGCACGAGCAATATATTAAAAAAATCATCGGCCGCTTTGAAAATGAATTTATCACTGACGATGTGACCCGTGTGGCGAGATCGCCGCTCAGAAAGCTTGGAGAAAATGACAGACTTGTAGGTCCGGCGAAGAAAATCAAAGCGCCGAATGCACTGGCTGAAGGCATTGCGGCGGCGCTGCGATTCGACTTTGCCGGTGATCCGGAAGCGGTCGAGCTGCAAGCGCTGATCGCGGAAAAAGGATACAGCGGAGTGCTTCACGAGGTGTGCGGTATCCCGTCCCATGAACCGCTCCATGCCATCGTTTTAAAAAAACTGAATCAATAACTGACCCGTGACAGCACGTCACGGGCTTTTTTTGCCATCTCGTAATCTAGTATAATAGAAAACGCTTACGATAGCAGGGGAAGGAGAATGACGATGAAACGATTCGAGATTGCGGCAATACCGGGAGACGGAGCAGGAAAAGAAGTTGTAGCGGCTGCTGAGAAAGTGCTTCATACAGCTGCTGAGGTGCACGGGGGTTTGTCATTCTCATTTACGTCATTTCCATGGAGCTGTGACTATTACATGGAACACGGCGAAATGATGCCTGAGGACGGAATACATACACTCACCCAATTTGAAGCGGTTTTCTTAGGGGCGGTTGGAAATCCGAAGCTTGTTCCCGACCATATCTCATTATGGGGGCTGCTCCTGAAAATCCGGAGAGAACTCGAGCTTTCTATTAATATGAGACCTGCCAAACAAATGGCGGGCATTACGTCGCCGCTTCTGCATCCAAATGATTTTGACCTCGTGGTGATTCGCGAGAACAGCGAGGGTGAATACAGTGAAGTCGGCGGACGCATTCACAGGGGCGATGATGAAATTGCCATCCAGAATGCCGTGTTTACCAGAAAAGCGACAGAGCGAGTCATGCGCTTTGCCTTCGAATTGGCAAAAAAACGGCGCGGCCATGTGACAAGTGCAACAAAGTCTAATGGCATATATCACGCGATGCCGTTTTGGGATGAAGTCTTTCAGCAGACTGCCGCTGATTACTGCGAGATTGAAACGTCATCCCAGCATATTGATGCGCTGGCCGCTTTTTTTGTGACGCGTCCGGAAACGTTTGATGTCATTGTGGCAAGCAACCTGTTCGGTGATATTTTAACCGACATCAGCTCGAGCCTGATGGGGAGCATCGGCATTGCGCCGTCTGCGAACATCAATCCGGACGGCAAATACCCGTCTATGTTCGAACCGGTTCACGGCTCAGCTCCCGACATTGCCGGTCAGGGTCTTGCCAATCCAATCGGCCAGATTTGGACAGCGAAGCTGATGCTTGACCATTTCGGAGAGGAAGAGCTGGGGGCAAAGATCCTCGATGTGATGGAACGAGTAACGGCTGACGGCATCAAAACACGCGACATTGGCGGACAAAGCACAACGGCTGAGGTCACGGACGAAATCTGTGCGCGGTTAAGAAACCTATAATCATGTAGGCCGGGGCGAAGTTGCCTCGGCCACTTACAACATTTCAACAGATTCCTAACCAAGAAGATCTCAAATGCTGTATAATGACATGGAATTCTTTAGGAAGGTATCAGGTAAAAGAAGTTGAACGCAAAAACGATCACATTAAAGAAGAAATCAAAAACCAAATTTATTGTACTCAGTATCGCATGTATCCTGGCTTTCATATTCATGATCAGAATGGCATTTTATATTCCCTATCTTGTTGAAGGTTCATCAATGGCTCCAACGCTAAAAGACTCAGAACGGATTTTGGTGGACAAAGCAGCCAAATATACAGGCGGGTTTCAGAGAGGCGACATCATCGTGATTCATGACGAAAAGAGCGGCCGTTCATTTATAAAACGGTTAATCGGTTTGCCGGGCGACTCTATTATCATGAAGGATGATCAGCTATACATAAACGGTAAGAAATTCGACGAACCGTATCTAAAGGAACATAAACAAGAAATGCAAGCGTTAGGGGAAAATCTCACGAATGATTTTAAAGCTGAGGTGCCTTCCGGCAAATATTTTGTCATGGGAGATAACCGTCTCAATTCGGTGGACAGCAGAAATGGAATGGGTATGCCTTCTGATGAAGATATCATTGGTACTGAGTCTCTTGTCTTTTATCCGTTCGGGGAGATGAGACAAGCAAAATGAATACATACGCAAAAAAGAGATGATGCTTGATGAAATGAAAGAAAGGGTGGAGAATGGTGAAACCTTATATGCTACCTCACCGCTATCCGTTTTTGTTTATTGATGGCGTGATTGAAAGTGAGCCCGGCAAACATGCAGCTGCTTATAAGCTGGTCAGTGAGAATGACTGGTTTATCACTTACACGCAAACAGAAATGCCGTTTTCACTTGTGATTGAAGCACTTGCGCAAACCGCGGCTTTTACAGGGATTACAGATGAGAACAGCTTGGGCTTATTGTCATCCGTGAAGAAAGCGGAAAAGCTGGGCGCGGCCGTACCGGGTGACCGGCTTGATCTATCGTTTGAAGTCACGCGAAATCGCCGCGGGTTTGTGTTTGGACATGCCAAGGCGTCAGTGGGCGGGCGGCCTGTTGCTGAAGCTGAAATCGGCATCTATATTGAGAAATGAAAAAAACCCTTCACAACCATTTTTGTGAGGGGTTCTATTATTTCGTATCGTAATCTCGTTCGCTTTGTGAGTCATCTCTTTGCTGGCGTTTGTGTTTTTCATCATTCATGTTTTCCTTCAGCTCTTCATTCGGTATCGGATCGGTTAAGTCATTATGCTCGGGATTTTCATTTGGGCGGTTCTGCTGTTTTCTTTCTTTCATGTTTGATCACCTCACTATTTGTTTTCCTCTTATCAGTGCACCTCAAACATGTGAAATCGCTTTTTTGTTCTGCTCGGTGTAATGTATTAGAATAGAAAGAAGCACAATTAAGATAAAGAGAGGTACATATATGTCTGTTCAAAGAGAAAATGTAGATATCAAGCTGATCGCAATTGATATGGATGGAACGCTGCTGAATGACGAGCAGCTGATCTCGGATGAAAACCGTAAAGCCATTCGTGAAGCAGAGGATAAAGGCGTGTATGTGGTGATCAGCACGGGCCGTACGCTGATGACGTGCCGGGAACTGGCTGAGTCGCTGGAGCTGTCGTCTTTTTTAATCACGGCTAACGGAAGCGAAATCTGGGATTCGAATTTTAATTTAGTGGAACGCAAGCTGCTCCACACGGATCATATCAAAATGATGTGGGATTTGCGGAATAAACACAACACCAATTTCTGGGCTTCAACCGTTAACAAGGTGTGGAGAGGCGAGTTTCCGGAAAACATCACCGATCATGAATGGCTCAAATTCGGATTTGACATAGAGGATGACGACATTCGAAACGAAGTGCTGGCGGAGCTTAGAAAAAATAAAGAGCTCGAAATCACAAACTCAAGCCCGACAAACATTGAGGTCAACGCGCTCGGCATCAACAAAGCCGCAGCCCTTGTGAAGGTTTCTGAAAAACTCGGCTTTACGATGGAACATGTCATGGCGATGGGCGACAGCTTGAATGATATCGCGATGATCAAAGAAGCGGGGCTGGGCGTAGCGATGGGCAATGCTCAAGACATCGTGAAAGAAACGGCTGATTGGATCACTGACACAAATATAGAAGATGGAGTCGCTAAAGCGATACGCCATTGGGTACTATAAGAAAAAGAGTCCTGAGATAAGGACTCTTTTTCTATTTAATCAGGGAGATTTTCTTCTAGGTCCATGGTAGGTTTTCTAACAAAGTTATTTCACAAACTAATATGATTGAATATAATGAAATAAAGTTCAAAAATTCGGAATAGTTGTTCCGAATTTCGGAACAATAAAATACATAAAGCAATCATTTGCTTGGCAGGAGGGATTCTGTGTTTCAAGTTGATTTAAATTGTGATTTAGGGGAAAGCTTTGGAGCCTATACGATAGGTCTTGATCAAGATATTTTAGAGTTTGTCACATCGGCGAATGTCGCCTGCGGATTTCATGCAGGGGATCCCGGTGTCATGCGGCAAACAGTTGCCCTTGCTGCTGAAAAAGGCGTGAAAATCGGCGCGCACCCGGGACTCCCGGATTTGCTCGGCTTCGGCCGCCGAAATATGGCGATTTCTCCAGAGGAAGCGTATGATCTTGTGGTTTATCAAATTGGCGCCTTGTCAGGATTTTTAAAAGCAGAAGGTCTTCATATGCAGCACGTCAAGCCGCACGGCGCTTTGTACAATATGGCTGCAGTCGATCAGAAGCTATCGGATGCCATTGCAAAAGCTGTCTACAAGGTCGATCCAGGACTGATTCTTTTCGGCCTTGCTGAGAGCGAGCTTATAAAAGCGGGAGAACGGATCGGGCTGCAAACAGCAAGCGAAGTATTCGCCGACAGAACATACCAAGCGGACGGCACACTGACACCGCGCTCCCAGCCGGACGCACTCATTGAAAGCGATGATGCCGCCGTCACTCAGGTGATTAGAATGGTGAAAGAAGGGGCGGTCAAATCTCAGCAAGGACAAGATGTGTCCTTAAAAGCAGATACGGTTTGCATTCACGGAGACGGTGCCCATGCCCTGACGTTTGCGCAAAAAATCCGTAAAGAGCTTACATCGGCCGGAATCGAAGTGACTGCTATTTCAGCTCAGAAGTAATCAGAAGGAGGAAAATAGATGGAGCAGCAGAAAAAAACAGCAGGGAAAAAAACGGGCAGCTGGTCATTGCTCATGGGTGCCGCCTTCTTAATGGCAACATCAGCAATCGGCCCGGGATTCCTGACACAAACCGCAACATTTACAAACACACTCGCAGCAAGCTTCGGTTTTGTTATTTTAATTTCTATTATTTTGGATATCTTCGCTCAAACCAACGTATGGCGTATCATCGCGGTCTCAGGAAAAAGGGGCCAGGAGATTGCGAATATGGTGTTTCCCGGACTGGGATATTTCATCGCCATTCTCGTCGTGCTTGGCGGACTTGCCTTTAATATCGGGAATATCGGAGGGGCTGGGCTCGGACTGCAAGTCTTGTTCGGTATTACACCAGAAACAGGCGCCTTAATCAGCGCCGTCATCGCAATTCTGATTTTTGTCATCAAGGAAGCAGGAAAAGCGATGGACCGTTTTACGCAAATCGCGGGGTTTGCCATGATCATCTTAACGCTGTACGTCGCAATTTCGTCTGCGCCGCCAGTCGGACAGGCTGTGGCAAACACATTTGTCCCTGAACATATCAGTATATTCGCAATTGTCACATTAGTCGGCGGGACCGTCGGTGGATATATCACATTTGCCGGCGGACATCGTTTGCTTGATGCTGGGATTAAAGGCAAGGAATCCATCCCCCAGGTGACAAAAAGCTCAGTTATCGGCATTTTAATTACATCGATCATGCGAATCGCCCTTTTCTTAGCTGTGCTCGGTGTTGTTTCAAAAGGCCTGCACATTGACGAAAGCAACCCGGCCGCCTCTGTGTTCCAGCTGGCAGCGGGAAATGTCGGTTATAAAATTTTCGGATTGATCATGTGGTCAGCAGCCATTACGTCCGTTATCGGAGCCGCTTATACGTCTGTTTCGTTTTTTAAAACCTTTTCTCCAAAAATTGAAAAGAATTCACGCGGCATTATTATCGGATTTATTGTCGTTTCCACATTAGCCTTTGTCACCATCGGCCAGCCGGCGAAAATTCTCGTGCTTGTCGGATCTCTGAACGGTTTGATTCTGCCGATTGCGCTTGGAACGCTGCTCATTGCCGCATATAAAAAAAACATTGTCGGTGATTATAAGCATCCGCTTTGGCTGACAGGCTCAGGTGCACTGGTTGTCATCGTCATGGCGATTATGGGCATCTACACGTTATTTACACAACTTCCTCAATTGTGGAGCTGATAAGAGTGGATCATTTGAATAAGATGGCGCCAAGAGATGTGCGCGCTCTCATACGAGAGGGGAAAATAAACGGCCCGACCGCCGGAATGTCCGGCGGCTATGCTCAAGCGAACCTTGTGATTTTGAAAAAAGATCTGGCATTTGACTTTCTGCTGTTTTGCCAGCGGAATCAAAAGCCCTGTCCGGTGCTGGATGTGACGGAATCCGGTTCGCCTGTGCCGTCGCTTGTTGCACCAGATGCTGATATCAGAACGGATTTTCCAAAATACCGTGTATACAGGCACGGTGTTTTGACGGAGGAAGCATCTGATATCACGCCATACTGGGAGGACAATTTTGTCGGTTTTCTGATCGGATGCAGTTTCTCTTTTGAACAGGCGCTGATCAATAATGGAATACCCGTCAGACATATTGACGAGGGGACGAACGTTCCGATGTACAAAACGAATATAGATTGTGTTCCGGCGGGGTCGTTTCATGGACAGATGGTTGTCAGTATGAGACCGGTTCCTGAACGGCTCGCTGTACGCGCCGCACAGGTGACCTCGCGTTTTCCGGCTGTGCACGGAGGACCGATTCATATCGGCAATCCAAAAGCGATCGGCATACAGGATCTGGGCAATCCGGATTTCGGAGATGCCGTTTCTGTTCGTGAAGGCGAGGTTCCTGTATTTTGGGCATGCGGGGTCACTCCGCAAGCTGTGGCTATGAATGTAAAACCTGAAATGGTCATCACACATGCGCCGGGGCATATGCTCATCACAGATATTCGAGACGAGTCGCTTGCGGTGCTCTAACCTCTCGTCCTCCTGATGAACGAGAAATAAACGAGGTGAGAAAGATGACTGAACGATTACAATTCGAACAGCTCGGTGATTCTGCAATGATGATCCGATTTGGAGAAGAAATAAGCGAGCAAGTAAACGGTCTTGTCCATGCCGCTGCCGCTTATATAGAAGAACAGCCGTTTCCGGGATTCATTGAATGTATCCCGGCTTTTACGAGTCTTACCGTATTTTATGATATGTATGAAGTGTACAAGCATTTGCCTCAAGGCATCAGCTCACCTTTTGAGAAGGTGAAACGCGATGTTCATGAGCGGCTTGGAGAATTAACGGCTGATTATGAAAGCAGCCGCCGCGTCGTTGAAATTCCCGTCTGCTATGGCGGTGAATTCGGGCCTGATTTAGAAGAGGTGGCTAAGATCAATCATCTGACACCCGAAGAAGTCATTGAGATTCATACAGGCGGCGAATATGTGGTGTATATGCTGGGCTTTGCACCGGGGTTTCCGTTCTTAGGCGGGATGTCCAAACGTATCGCAGCTCCAAGGAAATCGTCGCCAAGACCATCAATTCCAGCCGGTTCAGTCGGAATTGCGGGACTGCAAACAGGCGTTTATCCAATTTCGACACCGGGCGGCTGGCAGCTGATCGGCAAAACGCCGCTGGCTCTCTTCCGGCCGCAGGAAAACCCGCCGACGTTATTAAGAGCAGGAGATATTGTTACATTTGTCCGCATCTCAGAGGATGACTATCACGCCTATAAGGAGGAGTCCAATTGAGCATGAAAGTGTTAAAGCCCGGACTGCTCACAACGGTTCAGGATATAGGCAGAACGGGGTATCAAAAATACGGCGTGCTGGCAAGCGGCGCCATGGACACGGTGTCGCTTCGAATCGCCAATCTGCTGATCGGAAACAGCGAAAAAGAAGCCGGCCTTGAAATTACGCTGATGGGTCCCGGCCCGTCGCTTTATGTGTCAGAACCAACGCTGATTGCTGTAACAGGAGCGGACTTTACCCTGCGTGTGAATGAAGAAGAAGCGCCTCTTTGGAAACCTGTGCTCGTTAAGGAAAACAGCACGATCACCTTTGGCCCCTGCAAACTCGGCAGCCGTGCTTATGTAGCGATAGCCGGCGGCTTCAATGTACCTGCTGTCATGGAAAGCAAAAGCACGTATGTCAGAGCGGGAATCGGCGGATTTCACGGAAGAGCGCTTCAGAAGGAAGATGAACTGCCGATTGGTGAAATGTCATTTCTTTCGAAAACCATCGTTTCCCGCTTGAGCCAACACCTTGGTCAGCGAGGATTTGCAGCGCCGAACTGGTCAGTCAGCCGATACAGATTTCTGCCGTTAAAAAAGAATCCGGTGATCCGAGTGCTGGAAGGAAAACAATTCTCTTTTTTCACAGAAGAATCGAAAACGCGGTTTTATGAAGAGACGTTTCGTGTCACTCCGCAGTCCGATCGGATGGGCTACAGGCTCAAAGGGGAACCGCTTGAATTGAAGGCGCCGCTTGAGATGGTGTCAGAGGCGGTTACATTTGGAACAGTTCAGGTGCCGCCTGACGGCAATCCGATTATCCTTCTTGCAGATAGGCAAACGACGGGAGGTTATCCGAGGATCGCTCACATCATTTCAGCTGATCTTCCGATTGCCTCGCAAATCATGCCGGGCGAGCACGTCCAATTTGAGCCTGTGTCCCTTCAGGAAGCGGAAGCGCTTTTTATTGAACGGGAAGAGTATCTAAAAGAACTGAAAACAAGAATGAAAATGGAATGGCTGACATAACAAAGGGGATGGAATGATGCAGAATAAAAACAAAACCGTAGTAAAATCTATGGCGCTGCTCAATTTGTTTTTGCATGAACCAAGCCTTACTTTAAGCGAACTCGTTTCTCTATCAGGAATGCCGAAGACCTCTGTTCACCGAATGGTCAGCTCACTGGAAGAAATGGGGTTCCTCAATCGAGACCCATCCGGCGTTTATACGCTGGGATTGGTGTTTTTGGAATTCGGTCAGCTTGTCGCGGACAGACTCGATATCAGAAAAATAGCCAAGCCTGTGATGGAGGAGCTTTGCCGTGAAGTAGATGAAGCCGTTCAATTGATTATGAGGGACGGAAATGAAGCAATCTACGTGGAGAAAATTGAAGGGACACAGACCGTTCGCCTGTACACTGCAATCGGCCGGCGTTCTCCTCTGTACGCAGGAGCATGTGCCCGCAGCATTTTGTCCTTTCTGCCCCGTGAAGAAATTGAAGCGTACATGAAACAGACAGAGCTCATACCGATCAGTTCAGGGACCATTACAGATCCGTCAAAGCTTCTTGAGGCGATTGATACCGCGGTGCAAAACGGCTATACCGTCAGCTATTCCGAACTCGAAAATTATACGGCGGCCATTGGTGCGCCGATTTTTAACCATCATCACCAGGTGGCGGCAGGTATCAGTATTGCAGGGTTTGAAGCGAGATTTACAGAAGACAGGCTGCCGTACTTAACGGAAAAAGTAAAACAAGCCGCTTTGCAGATATCCAGAAAAATCGGGTATCCATAAGTAGCCGATCTTTTCTCTTCTGCGTACATTAACGTATCGACGTTCATGAGTGGAGGAAAGATCATGGTGCTTCAATATACAGCGCTCGGAGATTCTTTAACGACGGGGAGAGGCTCAGGGCTGTTTTCTGCCGGATTTGTCCAGCGCTTCAGGGGCATGATGGAAGCCGATCTGAAATCAAAAACAGCCGTATCGGTTTTCGCCAAATCCGGCCTTGATACAGAGGAAATCCTCGGCCTCCTGTCATATCCCTATGTTCAAAAACAAATTAAAGCCGCTGATATGATTACGATCACAGGGTGCGGAAATGATCTCATTGAATCTGTATTATCCTATCAATCTTCTCAGGATGAAACGATTTTCAGTCGTGCGTCCGCGCATTGTCATGAGAATTTTGAAAAGATGATTGCTCAAATCGCCAAAATCAAAGGGGCAGATCCATCACCTTACGCCATCCGTGTTTTTAATTTATACAATCCGTTCCCCGGCATTGGCATTGCTGATCAATGGATTACTTCTTTTAATTCGCATTTAAAAACGCTGGCCTCAGCGCCTCATGTTAAAATCGCTGACGTTTACAGTGTCTTTAAAGGGAAAGAGCAGGAATACCTGTCTTTCGACGGTGTCCATCCGGATAGCAGCGGCTATCAGGCAATGGCCGAAGTGCTTCGCGGACTAGGTTATCGATAATGATCAGTTTCATAGAAAACGCGCCTGATCACTGGCGCGTTTTTTTTATATGAATTCAAATATTAAAAGAAACTTAAATTTCCCCGTCTCATGTTCTATATACAAAAAAAGTGCGCTAGAATAATGGAGGGCAAAGGCAAATATAGGCATAACGCTCAATATTTCGTATATCAGGAAGGATGGTCCTTTTGTTTCGCATTTTTAAAATGTCTTTTGCGGTTATCATTATTATACTGGCGCTTATCGCTTTTAACTATACGGAACACACCTCTGTTATCCAATCGGTCATGCTCGTTTTTCTGGGCGCGGTCATGTTTATTCAGGGACTTGAAGAACGCAAAAAAGAAAACGACAGCTCAGGAGCATTTAACATTTATACTGCCGTTTTCGTTTGGTCTGTTTCTCTCATCGGTTTTACGCTTTATATGATATAAATCTATGATACATCCAGAAAATGCTCAACCGTCGGGAACGGCGAATAAAACTGATGCAGCAAGGCTTTCCACTCTTTGTACTCGGAAGACCCGCGAAAGCCTTCAGTGTGGTCCTCAAGCGTTTCCCACTCTACGAGCAGCAGGTACTTATGTGTTTCTTCCATGCATTTTGATAAAGAATGTGTGATATAGCCCTTCATTCCGGCAATGATCGGCGCCGCCAGCCGGAACGCCTCCTCAAATTCTTGTTCAAGTCCCTCTTTAATATGAAGCATAGCTGCTTCTCTGACCATGTGATCCCTTCTTTCCCTCTTTTCAAATAGTTTACAGGAAACGAAAGGAGATTTCTGCAAAATCGATGAACCTTTTCCTTCATTTTCAAAAAAATCTTGCACGTACTAATTCATTTAAGAGAAAATAACAAGTGGAAGGCAGGGGAAAGTCATGTGTAAAAAGTGTATTCTACTATTATTTCTATGTATCGGGCTGATCGGATTAATCGGATGCTCCAAAACAGATTCACCAGAGGACCGAATGGAAGCATTCGTAAAACAGTGGAACGATCAGCAATTCGATGACATGTATCAAAGCCTGACCAAAGATGTAAAAAAAGAAATCTCCAAAAAGGATTTCGTCAGCAGATATAAAACCATCTATGAGCAGGCAGGCGTAAAAAATCTGAAAGTCACTGCGGGAAAAGTGGATGAGGATGATAAAGACAATAAAACGATGAAGCACATCCCATACAAAGTCAGCATGGACACAAATGCGGGTAAAGTCAGCTTTAAAAATACCGCTGTGCTGAAAAAAGAAAAAACAGATGACGAGGAGTCATGGAATATAGATTGGGACCCATCGTTTATTTTCAAGCAGCTGGCTGATGACAAAACCGTTCAAATCGCCAGCATTGAACCGAAACGCGGCCAAATCTACGATAAAAACGGGAAAGGCTTAGCCGTCAACACAGATGTTCCGGAAATTGGAATTGTTCCCGGAGAGCTTGGTGATAAAAAAGAAAAAGTCATAAAAGAGCTCGCGAAAAAACTGGATGTAACTGAAGATGACATCAACCAGAAGCTGAAACAAAGCTGGGTCAAAGATGATTCATTCGTGCCGGTCAAAAAAGTAAAACCGGACGAAGAAAAACTAGTGTCTGAAGTGACGTCATTAAAAGGCGTCACAAGAACAAATGTCAGCTCACGCTATTATCCGTATGGCGAAAAAACAGCCCATCTGACAGGCTACGTTCGTGCGATTACGGCGGAAGAACTGAAGAAAAAGAAAGACGGAACGTATAGCGATACGTCAAACATCGGAATCTCAGGTCTTGAAAATGTGTATGAAGACAAGCTTAGAGGCACAACAGGATGGAAAATCTACGTTCCGCAAACCGGCGAAGTCATCGCTGAAACGAAAGCGAAAGACGGTCAGGATCTTCATCTCACAATTGATATCAAAACACAAACAAAGCTGTATGACGAACTGAAGGATGACAGCGGAGCGGCAGTCGCACTGCAGCCGCAGACAGGTGAAACACTGGCTCTTGTCAGCGCGCCTTCTTACGATCCAAACGGATTTATTTTCGGATGGAGCGATAAAGAATGGAAAAAACTAAACGGAGACAAAAACAATCCGTTTTCTGCGAAATTTAACAAAACATATGCGCCAGGATCTACAATTAAACCGATTGCTGCTGCCATCGGCCTGAAAAACGGCACGCTTAAAGCAGCAGAGAAGAAAACAATCAAAGGTAAACAGTGGCAGAAAGATTCAAGCTGGGGCGGCTATTCTGTTACACGAGTGTCTGACAGCCTAGAGCAAGTGGATTTGGAACATGCCCTGATCACGTCAGACAATATTTACTTTGCACAAAACGCGCTTGATATGGGTGCGGACACCTTTACAAAAGGCATGAAAACATTTGGGTTTGCAGAGGATATTCCATATGAATTCCCAGTCCAGCAATCGTCAATCGCAAACGGCAAGCTAGACTC
The DNA here is from genome assembly GCF_000245335.1 of Bacillus mojavensis RO-H-1 = KCTC 3706. Classification (GTDB taxonomy): domain Bacteria; phylum Bacillota; class Bacilli; order Bacillales; family Bacillaceae; genus Bacillus; species Bacillus mojavensis. The sequence continues at coordinate 269,882 of NZ_JH600284.1, forward strand.
AGACATTTTGCTTGCGGATACAGGCTACGGACAGGGACAAATGCAAATGTCTCCGCTTCACCTAGCGGCAGCTTACACGCCATTTGTCGATAATGGAGACCTCGTGAAACCGACGCTTATCAAGAAAGACTCACAAACCGCTGATGTCTGGCACAAACAAGTGCTCACGAAAGAAGGAGCCGCCGATATTACAAAAGGGTTGAAAGGCGTAGTCGAAGATGAACGCGGGTCAGCGTATCAGCCTGTCGTAAAAGGAATCACTGTGGCTGGAAAAACGGGAACAGCCGAGCTGAAAAAATCAAAGGATGATAAAGACGGCACCGAAAATGGCTGGTTCGTCGGCTATGACTATAAAAACAAAGACCTGCTTGTCGCGATGATGATTCAAAATGTTCAAGATCACGGCGGCAGCCACTACGTAGTCGAAAAAGCAAAAAAGCAATTTCAATCGAAATAAACCTTTTTAACGGGAGTGAAAGGAAAAAGGGCGTCTGAGGCCGAATGATCTAGTAAGGGGCAAAAACCCGGTTTATTAAGAAAAGAGGGATTTTGCATGCAGCGTATTCATTTGGCGGAGGATCTTCAATTTTCAAGAGTGATACACGGGCTTTGGCGTCTGAATGAATGGAACTATTCAGACGCTGAGCTGCTCAGTCTCATTGAGTGGTGTGTCGATCAAGGTATCACCACCTTTGATCATGCGGATATTTACGGGGGCTACACGTGCGAAAAACGGTTTGGAAATGCTCTTGCTCTTTCACCCGGATTAAGGGAAAACATAGAGCTGGTCACAAAATGCGGCATCGTTCTTGAATCACCTGAACGCCCAGCTCACCGATCGCACCATTATAATACAAGCAAAACTCATATTCTGGCGTCTGTTGAACAGTCGCTTTTGAATCTCAGAACGGATTACATCGATGTGCTGCTGATTCACAGACCGGACCCGCTCATGGATCCGGAAGGAGTGGCTGAGGCGTTTCATGCGCTGAAAAGCTCCGGCAAGGTCAGATATTTCGGTGTTTCGAACTTTAAAGGCCATCAGTATCGAATGCTGGAATCGTATCTGCCTGAAAAGCTTGTCACCAATCAAATTGAGCTTTCCGCATATGAATTAGAAAATATTCAGGACGGCACATTGAACCTGTGTCAGGAAAAACGGATTTCTCCGATGGCCTGGTCGCCGCTTGGAGGCGGTAAAGTATTCGCCGGAAACACGGAAAAAGATCGCCGCATTCGCAAGGCACTTGAAACCGTTCAGGCTGAAATCGGTGCTGCCTCATTGGACGAGGTGATGTACGCATGGCTGTTCACGCATCCGGCCGGCATCATGCCGATTGTCGGAAGCGGAAAACGCGAGCGGATTTCCGCCGCGGTAAACGCCTTGGCGTATAAGCTTGATCAGGATCAGTGGTTCCGTATTTATACAGCCGTACAAGGCCACGATATACCATAAAGAAAAAGCATCAGCATAACGGCTGATGCTTTTTCAATACTGTCACACCGCTTAGTGCCAAATTCCCATTTATAAGTGATTGAATCCTATATGAAAGCGTTTTATATTAATAAAGAAAACCTCTTTTTCCTCTTTCTATATCTCCATGCGACCTCATCCGCACATCACGAATGTCTGGAGGCCTTTTTATGTATATGACTGCAAGAGAACAAAAGCTTTTAAAGCATTTATTATTACTGAACCGATATGTAACCGTAACGGAGCTGGCTGAGGTGATGGAGGTCAGCACCAGAACCATTCACAGAGAGCTAAAATCAATCAAGCGGCTGATGGAGACTGTGGGGCTCAAACTCGATAAACAGCCCGGCAAAGGCTTGAAGGTGCTAGGGAATCCCGAAGATAAACAAAAGCTGATCACCGAGCTGTCACATGAACAGCATGAATACAGCGCGGACGAACGAAAACTGCTGATTCTCTGTTCGCTATTGGAGTCCCAAGAACCGGTGAAGCTGTACACGCTCGCTCATGATCTGCAGGTCACCAATGCTACAGTCAGCTACGATTTAGATGAGCTGGAGAAATGGATTTCTCCATTCGGATTAACACTGATTCGAAAAAGAGGCTTTGGCATCCAGCTAATGGGGCCGGAGAACGCGAAACGAAAAATTGTCGGCAATCTGATTGTGAACCGCCTCGACATCCAAATGTTTTTGGAAGCGGTTGAATTAAACATTAAAGGAAAAGCCGATTCCTCCGAGAAGATGTTCGGGGTTGTCAGCAAAGGCGAGCTGTTAAAAATGGAGCGGATTTTATTCCAGCTGAAAGAAAAAATCGCATTTTCTCTATCTGACAGCTCCTATATAGCGCTTGTCGTTCATCTGACGTTTGCGATCGAACGCATTAAACTTGGCGAAACGATCAGCATGGAAGAGAGCGAGCTTGATGAACTCAAGAGTGCAAAAGAATACAGCTCCGCTCTGGAAATCGCGGGTGAGCTTGAACGTGCTTTCGGCGTGACAATCCCGGAAGCGGAGGTCGGCTATATAACGATCCACCTGCGAAGCGCCAACCGCAAATACAAAACAGAATACAGAGCACAGGAAATAGAGCTTGAAACAGCCCTGCAAACAAAACGGCTGATCGCTTTTATTTCAGATAAAATCAGAATGGATCTGACGAAAAACTACTCTTTATATGAGGGCTTGATTGCCCATTTGGAACCGGCCATCAGCCGCATGAAAGAAAACATCGATATTTATAATCCATTGAAGGAACAGATCAAGCGCGATTATTTTCTGCTGTATATGGCGATAGAAGAGGGTGTGGAGAAATTTTTCCCGGACATGTCCTTTTCCGATGATGAAATCGCCTTTATCGTTCTACACTTCGGTTCAGCGCTTGAAATCAAAAAAGAAGAAGCTAAAGTGAGAGCCCTTGTTGTCTGCTCAAGCGGAATTGGTTCTTCGAAAATGCTTGCTTCGAGATTGAAGAAAGAGCTGCCGGAAATTGAATCGTTTGATATGTCATCCCTGATCGAGCTGAAGGACCGCGACACTCAAGCCTATGATATGATTGTGTCCACTGTGCCGATCCCATATCAAAACATCGACTATATTATGGTCAGCCCGCTTTTAAATGAGGAAGACGCAAACCAGGTGAAGCAATATATCAAGCGGAAAATCCCGCTCATTCTTGAGAAAAAAAGAAGCCCGAAGGAAGAGACGCGGCAAGCCGACATCCCTGACATGCTGGCAACGGCGGAAAGCGTCGGACGATACATGGCGGTCATTCAAGACGTCTTGCGCCATTTTTCACTCACTGAAATGAAAACAAAGCCGGATCACGGCGAGCTGTTGTTCGAGCTTTTTCAACAGCTGAAAAACGATGGCCTCATCCGAGATCCGAAAAAAGCGGCTGATTGTCTTGCAGAACGTGAAAAACAAGGGGGATTGGGCATACCCGGTACAAACATGGCGCTTTATCATCTCAAAAATGATCATATCGTCCTGCCTTTTTTCAAAATGTACGATCTCAGCACATCTTTTGAAGTCAATGGCATGGACGGAAATACCCTCAGTATGACGAGAATTCTCGTCATGATGGCGCCGGCCACATTATCAGCAGAAGGCTCAGAGGTTTTGAGTGCGATCAGCTCTGCCATTATTGAAAGCGGAGAAAGCATGGCGGGCTTTCAGGAGGAAGGGGAACGAGAACTGTATCAGCGTTTAAACCGCATCTTTTTCAATTGGATGAAAGAAAAAAACATCCCGTAATCACACATTTCACACGCCAAAAAAAGGCGTGTGTTTTTGTATGGATGCAGAACAAAATAAAAAAATGCGGGACTATTTTATCATTCTGCAATGGAATAGTTCCAAAATGAAATAGTTTTACAAGTTATCTTTTTTGGGTTAAAATGGGTGAGGTAAGGAAGATAATCTAACAAATTATAGAGGATTTAAGAGATATAGGAGATGACCAATATGGAAACATTACAGCATCTGATTCTGCATGACATGCCGGATAGCGAAGAAATAGAAGCTGTAAAAAGCGGAGCTCACACGCTGACATACGCAGCATATCGCAAACGAATCAATCAGCTGGCGAATGCTCTGCTTCAAAAAGGAATTCAAAAAGGCGACCGTGTGGCATTACTTTGCAAAAACGGCCACCCCGCATCAACACTTATGTTTGCCGCACTTGAAATCGGCGCCGTTGTTGTACCTGTCAGCTGGCAGCTGAAACCATACGAGATGACAGGCATTTTAAAAGCAAGTGAACCGAAAGCATTGTTTTACGGATCAGAATTTAAAGAGACAATGGATGAAGTGCTGCCTGAGCTGTCTTCTGTGTATTTGATCATGGAAACAGGTACAGCGTATGAGACATCTCCAGTGTTTGAAGCGCTTTTTGCAGGTCCTGATCATTTGCCGGAAGCAGAAATAGTTTCTCCAGATGATACAGCGCTCCTGATGTTTACGTCAGGGACAACAGGGAATCCGAAAAGATGCATGATCACCCATGGCGGTATTTACAATTACGTATCAAAATCAAATAGCTCAAGCGCACGAATGAAAAATCTGCGTTTTCTGGCGTGCCACCCGATTTATCATACGAGCGCACTTATTTGTATCATGCTTGGAACGTTTGCGGGAACCACGTTTATTTTTACAAAGGACCAAGATCCTGTTGATATGCTGAAGGTTATTGAAGAAGAAAAAATTCAAACGATCATGGCCCTTCCTGTGTTTTACACTTATTTGCTTGAGGCGTGGGAAAAACATCAAACCGATCTGTCCTCGCTCATTATTTTGATGACAGGCGGAACAAAAGTGCCTAGCAGCCTGATTCAACGTTATCTTGATATCGGCATACAGCTCGCTCACGGTTACGGAAGCACAGAAGCTTGGGGAATCAGCACATGGGTTCCTGAAATGGGAATGGATAAAGCGGCATCTGCCGGTAAACCTGTTGCTGATGTTCAAGTCAAGGTAGAAGATCCTGAGACGAGAGAAGAGCTGCCGCAAGGTGAAATCGGAGAAATCGTTGTGCATAGCCCATTCTTATTTAAAGGCTATGAGGAAAACCCTGAAGCGACAGCAAAGGTACTGCAAAACGGCTGGTTCAGAACCGGAGATTCAGGCTACGTGGATGAGGACGGCTTTATCTTCATCACCGGACGATACAAGGATGTCATTATTTACGGAGGCGATAATGTCTATCCTGATCAGGTTGAAGAAGTTATCCAGCAGATCCCGGGCATCCTTGAAACAGCAGTTGTCGGGATACCGGACCCGCTGTACGGAGAAAAACCAAAAGCCTTTATCGTTACTAATGGCACTCAGGAAATAACGGAAGCGGATGTCATTGCATATTGTAAAGAACGCTTGTCCGCTTACAAAATTCCTGAAATCGAATTCGTAAAGGAACTTCCGAAAAATAATCTCGGCAAAGTAAAAAAAGACGTCTTGCGCAAGCAAGCTATACATTCATAAAAGAAAAAGCCCGTCATTTATGTGACGGGCTTTTTTGCGGTTGCGCAGACTGAAAGCTCAGGTTTAATGTCTTTATATTGGATATCAATGTCTTTGAAGCCTGCCGTTTTCAGGTCAGTAAGCATCTGTTTTCCGAACGATTCAGTTTTTTCAGGACTGGCATCTGCTTCCCGGGGCTGCATCGTAATGGCTGCTTTGCCGCCGGGTTTTAAAGCTTGATAAATCTGTTTGATGCCTTCTTGCTGGTTATTCCAAATCGTGTAGTTGTTAACGGAAATGACTTTATCATAATACGCGGCGGGGAGGGGAAACGTTTCAATGCTGCCCTGTATCAGCCGAACACGGTCTGTTTTTAATCTATGTGCCGCCAGCTTCAGCATAGCCTCTGATACATCAAGCCCATGGATATGAACACTCTTTTCGCGTTTCAGCATCTGCTTCATGCAATAACCCGGTCCAAAACCGACTTCTAGAATGCGGTCTCCGCGTGTTAATCCAAGCTGATCTATTGTCCACTGATTCAGTGTTTTATTTTCAGCAGCCATGATGTATCCGGCAAGTATGCCGAACATCCCCTTCGGTCTGCTGAATTTTTTAGAAAGCATGTTAATCATTCAGCAACCTCCTTTTCACATCATTTTCCTCCTTGCGTTCCATGTGAAACATTTTTCTGATAAAGCAATCCGAAGGTGCTGAACCATGTTTATCCAAAGTAGGCACGAGGTACACAACAAATAGACATGAAAAAAAAGGAGGAGAATCATTATGGCAAACTATCCGAAAGAACTGCCGGCACAAACCCAAAATCGCCAGCCGGGAATTGAAAGTGAAATGAATCCAAGTCCCGTATATGAGTACGAGCATTATAAAGGTGCTGATAAATTAAAAGGAAAAGTCGCACTCATTACAGGCGGCGACAGCGGAATCGGACGTGCGGTATCTGTTGCTTACGCAAAGGAAGGAGCTGACATCGCCATTGTATATAAGGATGAGCAGGGAGATGCTGAATATACCAAAAAACGCGTTGAACAAGAGGGCGTGAAATGTCTCTTAATCTCCGGAGATGTGGGTGACGAGGAGTTCTGTAATGAAGCGGTTGAAAAAACCGTGAATGAACTCGGCCGTCTGGATATCCTTGTGAACAATGCCGGTGAGCAGCATCCGAAGGAAAGCATCAAAGATATTTCAAGCGAACAGCTTCACCGCACATTCAAAACAAACTTTTATTCACAATTTTATTTGACTAAAAAAGCAATTGATTATATGAAACCAGGCAGCGCGATCATCAATACGACTTCTATTAACCCTTATCGCGGTAATCCGATGCTGATTGATTATACGGCTACGAAAGGTGCGATCAATGCCTTTACTAGAACAATGGCGCAGGCACTTGTCAAAGACGGCATCCGTGTAAATGCCGTAGCGCCGGGACCAATCTGGACACCGTTAATTCCGTCTACATTCTCAGAAGATACAGTCGCTCAATTTGGGCAAAATACGCCGATGGGCCGTCCGGGTCAGCCTGTTGAGCACGTCGGATGCTATGTGCTGCTGGCATCAGATGAATCATCCTATATGACAGGACAAACGCTGCATGTAAACGGCGGAGACTTTGTGACGACGTAAGAGGGAGTGAGGAAATGAGCATCACGAAAGAAGAAGTAAACAGCTACTATCAAAAAGCTGGTATTGTCTTAACAGATGATGAAGTAGAACAAATTCAGCTCATGGACTACGGCTTGGGAAAAGAACGAAAAGTCGGGCTCCAGCTCTTTGTCTATGTGAATACAGACCGATATTGTTCAAAGGAACTGGTGCTGTTTCCCGGACAGACGTGCCCGGAGCATCGCCATCCGCCGGTTGACGGGCAGGAAGGCAAGCAGGAGACCTTCCGCTGCCGCTACGGAAAAGTATATCTTTATGTTGAAGGAGAAAAAACACAGCTTCCAAAGGTTCTTCCTCCACAAGAGGATAGAGAATACTATACAGTCTGGCATGAGATTGAGCTTGAACCCGGCGGGCAATATACAATTCCGCCGAACACCAAGCATTGGTTCCAGGCCGGGGAGGAAGGCGCAGTCGTAACGGAAATGTCTTCAACCAGTACAGACAAACATGATATCTTTACCGACCCTAGAATTTAAGGATGAGGCTTAAAAAGCCCATCCTTTTTTTTATTGAAAAAAACGGAAACACCGTTATAATGGGTAAAAAAGGAAAGAGGGCGAGGGAGATGTTCACCTGCGACGTAAACGAGCACATTACCATCCGGTTATTGGAGCCAAAAGATGCGGAGCAGCTGGTAGCGATCATTCATGAGAACCAGCAGCGAATCAGCCAATGGCTATTCTGGGCTGAAAATCCAAGTGATGCCGAAACGTACAGGGAAACGCTCATTCCGGATTGGCGGCGTCAGTATGCTGACCTGAACGGCATTGAAGCGGGGATTCTATATGACGGCAGCTTGTGCGGCATGATTAGCCTGCATAACCTTGACCAAGTAAATAAAAAAGCGGAAATTGGCTATTGGATTGGCGAGGAATACGAAGGCAAAGGCATTATCACTGCCGCCTGCCGAACACTCATCACATATGCCTTTCAGGATCTGGAATTGAATCGTGTTGCGATCTGTGCGGCTGTCGGAAATCACAAAAGCAGAGCGATCCCGGAGCGCCTCGGCTTTCAAGAGGAAAGAATAGCGAGGGAAGGCATATTCATTAAAGGCAAGTTTCACGACCTCGTCTATTACAGTCTGTTAAAGCGTGAATGGGAAGCAAAAAATTAAAGAGCGCATTTTCTTGTTTAAATCGGTCCCGAATGTGGAAAAGTAACAGCGGAGACGTTAAAAAGGAGTGATTCGAGATGAATCAGCAAGATATTAAACAAAAAGTGCTTGATGTTCTAGATCACCATAAAGTAGGTTCGCTCGCAACGGTTCAAAAGGGCAAACCGCATTCCCGCTACATGACTTTTTTCCATGACGGGCTGACGATTTATACACCGACAAGCAAAGAAACTCATAAAGCTGAAGAAATTGAGAATAACCCCAATGTGCACATTTTATTAGGTTATGATTGTGAAGGCTTTGGCGATGCGTATGTCGAAGTCACAGGAAAAGCAAAAATAAACAATTCAACAGAATTGAAAGACAAAATCTGGAGTTCTAAATTGGAGCGCTGGTTTGACGGCAAGGATGACCCGAACCTGGTGATTCTTGAAATCGAACCGGAAACTATCAGATTAATGAATGCAGGAGAGAAAACACCAGTCTCACTTGATTTATAAAAAAAAGTTTGTGTTTTCAGGGGCGATATGTTATCATGAATAGCTAAGCAAGAAAAATAAGCAAATAAAAAAGAAAGTAAACTTCTTTTTTCTGTTTTGAGAGAGAAGCTTTTACCGCTTCACAAGCAGCAAACCAGCTGCCCTTATTCTTTTCCTTCATAACAAATCGCCCCTAACGATGAGATGGAAAAAAGACTTTTTTGTTTTACAATTCACACCGGCGCGGCTTCGGAGCCGCAGTGACGATTGAGAGGTAGGGCTTTCGTTGTCTTGTGTTCAAGAAATTTCCATGGTGTTTACTTTCCAGAATGATTCTTCGGAACAATGCTTTAGAATCGAACCCGCCCGAGTCGGCGGATGATATAATCTTTATTTGCGTATAGAAAAGAATAAGACAAACCGCTCGGCATACGCCGGCGGTTTTTTATTGTGAAAAAAACAAATCACACATGAAACTTCTGGCTGTTTCCTTCAGTCTTATCACTAGGATGAAACTGGAGGAAAGAATACCGTGCATGTTATTACAACACAAGTCGTTTTTATTTTCTGTTTTTTGTTATTGATTCACTCGATAGAAACCCTTGCCTATGCCACAAGGCTTTCAGGGGCCCGGGTAGGGTTTATCGCGTCGGCGCTTTCCTTGTTTAATGTCATGGTCATCGTGTCAAGAATGTCAAACATGGTCCAGCAGCCCTTCACGGGGCACTTAATTGATGATGCCGGAAAAAACGCGCTGGCGCTCGTAGGCGAGCAGTTCCGGTTCCTGATCTTTGGCTCGACGGTCGGGACTATTGTGGGCATTATCCTGCTTCCGTCTTTTGTCGCCCTTTTTTCACGTGCGATCATCCATTTGGCGAGCGGGGGCGGCTCCGTTATTCAGGTCTTTCGGAAAGGATTTTCTAAGAATGGATGTAAAAATGCCTGTTCCTACTTGCGTCTGCCGTCTGCTTCGTATTTGAAGGGGTTTCACATGCGCTTCATTCCAAAACGGCTGTTTGTCATTAACATGCTGATCACGTCCATTTATACAATCGGCGTGCTTTCCGCACTTTACGCAGGGCTTCTTGCACCCGAGCGCAGCACGACGGCGGTTATGGCATCAGGCTTAATCAACGGGATTGCGACGATGCTGCTGGCCATTTTTGTTGATCCGAAAGTGTCTGTTCTTGCTGATGATGTGGCAAAAGGAAAACGAAGCTATGTTTATTTGAAATGGACCTCTGTGACAATGGTGACGTCCAGGGTAGCGGGCACGCTTCTTGCCCAGCTTCTGTTTATCCCTGGCGCTTATTATATCGCGTGGCTGACAAAATGGTTTTGATGGCGAAAAGCTGACCTGATGAAAGGTCAGCTTTTTATTTATTCGGCGATGTTGCCCATAGAAATGGCGATTCGGTTCCAGCTGTTAATTTGATTAATGATGAGGATTAAATCAACATATTCTTTTTCATTATAATATTTACGCACCTCTTGATATACATCATCAGGCACACGTTTGTTAGAAATAAAAGTGACATGCTCCGTCAGCAATAATGCTGCTTTTTCTTCAGGGGTGTAAAAACTGCACTCTTCCCAAGCGTTTAATCCGTAAATACGCTGTTCGGTTTCTCCCATTTTTCGGGCATCTTTCGTATGAATGTTAATGCAGTAGGCGCAGCCATTTAATTGTGATGCTCTTATTTTTATTAGCTCTCTTGTAGTCCGGTTAATATTGGACGTTTTTGTGTATGCCTCCATTTTCATCATGATTTGTAATCCATCAGGGGCTGTTTGGTCGTAGGGAATCCTCTTCGTCATCATTCCATCTCCTTTCACTACTGTATAATTATGACATGGTGGTCAGGTTTAAAAAAGAAAACAGCCTGAAGCAGATTCAAGCTGTTTTCTTAATAGTGGCGGCATCACATCATGCCGCTTTATCGTTTATTTAAAGTTCCTTAATCCGCGGTCGTACAAAAAGTTTCCGAATGGGACGAATGCGGCGACGAAACCGGCGGCTGACCATTTCAGCGACCATTTCACAGAAAACGTCACATAGGCCAACACAAGCAAATACAAAATAAACAATCCGCCGTGAACAGAACCGACAATTGTCACCGCAAGCGAAAGGCCTGCCCAATATTTGAGCGGCATGGCGACGAAAAGCAGGATTAAGAGTGACATTCCTTCAATAAAACCCATCGTGCGAAGTCTTCCGATCGGCGTTTGCAGCATAAATCGCCCTCCTCGTGGACACGTTTTCATCTATACTATAAACAATCCAGCGGGCATATATGACAAGTTTCAGAAAATGTTCGGAAAACATTCATATTTAATAAAAATCTATCTTGGGCTTCAGTCTTGTCATTTACACAAATTCCCGAGATAATGTGAACAAAAATAAAAGAAGGATGTTGATATGAAACTTGACCAAATTGATCTGAATATCATTGCGGAACTGAAAAAAGACAGCCGTTTGTCCATGAGGGAGTTAGGAAGGAAAATTAAGCTGTCCCCGCCATCAGTCACCGAACGGGTGAGACAGCTGGAATCGTTTGGCATCATTAAGCAATATACGCTGGAGGTTGACCAGAAAAAACTTGGCCTTCCGGTTTCCTGTATTGTCGAAGCAACCGTCAAAAACGGGGATTACGATCGATTCAAAAGCTACATTCAAACGCTGCCGAATATTGAATTTTGCTATCGGATTGCGGGAGCGGCCTGCTATATACTGAAAATCAACGCGGAAAGCCTTGAAGCAGTTGAAGCTTTCATCAATAAAACAACACCTTACGCCCAAACCGTCACTCACGTCATTTTCTCAGAAATTGATACAAAAAACGGGCGCGGTTAAAGAGTGCTTGGTCAAGTCTGTTATAATAAAAGGATGAGCGTGAAAGAAAGAGAAGTGATCAAGCATGTCAAAAACAGTTGTATTAGCTGAAAAACCTTCAGTCGGCCGCGATTTGGCCCGGGTGCTGAAGTGCCATAAAAAAGGGAACGGTTATCTCGAAGGAGATCAATATATTGTCACATGGGCTTTAGGCCATTTGGTGACACTTGCTGATCCGGAAGGCTACGGAAAAGAATTTCAATCATGGCGGCTTGAGGATCTGCCGATTATCCCTGAACCACTAAAGCTAGTGGTCATCAAAAAAACCGGAAAGCAGTTCAATGCGGTGAAAGCGCAGCTTACCCGCAAGGACGTCAATCAGATCGTCATCGCGACAGATGCCGGCCGGGAAGGTGAGCTCGTCGCACGCTGGATCATTGAAAAAGCGAACGTCCGTAAACCGATCAAACGGCTGTGGATTTCCTCAGTAACGGACAAAGCGATCAAGGAAGGTTTTCAAAAGCTGCGCAACGGCAAAGAGTATGAAAATCTGTACCACTCAGCCGTTGCCAGAGCAGAAGCGGATTGGATTGTCGGCATTAACGCGACCCGTGCGCTCACCACAAAATTCAATGCCCAGCTTTCATGCGGACGCGTGCAGACGCCGACGCTAGCCATGATTGCGAAGCGCGAGGCGGACATCCAAGCCTTTAAGCCTGTTCCGTATTACGGTATTCGCGCAGCGGTCGATGGAATGACGCTGACGTGGCAGGACAAAAAATCGAAGCAGACGAGAACATTCGACCAAGGCGTGACAAGCCGTTTGCTAAAAGAACTTGATGGAAAACAGGCGGTAATCGCTGAACTGAAAAAAACAGCGAAAAAAAGCTTTGCTCCTGCGCTTTACGACTTGACGGAACTCCAGCGGGACGCCCACAAACGCTTCGGATTTTCCGCCAAAGAAACGCTCTCAGTTCTGCAGAAGCTGTATGAGCAGCACAAGCTTGTCACATATCCGCGGACAGACTCACGGTTTTTATCCAGTGACATTGTTCCAACCTTAAAAGACCGGCTGGAGGGCATGGAAGTGAAACCGTATGCCCAATATGTCACCCAAATTAAAAAGCGCGGCATCAAATCGCATAAAGGCTACGTCAATGATGCTAAAGTGTCAGACCACCATGCGATTATCCCGACTGAAGAGCCGCTTGTTCTCAGCAGTCTCAGCGATAAAGAACGCAAGCTGTATGACCTGATTGCCAAACGTTTCTTAGCTGTGCTGATGCCGGCTTTCGAATATGAAGAAACAAAGGTCATGGCAGAAATCGGCGGAGAAACTTTTACAGCGAAGGGAAAAACTGTGCAGTCACAAGGCTGGAAAGCCGTTTATGACATGGCTGACGAGGATGACGAGCAGGAGGACGACAGAGATCAGACGCTTCCGGCTCTGCAAAAAGGCGCCTCGCTCACTGTCCGCACATTAACTGAAACAAGCGGACAAACCAAACCGCCAGCCCGTTTTAATGAAGGGACGCTGCTGTCAGCTATGGAGAACCCAAGCGCCTTTATGCAGGGAGAAGAAAAAGACCTTGTCAAAACGCTTGGCGAAACAGGCGGCCTCGGTACGGTTGCAACGCGTGCCGACATTATCGAAAAACTGTTCAACAGCTTTTTAATTGAGAAAAAAGAAAAAGACATTTTTATCACCTCAAAAGGAAAACAGCTCCTGCAGCTCGTTCCTGAGGATTTGAAATCACCTGCTTTAACGGCAGAATGGGAACAAAAGCTGTCCGCCATTGCGGCTGGAAAATTAAAATCCGCTGTCTTTATTAAAGACATGAAGGCTTACGCTAAGCAAACGGTAACAGAAATCAAAAACAGCAGCCAAACCTTCAGACATGATAACATCACGGGAACGGCATGTCCGGAGTGCGGCAAAATGATGCTGAAGGTAAACGGCAAGCGCGGCACCATGCTCGTGTGCCAGGACCGGGAATGCGGAAGCAGAAAAACGATCGCCAGAAAAACAAACGCGCGCTGCCCGAACTGCCATAAAAGAATGGAGCTTCGAGGCCAAGGAGAAGGCCAGACCTTCGCGTGTGTTTGCGGGCACCGTGAGAAGCTTTCTGTATTTGAAAAACGGAAAAACAAAGACAAAGGGCGCGCTACAAAGCGGGACGTCTCTTCCTATTTGAAAAAACAAAATAAAGATGAACCGATTAACAATGCGTTGGCGGAACAGCTGAAGAAACTCGGTTTGGATAAATAAAAAGAAACCTGTGCGATTCGCACAGGTTTTTTTATTGGACTTAGGTCCTGTTTTTTGAAAGTTCAAAAAGGGAAAAAAAAGCTAGTAATCTTCGTTTTTTTCTTTTATAGTTAATATAATTTGTAACATGGCAGTAATAATTTCGTCATATATTGGTGTGCGTCTGATTCGCTTCGGACGACAAAGGGGGACTTGCCTGTGCGGCATGTGTTGGTCGCTGCTATCTTATGTTGCTTATCTATCGGACTTTCCGCAGGGTGTGTTGAAGCTGGAAATAAAATCCTATATCAGTCGGAGGCAGATAGGAATACCCGACCGCTTCAGCCGGCGGAGTATTTCATCTATCACAATCTTATGAATGACCAGGGGCTTATTAAAACGGATTTCTCAGATCAGCCCTCCTATTTATCAGAATCGATTGGCCTGTGGATGGAGTTTTTGGTCAGCAGACAAGACGCCTCGCATTTTCAGGAGCAATATCAGCATCTGACGGATTCTTTTCTTCTGAATCATCGGCTGGTGACATGGAAGATACAAAACGGTCAAGCGAGCGGAACAAACGCGCTGATTGATGATATGAGAATCATGGTGTCTCTCGATCAGGCAGCTGTTCTTTGGGGGAGCAGCCAATATGAAAAAACGGCCCGTGATATCGGCACGGCTTTAAAGACATACAACATGTACAACGGGATGTTTACAGACTTTTACGATTCAGCCTCTCAGGCCGCTTCAAAGGACGTGACGCTTTCGTATGTCATGCCCGATGCACTAGCTGTTTTGAAAAAGTATGGAATCATAGACGAAGAAACAGTACAGCGAAATGCCGATGTTCTCTATCTAGCCCCTTTAAAGAATGGTTTCCTTCCAAAAACGTACAGCGCAGAGTCAAAGCAGTACAAATATGACAGTGAAGTAAACGTCATTGACCAGCTCTACGCCGCGTGGCATTTGCCGGAAGGGAATGAAAAAGCCGCTGTGATAGCGGAGTGGGTCAAAAAGGAATTTCAGGCAAACGGAAAGCTGTACGGACGATATTCAGCAGATACGAAGGAGCCTGCCGTCCAATATGAGTCGCCGTCCGTATACGCGTTAGCTGCTTTATTTTTGGCAAAACAACATGAAGACAGCTCGGTCATCAAAGCGATTTATGATAGAATGAATGACTTTGAAATTCTTGATCCGGCGAAACCGTATTATGGGGGTTACATGAGCGGCTCCGACACGCACTCGTTCGACAATCTGCTGCCGCTGTTAGCCGAAAGGAAGCTTTTTAATGAAACGATCATTCAATGAATCACAAAAATTATTTGCTTATCTTTCAGGGCTTATCGCAGCCCTGTCTCTGTTTATTTTTTATGTGTCCGCCGATCAGTCGGAGGGCTTTCTGATCATTTGCATCACATTTGTCGTGATCGGAGCCGGCATTTGGTTCGGTCCGATCTACGCGCTGGCGGTCACTTTAATCGTTCTCTTTGTTCTTGGCACGCTCATGATGTTTTTTCAGACTGGACAGGCTGTGATGTTTTCGGCTGAAGACGGGCTACGCATGCTGATCGTGTGGGGAATTGCGCTTTTGCTGTTTTCCTTTATGTCAGGAAGAATCCACGATATTGCAGCAGAGCTGCGCCGTTCAGTCAAACGTCTTCAATCTGAAATCAAAAGCTTCGTGGCTGTCGACAGAGTGACGGGTTTTGATAACAAGCAAAGAATGAAACTGGAATTGTCAGAGGAAATCAAACGGGCGGAGCGCTACGGCAATTCCTTTGTCTTTTTGTTGCTTCATATGCATTATTTCAAGGAATTTAAGTCTTTGTACGGAGAGAAAGAGACCGACCGCCTCTTTCAATTCGTCAGCCTGCAAATCAGGTCAAGCGTCCGGGAAACGGATAAAAAATTCCGCCCCTCTGACGAGCGCTTCGGCATTGTGCTGACACACACGCCGGCTGAACATATGCCGGCCGTTCTGGCAAAGCTGAAAAAACAGCTGGACACGTATCAGCTGACAAACGGAAAGTATGTGTCGCTTACGTTCCATGTCTGTTATTTACCTTATCGAAGAGATATAAGGACAGCTGATCAATTTTTAGATGAACTGGAAAACGAGATGATGATGAATGAACTTTAGAAGAATAACGCTACTCTGCGTGACCGTTCTGATGCTGACAGCTATTGCTTCTTTTCCCGTGTCGGCCCAAGCAAAGGAGCAGGATGACGGTGTTCTCATCATCTACTCAACCTTGGACGGCAAAGAGTCGCCTCAAGTCAAAATGCTCGATTTATTGGCCGGCCATTTTACATCTCATGTCACGGTCAGAAAAGATTCGGATGTTACAGCATCTGATGTGAAAGGCAAAGAACATGTTATCTATTACGGGCAAACGAAAAGAAAGCTCAGCAAAAAACTGGTGTCCCTCATCAGCGGCGTAAAAAAACCTGTCGTCGCCATCGGCTATAATGCCGGACAAATCAGCCATTTTTCCGGCCTTTCCTTAACCCGCAAAGAACTTGTCTATCAGATTCACAGCAGCACGGAAAGAAACGATGTTTCCTTAGAGAGCGGGCTTCACGTGCTGAGCGTATCAGGCCTGAAAGGAAAGGCGCTGTATACCTTTACATCTGGTGACGGCAAAGCGCGTCCGTTTATATGGAAAACGGAAAAATCAAATGTGTATATCGGCTTACCCAATCTGTTAAATGACAATCTGATCGTGGCGAAAGAGCTTCGAGAAGCATTTGGAGAGAAGGCTGGAACCACGCTTTTATATTTGCGGCTGGAGGATATCAGCCCGATGTCTGATGAAACCTTGCTGCTTCAAGCCGGTACATATCTGTACAAGAGACATGTGCCTTTTATCCTGTCAGTCATTCCGGTGTATCTGAATCCGGAAACAGGCGATAAAGTGTATTTGTCTGATAAACCGAAGATGGTCAAGGTATTGAAAAAACTGCAAAGCATGGGCGGCAGTATCATTGTTCATGGCTATACACACGCCTATCGCCACAGTGAAACAGGAGAGGGCTTCGAGTTTTGGGATGCCAAGGCGGACCAGCCAATCACTTCGGAAAATGCCGATGACACCCCGTCCATTTTGGAAAAGGAACAGGCTTTTCCGAATGAACAGGCCTATAAGAGCTATTTGAAGCCGTTTCAGGAAAAGGAAGAAACATATACAAGGCAAAAGCTGACGCACGCCATTGAGGATTTAACCTCGGCAGGGCTTTATCCGCTGGCATTTGAAGCCCCGCACTATACGATGTCTGAGTACGGCTATCAAATAGCTTCACAGTATTTTTCAAGCATGTTTGGGCAGGTGCAGCTCAGCAATACAACATGGAAAACCTCCGGTGCATCCCCGTTTTTGACCAAACCAGCTATGCTGCATGGGATGACGCTGTATCCGGAAACAATCGGTTTTGTCGATACATCAAAACAAAACCCGCTCGGCGATATGCAGGAGAACATATCACAGATGATTGATTTTGAAGGCGGAGTGGCCGGAGGGTTTTATCACCCGTATCTTGGGATGAAATATTTGCCGGAGCTTGTTGACCAGATGGAACGCATTCCGGACAGTGAATGGCTTGATTTGAAGAAAACGAAACAAACCGTCAAAACAGAAAAAGTGGAAATTCATACAAGCGGTGACGGAACGATTCAGGTGAAAAACGGCGTAAGTGCCGTCGGCGAGTTTTTCGACCACCATCGGCAAACCCCGTTGGAAAAGGCGTTATGGATTCTCTCCGCAGTTGTGCTCTTGTTTGTCATCATGTTTGTCAGCTATACGTTTTACTTGAGAGCCACATTAAAAAAACGAATGTTTAAGGAGAGAAGAAGCCTTGGGTAATATGCTGTTCTTTATCTCGCTGAGTTTAATATGGGTCATGCTTCTCTATCACATGTTTCTCATGCAGGGCGGATTCCGCCACTACATGACCTTCGAGCGGAACATTCCGAAGTGGAGAGAAAACATGAAGGAATTGCCGAAGGTCAGTGTGCTCATCCCGGCCCATAATGAAGAAGTTGTCATTCGGCAGACGCTGAAGGCTATGGTGAATCTTTATTATCCGAAGGACCGGCTGGAGATTATTGTGGTAAACGATAATTCTTCAGACCGGACGGGTGATATCGTCAATGAATTTTCCCAGAAATACGATTTTATCAAAATGGTGATCACAAAACCGCCTAACGCCGGAAAAGGCAAATCCTCGGCGCTCAACTCCGGTTTTGCTGAATCGAACGGTGATGTCATTTGTGTATATGACGCCGACAACACGCCTGAAAAAATGGCCGTGTATTATCTTGTTCTCGGTCTGATGAATGACGAGAAGGCAGGCGCAGTGGTGGGGAAATTCCGTGTCATCAATGCAGCAAAAACGCTGCTGACGAAGTTTATCAATATTGAAACGATCTGTTTTCAGTGGATGGCGCAGGGTGGCAGATGGAAGTGGTTCAAAATCGCTACCATTCCCGGAACCAATTTCGCAATCCGCAGAAGCATTATTGAAAAGCTCGGGGGCTGGGATGATAAAGCGCTGGCTGAAGATACCGAGCTGACCATCCGGGTGTATAACCTCGGCTATCACATCCGCTTTTTCCCGGCTGCTATTACTTGGGAGCAGGAGCCGGAAACGTGGAAGGTGTGGTGGCGCCAGCGGACGAGATGGGCGCGCGGCAATCAATATGTCGTCCTGAAGTTTTTGGCGCAGTTTTTCAAACTGAAACGAAAACGGATTATCTTTGACTTGTTTTACTTTTTCTTTACGTATTTCCTGTTTTTCTTTGGCGTGATCATGTCAAACACGATATTTGTGGTCAATCTGTTTTATGATTTGCATTTGTCGGTCGGATTTTTGGCAATGATTCTTTGGATTTTGGCGTTTTTCTTATTTATGACCGAGGTCATGATTACGTTAAGCATCGAAAAAACAGAAATGAACAGGCAAAACTTCTTTATCGTATTTCTGATGTACTTTACGTACTCGCAGGCATGGATTGTGCTCGTGATCTATTCTTTATTCGTAGAAATCAAGCACCGTTTATTCAAGCAGGAGGTCAAATGGTACAAGACAGAACGATACAATCAACATAAAAGCGGGTGACCTTTTTGAAACAACTACTTATTTTTCTGACAAGCATTATGCTGCTGGCAACGACCGGACAAACGGCCTTCGCCCAAGAGATGCAGGTCGATGGCTCTCTTCTAGGCAAAAGCAGCCGTGAACAAGCCAAACAGCAGGTGCTGACAAGCGATCTCATGACACTGTACGGATCAAAAGACAGCGCGGAAATGACGTATCAAATTCCCGCAGGCGCCTCTTCCGGCAGCCAGCAATTGGTGATTGAATACGAGGCATCGGATCTATTAATTTCTCCTTCTTCATTAACGGCTGTGATTGACGATGAACCGGTCAAAACGGTAAAGCTAAACGGTGATTCAAAACGGAAAACACTGAAGCTGAACTTGACCAAAAGCCAGTCCGCCCAAGGCTACCACAGCATATCACTGAAATTTTACGGCGTCATGAAAGAGGGCGTCTGCGTCAGACAGGATACGTCCGGCAACTGGATCAAAATTTTTCCGGACAGCCGCCTGACACTGGCGGACAGCAGCGAAGCGAAGGGAACGTCACTTGAACATTACCCATACCCATTTGCCCAATCGGGTAATACAGCGGAAGAGACTGCTATTGTCATTCCGGATAACCCGAGTTCGGCGGAAATTGAAGCGGCTGTCAAAACAGAAGGATACCTGAAAACTGCGGACAGCAGTGTCAGCATTTCGTTTGTGAAGGAATCTGAAGTGAAGCAAATCGACAAGCCGACCATTTTCATCGGTGTGGACAAGCATTGGAACGGCAAGGTGAAAAAGCTGATTAAGCAAGCCGGCTTACAGGCAAAAGGAGAAACACTTCTGCTTGCGGAGCGCGTGCTGAAAGCGCAGGGCAAGCAGCAGCCGGTTCTGTTTGCTCAAGCGGCATCTGATGATGTGCTCTCAGAAAAAATCAGCGTCATCACTGATCAGACTTACACCGGCCAGCTAAGCGGCGAAACACTTTCTATTAGCAAGCTTCACACGTCTGAAAAGCAGGAAAGCAATAAGCTGACCCTTGAGAAATTCGGGGCAGAAGATATGACAATTGGAGCTGACAAAACATCTTCAGCGCATTATTTTTATCCGGCTTCGGCGGTGATAGATCAAAACCAATCAGCCAAGCTGTCGCTTAAGCTAAAGAAATCGGAAACGATTCAAGCAGCCGCCGCAGAAAGCGATTCATCCTCTCAAGCAGCAGAGCTGAAGGTCCTAATCAACGGGCAGCCGCATTCGGTCCGCCTCAATGAATTAGGAAAAGAAGATAAAAACGGATACTATCATGTCACGCTGAAAGTAGACCCTAAGCTGCTGCAGAAAAACCGCTACATTGATATGCAGTTTATCACCACGGGCTTAAAGGAAGACAACCCTTGCAATACAACTGACGAAGAGAAATGGGTCTTTATTGATAAAAGCAGCACATTGTCTTACACCGTTAAAGGCACAGCTCCGTCAGCGAATTTTCAGGAGTGGCCGCTTCCTTACGCCGGAAATCAGGAACAGGCAACACTGATTGTGCTTCCTGACAGTGTGAGCCAACCTAAGCTTAAAGAGCTTTCTCTCGTTACTGATTCCTTCGGAAGCGAAGCCCAGCAATCTTTTACAGTAAGGAAAGCATCTGAAGTCAAAGCGGATGACGCGAAAGGCCGGAACTTAATTTTCATTGGCGGCGTCAGCCAGTTCTCTCTTTTGAAAGAGAAATCTGCTGATCTGCTCGTGCCTCAAGCGAAAAACGGCTCGTTTGACGTGTCGGGCTTTGAAATGCTGAACGAGACAACGAAACAAGTGGCATTTACCCAGGCGTCTTTATGGGATGCAAATTATACGATGGCTGTTTTTGCGCCGCTGAAAGAAAATGGTGCAGCCGTCACAAAAGAAATGATCAGCTTTTTGAACAGCAATGATGACACGGCGACCGTCATCAATGAAACAAACAGCCAGCAGGTGTTTACAAACCACCAGCAGCTCAAATCGGAAACAAACAGTTCTGAAGCAGAAAAAACAACCCAAGATCAAGGCCAAAAACTGCTGTATATCGGCGTGCTGGCTCTCATTATGGTGATTGCGGCATGCTTCATTTGGGTCACCGTTAGACGAAGAAAAAGAAAGATAGATAGAGAATAAGACAGAGGCTGATATCAGCCTCTGTTTTTTAATTTGGTTCAAATTTTCCATTTGTGGAACCTGTCATTTTATTTTTTTCTCAGGGCCGATAAGCCTCTTTACAACATACGTAAACGGGAGTATGATCTCTTTTAGAAAACAAATCGCTTAATCTGAAAACAGAGCGGGGGACCCATTTTGGCGGCATTTTGCCGCTCGGGGTGAATCCTTTTTAGGTAGGGCAAACTCTCATATGCCCGAATCCGTCAGCTAACCTCGTAAGCGTTCATGAGAGGAGATGAATGAAACCTGTGTTCGATGTAAGGCACAGGGGCATCCGTTTGCCTCTGTGTTTTTTGCTGTTCAATTTTCAGAATGTAAATCGCATACAGAGACATCATAGCAGAAAGGACTATTATAAAATGTGAGAACAGATGCGGATGTTTTATTGTTTTAATGAAAAATGAAATTAAAAGGGGAAGACATCGATGTATCATTCAATCAAACGTTTTTTGATTGGGAGACCGTTAAAATCACAAGCAGCAGGAGAACAAAAACTGACAAAATTAAAGGCACTTGCCATGCTTTCCTCAGATGCTTTATCATCTGTCGCTTACGGAACGGAACAAATTCTTATCATATTGGCGGCGGTAAGCGCTGCTGCATTTTGGTATTCCATTCCGATAGCGGTCGGCGTACTCATTTTGCTGCTCGCGCTGATTCTCTCATACAGGCAAATTATTTACGCTTATCCGCAGGGCGGCGGGGCGTATGTTGTATCAAAAGAAAACCTCGGCGAAAAGCCCGGACTGATTGCAGGCGGTTCATTGCTCGTCGATTATATATTAACTGTAGCAGTAAGTATTTCCGCAGGAACGGACGCCATCACCTCGGCGTTCCCGGCACTGCATGATTATCATATACCCATTGCTGTTTTGCTGGTTTTAGTGATTATGATTTTAAATCTGCGGGGGCTGTCAGAATCAGCATCAATACTTGCCTACCCGGTCTATCTGTTTGTGGCGGCTCTTTTCATCCTGATTGCCGTCGGTTTATTTAAGCTTATGACAGGGCAAATAGATCAGCCTGTCCACCATACACCGATCGGCACACCGGTAGCCGGCATTACACTGTTTTTGCTGCTAAAGGCTTTTTCATCCGGCTGCTCCGCGCTTACCGGAGTTGAAGCGATCTCCAACGCGATTCCAGCCTTCAAAAACCCGCCTGCGCGAAACGCGGCGAGAACGTTGGCTATGATGGGGATCTTGCTTGCGGTTCTGTTTGCCGGTATCACAGTACTTGCATACGGTTACGGGACGGCTCCGAAACCGAATGAAACGGTCATTTCACAAATTGCGTCGGATACCTTCGGAAGAAATGTGTTTTACTATGTCATTCAGGGTGTGACATCGTTAATTTTGGTCCTTGCGGCGAATACGGGCTTTTCAGCTTTCCCGCAGCTTGCCTTCAACTTGGCGAGAGACCAGTACATGCCGCGCATGTTTACAGTAAGAGGCGACCGCTTAGGCTTCTCGAACGGAATTATCTTTTTAGGCGTTGCCTCAATTGTGCTGATTCTGTTATTTGGAGGGCAGACGGAGCACTTAATCCCGCTATACGCGGTCGGTGTGTTTATTCCGTTTACGCTTTCGCAAACAGGAATGTGCATCAAATGGATCAAACAAAAACCAAAAGGCTGGATTGGAAAAATGCTGATCAACTCCTGCGGCGCATTGATATCGTTTATGGTTCTGTCCATCCTGTTTGTCACGAAGTTTAATGTCGTATGGCCTGTTTTGATCTTTATGCCTATCGTCGTTTTTTTGTTTTTTGCGATTAAAAATCATTATACGGCTGTCGGTGAGCAGCTTCGTATCGTAAACAAACAGCCGGAAGAAATCAAAGGTACGGTCGTGATTGTGCCTGTAGCGGGTGTCACGACCGTCGTGCAAAAATCCATTCAATACGCGAAGTCTCTGTCAGATCAGGTCATCGCCGTTCACGTATCGTTTGACAGAGAACAGGAAAAGAAAGTGGAAAAACGCTGGGAAGAGCTGGATAATGGAGTGCGTCTTGTCACGCTTCACTCTTCGTACAGAAGCCTGATCCATCCGTTTGATAAGTTTTTGGAAACTGTTGAAGCAAAAGCAAAGAAGAAACAGTTTTCTGTCATGGTGCTGTTCCCGCAGTTTATAACAAAAAAACGCTGGCACACCATTCTGCACAACCAGTCAGCCTTCCTGCTGAGAGTCCGGCTGTTCTGGAAGAAGGACATAATCGTTGCCACATTGCCGTATCATTTTAAAAAGTAAGCAGCTAAGACCAAGGGACATCCCTTGGTCTTTTTTAAATAAAGGGGGAATGGCGGTGTATACGGAAGGGGCATTTGTTATAGTGACAAACGCAAAGCGGCAAATTCTGCTGGTCAAACGGAAAGACGTTCCTTTATGGGATTTGCCGGGCGGACGGGTTGAATCAGGAGAAACCCCGGAGGCAGCGGCGATCCGGGAGGTAATGGAAGAAACGGGATATCTGATAGAGCTTTCCGGGAAATTGGGTGTCTATCAAAGACCTAAGTTTCAGGACGAACAGCATGTGTTTGCAGGGAACATAACAGGCGGACAAGCGATAGAAAACGGCATGGAAACGGCCGGGCTGAAGTGGTTTTCGCCGGAGCGTCTGCCGCTTTTGATGGTGCCAAACCGGAAAATGCAAATCAGAGATTTTCTAAACGGTGCCGCGGGCATCAAGAGTACCGTCAAGGACAACAGCTTTTTGGCGGCCCTAGACTTGTTCAGAAGGAAATACAGCAAGCGATAGTTGCCTCCGGGTTTTAAACGGCTCCCCCTGTGGTATTGAAAAAGGAAAAAGGAGGATACGGAATGGCACACAAAACAGCAGGACAAACAATGACAGAACTGCTTGAACAATGGGGAGTTGATCATGTTTACGGCATCCCCGGAGACAGCATTAACGAATTTATTGAGGAACTGAGACACGAAAGAAATCAATTGGAATTCATCCAAACCCGCCATGAAGAGGTGGCAGCGCTGGCAGCCGCGGCTGAGGCAAAACTCACCGGCAAGATTGGTGTCTGCCTGTCAATTGCAGGGCCGGGTGCGGTGCACTTATTGAACGGTTTATACGATGCAAAAGCGGACGGCGCCCCTGTGCTTGCGATTGCAGGTCAGGTTTCCTCAGGCGAAGTCGGGCGGGACTACTTTCAGGAGATTAAGCTTGAGCAAATGTTTGAAGATGTGGCAGTGTTTAACAGGGAGGTACATAGCGCGGAGTCACTGCCGGATCTGTTGAATCAGGCGATCCGCACTGCCTACAGCAAAAAAGGCGTTGCGGTATTAAGTGTGTCAGATGATTTGTTTGCGGAGAAAATCAAACGGGAACCCGTTTATACATCACCGTTGTATATTGAAGGGAATCTTGAACCGAAAAAAGAACAGCTTGTGACATGCGCGCAATACATTAACAATGCGAAAAAGCCGATCATTTTGGCGGGACAGGGAATGAAAAAGGCAAAGCGGGAGCTGCTGGAATTTGCGGATAAAGCAGCAGCGCCGATCGTCGTCACGCTCCCCGCAAAAGGCGTTGTTCCCGATAAGCACCCGCACTTTCTCGGTAACCTTGGGCAGATTGGGACAAAACCGGCCTATGAGGCAATGGAAGAATGCGATTTGTTAATCATGCTCGGCACCTCGTTCCCGTATCGTGATTACTTGCCGGAAGACACACCGGCAATCCAGCTTGACTCAGACCCGGCGAAAATCGGCAAACGATATCCGGTAACAGCGGGGCTTGTCTGTGACTCGGCTCTCGGTCTGCGTGAACTGACGGAGTATATTGAACGGAAGGAAGACAGAAGATTCCTAAATGCCTGCACTGAACATATGCAGCATTGGTGGAACGAAATCGAAAAGGATGAAACTGAGGCGACAACACCGCTTAAACCTCAGCAGGTCATCGCGCGTCTTCAGGAAGCAGCAGCAGACGACGCGGTGCTGTCTGTAGATGTCGGCACTGTCACCGTCTGGATGGCGCGGCATTTCAAAATGAACGCGAACCAGGATTTCATCGTTTCCAGCTGGCTTGCGACAATGGGCTGCGGCCTGCCGGGAGCTATAGCGGCGAGCTTGTCTGAACCGGAGCGCCAGGCCATCGCAGTCTGCGGTGACGGGGGCTTTTCCATGGTCATGCAGGATCTCCCGACCGCGGTCAAATACAAGCTCCCGATTACGGTCGTTATTTTAAACAATGAAAATCTTGGCATGATTGAATATGAACAACAGGTCAAAGGCAACATCGACTATGTCACAAAACTTCAGAATGTTGACTATGCCGCATTTGCAGAGAGCTGCGGAGCAAAAGGCATCAAGGTGACCAGAGCGGAAGAGCTTGCGCCGGCCTTTCATGAGGCGCTACACTCCGATCAGCCGGTCGTTGTTGACGTAATGATCGGAAATGAACCGCCGCTGCCCGGCAAGATCACCTACGGACAGGCAAAAGGCTTCAGCAAATACATGCTGAAAAACTTCTTCGAAAACCAAAAAATCGAAATGCCGTCATTGAAGAAAAGCTTAAAACGGTTATTCTAAAAAAACAGGGGCCCGGGAAGGCCCCTGTTTTTTGGATTTTATTGAATCATAAAATTGGTGGTTTGAACCTTTAAAATGACTCGTATACTTATTGGGATCAACATTTTCGCCGTGCCCAAAACAGACACAAGGACAAATGCATCTGCTTTTTAAGCAAAAAGATCAGCGCATTTGTCCTTGTCTGTTACATCCAAAATTAATGTCTTTATAAGCTTATTTCCCTTTTTTCGAAAGTCCGAAAAAGAAAGGAAAAGCAGAACCAACCAATAAAGTGCCGAATAAAAACATGCCGCCGATAAACACGTGAAAATTAGCGCCACCGGCTGTAAAAGCGGTAATTAAGGAAATGATACTGAGCACCACCATGGCGATGCCAGGCGCGATTCTCATTTTTTTACCTGTTGATTTATAAGCGATAACAGAACATAAAATTCCGATAACAATAGGGACAATCCATAAATAAAACAGAATAAATACTGACATTATCAAAACTCCGATTTTTTCTTCTATCATAACAAATTTCTGTAAAAAATGATATCAATGAGCTTTGAAGCCAAAATAAAAAACCGGCTCTATCAGCCGGTTTTTTCTAACGGAACGTATCGACGATCAAAAACACATTCAAAGCAACAATCAGTACAGCGATCAGCCAAGAAACAACTGTTACCCATTTGGCATTAATCAGTGAACCCATAATCCGCTTATTGCTTGTGAACATAATAAGCGGAATTAAGGCAAAGGCAATGCCGAAGGAAAGAACCACCTGGCTCAGCACAAGAGCCGACGTCGGATTGACGCCTGATGCGATGATCAAGATCGGCGGAATGATTGTGATGAACCGCCGTACATACAGCGGGATGCGGTAATTGATAAATCCCTGCATAATCACATCGCCTGAAAGTGTTCCGACAGACGAACTGGACAGGCCCGCAACCAGCAGGCCGATTCCGAATAGCATGGCTGAAACAGGGCTGACAAGATGACCGAACTGCTGAAACGCGACATCAAGATCCTCGACAAACAGCCCGTTTTTGAAGAATAATGCGGCAGCCACAATCAGCATACTCGCATTAATAGCCCCTGCAATCAGCATCGCTATTAAAATATCAATAAATTCAAATCTGAAGATTTTTTTCCGTTCGGCATCTGTTTTGCCGACAACCCGCCGCTGTGTGAGGGCAGAGTGTAAATAAATGGCGTGCGGCATAACGGTTGCGCCGAGAATCCCTGCGGCAAGAAGAACGCTGTCGCTCCCGTGAAATGTCGGAACGAAAAGCCCCTTCATCACTGAGACGGCATCCGGCTTTGCGAAAAAGGTCTGCAGCGCAAAGGCGATGACCACTACAAACAGCATGCCGGCAATACCGGCTTCAAGTGAACGATAACCGCGGCGCTGAAGCTCCAAAATCGCGAAAGAGCCGATCGCCGCAATAATAGACGCTTCGAGCATCGGGATGCCGAACAGCAAATACAGTCCCAGCGCCGCTCCGATAAATTCCGCCAGATCAGTCGCGATAATGACGAGCTCGCCTTGAATCCATAAGCCGATAGAAACGGGCTTAGGAAATTCCTCACGAGCAACCTCAGGCAGGTTTTTGCCTGTCGCGATACCGAGTTTGGCGGAGAGTGATTGGATCAAGAGCGCCATGATATTAGAAAATAAAATCACCCATAGCAGCATATATCCATATTTAGAACCGGCTGATATATTTGTTGCGAAGTTACCGGGATCGATATAGGCAATAGCTGCAATAAACGCCGGGCCTAAAAAAGGCAGTAGTCCTCTGAATCCTCTGCTTTTCCCGTCAAGCGCATCTTGGACTGCTTTGGAACGGGGAGATTGTGCTGTGATGTCCTTATTCATCATGTACTCACCTGAATTCTAATTGTTTTTGCCATACAACAAAGAGTTTCCTTAAACCAAATTATTTTATCTACATCATATGACCATCCCGATTTCTTGTCAACCAATGATGATCAAAATCACTTCTTAAATTTTTCCCTGTTATGTAACATGATATGTAGGGCATCTGATAAGGGTCCATACATAAAAAGACATCGTTTCTGTATGAAACGATGCCTCCTGAATAATCTAACATTTAGGCTTCCTTCCGCAATCCGCGGAATACGAGGCTCAGTAAGAATACGAAGATCGCTGCCCCGATAATTGCCGGAATGATGGCAAATCCTGCAAGGCTCGGTCCCCAAGTTCCGAGTAGGCCATGCCCGATCCATGCGCCGATCAGACCTGCAATCATCGAACCGAAGATTCCTCCAGGCATGCGATTGCCGACGATGGCACTTCCGATTAGTCCAATTAAGATAGCAATAACTAATGAAACCAAAAAGCTAAGCATGATATTCACCTCTCCTTAATGATTTATATATCAATAGCCGTTCTAGACAAATCCGAAACGTACAAAAGCATATTTGCTTATGAATCTGTTTTTATCTTTCTCTGCACACTGCCGTCAGCCAAATGAACAATTACGTCAGTGCCTTTATGCTCAGCAATTTCCTTTGCCCTTTCAATTGCTTCCGTTTTCGTATCCTTGATTTCAGATACACGTTTGGCATCCTCAGCTTTGACGGCCCAGCCATTCTTATGCTTAATGACATGTTCCGCCTTATTCATCAGCTCGGGTCTGGCGTCATCGTTTGCCTCCTCATCGCGTTCTGTTTCATCATCATGTTTGAGAAAGTCGTCAATTTCTTTTTTTGAGGCGTTTTCAGCCCATTCCTTTGCTTTGCTCGTCGCAATCGGAATGGCACGTCCGTCCTCATAGCCTTCATCAATCATGGCATTCGCAATTTCAATCGATTTTTTCTTCACAGGCTTCTCGAGATTTTTCAGTGAAGCGGGGTAATCCTTCATAGACCAAGGCATTTCCATCACTCCTTTTGCTTTTATAAAAAGGGTACCCGCAGGTGAAAAATAAAAACGTTTTAGAGAAAAATGAAGGTATACTATATAGTAGAAAAACGGAAGGGAAGTGCGAGTTGGGTGACAACAGAACGAAAAGAAGACTTACATCAGCAATTAAAAGAAATAGAGAAATGGGAAAAGGAGCAGCAAAAAGTCTGGTTTTGGGAAAAACTCAGCCGTCTCCCGTTTCAGCTGCTGGACAAGCTGACGCCGGAATTCATTCAGAAAAAGATCGGCAAGCTTTTGGATGAGGTGGGCACCTTTGTTCAGACTGGAGGACAGTACCTGACATCGGAAAAACAGATTATCAAAACGTTTCAAAAGAAACTGCCCGAGCAAACCTTTGAATCACTGGAGGACGTACAGAAAGCGCCTCTGGCTGTTATGGATGATGTTGCTGAAGCGATGGGCAAAAACCGAATCAATGCTGCAACCGTTCAGGGAGCGACCACGGGTGTGGGCGGCGTATTTACACTGGCTGCAGACATTCCGGCTGTGCTCGGTTTATCATTAAAAACGCTGCAGGATATCGCAGTGGCCTATGGCTATAATCCAAAGGAGAAAAAAGAGCGGGTCTTCATCGTAAAATGTTTGCAGCTTACTTCAGCAGATGTTGTCGGTAAAAAATCCATTCTGAAAGAATTAAAAGACTATGATCAGGACCGTACATATAAGAATGTCGCTTCCCAAGTCCAAGGCTGGCGGGAAGTGGTTTTAGGCTATCGTGACACCTTTGGCTGGAAAAAGCTTTTTCAAATGGTGCCGGTCGCGGGAATGGTCTTTGGCGCGGCAGCCAATCGCTCGACATTAAATGACATTACCGAAACAGGCATGATGCTCTATAAAAAGCGGCGCATCCTCGAGCGGCTCAAAGAAACAGCACAGAATCATGAATAGAAGAAAAGCAGACGGGCACCGCGTTCCGTCTGCTTTTTTCAGTCAAAACACACCCAATGTGTTTTGTTTGTTTAAAAGAAATGACAGCGGGAATACAACAACCAACACCAATTAAAGGAGGAATTCAAAATGGCACAAGATAACAAAATGAGCAGAGAAGAAGCAGGTAGAAAAGGCGGAGAAACGACTAGCAAAAACCATGATAAAGAATTCTATCAAGAGATTGGTCAAAAAGGTGGAGAAGCCACTAGCAAAAACCATGACAAAGAATTCTATCAGGAAATCGGCGAAAAAGGCGGAGAAGCCACTAGCAAGAATCATGACAAAGAGTTCTATCAAGAGATCGGTGAAAAAGGCGGAGAAGCCACTAGTGAAAATCATGACAAAGAATTCTATCAAGAAATCGGCCGTAAAGGCGGAGAAGCGACAAGCAAAAATCATGATAAGGAATTCTACCAAGAAATTGGCTCAAAAGGCGGAAACGCCCGCGACAACGACTAACTAAGTAAAGCATAAAAGGCAGACAACCTGTAGATAAAAAGCGATCCGGCGCAGAAGCTGGATCGCTTTTTATTTTTGATTTTTTCTCAATTTATGCCAGTGTTGCGATACAATAAGTGAAAAAAGGGGTTTTCGCCAATGTCCGAAATGCAAAATGTGCTCGCCATCGCTAGTGAAGTCAAAGAAAAACACGCCAATTTTTCAATCTCAGAGGTCAATGACCACTGTGTGCGCCTCGCTGTGTTTACAGGAGAATATGACTGGCACCATCACCCTGACTCAGATGAATTATTCATTGTTCTTGAAGGTGAGCTGCTGATCGATTTTAAGAACAAAGAAACCGCGGTACTCAAAGCGAATGACAGCCTGCTGATCCCAAAAGGAACGGTTCACCGCTCGCGCTCTTACGTCAGAACGGTGAATCTCTGTGTCGAGCATATACAAGCGAAAACAGTCACGATAGAGGAATTGCCATGCTGATCAAAAGGATTGTATGTGAAGTAGACGCTGCAAATGCTAAAGCATTTTCAAACGCGCAGTCAAAGTGGGGAGCACTATCACATGTAAATGGCTTCATCAAACAGACCGGCGGTTGGCGGAAAACAGCAGATGGGCTGTTCACCGCAGAGATCATCAGCGTTTGGGAGAACAGAGCTGCCTATGATCATTTTATGGAGAACGAACATGACGTTATCTATGAAGAAATCGGGCAAAAGGCTACGTTATATTCAATAGAAGTGGCGCTTACTCAGGTTGATGCAGAGGGGGTCGCTTTCTTATTTGAGAACTGGGAAATTGAATACGAGCCTGGATGGACCGTGACAAAAGCTTAGTGATGAGAAATCGCCCTCAAAAAGAGGATAAGCTGAGTTTATCGCTCATAATAACAATTAAGATATTCTCCTGTTATTTTGATTGAATTAGAATGAAGAAAATGGCATTCAATTGTGAAATCAGGGGGATTAATTCGGATGACTTTTCATTTTCATGAAATTGACCATATTCAGCTTGCGGCTCCTAAAGGCTGTGAAACTGCTGCAAGACAATTTTACGGCGGGATATTAGGTTTTCAGGAAATTGAAAAACCAGATGAGTTAAAAGCCCGGGGCGGAGTCTGGTTCACTTTTGGGAACAGACAATTGCATATCGGGATAGAAGAACCTTTTGTCCCGGCTAAAAAAGCACACCCTGCATTTGAGGTTTTGAATATAGAAGGCTTAAAAGAACATGTAAAATTAAATGGAATTGCAATTGTTGAGGACAAGAAACTTCCGGGAGCGGACAGATTCTATATTTCAGATCCATTTGGCAATCGTCTGGAGATGCTTGAGTGGCAGACAACGCACAAAAAAGGATAGATCACGGTTAATGATGATCTATCCTTTTTATGATAGTGTCTTTACTCGCGTCCTGGAAGCGTATCATGAACAAAAGGCGGTGCTGGTTTTAACTCCGGTTTTTCTCCAAACGCTTTAGCTTCTTTCACATATTCAAAGGCTTCTCCATCCGGCGCTTTCTCCTTCAGCCAGTTTTGCTCGGCACTTTCTTCACCTTCAGAGAAATTGATCAACTGATGCGAGAACTCTTGTTTTTCGAGTGCTTTCGGGAATGTCCCCGGCACAATCGGGCCTTCCTGTGCTTCTAATTCTTTAATGGCGGCGAGCCATTGGTTTTGGTGCATCGTGTCACGCGCCAGCAGGAAGCTGAGCATATCTTTGACGCCTTTGTCATCCGTCATTTCAAACAGGCGTGCGACCTGCAGACGGCCTTGTGATTCCGCATTCAGATTGGCGCGGAAGTCTGCCAGCAGGTTTCCGCTTGCTACGATATAGCCGCCGCTCCAAGGTACGCCTGTACTGCTTTCCGGCATGGCGCCAAGTCCTGATACAATGGCATGGTGAGGGTTCATGCCGCCCAGGATGGAGCCGATGACCGGATCTTCAGCGGCTTTTTCCTGCTGATCAAGCGGAGCGTCCTCAAGAAGTCTGGCGATCATCGTAGCGATCATTTCAACATGCCCGAGTTCCTCAGTTGCCGTATCCATCAGCAAATCCTTGTATTTTTCATTTCCTCTTGTATTCCAGCCTTGAAATAAGTATTGCATGGCAACAGAAATTTCTCCGAATTGCCCGCCTAAAATTTCTTGCATTTTTTTAGCGAATAATGGATCTGGACGATCTGGTTTAGCAGGATGCTGCAGCATTTTTGTGTGCTTAAACATGTACCCATCTCCTTTTTCGTTTGTCTCTTTTTATATTTCCGATCGTATGAAAGATAAACGAAACACAGCGTATCGAGATGGGAACTATGAATCTTTTCGCAGCTCCAAAAGCTCCTGAATCAGCTTCCGGCCGAAGATGGGCTCGTACTGCCGGTAAACAGGATCAAGGCGCTTCATCCATTCTTTTTTCTCTTTATCTGACAGCTCATAAATATGTATAGTAGAATTCTTTTTAATTTCTTCCAGCTGCTCCTTGTTCATTTGTTCGGCGTAAGTTTCATTCCACTCCGTCGTCTCCTTCATCGCTTCAGTCAAAATACGCCGTGTTTCTGGTGTTTGCGCCTTCCAGAAGTGTTCATCAGTCATGACAGCGTAGCCGAGATAACCGTGGCTGCTTATTGTCAAATAGTCCTGAACATTATAAAATTTTTTAGAATAGATGTTTGAGATTGTATTTTCTTCGCCATCGACTATATTGTTTTCTAACAGCTGAAAGGTAGAATTGAAGGATTCCTGATGAGGCGTTGCGCCAAGCAGCTTGAACTGATCCTCGATCACATCGCTTTGCATAATGCGCAGATCTTGCCCTTTTAAATCACCCGGTGTTTTGACCGGCCCTTGATTTGTCGTGATTTGTTTAAAGCCGTTTGTCCAATAGGCCAGTCCTTTTAGCTGGTTTTTCTTTAGAGAATCAAACAGCTGTGTGCCGATGCTTCCGTTCAGCCCTTTTTTGACGGCATTGTAATCTGTAAATGCATACGGCAGATCCAGCACCCCCCATTCAGGAGAGAGCATGCCGAGCTTCGATGTGGAGGGGGCGATAAATTGAACATCACCGTTTTGCAAGGCTTCAATTTCTTCAATGTCCGAGTACAGGCTTCCATTCGGAAATACTTCAATTTTTATTTTCCCGCCTGATTTTTCGTTCACCAAATCAGCGAATTTATTGGCGGCCAGCCCTTTTGGCGTATTTTCAGCAACGACATGGCTGAATGTAAATATGATTTGATCCTGCAGCCCTTCCTGGTCGTCATCATAAACAATCTCTTTATTGCCGGTATGATCATGGAATCCGATAAATAAAGCGGTTGCAATTCCAGCGATCATCAGACCGAGACATGCAAGCAAACTCTTCACGAAAAGCCCTCCCCTTATGTTAAGGATAATGGGGGCAATGCCATTCGTAAAGACCTGAAAGGAGAAGCTGATGAACAAAAAGAAGCTCTCAATCCGCTGGAAAATCACAATCCTCTCCTACATACTCGTCATTTTCTCCTTTTTGATCGGCGGCATTGTGCTCATAGGCAATATTCAGCATACAGAGGAAAGGGAGCTGAAAAAACGGCTGATGAATACGGCTCGGACGGTGTCGGAGATGACCGAAGTGAAAGAGGCATTATCGCGAAAAGAACAAACAGAAGCTGTCCGTCATGCGGTTGAAGAGATCCGTATGATCAATGAAGCAGACTACATTGTCGTCATGGACATGGATCATATTCGTTATACTCATCCTGTCAGCGCAAACATCGGAAAAAAGTCAAAGGGTGCAGATGAAGAGGCGGCGTTTGCGGAGCACATTTATTTCTCAGAAGCAACAGGCGAGATCGGAACGGCTGTCCGGGCCTTTTATCCGGTAAAGGATCAGGATTTGAATCAGATCGGAGCGGTACTCGTTGGAAAAACACTGCCGGGGATGGTTGATATATTGTTTCATTTAAGAAGGGATATCGCCTTCATTGTAGTGCTGACACTCGGATTCGGCCTGGCAGGTTCGTTCCTCTTGGCCCGTCATATCAAAAAACAAATGTTTCAGCTCGAGCCCCATGAGATTGTCCGGATGTATGAAGAGCGAACCGCTACCTTTCACTCTATGAATGAAGGCGTGATCGCCATTGACAACCGGCATATCATCACAATATTTAATGAAAAAGCCAAACAGATTTTTGAGGTGCAGGGCGATCTGGTCGGAAAGGTGATTTGGGATGTGCTCAAGGATTCGCGCCTGCCTGAAATCGTGGAGCGGAACAAAGCGGTTTATAATGAAGAAATTCGTGTCAGCGGAAAGGTCATCATGAGCAGCAGGATTCCGATCGTTATGAAGAAAAAAGTCATCGGCGCCGTCGCGATTTTTCAGGACAGAACAGAAGCGGCCAAGATGGCAGAGGAATTGACGGGTGTCAAAAACTTTGTCGAAGCGCTCCGCGTCCAAAATCATGAGCATATGAACAAGCTTCATACCATCGCAGGCCTGATCCAGCTCGGCAAATCCGAAAAAGCGCTGCAGCTGGCGTTTCAGACTTCAACCGAGCAGGAAAACGTCACTGAATTTCTGCATCGCTCCATTCAAAATGACGCCGCGGCGGGGCTTTTGCTAAGTAAAATCAGAAGGGGAAAAGAACTCGGCATTGCTGTGCATATTGATGAAAACAGCAGCCTGCAGCAATTTCCCGAGCATGTCGACCAGCATGATATCGTCGTGCTTCTCGGCAACCTGATTGAAAATGCCTTCGGCTCGTTTGAAACCGTTCAGTCTGATGATAAACGAATTGACATCAGTATAGAACAAACGGAGGATATCCTAGCGATATTAATAGAAGATAACGGATGCGGGATTGAACACACACATATGCCGTACCTCTATGAAAAAGGATTTACAGTGAATAAAACAGGCGGCACAGGCTATGGCCTCTATTTAGTCAAGCAAATAACAGACAAAGGGTCGGGTGCGATAGAGGTCGATTCACACCCGGGACAGGGCACGTCTTTTTCAATCGTTTTTCCGATGAAGGGAGAGGAATCGCAGCATGGCTCGTAAAGAAATCAAGGTTCTGCTCATTGAAGACGATCCGATGGTTCAGGAAGTAAATAAGGATTTCATCACAACCGTTAAAGGCTTTACCGTCTGTGCGCAAGCGGGAAACGGGGACGAAGGCATCAAGCTGATCAAAGAAAAGCAGCCTGAACTCGTGATTCTGGATGTATACATGCCGAAAAAAGACGGAATCAAAACCTTGCAGGAGATCAGAAGGCAAAAGCTTGAGGTAGATGTCATCGTCGTATCCGCTGCAAAAGACAAGGAAACAATTTCTCTTATGCTGCAAAATGGGGCAGTTGACTATATCTTAAAACCGTTTAAGCTCGAACGTATGAGACAGGCGCTTGAGAAATATAAGCGGTATAAACAAAAAATAGAGGAAAACGACACGCTGTCCCAGAATCAGCTCGATGCCATCCTCAATATCCCGCGGCAGACCGTACAGGATCTGCCGAAGGGGTTGAATCATTTTACGATGAATGAGCTCATTGCTTTTTTGAAGCAGCAAACTTCGCCTCTTTCTGCTGAAGAGGTTGCCAAGGCTCTCGGCATCGCCAGAGTGACAGCGAGGCGCTATCTTGATTATCTCGAAAAGAACGGAACGATTCAGCTTGATGTTCAGTACGGGGGAGTCGGACGCCCCGTCAACCGCTACATATTTAATATGTAAATCCGAGACCAAAAAGACCAAAATGTCCGTTATGAACATAAACTTCCCCGCCCCTTATGAAAACGCTATCATTCTAGTAGGAAAGACACAAAGGCGACTAGGACAGGGGGAGGAAGAATATGAAACTGTTTAAAAATTTAACAGTTCAAGTCATAACCGCGGTCATCATCGGGGTCATTGTCGGATTGGTTTGGCCGGATGTCGGCAAAGAAATGAAACCGCTTGGCGATACCTTTATCAACGCTGTGAAAATGGTAATCGCTCCAATCATTTTCTTCACAATCGTTCTCGGGATTGCAAAAATGGGCGATATGAAGAAGGTTGGAAAAGTAGGGGGAAAAGCATTTATCTATTTCGAGGTTGTTACGACCCTTGCACTCATTATCGGTTTATTTGTCGTTAATATTATGAAGCCGGGTGCGGGCCTCGATTACAGCAAGCTTGAAAAGGGAGATGTCTCACAATACACGCAAAATGGCGGTCAGGGGATCGACTGGGTTGAATTTGTCACACACATCGTACCGTCCAACATGGTTGATGCCTTCGCAAAAGGGGACATTTTGCAGGTCTTATTCTTTTCCATTCTTTTCGGAGTCGGTCTAGCGGCGTTAGGTGAAAAAGGGAAAAGCGTCATTGATTTCTTTGATAAAATTTCACATGTCTTTTTCAAAATTATCGGCTATGTTATGCGTGCGGCTCCAATCGGCGCATTCGGAGCGATGGCGTATACGATCGGGCACTTTGGACTCGATTCCATCAAGCCGCTTGCCAGCTTAATGCTGTCTGTGTATATCACAATGTTCCTGTTTGTGTTTGTCGTTTTAAATATCATCTGCAAGCTATACGGATTCAGCCTTTGGAACTACCTGCGCTTTATCAAAGATGAGCTTCTCATCGTGCTCGGCACAAGCTCATCAGAATCGGTTCTTCCGAGAATGATGGATAAAATGGAGCGCTACGGCTGTTCAAAATCAGTCGTCGGGCTAGTTATTCCGACCGGCTATTCGTTTAACCTAGACGGAACATCCATTTATTTATCAATGGCGACTGTCTTTCTGGCTCAAGTGTTTGGAGTGGATCTCAGCATCGGGCAGCAAATAACGATTATCCTCGTTCTGATGCTGACTTCGAAGGGAGCAGCCGGTGTGACAGGAAGCGGATTTATCGTTCTTGCATCAACCCTCTCAGCCCTTCAGGTCATCCCGCTTGAGGGCCTTGCGCTTCTGCTCGGTGTCGACCGTTTCATGAGTGAAGGAAGAGCGATTGTGAACCTGATCGGAAACGGAATCGCCACAATCATCGTTGCAAAAAGTGAAAAAGAATTCGATGAAGCAAAAAGCGTAGAGGCTGTGGAAGGCTTGAAAAAAATGAAAACAGCAGTTTAAAAAAAGAGCGGCCCATCCATGGGGCCGTTTTTTTCATTGTTTAGAAATTATTAAGGTGTGGACAGAGACCTCAGCTATTTTTTTGTTATATAATTTACAAATGGATACTATATTGAATGAAGGACGTTTGTCCTAACAGGAGTGTATAAATGGCCGCTTTAGTAAAATTTTTTCAGCACCCGGGAGTAAGGCGTTTTTCCATCTTTGTCGTGTTAACTGGTGTGTTATATCTATTTAAGAGCATGATCAACTTAATATTGCTGACCTTCATTTTCACATTTCTTATGGATCGTTTGGAGCTTGTCGTCCGGCAGTTTTTGAGCCGTTTCTTCCGAGTGAGCCAGCGGATTGTCATTACATTTCTCTACATTTTGCTGGCCGTGCTGCTTACAGTCGGAGGGTTTGTGTTTTATCCGGTCGTTGCCGCACAGATTCAGCAGCTGATCAAGCAAATTAAACATATTGCGTATCATCCAAGCAGCATTCCTTTCTTTGATGAGATCACAAGTGTTTTCGGAGATATTAATATCAGTTCGTATGTCAAAGAGGGTTTCAATGTACTTTATACGTATCTGGCCGATATCAGCACATTCGGCTTGCAGATCGTGATGGCGCTCATTCTCAGCATGTTCTTCTTATTTGAGAAAAAACGGCTGTCTGAATTTATGGAGCAGTTTAAAACGAGCAAGCTTGCTGTGTTTTATAATGAGATTGCTTTTTTCGGAGGAAAATTCGCGAGAACGTTCGGCAAGGTGCTTGAGGCACAATTTATCATCGCCCTCGTGAACTGTATACTGACTTTTATTGCGCTCTGGATTATGCACTTCCCTCAGCTATTGGGACTCTCCATCATGGTTTTCTTTCTCGGATTGATCCCGGTAGCAGGCGTTGTCATCTCCCTGATTCCGCTCAGTATTATTGCGTACAGCACAGGCGGCGGAATGTATGTGCTCTACATTGTACTTGTCATTTTCGCCATCCATGCGATTGAGACATATTTCCTCAATCCGAAGCTGATGTCAGCGAAAACAGAGCTGCCGATCTTTTTCACATTTACAGTCCTGATTTTTTCTGAGCATTTTCTAGGCATTTGGGGCTTAATTATCGGAATTCCGATCTTTGTATTTCTTCTTGATATTCTTGATGTGACGAACAAGGAAGATGGGCCCAAAAGATTCCGAGAAAAAAGTAACAAAAAATAGTTTACAAAATTGGATCTTTTCTGTATAAATAAACTACATCATACAATAGTAAGCCACACGCTTAATCCTTTTTAAAAGGAGTGGGGGACCCAATCTTTTGGGGTTTATTTTTCATCTGAAAAACGGACATCTCTTCGTCCGAACCCGGCAGCTAACCTCATCAGCGTGAAGAGAGAATCCTGTGGTTTTATGATACAGCCAAAGCCCGCGGGAGTCTCTCGCGGGCTTTTTTTACAAAAAAGGAGGAATGCGGATGAAACTGGCAACAAAGATTATCATTGCATTGGTTCTGGGCGCCGTCACGGGGATTATTTTGAACGTAACATCACCTGAATTATTTGAAAATTTGAATAAGTTTGTATTTGGCCCTCTTGGCACCATCTTTTTAAACCTCATCAAAATGCTTGTCGTACCGATTGTTTTTTTCTCTCTTACATTAGGAGTTGCCGGGCTTGGCGATCCTAAAAAGCTTGGCAGAATCGGTGTGAAGGCCATCTCTTATTTTCTCATCACGACAGCGGTGGCGATTACGATCGGGCTTATACTTGCGCTTGTCATTAAGCCGGGTGAGTTCGGCACTTATGATGTCTCATCCGCTAAATTTGAGGCAGAAGAAGCACCGAGTATTGCTGACACACTTCTGAACATGATTCCGGCCAATCCCGTTCAAGCGATGACTGAAGGAAATATGCTCCAAATTATCGTGTTTTCCATTTTTGTCGGACTCGGGATTACGATGCTAGGCAAAAAAGCAGATATGCTTTTGAAAGTCGTTGAGCAGGGCAATGAACTGATGATGTATCTGGTCAACCTAGTCATGAAGTTTGCGCCATACGGCACGTTTGGTCTCATTGCGACAGCTATCGGCAGCCAGGGATTAAGTGCAATAAAAGCGATGGGGCTGTACATGATTGTTGTTACGCTGTCTCTTGTCATACATGCAATCGTCACCTACGGTTCAACAGTGGCCCTTTTAGCAAAAAGAAATCCGATTACGTTCTTTAAAGATTTCTCAGAAGTTATGGTCGTTGCGTTCAGTACCTCAAGCAGCAATGCAACACTTCCGGTATCAATGGATGTAGCCCAGAAAAAACTAAAAGTGCCTGAGCCGATCAGCAGCTTCGTTCAGCCGCTCGGCGCGACGATTAACATGGACGGTACAGCCATTATGCAAGGGGTGGCCACCATCTTTATTGCACAGGTATTCGGACATGATCTTACATTTACGCAATTGCTGATGGTGATATTGACGGCGGTATTAGCAAGTGTGGGTACCGCGGGTGTTCCGGGAGTCGGCTTGATTATGCTCGCCATGGTGCTTCAATCAGTTGGCCTGCCTGTTGAGGGCATCGGTTTGATCCTCGGAATAGACCGCTTGCTCGATATGCTTCGTACAGTGGTCAACACAACAGGAGACGCGGCCTGTGCCGTCATCATTACAGAAACAGAAAAGAACAAACAGACGGAGCAAGCACCGACTCTATCGGTTTAACCAAACATTTGGAAGCAACAAATGCTATAATACAAACAGTGCCTATTTTTAGGCACTGTTTATTTTTTGTCGAAAAAGGAGGAAGGCTTTATGGCTGAGCCGATTTTACATATTGAAGGCCTTGATAAAAAAATAGGGTCTAAACAGATTTTAAAACAGATCAGCATGGACGTCAGGCAGGGAGAGATTATCGGTCTTCTCGGTCCGAACGGTTCCGGAAAAACGACACTCATCCGCATCATCGTCGGGCTGTTAAAACAAAACAGCGGAAGCGTAGCCATCAACGGATTCAAGCATGATACTGAGTTCGAACAAGCGATGGAAGCTGTCGGTGCGATTGTGGAAAACCCTGAGTTTTACCCGTACCTGTCAGGCTGGGAAAACCTCAAACACTTTGCAAATATGCACAAAAAAATAGATGATGAAAGACTGGACGAAGTTGTGGAACGAGTCGGGCTGACGTCAGCAATTGATGATAAGGTGAAAACCTACTCACTCGGCATGCGCCAGCGTCTCGGCATTGCTCAGGCCATTCTTCACCGGCCGAAGCTTCTCATTTTAGATGAGCCGACAAACGGTCTTGATCCTGCCGGTATGAAGGATTTTCGCGACCATATTAAGGAGCTCGCCGAAGAGGAAGGAACGGCGGTTTTATTCGCCACTCATTTATTGCGTGAAGTTGAAGACCTGTGTGACCGTGTCATCATCATACAAAAAGGCGAGATCAAAGCAGAAGTGAGCCTGAATGGAGCCGGTCAGAAAACGGAAAAAGCCGTTATTGAAGTGCAGCCGGCGGAAAAAGCGATCGCTTGGCTGGTGGGCAATGGGTACACAGCTGAACGTAAAGGCGGCTCCATCGTGGTGGATATAGCGAAAGAAAATATACCAGAGCTGAACCGCTCACTAGTCGGACAAGGACTGAACGTATTTTCAATTATGACTTATACGCAGTCACTGGAAGATGAATTTATAAAAGCGACAACCGCTCATCAAGAGGAGGGAGAAGAGCTTGTCTAAATTAATATGGAATGAACATATGAAACTCTTTAATCGAAAAGTCACATTTGTTTCGCTTATATTGATGGCCGTTTTTCAATTTTTTATGGCGCTGATCATTAAACGGATCGTCATCAGTGCCGGAACTGACGAAAACTTCATCGGCTACTTTTCCTATACACCGAGCCTGAATATCTTGCTGCAGGCGTTAACCATTGTGATTGCAGCGACGATTATTTCTAATGAATTTGATAAAAAGACAATTAAATTTCTGCTCATTCGCCCGGTCAAGCGGCAAAGGGTTTTTTGGTCGAAATTAATGACAGTTATAATGGTCAGCTTCTATCTTTATCTGACATACTACATTCTGGCTTTATTATTCGGTCTTGTCTTTTTTGGCACGTCCGTGACATCTGAATCAAAAACATTGTTCATCAACACATTGGAACTAATTGGCACAAACTGGCTTGAAGCGGTGCTGATGGGATTATTCGGTTTGCTTTGTTCATCACTGTTCCGCAACAGCGCCATTTCAGTTGTCGTTTCCTTTGTCGTTTTATATGGAGCAAGTTCACTTGTGCAAATCATGAAGCTGTTTGAAAACAAATGGGGAAGCTTTTTGCTTTTTGCAAACACAGACTTCACTCAATACAAAAGCGGACAAACGGCTCTGTTTTCAGGCATGACACCATTGTTCTCTGTAGGGATACTTGTAATTCATGCTGTTTTCTTCATTGCCGTTGCCTGGTGGAGCTTCTGCAAACGGGATGTTCGAATCTAAAGGCAAGGAATGACATTTTTGTGAAAAAGCTCACGTAAATCAATATCAAACGATGTTTTGGTTTATAATAAAGGTACTGACGGAGGTGTCTCGAATTGAGAAACTTTATTACCGCTTTACCGATTGTATTGCTGCTTGGATTCTCATTTGTGTCATTTATGTTCCAGTTTGAACATCTTGTGTATTTCAGGCTCGCGTTGGGATTGTTTTCTCTCGTGGGGCTGTACATGATATATAAAATGAAGACGGGTATCCGTTATTTTATCATTTATCTGTATGCAAGCTGGATTGTGCTTGCGGCAGTTACGGCCTTTGAAGAGCCGATCTTCTCAAGTTTTTTCTTCGGCGGATTGGTCATGACAATGGGTTACCTGACTTATATGCTCATTTATTTCGGTATGAAACAAGACCGGGATGCAAATCCGGTTTAAACACGCTGTTCCCTTGGGAACGGCGTGTTTTTCTATAGTGGACAAAATGTTAACAGTTGCGGAATCAACGCTGGAAATCTATAATACATATTAAATTTATCGGAATTGAAAAAATGGGGGGCTGCCGGATGTCATTATTTGTACGGAACGAAAAACAGCGGCAATGGATAGAGAAAATAGGACAGCTAGCGGATGAATTTCAGCAAACAGCCGCTGAGGATGATGAACAGGGACGATTTCCTGCCGAAAAAATCCAGAAACTGCGTGATTCGGGATATACGGCGATAACCGTGCCGAAATCCCATGGAGGAGCAGGAATATCTGTTTATGATATGCTGCTTTTTCAAGAGCGGCTTGCACGGGGAGATGCACCTGCAGCTCTGAGCATCGGCTGGCATTTAAGCGTG
Source organism: Bacillus mojavensis RO-H-1 = KCTC 3706 (assembly GCF_000245335.1). Lineage (GTDB taxonomy): Bacteria > Bacillota > Bacilli > Bacillales > Bacillaceae > Bacillus > Bacillus mojavensis. The sequence goes on from NZ_JH600284.1 coordinate 312,226, forward strand.
ATGGGAGAGCTCGGAGAAGGAAACAGCTGGGATGAAGATGTGTTTGCGTTTATCGCAAAGGAAGTTCAAAACGGCGCCGTGATCAATAGAGCAGCGACAGAAGCGAAAACCGGGAGCCCGACCAGGGGAGGGCGCCCCGGGACTGCTGCCGTCAAAAAGGACGGCAAATGGGTGGTGAATGGAAGAAAAACGTTTACGACAATGTCGCAAGCGCTTGATTATTTTTTAGTAACGGCATGGATTGAAGAAAAACAAACAACAGGTGTGGTGTTGGTTCATAAAAATGATCCTGGTGTAACAATTGAAGAAACATGGGATATGATGGCGATGCGGGCTACTGGCAGCCATGATCTTGTATTAAACGAGGTAACGCTCGATGACAATAAACTGGTGGAACTGCTTCAAGGGCCGCGGGGAGCAAAGCCAAACGGCTGGCTGCTCCATATTCCGGCGGTTTATCTTGGTGTGGCTCAGGCGGCCAGAGACTATGCGGTGTGTTTTGCCTCCGAGTATTCACCAAATAGTTTGAAAGGGCCGATCAAAGACGTTCCGGCCGTTCAGCAAAGAACAGGCGAAATGGAGCTTGAGTTGCTGAATGCCAAGCATTTTCTTTTTCATGCGGCTGAATTGTATGACGATCCGGAGCGCCGCCCTTACTTGAAGAATGAGCTCGGTGCGGCAAAACATATCGTTACAAACGCCGCGCTTTCTGTTGTAGACAAAGCGATGAGAATTGTCGGGGCCAAAAGCCTTGAACGCACCAACCCGCTTCAGCGCTATTACCGGGATGTGCGCGCAGGTCTCCATAACCCGCCGATGGACGACGCGGTTATTCAAAAGCTGGCCGCAGAAGCCTTTCATTAAATAAAAAAGAGCCTTTGCCGGCTCTTTTTTATGTATTGTTTTGTTCCTGGAGATTTTTCTGATGCTTGCGGTCAATTCTGTCGTAAATGACGTTCATCAGCTTTGGATTGCCCATGATCGCCTCTTTGTTTTCCTGGATCAGCTGTTGGTAGGTTTTTATTTTACGCTTTGGCATGCCCTGGCGCCTCCTGACAATGTTTGATATTCCCTTTCCAGCTCCATCAGCGACAATTCATATAAATGTCGCGTTGACTTTTTGTATATACCATTCTGTATTAACAGATGAATGAGATGTTTTTTTCTGATTTCTGCAGACTGAGGTGTCATTGTGTCACCAACCTCCAATCAATCGATATTGATAATCATTATCAATTAACATCAGTATACAATGTCCGCCACAGCCTGTAAAGGTGAAAACAGTCCTATTCTTTCGTAAGTAAGCAAACCTTCAACATATCGACAAAAAGTTTCCCGGGCAATAATTTGCTGTCGAAATTTCCCTTCCCGTTGAGAACCGCTGCTGCTATTTTTCATATTTTTAACCATACTATGTAATAGAATGGAGGCTGGTATTCAATGGGGAGGACAGATAATCTTAAAAAGGGAGAAAAAGGAGCACTCCTCAATATTTTGGCATATATCATTCTTGCTGCTGTTAAGCTGACAATCGGAATATTGTATCATTCTGAAGCACTGAGAGCAGACGGATTAAACAATGGGACAGATATTGTGGCGTCAATAGCGGTGCTGATCGGACTGCGAATTTCCCAAAGGCCGGCTGACAGCGACCATCCATATGGCCATTATCGGGCTGAAACAATTTCGTCCCTTATTGCGTCTTTTATTATGATGGCTGTCGGGATTGAAGTGTTAATCGGCGGAGGAAAAGCGATTGCGGGCGGCACCTCAGAAACGCCAAGCCTTATCGCGGCGTGGACGGCTTTAGGCAGTGCGGTGTTTATGTACGGCATCTATCTATATAACAAAAGGCTCGCAGCATCCATTAAAAGCTCTGCACTTATGGCGGCGGCGAAGGACAGCAGGTCAGACGCATTTGTCAGTGCCGGAGCATTTATCGGTGTTTTTTCTTCCCAGCTGCAGCTGGCTTGGATAGACCCGGTTACGGCTTTTGTGATCGGAATCATCATTTGCAAGACAGCCTGGGATATCTTCAAAGACGCTTCGCATTCATTAACGGACGGGTTTCACTTGAAGGATCTTGAACCTTATAAACAGACTGTCGGCCGGATAGAAAATGTGCATCGTCTTAAGGATGTGAAAGCGCGATACTTGGGCAGCACAGTACATATAGAGATGGTCATTACAGTTGATCCGAAGCTGACAGTAGAGGAAGGCCACGGGGTCGCAGATGAGGTGGAAAACAAAATAAAACATGAACACGATGTCACTCATGTTCATGTTCACGTAGAGCCCGACGACACAAAATAGGGCTGCTTATCGAATTAGCTTATATGTTCTGATAAGAATTCAGTCACTTCTTCAGGCGTTTTGGCATTGGCGCTGTGAAGATGGCCTGTTTTTTCTCCATTTTTGAAAATGAGCAGGCTTGGAATACCCATCACCTGATATGTTTCAGCCAGTTCAGGAAGCTCGTCCTTATTCAGCTCGTACCAATCGTTTTGATTATACGTTTCCAAAATATCGCCGATGAACATATTCATGCGTGTGCAGTCAGGGCACCAATCAGCATAAAACTTTACAATTATTTCTTTATCAGATTGAATCAGTTCATTAAATTGTTCTTTTGTTGTGATTTTTTTCATATGTCACATCTCCTTTTCAATGCCATTTTAATATAAAATAAAAAGGAATTACATACAAATGCATTCAGCTTCAGCATGCCCAAAAATAATTAGATCATTTTCTTGTGAAAGTGATAAGATAGTAAAGATGAATTGTAGTGGGGGGAGTATCCATTGAAAACAAGTCTAGGATTAGTGTACGGCGGTAAGTCAGCCGAACATAATGTTTCGCTTCAGACAGCTCTGGCTGTAACAAAAGCGCTAAATACTGAGAAGTTTGATATACATCCAATTTATATAACTGAAAAAGGCGAATGGATAAGAGGCGCACGTTTAACAGAGCCTGTTTCCAACGTAAAAATGCTTCAGCTTGAGCAGGGCGGAACCGCTTTTTCTCCATCTGCTCTCAACCAGGAGATGTTTCCGCAGGAAGTATCACAGCAAAATGAAGCAATTGATGTCGTATTCCCGCTCCTGCACGGCCCGAACGGAGAGGACGGAACGATTCAGGGAATGCTTGAACTTTTAAATATTCCTTATGTCGGCAACGGCGTGCTTGCTTCCTCAGCTGGTATGGATAAAGTTGTCATGAAGCATTTGTTTGCGCAAGCCGGCCTTGCACAGGCGAAATACACAGCCTTCCTTAAAAAAGACTGGACTCGTTCTCCTGAAGAAAGCTGCGAGCAGGTAGAACAAGAATTGGGCTATCCTTGCTTCGTGAAGCCGGCCAACCTTGGTTCAAGCGTCGGAATCAGCAAATGCCGAAACCGTGAAGAACTGCAAAAAGCATTTGAGCTTGCGTTCCAATATGACCGGAAAGTCGTGGTAGAAGAAGGCATCAACGGCCGCGAAATTGAAATCGGCGTTCTCGGAAATGATGATCCTAAATGCTCTGCAGTGGGAGAAATCGCACCTAAGACAGATTTCTACGATTACAAAGCGAAATACGAGGATGGAGACACCGATCTGATTATTCCTGCGTCTGTAACAGATGAGGAATACGCGAAAATCAGTGAGATGGCCATCAAAGCGTTTAAATCAATTGACGGCTCAGGACTTGTCAGAGCGGACTTTTTCCTGACAGCTGACGGCGAAGTGCTGATCAATGAAGTAAACACGATGCCTGGTTTTACACCGTTCAGCATGTTCCCGCTTCTCTGGAAAGAAGCCGGAGTGGAATACGCTGACCTCATTGAACAGCTTGTAGAGCTGGCTAAAGAACGCCACGCTGAAAAACAATTGATTAAACATACATTCTAAATGGAAACTGACACTGCCGGTAAAAGGGCAGTGTCTTTTCCCGTATACCACCAAAAGAAAGAGAGTGACCTTACTTGATTAAGCGAACCGTAAAGCAAATTGCCGAAATGGTCAAAGGCACACTAACAAACCCGCAATATGAAAATACAGTCATTCATGGAGTAGCTACAGATACAAGAAAGCTGGAAAGCAATCAGCTTTTCATCCCGCTGAAAGGGGAACATTTTAACGGCCACACTTTTGTGCCGCAAGCTTTTGAAGCTGGTGTGTCTGCCGTTCTGTGGAACCGCTCTGAACCCAATCCGCCCGAGAATCAAGCCGTGATTTTAGTGGAAGATACTTTGTCAGCGCTCCAGCAGCTGGCAAAAGCCTATTTACAGGAGCTCGGCACACGTGTCATCGGAGTAACAGGAAGCAACGGCAAAACGACGACCAAAGACATGATTCACGCTGTCCTGCAAACGCGGTACCGCGTCCATAAAACAGGAGGAAATTTCAACAATCATATCGGGCTGCCGCTTACAGTGTTAGCGATGCCTGAAGATACAGAAATTGCCGTATTGGAAATGGGAATGAGCGCAAAAGGAGAAATTGACCTTCTGACGCGCTTGGCAAATCCGGATGCGGCAGTGATAACAAATATCGGCGAATCCCACATGCAGGATCTTGGTTCAAGAGAAGGCATCGCGGAAGCAAAACTGGAAATTATCAACGGCCTGAAAGAAGACGGTGTGCTGATTTATATCGGAGACGAACCGCTTTTGCAAAAGGCTTACAGCTGCCAAACGAAAACATATGGTACTGGAGCGCAAAACGATTATCAGCTGCAGGATGTCAGCCAGAGTGAAGCGGGGACCCATTTTACGATCAAAGGCATAGAAAAAACGTTTTTTATCCCTATACTAGGCAAGCATAATGTAATGAACGCCATGGCGGCAATCGCCGCAGGGGTTTATTTCGGCATCACGCCTGAGGATGCGGCAAAAGGATTAAGCAGCCTGAAGGTCACCGGCATGAGACTTGAATTGATGAAAACAGACAGCGGCATTTCTATTATTAATGACGCTTATAACGCGAGCCCGACGTCGATGAAGGCTGCGATCCAATTGACAGAAAGCCTTGAAGGATACGGAAAGAAAATGGTCGTGCTCGGAGACATGCTTGAACTCGGCGATCTTGAAGAAACGTTCCATAAAGAATGCGGCGCTGTGATCAGCCCGGACAAAATTGACCACGTCTTTACGTATGGCAAACTTGGGGCATTTATCGCGGAAGGTGCGATGGAACATTTTGATAAAGAGCGCGTCTGCCACTTCAGCGAGAAAAAAGAGCTTACTCAGGCCCTGAAGAATAAAGCGGCAAAGGGAGATTTGATTTTATTCAAAGCATCAAGAGGTATGAAGCTTGAAGAAATCGTTAAAGATTTAATGGAGAGCCCGTTTTCTTAAAAAATCCTGCGGAAAAAAGCAGATTGCAATCATAAAATAAAAATGATGTGCAGACACTAATGTATGCCGGCCCGAAATAATTTATGTATGACTTGCTCAGGCTATGGTACAATAATGACAGGTTTATTTCGCGATACGAAAATATGTGTACGGACCGCCATCCGCTGACCTTAGGTTTTCCGCGGACACAAGGAGCGGGATTGGGCATGTCCGGCATATTTGGTTAGCAGGTCAGCGAGCGCATTCAAAATGCTGATCTGCTTACCGCGTTATTGAAAAACAAGTAGTGTAATGGTAAGATAAAACTTAAAGTAATTCGGGCTTTGTATACGTAAGGATCCTGTCCTTTTTCCATGGAGGGCAGTTTTTAAGTGGTAAATCACGACATTACTGAAACAGCAATTAGAAGGAGTTTGAATAATTTGACTATAACGTTTCAAGATTTTCAATTAAGTTCTGATCTCATGAAGGCAATTAACCGTATGGGATTTGAAGAAGCAACGCCGATTCAGGCACAAACGATTCCGCTCGGACTTTCAAATAAAGATGTCATTGGACAAGCGCAAACAGGTACAGGTAAAACAGCTGCGTTTGGTATACCCCTTGTTGAGAAAATTAACCCCGAGTCTCCTAATATTCAAGCAATCGTAATCGCACCAACCCGTGAACTAGCTATTCAAGTATCTGAAGAATTATATAAAATCGGACAAGATAAACGTGCGAAAGTTCTTCCTATTTACGGTGGGCAGGATATTGGACGACAAATCCGGGCGTTAAAGAAAAATCCGCATGTCATTGTCGGAACACCGGGACGTCTTCTTGACCACATTAACCGCCGCACGATTCGTTTAAACAATGTAAATACAGTTGTAATGGATGAAGCGGATGAAATGCTGAATATGGGGTTCATCGACGACATTGAATCTATTCTTTCAAATGTGCCGAGCGAGCATCAGACGCTTCTGTTCTCAGCTACGATGCCAGCGCCGATCAAACGCATTGCAGAGCGTTTCATGACTGAGCCTGAACACGTAAAAGTAAAAGCAAAAGAAATGACTGTTTCTAACATTCAGCAGTTCTATTTGGAAGTGCAGGAACGTAAAAAGTTCGACACACTGACTCGTCTTCTTGACATTCAGTCTCCTGAGCTTGCGATTGTATTCGGACGTACCAAACGCCGTGTTGATGAACTGGCAGAAGCCCTGAACCTTCGCGGATATGCAGCTGAAGGAATTCACGGTGATTTAACGCAGGCGAAACGTATGGTTGCCCTTCGCAAATTTAAAGAAGGTGCAATCGAAGTACTTGTTGCAACTGATGTTGCTGCTCGCGGACTCGATATCTCAGGTGTTACACACGTGTACAACTTCGACGTGCCTCAAGATCCTGAAAGCTATGTTCACCGTATCGGAAGAACAGGCCGCGCAGGTAAAACAGGTATGGCGATGACGTTTATCACACCGCGTGAGATAAGCATGCTTCGCGCAATTGAACAAACAACGAAACGCAAAATGGACCGCATGAAAGAGCCGACACTAGATGAAGCGTTAGAAGGCCAGCAGCAGGTTACAGTTGATCGTCTTCGTACGACAATCAGCGAAAACAACTTGAACTTCTACATGACAGCGGCAGCTGAGCTGCTTGAAGATCATGATGCAGTGACAGTGGTTGCAGCAGCTATCAAAATGGCTACAAAAGAGCCGGATAGCACACCTGTTCGCTTAACAGACGAAGCGCCGATGATCAGCAAACGCTACAAAAACCAACGCACTTCTAAACGCAGAGACGGACAAGGCGGCGGCTACCGCGGCGGTAAAGGGAAAAGCAACAACCGTTCTTCCTATGATAAAAAGCGTTCAAGCGATCGCCGTTCTTCAGGTGACAGACGCCAGAAAAAATCATACTAATTCTGTAAAGAATATAAGAGCCTAAAACATGAGTTGTTTTGGGCTTTTTTTATGTTCAAATGCATGACCATTAAGCAAACTTTCAGCTGACGGAACCGTTTATTCTATGTATGCTTAAAGATGAAACTTTTTCTGCATAAGTGCGTATAAGTAACGATGATAAAAACGGGAGGTAGGTATTTTGAGAGAGCAGCCAAAAAACCAAATCAGTCCAGACGGATTAAAGGTTTGGCGACTTCAGGAGATAATGATATCCGCTGTCTGCTTGCTTATTGTCATAGCAGTTGCAGTGTTAAGTTATTTTTTTCATTGGCCGTACTGGATCAGCGGCGTGCTCGGCGCAGTTTGGCTGCTGGGTTCGGTCGTGACGGTTTATCTGATTCCAAAGGTCCGGCACAAAGTGTGGCGTTACGAGGTTCATGAAAATGAAATAGACATTCAATCGGGTATCTTTGTTGTGACACGCGTGATTGTACCGATGGTCAGGGTCCAGCACGTAGACACCTCACAAGGGCCGTTATTAAGAAAATACAATCTGGCAACAGTGAAGATTTTTACGGCTGCAACTGTGCATTCGATTCCTGCTTTAGAGATGAAGGAAGCGGATCAGCTGAGAGACTCCATTTCGCGCCTGGCAAGGGTGACTGACGATGATGTCTGAACCGAAGCGCCTTCACCCGGCGGCAGTCATTTTGAATTTATCCCATACCATTATTCAAACGATAAAAAATATCATTCTGCCATTCTTTTTTGTGTATATCGTCAACTCTAATCACACTGTCCGTTTTTATGGAGCCATCGCGCTCGGCGTTTTGTTCATCTGGCTCGTGGCAGCAAGCATTATCAAATGGAGAAAGTTTTCCTATCGAATCGAAGATGATGAATTTAGAATCGAAGAAGGCTTGTTTGTAACGAAAAAGAGATACATATCGATTGACCGGATTCAGACAATGAATACGAGTGCGGGAGTGGTCCAGCAAATTTTCAAGCTTGTCAAACTGCAAATTGAAACGGCTGGAGGCGGCAAAGAGGCGGAAGCGGTATTATCGGCTATTTCAGTTGAAGAAGCTGAAAGAATTAAAGAAGCCGTATTTAAGAAAAAAGCAGAAAGACATTCAATCGATACTGAGGAAGGCCTGTCAGAGGCTAAAGAGGCGGTCCCGGATGCGGAGCCGCAAGTGAGCTACAGCATGAATGCAAAAGAATTACTCATGGCCGCTTCAACATCTGGAGGGATCGGCGTAATTATCTCTGCTGTATTTGCGCTCATTTCTCAGCTGGACGAGGTGCTGCCGATGGATTGGCTCTTCGGGAAATTCTCCTTTCTGCAGCACGCCAACATAGGCATATACGCCGTGCTTATCTTTATCGGTTTATTTATCACCTGGATTCTCAGCATAGCCGGCATGATGTTCAAATATGCTAACTTTCAAATCATTAAAAAAGAGCAGGAATTGGTGATCTCAAGGGGTATTATTGAAAAACACCAAGTCACCATACCGCTTCGCAAAATACAAGCCATCAAAATAAAAGAAAACATCATCCGCCAGCTTTTCGGTTTTGCGACGGTGTCAATCGTCAGCGCGGGCGGCGGAGGAGACTCGGAAAAAGCAGAGGGCGCTTCGACCATTCTGTTTCCGATGATTCACAAAAAAAAGCTTCCCGGCATGCTGCGTACTTTTACGCCGGAATACACGGTGGAAGAAAATCGCCGCCATCTGCCGCGGCGCGCATTGAAGCGGTACTTATTCCGCTCAACCATTTTCTCCATTTTTTTAATCATTCCACTCTGTATTTTCTTCCAGCCATGGGGCTATTTCTCGATTGTTCTGCTGCCGATTGAGTTGTTTTTCGGGTATCTTGCCTATAAGGATGCGGCCTGGGTAATCAGCGGAGACCGTCTCCAGCTGACATCGAGGTTTATCGGCAGAACGACTGCAATTGTGTTGAGAAAGCGAATGCAGGTATGCAAGGAGAGCCAATCTTATTTTCAAAAGAAGGGGAAGCTGTATACCCTTTCCACCTCGGTAAAATCGTCAAGCCATATGGAAGAATTAACGGTGAGAGATGTGGGAGAAGAGGATGCAGATTTCATTTTAAATTGGTACTCATATGAAAAAGCGGACGGTTAATACCGCCGCTCTTTTTTTTGTACACATAAAAAAGACAGGAGAAACCCGCCGCAAAGTCCAAACAGGTGGGCCATCATGTTAATATTGGAGTTGATAAACGACATGAGAACGGCAAAGGCAAGCAATGTGAGAATCATTTTGGAATTGTCCTGTCCGATCAGCTCTTTACGAAAAAGAACCATAAACAGATAAACGCCGAACAGCCCGAAAATCGCGCCAGAAGCCCCGACATGCAGATAATCCAGCGGTTCTGTAAAATACGTGCCGATGTTTCCGATCATTCCGGAGCCTGCATACACAAGAAGGAAACGCGCTTTTCCAAGCATTCGTTCCAGAGCCGGTGCAAATAAAAAGATGGACATTGAATTAAACAGCAGATGGGTAAACCCTGCGTGAAGGAAAATCGGCGTGACCAGCCGCCACCATTCTCCGTTAGCGACGCCAAGGTTATAGCCTGTGAGAGCGTCTCTCCACAACGCGACTGAAGGAACAGGAAGTGAAAAGAACAGCCAGAGAACGGCCTGAACAGCCAATATAAAGGTGACAACGGGATAAAGCCTGACAAAGGTTTGAAAGTTTTCAGTCCGTATAAACATGCCGAGCCCCATTTCTTCATTTTGGTATTTCTATAGTAACACGTTTATGAGACAAACCATTCAAATAGTACGAGCGCAAAGGAGGTTGTAAAATATGATTTACGGTATAGGATTGGACATCATTGAACTTAAGCGGATCGCTTCAATGGCCGATCGCCAGAAACGATTTGCTGAGCGCATTTTAACAGGCAGCGAGTTTGCTCAGTATCAGGAGCTTTCTGAGAAAAGAAAAATTGAATTTCTCGCAGGGAGATTTGCGGCAAAAGAAGCTTTTTCGAAAGCATACGGTACAGGAATAGGCAAGAACCTAAGCTTTCATGACATTGAAATCACAAAAGATTCGAATGGCAAGCCTTTTATTGTTTGCGCAAAGCTGAGCCAAGCCGCCGTTCATGTATCGATCACTCATACGAAGGAATATGCGGCTGCACAGGTTGTCATTGAAAGGTTGTCAAGCTAGTCTGCATATTAGGGACACCCCTCTCATATATTTGATAATGCATTAAGGGAGACGAGTTGTTTGAGGCTTTTATGGTACGCCTCTGTTCTGTTTAAACGTTTACCGAGCGTACCGTTAAAGTCAAACAAGCGATTTCTTCCTTTTACATCAATTGAGAAAAAGGGGTTGAAAAAGGTGAGAAAAAGCTTTGTTTTGCTTTTAACGGGACTGCTGGCTGTCCTTATTCTTTCTGCCTGCGGACAAAAATCACAGGAAGATGTCGTTACCGGGCTGGACGAGAAGGCGAAAGAATATACCTCGTACAAAGCAAAAGCAAAAATGACCATTGAGACAGGGAGTGACCCGCAAGTATACAATGTGGAAATTTGGCACAAAAAACCGTCTCTGTATCGGGTCTATCTGGAAAATCCGAAAAAGGACCAAAACCAAGTCATTTTACGAAACGAAAACGGAGTATTTGTTCTCACACCGTCTTTAAATAAGAGCTTCAGATTTCAAAGCGACTGGCCAAACAACAGCAGCCAAGTCTATTTGTTTGAATCGCTAGTGAAGGATATTCAAAACGATTCGGATGCAGTCTTCACTTCAAAAGAATCAAAATACGTATTTGAAACAAAAACGAACTATCAGCATAACAAAATGCTTCCGACACAAGAAATCACATTTAATAAGAAGGACATGAGCCCGTTATCTGTCAAAGTCATGGATACCGACCGAAAAGTGATGGTGAAAGTAGAGTTCAGCAGCTTCCAATTCAATAAGCAATTTGATAAAGAGTCCTTTGACGAAAAGAAAAATATGACCCTTTCTCAAATGGATGTTGCCACTAGCGCGAAACCTTCCGACTCTTTTGCCGTTAAAACGCCGCTCGAACTGCCGCTAGGCGTAAAACTGCTTGAAGAAAAAGATATTTCAACGGAAGATGGCAAGCGCGTCATCATGACTTACGGCGGAGAAAAATCGTTTACCTTGATTCAGGAAAAAGCCCAGGTTGCGAAAGCTTCCTCCTCAGTTACGCTGAACGCGGAACCGGTTAATCTTGGCTACACAATCGGCGCCTTATCAGATGCCTCGCTAACATGGACTTACGAAGGCGTAGATTATCTTCTGTCATCTAAAGATCTGTCACAAGAGGAGATGGTGACAGTCGCCAAAAGCATGCAGGGACAATCATCCAAATAATCTCCTAAAGGCCGAATACAATTTGGCCTTTTTTTCGTCAGGCAGAATTTCACTTTGCCCTATAATTTTAGTATGATATGTAAATGATATTGAATAAACGCTAGGAAGTGTCATAAATGAGCACAAAACCTTTTTACAGAGACACGTGGGCGGAAATTGATCTGTCCGCGATTAAAGAAAATGTCAGTAATATGAAAAAACACATTGGTGAACAGGTCCACCTGATGGCGGTTGTGAAAGCAAATGCCTATGGACATGGGGATGCAGAAGTAGCGAAGGCTGCTCTTGAGGCAGGTGCTTCATGCTTAGCCGTGGCGATCTTGGATGAAGCGATTTCTCTTCGCCAGCGGGGCCTGACAGCGCCGATATTGGTGCTCGGTGCGGTTCCTCCAGAGTATGTGAAAATCGCAGCGGAATACGACGTGACTTTAACGGGGTATTCTGTTGAATGGCTTCAAGAAGCTGCTCGCCACCTCAAGAAAGCTTCCCTTCATTTTCATCTGAAAGTCGATACGGGAATGAACAGGCTCGGCGTGAAAACAGAAGAAGAGATTCATCACGTGATGACAATCCTGGAGCGAAATCCGGGCTTGAAATGCAAAGGGGTCTTCACTCATTTTGCGACTGCTGATGAAAAACAAAGAGGCTACTTTTTGATGCAGTTTGAACGCTTTAAAGAATTGATTGCTCCTCTGCCTTTAAAGAAACTGATGGTTCACTGCGCCAACAGCGCCGCCGGACTGCGTCTGAAAAAAGGCTTTTTTAACGCGGTCAGATTTGGCATCGGCATGTACGGCCTTCGTCCGTCAGCGGAAATTACCGATGAAATCCCGTTTAAACTGCGACCCGCATTCACCCTGCATTCGACCCTGTCGCATGTCAAAAAGGTACGCAAAGGGGAAAGTGTCAGCTACGGGGCGGAATACACAGCGAAAAAAGACACGTGGATCGGAACGGTGCCCGTTGGCTATGCGGACGGCTGGCTCCGCAAATTAAAGGGAACAGAGATACTCGTGAAAGGAAAACGGCTGAAAATCGCCGGCCGAATCTGCATGGACCAATTTATGGTGGAGCTGGATCATGAATATCCGCCTGGCACAAAAGTAACATTAATCGGCCGCCAGGGGGATGAATATATTTCCATGGATGAAATCGCAGGCAGGCTCGAAACCATTAACTACGAGGTGGCTTGTACAATAAGTTCGCGCGTCCCCCGTATGTTTTTGGAAAATGGGAGTATAATGGAAGTGAGAAATCCTTTATTGCAGGGGAATGCAAGCAAATAGCTCATGTCACAATAGAGAATTTTTAAAACAGCTTTGCTTGATGAGTGAATAATGGTATCATTATCACTGGATGGATAAAAGAGTCGTATCCGTAAGTTTGGTGGAGGTGTATGTTTTTTGTCTGAATCCAGCGCAAGAACCGAAATGAAAATCAGCTTGCCCGAAAACCTAGTAGCTGAATTGGATGGTGTAGCGATGCGGGAGAAACGAAGCAGAAACGAACTGATATCACAAGCAGTGAGAGCCTATGTCAGCGAACGAACAACTCGTCACAACCGTGATTTGATGAGACGCGGCTATATGGAAATGGCGAAGATCAACCTGAATATTTCTTCCGAGGCTCACTTTGCGGAGTGCGAGGCTGAAACGACAGTTGAGCGCTTAGTCAGCGGAGGATAATCATTTGATTGTGAAACGCGGCGATGTTTATTTTGCTGATTTATCTCCTGTTGTTGGCTCAGAGCAAGGCGGGGTGCGCCCGGTTTTAGTGATCCAAAATGACATCGGAAATCGCTTCAGCCCAACTGCTATTGTTGCAGCCATAACAGCCCAAATACAGAAAGCGAAATTACCAACCCACGTCGAAATTGATGCAAAACGCTACGGTTTTGAAAGAGATTCCGTTATTTTGCTGGAGCAAATTCGGACGATTGACAAGCAAAGGTTAACGGATAAGATTACTCATCTGGATGATGAAATGATGGATAAGGTTGATGAAGCCTTACAGATCAGTTTGGCACTCATTGATTTTTAGTAATATTTGCCTAGTTGCTCAAATAGAGCAACTTTTTTTGTTTTCAAAAAAAATTAACGATATAATAGTGGAATAACGAAAAAAATATGTTGTTTTTTATCGGGAGGTAAGCGAATTTGATGTCGAACCAGACTGTATACCAGTTCATTGCCGAGAATCAAAATGAACTGCTCCAACTGTGGACTGACACACTAAAAGAATTAAGCGAGCAAGAATCCTATCAGCTGACTCACCAAGTGTATGAAAATATATCTAAAGAATATATCGACATCCTGCTCTCATCTGTTAAGGATGACAGTGCTGCTGAAAGCCAAATCAGCGAACTGGCGTTAAGAGCTGTTCAAATCGGACTCTCTTTAAAGTTTCTGGCTACGGTGCTAGCTGAATTCTGGAAACGCCTCTACACGAAGATGAACGATAAGAGATTGCCAGATCAAGAGAGTACGGAATTAATCTGGCAGATCGACCGCTTTTTCAGCCCGATTAATACTGAGATTTTTAACCAATACTCAATTTCATGGGAAAAAACGGTATCTCTGCAAAAAATTGCGTTGCAGGAGCTATCTGCGCCGCTCATCCCAGTGTTTGAAAATATCACCGTAATGCCGCTGGTCGGAACAATTGATACCGAACGCGCAAAAAGAATTATGGAAAACCTTCTTAACGGCGTTGTTAAACACCGGTCACAAGTCGTGTTGATAGACATTACAGGTGTTCCTGTCGTTGACACGATGGTTGCCCACCATATTATTCAGGCGTCTGAGGCTGTAAGGCTTGTCGGAGCGAAATGCCTGCTCGCCGGAATCCGGCCGGAAATTGCTCAGACAATCGTCAACCTGGGCATTGATTTATCTCAAGTTATAACTAAGAATACCCTGCAAAAAGGAATTCAAACAGCATTGGAAATGACGGATCGAAAAATCGTTTCATTGGGGGAATAACATTGTGAGACATCCGAAAATCCCGATCTTGAAACTGTATAATTGCTTATTAGTATCTATTCAATGGGAACTAGATGATCAAACCGCATTAACCTTTCAAGAAGACTTATTAAATAAAATATATGAAACAGGTGCTAACGGAGTCGTGATTGACCTGACATCTGTAGATATAATAGATTCATTTATCGCTAAAGTGCTGGGCGACGTCATTACAATGTCTAAGTTAATGGGGGCAAAAGTTGTCTTAACCGGCATTCAGCCTGCCGTTGCAGTTACGCTGATTGAACTTGGAATTGCACTTGAGGAAATCGAAACTGCGCTCGACTTAGAGCAGGGGCTTGAGACATTGAAGCGGGAATTGGGGGAATAGCGAATGAACGACCAATCCTGTGTAAAAATCATGACAGAATGGGATATTGTGGCCGCCAGACAACTGGGACGAAACGTTGCAAAAGAGCTGGGTTTCGGCACGGTAGACCAGGCAAGGATCACAACGGCTATATCAGAATTAGCCAGAAACATTTATTTATATGCCGGCAAGGGCCAGATTGGGATTGAACAGGTCACAGATAGAGGAAAAAAGGGCCTGAAAATTATAGCGGAAGACAAAGGGCCGGGGATTCCGGATATCCGTAAAGTCATGGAAGACGGGTTTTCCACGTCAGGCGGACTCGGAGCGGGACTTCCCGGTGTGAAAAGGCTGATGGATGAATTCAGTTTAAATTCCGTAACGGGGGAAGGTACAGAGATACAAGCCATTAAATGGCTTCGGTAGGAGGTAAGAAAGTGGATTTTAGGGAGGTTATTGAGCAGCGGTATCATCAGCTGCTTAATCGATATATAGCCGAATTAACGGAAACATCTTTATATCAGGCCCAAAAATTCAGCCGAAAAACAATCGAGCATCAAATTCCTCCGGAAGAAATCATCAGCATTCACCGAAAAGTGCTGAAGGAGCTGTATCCAAGTCTCCCGGAAGATGTTTTTCATTCGCTGGATTTTTTAATTGAAGTCATGATTGGATATGGAATGGCTTATCAGGAGCATCAAACCCTTAGGGGGATACAGCAGGAAATCAAATCAGAAATTGAAATTGCAGCTAATGTACAGCAGACGCTTCTAGGAACAAAAATTCCGGAGGAGGAAGCGCTGGACATTGGCGCGATCAGTGTGCCCGCCAAACAGATGAGCGGTGATTATTATCATTTTGTTAAAGACAAAGAGTCCATTAATATTGCCATTGCTGACGTCATCGGTAAAGGGATTCCGGCAGCTTTATGTATGTCTATGATTAAATACGCAATGGATTCTTTGCCGGAAACAGGCATTCACCCATCACAGGTGCTGAAAAACTTGAATCGCGTTGTTGAACAAAACGTTGATGCCAGTATGTTTATTACGATGTTTTATGCCAATTACAATACGGACAATCATCGATTTACATACGCTTCAGCGGGACATGAACCAGGATTTTACTATTCTCAAAAAGATAATACATTTTATGATTTAGATGCTAAAGGTCTTGTTCTCGGAATTTCGCAAGATTATGACTACAGGCAATTTGACAAGCAACTTGAAAAGGGAGATATGATTGTTTTATTTTCTGACGGTGTTACAGAATGCAGGACGGAAAACGGTTTCTTGGAGCGTCACGATATACAGAAGCTCATTGAGGAACATATGTGTTGCGATGCCCAGGAAATGGTGAAAAACATTTATGACAGCCTCCTCAAATTGCAGGATTTTCAGCTTCATGATGATTTTACGTTAATTGTTTTAAGAAGAAAGGTTTAGCGTTCGCCGGCCGTGGGTATATAACTACTAGTTATTTAAAGGATAATTTGAGGTGAAACGAATGAATATAAATATTGATGTGAAACAGAATGTCGATGATATACAAGTAAACATTGCTGGAGAAATTGATGTGTATTCAGCGCCGGTTCTCAGAGAAAAGCTCGTTCCTCTGGCGGAAGAAGGCGCAGACTTAAGGATTTGTCTGAAGAATGTCAGCTACATGGACAGTACCGGACTTGGCGTCTTCGTAGGCGTTTTTAAAACAGTGAAAAAACAAGGCGGTTCCCTTAAGCTTGAAAATCTGTCTGACCGGCTAATCCGTCTGTTCGAAATTACTGGTCTTAAGGACATCATTGATATTTCAGCAAAGTCAGAAGGTGGAGTGCAATGAATAACAAAGCTGATTACATCGAAATGAAAGTGCCGGCCCAGCCTGAATACGTAGGGATTATACGGCTGACTCTGTCTGGCGTTGCAAGCAGAATGGGCTATACGTACGATGAAATTGAAGATCTGAAAATCGCAGTGAGCGAAGCTTGTACAAATGCGGTTCAGCACGCTTATAAAGAAGACAAAAACGGGGAAGTGTCAATACGATTCGGCGTGTTCGAGGATCGTTTAGAGGTCATTGTGGCAGATGAAGGAGACAGCTTTGATTTTGATGAAAAGCAGCAGGATCTTGGGCCATACACACCTTCACACACAGTCGATCAATTATCAGAAGGAGGGCTCGGTCTATATTTAATGGAAACGCTCATGGATGAAGTCAGAGTGCAAAACAACTCCGGCGTCACGGTAGCGATGACAAAGTATTTAAATGGGGAGCGAGTTGATCATGACACAACCATCAAAAACTACGAAACTAACTAAAGATGAAGTCGATCGGCTCATAAGCGATTACCAAACAAAACAAGATGAACAGGCGCAGGAAACGCTTGTGCGGGTGTATACGAATCTGGTTGATATGCTTGCGAAGAAATACTCAAAGGGCAAAAGCTTCCACGAAGATCTCCGCCAAGTCGGCATGATCGGGCTTCTCGGCGCGATAAAGCGCTATGATCCCGTGGTGGGCAAATCGTTTGAAGCTTTTGCGATCCCGACCATAATCGGGGAGATTAAACGTTTCCTCAGAGATAAGACGTGGAGCGTTCATGTTCCGAGACGAATCAAAGAACTGGGGCCGAGAATCAAAATGGCGGTCGATCAGCTGACGACAGAAACACAAAGGTCGCCGAAAGTGGAAGAGATTGCTGAATTCCTCGATGTATCAGAGGAAGAGGTTCTTGAAACCATGGAGATGGGCAAAAGCTATCAAGCCTTATCTGTTGATCACAGTATTGAAGCAGATGCGGACGGAAGCACAGTTACCATTCTCGATATCGTCGGTTCACAGGAGGATGGATATGAGCGGGTGAACCAGAAAATGATGCTGCAGAGCGTGCTTCATGTCCTGTCAGACCGTGAAAAGCAAATTATAGACCTAACGTACATTCAAAACAAAAGTCAAAAAGAAACTGGGGACATTCTCGGTATATCTCAAATGCACGTCTCGCGTCTGCAGCGCAAAGCTGTGAAGAAGCTCAGAGAGGCCTTGATTGAAGATCCCTCCATGGAGTTAATGTAATGATCCAGGTTGAAGAAAACGAGCATATTCAAACCCTTGTATACCAACTGAATAAAGAAGGAAAATCGATCTGCGGTGACAGTTTTTTTATGAAAGCTGATGATCAAGAATTAATTTGTGCGGTAGCTGACGGACTTGGAAGCGGATCGCTTGCCAACGAATCTTCTTCAGCAATCAAAGACTTAGTGGAAAACTATGCGAACGAAGACGTACAAAGCATCATCGAACGCTGTAATCAGGCGATGAAAAACAAAAGAGGGGCTACAGCTTCTGTTTTGAAAATTAACTTTGAACAAAGGCAGTTTACGTACTGCTCCGTCGGAAATGTACAGTTTATTCTGCATTCCCCGTCTGGTGAAAGCTTTTATCCTCTCCCGATTTCAGGCTATTTATCAGGCAAGCCGCAAAAATACAAAACGCACACCGCTACCTATGAAAAGGGTTCTAAGTTCATTATACATACAGATGGACTCAACGTACCCGATATCCGCTCCCACTTAAAAAAAGGCCAATCGGTAGAAGAAATATCAAATTCGCTGAAAATGTATACGACATCTAGAAGAGACGATCTGACATATATTCTTGGACTGCTGTCCTAGGAATGTAGAAAAAAGAAGCTGGGAAAGCCGGCTTCTTTTTTTGTAGTTGGCTATTAATAAGCGACTTACGGAACTTTATGAGCGGCGGTTTACAGAAACTTTTAGAAATGAATACATCATCTGTCTTTTTTTATGTGTTTTTTTCTGTTTTTGATACACTAGAGAAAGAACGACAAAATTGGAGGCTATGGTTACATGGAAACGTCAGCCCTTTTGAAACAGCAAATTGCGAAAGAAATAGGTTTATCACAAAAACATGTTGAAAGCGTCATCCGCCTGCTTGAGGACGGCAACACAGTTCCGTTCATCGCCAGATATCGAAAAGAGCAGACGGGTTCAATGGACGAGGTTCAGATTCAGACCATTTCTGAACGATGGCAATACATACAAAACCTGAATCAGCGAAAAGAAGAAGTGATCAGGCTAATCGCTGAGCAGGATAAACTAACAAATGAATTAAAACGCAAAATTGACCAATCCGTAAAACTTCAGGAAGTAGAAGACCTCTACCGTCCGTATAAACAAAAGCGCAAAACGAAAGCGACAGTCGCCAAAAGCAAAGGTCTTGAGCCGCTTGCCGACTATATCATGACTCTTCCGCAAGATGACCGCCTTGCAGAAACAGCAGACCAATATATCAGCGAAGAAAAAGAAGTGTTCACCAGAGAAGAAGCCATTGAAGGCGCCAAGCATATTATTGCGGAACAAATCTCGGACGAACCGAATTTCAGAAAATGGATTCGCCAGGAAACCTTTAAAAAAGGAACGATCAAGTCAGCTGCCGGAAAATCAGCAGACACAGATGAAAAAAACGTGTACGAAATGTACTACGAGTATGAAGAGCCAATCGCAAAGGTCGTTCCGCACAGAGTGCTTGCCATGAATCGCGGCGAAAAAGAAGACATTTTAAAGGTGTCTATCGAACAGCCAGCAGATCACATTAAGGCTTACTTGGAAAAGCAAATCATCAAAAACCGTTCAACGTCTGTAAAAGAAATCTTGCAGGAAACGATTGAAGACAGCTACAAAAGACTGATTCAGCCTGCTATTGAACGTGAAATCAGAAAAGAGCTGTCAGAAAAAGCAGATGAACAGGCGATTCATATTTTTTCTGAGAACCTCAGAAAGCTTCTCCTTCAGCCGCCGATGAAAGGCAAGACGGTTCTCGGTGTAGATCCGGCTTTTCGAACAGGCTGTAAGCTGGCAGTGTCAGATGAAACCGGGAAAGTCTTAAAAATTGATGTGATTTACCCGCATGCACCTGTCAAAAAAACGAAGGAAGCTCATGAGAAAGTGAAAGCGATTCTTGAAGAGTATCAAGTGGAAATGGTGGCGATTGGAAACGGTACAGCCTCCAGGGAGACAGAGCAATTCATTGTGAATGTGCTGAAGGACACGCCGCGTGATATTTATTATGTGATTGTCAATGAAGCGGGGGCAAGCGTATATTCGGCTTCTGAGCTTGCCAGAGAAGAATTCCCTGAGCTTCAGGTCGAGGAACGCAGTGCAGTATCCATCGCACGGAGACTTCAAGATCCGCTTGCGGAACTCGTCAAAATTGATCCGAAATCTGTAGGTGTCGGACAGTATCAGCATGACGTCAGCCAAAAACGCTTAAATGAATCCCTGCGCTTTGTCGTTGAGACAGTCGTAAACCAGGTAGGAGTAAATGTCAACACAGCTTCCGCGGCACTGCTTCAGTATGTAGCGGGATTATCAAAGTCCGTAGCGGGCAACATTGTCAAAAAGCGGGAAGAGCTCGGTAAATTTTCGAATCGAAAAGAACTGAAAGACATTCCAAGGCTCGGCGCGAAAACCTATGAACAATGTATCGGCTTTTTAAGAGTGCAGGAAGGGACAGAGCCTTTGGACAGAACAGGAATCCACCCGGAAAGCTATAAAGAAACAAAAACGCTTTTGAAAAAGCTCGGTGTTTCAACAGAGCAAATCGGCACGGCGGAATTGAAGGACAAAATCAACAAATTGGAGCTTTCTGAAACAGCAAAAGAACTGGGAATCGGTGAAATTACGCTGAAAGACATTTGTGAACAGCTGACAAGACCTGAACGTGATCCGCGTGATGAGGTGCCTAAGCCTCTGCTGAAAACAGACGTCCTTCAGCTGGAGGATCTGAAAGAAGGAATGGAGCTGCAGGGCACCGTGCGCAATGTAGTGGACTTCGGAGCGTTTGTTGATATCGGAGTCAAACAGGACGGGCTTGTGCACATTTCAAAACTCAGCAATCAATTCGTCAAGCATCCGCTTGATGTTGTATCCGTCGGTGACATCGTGACGGTTTGGGTTGACGGTGTCGATGTGCAAAAAGGCAGAGTATCACTGTCTATGGTAAAATAAAAGCACTGCTTACGAGCAGTGTTTTTTCCTATAGAAATACCAGCATTGATTCAGCAGTTTAATTTGATAATTATCTTTTTCAAGGAACGCTTTTTGCATCTGTTTTTTCAGCCAATTTGGCATAGGCTCATTCCTCCTCAGCTTTGATATAAGAGGGGCGGTGATTACCCTATTGTATGCGAACAGTGAATTGTCCCGTTCAATGTTTTTTTAGTGAGGTGCACCATGGATAATAAAGAGCTGCAAAAGCTTACAGAGGATATTTCCAACACATTTTTCAAAAAGCCGTTTCGACATCAGGCTGTTTTCAACGACAGACTTAAAACGACCGGCGGAAGATACCTGTTAACCTCTCATAACATCGAATTGAACAGAAAATATTTGATTGAGCACGGCAGAGAGGAACTGATCGGCATTATCAAGCATGAGCTGTGCCATTATCACCTTCACCTTGAAGGAAAAGGATACAAGCACAGGGACAGAGATTTCCGAACGCTTCTCCAGCAAGTCAATGCGCCCCGCTTCTGTACGCCTCTAAAGAAAAAAACAGAAAGCAAAAAAACATATAGGTATATATGTACGGCTTGCGGCCAACAGTATATAAAGAGACGCGCCATGAATCCTGACAGATACAGATGCGGAAAATGCCGCGGGAAAATAAAAAGAATTTTTTCGTAAAAAAGGTTGACGAAACTGGCAAGCCTATGTTACATTATAAAAGTCGTCACGAGAGATAAATAAAAAACATTTCCTCTTGACTCTGAATGACAAGCCTGATATAATGAATCTTGTCTCATTATTCCATTCCACAGTAGCTCAGTGGTAGAGCTATCGGCTGTTAACCGATCGGTCGCAGGTTCGAATCCTGCCTGTGGAGCCATATTTGGAGAAGTACTCAAGTGGCTGAAGAGGCGCCCCTGCTAAGGGTGTAGGTCGCGTAAGCGGCGCGAGGGTTCAAATCCCTCCTTCTCCGCCATAAGATTGCGATATAAGTTCTCAACCATCGGCCCGTTGGTCAAGCGGTTAAGACACCGCCCTTTCACGGCGGTAACACGGGTTCGAATCCCGTACGGGTCATTCCATTTTCGTTGGGCTATAGCCAAGCGGTAAGGCAACGGACTTTGACTCCGTCATGCGTTGGTTCGAATCCAGCTAGCCCAGCCATTTTTATTTTTTGAAATTAAATAGTAAGAGCCATTAGCTCAGTTGGTAGAGCATCTGACTTTTAATCAGAGGGTCGAAGGTTCGAGTCCTTCATGGCTCACCATTTGTCTTTTTGCGGGTGTGGCGGAATTGGCAGACGCGCTAGACTTAGGATCTAGTGTCTTACGACGTGGGGGTTCGAGTCCCTTCACCCGCACTTTATTTACAAAGTGCACGCAAATTGGTTTTACTAGGTTAAGAGCCTGAAAACCAGCACAACATTTTAATAGTCACGCGGTCGTGGCGGAATGGCAGACGCGCTAGGTTGAGGGCCTAGTGGGTGAATAACCCGTGGAGGTTCAAGTCCTCTCGGCCGCATCTCAATCATACCAAGGGTTTTAGACCTTTGGTATTTTTTTGTTTATTTTTAAATGATCTACTGGTGTCTCTACAATGATGATGGTTTATTTGTTTATACTGAAATAATTTATTATTCACCGCATGCAATAGTGGTTATAACCATTTCACTAAAGCAGGAGGCGGCGGAATGGCGAATATGAAACGGTTGGCATTGCACCGGGAAGTGGAAAGAATTTAGGGCTGTATTTGAAAAATACGTCCGTCAGAAAGGTGTTTTTGACTAAGTGAATATTATTATGGCGCTCACCATGCAGGAAAGTGGTGGGCGTTCTTTAGATAATATGCAAAGTTCTGAGAGTATTGGCTTACCTCCTAATTCCATAACTGACCCAGAATACTCGATTGAAGTCACTGATTATCTTCATGAACAAGGAAATTTAATGCTCTCTAATGAATATTATCGTATGAGTATTGAAGCCAGACGAGATTATTCTGTTATATCGGATTTCTACAAAACAATGTCTTAAGTTATCATTGATTTGGGTGCCCAATTAGTGCCCTGAATTCATGAAAAATGATACTATAAGTGTAAATAAAGTGGCTATCTTAAATTTAGATCAATTTATTAACGTAAAAGCAATAATAACTAATCGGCGAAGAAAGGATGATCAGTCAAATGAAAACATTAGTTATCGTTATACACCCTAATTTGGAAACGTCTGTTGTCAACAAAACCTGGATGAATCGTTTAAAGCAAGATAATGACATTACGGTTCATGACCTGTACGGTGAATACCCTAATTTTATCATTGATGTAGAAAAAGAGCAGCAGCTCCTGTTAGATCATGAGCGTATCGTTTTTCAGTTCCCAATGTATTGGTACAGCAGTCCCGCGTTACTCAAACAATGGGAAGATGATGTGTTAACACATGGCTGGGCTTTTGGAACTGGAGGAACGAAATTGCATGGAAAAGAACTACTCTTAGCTATCTCCCTAGGTGCACAGGAATCTGATTATCAAGCAGGCGGAGGCTATAATATCACGATCAGCGAGCTTATCAGACCGTTTCAAGTCACTGCTAACTATATAGGAATGCGTTTTCTTCCTGCGTTTACACAATATGGGACACTTCACCTTTCAAAAGAAGATGTTAAGAACAGTGCGGAGAAATTGGTTGACTATCTTAAAGCTGAGCATTGATCCGGTATTCGCGAGGGAAGCTGAAACAAATGAAGTGTTGTGAAAATAAGGGTTTGTGATAGATTTTAATCAAACTTTATTTCAAAGTTACATCAAGTATTCATTGTAAAAGAAACGGAACTATGTCCTAATCGTTCAAAAAAATAAAGGGTGACACATATTATATATGACTAATATGTATTACCCATTTCTTTCTTGTTCAACAATCGCACCCGATTGTTGAAAAACATAAGCTAATACAACTGACTCGACTTCTAAAGTTTGCTCCATTCTTTATCGAAACAACTCATCCACAACATGTTTTAAAATCTCGTAAGAGTGAATTTCCTTGCTCAATTCGTAAATATTAGACAACACAATTAATTCATCTGCTTGATACATCTGTTGGAAATCAATTAGTTCGCGACGAATTGTTTCTGGATCACCCATGATTGTATACCCCAGTCGACGATGGAGAATTTCTAATTCAAACTGTGATAACGATTCTAGGAAGTTTTCAGTGGGTGGAATAAGCTTATTTAAATTATTTGTATAAATATCAATATACACCTGCAAATGACTTGCAGAAATAAAAGATGCCTCTTCCATAGATTCTGCTGCAATCACATTAATACAAGCGATCACATAAGGCTCTTGTAAATAAGAAGACGGTTGGAAATGTTCTCGATAAATAGCGAGCGCTTCTTCCATCGCATGAGGTGAAAATTGAGCGCCAAATGCATAGGGTAAACCAAGCTTTGCAGCAATTTCTGCTGAATCCGTTGAGGATCCTAATACAAAAACAGGCACACGCGTTCCAATACCCGGATAAGCGCTAACCTCTCCCTGCACACTCTTATCCCCAACAAAACGCAAAATATCATTTACTTCTCTTTCAAAGAAAAACACGCCATTATGGTTGGAACGACGAATCACGTCAGCCGTTTTTTGATCCGTTCCCGGTGCGCGTCCTAATGCCAAATCTACACGATTTGGATATAATGTTTCAAGTGTTCCAAATTGCTCCGCTACAACTAATGGGGAATGATTTGGCAACATAATACCTCCTGAACCTACGCGGATGTCCTTTGTATTTGCTAATATATGTTGTACAATTGATACGGTTGCTGCACTTGCATAAGCGTCGTGATTATGGTGCTCTGCAAACCAAATCCGTTTATAGCCCATATGATCTACAGCTTTAGCTAATGACACTGCAGAATCAATCCCTTGTTTCATTGTTTCTCCTTGTCTTAATGGAGCAACTGATAAAACAGATATATCAAATTTCTTCATAATTTCACCTCTAAACATATACAACATCAATGGAAAAACCATTTTAAATAAATGTCTCATATTAGCTGGTGTATATTCCTCTTTTGATTTGTATGCAAATAAATATATACTTTCTCAATCGATCAATACATAGGGAAAATAAAGTGATTTCACCATATCACTTTATTTTTAAAGTTTTAAGCAAACATAAACAAATTGTACAGCGAACAAACTATGTAAAATACATCTTATTTTTTCAGAAAGGATACAAGAAAATGATTGATGAAATAGATAAAAAAATACTTGATGAGCTGTCTAAAAATAGTCGCATTACAATGAAAAAATTAGGGGAAAAAGTACATCTCACTGCACCAGCAGCCGCAGCAAGAGTAGTAAAGTTATTAGACAATGACATAATAAGAGGATGCAGTATTGAAGTGAATCAAGTGAAATTAGGCTTCTCTATACATGCTTTTCTTAATATTTATATCGAAAAAATCCATCATCAACCCTATTTAGCCTTTATAGAAACACAAGGTAACTATGTAATAAACAATTATAAAGTTAGTGGAGACGGTTGCTATTTGCTTGAATGTAAATTTCCTTCAAACGAGGTATTAGATCAATTTTTAAATGACTTAAACAAACATGCAAACTATAAAGTGTCGATTGTTATTGGTAAATAGTTACCTTTATAAAACGGAGATGTGTGGTCATATAACATGATATATATCTGCTCTAAAAAAGCCCTAGTTTGGATATGAAATTTACCAAGCTAGGGCTTTTTTTATACTTATGGAACTGCAGCTGCTGGCTATGTTAAGTTTACTCTCTCCCAGATCTTCATTGTAATTTGGCTATTATGACATACTTTCACTATAATTTTTTATCTGTTTGATCTAGTTGAACGTTAATTCCTTTCGAAAATAAAGTCAAAGAGTTAAAACACTTTTTTTTATCTATGTATTTGAATACTGCTGATATTATACACTTAACTCTGTCGAAGTAAGACAAATAAAAATGAAAGTGAGTTGTAAATATGAATATTACACAAATTCGAAATGCAACAATTGTTGTAAATTACGCAAATAAAAAATTTTTAATAGATCCTATGTTAGCAGAAAAAGGTACGTACGCTACTTTCCCTGAAACGATCAGACAAGATCTATTTAATCCTTTGGTGAGTTTGCCAACATCAATAGATAACATTCTGGATGGCGTAGATGCAGTAATTGTTACTCATCTACACCTAGATCACTTTGATGATGTGGCAAAAAACGTATTGCCAAAAAACATCAAAATGTTTGTTCAAAATGAAGCAGATGCAAAAGAAGTAAAAGCAAGTGGTTTCAAAAATGTAGAAGTACTGCAACAAGACACTGTTTTTGAAGAGATCCAATTAGTGAAAACAAAAGGTGAACATGGCAGAGGAGAAGAGTTATTAAACTTAATGGGTGAAGTTTGTGGATTAGTATTCAAGCACCCAAGTGAAAAAGTTTTATATGTAGCTGGGGATACAGTTTGGTATGATGCTATCGAAGACGAGATTCATACACATGAACCAGAAATCATTGTGGTTAATGGGGGAGACAATCAAAGATTAGATTTAGGTTCACTCATCATGGGAAAAGAAGACATCTATGAAGTTCACAAGGCTGCTCCTCATGCTAAGATTATATCTGTTCATATGGAAGCTGTTAACCATTGGACACTATCTAGAGAAGAATTAAGAAACTTTAGCAAAGAAAAAGGATTCTCAAGACATATTTTAGTACCAGAAGATGGAGAGTCTTACACATTTTAAAATAAAACACCGAAAAATAATATTGTCTTGTTCATATTTAAAAATAAGAAATAGAAGAAGCTCATAATTATAAAAAATAATCATGAGCTTCTTCTCATAATGAATATAATTAAATTTTAAATATATCGAAAATCCAAAATATACGGAATAACAAAAATGGAAAGTTCCAATAATGATAAAAAACCTTTTGAAAAGCAACAAAGATTTGTCGTTAGGAGGTAGAATTTATGGTAATGACAAAAAAAGATACAAATATATCAACACAGCAGCCTGTTTGGTTACAAGGTCATATTGATTCACCAGAAAAACAAAACCAACTTTATAAAAAAACATTAAAAATCTTGATTTTTTCACAAATATTTGGGGGAGCAGGACTTGGTGCTGGGATAACAGTTGGGGCGCTTCTTGCACAAGATATGATAGGATCGGAAAATGTAGCAGGAATTCCAACTGCCCTCTTTACTTTTGGATCTGCCGTAGCTGCCCTACTTATAGGAGCATCCTCACAACGTTTTGGCCGTAGAGCTGGACTTGCAGGTGGTTTCCTTATAGGAGGATTAGGCGCTATAGGTGTTATAATTGCGGCTTTAATCAACAGCGTTGCCCTATTATTTGTTTCCCTTCTTATTTATGGAGCAGGTATGGCTTCTAATCTTCAAGTTCGGTATGCTGGGACAGACCTTGCAAATGAGAAACAACGGGCAACTGCTGCAAGTATGGCCTTGGTTTCTACTACTTTAGGAGCTGTAGTAGGCCCTAACTTAGTTAATACAATGGGAAAATTTGCAGATTCAATTGGTGTTCCCAATTTAGCTGGTCCGTTTATCATGTCAGGAGCAGCTTTTATAATTGCTGGATTTATTCTCTTCATTTTTCTTCGTCCAGATCCGCTGTTTGTATCTACAGCTATTGCGAATGCTGAGAAAAAAGACGATAAAGTACAAATAGGAGGAAGTCTAAAAAATACTGCCATAAACAAAAAAGGAATAATGGTAGGAGCTGTAATTATGATTTTAGCTCAACTAATCATGACAGCTATTATGACAATGACACCAGTTCACATGGGTCATCACGGTCATGGTTTAAGCGAAGTGGGTTTAGTGATAGGGCTCCATATTGCAGCGATGTATCTTCCTTCACCATTGACTGGTTTATTAGTAGATAAGTATGGTCGCACTACTATGGCTATTGCTTCAGGTGCTACACTTCTTGCCGCCGGATTGGTGGCAGCTATTGCACCGGCAGACTCATTATCATTACTAATCCTAGCACTAGTATTACTAGGGTTAGGTTGGAACTTTGGTTTACTAACGGGAACTGCCCTCATTATAGATTCAACACATCCATCTCTCCGTGCAAAAACACAAGGAACATTCGATGTTTTAGTAGCACTATCAGGAGCAGCAGGTGGAGCCTTGTCAGGAATGGTTGTTGCACATTCTAGTTATACAATACTATCAATTTCTGGAGCTGTTTTATCATTGTTACTTGTTCCTGTAGTTATTTGGTATTTTAAAGGGAATCAGGAAAAAGCATAAGCTTTTTGAAAAAAGGAAGTAATATTTATTTTGAAGTACCTTTTTATTTTCGATGCTCAAGTTGAGCAGCAGAGATTTTAAGTAGCGTATTTTCAATAACCTATTTGCAAAGGAACATAAAACTGAGATCAAAGTGGCTGCCAGATAGGGTAAGGGGCATAGGTTACTAAATAATTAAAAAAAGCTTAATCTTTTTGATTAAGCTTTTTTTAAAAGTTCTGTTAAAGTTTAATGTTGATTTACAGTCTAAGTAAAACTCTTCTCAAACTTTATTCATTTTAATAAACCATATTTATTTTTAATCACGGTTATTAGAGCTATTACTATAGTGTCTAGGTGAAAATACGTTTTTTAATGCACTTATTATTCCAGGCACAAGAAAGAAGGCACCAAAAAAGACAGTAAGTAAATTTAATTGTGGTGTTTCATAAAAAGTAAACCATTCTATAAAAATTGACGATTCCGTAATTCTCCCAAATAGTGTACCATCAATCTCTCTATAATTAGGTAACCATCCTGTTGTTTCAAATGTAATAAAAATGATCTGTGACAATAAAAATACACCAATTTGAGAAACCCAATATTTTTTCAAAAATGGAACACTTTTTTGCTTTTCAGCCAAATAATATCCCTCCCTGCATTAGATACCATTTCATATTGATATACGGAAAATCAAAGAACAAGTTTCAAAATTTAACATATTTTTCTATTGTTTATTTTGTTATTGAACTCAACTGCACGTTTAGTTTAATAATAAATGCGGTGCCGTCTGCAGAGCTTTATTCGAAACCAGTAGCGGTTATTACAGCTTCATGTGATGGGGAAAATGCGCATCAAGCATTCAACTCAATCTAAGTATGTTAAATGTGAATGTATTCAATGGTGGAGCGTTATTAATTTCACGAGCAAACAATAAATTGAACGAAGACGGGGAATTTATATATAATGAGGATAATTCCTCACTATACTCTATTTTTATTCTGGGAAATCGTAAAAACATTCATCTAAAAAAAGAGAGAAGAGATAAGAAACTCTTCTCTATACCCGAGTATGCGGTTATAAGTACATTTATTTTTTAAGATTCTAGATCTAATTGCTGGCGAAGTTTTTTCGATAAGTCCTTTCTCGTTTCATCAGTGACAACATGATACCATAAGTGATCAATTTTTTTGTCATCACCTTTTATTTCGAACTGTTTCACATGTTGAACGGCTTCTTTATAAGAACGTTGAATATTGATCATGTTATCAAGTGTTAAGTTCGTTTGAATATTTTTTTCTAATGCAGTCAAAATACCTTTATAGTTTTTTAATGATTTTAATTGTGCGCCTTCGTGAATAATTTCATTAATGATTTCACGCTGCCGCTGCTGCCGACCAAAATCACCGCGAGGATCTTCTTTTCGCATCCGTGCATATGTAAGAGCAACCTTTCCATCAAGGTACTGTTCCCCTTTTGGTATATGCACTCCTTCAAGGGTGAAAGGGAAATCGTTATTCACTGTTATTCCGCCAATAGCATCTACAATATCTTTAAAACCTTCCATATTCACTTTGATATAATAATTGATTGGAATGTTTAAAAATTGTTCGACGGTTTGAACGGTACCTTCGATTCCCTCATAAGTATATGCTGCGTTCATTTTAATATGGGTATTCTTTGATCGCATAAATACCCTGGTATCACGCGGAATACTTACCATTGTCGATGTTTTAGTCTCTGGATTTAATGTCAGTACGATCATCGAATCAGGACGTCCCTTATCACCGGGGCGCTCATCTATTCCCAGCAAAAGAATGGACATAGGGTCATGCCCTATACCAGAATCTTGCTCCTTGGAATCTTTATCTAGAGGCTTATACATGTGATTGACTGATTTTGCTACGTTGCGGTAAATACTGTAGCAAGTCAGGCCTCCTATGGTTAACAAGAGGGCTAGAATAAATAAGACCATACTTTGCATTTTCAGTTTCCTTCTCCCAATTTTCACTATCATAATCCTTTCTCATCATGTTCGTATAATTGTTATGCCCTGTATCCTATGCTTCGTATCTCTGATATTTTTAGGATGAAATTGTTTTATCAAGGTTAACGGTTCCCTCATAAATAATTCCTTCATCTTCGTGATATTTTTAAGCTGGTATAAGATACTTTAATAGTTGTTAGGCATTTACTTCAATTGAATCTGAATTGTACCGGTTTTATTGAATCATGAATTGCTTTCATTTCGTATCCGCTTTCCCGGAAATATTTTAATAGTTCTTCTAAATATGCCGAAGTAGTGGGTTTTTCGTGCATTAACACAACAAGCGGCTCTTTCCCTACAAGATCGTTTACTTGTTGAATCGTATTTTTTACAAATTCGCCGTTAGTGTATTTCCAGTCTTCTGAATCAACTGTCCAATCCCAAAGATTAAAATGTTCATGCTTAACAACTTCTCTAAATTGGCCGGTAATATAAGGCTTTGACCCGTAGGGGGCTCTTATCAAATGTGTTTTGATTTTTGTTATTTCATTGATAAAATCAAGCGTATCGTTCATTTCTGCCGCAAAGCTTTCGGGGGATTTATAGATTTCGGAAACCTGATGCGTCACGCCATGAGATCCAACAGAGTGACCGTTTTCCACCATTTTTCTCACAAGATCAGGATTTCGCTCGATATTAGGTTTTAACATGAAAAACGTACCTTTTGCGTTGTATTTCTGGAGCAAATCCATAATTTTCTCTGATGCAGCAGGGTTTGGCCCGTCATCAAATGTTAAGTAGACCACCTTTCCCATTTCAGGTGAGGTTTTTTGTTCTTCGTTTTTCTGTGCTGAAGTTTTGTTCTTTTCTTTGTGTGTTTGCTCAGAAGCGGCGGTACTTTCTTTTACTGGCTCCTGTTTTGGTCCAGCAAGAGCTTTCCAAGAAATACATAATAAAGTTACACACAGAATAATCAATATTCCAAAACCTATTTTGCCTATTTGATTCAATTTACGGTCCCTTCTTGGTGAATTTGACACTTTTTCCAACTCCTCAATTGTAGATATCAAAACTAATTTTTAAAAAACTAGCCACATAGATAAGAAAGTTTGATTATCATGATGCTCTTTTAATATAAAGAGAAGATATCGCAGAAGTTTGATCAACTTGTAAACAAAATGTCAAAAAAAGCAGAAAAACAGAAGCGGGATTTTTTCATTCTCTTGAATAATCAATAAAAAACCTTATTTCCGTATTCAACAGAAATAAGGTTCTAAATCATAGATTATTTAAATGTAATGATATAAGAGTGATCGTCAAAAAATCGGGCTGATGAATTTTCTATAGATGTATACGGGTTTTGGTCATAAACGAGCAGTTTGCTTCCATCTTGACTCCAATATATTTCTGATGGATTGGTGCCACGGTATACTGGTTCTGCATATAGGATATTTTTTCCTTGCAGCTTTCCTGCATACGTATTGTCCTTGTCATATAACGAGTAAGCAATTTTCTTTCGGTCATTTGATATTTTGAAGACAGCAACATTCTCAAGCAGAACAGACAGCTCATTGTTTCTGAGATCATATTCGTACAAGGTTTCTCCTGAATCTAGAAATACAAATTGGTCATTGTTTAACCAAACAGGTTTGCCATAGCTATTCTGACGCTTTTTCTGAATAGCGACGCCATCATTATTAATCGTTCCCGTCATAATATGATATTGTTGCCCGTGCAACATCATAAATAGCAAACGGCGTCCATTATCCGAAATTTCAGCAGCTGTAGGCGAATCTTTTTCATCAAGATTTTTCAATAGATACGTTTTAAGTGTTCCGGATTCTATATTGAATACATTGACTGCAGTCTGGCTATTTTTTGCAGGATCAATGACAAGGTAACAAATGTATTTACTATTATTCGACCATGAAATATCTTGTACATAAGCTTCGCTAGAAGGAAAGCTGGCGATTTCTTTTTTGTTTCTGTTCGTCAATGACATTAGATTTAATGTTGTTTTATCAGATGCCATCGTTAATCCGACGATATTCTTTCCGTCTGGTGATATTTTTAGGCTGGCAGTGTCGCTTTCAATGCTTTTCAGAGTTTCAGGTTTTTCAAAAGGGAAGGAGAGGCGTTGAAGGTGATTTGCATCACGTTCGGTTGTGTCCTCTCCTTTGAAAAAACCAACTATAGAGTTCGATGAAGACCATCCAAGCAACTGGTCAGCTTTAGGGACGCGATATATCTTCTTCACTTGAAAGGAGCCGGACTTCTGATCATCATCAATCTGATTTTCTTCCTTGTTTGGAATGATGATGGTTGCCGATCTCTTTCCCATATGATAACTGGATATAAAAATCACGAAAATCAGTAGAACTCCTAATAAAATAATAAAATGTTTGTTCTTCATAATTATTTCTCAACCTTCGTGTAAGCTAGTTCAATCGTAATTATTGTATGGTTTTCTTTATAGAACATCTCGATTGTTCCCCCATGTTCTTCAACAATTGTTTTCACTATGCTTAATCCCAATCCTAAACTTCCTTCTTCCGCGGCCTTTTGATTTATCGAATAAAAAGGCTGAAACACTTTTGTATGTTGGTTGTCATCATAAGGATCACTTGGATTCTTGAATATTAAAAGAACCTGATCTCCAACAACTTTAGCCTTAATCATGATGTCTGAATTCGATAAACTGTATTTGATCGCATTGTCCAGAAGATTAATAAAAAGCTGGCGCAGTCTATTCATTTGGCCATGCACATAAAGGCCTTCTTCAATTTCACAGATAATCCTTTTCTTATATCTTTCTGCGCGAAATTTTATAGATTCGCATACATCTTTCAAAATGGTTCCTGCATCAATCCTATCGAAATTGCGATCTTTAGATGTTTCTCTGGATACTTCAAGAAGTTTGATGACCAAATCGTGCAGACGCCGGCTTTCTTCAACAATATGATTCATTCCTTTATCAAAAAACTGCGGATCTGATTCCCCCTTTTCTTTTATGATTTCGGCATAGCCTTGAATAGAAGTCAAAGGTGTTTTGAGCTCATGGGTCATATTGTCAAAAAAACGTTTTTCCTGTTCGTTAAGTTCCTTTAACCGATCCCGATCTTTTTCGATAGTTAAGATTTGATCTCTAATTCTGGTAATCATATCATTGAAATTAATCGTAAGCTGGCCAATTTCATCTGTTCTGGGAAAGTGGATATCCACATCTAGCTTTCCCTTTTTGACTTCTGAGGTGGCCTCTGTCAGCTTGACGATTGGAATCGTGATGTGTCTGGAGAGGATATAAGAGAAAAGGAACGCCGCAACAAATATCGCAAGTGCGATATAAAAAATAATATTTAAAATCTCTCCGCTTTGTTTGTAAAGCAGATTAAAATCTTTAGAAAAGCGTAATATGCCCACTTTTGCACCATCAATGACAACTGGATAAGAGAAAAATACCTGTGCTTTATTTCGATCATAGGTAATATGATAAGCATTATTTCCGTTAATCGCTTTTTTTAGATCCTCATCGGTACCTTGCGAAAACACCTTTTTATTAGAAGAAGACAACAAAGTGCCATTCACGGTATAAACACCTACATGGCTTCTGGTTGAATGAGTTAAACTCTCCACGATTTCATCGGCCATATCCCCGAAGTATAGTTCATTGTTTTTATAATGGTTGATTAAAAAAGCTTGGTTGATATACACGATACTGTTTTTTTTCAACTCTATTAAATCTGAGGTGACAATTTTTTCATTACTTGACCAAATGACGCTCTTGACCGTTTGATTGAGTACAAGGAAAGAGAGAGAGAAAATCAGAAAAAAACCAATAATGAATTTACCCTTGATGGTCCGTAACACTCTCTACTCCTCCACCTTCTCGCATTTATATCCGATGCCAAACACTGTTTTAATTAAGTCACTTGCATCAAGCTTTTTACGGAGTCTTTGAATATGAGTATCCACCGTGCGTGTATCCCCGGCAAAATCGTATCCCCAGACGAATTCCAGCAGCTCTGAACGTGTAAAGATTCTCCCACGATGGTCAATCAGCGTTTTAAGCAGATCAAATTCTTTAGGAGTCAAATCAACAACGATCCCTTCTTTTTTTACTATTCTTTCATCGGGGATGATCACGATATTTTTCAACTGAATATGTTCTTCATTAGACGTTCCTCGGTCGCTTACGTGATTGGCTTGTTCTAGCCGCCTTAGTATCGTACGAATTCTAGCGATAACCTCGCGCAAGTCAAAAGGCTTTGTAATATAATCATCAGCCCCGAATTCCAATCCAAGCACTTTATCAGTGATATCTGACTTTGCTGTGATCATAAGTATAGGAATATTATATTGATGGGTTACTTTTTTACAAATATCCAATCCGTTGCAATCTGGCAGCATCCAATCGAGCAGCAGAAGATCAGGTTTGAATTGATCCAGCTGCTTCATCCCAAAAGCTCCGTTAGCCTCAGTACAAGTTTGAAAACCTTCCTGCGTAAGCCCGTATGATAGAAGATCAGCTATTGCTTCATCGTCTTCAATAATAAGTATTTTCGTTTTATCTATCATTTCATTCAATCCCTATTTTCATCATTATATTTATCTATTATAATTTTTAGTTTACTATATCAATTTATTATAGCATCCTTTGAATAGAGTTTATTCATAACTTCAGATCATACAACAATTGTCAATGTCGATGAGAATTTTAAAAAATGCTAAAGAAGCAAAGCAGATTAGCGGGTGCTTCTGGCGGGGCTCTTTCGGGGATGACGATCGTTAATACAAGTTATGCTGCGTTATCTCTGAGTGATTGGCTCTTACCTTTAGTACTAATACAGGTGTGATTTGGTCTGCAAGAAATAAAAAGAGAAATAAAGGATAGTCAAAAGGCTATTCTTCTTTTTATTTTTGGTTACTTTAATACACATGCCATCAATGACATATAATAACTACACAATGTGTATGTTTAACCTAAAAAAAGTGCCCATTTTGTGCTCGAAATAAATATAAAATGATGCAAATGAGTGTAATAAATGACTTCAAATGCTTGAAATAACAGGCTTCTATAACAGATAATATGCTTTCGCTTTATTGAGGGCCTAGTGGGTGAATAACCCGTGGAGGTTCAAGTCCTCTCGGCGATCCCATTAATACCAGGGGTTTCATCACCTTTGGTATTATTTTTTTGTTGCAAGTGTATGTGGCATTAAAAAAGTGCTGACCCCTGCACAACACTTGTTGCGCGAGTCTGCACTTTTATTCTTCAAGATACACTACTCCTCATCATCGATTAAGGGGAGTGTATTTAATCCGTTTTTAGCCGCACTGATACTTGGCTTTTAGGAGCTTTTTTTAAATGGCTAAAACCAACAAATTTTTTGCCTTCTTCATCCCATAGTCGGAATTTTAACGACTTAAGACTTGTTCCCAGTGTAATGGTCGGAACGTTTTGCAATGGTTCAGTGTTGTTATGTACTTCTTCAAGCTTATAGTTTGGGACTCTCGGGCTTAAATGATGGACATGATGGAAACCGATATTGCCTGTTAGCCATTGCATGATTCTTGGAAGCTTATAAAAAGAGCTTCCTTCCACTGCTGCTTTTACATATTCCCAATGCTCATCTTCTTCAAAATAAGAATCCTCAAACGTATGCTGAATATAAAACATCCAAATTCCGAGAGTTCCCGATATCATAAAAATTGGCGCTTGAACCAGCAGGAAGTTTTGCCAGCCGATAGCCCAACATAAAAGTGCTGCCAAAGCGACGATCCCCAGGTTCGTTACATACGTATTCATCCGTTCTTTGCGTTTTGCCCCTTTACGATTAAAACGATTGGTAATCCCGAAGACGTAAATCGGCCCAATAATAAACATGACAAACGGATTTCTGTACAAACGGTACATGATTTTTGTCTTCGTTGAGGCTTCCTTATACTCCTCAACGGTCAGTACCCAAATATCGCCTGTACCTCGTTTGTCCAGGTTGCTGCTTGTCGCATGATGGACAGAATGGTCGTGTGCCCAATGATCAAAAGGATGCAGAGTCAGAATTCCTGT
This sequence comes from Bacillus mojavensis RO-H-1 = KCTC 3706, assembly GCF_000245335.1. Lineage (GTDB taxonomy): Bacteria > Bacillota > Bacilli > Bacillales > Bacillaceae > Bacillus > Bacillus mojavensis. The sequence goes on from NZ_JH600284.1 coordinate 348,524, forward strand.
TATTGTTCCAAGGATTCGATTCGCCCTTCTGTTCTTAAAAAAGGAATAGTGGCAGCAATCATGAAAAATGATGAAGGTTCTCACCAAAAACCCGGCCGCAACGACAGAAATTGCTAGTGTAAGGAAATAAGAAATTGACAAGCTCTTATATGCCAAAAACCATAACAGGAAAAATGGTACCAATGTGTTAATGATTTGATAAATACTTTTTTGCAAATCGGACTTTTCGTAAGGGGTAACCAGTTTTCTCAAAGTCCTTAGGTTTTCTTTACTCATTTATTAAAGTTTCCCCTTCCCTAATGTTCTTAATCTCAGTATAGAAAACGTTTTATTCCCTTTGAAGTCCCAGCTGTCATACTCCATATATGATAAGTATCATGGTTTTGTTATAACTTTCCAGCCAGCTAAGGATCCTTTTCAAAAGCTGTTAAATGGAGCGATTTTTCAATCCGTCTGTAAAATAATCGGAAATGTGAAACTGATTTCCATCTTAATTAAATCTTTATTAGCAGAGACAGCCTGGAAACAAAAGTTGTATAAAGATTATACCCATCTCTTTATCGAGCCAAACTCTCTCCCTGCTCTCCTATGGGAATCGGTTTATTTAGACTGTGAACCTTGATTGAGAAACAAACATGGTAATGAGGAAAGGAAGATGATTTGAGATCAAGTCTTAATTTTTATGAGGATCTTGGCAAAATGGGGATATACCATGGTGACGTTTGCACATCTGCAGAAATAAAGCTTTACCAGTGAACAGCCCTGGTTTTAGCACTTGAACAAGAATCAGCTAAGCTTTGTAAAGAAATCCTTAACAACCAATAATGAAGTACGATTAAGCAAAGAAAAAGGGTTGAAGACACTTGCGATTCATTTTCACGGTGTTAACAAACCATAGTTATTGAAGGCCTCTTTTTCTGCATGTTTAACAAATAATGCCACGAATAAAACAATAATATTAATTTGCATTTATTTCCGTTTCGTGTTATTCTAAAGAAGAATTATTTTTGTTCGTGTAAAGGATGAATATTGACTTTTCGTCTTGATGATACTTTGGGCAGGGATAGTAATTAAATGTGTGGTAACACACTAGGAGGCAACAAAAATGGAACAAGGTACAGTTAAATGGTTTAATGCAGAAAAAGGTTTTGGATTTATCGAACGTGAAAATGGAGACGACGTATTCGTACACTTCTCTGCAATCCAAGGTGACGGATTCAAATCTTTAGACGAAGGTCAAAAAGTAACGTTTGACGTTGAGCAAGGTGCTCGTGGAGCTCAAGCTGCTAACGTTCAAAAAGCTGCTTAATCTTAAAACGTTTATAGAAACAGGCTCTTTATATAGGGGCCTGTTTTTTTACGTTCTCTATAATACTAAAACTCAATAAAAAACCCTACTCAACGTGCGAGTAGGGAGATGTTACAAGGTAATAGCAAAAGATTTAACGCTTCAAAGGTTTGTTTATAGTATAACACACTGGATTGACAATATGCGGAATGTATATAAATTATTTATTTTTCTTTTCGAATACAAGTACATACTATTCTTTCTTTTCTTACTAACCTGTGGAGATCGGTTGATTTAGACCGTGAACATTGATTGAGATCGTAAATACGGATTGAATGTTGAGTGTCAAAATTATGGAAAGTGGTAATGAAGAAAAGGAAGATAATTTGTGGCCCAATATTCTTGGCAAAAAGGGCTAAACAATGAGTGACAGTTTGGAGACATCTGCAGAAACAGCTGAACTTTAAAAAAAATTTGGGGTTTCAAACCGTAGATATTAATAAGCTCTCTTAGACCATGTTATAAACTCGATGCGAGCTTATTGACATTTTCTATTTAGCCTACCGCTTATGCACAGTATCCACACCTTTAACAAATATGCCATGACTAAAATGATAATATTTAATTGCAATTATTTCCGAATCGTGCTATGATAAAGAAAGATTATTTTTGTTCGTGTAAAGGATAGTATGAATATTGACTTTTCGTCTTGATGATACTTTGGGCAGGGATAGTAATTAAATGTGTGGTAACACACTAGGAGGCAATAAAAATGGAACAAGGTACAGTTAAATGGTTTAATGCAGAAAAAGGTTTTGGATTTATCGAACGTGAAAACGGAGACGACGTATTCGTACACTTCTCTGCAATCCAAGGTGACGGATTCAAATCGTTAGACGAAGGTCAAAAAGTAACGTTTGACGTTGAGCAAGGTGCTCGTGGAGCTCAAGCTGCTAACGTTCAAAAAGCTTCTTAATCTTAAAACGTTTATAGAAACAGGCTCTTATATTAAGAGCCTGTTTTTTTTGCGTTCTCTGTATAATACTCAATAAAAAACCCTACTCAACGTTCGAGTAGGGAGATGGTACAAGGTAATAGAAAAAAGATGTAACACTTCAAAGGTTTCTTTACAAGTATAACATAATGGATTGACAATATGCGGTAATGTATATAAGTTATTGATTTCTTTTCAAACACACCTACATCTTATCAGGAAGCAAACGTTTACGCAAAATTTTAAAAATCATAGCCAACTCTATGTGTCGTGTACCAACCGCCAAAAGCGCCACGCTAAACGGGAGTCATCTATGATAATTCCGACACTCTCCTTTCTTTTAATCCATCACCTCAGATGAATTTTATGTATATTCTCTTATTACCAACGGTGAACAAAAAGGACCATCCCTTTTGTAAAGAATCATCCTTTTTTTAAGTATTCTTGAAATGAACATAACAGGTGATCCATCTGCAAGATTTCCACTTACTTCAATTTTTTCATAAGACTCCGTCTTATTTTTATCGTTGACCATATTTTATGAAAAGAAGATAAACAATTACAATTTTCTGTCGCAGTGGATATAGGAAATTCCTAAAGATAGAGGGGAGATTGATTGATTTTTTTCTAGAAATAATCACTTAGCTATTCCTAACACGATGAAAGCCCTACCTCTCTTCCATCCTTACGGCTCCTTGTCCGTGCCAGTGTGAATCAGGATTACAAAAATCAAGTGACTATTTTATCGAGTTTTTGATAAAACTTCAAATGTTTGTAGAAGAAATTTAAACAATAAAAATGAATTAGCTGTAGGAATAACAAAAGAGGTTAATGTTCTAAAAGTACGTTGAAGAAGTAGAACGTCTGAAATGATTCCATTTAATCATAACATTCTGAAAAATTTAGGATGTTTATTGGAATGCCATACGTTTTCTATAATTAACTTTAACAGAAACTCTTTATTTGATTTTCAGTGATTCCTTTAATTACTTCCAGTTCACTAATCAAAAATTCATATGCATTATCCAACATTTTTTTTTCGCTTGAATTAAGTGCTTTTTCTTTCTTCATACGCATTAAATCGCGTACAACTTCAGCACCTTCTTGTATTTCACCCGTTTTTATTTTGTTCGTGTTTACTTGATACCTTTGTTTCCACGGCAGTAACCTATCTGATTCTCCATGCTGAAAAATGTGTATAATACGTTTTAAAGCAAGTATATCAGTAACTGGGCGTATATTTGAGCTCAATATGTTACGCGTTGGAATCATAACTGTCATATTACTGATTGACATTTTTATGACATAATACTGTTGTTTTTCCTCTAAAAATTCTTTTTCTTCAATGGCTTCAATTATTCCTGCTCCGTGCATTGGATAAACAATGTTATCGCCAATTTGAAACATATCATCCACCTCCATATATGGTAACCTTTTTAAGCTTACCATATATGGAGGTGTAATATCAAATATTTAATAATAACATGATAATATTTTTATTGTCAATAACTTTTTAAAAAATTAAATCGAGCAAAAACAACATCAAAACAATAGGCTACGTGTCGTATTCCCCAATAAAGGAAATGTCATTTGGTCCATGTATATCTTGAAACCTCGCCGATTTAACATAGATCAGTTTTTCATTTAAAATGTGTTATGATATCTCCTTTAGGAATTCAAGACTTGGCATCAATGACATGTTTGCTGGTTTATATTGGCACAAATTTTGTCAAGGAGTAGACCATGTGTTTACTCCTCGTCCTGAAGCTACTTCTGTATGATTTGAATAAGGTTGCCGCATGTATCGTCGAATACAGCTATTGTGACTTCTCCCATTTTTGTTGGCTCCATTGTGAACTTCACGCCTTTTTCCTTTAATCGTTTGTACTCTTTTTGAATATCTGTAACACCAAACATTGTTGCTGGGAAGCCCTCGGCGAATATCTTCTTTTGATACTCCTTAGCGGCAGGATGTTCATTTGGTTCGAGTAAAAGCTCGGTTCCGTCTTGATCCTCTTGAGAAACAAGCGTTATCCACCTGAATTTCCCCATGGGAACATCCTCCTTTTTTACAAACCCCAGTTTTTCTGTATAAAACTCCATTGCCTTGTCTTGGTCTTGTACGAATATACTGGTAACAATGATTTTCATACTGTTTTTGCCTCCTTTGATATGTATAACGCATGGTACTGGCTGCAAGCAAATAACCCACACATTTGTCAGAAGTCCTGTTCCGAGTGTCATGAAACAAACGTATTCCTACATGAATTAGGGAAATCGTACTCTCAAAACTTAAGAGCGTATTAAAACGAAGCTTCCTAACAAAGACTTTATTTACTTTAACTTATGTTGAAGCTAAATGACAAAATTATGTTGATTTGAAATACTTTAGGGAAGGGGATTTAATTACCGATAAAAGTCATGATAAAAATACTCAGCGAAATTTTTTTCTAATGGTGAAACTCAACTTCTATGCACTTAATGGGGTTATTTACTAATCTGTAAATTTATGTATTAATAGTAAGGGGTGAAAAATATTACTTATAGCCCGTGATTTGGCTGCATAATCTTTCTCTGAATATAAAATGGAAAAAGGCAGTGCCCGTTTATAGGTACATGTATAAAAAAAGGAGCCATAACAATGTTAAAAAGATTTCTTCTGGTTTTACTTACACTGATTATGTCTATAGTTGTTATACTAGTGGCTGCTAAAGATTCCCCTGGAGATAATGTCATTTCATTTGATGAGCCTATGATCTTAATGATATCCATTGGGATTGTTGTATTCTTATTCATCCCTCCATTAGCCTTGTCCTTTTTTGGAAACATGGTTGTAAGAATAATATCAGGAGTATACCAATGTTTTATCGTTTTCACTTTTCTAGGGATGATTCCAATTGGATTTCTTATTCCCAATGGCTTTTTGACAATTCTTGTTTCTGTTTTAGGAACTTTAGTCAGCATAATTAGTGTTGTAGTAACCTTATTAATTGATAGGAATAAAGAAGTTAAATCTTAATATTGAAAAGCTTATCGCTCTTATCGAGGAAAGAGGGCTTTCATTGATCAGTGACACTAACATGATCGTGATAAAATGCTTTTGCTCCTTGGCACTCATTGTCATGCAAATCAGCAACAGCCTCCAATGCTTTTCTTAGATTTATCATTTGATTTTTCAATTCTTTATAATCTTTTGTTTGATTAAATGAGGAGGGTCCTGATGACAAATCGTAGAACGAATCCTAAGGTTGATGAATTTTTAAGTAAAGCTGAAAAGTGGAAGGAAGAATATGAGCGGTTGAGAGATATCGTTCTTGATTGTGAGCTGACTGAAGAATTTAAGTGGATGCATCCTTGCTATACGTTTAATAAAAAAAACGTCGTTTTAATACATGGATTTAAAGGATATTGTGCGCTTCTGTTCCACAAAGGCGCCTTGTTACAGGATCCTCATGGGATTCTCATCCAACAAACGGAGAATGTACAGGCGGCGCGCCAGATTCGGTTCACCAATGTTCAAGAAATAGCTGAAATGGAACCCATCTTGAAAGCCTATATTAAGGAAGCCATTGAAGTTGAAAAAGCTGGTTTGGAAGTGAATGTTAAAAAGAATACGGAATACATCATTCCAGAAGAACTTCAACATAAATTCGATGAATTTCCTGCTTTGAAAACGGCTTTTGAAGCATTGACCCCGGGACGGCAAAGAGCATACATTCTTTATTTTTCTCAAGCCAAACAACCCAAAACTCGAGAGTCAAGGATTGAAAAATATATGAAGAAAATTCTCGATGGGAAGGGATTAAAGGATTAGTATATTCGTCAGAAAGGCATTTTGCTAAGTGAGATTTCTATGAATCTGTCATGAAAGAAGCATTGAAGGATGAAGGAATACCAAGAATTTTGAGTTCCTTGGTATTCCTTGTGTCACAAAAAAATACAGAGGGGCGGTTCAAGTATGAAAGAACCGCCCCTTATTTTGTTTGGCATTTTCGTTTAAATAAACCGATGGCTGATTAATGAATAGCCATTATGTCAATGAGACGCTTGATTTTTTCACTGTCTCCTGTATCAACGTACACTGTTTTTGTATTTTTTATTATATTCTCAGTCACTTCCCGCATTACGCCTTTACTTACATCATTAGAGGAATCCCAGCGTAAAGGAACATTATATACTTTAATCGTGCCGTCGCCATTACCGCTATAGGTTACAGAGCCATCCACTAAACGAGAGCCTGCTAACTGGATAACATCTTCCGGATAGCTAGCACTGGTGTCATCATTTGGATTGATTGGTTCGCCAGCCGAAATATGCCGAACATTCAATTCATCTATCTCTTGATTTGCTCCAAGCTGCAACCAAACTCTGGCATATTCGATTTTCTCAGAGGGATATTCCGCTAATACATTGTCTTTTTGGCTTTTCTCCTCATTTCTTATTTCTTCTGAAGAGGTTTCTTGTGATTCATCAGTTGACGATTCTTTTGAAGTATTGTCATTTGAATTCTTTGTTGCGGATTTTTCTGATCCTGTTGTTGTTTCTGATTCATCCTTGCTTATTTGGTTGCTATCGTCAGTCTCATTATTATTTTCTTCAGATTGTAATGAAGAATCATTATTTGATTTTTCTTCCTTGCCGCCCATACATCCAACGAGCAATAAGACGAGCAGCATCAGGACAGCATTACAATAAAAAATATTTCTCAGTTTCTTCATTATTTCATTCCTCCCCCTCATCAACAGCCTTACATGCTTTTCTTAGTTTATTCAGTTGATTTTTCAGTTGGTTATACCTAATATTACCATGGAATAGAAATGAAGTTCGAAAAAATAATAGGAGAGGTAACGAATGCTAGATCAATCGAGTAAATCTCGACAGCTTTTTGAAATGATGTTCACACGATATACGGGTGGCATTTCATTGAGGAATTCCCTATCTTTTATCAACTATATTGAATGCTTTTTATTTATTTCATCATTTGGTGATGTACTAGAGTGTGTGAATATGCGGTCTAATATCTGTTCTGTAAATGGCATAAAGGAATTAAGGATTATACCTCCTAAACAAACGGTTAATAAAGTCCCGACGCCAACTGGCCCATTTAAAATGATTGCAGCTATCAAGAATAAGAGGTAAATGAATGTTCTCGAAAAAAAGATATTTGTTCTGGTTAATTCTTTTATGATGAATGTCAATCGGTCAACTGGAATCGGTGCAAAATTTGTGTGCAAATAGGTTGCAGTTCCTAATCCTATAACAACTAAGCCGATTCCAAAACAAATCACTTTGCTGTACCATAGGTCAGGTGTTAACAAATTGTGCAATAAAAAAAGCCACATATCAATGCCAATTCCCGTTATAAATGCTGTTAACATCCCCAAAACTTCTGGTCTTTGTCTTTTCAAAAATGAATTACAACATATCAATATAAACGCTATTATGATTTCCCAACTTCCCACTGTAAGCCCCACATTTTTAGACAGTCCTACCACAACTGCATCAAAGGGTGAAGTTCCAAGGTCTGATTGGATCGTGAAAGAAATACCAAGGGTTAAAATGAAAATTCCTAATACATAAACAATATATTTCACTGTACTCGACCTCTTTTTTGTTCATTTTATTGCAAATACAACAAAGTTAATTTATATTTAATATATGGCATCTTTGTTGTATTTGCAACAAAGATATGTACTAGGAGGTCATGATGAAGGAAATTCTTCGCGAAATCGGAATGATTGCCAGGGCATTAGATTCGATAAGCAATATAGAATTTAAAGAATATAACCTCACAAAAGGGCAGTATTTGTACCTTGTCCGAATATGTGAAAACCCAGGAATCATTCAAGAAAAGTTAGCTGAAATGATTAAAGTAGACCGAACAACAGCGGCTCGTGCCATAAAAAAGCTTGAAATGAATGGTTTTATTAAAAAGATGGATGATGATCATAACAAAAAGATAAAAAAACTCTTTCCAACAGAAAAAGGGAAAGATGTGTTTCCCGTTATAAAAAGAGAAAATGATCATTCGAATAGTGTCGCATTAGCGGGATTTTCTGAAAAAGAAGCAGAAACCATTTTTCACCTTCTTCAAAGAATTAGAAAGAATGTAGAAGTTGATTGGGAATATGTAAAAAAGGGGAACAAGAGAGATTATTAATTTTAAAAGGAGCATATAAGAGCATGAGTATAAAACTAAAAAAGTGCAGCCATGAAGATTTAAAAATACTCCAAGAAATAAGTATTGAAACATTCAATGATACATTCAGGGACCAGAATTCGCCAGAAAATATGAAAGCTTATTTGGAACGTGCATTTCATTCTAAACAGTTGGAAAAGGAATTATCCAATACCTCTTCACAATTCTTTTTTGTTTATTTGAATCATGAAGTCGCTGGATATTTAAAGATCAATACCGATGAGGCTCAGTCTGAAGAAATGGGTGATGAATCACTAGAAATCGAGAGGATTTATATCAAGAACAAATTTCAAAAACATGGTCTTGGCAAACATCTGTTCAATAAAGCTGTGGAAATTGCGCTGGATTCTAATAAAAAGAAAATCTGGCTAGGCGTATGGGAAAAAAATGAAAATGCTATTGCTTTTTATGAAAAGATGGGGTTTGTTCAAACTGGAGTCCACTCTTTTTATATGGGTGATGAAGAACAAATAGACTTTATCATGATCAAAACACTCGTATAACTCTTTATGAAAGGCGGGTTTATATGTATATTCCAAGATACTATAAGGTGACAAATGTTGATGACATTTGGGACTTTGTTCAAAACAACTCATTTGGCACAATTGTCACAACAGCACAAGGGAAACCAATTGCCACCCATTTGCCATTGCAGTTAATAAAAGAGGGAGATACTTACTATATCACGGGGCATATTGCTTATGGGAATCCTCAATGGAGAACATTTGAAGCCTGTGAAGATGTGCTTGTTATGTTTCAGGGACCGCACGCCTATATCTCTTCCTCTTGGTATGAAAAGGAAAATGTCCCAACGTGGAACTATCAAGCCGTACATGTATACGGTACAGCCAGCATCTTGAACGAAGAAGAGTTAAAACATGACCTGACAATGTTGCTGCAAACATACGAAAAACACCGTAAGAATCCAGTTTTATGGGATAAGCTTTCTCCTCAGCTCTTAGAAAGCCAACTGAAAGGTATTGTCGGATTTAAGATGAAGGTGGGAGAAATTCAGGCTTCCTATAAATTAAGTCAGAACCGAAATGAAAAGGATTATATGAATATCATTGATCAATTACGAAATGAAGGAGATTCAAATTCAAAACAAATGGCAGAACTGATGGAAAAGCGATTAAAAGATGAAATATAAGTCCACTTTTATTAGCGAACTTTGGATTAATGAATAGTAATCAAATTTTTGATTCTACAGAGCCTTCAACTTGTGCGAAAGTTCAAGGAACACTTGATGTTTTTTATTCCATTAGCGGGTGCTTCTGGCGGGGCTCTCTTTCGGGGGGATTGATCTTTAATACAAGTTATGCCCTGCTATCTCGGAGTGATTGACTCTAATCTATTTTTTTATGCACTTCACGTATAGCATTTCCTATTAATATCTCATCAGGTTTAACAAGTCACAATAGTAATAGAAGTAATCGGCACCTAGTTTGGGAGCAAGTTCCAAACAAAAGAACAAAACAGCGGGTCACAAATGCTTCCCACTGTTTTGTACGGTACTTAGCTGATATTTTCTTTAATCGTTTTGGAAAATGTGATTGATTTATTCTCGCTAACAAATGTTGAGCCTAAAAGGAGTGCGCCACCTAGCATTTGAACAATGGTCATTTGTTCTCGTAGGATCATTGCAGAAATTAATATAGCTACAAATGGGTCTACATAGCTTAGCATAGCAATACTCTGTCCTTTTAATTTTTGCATACACGAGAAAAATAACCAAAATCCAATCCCAGTGTTTACAATCCCTAAAATGATGATAAAAGGAACGGATGATCTAGATACTCCAAAGATACCGAATCCTTCTGTGAAAAACACATATGGCAAGAGCAGGAATGCTGTTAATCCAAGTTGGATGATTGTAATCTCCAACCTGCCCATGCGGTGTATAAATTTATTTAGTAACATCAATGCAGCGTATCATGCAGCCGCAACTAATCCAAAAAAGATCCCAAGCAACTCATCTGTTCCAGAAGCACTTATGCCATTTCCAACAATCAATACCATGCCTATGATCGCTACACCAATACACACCATTTTTTTGACAGATAATTGTTCCCTAAGGACAAATGGTGAGAGGATCCCGACAAACACAGGTGCAAAGTAATACCCTAGTGTGGCATTAGTAAGTGTTGTATGATTGTACGATTGATAAAGAAAGATCCAATTTCCCCCTAATGCAATACCAGAAAGAAATAAAGTATAAGCATTCGCTTTGACTAATTTCCATGGAATGGTTTTCTTCATCATCATGAACACGACTATTAAAAATAGACATCCAATTGAACTGCTTAGTAAAGCTGTTTCACTCGAAGATAAATCAATGTATCTTACAACTAAACCCATTGTGCCGAAAATGATCATTGATAATATAAACTGAATCTTAGATTTCATTGTCTACTCCTTCGAATCTGCGAAACAGCTTATATTTCGCAGATTCTTAATCTGTTTTATATATAAGCTTATTCACTGCTGATTCAACAGCTGGAGTAAACGGCGGTGGCGGTGAAGTTGAAAATGGCTTCCAAGTGTATAGAGTTGTATTTGAGTGTGGCATGCGAATCCCCCTATGTATATGCGTATTTTTGAAAAACTGGATATGACGAAAAGATGGTTATACTAGATTATACATGAAATTTTTTCTTGAAAGATATGAATGTTTCATATTTGATTACGGCTCATAAAATAACATCTTTTAAATAATAACTCACCCCACACAAAAAGGAACCCTTGGCGCAGAACGGTTCTGCTTAAGGTCTCTTTTCCGGAGTAAGCAACTTTTTCTGCATTGATTTTTCAGATGTAAAAAAATACAACTTATTTACTTTTATCATATTATAATAGGCAATATCAATAGGATCGGAGGGTGATTGGATGCAAACGAAAAAAGTTTATCTTTATGTATGTAATACAATGTCAGACTGGGAATGTGGATATTTGATTGCTGAACTAAACTCAGGAAGATATTTCAAAAAAGATGCAGCACCTTTAAAAGTAGTTACAGTAGGAGCTAATCAAGAAATGGTTACTACGATGGGAGGTCTGAGCATAAAACCAGATATTTCTATTGATGAGTGTATCCTTGAGAATAAAGATCTTTTCATTTTACCTGGAGGGAATACTTGGGGAGAAGATATTCATCAGCCTATCTTGAAAAAAGTTGGCGAAGCTTTAGAACTTGGCACTATTGTTGCTGCAATTTGCGGTGCAACGGAGGGCCTCGCGAATATGGGATACCTAGATTCTAGAAAGCATACAAGCAATGATGTAGCGTATCTTAAAATGGTCTGCCCTCATTATAAAGGAGAAACATTTTATGAGAGGGAGCCTGCGGTATCTGATGAGAATTTGATTACTGCATCAGGCGTAGCTCCTCTGGAATTTGCGATGGAAGTACTGAAAAAATTAGATGTATTTGCGCCAGATACATTATATTCATGGTATAACCTCAATAAGACTCATCAGCCTGAATACTTCTACCAATTAATGAATTCAATAGAGAGATGATCGAAATCATTCAACTGAGTTTTTCGATGATAAACTTATTTTAATAACACTAAGAATTGATGTATTGTAATAAAAAGCCTCTTAACCCGAAACTGATTGAAACATTTAGGTTCCTCCACCTCCATTGTTATGTGGCATACATGCCCATAACACCACTACTACGGAGTGTAAAGAAAATAAGCTTTGATTTAGGGGACTAGTAGGTGAATAATCCATGAAGGTTCAAGTCCCTCGGCCGAAACAAAGATACCAAGGGTTGTAGACCCCTGGTATCTTTTAATGTTCTCTTTAGCTTTTGCAGTTTTTTCCTTTTTGTTCCACTCGTTACAACATTCAGTTAAAATGAAATGGGATAAACAAAGGTTTTCCCCGTTTTTGCATAGTCTTTCTTACTTTGCGAATCGCCGAGCAGCTGCCACGCACAATATAACGGCGATATTCACGGCTACGAGTGCCCAGCCCACTTTCTCGTGCAGAATCACTGAGGCAAGCAGCAGTCCAAAGAAGGGCTGGAGGAGCTGCAGCTGTCCAACCGCCGCAATACCGCCTTGGGCGAGACCTCGATACCAGAACACAAAGCCGATCAGCATACTGAATAAAGATACATACGCAAGACTGAGCAGCGCAGGAACGCCGACGCCCGACCATGAGTCCGGCGTAAAATAGAATGATAATGGCAGCATAAGAGGAAGCGACAGAACGAGAGCCCAAGAGATCACCTGCCAGTTTCCCAGCCGCCGTGAGAGCCGTGCTCCTTCTGCATAACCGAGTCCGCATACGACGATAGAAGCCAGCATGTACGCGTCGCCGATCGGGGAGGATACTCCGCCTTGGATGAGGGCGAATCCTGCTACTAGTAAGCTGCCTGCAGCCGAGAAAATCCAGAAGGCTGGCCGGGGGCGTTCCCCTCCGCGCAGTACGCCGAAGATCGCTGTCGCGAGCGGAAGAAGTCCAATGAAAACAATGGCATGGGCGGATGTGACATACTGAAGCGCCAAGGCTGTCAGCAATGGGAAACCGACCACCACGCCGAACGCTACCACCAATAGCGCAGTTATGTCACCTTTGGCGGGTCGCTGCTGCCGGAAGATGAAAAGGAGCGCTCCAGCCAGTACACCAGCTATCGCAGCGCGGCATACGGTGAGGAACAACGGATCGAAGTCCGCCACAGCCAAGCGGGTCGCAGGCAGCGAGCCGCTGAAAATGAGCACCCCCAGAAAACCATTCATCCAGCCATTTGTTGCTTTGTTCATTTACAATCACTCCATCATATGTTTCTTCTCACAAGATCATTTTTTCTCTGTCAAAACCTGTATTTAAGGATTACAATGACTATAAACTGTAATTGACCTTTTAAAAACAGCCAGTTTTCATAAAAAAATGCATACCAGTTAGGGGAAACGAGCAAATGGATATCACGCCTTTTTTAAATAGAAATCTGGATATTCCGCTTTATCAGCAGCTTTATCAGTATTTCAAAGAAAACATGCATCAGAGGCGTATTCAAAAAGGAATGAAACTGCCATCAAAGAGGCTTCTGGCGAGTCAGCTTTCCATCAGTCAAACGACTGTTGAGCGTGCCTATGAACAGCTTGCTGCTGAAGGCTATATTGTGAGCAAGCCAAGAAGCGGATGGTTTGCTGATTATAATGATTCTGATTTTGTCCATAGTAAAATGCTTAGCACATCACCAGTGAGACAAAAAGCGCAGAAAAATGAACAATGGATTGATTTTCACTATGGAAATGTAGATTCTTCTCACTTCCCTTTTTCCGCTTGGCGAAAAAGTATGGTCAATAGTTTAGACCAATATGGCCAAGAGCTTTATCGGCCAGGAAATGCTTTAGGGGAGCTTGAGCTGAGAACACTTATTGCAGAGTACCTGTATCAATCACGCGGAGTTCATTGTGTCCCTGAACAAGTGATCATAGGTGCCGGGAACCCTTTTCTTCTGCAAATCTTGTGTCAGGTTTTTGAAGCGGATATTTTCATAGGATATGAGGATCCGGGTTATCCAAGAGCTCGGAAGATTTTTGAAGCCAATCGTATGAAGATCGTTCCTATACCGGTCGACGATGAAGGGATTTGTATACAAAAGATCAAAGAACAGCAGCCACACCTTGTATATGTCACACCTTCTCATCAATTTACGCTGGGAACAATCATGACGATTAACAGAAGAATGCAGCTTCTCAAATGGGCGGCAGAAAATCAATCATTCATCATAGAGGACGATTATGACGGGGAATTTAGATACACAGGACAGCCGGTCCCCTCCTTGCAAGGGCTTGATCAGCATAACCGTGTCATTTATATGGGCACTTTTTCTAAATCTCTTCTTCCTTCGCTGCGTATCAGCTATATGATTCTCCCTTCGCCTCTTTTGGAAAAAGGCCATGACATCACTTCTTTATATAAGCAAACAGTGTCCTGCCACAGTCAGCTGACGCTGGCTCAATTTATAAAAAATGGAGAGTGGCAAAAACACATCAACAGAATGAGAAAGCTATACCGAAAGAAAAGGGCCATTTTATTAGAGACTGTGCAAAGAGAATTAGGAAAACACGTCAGGATTCGCGGGGAAAATTCTGGACTTCGTATCTTACTAGACGTTTTCTTGCCATTCAGTGAAAAAGAGTTAATTGAGAAGGCAAAGGAATATGGAGTCAAAATTTATCCGGTTTCTCTTTCTTATCAAAAACATCCTCCTACAAAAACTGTCTCACTGGGATTTGCAGGGGTTTCTGAAGTTGACATACGAGAAGGCATAAAAAAGCTGAAAGCTGCTTGGGAGATATAAGGGAGCTTTCAGGTTTGCCATTTGATATTCCTTCAGGTTGAATAAAAGAGCGAGTGACGGAGATTAACAATGTTGGCGGAAAAATCATACGAAAACGGCTTTTGTATTTTGCCTTTAATCAAAAAAAATCGGTTCATTTTATTGAATTTTATGAAAAATTATGATTATAATTAATATATCAAAAAAAATTGATTAAAGAGGTGATATGATGAATGATACGAAATTAGAACTGCTTCAGAATTATGAGAAAAAATTTAAAGCTCTAGCAGATCAAAAACGGTTAGAGATCATGTATGAACTTTGTCAAAGAGGAAAAACCTGTGTTTGTGATTTGACTGAGATCTTTAATATGACTCAATCAAAACTTTCTTATCATCTTAAAATATTGCTGGACGCGAACTTAACTACTAAAGAAATTAAGGGAACATGGAGCTATTATGATGTAAATAATCCTGAGTTCAATCAATTACTGTCAGAAGAGGTTTGTTGTGTATTTAGAAAGAGCAGGGAGGGATGATGCGGTTACATTTTAACCATTAAATCAATATTTCTTGATGAATATCAATAAAGGGGGAATCATTATGATGTATGTTCATGTAGGAGTGAATGTAACCAAATTAGGGGAATCGATCACATTCTATGAAAAAGTTTTTGGGGTGAAACCTGTAAAAGTAAAAGCAGACTATGCAAAGTTTCTGTTAGATAAACCGGGATTGAATTTTACGTTGAATGTTCGTGATCAGGTGCAAGGGAACCAAGTGAATCATTTTGGATTCCAAGTCGATAGTGTAGATGAAGTGTTGAGACATAAGGAGCGGCTTGAAAAAGAAGGATTTTTTGCACGTAAGGAAATGAATACAACATGCTGTTATGCAGTCCAAGATAAATTCTGGGTTACAGATCCCGACGGAAATGAATGGGAGTTTTTCTATACCAAGCCGAATAATGATGACCAAAAACAAGATTCTCCCTCTTGTTGTGTAACACCTGAGTGAAAGTGTTATTCATTTAGATGAAGGTCAAGATTTCCGCCCGCGAGGCCAATCCGATGAGTGGCTAAACATAAATGTTAAGCTCGCTTAGCTGAGCATAGTAAAAAGGAGCAGCACTTGTTGCTCTTTTTCACCTTTCTTTTTTTCATCATTTTTATATCCTCAGCTTCACCTAGGGGGGGTCGGCTTGGGGCAAATGAAGCGAGCAACAATGAAGAAGTCTATAAAAACAACGATACACAGACAGAAATATTAGGATATTTTCTCCCTTTTTTGTGGCTTTTTTGATCGTTTACCGTTTTTTCAGAATTCCTTTTCAGCTTATACTTTGCACCCCAAGGGAAGAAGTCGGCCGGGCTATGAACATGTAAAAGCAAGTTCTGGAACTTATCAGAGGAATTCATTTATTTGTTTACTATTGGGAAATATATATATACCTTCTGAATATGGTCTTTAGTACAAATAACTCTATTATGGTATATTTAAATAAGACTAAATATTCGAAACGAGGAATGATATGAATACGAACAAAAAACAAAAGCATATTAAAATAAAAAGGATACTGCAAGTCATAATGGTTATTATTGGAGGAATTATAGCGGCATATGGACTGGAAACCGTATTGATTCCAAACAGTGTGTCTGATGGAGGGGTGACAGGCCTTAGTATCGTTGGTTCACAGCTATTTGATTTGCCATTAGGAGTCCTTATTGCAGCTTTAAATATCCCGTTTGTTTGGTTAGGATATAAGCAAATCGGGAAAGACTTTGCATTATTATCCATTATCGGAATCGTATCACTTGCCGCAGGTACAATGTTTTTCCACCACACTCCAGCTATCATAGAGGGGGATACCTTGCTAATAACCGTTGTTGGCGGGATTATCCTTGGATTGGGAATGGGGTTGGCCTTACGTAATGGCGGCGCATTGGATGGAATTGATATG
The DNA here is from genome assembly GCF_000245335.1 of Bacillus mojavensis RO-H-1 = KCTC 3706. Taxonomy (GTDB): domain Bacteria; phylum Bacillota; class Bacilli; order Bacillales; family Bacillaceae; genus Bacillus; species Bacillus mojavensis. The sequence continues at coordinate 365,262 of NZ_JH600284.1, forward strand.
CTCGCTGTGCTGCTATCTCGAAAATTGCCATTTGGAACGAGCGATCTCATTTTATTCTTAAACCTTTTTGTGTTTATTTTTGTATCCATTGTATTTGGCTTACAAGGGGCATTACTGTCAGTTATTGCTTACTACATTGCGTCTAAAGTCATACATATTGTTGAGGAAGGCTTAAGTGGTTCTAAAACCTTTCAAATTATTTCAACCCAGCCTGAATTAATGGTAGAGACAATACGTGATCAGTTAGGTCGAAGTGCTACCTATAAAGAAGCGTATGGCGGTTTTTCCCACGAGAAATTTAAAGAAATTACATGTGTCATCAACCGCCTGGAAGAAACAAAACTAAAGGAAATTATTAATGAAATTGATAAAAATGCCTTTGTTACCGTATATGACGTAGCTGAAGTGAAGGGCAGTAATTTTAGAAGGCATACGAGTCATTAGAGAAAAACACAACGTCTAACCCAAAAGCGAGAAACCGCTTTTAAAATGGTAAGCCTCAGAAATTTTATATTAAATTGTTTCTGTCATTTGCTCAGAAAACTGTACTGGAATTACATTGCCTCCTGTCTCGTATAATGAGAATAGGAGGCTTTTTTGTATCAGGTTATGCTTAAATGGAGGGATTTATTTGAATATTGAGCTGCAAGAAATAGATATGTTACAAGCGGATTCGGGTCCTTATGGGATAGCGGTCTCTCGTGAAGGAAATGTATGGTTTACTCAACATAAAGCAAATAAAATCAGTTGTCTTCATCAAGATGGAACAATCAAAGAATTTATTGTTCCAACTCCTGATGCACGAGTGCTGTGTTTGACTATATCATCAATAGGTGATATTTGGTTTACTGAAAACGGGAAAGATAAAATTGGAAGGCTTTCAGCAACGGGCGTATTTACAGAGTACCCATTACCCCATGCACATTCAGCGCCTTATGGAATTACTGAAGGTCTTCACGGTGATATTTGGTTTACTGAAATGAATGGAAATCGCATAGGGAGGTTGACAGCAGAAGGTATGATTCATGAATATGAACTGCCGAATAAAGAATCATATCCTTCTTTTATTACGTTGGGGCCCGATGACTCGCTTTGGTTCACTGAAAATCAAAACAATGCGATTGGCAAGATAACCGGATCAGGTGAAATAACGGAATACCCAATCCCAACACCGGGAGCAGCACCAGTCGGTCTTGCAAACGGAAATGATGGTGACCTTTGGTTTACAGAAATAATGGGAAATAAAATAGGAAGGATCACGATGTCCGGCGAAATAACGGAATATGATATTCCTACACCAAATGCCCGGCCTCATGCTATTGCTGCAGGAGTCGAATCGGATTTATGGTTCACTGAATGGGGAGCAAATAAAATAGGAAGGTTAACGAAAGAGAGAACCTTTGAAGAATATACAATCCAAACCCCTAATGGCGAACCTCACGGAATTGGCTGTGACAAAGAAGGCTGCGTATGGTTCGCATTAGAGTGTAATAAAATCGGAAAGTTACGCTTTCTGAAATAAACATTGAGGTTTAGTCTAACAACAATGCATGATTTAAAAAGCATACCTAGAACATTGTATGCTTTTTCATCTCCGTGAAATAATGGTACATTTACTGAAACTGAGGTTTCATCAACGTAGATTTTCAAAAAATTAAGTGCTTATAGTTCTTTTACCATGACCTTCTCGCCGTTATAATCGAGCTCGCCATTAAATGTAAAACCGAATTTTTGATACAGGCGCAAAGCATGAATGTTGTTCTCAAAAATGCTTAAATAAATTCTGTTACATGTATATTGCTCAGCAAGGTGATGAATAAGAGCTTCAAGCATCATGCTTCCTAATCCTTGACCTTGAAAACGCTCGTCAATGAAAAATCGGTCAAGCCACACTCTTCCGTTTTTATTTTCTTCATCAATTTCAGGAAACCATCCATACATAGCAAAACCGACTAACTCTCCTTCGTAATAAAGTCCAGCAGGTTTATAATACTGACATTTTGTTGCATCCTCTAGACATTGCTTGGTTGATTCTATATATGATATTTGGCTCTTGTGAACATGAAGAGACAGAATAGATTCACGATTCTCTTCAGTTACCGCCTTTATCTCAATACTCATAGTCATTCTCCTTTTATCTGTTTATCTGAAAAGGACAGAAGCTTTTCAGATCAATTGTTACGCTTTCATCCACATCATGTAGTCTTAAAAAAACAATGAGTTCTGTAGTTAATCCCCTAACTTTACTTTTGAACAAAACCTTCATTAAATCCTTTTTATAACCTTTAACTGATAGCTCATCTAACATCACTTCTTTTCATAGTTTTGTCGCGGCAGCTGAGGAGCTGCTCTTTTTTGTAAACCTGTATGGGAGTCTTGCAGTACACTAGGTGCTCTTTCATAAATTAGTTTCACTTGAACATTCTTTATGGTGAGCATCTTCTTTTTATTGATGAACAGGTGAATTTCCTGAGCAAAAATCCAATTTTTCCGGAAGTTTCGGTAAAAAACGAAACTTTTAGCGCGTGTATTTTACTTTATAATGTAAGCGGTTTCTCCTATAGTATACTTATACTATCGTACATCATTTGAGTGAAACACAGGAAGGATAGAAAAACAGATGAGATACATGAATACTAGACAAAAAGACATTTTGTATCTGTTGTTATCTGAACCTGATGACTATTTAGTCGTGCAAGATTTCGCCGACAGGGTAAAGTGTTCTGAAAAAACGATCAGGAATGATCTGCAAACAATCGAAGGTTATCTGCATGAACATTCCCCTGCTCAGCTCATTCGCAAACCAGGATTAGGTGTCTATTTAAATATAGAAGAACATGAAAGGGCCCGGTTAACTCAACAATTAGGTACTGAACATTTTGGCTCAAAGCACCAGTCCGATGAAGAAAGAATTCTGCAAATCGCTTATCAATTATTAATGAACCCAAAACATGTGTCAGCAAAAGAAATTGCTGCTCAGCATTTTTTGAATAAGTCTTCCATTAAAAGGGATTTACATGAAATTGAAGGGTGGCTAAAGCGATTTGATCTCAAATTGGTGTCAAAGCAGCGGCTCGGTTTAAAGATCGAGGGAAATGAAAGAAATAAAAGAAAAGCCTTAGCCAGAATCTCTGATTTGATTGATAATCCAGAGTTTACAAGTCAATTTATCAAAAGCAAGTTCTTAAGTCATGAAGTGAAATTTGTGGCGAATGAATTCAAAACATTGCAAAAGCACCATTCTATCTATTTCACAGATGAAACCTTCGAGAATCTATTATTGCATACATTGCTGATGATACGCCGAATCAAAATGAAGCAGCCCATCTCGATTTCGCCAACAGAAATGGCAGCAGTAGAAAAGAAGAAAGAATATCAGTGGGCAATGACATGTTTAAAACGGCTGGAAGCGGTTTTTGCCATCCGCTTCCCTAAAGAAGAAGCCGTGTATGTAACGTTGCATATACTCGGCGGAAAAGTTCGTTTTCGAGCTCAGGGAGAAGAGAAAAAGGTTCTGGAAAATCCCTTGCTTCCCATGGTTGTGCGGCATTTAATCGATCGTGTATCAGAGCTGAAAATGCTTGATTTTCATAGTGATCAGGATTTGATCAACGGATTGAACATCCATCTCAATACAGTGCTAAACCGGCTGAATTATGATCTTTCTGTATCAAATCCAATGCTAAATGACATAAAAAAAATGTACCCTTATCTGTTTCATATGATCATTGACGTTCTGGAAGACATCAATCAAACGTTTGCTCTTTCTATTCCTGAGGAAGAAGCCGCTTATCTGACATTGCATTTTCAAGCTGCGGTCGAACGTTTGCACCACAGCAGCGAGAAGCGTAAAAAGGCAATCATCGTCTGCCACATGGGCATTGGAATGTCACAATTGCTGCGAACAAAAATTGAACGGAAATTTCATCAAATCGCGGTGAAGGCCTGTATTGCAAAAGCTGATTTAGCAGATTACACAACAAAGCATGGGGACGTAGATCTTGTCATTTCCACGATAGCGTTAGAACATGTGCCGATTCCTCATATTGTTGTATCACCGCTGTTGGAGCCTTCTGAGGAGAAGAAACTAAGTGCATTTATGGATCAGGTTGACGTATCGCAACGCCAAACACAAAAAACGTTTAAGATGCTGAACAATACGACTCCTTTCTTAGTTTTTTTGCAGCAAGAGTCAGTTCATCGCTATAAGCTGATTGAACAAATGGCAATGGTTTTATACGAGAAAGGCTATGTGGAAAAGGAGTATGCCATTCATGCTGTGATGAGAGAAAAAATGTCGGCGACAAACATTGGAGCTGGCATTGCGATTCCTCATGCAAACTCTAAATTGATTAAACAATCAGCGATTGCGATTGCCACATTAAAAGAGCCGCTTGATTGGGGGGCCGAAAAAGTGTCACTCGTCTTTATGCTGGCTGTCAAACACGAGGATCAAAACATGACAAAGCAATTGTTCCATGAACTGTCATATCTGAGTGAGCAGCCGGCATTCATTCATAAGCTGACGAAGGAAACAAATGTTATGAGATTTTTATCTTATTTGGATTATTAAAAGCGGGGCTTCGATGCCCTGCTTTTTTTTTGTATATGGAAAAATGCTAGTTTTTCCGGAATTAACGGTAAAAAACAGCGCTTTTACAAGCATGATTTTGATATACAGTTGTTACAGGCCTTATGATTCATACTTTAAAGGAGGACTCGTATGAAACTGTTAGCGATTACATCATGTCCGAATGGAATTGCCCATACATATATGGCGGCTGAAAATCTGCAAAAAGCTGCCGACAGATTAGGCGTCCAAATGAAAGTCGAGACCCAAGGCGGAATCGGGGTGGAAAATGAGCTGACCGGAGAGGAGATTCGTGAAGCAGACGCGATCATTATCGCTGCAGACCGCTCGGTAAACAAAGACCGGTTTATAGGAAAAAAGCTGTTGTCTGTCGGGGTTCAGGATGGTATCCGCAAACCGGAAGAATTAATTCAAAAAGCACTTAGCAGCGATGTGCCGGTCTACCGTTCAGCTTCAAAATCGGAAGCCGGCAATCAACAGGAGAAAAAACAAAATCCGATTTACCGTCATTTAATGAACGGTGTTTCCTTTATGGTTCCATTCATCGTCGTCGGAGGATTATTGATAGCGGTTGCATTGACGCTTGGAGGTGAGAAAACACCGAAAGGCTTAGTCATTCCGTATGAATCTTTTTGGAAAACGATTGAACAGATCGGAAGTGCCTCATTCTCATTCATGATCCCGATTTTGGCCGGATATATCGCGTACAGCATCGCTGATAAGCCCGGGCTTGTACCAGGAATGATCGGCGGATACATTGCAGCGACGGGAAGCTTTTACGGCAGTGCAAGCGGCGCCGGTTTTCTCGGCGGCATCATCGCCGGTTTTTTGGCGGGATATGCGGCCCTTTGGATCAAAAAATTGAAGGTTCCAAAGGCGATTCAGCCGATTATGCCGATTATTATTATTCCAGTGTTCGCTTCACTAATTGTAGGTTTGGCGTTTGTGTTTTTGATCGGTGCACCTGTAGCCCAAATTTTCGAATCTTTAACGGTATGGCTGGCGGGTATGAAAGGTTCGAGCTCCATCCTGCTGGCATTGATTTTAGGCGCAATGATTTCATTTGATATGGGAGGTCCCGTAAACAAAGTGGCATTCCTGTTTGGATCGGCCATGATCGGAGAAGGAAACTATGAAATTATGGGACCGATTGCCGTCGCCATTTGTATACCGCCGATCGGCCTTGGGATTGCAACGTTTTTTGGAAAAAGAAAATTTCAGGAGTCGGAAAGAGAAATGGGAAAAGCATCATTTACCATGGGGCTTTTCGGCATCACTGAAGGAGCCATTCCATTCGCGGCACAGGATCCGCTTCGCGTCATTCCGGGGATTATGGCAGGTTCTATGACTGGTTCTGTGATCGCTATGATCGGCAATGTCGGAGACAGAGTAGCACACGGCGGGCCCATAGTTGCAGTACTAGGCGCCGTTGATCATGTATTGATGTTTTTTATTGCAGCGATTGCCGGATCTCTTACCACCGCTCTTTTAGTTAATGTACTAAAAAAAGATATTCCGGTTTCTTCACCCGCCGGGCTGAGTGAAGCTGCAGCAGCGAATGACGTTCCGCAACAGCACAATGAAGCGGAAAGCAGACAGATGGAGAAGACGGATATTCACAAGCTGACAGACATTATGAGTTTAGATCTAATTGAACCAACTTTATCAGGCGAAACCAGAGATGACATTATTGATGAAATGATTCAAAAATTGTCCCGAACAGGTATGCTGCATTCAGAGAGCGGTTTTAAACAAGCGATCATGAATCGCGAACAAGAGGGGACAACGGCGATTGGCATGAATATCGCGATTCCGCACGGGAAGTCTGATGCGGTCAAGAAGCCTAGTGTGGCATTCGGAATCAAACAATCAGGCATTGACTGGAACAGTCTTGATGGATCAGAAGCAAAGTTAATCTTTATGATCGCTGTACCGAAAGATAGCGGAGGGAACCAGCATCTGAAACTGCTGCAAATGCTATCTCGAAAACTGATGGATGACAGCTATAGGGAAAGGCTGCTCTCTGTGCAGACAAAAGAAGAAGCATACAAACTCCTGGATGAAATCATATAAAGGGGAGGATTTCATGATGGCTGAACCGCTATTTTTCAAGCCAGTTTTCAAAGAAAAGATTTGGGGCGGCACCGCTTTAACAGCTTTCGGCTATGACATTCCGTCAGAACGGACGGCAGAATGCTGGGCTTTTGCAGCACATCAAAATGGACAAAGCATTGTTCAAAACGGGATATACAAGGGGCTTACGCTCAGCGAATTATGGGACCATCATCGGCATTTATTCGGACATCTGAAGGGGGACCGCTTCCCTCTTCTCACAAAAATACTGGATGCCAATCAAGACTTATCCGTTCAGGTGCATCCGAAAGATGAGTATGCAAAAATGCGCGAAAAAGGGGAGCTCGGAAAAACGGAATGCTGGTATATCATAGACTGCCAAGAAGATGCAGAAATCGTTTATGGCCACAACGCAAAAACAAAGGAAGAACTGATCTCGATGATAGAAGTTGGAAAATGGGACGAACTCCTGCGCCGCGTAAAGGTAAAACCGGGGGATTTCTTCTATGTGCCAAGCGGCACCGTTCATGCGATTGGGAAAGGCATTCTCATTTTAGAAACGCAGCAGAATTCCGATACTACCTACAGATTATATGATTATGGCCGAAAAGATACAGAAGGCAATTTTCGCGAGCTCCATTTGGAAAAGAGCATAGATGTGATAGACGTACCATTTGCACCGGATCAGCAAACGGTTCAATATGAACAAACAGATGATTTGCACAGAGCCGTATTGATAGAGTGCCCTTATTTTTCAGTGGAAAAGTGGGATTTAACAGGATCAGCAAGTTTAAAACAGCAAAAATCATTCCATCTTGTCAGTGTCATCGAAGGAGAAGGCAGGATAATCTCCGGAGACCGTACATATGACTTTAAAAAAGGAGATCATATGTTGCTGCCTTACGGGTTTGGGGAATTCAAACTCACAGGGGATGCGGAGTGTATCGTATCTCATCTGTAAAATAAAACTTTATACCAATTTCATTTTTGATATAAAGAACGAACCAAAGTGATCTCATTTTGAGCTAAATGAATAGTTAAATATAAAAAGATACCACTGGTATCTTTTTTCACGCTTCAATCTTATTTGAGCAAAAGAGAAGGCGAAATGTGTTTCTGAATGATTTGTTTGTAAAAAAACAAGCTATCCTATTATAAACGCAGGTTTTTTATTTAATGTGCAAAATCATCTTTGGGTATGTCACGTTGGCTATTTCAAATGTGTCTTTCCCCAAACCTAACATTTGATCTGACAAGTTTTATAGGTAAGAATGGAAAGGATGATCTACATGAAATATGATAAAGTATTTTTAATGCGTTAGTTGTTGAAGGAATATTTTGATAAGAGGTGTATTTATGAAGTTTGATGAATTTGCGATTGGACAAGTATTTCATACAAAGTCTTTTAGGGTAACAAAAGAAAATGTAATGAGGTTTGCGGAAGAATTTGACCCTCAATATATGCATGTAGATGAGGAAAAAGCGAATCAAGGCAGATTTAATGGAATCATCGCTTCTGGGATACAAACGTTAGCCATTTCTTTTAAGCTGTGGATTGAAGAGGGTTACTATGGCGACGATATTATCGCTGGAACAGAGATGAATCATATTAAATTCATAAAACCCGTGTATCCAGACGATGAATTGCATTCAGTTGTTGAGGTGGTAGATAAGAAACCAAAGAAAAGTGGAACGGGAATACTTACTGTATTGATATTTACTTATAATCATAAAGAAGAGAAAGTATTTGAAGGTGAGTTATCAGTATTGATTAAGCAGTGACTAATGTAACATTAAAGGCTTCTCATCATCAACTACCTATTGATATGGATATCAATGTTAAAGGCTCATCTTAGAAAGAAACATACCAAATCATATTGGTATGTTTTTTTCTTCATGCATTTTTTTATGGAACCTGTCATTCCTGCAATGACAGAAAGCAGAGTACCGATACCTTGCATCAAGGCGGTAAAGAAAAGAAAATTAGAACTATTTAATCTCCTTTACCACCTTCATTTTGCTTCCTTTTATGTAGGTGAAACACACCCCGCAGACAGTAACTATTCCGCCTAGCAGTGAAATAAATGCAGGCATTTCGCCTATCCACACCCAGGAAATCACCAGTGTCAAAGCAGGTGTTACATAAAGTGAAGTCGTTGCTTCAGAAGGACCAACGATTGAAGTTACGTATGCAAGCGCAAAGTATGGGATAACCGTCGGGAATAAACCTAAGTAAACGATAGACAATGTGGAATTCATTGAGGCGAGTATAAACTCTCCCCATAAACCTGGAAGAAAAACAAGCATTGGTATGACTGCACCCCAAATTGTGAACGTTACAAATGGAATAAATCCATACTTTTTTATATAGCGGGCTTGAAAAACGAAATAAATACTCTCTGCAAAAGCTGCCAGCAGGATAAACAAAATCCCTTTCATAGAATGCGTATGATCTCCTGTCCCAAATGTAATAAATGACACACCCAATAAACTAATGATAGAGCCAATCCATTTAGAAAAACCAAAATGTTCACCAAAAAACAGTCGAGATAACACCGCAGAAAAGATTGGTGCTGTGGTTACGAGTAAGCTTGCAATCCCGGCACTAACTGTTTTTTCACCGATATTAAGCAAAAGGTGATATAGTGCAAAACCTAAAAACCCTAATAATAAGATGACAGGGACATCTTTCATGTCAGGTAAGCGCATTTTAGTCAGCGCAGCAAAAAGTAACAACGCCATAGATCCGATTAACAAACGAAATAAAGCAAGGTGTTCTGGTGTGTAGTATTCCAAACCTACACGAATTCCAGGAAAAGCTGATGCCCACAATCCAATCATAAGACTGTAAGATATAATCAGTTGAACAGTTTTCTTTTTCATGATCTTCACTCCTTCTCTACAAAAACCAACCAGTGATTTAGTGTGTTATATACTAATAGAGATTTGATAAAATGACTTCAACCAGTTACGCAATTTATGACCCAACCACTTAGTAGAAGGAGACTGCTTTTGATGAGCTTTACAGAAGAAAAAACGAATAGAAAGCTTCCTAAGTACTTACAAATCATTGACTATATAAAAGAGAAAATAGGAAATGGAGAGTGGCCGATTGGAAGTAAGATTCCTAGTCAGCGAACGCTTGCAAAAGACTTTCATGTAAATCGAAGCACGGTTATCACAGCGTTAGAGGAATTGATGGCAGATGGATTGATTGAAGGCAGAATGGGTAAAGGGACAGTTGTCATCAACAATACTTGGACACTGTTAGCTAAGAATTCTGCACCTAATTGGGAGAAATATGTAACTTCTGGAATCCAGCAGCCAAGCCGAAGAATTGTTCAAGAAATCAATAAATCAGAATCAAATTCCGATCTTATACAGCTCAGCAAAGGAGAACTTTCAAATGAGATTTTTCCTTTGTCTGCCATGAAAGAGATTATGGGCAAGGTATCTCAAAATATAGAGGCGTTCGGATATGAGGAACCAAAAGGATACTTACCCTTAAGAGAGGCATTGAGTGTTTATTTAAAAACAATCGGGATTCAGGCTTCTCCTTCATCCATTCTTATTGTTTCAGGAGCACTGCAAGCCTTACAGCTTATATCAATGGGGCTTTTGCAAAGAGGATCAACTGTTTTTCTTGATCAGCCATCTTATCTTTATTCATTACATGTATTTCAATCAGCCGGAATGAATCTGACCGGACTTCCTATGGATAAAGAGGGGCTTTTGCCAAACCATATTCATATGACAAAGGGAGAACGGGGGAGAGCCATATTATATACAAACCCTTGTTTTCATAATCCGACTGGTATCTTAATGTCAGAAGAGCGGCGGAAAGAAATCCTTGCAGCAAGCGAGGAAACACAGCTTCCCATTATTGAAGATGACATATATCGTGAGCTGTGGATAGATGAAAACCCGCCATATCCTATTAAAACAATAGATAAAAACGGCCATGTGCTATATGTAGGAAGTTTATCGAAAACGTTAAGCCCCGGCTTAAGGATTGGATGGATAGTCGGACCGGAACCAGTGATTGAACGTTTATCTGACATTAAAATGCAGACAGATTACGGATCCAGTTCGTTATCTCAAAGAGTTGCGGCGGAATGGTTCACATCTGGCCAATATCAGCGGCATTTAGAACGTGTGAGACATCAATTAAAGATAAGAAGGCAATTTGTAACGAGCGCTTTAGAAACCAATATGAAAAATGCAGCTGTTTGGACTATTCCAAAAGGGGGATTCTTTATTTGGTTAAAAATTTTGCCTTCGATATCTATGAAATTACTTTATAAAAAAGCCTTAACAAAAGGGATTCTTCTCAATCTTGGTAGTATCTATGCTCAGGAAAAAGGGAATTATATTCGCTTGTCATACGCTTATGCATCCCTTGAAGATCTCCAAAAGGGAATTTATGAATTAAGTTTGATCATTAAGAAACTTGCAAGTAAATAAATATGCATTCAATGTTGATAACCTATCTATCAAGCAATGTTGGTATGTTTTTATTTTTATGCGTTCTTAGAAAGTTAAGATGAATATGTAGAGGAGTAGGTATCTCCTCATCTTACTGGCTGTTCTAAAAAACAGAAGTGTCCCTTAAAATAGGGAATTCTTTTATGGATAGAATAAAAGAGAGAAAGTGACAGGAGGGTACAGTTTGCAGGAGGTAAAGAAAGAACAATATAGTGATGTCAAAGCATTGATCCATCATAAAGAAACATGTTGCCCGACATTTGTTTATTCAATATTAGAACAAACCATTCCAGGAGTTGTTTATGCAGATGATCAATCATTTCTGATAGGAACCAGTTCAGGCATTTATTATGTTGCAGGGGTTGAAAGGAATCAAAATGTCAACGAATGTATCGTTGAATTACACAAAAAGAGAGCAGAAACCAAAAAAAGATTTACGCTGTATTCTCCCAATCGTTCATGGGACAGCGTAATAAAAACTGTATTGCGTGATGAATTGAACCAAATGATGCGATATGCGCTTTCTCAACAAATTTCTGCCAAAAAGGCTTTTCAGCTTCCAAAGGGATTTACATTAAAAAGAATAAATGAAGATATCATTTCAACCAGCACTGAATTTCATAAAGCTTATTATGAGGAGTATTGGGGTTCAGTCTCGAATTTTTTAAAAGACGGATTTGGATTCGCTGTTTTGTATGACAATCATGTTGTCAGTGAGTGCACTTCCATATTTCTAGGCGGCGATCATGCGGAAATGGATATCTATACAAGCGAAGAATATAGAGGGATGGGGTTCGCTTATATTGCTGGGATTGCCTTTATAAATGATTGTCTCGAAAAAGGCGTCACCCCTAGCTGGGATTGTGATGTCAGCAACAAATCATCTATTCATTTAGCAAAAAAACTAGGATTTAAGATATCAACCAAATACTCCATCTTTTTTAAAAAATCAGGTTAAAAAAACCCTTCTTAGGAAGGGTCTTTTCTTGAGCATCAAGCTGACGGAGAATACCATGTTTATCCACATGAACCCTTTTCTCCATTTTAAAATGAATAGGATTCGCCATCATCCGGTACCAGTACATGAGATGACATGCCTTTTTCATGAATAAAGCTTTTTAATTCTTCTTTAGATAATGCCCAATGGTTGACAGTCTCCATATCAATGAAATCCCTTTATAAAAAGCTTTATCAAAAGGGATTCTTCTCAATCTCAGCAGTATCTATGCTCAGGAAAAAGGGAATTATGTTCGCTTATCATATGCTTATGCATCGCTTGAAGACCTTCAAAAGGGGATTTATGAATTAGGTTTGATGATTAAAGAATTGGCAAGGAAGTAAGGTGAAAGAAAAAAAGTTGGAGCCGGGCTAAAAGATCACACACCAAACATATAGGTTCTTATGAAACAAGCGGTGATGGCACACCAATTAACATCTGCTTCAGTGGAAAATTCCACTATTTTTTTAAAACTGTTGACATTAGAACAGCCATGTTTTATTATTATCTCATATTCAAGATATTTTAATTCGAGATAAATAGCCATGACCGAGCGTAAACCTGCTTGTATATAGAATCTCAATCCTTCTAATGTGATTTTTTTAAAATAATATCTCGAATTCGAGATAAAAGAGGAGTGGTGTAAATGGCTGAATTTTCACAGCTAGTCAAAGAAAGAAGATCTGCAAGCAACTTCCTATCGGATCATCCAATCACGAAAGAAGAACTTAATGAGATGTTTGAATGGGTTGCATTGGCTCCATCGGCTTTTAATTTACAGCATACAAAATATGTGACGGTTCTAGACCCGGGTGTAAAAGAAAAGCTGAAACAGGCCGCAAACGGACAATATAAAGTGTTTAGCTCATCTGCGGTTCTTTTGGTATTAGGAGATAAGCAGGCATATCAGCAAGCGGCTGACATCTATGAAGGATTAAAGGTGTTGGGGGTGCTAAATAAGCAAGAGTATGACCACATGGTTCAAGACACCGTTTCATTTTATGAAAGCAAGGGAGAACAATTTAAGAGGGATGAGGCGATAAGGAATGCTTCACTTTCTGCGATGATGTTTATGCTGAGTGCTAAGGAAAAGGGCTGGGACACCTGCCCTATGATCGGCTTTGATGCTGAAGCCGTGAAACGGATTTTGAATATAGATGATCAATTTGAGGTTGTCATGATGATTACAATCGGGAAAGAAAAAACAGAGAGCAGAAGGCCGCGCGGTTACCGGAAACCTGTGAATGAGTTTGTTGAGTATATCTAAATGAACATGTGAAGGAGCGGGTAAAAATGGCTAAAACAACGATGGGAATACATCATATTACAGCAATTGTCGGTCACCCTCAAGAGAACGCAGATTTTTACGCAGGAGTCCTGGGGCTTCGATTGGTCAAACAAACTGTCAATTTTGATGATCCAGGTACGTATCATCTTTATTTTGGAAATGAAGGCGGGAAGCCGGGAACAATCATCACCTTCTTTCCGTGGGCAGGAGCCCGCAAAGGCATCATTGGGGACGGTCAAGTTGGCGTGACTTCTTATGTCGTGCCGAAGGGAGCTATGGCTTTTTGGGAAAAGAGACTTGAAAAGTTCAACGTTCCATACACCAAAATCGAGCGTTTTGGAGAACAATATGTAGAATTTGATGATCCGCACGGTCTGCACTTAGAAATCGTGGAAAGAGAAGAAGGAGAAGCCAATACGTGGACGTTTGGAGATATAACACCTGATGTTGCCATTAAAGGCTTTGGCGGTGCAACCCTGTTATCAGCACAGCCTGATAAAACCGCTGAGCTATTAGAAAATATCATGGGACTGGAACAAGTCGGCAAGGAAGGAGACTTCGTTCGTTTTCGTTCTGCCGGTGATATCGGAAATGTGATTGACCTTAAATTAACGCCTATTGGCCGCGGACAAATGGGAGTCGGCACGGTGCATCACATCGCTTGGCGTGCTAGCGATGACGAAGATCAATTAGATTGGCAAAGATATATTGCTTCTCACGGATACGGTGTGACTCCTGTTCAGGATAGAAATTATTTTAATGCGGTTTACTTCAGAGAACATGGGGAAATCCTGTTCGAAATCGCAACTGATCCGCCGGGCTTTGCTCATGATGAATCACCAGAAACAATGGGTGGAAGGTTGATGCTGCCTGTGCAGTATGAACCGCATCGAACACAAATTGAACAAGGGCTGCTGCCGTTTGAAGTGAGAGAGTTAGACGGATTGTAATAACGCATGAAGAGAAATAAAGAGACATATATTCAACAGATGACCGCTGGAATTTACTGGAGGTAAATAACATGATGTGCTGCCTTTCAGCACATCATGTTACATCAAAAATAAGGAGAGATAAAAATGGAAGATGCAGGACTATTGCTTATTCGTATTATGATTGGTGTGGTGTTTCTGTTTTATGGATCACAAAAATTATTCGGCTGGTTTGGCGGATACGGGATTAAAGGAACCGGACAATGGTTCGAATCAATTGGGGTTAAACCAGGTAACGTCGCGGCCGCTTTATCAGGTCTTGGGGAATTAGTAAGCGGAATTTTATTTATTTTAGGTGTATTCCTCCCGCTTGGAGCTGCTATCATAACGATCATTATGTTAGGTGCCATCGTAAAAGTCCATGGAGCGAAAGGATTTGCAAATGGCGCGGGCGGTTTTGAATATAACGTGGTGCTGATTGCAGTCTCCATCGGGGTTGCACTCATTGGTTCAGGGGCTTACGCTTTGCATTTTTAATACGAAAGTATGTAAGAACAGTTACTGGCAAGCGGTAACTGTTCTTTTGTTTTGCCATTTTCATGCAAACTTGCAGGTGCCCTGCAAAGCAAAAAAGCGGATATCATAAATATAAATGTGTATAGTGAATGATACGTATCGATGCTTGGTCATGAAAAATAGACCAATTTGAAGGAGTAAATGGATGAAAGAGATGACAGAATTACATTCATTAGATGCTATAGAGCATTTTATTAAGCAGCATCAATTCAGTTTTATCTATATATCAAGACCCGGCTGTACAGTATGTCATGCTGTTCTGCCGCAGCTCAGAATATTATTGGATCAGTTTCCAAACATCACATTGGGGCATATCAATGCTGACGATGTAGAAGAGGTCGCCGGCCGATTTTCGGTCTTCACCGTCCCTGTGCTTCTTTTGTTTATCGATGGGACTGAGTTTCTGAGAGAAGCTCGTTTTGTTCATTTTGAACAGCTCGAAGAAAGGCTGAAAAGGGTTTATCGTTTATATGAAGATGAATAAAGCTTTACGCTTTCCAAATGAAAAGGAGCTCTCTGAAATGGGGCTGGAGCAAATGAATCAAGATGTTCTGTATCATACATGAGGATCAATCAGGGGATATAAATGATTTCCTCATTTCATCATATCTTCAGCCGTCATCTAGTAGAATATCATTGGGCTTGCATAGAAACATCACATCATTTCTAAACAAACCAATAAGTGAAGCAAAAAAGGGTGTTACAAGGTGTAGCATCCTTTTTGATTTTCTAGAAATAGTAATATTCAAATAATGTAGGAAGGGGGCTTTATTAATTAGAGCAAAGATATTTAAGAAAGAAGGGCATCATCGTGGGGATCGTCACAAGGGCAGAGGCGGTTCACAGCATCATGGACCAAAAACTTTTCGCCGCGGCAGGGCCATTGCATTTTTAAAGATGATGCATTTTTTTCTCTTATATCCCTACAGTCTTTTATACTGGTTTGCAGGAAATCTTTTTCTCTTATCGAATCATAGAGAGTCAGAGGCTTAAAACGGGTTATTGAAGAGCTTTTCATTTGTACGCAGTGAGTGTCCGGCATTGGCTGGACTTTTTTTATAAGGAGGAATACAGGATGGCGTTAACTTTGGAAGATATGACTGTGGAAGAGTTTAAAGCATTTCGCGGGATGTCTGTGCAAAATTATGCGAAACAAAACATAGCGTCGGGAACTTGGACAGAAAAAGAGGCGATTGAGAAATCGGAGCAAGCATATGAGAAAATGATTCCGGATGGACGAAACAGCAGCAATCACAACTTTTGTAACATTACAAATGAACAAGGGGAAAGGATAGGATGGCTCTGGCTGTATGCTGATCCGCTCCATCCACAAAAGGAAGCGTTTATTTATTCCTTTGGATTATATGAAGCCTATCGCGGAAAAGGGCTGGCTCAATTGGCGCTTCAAACGCTGGATGAAAGGGCAAGAGAGATGGGCGTGGAAAGACTTGCGCTTCATGTGTTTGCGCACAACGAGACAGCTGTCCATCTCTATCAGAAGATGGGCTATATCATGACAAATATCAAAATGCGGAGACAGCTGTGCTAGCAGGTGAAAATGCCGGTCTGCTTAGCGGACGCGTTTAGTCCGATAAAAGACAATGACTACTTGGATAGCGTCGCGGCGTATTTTATTCCCTCCTTTGAGACGCTAAGGTCATGGGAATCGATAGAGTCATGAGGAATTCCAAAATCATTGAGATGTCTGAGGTTGTTGAAGAAGAAGTGGCGTCTATCATTGATTTTTTAAGTCCCGGAAGCATGTGCTAAATGTAGCCTTTTGCAGGCAATGTCATTTAAGGCTCTATCTTTTGGCGAAAACTTGAAAAATACCAAGGGCGAACAGCCCTTGGTATCCCTTACACGCTATTGATCCAGCTCTTTCATTCGTTTTGTAAGCTCATTGAATGCCTGATCAAGCTCCTTGTACCCTTTATCATTTGGCGTCATAAAACTAAGCTTTCCCAGCACTTCTTGTCTTTCTGTCTCTAGCTTTAAACGAAGCTCTTCCCGGTCATTTCTTTCTGAAGGAACGTCCTTCAATTGCTTTTCGATGCCATTGTCTGAAATAACGAGTTTACTGTTCGTTGTTTTCTCAAGAAAATAACGATCGTGTGATACCACAATCAGTGTGCCGCTGTATTGTGACAGTGTTTCTTCCAGCTGTTCGCGTGACGGCAGGTCGAGGTGATTGGTCGGTTCATCTAATATCAGCACGTCTTTTTCCTCTAAGATATATGCCATCAGCTTGCACTTTACACGCTCACCCATACTCATATGTTGAATTGGTTCTGTCCATTGAGAAGCTGTAAATCCCAATTGCGTCATGATATTCTGCACGTTTCCTCTCGCCTTGAACGTGTCTTGATAAAATAACTCCTCCGGTGTTTGTGCTAAAGGCAAATCAAATACTTCCTGTGTTAAATAACCGATTTTTGCAGATGGTGATATCCATACCTTTCCCTCTGCCGTTTCCTGTCCAAGAATGACTTTCAATAAGGTTGTTTTTCCGCTGCCGTTTGGGCCTGTAATGGCAACCTTTTCTCCGTGCTGAATCGTAAAGCGGGCGTTTTGAAACAGTGTCTTTTCGCCAAATGACTTCGTCAGGTTTTGAACCTCCAAAAACCGTTTTCCTGTTTTATGAGCTGTATCAATTGAAAAACGAACAGTATATTCCGGATCGACAGGTTCAGCCTTTGTTTTTTCGAGTTCTTTTTCAAGCCGCTTTTGTTTCGATTTGATCTGGGCATCTGTGCGCTTTGCTTTTACACGATGGTATTCTTTAAACCCTTCCTTTTTCGTCGATTGTGCGTGGGCTTTTTTCGACCATGAAGTGAGTTCTGTCATTTGTGCTTCAATCCGTTCAATCATTTTCTGCTGTTTTTCATATTCACGTTGCTGTGCCAGTCTTTTCTCTTTCCGGAACTTCATGTAACCAGAGTAATTCCCTTTATATTCAGTCAGCGTGTGGCCTTCGATTGACCATATTTTCGTGGCAACTTCATCTAAGAAATACCGATCGTGCGAAACGAGAATGACAGTGCCGCTAACATTTTTCAGCTGTTGAATGAGAAATTGCAGGCTTATGTCATCAAGATGGTTTGTCGGTTCATCTAGCAGGAACAGGTCTGCATCCTCTGATAGTCCTTTTGCCAGCCGTGCTTTCAGTTTTTCTCCGCCGCTTAACTGGCTGAAATTACGGGCTGGCACGCGCCATTTCTCCAGCAGTTTCACTTCGGCAGGTGTCTGATTCTCAAAGGAATACGTTTCAGTCTCCTGTTCAACCAGCACCGTTTTTAAGGCGTGCTGCATCCATTGGATTTGTCCTTGTGACGGAGTTAAGTCCTTGTTGATCAGGTGAAGCAGTGTCGATTTTCCAGCTCCATTTTTACCGATAATCCCAATGATATCGCCTTGCTGAACGCTTGCATGTATGTGATTAAAAATGGTAAGATCCTTCACTTCATAGCTGACGTTTGTAAGTTTTAATTGTTCTTTCATCTATATCCCTCGCTTTAAGGGAGAACAAAAAAATCCTCCCAAATGTTTTGGAAGGATTAGCCGTGCCTTTGCCATGATGAAATAAGCTATTCTTCATAAATAGCGCTTACGTATATAGAAAATGGGCAGACTAATCCTATTTTTTATGATTTGAAATATACAATTTCAAACGTGAAAAATAAGATTAGTTAATCATTGTCCACCCATCATCCCTTCTCAATTTATTACAAACAATATAGCATATTTTTCAATTTGAGCAAAGAAAAATGGGAACTCCTCTGGATATTCAATTAAAAAAGCTCCTGCTCTCATTTCTGAGGGCAGGAGCTGTAAGAGGGTTATTGCTGCTTTAATTTTCTTACTTTATAAATCACAATCAGCAAAATAAACCAAACCGGTGTAACAAATAAAGAAACCCGAGTATCCTGTGCTAATGCCAGCACAACAAGGACAAACGCCAGGAACGCCAAAATTAAGTAATTCGTAAATGGATAAAGCGGCAGCTTAAATTTGTTTGCTTTCGCCAATTCAGGTCTTGTTTTACGGTATTTCATATGGCAGATAACGGTAATTCCCCAAATGTAGATAAAGCATACGGTGGAAATACTTGTGATCAAGGTAAATACGCCTTCCGGCATGATGTAGTTCAATGTGACACCGATTAAAATCACAATAGCTGAAAAGAACAATGCATTTCTCGGTACCTTGCGCGGTGTCAGTTTTGCCATTGATTCCGGCGCATTCTTATCTTTCGCCAGTGAATAGACCATGCGGCTTGTACTAAATACTGCACTGTTGCAGGCTGAGGCAGCTGACGTTAATACAACAAAGTTGATAATGCTTGCTGCCCCGACGATGCCAACCGCGACAAAGACCTGTACGAAGGGGCTTTCGCTAGGGTTGATGACATCCCATGGATAGATGCTCATAATCACGAGAAGAGCACCGATATAGAAAAGCAGCACCCGGACAGGGATATTGTTGATCGCCTTTGGGATGACTTTTTCAGGGTTTTCTGTTTCACCGGCTGTCAGTCCGACCAGCTCAATGCCGACAAAGGCAAATACAACCATCTGGAACGAGAGGATAAACCCGTGCATGCCATTTGGAAACATACCTCCGTGGCTCCAGAGATTTGTGAAACTGGAGACGCCTGAGCTTGTGGAAAAACCTTTAAAGATCATGACAAGGCCAATGACGATCAGCGCCAAAATGGCAATGACTTTAATTAAAGCAAACCAAAATTCTAATTCTCCAAAAAGCTTGACGGTTGCCAAGTTCATAATCAGTAAAATAATCAGAGCGATTAAGCCGGGCACCCATTGCGGCACACCCGGGAGCCAATATTGAGTGTAGAGCCCGACGGCTGTCAGATCAGCCATTGCGATCGAAATCCAGCAGAACCAATAAGTCCAGCCGGTGATAAAGGCTGCCATATCGCCTAAATAGTCTTGTACAAAATCAACAAAAGAGTGATAGTTCAAATTCGATAGCAGCAGTTCACCCAGAGATCTCATAATCAAAAAGCAAATGATCCCTGTGATCATGTAAGCAAATAGAATCGACGGTCCGGCAAAATGAATGGATTTTCCTGAGCCGAGAAATAAGCCCGTTCCAATGGCCCCGCCGATGGCGATGAGCTGGATGTGCCTGTTTTTCAGGCCTCTTTCCAATTTTTGCTGATTTATATTGTCTTTCGTCATGTCGTCTGTCACTTTGTGTGTTCCTCCATTGAAAATTGTTTATTGAGTCAGCAATATATTTTTAATGATTATTATAACACTAAAATTTTGATCTTTTTTACTATACAGGAAATATGGAAGGAAATTTTAAGGTTTATCGATGCTTCACATGATACGAAAAAAGCGGCTCAATTGTGGGAGCCGCTTTTGTTTACGCCATTTTATGCTTTTTTCATATACAGATAAAGCCCATAATCAGTCGGAGCAGATGCGTACCCTATCTGATGCAGCATCGCTGTTATGTTGCCGCGGTGGTATGTCCCGTGATTCACAACGTGGGGAACCAGCTCAGAAACAGTCGTTTTCATGATTCCGCCTGAGGGATTTATAATCTGGAGGGGCTTATTGAGCTGTTCTTTTTGCTGTAAAAATAATGTATAGCGCGCCGATAATGTCAGAAACTGGGCTTCCATTTCCTCCATTTCTTTTGCCTCTGTCTGTTCTTTAAGTTGTTCAGCTAACGCCAAAGCATCGGTCATGCTTTGGCCGGAAAACACTTCCATCCAGCCGAGATCAGAAAGATATATATGAGACAACACATGCGATATCGATGGAAACACGCTTTGAATTTCTTGGCGGTACACCTCTTTTGGAAGTACTTTTAATCGGTTGAATATTTGCTGATTGGCCCAGACGTTATATTCATACAATTTTAATGAAAAATCCGACATGTTAATTTTCCCCTTTCGCGTTTATAGAATCTATTATACACGAACAAGTGTTCTTATTGTCGTGTTCGTGTATAAAATATGTTGACAGACATAGTTTAGGGGAATAAACTAATTGACATTGATCATAAAGTTTAGAGGGATAAACTATAGTGAGGAGGGGCAGATGTTGAATGAACAAAAGCTATGTCAGGCGATAAACCTGTTTGTAGAAGTATTACTTGAAGGGACAGAGTTTGTGCATCGTGAAATCAATCAGGATGTCTTCAAGCATATCTCAAGGGAGCAGGCAGACCTGTTAAAAATTTTAAAAGTCAAGGGCCCAACGTCTCCCGGCAGCCTGGCCATGTATCAAAATGTACATAAAAGCGCGATTTCGAACAGGCTGAAAAAGCTGCTCGATAAGGGATTGGTTGAATGGGATGACTGTCCGGCAAAAAGTGATAAGCGCTCTAAGCTTATTAACATCACAGCCAGCGGTGAAAGCATACTGGAAGAATTAGATTCAGCCATTTTTAATGCTCTCAAAGAGCTGATCGATGATATAGATGAGAAACACTTAAATTCTATCATAGAGATATTCACCATTCTAAAAAGCAAATTTAAAGGAGGAGATTCTGCAGAATGAGAGCAATCATCAAATTCAAGTGGGCCATTGCAGCAGTTATATTAGCACTTACCGTCGTATTGAGTTTGTTTTCTCCGAACTTAACGGAGCTGGCCAATCAAAAGGGGCAGGCCCAGCTTCCTGCTGATGCGGTTTCAGAAAGAGCAAATGCGATTTTAAAACAAGCGGGCGAAGACAATAATTCGCTCAGTATCGTCTTTACATTAGACCACGCTTTGAAGAAAGAAACAGAGGATCAGCTCAGGACAATGATTGATAAAGTCAAAAAGATCGACGGTGTAGAAGAAGTAACGTCTCCTCTAACAGCAGAAAAAGAAGTCAAAGACCAATTGATTTCAAAAGACAAGAAAACGATTCTCATTCCTGTCACGATTACAGGTTCTGATAAAAAAGCGGAAAAAATCGCGGATGACATCTATAAAATCGTTCCTAATGATTTGACTGCATATATTACGGGAGCCTCTCTCATCAATCAGGATTTCGCTCACAGCTCAGAAGAAGGGCTCAAGAAAACGGAAGTGATCACAGTCTGCTTGATCATCGGTTTACTGCTGATCGTGTTCCGATCTGTTGTGACGCCTTTTATCCCGATTGTAGTTGTCGGTTTCTCTTATCTGATCAGTCAATCTATACTGGGCATCCTTGTATACAATGTGGATTTTCCGATCTCGACGTTTACGCAAACCTTCTTAGTTGCCATCCTGTTCGGTATCGGAACAGATTACTGCATTCTGCTTCTTACCCGATTCCGTGAAGAGTTAGCAAACGGGCATGATAAAAAAGAAGCGGCGCTTATCGCTTACCGTACAGGAGGAAAAACCTTATTTATTAGTGGATTTGCGGTATTGGTCGGTTTTTCCGCCTTAGGATTTGCGAAGTTTGCGATTTTCCAATCCGCAGTAGGGGTCGCAGTCGGTGTAGGGATCTTAATGATCATTCTCTATACACTGCTGCCATTATTTATGGTAACGCTGGGTGAAAAATTATTTTGGCCTTCTAAGAAAGTGCTGTCGCACAGTGACAACAAATTATGGGCGTTTCTCGGCAGACATTCCGTTATGCGTCCGTTTCTGTTTATTGCCATTACGGTGTTTATCACGCTTCCGTTTATTTTGACCTATGATGACCAGATTTCCTTCGATTCGACTGCGGAAATCAGCAGCGATTATAAATCAGTAAAAGCTCTCGAGGCCATCAAAGATGGATTCGGTGAAGGGAAAGCGTTCCCGATCAATGTTGTCATAAAAGGAGACAAAGATCTCACAACAGCTGATACAATCCCTTATCTCGGAAATATCAGCAAAGCGATTGAGAAAGTCGAGCATGTTGACTCTGTCTTGACCATCACGCAGCCGACTGGTGAAAAAATCAAAGATTTATATATTGATAAACAGCTAGGCTCGGTTTCAGACGGGCTAGATAAGACGGTAAAAGGAATTGCCGATGTCCAAAGCGGTTTAACTGATATCGAAAACGGGTTGAATCAAATGGCGGGTCAAACTGGCTCAAACTCAAATAGCAGCTCCGGCGGTTCACTGGGCGATGCGGCAGACGGATTGGGCAAAATCAATCAGCAGCTGCAGCTCGTAAGTAAACAGATTTCCCAAACCGGCAATACTGCACAGACCGTGCAGCAGCTTGCGGCAATCAGCGGACAGCTTGGACAGATTCAAACCGGACTTGAACAAGCGAACCAGCAGATCTCAGGCCAGCAGGCGCAAGCTGGAACACTGACAGAAAGCCTGAAGAAGCTTGCAGGGGGCGTGAAGAGTGCAAATGATGGCCTGACGAAAATCTCTGACGGCATGACAGCTTCCAGTGATATGTTAGAGGACATGAGCAAAAGCTCAACCGTAAGGGATACAGGGATATTCATTCCTGATCAAGTCATGAAGGATAAAGACTTTAAGAAGTCAATCGACCAATATTCCTTTGAAGACGGCAAAGGCGTGCAATTAAGCGTCGTCTTGGATTCTAATCCTTATTCAGAACAAGCCATTACAACAATAAACCAAATCAAAAAAGCTGTAGCAAACGAAGTGGACGGCACTCCTCTCGAGGATGCACAGGTCGTATTCGGCGGGGTCACGAGTGTGAATGCTGACTTAAAAGAGCTTTCCACAACGGACTTCTCCAGAACAATGGTGATCATGATTATTGGCCTGTTTATTGTGTTAACGATTTTGTTCCGCTCCATGATCATGCCGATTTATATGATCGCGTCACTGCTGCTGACGTATTATACGTCGATATCCATAACAGAATTAATTTTTGTAAACGGCTTAGGTAACGCCGGCGTCAGCTGGGCAGTACCGTTCTTCAGTTTTGTCATATTGATCGCGTTAGGCGTAGATTATTCGATCTTCTTGCTGGACCGATTTAAGGAAGAGGTGCACCTTGGCATTCATCAAGGTGTCATCAGGTCAATGAGCAAAATGGGCTCTGTCATCATCACCGCGGCTATTATTTTGGCCGGTACTTTCGCGGCGATGATGCCATCAGGCGTCAATACGCTGATGCAGGTGGCAAGTGTCATCATTATCGGGCTGCTGCTTTACGGCCTTGTCATTCTTCCGCTCTTGATGCCAGCAATCATTGTGACATTTGGAGAAGGAAACTGGTGGCCGTTTGGCAGAAAGAAAAATATAGAATAGAAAAAAAGAGTGGTGACAATTCATTTGTTCATCACTCTTTTTTGTAGATGGAAGAGGCCGTTTTTCGTCTGTCAGCAAGCGATGAAATACATGGAGGGGAAGGGGGGGAAGCCTCAACTTTTCTGCATCTGTTGTCAGGCAAATGTCTCCTGCGTACAGCGTATATGCGGGAACAAAAGGCGCGGTTGAGCAATTCGCCCGTCAGCTAGCCAAAGAATGAGCCGTGAAACAAATCACCATTAATGCGGTTGCATTAGGGCCAGAGAACACCGAGCTGTTTCATGCAGGCAAAACCGAGCAGCAGCTAGAAGGACTGAACAAGTCGACTGCATTGGCGAACCGGAGGATATCGCAAATGTGATTGACTTTTTGGTGAGCGAAAAATCCCAATGGATCACAGGCCAGACGATCCGTGTGCATGGCGGATTTATCTAAAATGAAAAAGCTCCCAAGAGTCATTCTTGGGAGCTTTGTATTATTTCCATTCTGCAATGGTATCAACCGGCAGACGGTAGGAAGCGTATCCTTCGTCCGCAGCTTTTCCGATAGAAAGAAGCATAACAGGCACATAACGCTCTTTGTCTAATCCGAAGGCTTCTGCGATGTTTTCTTTATCGTAGCCGCCGATCGGGTTTGTGTCATAGCCGTGCGCGCGTGCAGTCAGCATAAGCTGCATAGAAACAAGGCCGCCGTCAATCAGGATCGTTTCACGGTTTACCTGTGCAGGAAGCTTTTCAAAATGAGCAGTCAGGGCAGCGATTTGTCTGTCTTTTACCTCCTGCGGCATGTAACCGAGCTCAACGGCTTTTGAATAAATGTCTTCTAAATAGTCTGCATTGTTCATGTCTGCAAAAACAGCGATGACGGCAGATGAAGTTGTGACCTGTGTTTGGTTAAAGCTTGCTAGCGGCGCGAGCTTCTCTTTTCCTTCCGGGCTGTCGATGACGAGAAAACGCCATGGCTGCGCGTTGACAGAGGATGGTGCAGTTGTAGCTTCCTCTAGGATTTCTGTCATTTCTTCTTTGCTGATTTTCACTGTCGGATCATAATTGCGAATGGAACGGCGTCCTTTCATAATCTCCATAAAATCGTTTGTTTTAATCATGTTGATACACTCCTTTTAAGCTTCGATATTATCTATGTTGTTACGCATGCGCCCAAGCACATCAATAAGCACGCGGCGCTCTTCTGCACTTACATTTGCGAGCATTTCTTTCATGAAACGCTCCTTTTCTTTCTTAGAAGACTCGATTCGTTTTCTTCCTTGATCTGTTAACCGCACAAGGGTAATCCGATTGTCTTCGGGCTTGCGCCGTCTTAATACCATGCCTTTGGCTTCAAGCTGTTTTAGGTGTCTTGTGACGGCCGCGCTATCGATATTGACTTTTTTTTGAAGGTCGCTTTGACTAATCTCATCCGCATGATAAAGCAATGTCAGCAATTCCAAACGAGATTGGCTGATGCCCGTGCATGCCTCGAACTTCACGCCAATCACTTTGTTCACGCTTTGCAGTTGATATAAAATCTCGGCTTCCTCAGAACAAAATGATGCCAAAACCCATCCCTTCTTTCTGTCAAAAAAATAATTGATATATCAATGATTGACACATCAATTAATATACAACGATTGATTTCAATTTGCAAGCCTTTTGCGCATTTGAAAAACCTCCCAACATATAAGTTGGGAGGTTCTTGTTATCCTTGCGGCTCAGGATAAAACATCAGCAGAAAAAAGCTGGCCGTTTCCTGTGATGAATTGATGTAGCTGTGCGGTGTGGATCCCGTAAACTGCAAGGCGTCTCCGGAAACAAGCGTATGCTTCTGGTCCTGCAGATTGACGGTTAACTCGCCCTCTTTAATTAAAATGTATTCTTCTCCTAAATGTGTTTTTGCTTCATGTATGCACCCCGGTTTCAGATCGACAACATAAATTTCAAACTTTGTTTCAGGATTGTAGGGAAAAAAGGGGTAAACGATGTAGTTTTCTTCATTATCTGTAACAGGTTCAATATCTTTGAGATTAATTTTTCTTACTTTCGGCTTGTCTTCTTTCAGAAAAACAGAAAAAGATACTTGCAGCCCATTTGCGATCTTCCAGAGAGTGGTGACAGTCGGGGTCGATTTTTCTTTCTCAATTTGTCCGAGCATCGCTTTGCTGACGCCTGTTAACTCAGAAACTTGATCAAGAGTCAGGTTTCTGCTTTTTCTGAGTTTGGCAAGATTCTTTGCGATAATGGCTTGGATATCATCCATACATGTATCTCCTTACGTCATATTCGCTTTATTATAGCACATTAAAATCAGCTCTTATATACTGTTGTAAGCTATAACGTATATGTGTATAATATGTTAGACTAGGAGGGGAACAGAATGATATCAGAGAAGGAACTAACTCATGCCCAAACATGCGAGCCATCGTTCATACAAGGGTTTAAAGATTGTGTCCCTACGCTAATCGGCTATATCAGTATAGGTTTGGCTGCCGGTATCGTGGGGATTGCCTCGCATTTAAGTGTCCTTGAAATTACACTGTTGTCAGGTTTGGTTTTTGCAGGCGGCGCCCAGTTCATTATCTGTGCTTTGTTAGCAGCAAACAGTCCGATGTCCGCTATTATCCTGACAACATTTATTGTGAATTTACGAAATTTTCTATTAAGTGCTGCGCTTGCTCCTCATTTTTCAAAGTATTCGCTAGTGAAAAATGTGGGGATCGGCATGATGGTGACAGATGAGTCCTTTGGTGTTGCTTCAAATAAGATTGTAAAAAAAGAACCGATTAGTGATCGATGGATGTTCGGTTTAAATCTCACTGCATATGCGTGCTGGGTGCTTTCTTGTGTGGCAGGTGCAGTCTTTGGTAAATGGATTACCGATCCGGAAACGTTCGGACTCGACTTTGCGGTGACGGCTATGTTTTTAGCATTGCTGATTTTGCAGATGGAACATGTTGTGCCTGCAAAGGTTAAACACTATGTATCTCTCATCATTTATATGGTGATTGCGATGATTATTTTCTCTTTCATTATGCCGTCTCATCTCGCTGTCATCATGTCAACGATCATCGTAGCGACAATCGGGGTGGTGACAGATAAATGAGCATAAATGCATACATCCTGATGGTGATTATCGGCTGCGCGCTGGTCACAATGATTCCCCGCGTGGTTCCATTTTTAGTTGTCCGGAATATTTCCTTGCCGGTGCCTGTGCTGAAATGGCTCTCCTATGTGCCGGTTTGTATATTGACGGCACTTGTTGTGAAGGATTGCATGATTCAATCCAATGATTCTCTTACAGTGAATTGGCAGGTCACTGTTGTATTGGTTCCAACTCTATTGATTGCAATGAAAACAAAAAGTTTATCTATGACAGTTATCAGCGGTGTTGTTCTTATGGCCGGCTTGCGCTTATGGGTATAAAACAGCTGTTTACATTTACATTAAAACCACGATATCAGGGGGAAGCAGACCCTGGTATTTTTTGTGTCTATGATTCAATCTTTAAGCGGCTTTCACTGGCTGAAAGTTATGGTACAATATACAAATGTTTTACAGCTTCAATCAATTGTTGGAGTGACATCTATTGAAAATAAATACTAGATTAAAGGGAAGGTTTTGATAGAATGCTGCAAAATCCAACTGGAAAAGAGCGTTTGGCATTGGCGTTTCTGCTCGGCATGCTTGCTATATTGGGCCCGCTTAATATAGATATGTATTTGCCTAGTTTTCCTGACATTGCCGATGATTTATCGGCCAGTGCCTCGCTTGTACAGTTAAGTTTAACAGCCTGTCTGATCGGGCTTACCATAGGTCAAGTGATTGTCGGGCCGGTCAGTGATGCGCAGGGAAGACGGAAACCGCTATTAATCTGTATTTTCTTATTTGCGTTATCTTCTCTGTTCTGTGCGCTTTCACCAAACATTACAACACTAGTGGCAGCCCGTTTTTTACAGGGGATTACGGCCTCTGCGGGACTTGTGCTGTCTCGGGCAATCGTGCGGGATGTGTTTACAGGGAGAGAGCTTTCTAAATTTTTCTCACTGTTAATGGTGATTACTGCAGTCGCGCCAATGATTGCGCCAATGACAGGCGGTGCTCTTTTATTGCTGCCGTTTGCAACGTGGCATACAATTTTTCACTTTTTAACGATCATCGGATTTGTACTTGTACTGATTATTGCGCTAAAGTTAAAAGAAACATTGCCGCCGGAAAAGCGGATTCCAAGCTCAATCGGAACATCTGTCAGAACGATGGGGAGCCTGCTGAAGGATCGTTCTTTTATGGGCTACGCGTTAACTGTCGGATTTATTCACGGAGGAAGCTTTGCTTATGTATCCGGTACGCCTTTTGTGTACCAGGATATTTATGGGGTGTCGCCGCAGGTGTTTAGTATTTTATTCGGCATAAACGGCCTGGCGATTATTACGGGAAGCTTTATGATCGGGCGCTTTGGCGGAATCATTCATGAAAAAAGCCTGCTCCGCATGGCGGTCATTACAGCTATGATTGCGACTGCCGTGCTATTAACGATGACGATGATTCACGGTCCTCTCGCTGCATTGGTTATCTCTATTTTTGTCTATATGATTACGATTGGCATGGTTCTGACGAGCACATTTACGCTGGCCATGGAAAAACAGGGGCACCGCGCCGGAAGTGCAAGTGCGCTGCTGGGAATGCTCCCGCTGCTCCTTGGCTCCATCGTTTCGCCGCTTGTGGGCATTGATGAGACGACAGCTGTTCCGATGGGAGCGATCATGTTTGTTACAGCAGTTATCGGTTCGCTCGCCTTTTTTAGATTAACAAAGGAGAGCGTGAAGCAAAATTAATCAAAAAAACCTGACGGCATGTCAGGTTTTTTTTGATCTCATTAAAATAGCAAAAGCAGGCCTGCGATGGCCGGAGTCAAAAAGATTGCGGATTTCAAGACGGCCTTTGGCATGAGATTGGTGAATTTCGCGCCAACATACGCACCGCACATGGTTCCGATCAAGACTTTGACCAGCAATACATAATCAACAAATCCTTCCGTGATATACCCTATGCCTCCTCCTACAGCAAGAGGGATAATGACAAGCATCGTCGTTCCGACAGAATGACGGATGGACAGGTTCAGCATAATCATTAAACCGATCTGGATAAAAGGAGCAGAACCGATGCCGAATGTGCCGGAAAGTATGCCTGATACGATTCCTAAAATCACGGCTTTTGTATACATTGATACATTGCTTTGATTCACTTGAGGTTTTTCTTTTAAAATAAATAACCTGATTAAAATGAGAATCGCTGATAAAAATAACATTCCCGCTGTCAAATAATGAAGCAAATCGGCCGGAATAAAAGATGTCAGCTTTGCCCCGAAAAATGATCCAACGGCAGCGAAGCATCCGACCGTTAAACCGATTTTCAACTGGATGTTGCCTTCCCGGTAATGGCTGTACGCCCCCGATAAGCTGGTGAAAGCCATACCGGCGAGGGAAGTGCCTAAAGCTGTATGAATCGGAATATGAAAAACAAGGGTTAAAAGAGCGATAACAAAGCCGGCTCCACCAGCACCAATAAAGCCTAAAATGATTCCAAGAAGAAACATAACAAGAATAATGAGCATAGCTTTTCCTCCATTGTATACTGAGCTGTAAATGTAATGATCTAGTGGGCGAACTGTTCGGTAGCACATGAGAGGATCATCTCATTGGTTGACAGTAGTCCGTCGACCGTCGTTTAGCAAAAATATCGTACCGCAAATTTTGGGATTTGACAAGACAGTTTGTTGCTTCCCTTTATTATCTGTTATATGATTTTGATGAAGAACAGACCCCTGAATCTATTCAAAAGAGGTATTATGTATATGGATGATTTTAAATTAGACAAGCCGACTCCTTATTACCTGCAATTTTATTTCCAGCTGAAAAAAATGATTTTTAACGGAACTTTTAAGCCGGGGGAACGGATCAATGAAACACAGCTGGCTAAAAGTTTCGGCGTCAGCCGCTCTCCGATACGGGAAGCTATGCGGCTGCTTGAGAAAGACGGCTTGTTACGGGCAGATGACCGGAATGGATTTTCAATCGCTTCTTTAACAGCTAAAGATGTAGACGAAATTTATAAAATCAGAATTCCTCTCGAGCTGCTTGCTGTCGAATTGGTAATAGACAAAGCGAATGACGAAGAGCTTCAAACGCTTGAAACACAGCTTGAAGAAACAGAAAACGCGATTCGTAACGGAGCGGAAGAAACTGAAATGATCAGCTTAAACCAAAAGTTTCATCAGCTGCTTGTCGATTTTAGCCATAACAGACATTTGAAAAATTTGCTTGAGCATGTAAATGATCTGATTCACTTTTGCAGAATCCTTAATTATAAAGGGGACAACCGCCCTGAAACGATCCTGCGTGAACACCGCAGCATATTTGAAGAAGTCAAAAAGAGAAACAAAGAAGCAGCCAAAGAATATATGATGGCTCATTTCAATCATGACTCAGAACATTTGAAGCGTGTGCTTGAAGAAGGAAAAGAAAATTAAATGACATGTACGGATACCAAGGAAGAGTCCTTGGTATTTTTTATTGCTCTCATCCACTTAATAAATCGCAAATCATATATAAGGAAGCCCATTAATAAGATTCTATGATGATTGACTAACGAATAATGGGGGTTAGACATGTTTATCCATATCGTCCGGCCGGGTGATTCTTTGTTTTCCATAGGCAGAAGATACGGTGCTTCTGTTGATCAAATACGGGGTGTGAATGGGTTAGAAGAAACGAATATTGTGCCGGGGCAGGCTCTGCTTATCCCTCTTTATGTATATACAGTACAGCCGGGCGACACGCTCGCAGCTATTGCGGCAAAAGCGTTTGTTCCAGCAGAACGGCTAAGAGCCGCAAATCCCGCTATAAACCCAAATGCCTTGCAAGCAGGAATGAGACTAACGATACCTAATATCTCAAACTATATTGCGGGAACGTTAAGCTTTTACGTGCTCCGTAATCCGGAGCTTGATCGCGATTTAATCAATGATTACGCACCGTATTCGTCTTCGATTTCCATTTTCGAATACCATATTGCGCCTAATGGCGACATTGCAAATCAATTGAATGACGCAGCCGCTATTGAAACCACATGGAGAAGACGAGTGACGCCGCTTGCAACAATAACAAATTTAACCTCAGCAGGCTTCAGCACGGAACTCGTACGCCAAGTGTTAAACAATCCAACTGCGAGAACCAATTTGGTTAACAATATTTATAACTTGGTATCCACAAGGGGATATGGCGGCGTGATGATCGATTTTGAAAAAGTGAGCGCCGCAGATCGGGATCTGTTCACAGGATTTTTGCGTCAGCTCAGAGATCGTCTGCAGCCGGGTGGCTATGTGCTGACCATAGCTGTTCCGGCAAAAACAAGTGATGATATTTCATGGCTGAGGGGCTATGATTACGGAGGGATCGGAGGGGTTGTCAATTATATGTTTATTATGGCGTATGACTGGCATCATGCGGGAAGCGAGCCGGGGCCTGTTGCGCCGATTACTGAAATAAGAAGAACAATTGAATTTGCGATTGCCCAGGTGCCGCGGAGAAAAATCATCATCGGTGTCCCGCTCTACGGCTACAATTGGATCATCCCTTATCAGCCGGGAACAGTGGCTTCAGCTATTTCAAATCAAAAATCAATTGAAACAGCGATGAGGTACCAAGCACCCATTCAATATTCAAACGAATATCAATCGCCATTTTTTCGCTACAGAGATGAGCAGGGACGGACGCATGAAGTATGGTTTGAAGATGTCAGGAGCATGAGCCAAAAGATGCTGATCGTCCGAGAATATGGATTACAAGCAATTGGCGCCTGGCAGTTAACACTCGGATTCACACCAGCTCCGTGGCTTCTGCGTAAATTTTTTACGATCAGAAAAGTGTAAGGGCACCGAACACGGTGTCTTTTTAGTGATGTTTTAAGCTGCTTCGTGCAGCTCTGAGTTCCGGATAGATTGTCAGTTCACTGACGCTGGCAGCGCTGGCGATATCCTTTACCGTAACAGATTGATAGCCATAAAACCGCATCAGCCTAAAGTGGCAGAATAATTCGTGCATTTGTCACTTGCATGGCGTCGGTCTCCCCAATTATGATCGATAGTGATAACTAACATCAGTCTAATCAGGCACAAATTGCATATCGTCTTATGAAAGCTTACGGAATACGAGTGAGAGGAAGTTGTCAGAATGAAAAAAGTATTGATCCTAAATTTTCCTGCAGAAGGCCACGTAAATCCTACATTAGGCATTACGAAAGCCTTTGCCGATCGGGGATATGATGTCCACTATATCTCCACTGAAAGGTATAAAGAAAAATTAGAAGCGGTAGGAGCGACTGTCCACCTTCATCAGGATTTGCTGAGGACAGTTCCCGTTCGTACAGGTTCCCCTGACGGTATTCTCTCCTTCTTAAAAATTCATATAAAGACATCTCTGGCCATATTAAATATCGTGAAAGAACTGTCAAAAAGCATTCAGTTTGATTTTGTTTATTATGATAAATTCGGTGCGGGAGAGCTGGTCAGAGATTATCTCAATATCCCGGGCATCTCTTCATCTGCTTCCTTTTTATTCGATGAAGAGCATTTGAAGATATTGCCTCTGCATCCGGATTCAGAAGTGCCTTTACAATTGGATAAAGAGTGTGATGATCTATTATTAGAGATGAAACAAAATTACGGTGTATCACCTGAGAATATGGTTCAATTCATGAATAATAAAGGCGACTTAAATGTAGTGTACACAAGCCGATATTTTCAGCCGGAAAGCCATCGTTTCGGCAGTGAGTTTCTATTTATCGGTCCAAGCTTTCCAAAGAGAGCGGAAAAAACTGATTTCCCGATTGAGAAATTGAAAGGTGAGAAAGTCATCTATATTTCAATGGGGACGGTATTAGACGAAACTGAAGAGTTTTTCAACTTATGTATAGATGCTTTTTCTGATGTCAGGGGCAAGGTCGTGATAGCTGCGGGAGAAAAAGCTGATCTGACAAGATTAAAGCAAGCGCCGGAAAACTTTATCATTGCTTCATATGTGCCTCAATTGGAAGTGCTGGAACAGTCAGATGTTTTCATCACTCACGGAGGAATGAACAGTGTAAATGAAGGCATTCACTTTAACGTTCCTTTAGTTGTAATGCCGCACGATAAGGACCAGCCAATGGTGGCCCAGCGGCTGACTGAATTACAAGCCGGTTATACAGTATCTAAAGACCATGTAACCGCGCAGTCTTTAAAACATGCAGTGGAAGAAGTGTTGAATAACGACCGATACAAGGAAGGGATTCAAAAAATCAATCAAAGCTTTCAGGGTTGCATGAATATGGAAGAGGTAATGGAGCAGATCGATCAATTTATAGATCAGAGAAAATAAACAGCAAAAATAAGAAAAAGAGTGAGATTTATATGTTCTCACTCTTTTTTCATTTAGGGTCTTGCTGGCATTACGGAAATAACCGAAGTCAATTTGCGGATCAACGGTTTTGTCAAGAGGATTATAGATGTAAGGGTTCATTTTCTGAGGGCGATGGCAGCAGGAGAAATACTTTCGTATTCATTCACACTCAACGTCATTTTTCATATTATGAATAAGTGTATGGAAAATACAGTTATAAAAGGATGTGAATAGAAAATATGTCTCGCAAACCGTCACATAGATGCCCTTACTGTGGATCCAACTCTTCAAGCCCCAGTTGTAGAGTAGGCCCTAAAAAAAATCCTGAGCCTAAACATACATGTATGTGCTGCTGTTGTGTAAGGGGAGCAAGAGGGCCGCAGGGACCACGTGGATTACGCGGTATACCAGGCAGTATTGGAGCCACCGGACCACCAGGACCACCAGGACCACCAGGGCCACCGGGGCTGCCAGGGCTGCCCGGAGCTACAGGGGCCACAGGACCACCAGGACTGGCCGGGGCTACGGGAGCCACCGGACCACCAGGGCCGGCCGGAGCAACAGGAGTCACGGGAGCCACAGGAGCAACCGGGGACGCCGGACCAGCCGGAGCCACCGGAGCGACGGGAGCCACGGGAGCTACAGGGGACGTCGGTCCAGCTGGAGCCACAGGAGCCACCGGAGCGACGGGAGCCACAGGAGACGCCGGACCAGCCGGAGCAACAGGAGCGACGGGAGCCACAGGAGACGCCGGACCGGCCGGAGCTACAGGAGCGACGGGAGCCACAGGAGACGCCGGACCAGCCGGAGCAACGGGAGCCACAGGAGCAACTGGGGACGCCGGACCAGCCGGAGCAACGGGAGCCACAGGAGCCACAGGAGCCACAGGAGACGCCGGACCAGCCGGAGCCACAGGAGCGACGGGAGCCACAGGAGCAACCGGTGACGTCGGACCAGCCGGAGCGACGGGAGCAACGGGAGCCACAGGAGCAACCGGTGACGCCGGACCAGCCGGAGCAACGGGAGTCACAGGAGCAACTGGGGACGCCGGACCAGCCGGAGCAACGGGAGCCACAGGAGCAACAGGAGACGCCGGACCAGCCGGAGCCACAGGAGCGACGGGAGCCACAGGAGCAACCGGTGACGTCGGACCAGCCGGAGCGACGGGAGCAACGGGAGCCACAGGAGCAACCGGTGACGCCGGACCAGCCGGAGCCACGGGAGCCACCGGAGCCACAGGAGACGCCGGAGCAACGGGAGCGACGGGAGCAACAGGAGCGACGGGAGCCACAGGAGACGCCGGACCAGCCGGAGCCACAGGAGCGACGGGAGCAACCGGTGACGTCGGACCAGCCGGAGCCACCGGAGCAACGGGAGCCACAGGAGCTACCGGCACAGGAGCAGCTGGGTTATCCGAATACGGGTATATTTATAACTTTAGTGCTCAAACAGTAGCTATAGAGGCTGATGTCATTTTTGATTCAACAGGGATAACCACCCCTGGAATTACACATGCCCCCGGGACTTCTCAAATTGCAATTACCACTCCGGGAGACTATGAGGTCACTTTTTCTGTTTCGGGAGTAGAGCCTAACCAATTTACATTATTTTTAAATGGTGCACCGATTACGAATACAGTCTACGGTTCAGGTGCAGGTACTCAGCAAAACAACGGTCAGGCTATTATAGCCATAGCAGCCGGCGATGTCCTCACTCTTCGAAATCATACGTCCGCTGCCGCAGTGACTCTGCAGACTTTGGCAGGAGGGACACAAACTAACGTAAACGCTTCAATTGTAATTAAAAAATTAGATTAACAATTAGCACTGTGTCATGGACAAACAAAAGTACTCTATTGATCTTACTAGTACTTAATCGTTCAACAGTGCTTTTTTTGACCTGATTTAAGTTGACCATACAAACGCTCCAGTTTCTTTTTACCTCAGGTGTATGCGGAGAAGAGACAAATACGAAATTCATAGCTCACTGAACGACTTTTATCACGATAGGAAAGAAAAAGAAGTTCGATTTACTCTATCTTTTTTAGTGATAACTGGATATCAAATGGGCATACAAGGTGACAGCTTAACTTCACCAATAAAAAAACCTTCCGTGTTGGAAGGCAATCGTTAAAATTCAATTTTGATCTTTTGAGAATCACTGATTTTCTTATGGTTTTGGTCAAAAACGTCACTTGTTGTGATTTCAATCCACTTGATCTCTTTTTTCTTCTTATCAGCTGATGGTTCATCGTGAGCATGGCCACTTGCTGCGTTTACAATAAAGCCGAGATTGCCGGATTTTTCGGCGCCGGCTTCTAATTCACCATTCAACTCTTCTAGGTAAATATCTTTGTTCCAATCAAAGGTTTCTCCTGTATTTGTTTTCATCAATGCAACCGGGGCAAAATTCACTTTCTCGGAAGATGTGTTCTTGATATCAACGAAAACTTTAACGAAATCAAACTCTTCATCGTGTGTTAATACATGAAAATAATCAATCATGCTGTAATCCGGACGTAAGTGGATCAGCTTCATTTCTTTTATTGTTAACTCTACGTTTCCAATCTTATAAGTTTGATTGACTTGTTTGATATCTTTTAAGATGGCTTCTCCTTTGTCATCAGAAAACGTTTGATTGACCTTCAGCAATGACCGGTCATCTGTTACCTGTGCATTAGGCTGATACTCATCTATACTGTCTTTTTGAGACGAAGTGCTTTGCGGTGTGGTTTTTGCTGTTTGCTCTCCGGCTGTATTTTGTTTTTCTGAATTGACGTTTGAGGAACAGCCCGCAAGTATGACGATAAAAAATAAGATCGATAGAGTCTTTTTCATCATAAGTCCTCCATTAAAAAGAGAGCCCGTTCCTTATACAAGCAACGGGACACCTTGTATTCTCTTACTTATCTTTAATTTTAATGTTGTATTGTAAAGCGTCGAAAACATTTTTGGCAATTTCGGTATTATCGATTTGGCCGGAAAACTTCTCACTGGACGGTCCGTACGCATAGACAGGAACATCCTCGCCGGTATGTCCGCCTGTTGTCCATCCTGTGTGGGAGCGTTTATTGAAAATCTCCTCAATCGCATTATCAATATCAAGGACTTCCTTCGATTTTGCCGCGTTTTCAACAGATTGAATTTCAGATGCAGTTAAAGCTAATTTCTTTTGGTCAATATACGTTTTTAAAGTTTTTTCAACATCTGCGCCGTCGGCGATTTTTTCTGCCATAAAGTCAGGTGTGCGCTTTGCTGCTTTAATTGGTTCACTGAACCAGTTGTAAATGCCGTCCGCACCGATGGAGTATCCGCCGGTTGAATGGTCAGCCGTTGCGACAACTAAAGTATGCTTGTCTTTTTTGGCGAAATCAATTGCCGCCTTGTAGGCTTGTTCGAAATCTTCCATCTCACTCATGGCGCCGACAATATCATTGTCATGCCCCGCCCAGTCAATCTGGCTTCCTTCAACCATGAGAAAGAAACCGTCTTTGTCCTTGCTTAATTTTTCGAGGGCTGTGTTTGTCATGTCTTTTAATGAAGGAATATCCTTCGTGCGGTCGATCTTTTTAGGCAGGCCGCCGTCAGCGAATAGGCCGAGGACTTGGCTGTCCTTGTTTTTCAGCATGTCCTTGCGGTTATCCACATAACTGTATCCCGCTTTTTTGAATTCCTTTACCAAATTACGGTCCTTGCGGTCAAAATTGCTTTTTCCACCGCCTAGAAGGACATCAATTTTGTGCTTGCCGTTCACCATTTCATCAAAATAGTCGTTTGCAATAGAATTCATATTTTTCCGGCTGTGATCATGTGAGCCGAAAGAAGCCGGAGTGGCGTGTGTAATTTCTGAAGTGGCAACAAGCCCGGTTGATTTTCCTTTTTCTTTTGCTGCTTCAAGAACTGTTTTGACCTCTGAACCGTCATTATCCACAGCAATTGCATTATTATATGTTTTAATCCCAGCTGACATAGCCGTTGCGGCAGAAGCGGAATCCGTTACATTTTGTTCAGGGTCTTCAGGGTAAGTGGTCTGCTGTCCGACAAGGTATTGGTCAAAAGCTGTAGGCTCAACAACCTTTGTCTTTTTATTATCTTTTAAGTAACGGTGAGCGGACGTATAAGACACACCCATCCCATCACCGATCAAGACGATGACATTCTTAATTTCGTTTTGATTCCCCTTTTTCTTTTCCTGGGCGCTGGCTTCAGGCACGCTGCCGCTGACTAGGCTGCTGAACGCAATAGATGATAACACCGCAATAGGCAGCAGCTTCTTCGGGAATTTTTTCAACTGAATAACCTCCTAAAAATATGATCCTCAATGACAAACCCATTATATTTTTAAAGTGTTAAGCTAGTATTAATCGTTTTTAAAGATTGAATTTACAAGATGACAAGGAAATGAAAAGGCAGTGCCGAAAGTAAATATGATGTGCAAATCTGACCGGCTAGTGATTATGTATGTGACTAGAAGATGTCAATCAATCCCTTGATATAGAACTCAAAAAGAAATCGAGTTTGCTAGAGGTAATATTTCTTACTGAGTGGATATTAAAGGAAAACATGTGACCGGCAATGCACCCGAAGAAGAGAATAGATGTTGAGGTGACAGGATGGAAATAAACGATGTGCTATACGGCAGGCATCAAATAGACGGAGTACTGGAAGAACTCATAAAAAGCGCACCCGTACAAAGATTAAAAGGGGTTTATCAAGGCGGCGCCAGCTTTTTAGTCAATCCAAAGTGGAATGTGACCCGGTATGAGCACTCCATTGGCGTTATGCTTCTAATCAAAAGGCTGGGGGGAACCATAGAAGAGCAGATCGCCGGTCTTCTCCACGATGTGTCGCACACAGCATTTTCTCATGTAATTGATTTTGTATTTGAAAATGAAGCGGAAGATTATCATGAAAACATTTTTCAACAAGTCATTGACCAATCCGAGATCCCGGAAATTCTAAAACAACATGGTTATGATGCTGACGATCTTTTATTAAATGATACAAGATGGACACTGCTCGAACAGCCCGCACCGGAGCTGTGTGCTGATCGCATCGACTACACGCTGCGTGACATGTATCAATATGGACAGATCACGCTGCGCGAAGCTGAAATCTTTTTGGATCATCTCGTTGTGAGAAACGGAAGGGTGTTTCCAGATGGTATCGAAACAGCTGAATGGTTTGTGCGAGTGTATTACAAGGAAGTGATTGATTTCTTTATGAACCCGGTGAATGTATATGGGTATGAATACTTAGCGCAAACGCTGAAGGCTGCGCTGAAGCACAATGTCATCGCCGCCGAAGATTTGCTGAAAACAGACCAAGAGGTACTAGGCATTCTGCATTCATCAGAAAATGACGAGGTACTGAGACTGCTTGAAAAAATACATCCTCACATATTAGTAAAAGAGGATGACATTCATTATGATTTTCATCGAAAAACGAAAATGCGTCTCATCGACCCTACTATTTTCTTTCATAATGAATGGATCACATCCTCATCAGTATCTGAACATATCAGAAAAATGGGAGAGGCCGCTTATCGGAAAGCCAAAAAAGGAGTGTATGTCAAAGTAATCGAAAACTAACCGAAGCCGCGCAACCGCAGCTTTTATCCAGCGCGTTTTATTCTGCGAATCACGGGGAATAGGACAAACAGCAGCATATGTTATGAGAATATTAGCACATTTACATACCTTTCGGGGGTATCGTATTCTTGAAAAGAACATGTATGACAGGCAGATGTGAAGGTTCACACCAAAAAATGAAGCAAAGGAGAATGAACATGAAGATTTCGAAAAAGGCACTTGGAATTTTACTGCTGTCTCTTATTTTAGTTTTATCAGCATGCGGCAATAGCGATAGCAAAAAAGAAAGCACTCATGACAGTCATTCGGACTCCGGCTCACACGAAGAAATGGATCATTCCGGATCTGCTGAAGTTCCAGAGGGATTAACGGAATCGACACATCCTAAATATAAAATAGGCAGCCAGGTCATCATCAATGCTTCTCATATGAAAGGGATGAAGGGCGCCGAAGCAACAGTTACAGGCGCATACGATACAACGGCATATGTTGTTTCTTACACACCGACAACCGGAGGACAGCGAGTTGATCATCACAAATGGGTGATCCAAGAAGAGATAAAAGATGCAGGAGATAAACCCCTCAATCCCGGAGATCAGGTACTCTTAGAGGCCTCTCACATGAAAGGCATGAAGGGAGCAACTGCTGAAATCGACTCTGCAGAAAAAACAACGGTATACATGGTGGACTATACATCGACAACAAGCGGAGAAAAAGTAAAAAATCATAAGTGGGTAACTGAAGACGAGCTTTCAGCTAAATAATAAAAAAATCCTCCCTTTACAAGGAGGATTTTTTTACGGTATGAACAGGTCTTGTTAAAGAAAATAAAGCAAACAGAACGGCGATCACAACAATCGATCCTCCACACCAAGCTGTTGACACAACAGTCCCCGTCTGATCCAATACAACACCGCCAATGGCTGAACCAAGGGCAATCCCGATTTGTAACGCAGACGTATTAAAGCTTTGCTGAATGTCAGACGTGTCCGGTGCAATCTCAATTAAATAGCTTTGCTGTGCGGGAGCCAGACTCCAGCTCAGCAATCCCCAAATGACCATAACAGGCAAAAAGAAAATCATAGACGACGTTGACAGCGGCAATAAGAACATAATGATGGCGAAGGAACCGGTCACCAGCAAGATGCTCTTAAAGGAACCGAGCCGGTCAGAAAGCGCTCCTCCAAAAGGACCTCCGCACACGGCAGATATTCCAAATAGGAAATAACAAATGCTGACCCAAAAAGAGCTTAGATGGAGAGTCGTCTCTAAAAACGGGGCAAAATAAGCATATAAAGTGTAGTGCCCCGCTAATGTAAACATCGTCACAAGGTGCGAGCTGGCGATTTTTGCATTGGCGATTGTTTTAATCTGATCCCGGAATGGAATCATTTTCTCCGTCGGTATCTTCTCAAAAAAGATCGAAATAATCAGCATAGAGATAAGCGCCAGAAGTCCGATTCCAAGGAACAAAATGCGCCATCCGAAGGAATTGCTGATCAATATGCCAAGCGGCACACCTAATGCGATGGCAGAACTGAATCCCATAAAAATGATGCCAATTGCGCGGGCTCTGTATTCAGGCGCCACAATTTTCGGCGCAATCGTCAAGGAAAGCACAACAATCAGCCCTGTACTCATCGCCGCCAATACCCTTGATACCATCAGCATCGCAAAATTAGGGCTGAAGTAGGCGACAAGGTTACTCAAAAAGAAAACAAATAACGCAATTAAATATAAACGCTTCCGTTCAACCTTCGCGGTCAATGCCAAAAGCAGCGGCCCTGAAACAGCATATCCCAGCGCAAACACACTGATCAGCTGTCCGGCCGAAACAATGGAAATGTGTAAATCATTTGCGATTTGAGGAAGAATCCCACCCACAATTAACTCAACCAATCCAACTGCAATCGTAGAAGCTGCAAGCAGAAAAACTTTAAAATTCATAACAAACTCCTTTACTTCAATTTTTTAACAAATAAAAAATCCTGATTACAAAAAAAGTGATAAACAATTTTTGTAATCAGGATTTTACGGTTCC
Organism: Bacillus mojavensis RO-H-1 = KCTC 3706; assembly: GCF_000245335.1. GTDB lineage: Bacteria > Bacillota > Bacilli > Bacillales > Bacillaceae > Bacillus > Bacillus mojavensis. The sequence continues at coordinate 406,452 of NZ_JH600284.1, forward strand.
TGGTAGACACCCTCAATCCATATTATTGAGGTTATACAAGTAAAAATAGCTATTTAATTGATTTAGTTTCCGAGGATGAGTTTAACATATTGTGAGCGAATCTTCCATAGAAAAATTTGATAAATGGTTGAACGAAAAATAATATGAATATATTTATTATATAAAAGTATAGACATTTAAAATTAATTGACTATAATGAATTTTGTAAGCGTTTTAATAAAAGGGGAGGGACATCCATTGAAGAAAATTTTACTTGCGTGCAGTTCGGGAATGTCCACCAGTTTGCTGGTGACAAAAATGAAAGAATACGCGCAATCCATTGGAGAGGAAGCGGAGATCTGGGCAGTCGGCCAGGATAAAGCGAAAGAAGATATGCAAAAGGCAGACGCGGTTTTAATCGGCCCGCAAATGAGCTTTCTGAAAAACGAACTGCAAAAAGCAGCCGACCAATACAACATTCGGGTTGAGGTCATTGACATGATGGCTTACGGAATGGCAGATGGCAAAAAAGCATATGAACAGGCTTTGTCATTAATGGGGCAACAATGATGGAGCACATAAAAATTGCCGACTTAACAGACGAACAAATCAGCTTTCAGCTCATTCTCCACAGCGGCAATGCCCGCAGCTGCATCATTCAATCACTGCGCGCCTACAAGGAAGGAAACAGGGGGGAGGCAGATGCCCTTATTGCCCAGGCTGAGGATGCTCTATCTGCAGCCCATGACATTCACTTTCAAATGATACAGAAAGAATCAAGCGGCGAGGCAGCCAATTTCTCATTGCTGCTTATGCACGCGGAAGATCACCTGATGTCAACATTGACCATGAAAGAATTGGTAAAAGAGCTGCTTGGCATCTTTAAAACAAAGAATCTATAAAAATCGGGGTGGATAGGGTGTTCGAGAAAATCAGCCAATTCCTTGTTCCAATTGCAGGGAGGTTAAATAATAACCGTTATTTACAGGTGTTGCGCGATGCGTTTATGCTGGCCTTCCCGCTTACGATATTCGGGTCCATTTTTGTGGTGTTAACGAACCTGCCGTTTTTAAATAAAATCATGAATGCTTCAATGCTCACATCGTTTCAGTCCAATTTTGGCATTGCGTCTACGGCGACCATGGGGATTATGTCTGTCTTCGTCGTGTTCGGTATAGGCTATTATCTCTCAAAAAGCTATCAGGTCGAAGCTGTATTTGGCGGTGCGATCGCTTTGGTTGCCTTTTTGCTGCTGACGCCTTTTATTGTTCAGCCGGAAACAGGAGATGCCATAACCGGGGTCATTCCGGTAGACCGCCTCGGTGCCAAAGGAATGTTTCTGGGAATGATCACGGCATTTCTTTCTGGTGAAATCTACAGAAGAATCGTTCAAAAAAACCTGACGATCAAAATGCCTGCCGGGGTTCCACCGGCTGTAGCAAAATCATTTGCCGCACTTATTCCGGCTTTTATCACATTGACTGTGTTTTTGCTGATTAACGTTGTGGTCACCCAGCTTTTCAAAACCAATATGCATGATGTCATTTATCATGCGATTCAGGCTCCGCTTGTCGGACTTGGAAGCGGTATCATACCGACGCTGATTGCTGTATTTTTCATTCAAATTCTATGGTTTTTCGGATTGCATGGGCAAATCATTATCAACTCTGTGATGGACCCGATCTGGAATACACTGCAGGTGGAAAACCTGGCAGCCTACACAGCGGGGAAAGAAGTGCCGCACATCATCTCAAAACCGTTTATGGAGATTTATACAGTGGGAATGGGCGGAACCGGGATGACGCTGGCGATTGTGTTTACGATTCTCATATTTATGAAAAGCAGGCAGATGAAGCAAGTGTCAAAGCTCGGCCTTGCTCCAGGGATTTTTAACGTAAACGAACCGATTATCTTCGGGCTGCCGATTGTGATGAATCCGATCATCCTTGTGCCTTGGGTTTTGGCGCCGATGGTTGTCACACTCGTCACCTATCTGGCCATGTCCGCCGGACTTGTTCCGCCTCCAACAGGTGTCACGGTTCCATGGACGGTTCCGCTATTTATTAATGGCATCATGGCGACAAACTCAATCATGGGCGGCGTGATGCAGCTTGTCAATCTGATGATTGTCTTTGTGATATGGTTCCCGTTCCTGAAAGCGATGGATAAATTACATTTGGCAAAAGAAAAGGAACAGGCTGTTCAGGAAACAGCACAGCAAAATGATAACAGCATCAAAATGTGACATAAGGAGAGAGAGAACTTGACTCAAACAGAACAGTATCGTTTTCCGAAAGATTTTTGGTGGGGATCATCTGCTTCAGCGACACAAACGGAAGGTGCCGCCGATCGAGACGGAAAAGGGAAGAATATTTGGGATTACTGGTTTGAAAAAGAGCCTTATCGCTTTTTTGAACATGTAGGACCTGCATCCACATCGAAATTTTATGACAACTATAAAGACGATATCAGGCTGATGAAGGAGCTTGGCCACAACTCGTTCCGTATGTCGATTTCATGGTCACGTTTAATACCGGGCGGAACAGGCGAGATCAACCCTAAAGCAGCGGACTTTTATAACAGCGTCATTGATGAGTTCATAGCTAATGGAATAGAACCCTTTGTCAATTTGTTTCATTTCGATATGCCGATGGAACTTCAAAACATCGGCGGCTGGGCAAACAGAGAAACGGTGGACGCCTATGAAAACTATGCGAGAACGTGCTTTCGTTTGTTTGGCGATCGCGTGAAAAAATGGTTCACCCATAACGAGCCGATCGTGCCGGTCGAAGGCGGATATTTATATGATTTTCATTATCCGAACAAGGTAGATTTTAAAGAAGCCGTTCAAGTCGGGTTTCACACAATGTTATCAAGCGCCCGCGCCATACAGGCTTACAGAGAGATGAGGCAGGATGGAAAAATCGGCATCATCTTAAATTTGACGCCATCCTACCCGAGAAGCAGCCACCCGGCAGATGTAAAAGCGGGAGAAATAGCAGATGCGTTCTTTAACCGATCTTTTTTAGACCCTTCTGTAAAAGGCGAGTTTCCAAAAGAACTCATACACATTTTAAAAACTGAAGGCTTTATGCCTGAATACGAGAAAGAGGATCTTGAGATCATTAAACAGCATACGGTTGACTTATTAGGTGTGAATTATTATCAGCCGAGACGTGTAAAAGCCAAAGAGCACCTGCCAAATCCGGATGCGCCGTTTTTGCCTGACAGGTATTTCGATCCTTACGTCATGCCGGGCCGAAAAATGAATCCTCACCGAGGCTGGGAGATTTACGAAAAAGGCGTTTATGATATCCTGATCAATCTAAAAGAAAATTACGGGAATATCGAGTGCTTTATTTCTGAAAACGGTATGGGAGTTGAAGGGGAAGAGCGTTTCAGAGATGAACAGGGCATGATTCAAGATGACTACCGAATTGAATTTATCAAAGAGCACTTAAAATGGATTCATCGCGCTATACAGGAAGGATCAAACGTAAAAGGCTATCACTTATGGACGTTTATGGACAATTGGTCATGGACAAATGCTTATAAAAACCGATACGGATTTGTATCAGTCAATCTGGAGAAAGACGGAGAAAGAACGGTCAAAAAGAGCGGAAAATGGTTCAAAGAGGTTGCTGAGAAAAATGGTTTTTAGGTTGCTATAGCAAAAAGGTCTTCCGGCGGTCAAGATTTCTAATAGAGACAACAAATAGCCATAACATTGATGAAACAGGGAAAAGAACTTATGATATCGGTAAAGAAGCTTATTTGATATCAAAATTTTTACAGCTGCCGGAGGATACCAATGAATAAATACGAAATCATTGCAAATGAAATGAGAAAACGAATCAAAAATAACGTATATCCCATCGATCAGCCGATTCCCGATGAAATATCTCTTGCAAAAGAGTTCAATTCAAGCCGCATGACGATGAAAAGAGCTCTTGATAATTTAGTTGCTGAAGGACTGTTATTCAGAAAACGCGGTCATGGAACCTTTATCATTCAATCTGCGATACAGGATGATCATGTCCATGTCGTCAGCAATGAAATCCTCGGACTGACCAATTTGTTAAAAGACAAAACAATCAAAAGCAAGGTCATTCAGTTCGAGGTGCAATTTCCCACTGAGGAAGTGGCTGCCCATTTATCAATTGATCAGAAAACGCCGGTTTATTATGTTGTACGGCTGCGGATTGTGGAAGGCGAGCCATATGTGTTGGAAAAAACATATATGCCGACACACTTAATAGCCGGCATTAATGATGAGGTGCTGCACCACTCTATTTATGAGCACATCACAAACAGGCTTCAGCTAAAGATTGCCGGAACGCACCGGAAAATCAGAGCCTGTAAATCTGATGAGATGGATCAGCAGCATCTGGGCTGCAAGCAGGATGATCCTATTCTTGAAGTGGAGCACGTGGGCTTCTTAGATAACGGAATTCCATTTGAATATTCCTTTTCACGTCATCGGCATGACAAATTTGTCGTCACTTCGGTAAATGTAAGGCGCTGATCGCGGAGATAACAAGGAGGCCATCTGCATGCTTGGCGGTATTGAAGCAGGCGGCACAAAATTTGTGTGTGCCGTCGGAACAGAAGATGGAACGATCATTGACAGAGTGGAGCTGCCAACAGCGATGCCGGATGAAACGATAGAGAAGGTGATTCAATATTTTCGCCAATTCTCGCTGCAGGCAATCGGCATCGGCTCCTTTGGTCCCGTTGATATAGATGTAAACAGTAAAACATATGGAACCATTACTGCCACGCCTAAACCAGGCTGGAGGCACTATCCATTCTTGAAAACAATAAAAGAAGAAATGAATATTCCTGTCGGATTCAGCACAGATGTAAACGCTGCGGCGCTCGGAGAATCTCTTTTCGGAGCAGCTAAAGACCTCGACAGCTGCTTATATATCACGATCGGAACTGGCATTGGTGCAGGCGCGGTTATAGAAGGGCGGCTTCTGCAAGGATTGTCACATCCTGAAATGGGCCATATCTATATTCGCCGCCATCCGGATGACACGTATCAAGGAAAGTGCCCCTATCATAAGGATTGCTTCGAAGGTCTGGCTTCCGGTCCCGCTTTAGAAGCACGATGGGGAAACAAGGCGGCAGATTTATCACATGTAAATGAGGTCTGGGAACTTGAAGGATATTATATTGCGCAGGCTCTGGCACAATATATCCTCATCCTGGCACCCAAAAAAATGATTCTTGGCGGCGGCGTCATGAATCAGAGCCAGCTGTTCCCTTATATATATCAATATGTACCTAAAATAATGAACAGCTACTTTAATTTTTCTGAATTATCAGAAAGTATAAAAGAGTATATTGTATCTCCCCGTTTAGGCAGAAATGCCGGAATCATCGGAACGTTTGTTTTAGCCGATCAGGCATTAAAAGCAGAAGAAGCATCCGGGGAGGTTCCATCATGAAGCATCCTTTATTTTTAGAGCCGATTTTTAAAGAAAGGATATGGGGCGGCACAGCGCTTCGTGATAGATTCGGCTACAGCATCCCTTCAGAAAAAACGGGTGAATGCTGGGCTGTCTCGGCCCATGCCAATGGATCATCGACTATTCAAAATGGCCGGTTGGCAGGAAAAAAACTGGATCAAGTGTGGAAAGAATGCCCGGAGTTTTTCGGCTTTCCGCAAAGAAGCGTGTTTCCGTTACTGGTGAAAGTACTTGATGCCAACATGGACCTCTCCGTACAGGTGCATCCTGATGATCATTATGCCATGGTACACGAAAACGGAGACCTTGGAAAAACAGAGTGCTGGTATATTATTGATTGCAAAGAAGGCGCAGAACTGATTCTGGGACATCATGCAGGCACGAAGGAAGAATTCAAACAGCTTATAGAAAGCGGTGACTGGAACGGGCTGCTTAGGCGCATCAACATAAAGCCCGGAGATTTCTTTTATGTGCCAAGCGGCACGCTGCATGCATTGTGTGAGGGCACCCTCGTCCTTGAAATTCAGCAAAATTCCGATACTACATATCGCGTATACGATTATGAGCGCTGTAATGACCATGGCCAAAAAAGGGATCTCCATATAGAAAAAGCGATGGAAGTCGTAAACATACCGCATACGGACTCTGAACCAATACCGTCGGTGAAAGAAATGAAGGATGCCGTGATTACGTCTTATGTTCAGTCAGATTATTTCTCAGTTTACAAATGGAACGTCAGCGGCAAGCCGGTTTTCCCTTCTCATCAAACCTATTTGCTGGGCAGTGTTGTCGAAGGCTCAGGGATAATAGAAAACAACGGTGTGCAGTATGAATGCAAGAAAGGCTCACACTTTATTTTACCTGCCCATTTTGGCGAGTTTTCAATAGAAGGAACTTGCGAGCTGATCATAGCCCATCCTTCATAAGAACGGAGGAATTTCTGTGTTAAAGAAACCTATCATCTGTTTGTTCATCTTATTTTTATTTGCGTCTGCCGTTTTGGCTGAGCCGATCCAAGCACATACTGTGTCACCTGTTAATCCTAAAGCACAGCAGACAACAAAAGATGTGATGAATTGGCTTGCCCACCTGCCGAATCGTTCTGAAAACAGGGTGCTTTCCGGTGCGTTTGGCGGTTACAGTCATGACACATTCTCTATGGCAGAAGCAGAAAGAATCCGGAACGCATCCGGACAATCACCTGCCATTTACGGCTGCGATTACGCGAGGGGATGGCTTGAAACCTCAAATATTGAAGATTCTATAGACGTGAGCTGCAACAGTGATTTAATATCGTACTGGAAAAGCGGAGGGATTCCGCAGATCAGTCTGCATCTAGCAAATCCTGCTTATCAGTCAGGACATTTTAAAACACCGATTACCAACGATCAGTATAAAAAACTGTTAGACTCTACAACAACAGAGGGGAAGCGGCTGAACGCCATGCTCAGCAAAATTGCTGACGGACTTCAACAGCTGGAAAACCAAGGCGTGCCCGTTCTGTTCAGGCCGCTGCATGAGATGAACGGCGAGTGGTTTTGGTGGGGGCTGACGTCATATAATCAAAAGGATGATGAAAGAATCTTCTTATATAAACAGCTCTATATCAAAATCTATCATTATATGACTGACGAAAGAGGATTAGATCATTTATTATGGGTTTACTCCCCCGACGCTAATCGAGATTTTAAAACAAATTTTTACCCGGGAGCTTCATACGTAGATATCGTTGGGTTAGATGCATACTTTCAAGATCCATATTCGATAAGCGGATACGACCAGCTGACAGCGCTTAATAAACCATTTGCCTTCACGGAAGTTGGTCCGCAAACAGCAACCGGCAGCTTTGATTACAGCCTCTTTATGAGTGCGATAAAACAGAAATACCCTAAAACCACTTATTATCTGGCCTGGAATGATGAATGGAGCCCGGCTGTGAACAAAGGTGCTTCCGCTCTCTATAATGATAGCTGGACATTAAATAAGGGAGAAGTATGGAATGGTGATACATTAACACCTATAGTTGAATAAAAACGTTTTACATTAATAAAGGTTCTCAAGGATATCCTTGAGAACCTTTTGCTCATCAAGCGTTCATATCCCCTAAGCCGGGACTATGTTCATTCGGCATGTCCGGAAGAACCGGAACAGGGAATCCAGCTGGAGGTTCGGTTACTTGCAGCTCGCCGCCATTTCTGCTTGGAGATTTTCCTTGGAAGATCTCTGCAATTCTTGTTTCATCTAATCTGAAGTTAAACTGTACATTATGGTAGCCCAAATCAACATACTTTCTGCACTCTGGGTATTTATTAATGTCGTAATTTGGAACAGGAAAAAGCTTAACCCAGTCAACGCCCAAAGTCTCAAGTGCTTTAGCGAAAGCATTTTGGTGAGCATTGTCACGTACAATAAGAAAAGCGAGAGTTTCCCGGAACGTCTGATTAGAGCTCATTTCATAAATTCTTGTTTTTTGGAGAACACCAGTAGACTCAAGCAACAAGTTATCCAACAGGTCAGTGATTAAGTTTCCGTGATTATACACCCAGGAGGCGTTCCAAGGATTGCCGCCCGCATCAACCGGGAGTGAACTCTGTGCGCCAATAATGTAATGATGCGGGTTAGCATGTTTAACTGCTTCATCAAGGGGAGCGTGATCTATACCCTGGCTGCCGACACCAGCACCGCCTGATTCATCCAACAAAGCATTGATTGTATTTTGCACAAGCTCTACATGGGCAATTTCTTCTAAGAAGATACCGCGCAGCAAATCACGATATTGTTTCTGTTTTCCTCTGAAATTGGAGCTTTGAAAGAAATATTGCATCATTGTACGCATTTCTCCATAATGTCCGCCTAATATTTCCTGCAGTACTTTAGCTGCGGCCGGATCTGGCTTATCGGGTTTAATGATATTGATCAATTCTTCTTTGTAGTAAAACATAACATGCCTCTTTTCTATATTATTTTGTTTTTATATCATCTGTTCAATCAGATAAAATATACGGACTAACAAACAGCGGAAAAGAAAATGAGAAAATCGAAATAAAAATATAGAAAAAGTGTTGACCAATGAAAAAACACATGGTATAGTATTAAATGTCGCTGATGAACAGCACAAAAAATGAAAACAAAAAAGTTTTTCGAAGGTGTTTACAAACACTTCAGAATGTGTATAATAGATAAAGTCGAATCAAAAAGATTTAAAAAAACATTCGAAAAAACATCTTGACTTTAACATCAATTAATAGTATGATAGTTAAGTCGCTCGATAAGAATGCGTAGAGATGTGGAGGAACACCAGTGGCGAAGGCGACTCTCTGGTCTGTAACTGACGCTGAGGAGCGAAAGCGTGGGGAGCGAACAGGATTAGATACCCTGGTAGTCCACGCCGTAAACGATGAGTGCTAAGTGTTAGGGGGTTTCCGCCCCTTAGTGCTGCAGCTAACGCATTAAGCACTCCGCCTGGGGAGTACGGTCGCAAGACTGAAACTCAAAGGAATTGACGGGGGCCCGCACAAGCGGTGGAGCATGTGGTTTAATTCGAAGCAACGCGAAGAACCTTACCAGGTCTTGACATCCTCTGACAATCCTAGAGATAGGACGTCCCCTTCGGGGGCAGAGTGACAGGTGGTGCATGGTTGTCGTCAGCTCGTGTCGTGAGATGTTGGGTTAAGTCCCGCAACGAGCGCAACCCTTGATCTTAGTTGCCAGCATTCAGTTGGGCACTCTAAGGTGACTGCCGGTGACAAACCGGAGGAAGGTGGGGATGACGTCAAATCATCATGCCCCTTATGACCTGGGCTACACACGTGCTACAATGGACAGAACAAAGGGCAGCGAAACCGCGAGGTTAAGCCAATCCCACAAATCTGTTCTCAGTTCGGATCGCAGTCTGCAACTCGACTGCGTGAAGCTGGAATCGCTAGTAATCGCGGATCAGCATGCCGCGGTGAATACGTTCCCGGGCCTTGTACACACCGCCCGTCACACCACGAGAGTTTGTAACACCCGAAGTCGGTGAGGTAACCTTTATGGAGCCAGCCGCCGAAGGTGGGACAGATGATTGGGGTGAAGTCGTAACAAGGTAGCCGTATCGGAAGGTGCGGCTGGATCACCTCCTTTCTAAGGATATTTACGGAATATAAGACCTTGGGTCTTATAAACAGAACGTTCCCTGTCTTGTTTAGTTTTGAAGGATCATTCCTTCGAAACGTGTTCTTTGAAAACTAGATAACAGTAGACATCACATTCAATTAGTAATACAAGATATCACATAGTGATTCTTTTTAACGGTTAAGTTAGAAAGGGCGCACGGTGGATGCCTTGGCACTAGGAGCCGATGAAGGACGGGACGAACACCGATATGCTTCGGGGAGCTGTAAGCAAGCTTTGATCCGGAGATTTCCGAATGGGGAAACCCACCACTCGTAATGGAGTGGTATCCATATCTGAATTCATAGGATATGAGAAGGCAGACCCGGGGAACTGAAACATCTAAGTACCCGGAGGAAGAGAAAGCAAATGCGATTCCCTGAGTAGCGGCGAGCGAAACGGGATTAGCCCAAACCAAGAGGCTTGCCTCTTGGGGTTGTAGGACACTCTATACGGAGTTACAAAGGAACGAGGTAGATGAAGAGGTCTGGAAAGGCCCGCCATAGAAGGTAACAGCCCTGTAGTCAAAACTTCGTTCTCTCCAGAGTGGATCCTGAGTACGGCGGAACACGTGAAATTCCGTCGGAATCCGGGAGGACCATCTCCCAAGGCTAAATACTCCCTAGTGACCGATAGTGAACCAGTACCGTGAGGGAAAGGTGAAAAGCACCCCGGAAGGGGAGTGAAAGAGATCCTGAAACCGTGTGCCTACAAGTAGTCAGAGCCCGTTAACGGGTGATGGCGTGCCTTTTGTAGAATGAACCGGCGAGTTACGATCCCGTGCAAGGTTAAGCAGAAGATGCGGAGCCGCAGCGAAAGCGAGTCTGAATAGGGCGCATGAGTACGTGGTCGTAGACCCGAAACCAGGTGATCTACCCATGTCCAGGGTGAAGTTCAGGTAACACTGAATGGAGGCCCGAACCCACGCACGTTGAAAAGTGCGGGGATGAGGTGTGGGTAGGGGTGAAATGCCAATCGAACCTGGAGATAGCTGGTTCTCTCCGAAATAGCTTTAGGGCTAGCCTCAAGGTAAGAGTCTTGGAGGTAGAGCACTGATTGGACTAGGGGCCCCTACCGGGTTACCGAATTCAGTCAAACTCCGAATGCCAATGACTTATCCTTGGGAGTCAGACTGCGAGTGATAAGATCCGTAGTCGAAAGGGAAACAGCCCAGACCGCCAGCTAAGGTCCCAAAGTATACGTTAAGTGGAAAAGGATGTGGAGTTGCTTAGACAACCAGGATGTTGGCTTAGAAGCAGCCACCATTTAAAGAGTGCGTAATAGCTCACTGGTCGAGTGACTCTGCGCCGAAAATGTACCGGGGCTAAACGTATCACCGAAGCTGCGGACTGTTCTTCGAACAGTGGTAGGAGAGCGTTCTAAGGGCTGTGAAGCCAGACCGGAAGGACTGGTGGAGCGCTTAGAAGCGAGAATGCCGGTATGAGTAGCGAAAGAGGGGTGAGAATCCCCTCCACCGAATGCCTAAGGTTTCCTGAGGAAGGCTCGTCCGCTCAGGGTTAGTCGGGACCTAAGCCGAGGCCGAAAGGCGTAGGCGATGGACAACAGGTTGATATTCCTGTACCACCTCCTCACCATTTGAGCAATGGGGGGACGCAGGAGGATAGGGTAAGCGCGGTATTGGATATCCGCGTCCAAGCAGTTAGGCTGGGAAATAGGCAAATCCGTTTCCCATAAGGCTGAGCTGTGATGGCGAGCGAAATTTAGTAGCGAAGTTCCTGATTCCACACTGCCAAGAAAAGCCTCTAGCGAGGTGAGAGGTGCCCGTACCGCAAACCGACACAGGTAGGCGAGGAGAGAATCCTAAGGTGATCGAGAGAACTCTCGTTAAGGAACTCGGCAAAATGACCCCGTAACTTCGGGAGAAGGGGTGCTCTGTTAGGGTGAAAGCCCGAGAGAGCCGCAGTGAATAGGCCCAGGCGACTGTTTAGCAAAAACACAGGTCTCTGCGAAGCCGTAAGGCGAAGTATAGGGGCTGACGCCTGCCCGGTGCTGGAAGGTTAAGAGGAGCGCTTAGCGTAAGCGAAGGTGCGAATTGAAGCCCCAGTAAACGGCGGCCGTAACTATAACGGTCCTAAGGTAGCGAAATTCCTTGTCGGGTAAGTTCCGACCCGCACGAAAGGCGCAACGATCTGGGCACTGTCTCAACGAGAGACTCGGTGAAATTATAGTACCTGTGAAGATGCAGGTTACCCGCGACAGGACGGAAAGACCCCGTGGAGCTTTACTGCAGCCTGATATTGAATGTTGGTACAGCTTGTACAGGATAGGTAGGAGCCTTGGAAACCGGAGCGCCAGCTTCGGTGGAGGCATCGGTGGGATACTACCCTGGCTGTATTGACCTTCTAACCCGCCGCCCTTATCGGGCGGGGAGACAGTGTCAGGTGGGCAGTTTGACTGGGGCGGTCGCCTCCTAAAAGGTAACGGAGGCGCCCAAAGGTTCCCTCAGAATGGTTGGAAATCATTCGCAGAGTGTAAAGGCACAAGGGAGCTTGACTGCGAGACCTACAAGTCGAGCAGGGACGAAAGTCGGGCTTAGTGATCCGGTGGTTCCGCATGGAAGGGCCATCGCTCAACGGATAAAAGCTACCCCGGGGATAACAGGCTTATCTCCCCCAAGAGTCCACATCGACGGGGAGGTTTGGCACCTCGATGTCGGCTCATCGCATCCTGGGGCTGTAGTCGGTCCCAAGGGTTGGGCTGTTCGCCCATTAAAGCGGTACGCGAGCTGGGTTCAGAACGTCGTGAGACAGTTCGGTCCCTATCCGTCGCGGGCGCAGGAAATTTGAGAGGAGCTGTCCTTAGTACGAGAGGACCGGGATGGACGCACCGCTGGTGTACCAGTTGTTCTGCCAAGGGCATCGCTGGGTAGCTATGTGCGGACGGGATAAGTGCTGAAAGCATCTAAGCATGAAGCCCCCCTCAAGATGAGATTTCCCATTCCGCAAGGAAGTAAGATCCCTGAAAGATGATCAGGTTGATAGGTCTGAGGTGGAAGTGTGGCGACACATGGAGCTGACAGATACTAATCGATCGAGGACTTAACCTAATTTCTAATGATGTCACACCTGTTATCTAGTTTTGAGAGAACACTCTCAATTGTTTGGTGGCGATAGCGAAGAGGTCACACCCGTTCCCATGCCGAACACGGAAGTTAAGCTCTTCAGCGCCGATGGTAGTCGGGGGTTTCCCCCTGTGAGAGTAGGACGCCGCCAAGCTGTTTTATCTTAATTATATCATCGCGGGGTGGAGCAGTTCGGTAGCTCGTCGGGCTCATAACCCGAAGGTCGCAGGTTCAAATCCTGCCCCCGCAACCAAAAAAATCTATCCTTTTAAATAAGGAGTGCCCAAAGGGTGCAACCAAATTAAAATGGTCCGGTAGTTCAGTTGGTTAGAATGCCTGCCTGTCACGCAGGAGGTCGCGGGTTCGAGTCCCGTCCGGACCGCCATTTATTGTAAACGAAACGATCATGTTTTCGTTTTTTTTTGTGTTTTCTTTTATTGCGTCTTTTGCTTGGTATGATAGCCAAGCTTTCTTTATATCAGCAACATCTTGGATATTTCAGCATAATCCGATACACTAGATACAGTACATATAAAACATGGTCAGACCAAAAGGAGGTTTGGTTAATGGATGAGTTTGATTTAATTAATAGTATTACTCCTCGGACCATTCACCATTCTTCCGTTGATGTAGGAATTGGAGACGATGCCGCTCTTTACACAGCGAAAAACGGTGTGCAGGAAATTATATGTGTCGATACAATGGTAGAGGACGTGCATTTTAAATTGAGCTATTCTTCGCCGGAGGACATTGGGTATAAGGCGTTAGCCATAAATATAAGTGATATTGCCGCTATGGGAGGTATTCCTAAGTTTTATTTAGTGTCACTTGCAGTGCCTTTAAAATGGACGGAATCAGAAATCAAAGCAATGTATGAAGGAATGAATGAACTGGCGAAACTATATTGTATGGATCTGATTGGCGGTGATACAGTTTCGACTTCCGATAAACTAGTCGTCACAGTGACTGTGATTGGGGAAGTTGAAAAGGGACGTGCCTGTTTGCGCAGTTTGGCAAAGCCGAATGATATTGTCTTTGTCACTGGTGAAATCGGTTCTTCTGCCGCTGGACTTTCATTGCTGCTAAAAGAGTCTTCCCATCCGGAAACATCATTTGAAACAAATTACTTTATCAATAGGCATAAGCGGCCTCAGCCAAGAGTGAGTATTGGCAGACTATGCTCGAACGCTCAGCGTGTGGCTCTTAATGATATTAGTGACGGATTGGCAAGTGAACTGCATGAAATTGCAGAATCCAGCTCCGTTTCAATAGAAATTGACGAGAGCCTACTTCCAGTTCATCCAGACTTGCCTAAGCTGAATTCCAAATGGAAGGAATGGGCTTTGTTTGGCGGAGAGGATTTTGAACTGACTGGGACGATCTCAAAGGAAGACTGGGATGTGTTAGAGCAGGAGTGCTGCAGACTTCAACTGCCAATTAAAAAGATTGGATGTGTCCGGGAAAAGACAGAATCCAATGTCATATTAAAGACAGAAGAAGAAACAATGACTTTAGAGAAAAAAGGATATAATCATTTTAAATAAGACGGGTGACTCGTGTGAAGCAATTAAAATGGAGAACTGAAAATCCTGAAGAAACAAAAGCGATTGCGAAGCTGACTGCATCGTTTTCAAAGCCTGGGGACGTCCTGACATTAGAGGGCGATTTAGGAGCTGGAAAAACAACCTTTACAAAAGGTTTTGCTGAAGGACTCGGAATTACACGTGTTGTAAACAGTCCGACGTTTACAATCATAAAAGAATATAACGATGGTTCACTTCCTCTTTATCATATGGATGTATACAGAATGGAAGACGAGAGTGAAGACTTGGGACTTGATGAATATTTTCACGGACAAGGTGTCTGCTTAGTGGAGTGGGCACATTTAATTGAAGAGCAGCTTCCGCAGGAGCGACTGCAAATTGTCATTAAAAGAGCTGGTGATGATGAAAGAGAGATCACCTTTACAGCGGTGGGGAATCGGTATGAAATGCTTTGTGAGGAGATAAGTAGACATGACAATATTAGCGATTGATACATCGAATTATACTTTAGGCATAGCGCTGCTTCGGGACAACACTGTCATAGCAGAATACATCACTTATTTAAAAAAGAATCATTCTGTAAGGGCGATGCCTGCTGTTCATTCTTTGCTGAATGATTGTGATCTAACCCCGCAGGATCTTTCTAAAATTGTTGTTGCAAAAGGTCCAGGCTCGTACACAGGGGTGAGAATCGGTGTAACAATTGCCAAAACACTTGCATGGTCTTTAAACATTCCGATTTCTGCTGTATCAAGTCTTGAAGCGCTGGCGGCAAATGGACGTCACTTTGATGGTCTGATCAGCCCTATATTTGATGCGAGACGCGGACAGGTGTATACAGGTCTTTATGAATATAAAAACGGGCTTTTAGAGCAGGCTGTTCCGGATCAAAACGTGATGCTGACAGAGTGGCTGGAGATGCTAAAAGAGAAGGATCGCCCTGTTTTGTTTTTAGGTCATGATACATCCATACACAAGGAGACGATACTGGATGTATTAGGAACAAAAGGAGTCATAGGGCCTGCGGCTCAGCATAATCCCCGCCCTTCAGAATTGGCTTACGCAGGTGCGGATAGGGAAGCTGTTGATATTCACGGGCTTGTGCCGGATTATTTACGGCTTGCAGAAGCAGAAGCGAAATGGATTGAAAGTCAAAAGTAGGGTGATAGGATGAAAACAAAAGCAGCAGTCAGAAAAATGCAGCTTAATGATGTTGATCACGTATACGATATTGAAACATCCTCCTTTACGTCTCCCTGGACGAAGGATTCGTTTTATCATGAATTGCTTGAAAATCCCTATGCCCACTATCTCGTGATTGAAAAGGACGATTGTATCGCGGGTTATTGCGGAATTTGGATTGTGATGGATGACGCCCAAATCACAAATATAGCGATTAAACCAGAGTATAGGGGCCAGTCTTTAGGAGAAGCACTTTTTCGTTCAGCTCTCGAGCTTTGTAAAGAAAAAGAGGCGAGGCGGCTTTCGCTTGAAGTGAGGGTTTCCAATCACCCTGCTCAAAGCTTATATAAAAAGTTCGGGATGCAGCCCGGTGGAATAAGGAAGAACTATTATACTGATAACGGGGAAGATGCGTTAATTATGTGGGTGACGATAAATGAATGAGGAAAAAGATCTTTATATATTAGGAATCGAAACGAGCTGCGATGAAACGGCAGCAGCGATTGTAAAAAACGGAACAGAAATCGTCTCGAACGTTGTGGCCTCTCAAATTGAAAGCCATAAACGATTCGGTGGGGTTGTGCCGGAAATTGCATCAAGACATCATGTGGAGCAAATCACTTTAGTGATCGAAGAGGCTTTCCGTAAAGCAGACATGACATATCGTGATATAGATGCGATTGCAGTTACTGAAGGCCCGGGATTGGTGGGAGCACTGCTAATCGGGGTAAACGCCGCTAAAGCATTGAGCTTTGCGCATCATATTCCGTTAGTTGGAGTCCATCATATAGCGGGCCATATATACGCAAACCGTCTGGTAGAAGAGATCGTTTTTCCAGCGCTTGCATTGGTCGTTTCCGGCGGCCATACGGAATTGGTTTATATGAAAGAACACGGTTCATTTGAAGTGATCGGGGAAACACTCGATGACGCAGCAGGGGAAGCTTATGACAAAGTGGCAAGAACGATGGGGCTCCCGTATCCAGGCGGACCGCAGATTGACAAGCTTGCGGAATCAGGGAATGACACTATTCCTCTGCCTCGCGCATGGCTTGAAGAAGGTTCTTATCATTTCAGCTTCAGCGGGCTGAAATCCGCTGTGATCAATACGCTTCATAACGCGGCTCAAAAAGGACAGGTCATTGCGCCGGAAGATCTTTCTGCCAGTTTTCAGAATAGCGTCATTGATGTCTTAGTGACAAAAACGGCACGCGCTGCAAAAGAATATGGTGTCAAACAGGTTCTTTTAGCCGGCGGAGTTGCTGCAAACAGAGGGCTCAGAGCGGCGTTACAGAAGGAATTCTCCCAGCATGAGGGGACAGCGCTCATCATTCCTCCGCTATCCTTATGCACAGATAATGCTGCAATGATTGCTGCGGCCGGTACTATTGCTTTTGAAAAAGGGATTCGCGGATCATATGATATGAATGGCCAGCCTGGTCTTGAACTGACTTCTTATCAAGGTCTCACGACATAATGACGTGAGGCTTTTTTATTGTTATTAACAGATAATTCTCAATTTATCCACATATCTGTTAGTCATTATGGAGATATAGATGGATAAAGGGGTTGAGAGGCTGTTAATAAAGTGGATAAATTCAGAATATTTTGTGGATAATGTGTATAAACCGCTTTCTTCGTTTGCTTATAAGGGTATTTACTGTGGATAAAAAGCACCTCTAAAAAAGAGGTGCTTGACTTTTTTAATCTTCTTCTGTGGATAGTTCTTCCCATTCTGATAATAGGTTTTCCAATTCTTGATTGAGTTTCTCGTTGTCAGCGTGGATAGCTTGTACCTTTTCGTGGTTCTGATATACTTCCGGATCACAAAGTAATTCATCATTGTGGCTGATTTTTTCTTCTATGGTCTGAACTGTCGTTTCAATTTCTTCTATGCGTCTGAGTCGTTGGCGTTCTTTCTTTTTCCATTCTTTTTCTTCCTCGTATGAACGTTTAGAGTCGGATTTCTGTGCAGCCGTTGCTTTTTCAGTTTCCTCTTGCTGTTTCATTTTCTCCAATTCCAGCTGCTGTGTTTTTTTCTCTGTATAATAATCGTAATCTCCGAGGTATTCCTCAATATGGTTTGGAGAAAGCTCGTATACCCTTGTTGCGATTCTGTTAATAAAATATCTGTCATGTGAGACAAATAACAATGTACCCGGATAATCGATTAAGGCGTTTTCGAGAACTTCTTTGCTGTCTAAATCAAGATGGTTTGTCGGCTCATCAAGAATGAGAAAGTTAGCTTTTTGCAGCATCAGCTTGGCCAGGGCCACTCTTGCTTTTTCGCCCCCGCTTAGGGAATGGACGGGTTTAAGCACATCATCCCCGGAGAATAAGAAATTTCCGAGGCACGTTCTGATTTCTTTCTCTTGAAGCTCCGGATACTCGTCCCACAGCTCATCAATGACGCGTTTAGAGGAGGTCAGCTCAGCTTGTTCCTGGTCATAGTAACCGATACTGACATTTGAGCCGTACGCTATTGTTCCCTGATCTGGCTTCAGTGTGTTTATTAATGTTTTCAGCAAGGTTGATTTTCCGATTCCGTTGGGACCTACAAGAGCGGCGCTTTCTCCTCTTGTCAGCCTAAACGAAACATCTGTCAGAAGCGGCGGCTGGTTTTCATAGCTGATGGTCAGATCCTGAACCCGCAGGACCTCGTTCCCGCTCTGTTTTGTAATATCAAAATGAAAATTTGCTGATTTTTCGTCGCCGAGCGGTTTTGACATGACGTCCATCCGTTCAAGCTGTTTCCGCCGGCTTTGTGCTCTTTTTGTCGTTGAGGCTCTCGCCAGATTTCGGTCTACAAAGTCCTGCAGCTTAGCGATTTCATCCTGCTGTTTTTCATACAGCTTAAGATCCTTTTCATATTGGGCAGCTTTCTGATCGAGATAAGCGCTGTAGTTGCCGTGATACTTTTTGCTTTCTGATCTAGATACCTCGTACACCTGATTCACCACTTTATCCAAAAAGTAGCGGTCGTGAGAAACAATCAGAATGGCGCCTGAATAGCCTTGCAAATAATGTTCAAGCCAGGTCAGCGTATTAATGTCCAGATGGTTGGTCGGCTCATCTAGAATGAGAAGGTCAGGCTGTGTTAACAAAAGCTTACCCAAGGCCAGTCTTGTTTTCTGACCACCGCTCAGGCTTTGCACCTGCGTTGAATCGTCAAAATGACTGAAGCCGAGACCGTGCAGCACAGATCTGACATCTGCTTCATATTGATAGCCGCCTTTATCTTTAAATTCCTGCTGAAGGCGGTCGTAGGTTTTCATGATGCTTTCCAGTTCACCTGGATCAGCTGCCGCCATTTTTTCTTCTATGGTACGCATTTCTTTTTCCATTGCTTTTAAGTGATCAAAAACAGTCAGCAGCTCTTCTTTTATGGTAAGCTTAGAATCCAAGCCGGTATGCTGGGCTAAGTAGCCCATTGTGATATCTTTCGGCTTGATAACTTCACCCTTTTCATATGAAAGGTGACCTGCGATAATTTTAAGGAGTGTAGATTTCCCCGCGCCGTTTCTTCCGACAATTGCGACGCGATCACGGTTTCTGACTTCCAGCTTTATATTGTTTAAAATAGTATCAGCACCAAATGATTTGGAAAGCTGATTAATTTGTAAGATCATCATATTATTTCACCTCTGCTATAATAAGTTAAGTGTAGCTTATGAACCAGAACTCAGCAAACAATACATTGACCGGATAAGACATAGAGAAGAAAATAGTGTATGATCTGTTTAAGGAGAGTTTTTACTATGAATGGATTTTCTCATTTTAATGAACAGGGCAGAGCCCAGATGGTGGATATCAGCGAAAAATCCTCGACTGTCCGTACTGCGGCGGCTGTATCAAGCGTACACATGAAGAGTGAAGTGTACGAGAAAATAAAAAGCCATGATATCGGCAAAGGAGATGTACTTGCTGTCGCTCAGGTGGCGGGCATTATGGCTGCAAAGCAAACATCAAATATCATTCCGATGTGCCATCCGCTATCCTTGAGCGGGGTCGATATTTCGTTTGACTGGAAAATAAAAGAAACAGAAGTTATACTTCATATAAAAGCACAGGTCAAAACGAAAGGGAGTACAGGTGTGGAAATGGAAGCGCTAACTTCTGCATCGGTGTGTGCCCTTACTGTTTACGATATGTGCAAGGCGCTTGATAAGGGGATGGTCATCGGCCCTACCTGCTTGCTGGAAAAGACAGGCGGGAAAAACGGTGACTTTAAAAGAGAACTATCCGAGTATAATTTGGAGGACCAAAAATGAATAAGGATCAATCAAAAATTCCGCAGGCGACGGCAAAACGGCTGCCGCTTTATTATCGCTTTTTAAAGAATCTGCATGCGTCAGGAAAACAGCGTGTATCATCCGCTGAACTCAGTGATGCCGTAAAGGTTGATTCTGCCACGATTCGCAGGGATTTTTCCTATTTTGGAGCTCTTGGCAAAAAAGGATACGGATATAATGTTGATTATTTGCTGTCATTTTTCCGAAAAACACTTGATCAGGATGAAATGACAGACGTTATCTTGATTGGTGTCGGGAATTTAGGAACAGCATTTCTTCACTATAATTTCACAAAAAATAATAACACGAAAATTTCTATGGCTTTTGATATAAATGAGAGTAAAATAGGAACTGAGGTAGGCGGTGTGCCCGTCTTTAACCTCGATGATCTTGAAAAACATGTAAAAGGCGAATCAGTTGCCATTCTGACAGTGCCCGCAGTTGCGGCCCAATCGATTACCGACAGATTGGTTGCGTTAGGGATTAAGGGTATTCTTAATTTTACGCCGGCCCGTTTGAATGTGCCGGAACACATTCGAATTCATCATATAGATTTAGCTGTAGAGCTTCAGTCACTGGTTTATTTCTTGAAGCATTATTCTGTTTTAGAGGAAATCGAGTAACCGGAAAGGAGGAGCCCAAATATGCCGATCGGTCCTGGAAGCCTTGCTGTTATCGCAATCGTTGCTCTGATTATCTTTGGTCCCAAAAAGCTGCCTGAGTTGGGAAAAGCGGCTGGAGACACACTTCGTGAATTCAAAAACGCTACTAAAGGATTAGCGAGTGATGATGAGGAAAAAAAGAAAGAGAATCAGTAAGTTAGGATGACACAAATGAAAGTGAATCAAATGTCGCTGCTGGAGCATATTGCGGAGCTTCGAAAACGATTGCTGGTTGTGGCGCTGGCGTTTGTCGTTTTCTTTATCGCGGGATTTTTTTTAGCGAAGCCGATTATAGTGTATTTGCAAGAAACGGATGAAGCGAAGGAGCTCACGCTCAATGCGTTTAATCTGACAGACCCGCTTTATGTGTTTATGCAGTTTGCGTTTATCATCGGGATTGTCCTGACTTCGCCGGTTATTCTTTACCAGCTTTGGGCTTTTGTGAGCCCGGGTCTCTATGAAAGGGAACGCAAAGTAACGCTCAGCTACATTCCGATCTCTATTTTGCTGTTTTTAGCGGGTTTATCTTTTTCCTATTATATTTTATTTCCTTTTGTTGTCGATTTTATGAAACGGATCTCTCAGGATTTGAATGTCACTCAGGTAATTGGAATTAATGAATATTTTCATTTTCTTCTGCAGCTGACGATTCCGTTTGGACTATTGTTTCAAATGCCGGTCATCCTTATGTTTTTGACAAGGCTTGGAATTGTGACACCGATGTTTTTAACGAAAATCAGAAAGTATGCGTACTTTACGCTGCTTGTGATTGCTGCTCTGATTACACCACCTGAGCTTTTGTCTCATATGATGGTGACTGTTCCGCTCTTGATTTTGTATGAAATCAGTATTTTAATATCGAAGGCTGCCTATCGGAAAGCGCAGAAAAGCAGTGCTGCCGATCATGACGTTTCTTCTTAGCCATCATAAAAAATCCATTTCTCATAGAAGAGAAATGGATTTTCTTTATTTCTGGTTTTTCTTTGTTTTAAATGAAAAGGCGAACATCTTAAAAGAAATGCTGATGTTGTATGCAGCAAACACCATCAGCAGGATGGAGTAAAATGACCACATGCTGCCTGGTGAGCTTGCGGCGAGATAAGTAAAGATGCACCCTACGGCAAAGTAGATCATTCCCCACACTATCGGGTTTCTCATGAAAGTAATCCTCCAATAATCAATTGCATTTGTGTGCTTTGCTGTTCAAGGTATTTCTGAACAGGCTCAAGCTGCATAATGACGACGAATGTATTCATCATTACATGGGCGAAAATCGGCACCCAAATCCGTTTGGTTCTCGCATATAGAAATGCAAAGGTAAAGCCCATTGCTGTATACAGCAGAAGGTGCGTCAAATCGGCATGAACAATTCCGAAAATAATGGAGCTGATCAGTCCGGCAATAAAGAAATTCGTTTTTTCGTACAGCGCGCCGAAAATGATTTTTCTGAAGATGATTTCTTCTAATATTGGCCCGATGATAGAAGAAACGATAATCATAAGCGGGACTGCCTGAATCACATCCAGGATGGCTTTTGTATTTTCTGATTCTCTTCCGATGCCAAATACATAATATTCAATAGAACCGGCTATTCCTTGAGAGAAAAGGGCTATGAAAAAACCGGCTATCGCCCAAAGGATCGATAGTCCGACAGAGTCTTTCTTTTCGTTTCGCAACGTAGTTTTAGGCACAGTTCGGAGAATGAGCAATACAACAATCAGACAGGCAATAAAACTGATGACGGACCATAAGCCCTGCGCGTGCAGCAGATTTTCTTTTGTGGGCTGTCCTCCCGCATAACCGAATTTAAATAACAAGGGAATCCCGATTACTGCTGAAAACTGCATGATGATATATGTCAAAATAATAAACCAATACTGTTTTCTCAAATGGTATGTACTCCTTTGTTAAGTGGGTTTCTTTTGTCTACAGCTATTGTAACATAATTGAACGGGGGTGAAAAAACCAAGGGATATCAGAGCTGAAAAGAATGATGTAAGCGTGAAAAATTTTTTATCTTATCACTTGAAATTGGAAGTCAGATTCTTTATTATAAGAGTTGTGTTAGCACTCTTTAGTGCTGAGTGCTAAAATTACATATTCATACTATTGAGGAGGTTATTACATTGTTAAAGCCATTAGGTGATCGCGTTGTCATTGAACTCGTAGAATCTGAAGAAAAAACTGCCAGCGGAATTGTGTTACCGGATTCTGCAAAAGAAAAGCCGCAAGAAGGCAAAATCGTGGCAGCTGGTTCAGGTCGCGTGTTAGAAAGCGGAGAGCGCGTTGCTTTAGAAGTAAAAGAGGGCGACCGCATTATCTTCTCAAAATACGCAGGTACTGAAGTGAAATACGAAGGTACTGAATACTTAATCTTACGTGAAAGCGACATTTTAGCTGTTATCGGCTAATTCTTAAATAAACAAATACTTAAAAATTCGAGGAGGTTTCGTACACATGGCAAAAGATATTAAGTTTAGTGAAGAAGCTCGCCGCGCAATGCTTCGCGGTGTTGATGCACTTGCTGATGCTGTAAAAGTAACTTTAGGACCAAAAGGACGCAACGTGGTTCTAGAGAAAAAATTCGGTTCTCCGTTAATCACAAATGACGGTGTAACAATCGCTAAAGAAATCGAACTTGAAGACGCGTTTGAAAACATGGGTGCTAAGCTTGTAGCTGAAGTAGCCAGCAAAACAAACGACGTTGCCGGTGACGGTACAACAACTGCGACAGTTCTTGCGCAAGCAATGATCCGCGAAGGCCTTAAAAACGTAACAGCAGGCGCTAACCCTGTAGGCGTGCGTAAAGGTATGGAACAAGCTGTAAACGTTGCGATCGAGAACCTGAAAGAAATTTCTAAGCCAATCGAAGGCAAAGAATCTATCGCTCAGGTTGCTGCGATCTCTGCTGCTGATGAGGAAGTTGGAAGCCTTATCGCTGAAGCAATGGAGCGCGTAGGCAACGACGGCGTTATCACAATCGAAGAGTCTAAAGGCTTCACAACTGAGCTTGAAGTTGTTGAAGGTATGCAATTCGACCGCGGATATGCGTCTCCTTACATGGTAACTGATTCTGATAAGATGGAAGCGGTTCTTGACAATCCTTACATCTTAATCACAGACAAAAAAATCACAAACATTCAAGAAATCCTTCCTGTGCTTGAGCAGGTTGTTCAGCAAGGCAAACCATTGCTTCTAATCGCTGAGGATGTTGAAGGCGAAGCTCTTGCAACACTTGTTGTGAACAAACTTCGCGGCACATTCAACGCAGTGGCTGTTAAAGCTCCTGGCTTTGGTGACCGCCGTAAAGCAATGCTTGAAGACATCGCTGTCCTTACTGGCGGAGAAGTCATCACAGAAGATCTTGGCCTTGACCTGAAATCTACTGAAATCGGACAATTGGGACGCGCTTCTAAAGTTGTGGTTACAAAAGAAAACACAACAATCGTTGAAGGCGCTGGCGAAACAGATAAAATTTCTGCACGCGTCACTCAAATCCGCGCACAAGTGGAAGAAACAACTTCTGAGTTCGACAGAGAAAAATTACAAGAGCGTCTTGCTAAACTTGCTGGCGGCGTAGCTGTCATCAAAGTCGGCGCTGCGACTGAAACTGAGCTGAAAGAGCGTAAACTTCGCATCGAAGACGCCCTGAACTCAACTCGCGCAGCTGTTGAAGAAGGCATCGTATCCGGCGGTGGTACAGCGCTTGTCAACGTATATAACAAAGTGGCTGCAGTTGAAGCTGAAGGTGATGCGCAAACAGGTATCAACATCGTGCTTCGCGCGCTTGAAGAGCCAATTCGTCAAATCGCGCACAATGCAGGTCTTGAAGGATCTGTCATCGTTGAGCGCCTGAAAAACGAAGAAATCGGCGTAGGCTTCAACGCTGCAACTGGCGAATGGGTAAACATGATCGAAAAAGGTATCGTTGACCCAACGAAAGTAACACGTTCTGCACTGCAAAACGCAGCTTCTGTAGCAGCAATGCTCTTAACAACTGAAGCTGTTGTCGCTGACAAACCGGAAGAAAATGCCGGCGGCGCAGGAATGCCTGACATGGGCGGCATGGGCGGTATGGGCGGAATGATGTAAAACCGACAAAAAACCCTTGATTTACAAGGGGTTGTCGGTAACGGACGTCATTTTTGATGCCCTTTTGATGCCATTTATAAATTTTTGAGGCTTCTCATGAGTTCACCGAACTTGTGAGAGGCTTCTTTTTTTTCTGTTTTTTGTGGTTTGATTTTTTCAGCACTGTTTTATATCGATTTTCAATAGTTTTGATAAACGATAGATAACTCCGATATCGATTATTCAATCGATCAAAATACAAAATTCTCATCATACAATCCGTGCTTTATTTGCATCTTGACTTTATTTTTTACTTTGTGCTTTTTAAGGACTCGCAGGACGGACCTCGTCTTCGACTGCTGAAAACCAGAAGTGAGTTGAATTCCATCTTCTCGAAAAATAACACGAGGCATTTCTTGGGATGTAGCCAGAAACCAACCTTTGGTACCTTTCTCTCTATTGAAGACAGGAGACAATATTGGTATACTCTCATACGACAAAAAAAGACCCAGTTATCTAGATAAATAGTGCCACCAACACTCTTAAACGGTTTCCCCGGGAAAGCACTGTCAAAGAGAAATCCTATTAAAATGTCTATTTTTGCTGCTTTTATTGCTACTAAAAGACGATGTTTTCCTTGCAATAAGGAACTCGTCTTTTTTGTTAAGTATAAAGAGAAACTGTCGATGGAGATAGATTCTTTCACCAACATCTTGATAAAATCCGTTCCGACTCTATGGAGACAGGACAATCCAATTATTAACTCTAATATTCGTTTTTTTGATTACCAAGGAGGACTTAATAGTGCATTTCTCAAAAATGATAGATCGCTTGGCATTATATGATTTACACAGAAAAAGAAGCAAAGATAAACATTTTTCTGCTGCTTTTACAGCCGATATAGATGATAGAGAGGAATTTTACAGTGCAAATATAGCTGATGTTTCAATTGATTTGAATGAATCAGGAAAAAATTATAAAATTGGAACCTTTAGCTATGAATCTTTAATTCAATCTGGGAATCCTTTTAATGATACTTTAAAAGGGGAGGTTTTTTTAAATGAAAATGATATAGATCAACCCAATGTTATCTTTGTACATGGCTGGCGCATGGATTCGTACAATAGGATCAAAAAAATATTTCATAATCGTATAATGAACGATTTAGGCTGGAACATGTATTATTATTCTCTTCCATACCATTTTGAAAGAGAACCGGAAAATTCACTGTATAGTGGCGAATTGATGATTAGTGCAAATATTGATCGTACAATTGAATCGTCAAGACAGGCCGTTGTAGATTTACGAGCCTTAATTCACTGGATAAAAGCAAATAAAAAAGGCCCTGTTATCATAGTGGGAGTAAGCTTAGGGGGATGGGTTACGAATCTAATTGCTACCCTAGAATCTCAAATTGATGTAATGGTATCAATCTTTTATGCCAATCGCCTATCTTATTCAATATGGAACACGATCCCAGGTAAATTCATAAGAGAAGAATTAGAACAAAATGGTGTGACCTATGAGGAATTAGTGAAATCTTGGAATATCACAGATCCTAGCCAAGCCTTGCCAAAAGTTAATAAAGATAACATTCTGCTGATCTCTGCTAAACATGATCAGTATATTGACTTAAAAGATGCAGATTCTTTATGGGAAAGTTGGGGGAAACCGAAAAGATATGTCTATAATTGTGGTCATTCCGGCATTGTTCTTTGCCGCAAAAAGCTGGCAAATGATACGCTTTCCTTTATACGAGAAAGAATACATACGGGAAAATCTGGTTCAGTACATTTGTAGACATTAATAAGAAACGAAAGGCCAACTGCGACTTCAGTTGGCCTTTTCTATTTATAATAAAGAAACTGAGTGAGATTCCTGACAGAACTACGTACTAGTCGTTTTCTTTGATCACCATTGCCAATTGTTCTACCTCACCACGAATCCCAATCGCAGGCTCCCACGAATCAATCAAACGAATCGCTTTCTGATTAGCTTCCATCGCTTTCGTTTTCTCTCCTTTACGGTTCAACAGCTGCGCCATCCCGTAAAAATAATAGATCAACTCAATCTGATTCGCGTTATGTTTGTCATAGAGCATATGCCCAAAAGCTTCTTCCGCTTTCTCAAACTGACCATACTTCACGTAAGCCACACCTAAATTGAAATAGGCTTCTATCGTTTTTTCGCCCCCATACATGGAGCTGATTTGATTTGCCGCTTCGTATAATTGAATGGCTTCTTCATTATGACCTTTCACAAAGCTCAGGTCTCCGCGAACCAATAGAACTCTGTGCTGAATCGCAGGGGAAATCGGTTTATCTTTGATTTCGGTTAAAATCGCTTCTGATTTTTCCTGTTGCCCGGCTTTTAAAAACAGCCTTGCTTGCAGTGCGAGTCCCCATACCTTTAGATCATGAACGTCTTGCTCTTCAGTGTCTGATTGTTCCAGCGTTTTCAGGCCGGCTTCAATTTGCTGAAGTGCCCCGTCTAAATCGTTGACTTCCATCAGTGCCCAGCCCGCTGTGTCGATTCTGAAGAAGGCTTCTCGTGTGTTTTGGCCTAATTGATGGGCGGCATCAGCGGCTTTACGTCCGTATTCGATTCGTAAGGGCAGGTTGATTCTGCTTAGAAAATGGCTGATGCGGGTGATGAGTTCGATTAGAATTTCTTTTTGATCGGTTTCGCTTGACCATTTGATCACCTTTAGGATGTTTGGCCATTCTTTTTTGATTTGGTCTAAATCACGTCCCAGGAGATAGCTCCAATAGATAGAGTTGGGTTGTTCCCGCTTTAAATGGGTTTCCGCATAATGAATATAAGAGTGCGCCCAGCGGCTGCGGGCTTCTTTTTCATATTCGTGATGTTCGGATAAGTGCTGTTCTCCGTAAGCGACAACGGTTTGGTGCGCTAAGTACTGTGTACTTCCTTTGCTTCGTTCGGGCTGAATCAGAGCAAAAGACCGCATTTGTTCAACTGCGTAATGAAAACGGCGAGCGTCTAATCCGGCCGCTGCCGCCAGGCTTTTTTCATCTGGCGGCTTGCTGAAAAAGCATAGCACCTGCCATAGCTTCCGGGTGTCTTCATGGCATCTGTGCCATGTGCGCCCAAATAGAAAATCAAACAGATCTAATAGTGAGTAGCCTGCCTTTCCGAGCTCATGAATCAGCTGCCGAGCGGGAATGTCATCGTCTGACATATAGGCGATGCTGAGTGCCATGGCTTTCGGGTTTCCGGCTGTTGCTGAAATGAACCCGCTCTTCAGTTCTGGGGATAGTTCCAGCAGCTGCGCTAGCTTTTCTCGTTTAGTTGGATCGTTGCACATTTGCAGGCAGCGGTTCACTTCTTGATGAAAATATTCCAGGGCATCTGTTTGTTCAAGTCCGCTCAGCTGGATGGTTACCATTTCACCGAAGCCTTCCCGATAGGTTTGCTTCAAGTTTTCACGTGCTGTGAGGAGGACTTTCACACCTTGAGGCAGGCTGGTGATAAATTCGTGAATGTCTCTTTCGGCAGTGTCTATGCTGTCCACGATCAGCAGGACCGGTTTTTCTCTAGTATAATTGGCAAGAGCATTGCGGACGACAAATCGTTTTTCGTTTATGGATTTATCGATTTGTTCCGTTCGACCGAGCTGATAGGCAATCGTATTTAAAAAATCACTAAAGCTTAATCCCTTCCAATCAGCACTGAGCCAGATGATGTTGTTGAATGCCGGCCAATCTGAGGAATCGCCGATACAGGAATAGGCTGCCTCAAGAGCAGTAGTCGTTTTCCCCATGCCTGCCCATCCGGTAATTAAACAGACGGGTGATGGGGAAAGCATCCATTGCCGTATCGCCTCGATGTCAAATCTTCGTCCTATAAAGTGACCCGACCAGCGTGACGGTAAGTTGTGTGTCAAAGAGATCTGTTCTGTAAGCGCATTCGTTTTATGGTCGAGAACATCAGGAAATAAACGCTTGACTGTTTTTTCAATATCTTGATCAAGCGGTGCTCCGAATGAATTGTCCTGCCGTACTATTTTCGCTTTTTTAAGACATGAGGCCGCCCATACAGGCAGTGCAGGTTTGATTACCGGTATAGTGGTGGTCTCAAGCAGGTCAGTAAACCACTGTATATTCATATCGGTTTTTTCAAGAATGATCCAGATCATTCCGAACAGTTTTCCGTCTTCAATTCTTCCGGGAACATAGTTCACACCCATCTGTCCGATCCAGCTTTTAATCGTGTTTGGGGAAACTCCCAGCTGGTGTGAAATGTTGTCTAAATAAGACTGTCCTGTTTTTTCGTTCTTATTTCTTCTGACTTTATAATCTGGATGAAGTTTTAATGACTTTACGCCAGGTGCCAGCAATTCTGCAAATTGTTTTCGATCTTCCAGTTCAGCCATAAAACCTGCACCTCCTATTAGTACTATTTTATCAATCCTGCTTGTTTTGTATATGAAAAATCAAAAAGTACAGTGCGGCTGTCCTTTTATACAGCATGAAAAGCTGTTGAACATGTTGAAAAGCAGATAAAATGAGGGCAGTAACAGAAAATGCAAAAATGTATGCACTTACATTTCTTGATGAAGCGGCTTAAATGCCGTTAATAGTGTTCATAAAGAAAGGAATTTGCCGTAATGACTCACAAAGTACCTAAAACCATGAAAGCAGCTATTATGCATAACACTAGAGAAATCAGAATAGAAACATTGCCTGTGCCGGACATCAGCCAGGATGAAGTGTTGATTAAGGTGATGGCTGTCGGCATTTGCGGATCGGATCTGCATTACTATACAAACGGCAGAATAGGCAATTATGTAGTGGAAAAGCCATTTATCCTCGGACATGAGTGCGCGGGAGAAATCGCGGCTGTCGGCTCGTCTGTTGAACAATTCAAAGTAGGTGACCGCGTCGCTGTTGAGCCGGGTGTCACGTGCGGACGCTGTGAGGCGTGCAAGGAAGGACGTTATAACCTTTGTCCGGATGTACAGTTTTTGGCTACACCGCCGGTAGACGGCGCGTTTGTACAATATATCAAAATCAGACAGGACTTTGTTTTCTCTATTCCAGATTCACTTTCTTATGAGGATGCTGCCTTGATTGAACCGTTTTCTGTCGGTATCCATGCAGCGGCGAGAACGAAGCTTCAGCCCGGATCAACGATTGCGATTATGGGGATGGGCCCTGTTGGATTAATGGCTGTTGCGGCAGCTAAAGCGTTTGGGGCAAGCACAATTATCGTGACCGACTTAGAGCCGCTGCGGTTAGAAGCTGCGAAAAAAATGGGAGCGACTCATATTATTAATATCCGTGAACAGGACGCGCTTGAAGAGATTAAAACGATCACTAATGATAGAGGCGTTGATGTTGCTTGGGAAACAGCGGGGAATCCAGCAGCATTGCAATCCGCACTGGCTTCTGTGCGCCGGGGCGGGAAACTGGCGATTGTTGGTTTGCCTTCTCAGAACGAGATCCCGCTCAATGTGCCGTTTATTGCGGACAATGAGATTGATATTTACGGGATCTTCCGTTATGCCAACACGTATCCGAAGGGAATCGAATTTCTCGCTTCAGGCATTGTCGACACGAAGCATCTTGTAACGGACCAATATTCGCTGGAACAGACGCAAGAGGCGATGGAGCGGGCGCTTCAATTTAAGAATGAATGTTTAAAAGTGATGGTTTATCCGAATAGCTGAGTGAACAGGGAGAATCTCGTATTCTCCCTCTTATTTACTGGATTTGTAATCAATAATGAAAACGGATTCTTGGGGTGGGAAAGATGATCGAAACAGAAAAAGCAACGGTAATGAAGGCGAAACATCAAACAAAATCCAGTGCCGGTTTGTCCTGGCTTGAACGAATCGGATACGGCTTTGGTGATATGTCGTATAATATTGTGTTTCAATTTGTAAACGCATACCTGCTGTTTTATTATACGGACATCGGCGGCATACAGCCGGCGGTCATCGCCACATTATTTCTTGTTGTGCGAGTGCTGGATGCTATTTTTGACCCGATTATGGGGGTTATTTTAGATAAAACGAACACAAGGTGGGGAAAGGCAAGGCCTTATCTGCTGTGGGTTGCATTTCCTTTCGCATTATTTACTGTCCTGTGTTTCACCACTCCTCACTTTGGAGCAACGGGAAACATCGTCTATGCGTATATTACCTATATTCTGCTCGGCATGTCCTTTAGTATGCAAACGATTCCGGTGAACAGCTTAACGGGAAGGATGACGAATTCTGTAAAAGAAAGAACGGTATTAACAACGACTCGTATGATCTTGGTTTATGTCGGAATCCTTCTATCCATCTCTTGCGCAACACCGCTTGCAGCAGCTTTGGGAGGAGAGAACCAGGCATTTGGGTTTCAAATGACAGCTCTCGTCTATGCCATTGTTAGCATCGCTTTGAACCTTTTTAGTTTCTTTACTGTGCGTGAGCGGATTGCGCCTAAGAAAACAAAGAAACAGGGAATGAAAAAGACGTTATCTGTTTTGTTTCAAAACAAACCTTTGCTGATTCTAACGTCATCATTTTTAGCATTTGCAATCGGGTTTAATATTAAAATCAGTACAATGGTGTACTACTTTACGTATAACGTGAATCATAAGGAACTGGTGTTCTTTGGAACCGTTTTATTTTTTGGCGCAGCCCTCATCAGTAACTTGTTTATTCCATACTTTTCTGAGAAGTGGGGCAGGAAAAATGTGATGATCATATCGGCCGCTTTGTCACTGATTTCGTATGCAGGTCTGCATTTTACGGCGTATTCTTCGGTGACGCTCATTTTCATCTGGCTATTTGCTTCAGGGTTCTTTACAACCCCTTTAAATACGCTTGCTTGGGGAATGGTTGCCGATTGTGTTGATTATGCGGAATGGAAGACAGGGGTTCGTGCCGACGGAGTGGTGATTTCCAGTATGAGTTTTATCAATAAGTTAGGTGTTGCACTGGCCGGTTCGTTTTCTGCGATCTATTTAGGAATCGCAGGATATGTGGCGAATTCTGATCAAACCGTAACGTCACTGAATGCGATTAAACATATGAATGCTTTAATACCGGGACTATTTATTTTACTCTCTATCATCATCATAGCCTTTTATCCTTTAACTGAAAAAAGATATAAACAGATCATCACCGAGCTGAGAAGTACTCCAGGTAAGTGAATATATTTAATATTTCTAATATTCGATGTAAAAGGTTGTATTTATGACTGAAAGTAATATACTGAGACTGTAATCTAGAATATGTAAAAAGAGTGTGATAACATGCGAAGTCAGTCTGTTGTTTGTATTGGGGAGTTATTGATCGATTTCTTTTGTACCGATGTGGATGTTGATTTAATGGAAGGGCGCCATTTCTTAAAAAGTGCCGGGGGCGCCCCGGCAAATGTGTCAGCCGCTATTGCCAAGCTGGGAGGGAACGCTGCTTTCGCAGGAAAAGTAGGGAAGGATCCCTTTGGGTATTTTCTGAAGCAAACGTTAGATGCTGTTCATGTTGATACCTCTATGCTGGTGATGGATGAGAAAGCACCTACAACGCTTGCTTTTGTTTCATTAAAGAATAACGGAGAGCGTGATTTTGTTTTCAATAGAGGCGCGGATGCTCTGTTTACGATCGAAGATGTCGATCAGGATAAAATGAATCAAGCAAAAATCCTTCATTTTGGCTCAGCGACGGCATTGTTATCTGATCCGTTTTGTACAGCCTATTTACGGCTTATGTCCATTGCGAAGGATAACGGGCAATTTCTTTCATTTGATCCTAACTATCGAGGGGATTTATGGAAGGGAAGAGTCTCTGAGTTTGTTAGTGCTGCAAAAAGAGCCATTGCTTTAAGTGATTTTGTTAAGGTGAGTGACGAGGAGCTGGAGATCATCACCGGTGCGAAGGATCATGAAGAGGGCGTCAATATCCTCCATGGCATCGGGGCCAAGATGGTTGCTGTGACTCTTGGGAAAAACGGAACACTGCTGTCTAATGGCAAGAAACATGAAATCATTCCGAGTATTCCTGTCACTTCGATTGATTCTACAGGAGCGGGAGACGCTTTTGTCGGTGCAGCCTTATTCAAATTAGCTGGTACAGATAAGATTCAATCGGTAGAAACTGAGTTTGAGAAGCTGCGTGATATCGTATCTTTTGCCAATAAGGTGGGAGCGCTTGTCTGCACCAAAATTGGAGCGATAGATGCACTGCCGCGTATGGAAGAGATTGAAGCTTCTATATCTTTGTGATAAAAATCGAGGATGTTTCTTAAAAGTCTTTTGGACTTTTGGGAGGCATCCTCTTTTTTACTTTACTTTTGGACAGGCCACTTACGCGCACCCGCTTGAACAATGCCCAAAAGCAATTGCCGCCGTTCTTTTATAGATTTAATCGCTGTTCGAAAGGTTTGTTCTGATAGGGTTGGTATGCCGCATTCCCTTAGCTTCATAAGGTTGGGCTCCGGCGGTTCTTGTTCAGCCGGATGGATATATGCTGTATGAACGGTGTCTAAGTAGTTTTTAACACTTGAGCGCGCTTCTTTTATGTGCAGCTGATTCGGAAGATACTGCTTTGGAATGCCATATGTCAAAATGGTTAACGCTTCATCCAGTACAGTGACTGCAATCACGGAAGATTCCTCACGCTGTGTGCTATGGTAAAAATGAAGAATGGGGAAGGCGTTATGCTGAGCGGTCAGCTTTCCCAGCTCTGAAGAAAATGTAGCGAGAAGCAGATCCATGTCGTGAAATTGTCTCCCGTTCCACGCAGTTTGGACAATCTCTGTTCCGTTATGCCCAAGACTCAGTACACTCTGGGCGAATGAGCGCTTTTGATTAACTGCGCTCAAGACAGAAATTAAATACGTGACAGAAAAAGTAATTGTAAGCAGACCTTCAGCTGTAGCACCGACTGTCACAAGCTTCCAAAGGGCTCCGTTCGGTGTAAGGTCGCCATTTCCTAATGTAAACATCACATATCCAGAAAAATAAGCTCGATCTGACCAGGAGGCTGGTTCTTTACTTTGAGTAACAACAAGAGAATGAGGGTCACTTGAGAAGATAAACGTCCAGCCGCTCCAAAATAAACCGATCCACACCAATAATGTCATGCATAACAGCAGCGGCCCTGCCGTACTGAGAACCTTTGCGTGATCTCCGCTGATCTTACGGAAGCCTTTCCACAGCCATGCAGATAAACATCTTGTGATCGGACCGGCTCCGCTCTCGAGCCATAATGTTGTCCATATAAAATCAATCATCCCCGCTGCCAACAATAAAATTCCTGCAATGATATAAATCTCATTCAATTTTATTGCCTCCTCTTATTCAATTAGAGCCAGCCATTTAGCCATCTTTATGTTTCTTTTCTATTTCCTTTTGTCTTGAATATGAAACAATCATTTGAATGTGTGAGCAGTGAATCATGCAGAGAAGATTTATATAGGAGGAGTTAACCAGCACTTACTCATAATGAGGATGACAGAAATGTCGCATAACATACATAATGATTCCACATTCTCGGCAAGAAAAAAGTTCAATTCCCCTATGAAGTGGTCATTTTACCGACTTGAAGTGAAAAAAAATTCAGAAAATGATATTGACTGAAAGCGTTTTTATAATTATGATATTAGCAGAAGTAACAAATATATAACTACAATATTACTATAACAACACTACAAAGTGACTATAAGATGACAACTCGTTAAGTCAGACACCAAAAATATACCCACTGTTGTTTAGCAATAATGAAATCGCTTCCGAAATAATTGACTTCAACGCATGCTGAAAAGAAGGGAAGGTTATATAGCCAGTGATAAGAGACATTTTGAACTTTTTTCTCGGCATTTGAGAAAGGTTGTAGCCCTAGAATACGTTTTTAAAATACGCAGTGATCGATTTTGAAAAAGACTGGGGGAAACGGTATGAATACAAAAGGCAGTCAAATGTCATTTTTACGCACAATTATTTTAGTTTCGACTTTCGGCGGGCTTCTCTTCGGTTATGATACCGGAGTATTAAATGGGGCTTTACCATATATGGGTGAGCCTGATCAGCTTAATCTCAATGCTATCACAGAGGGGCTCGTCACCAGTTCTCTTCTTTTTGGAGCTGCACTTGGAGCTGTGCTTGGCGGAAGGATGTCTGATTTTAACGGACGCCGCAAAAATATTCTTTTCCTTGCCATTATATTTTTTATCTCAACGATTGGATGTACACTGGCTCCAAACGTAACAATCATGATCATTTCCCGTTTTGTGCTTGGGATAGCCGTCGGGGGCGCATCAGTGACGGTGCCTGCTTATTTAGCGGAAATGTCACCTATGGAAAGCAGGGGACGGATGGTGACCCAGAATGAATTAATGATTGTATCCGGGCAGCTGTTGGCCTTTGTTTTTAATGCCATCCTCGGGACAACAATGGGGGACAGTTCCAATGTATGGAGATTTATGCTCGTGATCGCGTCTCTTCCGGCCGTATTCCTGTTCTTTGGAATGATCAGAATGCCTGAGAGTCCTCGCTGGCTTGTTTCAAAAGGAAGGAATGAAGATGCTTTAGGGGTTTTGAAGAAAATCAGAGACGAAAAACGCGCTGCATCTGAGCTGGCTGAAATTGAATCCGCTTTCAAAAAAGAGGATAAGCTTGAGAAAGCTACGTTTAAAGATCTAGCAGTGCCGTGGGTGCGCCGGATTGTCTTCATAGGAATCGGAATTGCGATTGTACAGCAAATTACGGGTGTAAACTCCATCATGTATTACGGCACTGAAATTTTAAGAGATTCCGGGTTCCAAACGGAAGCAGCGCTGATCGGAAATATTGCCAATGGTGTGATCTCCGTTCTGGCTACGTTCGTTGGAATTTGGCTGCTCGGAAAAGTCGGTCGCCGGCCGATGCTGATTACAGGGCTGATCGGAACGACATCGGCATTGCTGCTGATCGGAATATTTTCACTTGTGCTGGAAGGATCGCCTGCACTTCCATATGTGGTTCTGTCGTTAACGGTTTCGTTCCTGGCATTTCAGCAGGGCGCGATTTCACCAGTGACATGGCTGATGCTTTCAGAAATTTTCCCGCTGCGCCTTCGCGGTCTGGGAATGGGTGTTACGGTATTCTGCTTGTGGATGGTCAATTTCGCAGTCAGTCTGACATTCCCTATTTTGATGGCAGGCATTGGGTTATCAACAACGTTCTTCATCTTCGTTGCGCTGGGAATTTGCTCGATTCTGTTTGTGAACAAGTTTTTACCGGAAACAAAAGGTCTTTCGCTTGAGCAGCTTGAGGAAAGCTTCCGTGCTCACGATCGCAGTGAGGCTAAAGAAGAGGCCGGCGCTGAAGTGATTGGCTAAGAGGAATAAAAGAATCCGCACTTGAATGCGGATTCTTTTTTAGTATGTTTAGTTTGGTCTGACAAGGATTTTCACTTGGTTTTTCTCTTTGATCAGAGATCCGAAGCCTTCTTCGATTAGATCGTCTAACACGATTTTTTTCGTAACGAGTTTATCGGCTGAGAAATAGCCTTCTTTCATTAATGACAATACAGCTGGGAATACGTCACGGTACCCGATGATTCCTTTCACTGTGCGTTCTTTGATTACGATATCATTCGGATGAATTTCAGCGCCTTTTTCCCAGATGCTGACGATCACTGTCTCACCGGCAATTGTTGTAGATTGGATAGCCTGGCGTAAAACGACTGGAACCCCGGTTACTTCAAAGGCTACGTCAACGCCGCCTCCTGTAAGGTCTGTGATATGGGCCACTACATCGTCTGTTTTGGACGGATCCACGATAATGGCGCCGAGCTCCTCAGCTTTTTGCTGGCGCTCAGGTGAGAGCTCAACAGCGTAAATTTCAGTAGCGCCGGCAGCTTTCAGCGCTTCAATGACAAGTAGTCCGATCGGGCCGCAGCCGAATACAGCCGCTTTGTCACCAGCTTTGATTTTGCTTGAGCGGACAGCGTATAAAGCGACCGCAGAAGGTTCAACGAGTGCGCCTTGTTCATATGATAATTCCTCAGGAAGTTTGAATAACAGCTCTTCATCTACAGAGACATATTCGGAGAATCCGCCGCCGCCTCCGGCTAAGCCGAGGAACCCCATTTGTTCATCAAGGTTGTACGCACCTTGATGTCCATGTGTTGCAAAAATCGGTTCCACAACGACTCGGTCTCCGACTTTATAGTTTTCAACACCTTCCCCGACTTCAACAACTTCACCGGAGAATTCATGCCCCATTGTGACAGGTGCTGTTTCTTTTGTTAAAGGATGGGGTTTGTCAACCGGGATAAAAATCGGGCCTCCTAAATACTCGTGTAAATCACTGCCGCAGATGCCGCACCATTTGACTTTGATCTTGACTTTTCCCGGTTCCACTTTTGGCTCTTCAATATTTTCAATACGGATATCCTTTTGGTTATGCCATCTAGCTGCCTTCATGGATTACCACTCCTATATCTTTTGATATGAGTAATTCCGCACCGATCAATATGAACTGTTCACAAAATCGCCATTTTTAAAAACCAAAAAAAGATAAAACTTATATATAATATAGACTACGTTTTTTTGAAAAAAGAAACTTTGAAGAAAAAAGAGTCTCGCACACTCTTTTTTCTTTATGATGAGAGAGTAAGAATCGTTTACATAACAATGAATTTGGCTTGAACAATACGGTAATGGTTCGTTCATATTGAATGCGTCAACTACTCTATCAACAATTATAACGCTAACACTGCAATTATAATAGGATAATCTTCCATGGTTTATTTTAGCAGAGGACATTTTTTTGACTTTGTAACATTACTGTAAGGATATTGAAATAAAAAATCCCCGGTTGATCGTGTATAATTTTTCCTAGATGTTAATAAACAGGGGGACGAAATGTTGAAGAAAGTCATTTTAGCCGCTTTTATCTTAGTAGGAAGTACTTTGGGAGCTTTCAGTTTTTCGGCAGATGCCAGTGCGAAACATGTGAACGGAAATATTACTTGGTATAACGGAGTTGGGAAAAAAGGCTCTTCAGGTAAAAAACTTGGACATTGGGACTGTGCGACAAAGATCGGATTTGACGTACCTAGAAATGGGACAAAAATCAGAGCTTATGCAAAAGCGAAACCTAAAAAGGTCATTACGGTTTATAAAAATGATGTTGGCAGAATGCCTAATGCAGTGCTGGATGTAAGCCCTAAAGCGTTTAAAGCGCTGGGATACCCATTAAGCAAAGGAAAAGTATCGGGGCATTACAGCTATTAATACATAGTTTAAATCTGTAAAGCAAGAAGTCGCATTCTTGCTTTTTCTATTGGTGGAGATAAGAGATGAAAAAAGGAATTGTTTTATTGGCAATCGTCGTTGTTTTGGCGGCAGCTGCGGGTTTTATGTTTTATTCTTTTAAAGATAAAAGCAGTGAGAGTGCGGCCGATGTTTCCGTGAGCACCGAGAACAATGAGAAGCTTCTGGTTTCGATTACCGATACCGATCTTCTGACGAAGTATTATGAAAATGATAAGGTGATCCATGAGGAGAAGCTGACCAGCTATCCGGCGTTTGCCTTGGATCAAGAGCAGCAGGCGCTCTATTATACAAGCAATAACGATCAAAATGAGATGAGGCTTTTTAAGCTTGATCTTAAGTCTGATAAGAAAACTATGCTTTATAAAGGTCCGGAAAGCGCGGACAGCTTGTTTTTATCAAAGGATCGCTCAAAAATTTATTTCCGTTTAGGAAAAGCGGACGAAAGCAATTTCCGTATCGCATCCTTTGATTTGAAAACGAAGAAGTACAAAAACCTGTATCCAGCCGCTAATGACCAGGATGACAGCGTCAGCAGCTTCTTTTATAACCAAAAAACAGATTCATTTGCTTTGCTTCATTATTCTGTAGAAGAAGACTACAAAAAAACGGATGAAGCCAATGAGAAGGGAATCGATCCTGAGCCGACAAAGATTCATTTTTCGGCCGGTCATGAAAGCGGTCTTCATGAGCTTAAGAGCCTGGAGCAGTTTATCAGTGATATTGCTGTTTCTGATGACGATAAACGGATTTTGTTTACGTCATATACACAAAAAGGCACGGAGCAAACGGCTTCTATTCAAATGCTGAATGCAGACACGAAAACCTATGAAAAAATCATTTCAAATCAGAAAACATATAAGCTGTTAATTGACGCGCAGCCGCAGTTCTCCAAGGACGGAAAGAAAATTTATTTCCTTGCCGAAGCCAAAGGGGCTAAAAAGCTGAAGGACGAAACAGGGCGTGAAGCCAAGGTTCGGACAATTTATTCTTATGACCTTGACACGAAGACGTTCAAAAAAGCATGGGAAAATCCGAATGGCATCATCAATAGTTTTTCTGTCATCAACTGAAAAAATCACTCAGCAAATGCTGAGTGATTTTTTTAATGGACGAGGTGCAGGGCAAATGATCCGAGCCATTTAAAGAAACGAATAATTGGTATTGACCAATTCATAAGTTCCGCACATAAGTTTATAGCCAAGTTCAACTTTTTGTCAGAAGTTCGTTTCTCCAGGTCAGCCTGCTGTTGGTTTTTGATCACATCATCACCCCTCATATCCATATTATACCATGATCAAAAGTGAAAAAGCCCGAAACGTTTACAGTTTTGGGCTTCATTATCTTGGCCTCTCGTCAAACCGGGAGGCCTTGCTATTGGATATAAGATTTGCTTCTCTGATCGAGGATTGTTCGCTGATAGAGACTGCTTTTTGAAAAAAGGGAAGAGCTAACTTGTTTTCGTTTGGCTGTTGTTTTGGAGATTCACTAATGAACGAATGCCTTCGACCATTTTACTTCCGCACAAAGGGCACAATGGCGTGTCACTGCTGGCGAAGTTTTTTCTGGTCCAGCCGTTGCAGTCTTCTTTTGTGCATTCCCAAGTACTCACATCTTCCTTTGGCAGCGGTTCTTGATTTCGTTTATTATAGTAAGACATAAAGTCACTTCTTCCCTCATGTATTTTACTGCACATTCTTATTGTCTCATACTTTGCCCTAATCTCCTAATTCCTTTTTCTTTATGACTTTCCAATCCGCTCATCTAAAAAGGACAGGAGCGTTCTGTTGAAAGCATCCGGTTCTTCTAAAAACGGACAATGGCTGCTCTTAGAAAATGTAACGAGCTTTGAGTTTGGAATATGTTCACACAGGTGTTCTCCGGCTTCTATTGAGAAAAATTTGCGGTCTTCTCCGAAGCATAACAATGTCGGCACATGAACGTTTTGAATGGATTCGCGATAATCAGCTGCCGTTTGATTAAATAAAATCGTGCTTGAAATGGCTGCCGGCTGTTTCAACATTTCGGCAAGCATCCATTCTGTTTCTGTTGATGCAGGCGGCTCTGCGAACATATTATTGATGAAGCTTTTGTAGAATGGAAGCGGGTCAGTTTGAATAGCGTGCATCGCTGTTTTCAAGCCGTCAAAGTCAAACGGGCCGTGTCCCCAGCCGTCCCATTGGTAGTCGGAAGCCGATTGATCGACGATAACAGCGGCTCGAATGTTATCATTCCCAAATTGATTGATATAATCCCATACCACGAAAGCGCCCATTGACCAGCCGACAAGGACGGCAGGATCAAGCTCCATCGCACACATAAATTCCTTAATATCACGGGCGTATTGGGAAATGGTGTGTCCATGAAGAACTTTGTCGGATTCGCCGTGCCCTCTAAGATCGAGACGAATACATTGATAATTGGCAGATAGCGCTGAAAGTTGTTTGTGGAAAAATTGTCCGCTCATAAGCACGCCGTGTATAAATAGGATCGGTGTCCCGCTGCCGTGAGTTTCGTAGTATAGTCGGGTCTGATCTTCTAATGTGATGTATGGCATGTTTTCTCCTCCTTTAGTTTCCGTCATGCGAATGAATGGCTGATGAACTGATGATCACAGCTGTCGCGGCTGCTTGCTGTGCTTGGATGGCTGTTTCAATGGCTGTGTACAGCCCTGATTCCATCAGCAGATTTTTCTCCATATACTCGCTGAGATATAAGCTGACAGCAATTTTGAAATTCATATCCTTTTCCCATTTAAATGCTTTTTCTTGGTTCAGCTCATGCGCAATGCCCAAAACGGTTTTGATATCCGGCTCTTCCAAGAATGTGAGGAGGGAGAGATCGGGATAATGAAAATCTTTTGGCTTTTTATGAGATTCAGTAATGGATTGAAAGATATGTTTGCATTGGGATACAAGGATTTCAGGGTCTTTTTCACTTTGCAGAGCAAGAATATGGCTGACGTGTTGTAAGTATTGGCCTTTTTTAAAGCCGTTAGCGGACAGCAGCTGGTAACATGATTCTGCCTTGTTCAGCGCCTGCAACCCTTTTCCGTTTTGGGCAAGCAATACGGCAAGCGGAACATTTTGAGTTGAAGTGAGAAAATAGTGATTTTTCTTCATCTGCTGATAAACAGAGAGCCCCATGTTCATCTGTTCTCTTTGGTTTATCGTTTCGGTCTTGCCGGTGAGCAAGATCAGAGCGGAAATGTACGTGAAAATATCCCGTTTATAACCAAGCCTCACCATTTGGTTGTATACATCGATAAACGTAAGAAACGCTTGTTCCGCCTCATGCTGAAAATGAATATCCAGAATTGATGCGACAGTAAATCGGTGGTGAGAATTGAGTGTTGAAAAGCTGCCGATGTTTGATTTTATATAGCTGCTCAAATCATAAAAGCGCTGAAAATCAAAATCTCTTTTATTCACAATATATGCAGAGGAGATGAGCATTAATATCTGATTATGAGCAACTTTCCATCTTAATTTTGATTTTAATTCGTCATAAATTGAAATGTATTGAGTTGTTTTATTTTTGAGATCGTTTGTCAGCATAGTAAGCAGCTCCTTTTTTCGCTGTTTCTAAGTTATACGATTTATGGAAGAAAAAGTTTCATAGATAAAAAAACCTGCCGGCAGCAGGCAAGTTTTTTGGGCCTTATTTATGGGGGTCAATCACATCCATCGGTCTCATCATGTCATAGTCTTCATGCTCAAGAATGTGGCAATGCCATACGTACCGCCCAGTGTATGGCCCGAATGTTACGGCAATTCTCAGGACTTCACCGGCGTGGGACTGAACCGTGTCTTTCCAGCCTTTTTCACTTGGTGGCGGCGGAACGGCGGGCCCGGTGTAGAACAGTTCTCCGCGCTCTTCAAAACGGGCTGTATCAAATGGGCGCCGGTCCAATACACGGAAGGAGACCAAATGAAGATGGATGGGATGTGTTCCGCGTGTCGGATTGATGATCGACCATACTTCGGTAGAACCGGCTTTCGGTGCTTCAGTGACAGGATCGTGCCAGCGTTTGTTGTTAAGAAGAAGGACGGGTCTGCCGTATTGATCTTGAGTTCCTGCCAGCTTCAATGTTCGGAGGTTTTGTATTCTTTCGTGCTGCACTGAAGGGTAAGACGCCAGGTATTTTGGCTTTCTGCTTTCGTCTTTTTGGGCTAACGGTTTTGTGACCCTGAATTGCATGATGTTTGCGTCTGTTTCCGGATTAACGTCGCCTCCGCAGCCCTCGCTGTTTGCTAAAATGATCGATTGTCCTTCAAACGCGGCGAAGTCAATGAGAATATCAAAGCGCTCAGCCGGCGCGATACTGAAAGAGTTTAGCTTGACGGAGCGTGGCAAAAGTCCGCCGTCAGAACCGATCTGGATAAATTCTCCGCCATTATCAAGTGACAGGTTATATGTTCTAGTATTAGAGGCATTGATGACGCGGAAGCGGTATTTTCTCGGTTCGACCTCCATGTATGGCCATGCCTTCCCGTTGACGAGAATTGTATCTCCGCAAAAGGCTGGAACGATTGACGGATTAGGCAGTGACGGTGAAGGGTTTTCCGGTCCGCTCGGATAAAATAAAGAGCCATCTTCATTAATCGTACGGTCCGTGATTAAAAGCGGCACATCGTATTCACCTGATGGAAGCTTTAGGCGTTTTTCCTTTGGATCATAAATGATATAAGCGCCGATGAGCCCGGCATACACATTCAGCCTCGTCAGTGCCATGGCATGATCGTGATACCACAAAATAGCTCCGCGCTGCTGATTTGGATAATGGTAAACCTCACGTTTAAAATAAGGTCCTGTTTGTTCAAAGTCTTTAGAAAACCACGCCTCCGGATAACCGTCACTATCATCTGGAGTGACGCCACCGTGTAAATGAACGACGGTTTTTACCTCGGGTTCGGCATGCTGGCTGTCACTGTGATGAATGGTGTGATCAATCGGTAGGAAATGCTCTGAAGGAAGGTTATTCATCCATTTCACATAAACGTTTTCATTTCTGTTGGCTTCAATGGTAGGGCCGGGAAATAAACCATTATAGCCCCACAGGCGGGTTGGAGGGAGATCGCGGTGAAGCTGATGGTAGCATTCCTCCATGGTTACTTCGTAGTATGTGCTATCTTTTGACTGCTGTACCGGCTTTAGTGTATCTGGGATTGGGAGAGCATCCGCAAATTTTTCAAGTGTCATTTTCATCTGTCCTTATTTAAATTTTCCTAATTGGTACTATAGTTAATGACACTATGGACGTGAAGGTGACAAAAAAATCCTGCCGTTAAGGCAGGATATCGGGCTGTTGCTGAGTAACCTGTTTGGCTGATGCTTTTTCAGACACCTTGCGTTTTCTGAACACAAGATAAGAAAGCAACACGATGCCTGTGATAAAGCCTGTCAGCAGCAGTTCATCTCTCATCGATTCAATAAATGCCATGGATACTAAAATACCGCAGATGGCAATAATGGTCACGTAGGTTAAGAACGGGAAGAACCACATCTTGATCTTCAATGCTTCCGGGTTTGTTTTTTCGAGACTTTTTCGCATTCTCAGCTGGGAAACAGCGATGACAAGATAGACGAGCAGGGCAATTGCGCCTGATGAGTTAACTAAGAATAAAAAGACGGTGTCAGGTGAGAAGTAGTTCATTACGACCGCAATATAAGAGAAAAATGTTCCGGCAACAATTGCTTGTACGGGAACTCCTTTTTTGCTCAGTTTCATAAAGCGGCGCGGCGCTTCGTTTCTTTCTGCAAGTGAATACAGCATTCTGGATGTGGTGTACAAACCTGAATTCAGGCA
Source organism: Bacillus mojavensis RO-H-1 = KCTC 3706 (assembly GCF_000245335.1). Classification (GTDB taxonomy): domain Bacteria; phylum Bacillota; class Bacilli; order Bacillales; family Bacillaceae; genus Bacillus; species Bacillus mojavensis. Next base: position 449,970 of record NZ_JH600284.1, read on the forward strand.
AGAAAGTACAGCTGTGAGGACGATAAAGTTCATAATCTGCGCGGCTGCCGGCACTCCAATATGCTCAAGAACAGCGACGAAAGGGCTTTCTAAAATATTAGCTGAGTTCCAAGGCAGAAGCGCCACGACAACGGCGATTGAACCAACGTAAAAGACAATGATGCGCCACACAACGGATCGGGTCGCTTTTGTTACGGATTGAACCGGGTTTGATGTTTCACCGGCAGCAATCGCAACAATCTCCGTTCCCATAAAGGAGAAGATTACGACAACAATTCCGAGCAATACAGAGCCTATGCCTTCAGGGAAAAATCCGCCTTGGCCCGTAATATTTGCGAAACCGACTGGATCACTGCCTGGGGCGAAGCCAAAAATAAATGCAAAACCAACGATTAAGAATGCGATGATTGTAACAACTTTAATGAGGGAGAACCAATATTCAAACTCACCAAACGATTTAACAGAGTAGATGTTTGTCAGAGTGAGTAAAATCGTCAAAATTAGGCTCGTCATCCACAGCGGAATATCGTGGAACCAGTATTGGATAATGCCGGCTCCTGCGATTGCTTCAATAGCGATGACAATAACCCAGAAAAACCAATAGAGCCAGCCGATTGCAAATCCGGCCCACGGTCCGATAGCATCATGAGCGTATTGGGAAAATGATCCGCTTGTCGGGTTTACGGCCGACATTTCACCAAGCATCCGCATGATAAAGATGACCAGTAATCCGGCTAATGCATAGGAGACAATGGCACCGGGCCCGGTCGAGTGAATTACTGAACCGCTGCCAACAAATAGTCCGGCTCCGATCACGCCGGCGATAGAAATCATCGTCATATGTCGGGTCTTTAATTCTTTTTTTAATCCTGATTGAGACTGGTTCATATGTTACCTCCTTGAAGAATAGAGTTGTTACTGAATATTATGATAATTGAAACTGTAACATAAATATACATTTTGTCGAAAATTTATGTCAGAAAATATAACAGTTTATTTCAAATTTGTCGGGTTTTGTTTGCTGTTTTTGGAGTGCGTATGTTCGACATAAAAGAAAAAATTTTCCGTCAATTATTCGTTTTTTCGATTTGTTATATTTTTGAAAAAAGTGTTGATTGGCTAGAAGTATTGGCATGATTGGGTTTGAAACACTTTTTATAAATGAAAATTTGTTGCGTTAAGTAAAAAGAGTTCTACCGTCACTAATTTTCTGTGGTGAGTGAATCATGTTTCTATAGACCCACTGCTGTTCAGCTTTGTATCATAATGATAGGAAAACGTGAGCGGAAAGGAGGTTTTTTTATGGAGAGATATGATGAATTGAAAAAGGGAGAATCCGGGGCGCTGGTCAGTATTGCCGCGTATCTTGTGCTGTCCGCGATTAAGCTGATCATCGGTTATGTATTCCACTCGGAAGCTCTTACGGCAGACGGGTTAAATAACACAACCGACATTATTGCTTCTGTTGCTGTGCTGATCGGTCTCCGCATCTCTCAAAAGCCTCCTGATGAAGATCATCCTTACGGCCACTTTCGGGCGGAAACAATTGCATCCCTTATCGCATCGTTTATTATGATGGTTGTCGGCCTGCAAGTGCTTTTCAGCGCCGGTGAATCTATTTTTTCTGTGAAAGAAGAGACACCGGACATCATTGCGGCTTGGACGGCTGCAGGCGGGGCAGTCATGATGCTGATTGTCTATCAGTACAACAAAAGGCTTGCTAAAAAGGTGAACAGCCAAGCGCTGCTTGCGGCAGCTGCTGATAATAAGTCGGACGCGTTCGTCAGTGTCGGCACGTTTATCGGTATTTTGGCCGCGCAATTCCATCTGGCATGGATTGATACAGTGACAGCGTTTGTCATTGGCCTTCTCATTTGCAAAACGGCATGGGATATTTTCAAAGAATCATCGCATTCATTGACGGATGGCTTTGACGTAAAGGACATGTCCGATTATAAACAGACGATTGAAAAAATCTCCGGTGTCAGCCGTTTAAAAGACATCAAGGCGAGATATTTGGGCAGCTCTGTTCACGTAGATGTGGTGGTTGAAGTGTCCTCAGAGTTAAATATTACAGAGAGCCATGATATCGCGAATGAAATTGAGCGGAGAATGAAGGAGGAGCATGCGATTGATTATTCGCATGTTCATATGGAGCCATTGGAAAACAAATAACTGGTAAGGAGCTTCCTGTCATGGGAAGCTTTTTTTGTTTGAATGGCCTGTATGTATTGGTAACAATTTGCTAGAATCGTTTTTTTATACAGGTCGTTTTTTGTGGTAAAGTTAGGTTACTATATGATGAATTTTGTAGATGACTAGGAGGAAGAGAATGTCATACCAAGAAGACCTGCATCCTTTGCTGGGGAAAGCAGTTGAACATATCGATAAAGTAATGGTTGGAAAACGAGACATCGCAAAACTCAGCTTAGCAGCTATTCTTGCCAAAGGACATGTGCTGCTTGAAGATGTGCCGGGCGTAGGGAAAACGATGATGGTTCGCGCTCTGGCGAAATCAATCGGCGCAGATTTTAAACGAATTCAATTCACACCGGATTTGCTGCCCTCCGATGTAACGGGTGTTTCTATCTATAATGCGAAATCAATGGAGTTCGAATACCGGCCGGGCCCGATTATGGGGAATATCGTGCTGGCTGACGAAATCAACCGAACATCTCCTAAGACACAGTCTGCCTTACTTGAAGCGATGGAAGAGGGAAGCGTCACGGTTGATGGCAATACAATGCCGCTTGCCGCTCCATTTTTTGTCATGGCAACACAAAATCCAGTGGAATATGAAGGGACATATCCTTTGCCGGAAGCCCAGCTTGACCGTTTTTTATTTAAACTTCGCATGGGCTATCCGTCCTTTGAAGAGGAATTCGATGTCTTATCTCTTCAGGAAAAAAGCCATCCGATTGAGACACTTGAGCCTGTGATTTCAAAAGAAGAATTCATTCGCCTGCAAAGAGAAGTGCAGGATGTCCGTGCTGATGACAGCATGAAGGAATATATTGTTGAAATCGTGCAGAAGACGAGACAGCATGCTTCAGTTCACTTAGGCGTCAGTCCGCGCGGATCCATCGGACTTATGAAAGCGGCCCAGGCCTTTGCGCTGCTTCATGGCCGCGATTATGTCATTCCGGATGATATTCAATATCTAGCTCCTTATACGCTGCCGCACCGGATGCTTCTGCAGCCGGAAGCAAAATTCGAAGGGGTTCAGGCAGAAACAATCGTACGGGAGATCATGTCAAACGTGAAAGTTCCGGTTCAAAGGTCGTCGGTCCGCCGATGAAAAAGACATTTCAATGGTTGATGTACGGGTGGAAACTGCTCGCATTAACGTTATTGACGGGTGCTGTTTTCTCTTATGCAATGTTTCAGGGCGGCTTTGTCAGCTGGTTTTTGTTTTATGCATTTCTCCCTTTTGTTGTATACGCCGGGCTGCTGGCGATGTACCCTCTCCGCTCTTTTCAGGTGTCGCGGCATATCGTCAAAACGCAATTGCATGCGGGAGACAGGCTGGAAGCTTCGATTACGCTTAAAAGAAAACTGCCGTTTCCCCTGATGTATATGGTGATTGAAGATTGTTTGCCGTCAGGGTTAGAGCCATTAAACGGAGATGAAGTTTTGGCCAAACAGCTGGTGTTTCCGTGGTTCAAACGGAGCATCACGATGTCATATCAAATAGCGCCAGTACCGCGTGGAGAACATCATTTTCATGCCGTCAGGGTGCGGGCCGGGGATGTTCTCGGCCTGATTGAAAAAACGGCGTTTTATGGAGCAGATGATGCGGTGTTTGTTTATCCGTCCTTTCAGTCTCTTCAGTATCAGCTGAATGAGCGTTATCAGGAAGATGGCGTAAGCGGGGCATCGCCTGTTCATCAGCACCAGTCTTCAGTCGCAGCGAGTGTAAGGAACTATCAGCCGGGAGACCGTTTTGCGGCGTTAGACTGGAAGACTTCGGCAAGAAGGAGCCAGCTGATGACGAAGGAATTTGAACCGTCAAAAAGCAAAAACCTGTTTCTTCTGATGGACCGTTTTAGTTCTGACGGATTCGAAGAGGTTGTTTCCGTGACAGCTTCAATTCTTCATTCTGTTTTAAAAAATAGCGCAGGAGCAGGTCTGGCTTCAATCGGTAAGGAAAGGTCCATTTTTCCGATTCAGGAGGGAGAGCAGCATTTTAAACACATGCTGCATCATTTAGCCGTTTGCGATTGTAATGCTGCTGACCGCGTAAGCCGCTATGCACGTGAGGAGCTTGGGAAGCCGTCTGTTCGCCAGGCTGATAAAGTGATTGTCACGGGGCAGATCACTGAGGATTTGATGAGAATGCCAGAAGCAGGGATCAGCCCGGTTACCATTATACTCGCAAAAGAGAAAGACACCGATCTTTCTCAGGGTGAGTATATGATGATCGAACGCTTGCTGAAACACCAAATCAGAGTTCAAATCATGAGAGGCGGGCGAGCTTCGCGTGTTGTTTAGAAAGAGAGGTGACGGTGTACATGCCGCTTGATGATCAGAAGGGAAACCGTTTGAGCTTGCTGTTATTTTATTTTCTGGCTTTTTTATTGCTGTGGGAGTGGCTAAGGCCGCTGGATCATTTTACTGACACGAAGCATACGGGCTTTTTTATTGTCTTTATCGGCTTGACGTTTCTGCTGACTTTTTTCAGGATGAGGTGGTTTGTCACCGTTCCTTTTTGTGTCTTATTCACGTTCATTTCGATACACATATTGTTTTACGAAGGGTCTATTTTTGACTTGAGCTGGATCAGCTCTTTTTTACAGGACGTCTATTTGAATATCACATTTATTCAGACAGGACAATGGAATGATATGATTCCTTCTTTTCGGACCCTGCTGTTTTTTGTGCTGCTGTGGCTACTGGTCTACCTCCTCCATTACTGGGTGATTTACCAGAGGAGAATCTTATTTTTCTTTATGATGACAGTGGCATATATTACGATTCTTGATACATTTACGCCTTATGACGCTTCCTACGCCGTTATCCGTATCGTGCTGATTGGTTTCTTTATGATGGGCCTTCTGTATTTGGAACGCATTAAGCTGATGGAACGAATAACACTACCGAAAGCGTCTGTTCTGAAATGGTTTCTCCCCCTGTCTGTGCTGATTTTGGCCGCGGTGGGATTTGGGCTTGCCGCCCCGAAATCAGATCCGAAGTGGCCGGATCCCGTTCCTTTTCTCAAAAAAGTCACCAATCAAGATCGGGTGCCGGCAGGAGAAAGTAAAATCGGATACGGGAATCACGATGAATCGCTTGGCGGTCCGTTTCAGCAGGACGATACCCCTGTTTTCACGTGGCAGGGAAAAGAGCGCACATATTTCCGCGTGGAAACGAAGGATACGTATACGGGAAAAGGCTGGATTGAAACAGATACAGGCATGTCGTATCAGCTTAGCGGCGGCAATGTGGAAAATCTGTGGTTTGATCATAAGGTTTCCACAGAGCGAAACACTGTACGTGTAAAGGTCGATGAGCATTATGGATATAACCATGTAATGTATCCGATTGGTGCGCAAAATATTAAGCCTAAGCAGGCCGTCTCACTTGAAATGAACGGGAACACTGAACAAATAACTCCGATCAGTGAGCAGAGCGGTGATATTCGGAACATGGGCAGTTATACAGTGACGTACAATTCCCCGGTCTATAAACAGGATGAGCTGAAAAAAGTGAAAGTAAGACAAAACAGTGAGGAGTACACATTCAGCGATCGCTATATGCAACTGCCTGATACACTTCCTGAGCGGGTGAAAAACCTTGCGATAAAGCTGACTGAGGGCCAGGATAATATGTTTGATAAGGTGAAAGCTATTGAGGACTATTTAGGATCAAATGAGTTCACCTATGAAACAGAAAACGTGACCGTCCCTAAAGATGACGAAGATTATGTGGATCAATTTCTGTTTGAAACAAAGGTAGGCTATTGTGATAACTTTTCGTCCTCGATGGTGGTGCTCCTGCGTTCAGCTGGCATTCCGGCACGCTGGGTAAAGGGATATACGTCAGGTGAATATAAAGAAGCGGGGAACAAAAAAGGCAGCATCTATGAAGTGACAAATAACAACGCCCATTCTTGGGTAGAAGTGTATTTTCCAGAGCAGGGCTGGGTCACTTTTGAGCCGACAAAAGGATTCACAAATCCGGCTGAGTTTGCTTCCTCTGATAAAAAGGATTCCGGCAGCGAGAGCAGCAATCCGCCTGAGAAAGCAAAAGAGGACCAGAAAGAAGAGAGAAAACAGCCGGAGAAAGAGGAAAAACAAAAGGAAAAACGTGAGCCTGCCGTTTCTAAAAAAACGCCGTCTGCGCATGCAAGTGTTAGTACAGGCTGGTATGTCGCCATTGCTGCGGTACTTTTGGCAGCGGTGTTGCTGTATGTATTCCGTTCGTTATGGCTGCCTGTTTTCACAGTGAGAAAATTGAAGCGCCGCAGTGATCAGCATGTGTTTTTTGAGGCATACGGCGCGCTTCTGAAACAGATGAAAAGAAGAGGCCTGCCCAAACGTGACAGCGAAACGCTGCGGGAATATGCAAAACGAATTGACGAAACATATCATTCTGAAGACATGTTAAAGCTGACAGCAAACTATGAGCGGGCGCTGTACAGAAATGATGATGCGGCAAAGCTTTGGAATGATTCCAGAGAGTTATGGGAAAATTTAATTAAAAGAAGATGGTCTTGACCGCTTATCGACGTGTTGTTAGAATTAGTGAATATTATCGGAGTCTGGGAGCGAGTTGCCTGACTCCGGCAAACGGCCTTGCCAAAAGAGGGCGGAGCGTGTTTCATATCTGTCCTCGTTTTTTTCTGTGTCAAAAAACTTAGAGGAGATTAGGTGACAACCATGACAAAGTTAGTGAATGAAATGATTCTTGTCCTTGATTTCGGCAGTCAGTACAATCAGCTGATTACACGCCGCATCCGTGAATTTGGTGTATACAGTGAGCTGCATCCCCATACATTGACGGCTGAAGAAATTAAAGAAATGAATCCAAAAGGAATTATTTTATCCGGCGGTCCGAACAGTGTATATGATGAAGGCTCTTTCCGCTGTGACGAGAAAATCTTCGAATTAGATGTTCCTGTATTGGGAATTTGCTATGGCATGCAGCTGATGACCCATTACCTTGGTGGTAAAGTAGAAGCGGCCAGCCAGCGTGAATACGGTAAAGCGAACATCCATATCGAAGGAACACCTGATTTGTTCAAAGATCTTCCGAATGAACAAGTGGTTTGGATGAGCCACGGTGACTTGGTTGTAGAAGTGCCTGAAGGTTTCACTGTTGATGCGACAAGCCATCACTGCCCGAACTCAGCGATGAGCAAAGCGGATAAAAAATGGTACGGTGTTCAGTTCCATCCGGAAGTGCGCCATTCTGAATACGGCAATGACCTTCTGAAAAACTTTGTATTCGGGGTTTGCGAATGCGAAGGCAAATGGTCAATGGAGAACTTTATCGAAATCGAAATGCAAAAAATCCGTGAAACGGTCGGGGACAAACAGGTTCTTTGCGCGCTAAGCGGCGGCGTTGATTCCTCTGTTGTTGCTGTTTTGATTCATAAAGCGATCGGCGACCAGCTGACTTGTATCTTTGTAGACCATGGCCTGCTCCGTAAAGGCGAGGCTGAAGGTGTTATGAAAACATTCAGCGAAGGCTTTAACATGAACGTGATTAAAGTAGACGCAAAAGACAGATTCTTAAATAAACTGAAAGGCGTTTCTGATCCTGAGCAAAAACGCAAAATCATCGGTAATGAATTTATTTATGTGTTCGACGATGAAGCGGACAAGCTCAAAGGCATCGACTACCTTGCACAAGGAACGCTTTACACTGATATCATCGAGAGCGGTACTGCAACGGCGCAAACGATCAAATCTCACCATAATGTCGGCGGGCTTCCTGAAGACATGCAGTTTGAACTGATCGAGCCGCTAAACACGCTCTTCAAAGACGAAGTGCGCGCGCTTGGCACAGAGCTCGGCATTCCGGATGAAATCGTATGGCGCCAGCCTTTCCCAGGACCGGGCCTCGGCATCCGCGTTCTTGGCGAAGTAACAGAAGAAAAACTGGAAATCGTTCGTGAATCAGATGCGATTTTGCGTGAAGAAGTAGCAAATCACGGGTTAGAGCGTGATATCTGGCAATACTTCACTGTTCTTCCTGACATCCGCAGCGTTGGTGTTATGGGTGACGCAAGAACATATGATTACACAATCGGAATTCGCGCCGTTACTTCAATTGACGGCATGACTTCTGACTGGGCGCGTATCCCATGGGATGTGCTTGAAGTGATTTCTACACGTATCGTAAACGAAGTGAAGCACATTAACCGCGTGGTGTACGATATTACAAGTAAGCCGCCTGCGACGATTGAGTGGGAATAAGTAAAATTAGCGAAAACCATTTTCTTTGGCAATTATGCCGAGAAGATGGTTTTTTTGTTTATTACGAACAAAATCAATTTTTAACCGACTATTGTTCGTTTTTTTATATTGTTTTTTCAAATCGAACTTGGTACAATAGACACAGAAATCAAATAAGATGAATTCGTATAATCGCGGGGATATGGCTCGCAAGTCTCTACCAAGCTACCGTAAATGGCTTGACTACGTAAACATTTCTTTCGTTTGATATAAATAAAACACGTTTATTTATTCAAACTGGAATCCGTCTGTAGTCAAGCGTCCCAAAATATATTGGGGCGTTTTTTATTTGGCGATTTCAGGGCAGGATAAATAGCAAAGAGTGAAGGGAGTCAAATAGCTTGAAAAAGTTTTTTCAGTTTGATGAGCTGGGCACCAGCTATCGCAACGAAATCATCGGCGGATTAACGACCTTTTTATCCATGGCGTATATCCTGTTCGTCAATCCGATTACACTAGCTTTGGAAAGTGTAAAAGATTTTCCGGAAGCATTGAGAATAGATCAAGGTGCGGTCTTTACGGCGACAGCTTTGGCGTCAGCAGCAGGCTGTATTTTAATGGGCTTAATTGCGAGATATCCGATTGCCATTGCGCCCGGTATGGGGCTGAACGCGTTTTTTGCGTTTTCTGTTGTTCTCGGTATGGGGATTTCCTGGCAGGCCGCTTTGTCTGGTGTTTTCATTTCAGGACTTATCTTTGTTGCTCTTTCTTTAACAGGTTTTCGTGAAAAAATCATTAACGCTATTCCGCCTGAGCTGAAATTGGCAGTCGGAGCGGGGATTGGCCTATTTATTACATTTGTCGGCTTACAGGGCTCAGGGATCATTGCATCGAATCCTTCAACCCTTGTTACAATCGGAAACATTCACAGCGGCCCTGTGCTGTTAACGATTTTCGGTGTCATTGTAACGGTTATTTTAATGGTGCTTCGCGTGAACGCAGGCGTGTTTATCGGGATGCTGTTAACGGCGATTGCCGGTATGATTTTCGGTTTGGTTCCGGTTCCGTCTCAAATCGTCGGAAGTGTGCCAAGCCTTGAATCGACGTTTGGACAAGCTTGGATTCACTTGCCGGATATTTTCTCTGTGCAAATGCTGATCGTCATTTTAACATTCTTATTTGTCGGATTTTTTGATACGGCTGGTACACTGGTTGCTGTGGCAACACAGGCTGGTTTAATGAAGGAAAACAAATTGCCGCGTGCAGGCCGTGCACTTTTAGCTGACTCAACTTCAATCGTTATCGGCTCCGTGCTTGGGACGTCTACAACAACGTCTTATGTGGAATCAAGCTCGGGTGTTGCTGCGGGGGCCCGTTCCGGTTTTGCGGCAATTGTAACTGGGATTCTCTTTTTGCTCGCTATGTTTTTCTCACCGCTTCTATCAGTCGTTACGTCAAATGTAACAGCTCCGGCACTGATCATAGTGGGTGCATTAATGGTAGCGCCGCTTGGCAAAATCGCTTGGGATAAGTTTGAAGTGGCGGTTCCCGCTTTCCTTACAATGATCATGATGCCGCTAACGTACAGCATTGCGACTGGAATTGCGATCGGATTTATTTTCTACCCGATTACAATGGTGTGCAAAGGGAAAGCCAAAGAGGTTCATCCGATCATGTACGGACTGTTTGTTGTATTTATTCTTTACTTTATTTTCTTGAAATAATGATTGAAAACCAGCTGCAGTTTTTGCGGCTGGTTTTTTATTTTGTTGCGAAAGGCAAAACCATTTCATATCATATACCGTCATGTAGTTGTGCCGCCATTGTTTACTGAAATGGAAATGACTTGACTGTTCAGGAAGGCTTCGGTACCTTATATAAGTGTTTTATTTTCTTGCTGAATGGTATTCCGCCGTATATTTTTGATAGGAGTTGCTAACATGACGGAAGAAAGAAAAGAAACGTTGTTGGAAGAAGAAGTTAACCAGAATGAAGGAATAGATGAAGAGCCGCTTTCGCGGATGTCGAGAAAGGCCAGCCGCCAAAGCAAGCAGAAGCAGAAACAAAAGCAGAAACAACATAAGGAACGCGTAGAATCGTCTGCGAAAGAAAAGCTAGCCTCTGTTTGGGCAGCCATTAACAGATATTGCGGATTTGCTTTTTCAATATTGAAATCTCCGGCGAAAACGGTCGTGGCAGATGGTTTCTCTCATTATAAATATGGTCTTATTTCAATGCTCATATTCAGTATCGTTTTTTCAATCGGGAACTGGTTTCAGTTAAAGGCGAGCTGGAACAGGCCGCTCGGTTTTGGAGAACGCCATCACGCGTTTTATGACGGATTTTTTGTCGTTCTTGTGTATATGCTCGTCTTTTTTGCTGTTATGGTCTTCTCCATATGGGCCGTGTCCCGGTATATGATGAAGCAAAAGGTATCATTCAAGGAAGCTGCGGCTGGTTTTGGCTCATTGCTTGTACCGGTGATCGCCGTTTCAATCATTTGGATGATATTTGCGATTGTGAATGTACCGATGCTGACTGTCCTTTTCACAGTCTTAATCCTGTTTTCGCTTTTCTTTATGATGGCGCTGTATGTACAGCGTCTGTATCAGACGGCAAGTGAGGCACCGATTGACTACATCTATTGTGTGTTTGCTGTTTTAGCTGTTGCGCTGCTGTTTGCGGCAGTGACATGGCCGTTTATTTCTGAATATTTTACGGCATCGCTTATCCCGCTTTAATGTAAAAAAACCGGCTGAAAAGGCCGGTTTTTTGATGTCACAGTTTTTACAAATATATCTAAAAAACACAGTTGAATTGTAGGATTAATCCGTGTATGATGAGGAAAATGCTGTGGAGGATGATGGACATGGCCCATTTACTTCGTCAGGCGATTTATCAAAAGAAGGAATTTTTAAAAACCAAATTAATGCTCTCAGAATTTTATCGCGGAAGAGGGGAACAGCTCGCTGATTATACGCTGAGTGAACTTGAGAAAGAATATGAGTCCCTTCGGAAAATGAAAAAAGAGATGTGACAATAAATAAAGAAATGTGAGTCTGCTGAAAAGCAGGCTTTTTTGTTTAGATTTTGAAAAGGATAGAAAGAGGGTAAACTATTGCTGAGTGAGGAAGAGAGTGTGTCGAAAAATTTTGTCTGCGATTACGGCCATAGCTGATTGTAAAGGGTACATTTCTCTAGTAGAATATGAATGCTTTACGTAAGTTGAATGAGTAAGGGGGTTTTATAAAATGATGCAAACCTTATTATCAAACGGATTAGCAATGGTTCTCATTATTCTGATTATCAATGTTGTTTATGTATCATTTTTTACGATAAGAATGATTTTAACACTGAAAGGCCAGCGGTATTTAGCGGCCGGAATCAGCACGATTGAAATTTTGGTTTATGTGACCGGGCTGAGCCTCGTGCTCGATAACTTAGACCAGATTCAAAACGTGATTGCGTACGCACTCGGCTATGGTCTGGGCGTGATTGTCGGCATGAAAATCGAAGAAAAACTGGCGCTTGGCTATATTATGGTCAATGTGATTACAAAAGAGCTTGACCTCGATCTTCCGAAGCAGCTTCGTGAAAAAGGCTATGGCGTGACGAACTGGGTGGCAGGCGGACTTGAAGGCGACCGCACGGCTCTGCAGATTTTGACGCCGAGAAGATATGAGCTGCAGCTGTACGAGACGATTAAAACGCTTGATTCAAAAGCTTTTATTATTGCGTATGAACCAAAAACGATCCACGGCGGCTTCTGGGTCAAAGCGGTGAAGAAGAGGAGAATTAAAGAATAATGGCAAAACCGAAGAAGAAAAAGTTTGAAGTGACAGAACAGCAAACGATCGAAGCAGTGCTTCAGCAAATGAAAGAAGAAGGGTATATGCCTGTACGTCGAATGGAAGAGCCGATCTTCAAGGAAAAGATGGAAGATGGGTCAATTCAGATCGTTCCGTGCGGAAAAAAAATCGTATTTGAAGGGAAATTGATCTAAAACACGAACATTAGCAGAATGAATTTTTATATCGTTCGATAATGTCGTTGACATTATTCATGTCCGTTGTTAAGATAAACATGAAATCAAAACACGACCTCATATAATCTTGGGAATATGGCCCATAAGTTTCTACCCGGCAACCGTAAATTGCCGGACTATGCAGGAAAGTGATCGATAAAACTGACATGGATATATCGCAGAAGCGAACGACTGCCGATACATGCACCATGCCCGGTTTGTATTGCTTCCTCATAATGCAATACAAAGCCGGGTATTTTTTATTTTCTGAAAACTAAAGCATTAGAAGGTGGGAACAGAATGCAGCCGCTAGTAGGAATCATCATGGGAAGCACTTCCGATTGGGAGACAATGAAAAACGCATGCGACATACTTGAAGAACTTGAAGTGCCGTACGAAAAGAAAGTGGTTTCCGCTCACCGGACGCCTGATTTCATGTTTGAGTACGCTGAAACAGCCAGAGAAAGAGGCATCAAGGTCATTATCGCTGGTGCCGGTGGAGCGGCGCACTTGCCGGGGATGACAGCTGCTAAAACGACGCTGCCGGTTATCGGTGTTCCGGTTCAGTCTAAGGCGCTGAACGGACTCGATTCACTTCTTTCCATCGTGCAAATGCCTGGAGGCGTTCCGGTTGCCACAACAGCCATCGGAAAAGCGGGCGCTGTGAACGCAGGTCTGTTAGCGGCGCAAATTTTGTCAGCTTTTGACGAGGATCTAGCCAGAACGTTAGATGAAAGAAGAGAAAATACAAAACAAACTGTGTTAGAAAGCAGTGATCAGCTTGTCTAATCAAATCATCTATCCAGGAGCCGTCATCGGCATGATCGGCGGCGGACAGCTTGGGAAAATGATGGCTGTCTCCGCAAAACAAATGGGGTATAAAGTCGCGGTCGTTGATCCGGTGAAAGATTCGCCGTGCGGGCAGGTCGCGGATATCGAAATCACCGCTTCTTACAATGACCGCGAAGCGATTCGGAAATTGGCTGAGATCAGCGATATTATCACGTATGAGTTTGAAAACATCGATTATGATGCGCTGCATTGGCTGAAAGATCATGCGTATCTCCCGCAAGGAAGTGAGCTGCTGCTCATTACCCAAAACCGTGAAACAGAGAAAAAAGCGATTCAATCCGCAGGCTGTGAAGTTGCACCTTACAGCATCGTCAAAACAATGGATGAGCTGAAAGAGGCGGTTCAGTCGCTGGGGCTTCCCGCAGTGCTGAAAACATGCCGTGGCGGATATGACGGCAAAGGCCAATTTGTCATCAAGGAAGCGTCACAAATAGAAGAGGCTTCAGCTCTTTTAAAGCAAGGAACTTGCATTCTCGAAAGCTGGGTTTCTTTTAAAATGGAACTGTCGGTCATCGTTGTCAGATCGGTAAACGGAGAAATTTCGACGTTCCCGGCAGCGGAAAACATTCACCACAATAATATTCTGTTCCAAAGCATCGTGCCTGCACGGGTTGAAGAAAGGATTCAAGCAAAGGCTGCTGAGCTGGCCGTTAAGCTCGCAGATGAGCTGAATCTTGTCGGACCGCTTGCTGTTGAAATGTTCCTGACAGAGGGCGATGAGCTTTTGGTTAATGAACTGGCGCCAAGACCGCACAATTCAGGACATTACACGCTGGATCTTTGCGAGACGAGCCAGTTTGAACAGCATATCAGAGCGGTTTGCGGCCTTCCGCTTGGAAAAACGGAGCTGCTGAAGCCTGGCATGATGGTGAATCTTCTCGGCGATGAAGTAAAGATCCCAGAGGAAGAGCCGGAGCTTTTAAAAGAAGCAAAGCTTTATGTATACGGAAAACATGAAATCAAAAAAGGCCGCAAAATGGGGCATATTACTTTTATGAAGCAGCCTGAAGACGAATGGATTCAGGAGATCACAAATAAATGGAGAAATAGAGACGGAGGACAAGCAGAATGATCGAACGTTATTCAAGACCTGAAATGTCCGCGATTTGGACGGATGAAAACAGATTTCAAGCATGGTTAGAGGTTGAAATTCTTGCCTGTGAAGCGTGGGCGGAGCTTGGCGTTATCCCAAAAGAAGACGTAAAGCTGATGCGCGAAAACGCGTCATTTGACATCAACCGCATATTAGAAATCGAACAGGACACGCGTCATGACGTAGTTGCTTTTACACGCGCTGTATCCGAATCACTGGGCGAAGAAAGAAAATGGGTGCATTACGGCTTAACGTCAACTGACGTCGTAGATACCGCTCTTTCTTACTTATTAAAACAGGCAAATGACATTCTGCTCAAGGACCTTGAGAGATTTGTTGACATCATAAAAGAAAAAGCGAAAGAACATAAATACACAGTCATGATGGGCCGTACACACGGCGTACACGCAGAGCCTACAACATTTGGTTTAAAACTTGCGCTTTGGCACGAAGAAATGAAACGCAACCTTGAACGCTTTAAACAAGCGAAGGAGGGCATTGAGGTTGGGAAGATCTCCGGTGCTGTCGGCACATATGCGAACATTGATCCGTTTGTTGAGCAATATGTTTGTGAGAAACTCGGCCTGAAAGCCGCACCGATTTCAACACAAACGCTTCAGCGTGACCGCCATGCTGATTATATGGCGACACTTGCTTTGATCGCGACAAGCATTGAGAAATTCGCAGTTGAAATTCGCGGACTGCAAAAGAGTGAAACACGTGAGGTCGAGGAATTTTTTGCGAAAGGGCAAAAAGGGTCATCCGCAATGCCGCATAAACGGAATCCGATCGGTTCTGAAAACATGACAGGTATAGCGCGTGTCATTCGCGGCTACATGATGACAGCTTACGAAAATGTTCCGTTATGGCATGAGCGCGATATTTCTCATTCTTCAGCGGAACGGATTATTCTTCCGGATGCGACAACCGCGCTGAATTACATGCTGAACCGTTTCTCCAATATCGTGAAGAACTTAACGGTCTTCCCGGAAAACATGAAGCGCAACATGGACCGCACATTGGGGCTGATCTACTCTCAGCGCGTGCTGCTGGCATTGATTGACACAGGCCTGACTCGTGAAGAAGCTTATGACACAGTGCAGCCGAAAGCAATGGAGGCATGGGAGAAGCAAGTACCGTTCCGTGAGCTTGTGGAAGCGGAAGAGAAAATCACGTCCCGTCTATCTCCGGAAAAAATTGCTGACTGCTTTGATTATCATTACCATCTGAAAAATGTGGATCTGATCTTTGAACGCTTAGGTTTAGCTTAGAAGAAGCTTTTAGCGGCTTCTTCTAAGCCGCTACAGTTTGAAAATTCCCAACATTCGGGTTAGGAGGCCTTCCGTGAATATTGTGAAGAATGAACTTTTATATGAAGGAAAAGCAAAAAAGATCTACAAAACCGATGACGAAAACACGCTGTATGTGGTGTATAAAGATTCTGCCACTGCCTTTAACGGAGAAAAAAAGGCGGAAATTAGCGGCAAAGGGCGCTTAAACAATGAGATTTCAAGCCTGATTTTCAAACACCTCCATAAAAAAGGAGTTAATAACCACTTTATCGAGCGGATGTCGGAAACAGAGCAGCTCATTAAAAAGGTAACGATTGTGCCGCTTGAAGTCGTCGTCAGAAATGTTGTGGCAGGGAGCATGTCCAAACGTCTCGGCATTCCAGAAGGCACGGAGCTTGAACAGCCGATTATCGAGTTTTACTACAAGGATGACGCGCTGGGTGATCCGCTCATCACAGAAGATCATATTTGGCTTTTGAAAGCGGCGACTCCTGAGCAGGTAGAAGCCATTAAGTCCATTACAAAAACAGTAAATGAAGAGCTTCAAAGCATTTTTGACGATTGTCATGTCAGATTAATAGATTTCAAGCTTGAATTTGGTTTAGATGCAGACGGGCAAGTGCTTTTGGCGGATGAAATTTCACCTGATACATGCCGTCTGTGGGATAAAGACACGAACGAAAAGCTGGACAAAGATTTATTCAGACGCAATCTGGGAAGCTTAACCGACGCATACGAAGAGATTTTCAAAAGACTGGGAGGCATTCATCATGTATAAAGTAAAAGTTTATGTCAGCTTAAAAGAAAGTGTACTGGATCCACAAGGGAGCGCTGTCCAGCATGCCTTGCACAGTATGTCTTACAAGGAAGTCGCCGACGTGCGCATCGGGAAATACATGGAGCTAACAATTGAAAAGTCGGACCGTGATCTTGACGTGCTAGTGAAAGAAATGTGCGAAAAACTTCTTGCGAATACAGTGATTGAAGATTACAGATATGAGGTTGAGGAGGTAGTCGCACAGTGAAATTTGCGGTGATAGTGTTACCCGGCTCTAACTGTGATATCGATATGTATCACGCTGTAAAGGATGAACTCGGTCATGATGTGGAATACGTCTGGCACGAGGAAACAAGCCTTGACGGCTTCGACGGCGTGTTAATTCCGGGAGGTTTTTCTTACGGAGATTACTTGAGATGCGGCGCCATCGCCCGATTTGCGAATATTATGCCTGCTGTAAAACAGGCAGCGGCTGAAGGAAAACCTGTCCTCGGCGTCTGCAACGGATTTCAGATTTTACAGGAGCTTGGCCTTTTGCCAGGTGCAATGAGACGCAACAAAGATTTGAAGTTCATTTGCCGTCCGATTGAATTAATCGTGCAGAACGACGAAACTTTATTCACCTCTTCCTATGAAAAAGGCCAATCGATTACAATTCCGGTTGCCCACGGTGAAGGGAATTTCTACTGTGATGACGAAACGCTTGCTTCATTAAAAGAAAACAATCAAATTGCTTTCATATACGGTTCCGATATTAACGGAAGTGTCAGCGATATTGCCGGTGTTGTAAATGAAAAAGGAAATGTGTTAGGCATGATGCCTCATCCAGAGCGCGCGGTCGATGAACTGCTTGGAAGCGCCGACGGTCTTAAATTGTTTCAGTCTATCGTGAAAAATTGGAGGGAAACTCATGTCACTACTGCTTGAACCAAGTAAAGAACAAATAAAAGAAGAGAAAATATATCAGCAAATGGGTGTCAGTGATGATGAGTTTGCATTGATTGAATCCATTCTTGGAAGATTGCCGAACTACACAGAAATCGGAATTTTTTCTGTCATGTGGTCAGAGCATTGCAGCTACAAGAACTCAAAGCCGATTTTGCGTAAATTCCCGACGAGCGGCGAACGCGTGCTGCAAGGTCCGGGGGAAGGCGCCGGAATCGTTGATATCGGTGATAACCAAGCGGTTGTGTTCAAAATTGAATCGCATAACCATCCATCAGCCATCGAACCGTACCAAGGCGCTGCGACTGGCGTAGGCGGCATAATCCGTGATGTCTTTTCAATGGGTGCGCGTCCTATCGCTGTATTAAACTCTCTTCGATTTGGTGAACTGACTTCACCGCGCGTGAAGTACTTGTTTGAAGAAGTAGTAGCAGGTATCGCCGGATATGGGAACTGCATCGGAATCCCGACAGTCGGCGGCGAAGTGCAATTTGACAGCAGCTATGAAGGAAATCCGCTTGTCAACGCAATGTGCGTCGGATTGATCAATCATGAAGACATCAAAAAAGGCCAGGCAAAGGGTGTCGGCAACACGGTCATGTATGTCGGCGCAAAAACAGGGCGAGACGGAATTCACGGCGCTACGTTTGCGTCTGAAGAAATGTCGGATGCTTCTGAAGAAAAGCGCTCCGCAGTTCAAGTCGGCGATCCGTTTATGGAGAAGCTTTTGCTTGAAGCGTGTCTGGAAGTCATTCAATGTGACGCCTTAGTCGGCATTCAGGACATGGGAGCTGCCGGCCTGACCAGCTCAAGCGCGGAAATGGCAAGTAAAGCGGGTTCTGGCATTGAAATGAACCTTGACTTGATCCCTCAGCGTGAAACAGGCATGACCGCTTATGAAATGATGCTTTCTGAATCACAGGAACGGATGCTGCTTGTTATTGAGCGCGGACGTGAACAGGAAATCATCGATATTTTTGACAAGTATGATCTTGAAGCAGTTTCTGTCGGACGTGTAACAGATGATAAAATGCTGCGCCTGACACATAAAGGTGAGGTTGTATGCGAGCTCCCTGTTGATGCCTTGGCAGAAGAAGCGCCGGTTTACCACAAGCCTTCTCAAGAGCCGGCTTACTACCGTGAATTTTTAGAGACAGATATCCCGGCTCCTCAAATTGACGATGCGAATGAAACACTGAAGGCGCTCCTGCAGCAGCCGACGATCGCAAGCAAAGAGTGGGTTTACGACCAGTATGACTACATGGTGCGGACGAATACAGTTGTGGCTCCTGGATCTGACGCGGGTGTTCTCAGAATCCGCGGAACGAAAAAGGCGCTGGCGATGACAACTGACTGTAACGCCCGTTATCTCTACCTTGATCCAGAGGTCGGCGGAAAAATCGCTGTCGCTGAAGCGGCGCGCAACATCGTTTGCTCCGGTGCAGAACCGCTTGCGGTTACAGATAACCTGAACTTCGGAAACCCGGAAAAACCGGAAATTTTCTGGCAGATTGAAAAAGCGGCTGACGGCATCAGTGAGGCGTGTAACGTTCTCAGCACACCTGTAATCGGCGGAAACGTATCGCTTTATAACGAATCAAACGGCACGGCGATCTACCCGACACCTGTAATCGGCATGGTCGGTTTAATTGAAGATACAGATCACATTACAACGCAGCATTTCAAACAAGCGGGCGACCTTGTGTACGTCATCGGCGAAACAAAACCTGAGTTTGCCGGAAGCGAGCTGCAAAAAATGACAGAAGGCCGCATTTACGGCAAAGCGCCGCAAATTGATCTTGATGTAGAGCAGGCACGCCAAAAAGCACTGCTTGATGCGATTAAACAAGGCTTTGTTCAATCAGCGCACGATGTATCTGAAGGCGGCTTAGGCGTAGCAATTGCGGAAAGTGTCATGACGACGGAAAACCTTGGCGCTAACGTGACTGTTGAAGGGGAAGCAGCATTATTATTCTCTGAATCTCAATCCCGCTTCGTTGTTTCTGTGAAAAAAGAACATCAAGCAGCGTTTGAAGCAGCTGTACAAGATGCGGTTCATATCGGTGAGGTAACAGCTGACGGACTTCTGAGCATTCAAAATCAAGACGGACAACAATTGATTCACGCGCAGACGAAAGAGCTTGAACGCGCGTGGAAAGGAGCTATCCCATGCTTGCTGAAATCAAAGGCTTAAATGAAGAATGCGGCGTTTTTGGGATTTGGGGACATGAAGAAGCCCCGCAAATTACGTATTACGGCCTCCACAGCCTCCAGCACAGAGGACAGGAGGGCGCGGGCATTGTGGCAACTGACGGTGAACAGCTGACGGCGCATAAAGGCCAAGGGCTGATCACTGAAGTATTTCAAAACGGTGAGCTCAGCAAAGTGAAGGGGAAAGGCGCAATTGGGCACGTTCGGTATGCAACAGCCGGCGGCGGCGGATATGAAAATGTTCAGCCGCTCCTCTTCCGCTCCCAAAACAACGGCAGCCTGGCGCTTGCCCATAACGGGAACTTGGTGAATGCCACTCAGCTGAAGCAGCAGCTTGAAAATCAAGGAAGCATCTTCCAGACGTCTTCAGACACTGAGGTTTTGGCTCACCTGATCAAAAGAAGCGGCCACTTCACGCTGAAGGATCAAATTAAAAACTCGCTTTCCATGCTGAAAGGCGCCTACGCGTTCCTGATCATGACTGAAACAGAAATGATTGTCGCGCTTGACCCGAACGGACTTAGACCGCTGTCAATCGGCATGATGGGAGACGCTTATGTTGTCGCTTCTGAAACATGTGCATTTGATGTCGTCGGCGCGACGTATCTTCGCGAGGTGGAGCCGGGCGAAATGCTGATTATCAATGATGATGGCATGAAATCAGAGCGCTTCTCCATGAATATCAACCGTTCTATTTGCAGCATGGAATACATTTATTTCTCACGGCCTGACAGCAATATTGAGGGCATTAACGTGCACAGCGCGCGTAAAAACCTTGGAAAAATGCTTGCTCAGGAATCAGCGGTTGAAGCTGATGTGGTGACAGGCGTTCCGGATTCCAGTATTTCAGCGGCTATCGGCTACGCGGAAGCAACAGGCATCCCGTACGAGCTTGGGTTAATCAAAAACCGTTATGTGGGCAGAACGTTTATTCAGCCGTCACAGGCTCTGCGTGAGCAGGGTGTCAGAATGAAGCTTTCTGCGGTGCGCGGTGTTGTAGAAGGAAAACGCGTTGTCATGGTGGATGACTCTATCGTGCGCGGAACGACAAGCCGCCGGATCGTAACGATGCTCAGAGAAGCGGGTGCGACAGAAGTGCATGTGAAAATCAGTTCGCCGCCGATCGCTCATCCGTGCTTCTATGGTATTGATACGTCTACACATGAAGAACTGATCGCGTCTTCTCACTCGGTTGAAGAAATCCGTCAGGAAATCGGAGCTGACACTCTCTCATTTTTGAGTGTCGAAGGGCTGCTGAAAGGAATCGGCAGAAAATACGAAGACGCTAATTGCGGGCAATGTCTTGCTTGCTTTACAGGGAAATATCCGACTGAAATTTATCAGGACACTGTGCTTCCTCATGTAAAAGAAGCGGTGTTAACCAAATAAAACTTGAAAATGACATAAAGGCAGCGCAGTTCGGCTGCCTTTCTCTTTCTGCCCTTGATCGGAGAGATATTTTGAAAAGCGCCTTAAAGGAGTGAATAGGATGTCTGAAGCATATAAAAACGCAGGAGTTGACATCGAAGCCGGATATGAAGCTGTAAAA
Organism: Bacillus mojavensis RO-H-1 = KCTC 3706; assembly: GCF_000245335.1. Classification (GTDB taxonomy): domain Bacteria; phylum Bacillota; class Bacilli; order Bacillales; family Bacillaceae; genus Bacillus; species Bacillus mojavensis. The sequence continues at coordinate 471,113 of NZ_JH600284.1, forward strand.
CGGATGAAAAAACATGTGGAGCGCACGAAAAGGCTTGGCGTTATGGGCAGCCTTGGCGGCTTTGGCGGCATGTTTGATCTGTCGGAGCTTTCTTATCAGAAACCCGTTTTAATTTCGGGAACAGACGGTGTCGGCACAAAATTAAAGCTGGCTTTTTCCATGGATAAACATGACACGATTGGTGTAGACGCTGTCGCAATGTGTGTCAATGACGTGCTTGCGCAAGGTGCGGAGCCGCTCTTTTTCCTCGACTATTTAGCGGTCGGCAAAGCAGACCCTATGAAAATCGAGCAGATTGTACAAGGCGTTGCGGATGGCTGTGAGCAGTCAGGTTCAGCCTTGGTCGGCGGAGAAACCGCTGAAATGCCTGGATTATATACAGTTGATGAATACGATATCGCAGGTTTCTCAGTTGGTGTGGCGGAAAAGGATAAAATCGTGACCGGGGAAAACATCGAGGAAGGCCACCTTTTAATCGGACTAAGCTCCAGCGGTCTTCACAGCAACGGATTTTCCCTTGTGAGAAAGGTGCTTCTGGACGAGGCAGAGCTTGATCTCGACGAAACGTATGAGCCGTTTGAACGCCCGCTCGGCGAAGAACTGCTTGAGCCGACAAGAATTTACGTGAAGCCTGTGCTTGCGGCTGTGAAAAGCGGACTCATTGATGGTATGGCGCACGTAACAGGCGGCGGATTTATCGAAAATCTTCCGCGTATGCTTCCTGAAGGCTTAAGTGCGGAAATCGATCACGGCTCTTGGCCGATCCCGCCGATCTTCTCTTTCTTGCAGGAGCATGGCAAGCTGAAAGAAGAAGACATGTTTAACGTCTTTAATATGGGCATCGGATTTGTTCTGGCAGTAAAAGAAGAACATCTCACAAAAGTCATCGGAACGCTTGAAAGCCACGGCGAAAAAGCCTATTTAATCGGGCGAGTGAAACAAGGTGAAGGCGTTACATTCGGCGGTGCTGCACTTTCATGAAAAAGTTTGCGGTATTTGCATCCGGAAATGGCTCAAACTTCGAAGCCATCGTCACACGCTTGAAAGAGGAGAACTGGGATGCGTCCGTATCACTCCTCGTTTGCGACAAACCGCAGGCGAAAGTCATCGAGCGGGCGGAAAGATTCCAGATTCCATCCTTTGCATTTGAGCCGAAGTCTTATGAAAACAAGGCCGCATTTGAACGGGCCATTATTGAACAGCTTCATCTTCATGAAGTAGAATTGATCGTTCTCGCCGGCTATATGAGACTGATCGGTGATACGCTGCTCCAGGCATACGGAGGAAAAATCATCAACATCCATCCGTCCCTTCTTCCCGCTTTTCCTGGAATAGACGCAGTCGGACAGGCATACCGGGCGGGTGTGAAGGTGGCCGGGATTACCGTTCATTACGTCGATGAAGGAATGGATACAGGTCCGATCATCGCTCAAAAGGCAATTGACATTAATCAACATGATACATTGGAAACAATCGAACAGCGGATTCACAAGCTTGAGCATAAATGGTATCCAAGTGTGATTAAACAGCTATTAGGATTAAATAACAGAGGTGAAAAGGCATGACCATTAAACGCGCACTAATCAGTGTTTCAGATAAAACAAATCTTGTTCCTTTCGTAAAAGAACTGACAGAGCTTGGCGTTGAGGTTATTTCAACCGGCGGCACAAAAAAGCTTCTTCAAGAAAACGGTGTTGAAGTCATCGGAATTTCTGAAGTGACAGGTTTTCCGGAAATTATGGACGGTCGCTTAAAAACGCTTCATCCGAATATTCACGGCGGTCTTCTTGCAGTTCGCGGCAACGAAGAGCATATGGCGCAGATCAATGAACACGGCATTGCGCCAATTGACCTGGTTGTCGTCAACCTCTATCCATTTAAAGAAACGATTTCTAAAGAGAATGTGACGTACGAAGAGGCTATTGAAAACATTGATATCGGCGGACCTGGCATGCTGCGTGCGGCATCGAAAAACCATCAGGATGTGACGGTTATCGTTGATCCAGCGGATTACAGCCCTGTTCTGAATCAAATCAAAGAAGAAGGCGATGTTTCGCTTCAGAAAAAACGCGAGCTGGCGGCAAAAGTATTCCGTCACACTGCAGCATATGACGCGCTGATCGCTGACTATCTGACACATGTTGTCGGTGAAAAAGAACCAGAACAATTCACCGTTACATTTGAGAAAAAACAATCGCTTCGCTACGGAGAAAATCCGCATCAGGAAGCAACATTCTATCAAAGCGCGCTTCCTGTCAAAGGTTCTATTGCACAAGCAGAACAGCTGCACGGCAAAGAGCTTTCTTACAACAACATTAAAGATGCGGACGCAGCTGTTCAGATTGTTCGTGAACTCACGGAGCCTGCTGCGGTTGCTGTGAAGCATATGAATCCATGCGGCGTGGGAACTGGCGAAACGATCGCAGAAGCGTTTGACAGAGCGTTCGAAGCAGATAAAACATCGATTTTCGGCGGTATTATCGCGTTGAACCGTGAAGTGGACAAGACAACAGCCGAAGCGCTTCATAACATTTTCTTAGAAATCATCATTGCGCCTTCATTCAGCCAAGAAGCGCTTGATATCCTGACAGCGAAGAAAAATCTTCGTCTGCTGACACTTGATGTGACAGCTGCCGTCCAAAAAGAAAAACAGCTGACATCTGTACAAGGCGGATTGCTGATTCAAGATTTAGATATGCACGGCTTTAATGATGCTGAGATCAGCATTCCGACAAAAAGAGAGCCGAACGAGCAAGAGTGGGAAGATTTGAAGCTTGCTTGGAAAGTCGTGAAACATGTGAAATCCAATGCGATCGTTCTCGCGAAGGACAACATGACAGTCGGCGTGGGAGCCGGACAAATGAACCGCGTCGGATCAGCGAAAATCGCAATCGAGCAAGCAGGAGAAAAAGCGAAAGGCAGTGCGCTCGGATCTGATGCATTTTTCCCAATGCCGGATACTGTTGAAGAAGCCGCAAAGGCGGGCGTTACGGCTATCATTCAGCCGGGTGGATCAGTTCGCGACGAGGATTCCATCAAAAAAGCGGATGAATACGGCATTGCCATGGTATTCACCGGCATCAGACACTTCAAACATTAAGGGGATGAAAACGCGTGAATGTATTAATTATCGGTAAAGGCGGAAGAGAACATACGCTGGCATGGAAGGTGGCGCAAAGCAGCCTCGTTGATAAGGTATTTGCCGCTCCGGGAAATGACGGCATGGCATTTTCTGCACAGCTTGTAAACATTGAGGAAAGCGACCACGCCGGGCTTGTCTCATTTGCTAAAGAGAATCAGGTTGGGCTGACCATTGTCGGGCCTGAGGTTCCTTTAATTGAGGGCCTTGTTGACGAGTTCGAAAAAGCCGGTCTTCGTGTGTTCGGTCCGTCAAAAGCCGCTGCGATCATCGAAGGAAGCAAACAGTTTGCAAAAGATTTAATGAAGAAATACGACATACCGACCGCAGAATACGACACGTTTACATCCTTTGAAGAAGCGAAGGCTTATGTTCAGGAAAAAGGCGCTCCGATTGTCATTAAAGCGGACGGACTGGCGGCTGGAAAAGGCGTAACTGTTGCGATGACGGAAGAAGAAGCCATCGCGTGTCTGCATGATTTTCTTGAAGATGAAAAATTCGGTGATGCGAGCGCATCTGTCGTGATTGAAGAATTTCTTTCTGGCGAAGAGTTTTCCCTCATGGCATTTGTCAAAGGAGAAAAGGTATATCCGATGGTCATTGCCCAGGATCATAAACGCGCGTTTGATGGAGACAAAGGGCCGAATACAGGAGGTATGGGCGCTTACTCTCCTGTTCCGCAAATTTCGGAAGATACCGTAAGTCATGCTGTAGAAACGATCGTCAAGCCAGCCGCAAAAGCAATGGTTCAAGAAGGGCGTTCTTTCACAGGCGTTTTGTACGCGGGACTGATGCTCACTGCGAATGGATCGAAGGTCATTGAATTTAATGCCCGCTTCGGCGACCCGGAGACGCAGGTTGTGCTTCCGCGTATGGAATCTGATCTTGTACAGGTACTTCTTGATCTTTTAGATGATAAGGACGTTGACTTGAGATGGAAGGATACGGCGGCAGTCAGTGTCGTGCTTGCTTCAGAAGGCTATCCTGAAAGCTATGCAAAAGGCACGCCGATTGGCAGCTTGACAGCACATGCTGATCAAGTTGTCGTCTTCCATGCCGGAACGAAAGCAGAAGGTGAAGAGTTCGTCACAAACGGCGGACGCGTCGCCAATGTGACCGCCTTTGACGAAACGTTTGAAGCGGCACGAAACCGAGTGTACAAGGCCGTTGATGAGATCATCAAGCCTGGACTGTTTTTCAGAAAAGATATCGGGGCACGCGCTCTGAAGGCTGCTCAAAAATAAAGAGATGAAAAACCCGCAGATTGTGCTGCGGGTTTTTTGTTATACCAAAGCATGCCGGAAAGCGGAAGAAGAAAGCACAACAAGCGTGGTCGGTTTTCCATGGGCCATTGAAGCGTCTATAAAATCTTCTAGGGTATGCACAGATTCCGTCACCACTTTTGTCACATAGCTGTACATACCTGTAATCCGGTGGTTCTCTGCCACATCGGGGTGGGCTTCGGCAAAGGCGGCGTAGTGTTTGCAGCTTTTCGGCTCCATCAGGATAAAAGCCGTAACATGTTTGTTTAGCTTTTCATAACAGATATCAGCGCTGTACCCGATAATGACTCCTTTGTCCTCGAGCTTTCTGACACGTTCCGCCGCACTTGGAGAACTGAGTCCGACAAGCTTTCCTAATTCAACCATCGTTAATCTCGCATTTTGCTGTAAATGCGAAAGAATTTGAAGGTCTGTATCATCCATTCGTATGGCTCCTTTACTTATTTAGGTGAATTGATAAAAATACCTTTTATGATTAGGTGATGTTGGTGATTTAGCTTAATTGTAGCATATAAGTGTCGTCATCTTTTTTCTATAATTAAGCCATCAACATGGGAGGAGGCATCATTTTGCCGGAATTGCAGCGTTCGATTACTTGGGTTCAAGGAGCGGCTTTAACGATTGGGGCCGTATTGGGCTGCGGGATCTTAATTCTTCCGTCTGTCACGGCTGACACCGCTGGTCCCGCTTCTTTATTGGTTTGGGGATTTATGTCTTTCTTATCTTTTCTGCTCGTCGGCACACTGGCGCGCCTTGTCAGAATGGCGCCAAGCGCAGGAGGAATCACGGCTTATGTACAGCTTGCTTTTCGGCCAAAAGCCGGAGCCATTTTGGGCTGGATTATGCTGGGATCGGTTCCGATCGGTGTGCCAGTGATCGCTTTGACTGGCGCACATTATGTCAGCTACGTCACAAAGGCTTCGGATTGGCAGATTGCTTTCATTGCAGCAAGTATGCTGGCGATCTCTATTTTGCTTCATATCAGGGGCATTCAATTATCAGCAAACATCAGCATACTCGTCATCTGTGTCATTTTGTTGCTGCTCGTCATTTCTGTTGCTGTTTCATTGCATCACGTAAAAGCAGCTGAATTTAAGCCCTTTCTGCCGCATGGCTGGTTTGCCGCGGGTTCTGTTTCTGTCATCATCTTTTTTTCTTTTGTAGGCTGGGAAATGATTACTCCATTAGCTGAAGAGTTTACACATCCCGAAAAGGATGTACCAATCAGTTTATTCTTAGCGGCAGCTTGTGTGGCGGTGCTGTATATTATGCTGTCGTTTGTCACTGTGGGCACCCATGCATATGGAGAAAAGGGAGAAATCGCATCTCTGACGATGCTCATATCAAAAGGAGCGGGGGATATTGGGGTATATGTAACGACTTGTTTAGCTCTTTTTATTACATTCGCCACCATTCATGCCAACATCGCAGGGTTTTCAAGAATGGTCTATGCGTTGGCGAGAGAAGGTCATATTCCGGGGTACTTCGGGAAACTCAGTCATACAAAACATACACCTGTCCGTGTATTAACAGCGCTTGCTATCGTGTTTGGTTTCGTTCTTATGGCGAACGGCATATTTCAAATTGATCTGACAACGCTGCTGAAAGGACCAAGCTCGGCATTTATTGCATCTTACATATGTACAATGGCAGCAGCGCTGAAACTGCTGAACTGGAAGGATTCAGGCTGGTGGATGGCTTTGGGGGCGCTTCTTCTTTGTACAGTAATCTACTTATTTAGCGGCTGGGCGCTCTTGTATCCGGCTGCGTTTGTGGCTGTTGGTTTTTTCTATATGAAGACAAAGGGATATTCTGAAAAAAAGCTTGATCACATTTTATGATCAAGCTTTTTTCTTACGATTCTTGATGATCCTGTCCATGGTTTTCATCAATGGTGTTTTGAAACATATAGGTTACAGGACAGAAACGCAGTATGCCTGAACCTGCCTTCATGGCGCCTATAAAGATGCAGAACAGATGCATTTTGCACCAAGGTTTTTTCGTATACTTGGCACTCGCAGCTGACATAATTGTCAGTCCGCAGGCGATACGGAAGACGGCATTGATGAGACTGATGTTAGGTTTCATGGAATCCGCTCCTTTTACTTTAAAAAGTTTTTTAATCGAACCTTCAAAAATTTGTAACGTTTTTATCGTGCGTGATGGAGAAGGATGTGATACCATGAGTCTAATACATGTAAAGGAGAGTATGTGAATGTCCGAACGCACCTTTAACTGGAAAAATAAAGACATCAGGGCACAGGTTGATGTTGTAGACTCTAAGCTGCTTCCAACGCTCCTTTTACGGAATGCTCTCGTCTTAAATCCATATGTAAAACAATGGCTGAAAAAAAACATTTGGATTTATCAGGACCGTATTGTTTATGTTGGTCATGAACTTCCGGATAGAACCGAAGAAATTCATACGATTGATTGTGAAGGAAAATACATTGTGCCTGGCTATATCGAACCGCACGCACATCCTTTTCAAATATATAATCCCCAAACGCTGGCGGAATATGTGTCTCAGTACGGTACAACGACATTCGTAAATGATAACTTATTTTTGCTTTTGCAAAGCGGAAAAAAGAAAGCGCTTACTATTTTGAACGAACTCAAAAAGCTTCCGGTTCAGTATTTTTGGTGGTCCCGGTATGACCTGCAGACCGAAGTTCTGAACGAGGATCACGTTCTTCCATTTGACGTCAGAAAGCAGTGGATTGAACATCCGGATGTCATACAAGGCGGAGAAATGACCGGATGGCCGCGTCTTGTAGATGGCGATGATTTAATGCTTCATTGTATGCAGGCCACAAAAAAACAGCGGAAACGCATAGAAGGGCATTTTCCCGGCGCTTCAGATAAAACGCTTACAAAAATGAAGCTGTTCGGAGCGGATTGTGATCATGAAGCCATGACAGGTGAGGAAGTGATGAGAAGGCTGGAGCTGGGCTATTATGTATCACTTCGCAATTCGTCCATTCGCCCTGATTTAAGAAACATATTGCAGGAGCTTCATGAAAAGGGCTTCCGCTACTATGACCACTTTTTTTACACAACAGACGGCGCTACGCCTAATTTTTATAAAGGCGGCATGACAAACGAGCTCATCCGGATTGCCCTGGAAGAAGGGGTTCCGGCAATCGATGCGTACAATATGGCATCATTTAATATCGCGAAGTATTACCAAATGGATGATTATTTAGGCATTGTCGGGCCGGGAAGACTTGCATCACTGAATATCCTTGAGGACCCGTTGCAGCCGAATCCGGTAACCGTTCTGTCAAAAGGCAAGATTTTGCGTGAAGACGGCCGTGATGTGAATGCGTTTCCACATACGAACTGGAACAAAGGCGGTCTTGTCCCGCTTGAGCTTTCATATGATATGACGATGGATGATTTGCAGTTTTCCATGCCGATGGGCGTAAAAATGCGGAATGCGGTGATTATGGAGCCGTATATGATTGAGATCGACAACTCGGTCGAACAGCTTTCATTTGACCATGATGAAAGTTATTTAACGATGCTTGACAGACATGGGAAATGGCGCGTGAATACGATGATAAAAGGATTTGCCTCAAGTGTGCAGGGATTTGTGAGCTCCTTTACGACGACGGGTGATATTGTTGCGATCGGAAAAAACAAAGCGGATATGCTGCTTGCTTTCTCCCGCATGAAAGAAATCGGTGGGGGAATTGTGCTTGCGGAAGACGGAAAAATCCTCCACGAAATTCCGCTTTCACTGTGCGGATGCGCTTCTTCGGAATCGTATGACATCGTGCTGGAAAAGGAACAGAAGTTGAGAGATCTTTTGACTGAAAGAGGCTATGAGTATTGTGATCCGGTTTATACGCTGCTCTTTTTGCAAAGCACGCACCTCCCGTATATACGCATTACGCCAAGAGGAATCTTCGACGTGATGAAAAAAACTGTACTCTTTCCATCGATAATGCGTTAAAATATAAAAGAGCGGGGAGCCGACATATGAAAAAATGGATGACAGTTTGCGTGCTGTGTTTTGTGTTTTTCATGCTAGTATCTTGTCAGCAGAAGGACGCTGTCCCTGATCACACAAAGAAGCTGAAAGCCCCTTTGACGGGATTGGAGACTGAGCAGAAGGCAGCTGAACGCAGGCCTGTTGCTGTCGTGGTGAACAATCACCCGAAGGCGCGGCCGCAATCAGGACTGTCTAAAGCCGACATTGTCATAGAAGCGCTTGCCGAAGGCCAAATTACAAGGTTTTTGGCCATTTTTCAAAGCCAGATGCCTGAAACTGTCGGACCTGTGCGGAGTGCGCGGGAATATTTCGTCACTCTCAGCAACGGTTTTGACAGCATATTTGTCCATCACGGCTGGAGTCCCGGCGCCAAGGAGCAGCTGGAATCCGGAGCTGCCGATTATATTAACGGATTGGATTTTGACGGAAGCTTATTTTGGAGAGCTGATTTCAGCGAACCGCCCCACAATTCCTACACGTCTTATGAGTACATAAAAAAGGCGGCGGAACAAAAGGGATATGAGCTGAAGCAGGAAACAGATCCAATGCTGTTTCAAACATCAGATGCAAAACCTGTAAATGAATCTTATAATGTTCGGGTAGATTATGGAACAAAAAACGTTACAAATCTTGTCGAATACAACTATGATAAAAAAGCTGAAGCTTATACGAGAAGCTCTGATGGTGTCATGACGACAGACCGGGAGACCGGAAAGCCGGTTGCAATGCAAAATATTTTCATTGTTGAAGCCAGCCATCATACTATTGACCAAGATGGAAGGCGTGACATCGACATAGAATCAGGGGGTAAAGGTCTGCTGTTTCAGCACGGAAACGTCATTGAAGCAGACTGGAAATATGTAAACGGGAGAATTGTGCCGGTGAAAGAAGGCAAATGGCTGCCGTTTGTACCAGGAAAGACATGGATAAATATCGTGCCTGATCTCGATGCGGCTTCCATTAGTAAAGGAGAAGGTGTGTAACGATGCAAATCGATAAATTACGCGGCAAAGAGCTGGACCAGCTATTTAACTCTATCTTATCGCTGAAAGACCTGGAGGAATGTTACCGGTTCTTCGATGATCTTTGCACAATTAATGAAATTCAATCGCTGGCTCAGCGCCTTGAAGTGGCGCGCATGCTCCGCGAAGGAAACACGTATCATAAAATTGAAACAGAAACAGGCGCATCTACTGCGACAATTTCCCGTGTGAAGCGCTGCTTAAATTATGGAAATGACGCCTATGAGATGGCGCTTGACCGTGTGAAGGAGACTGAAACAGAGTCTTCTTCCAAATAAAAAACCGCCCTGCCGTTTGGCAAGGGGCGTTTTTTTTATGAAACTATTTTCTCTATCAGTTTGTTGATGTCAATTGTGCTGCCATCCTCTTTACGATAGACAACATGCTTCTGGGAAAAATGAATCGGCGAATCGATCCCTGCTGCTGCTGCCAGATTAAACAGCCCCTCACGCAGCGAAATGACGTAGTTGCAGACACGGTGCTGCTTTTCCTCAACGCTCAGCGCTTTTTGCAGCTTCGGATCTGTTGTCGCAACGCCTGCCGGGCATGTGTTGGTGTGGCATACGAGGGCGCGGATGCATCCGACTGAAAACATCATGCCGCGTGCAATGTTGACAAAGTCAGCGCCCAGAGCTAAAGCCACCGCGATTTTGTCAGGGGTCAGCAGCTTTCCGGAAGCAAAAAGTTTCATACGGTCACGCAAGCCGTATTGTCTGAGCAGTGTATCAACGATAGGGAGCGCGGTCATAATCGGGAGGCCGACTGTGTCGGCAAGCTCATAAAAGGAAGCACCGGTACCGCCTTCACTCCCGTCTATTGTTATAAAATCAGGATGTTTTCCGCTTTTCTGCATATAAGAAAAAAGCTCATGCAAGTCATCAGGCTGGCCTGCAACAATTTTAATGCCGACCGGCTTTTGACCGACGTCTCGCAGCTTTTCAATAAAATCCAGCATTTCAGGTGTGCTTGAAAATTCATGAAAACGGTTTGGGCTGTCGATTGATTTTCCGGGTACGACATTCCGGATTTCCGCCACTTCCTCTGACACTTTAGCGCCATCCACATGTCCGCCGCGGGTTTTCGCTCCTTGTGCGAGCTTCAGCTCAAACGCTTTTAATTTGGTCAAGCCGGCTTTTCTTTTTGAATTCCTCCCACGAAAATTCCCCTTTTCTATTGCGCACGCCAAAAAGGCCGGGACCGATTTGGCAGATGATATCAGCACCTCCCTTTAAGTGATACTCAGACAATCCGCCTTCACCGGTATTCATCCAAGTGCCGCCAGCCTGGTGCAGCCCTTTTGACAGCGCTGTAATGGCGCGCTCCCCAAGTGAACCGTAGCTCATAGCGGATTGCCCGACTAATCCCTTCACATAGAAAGGCTTTTCGCATGTACTCCCGCCGATGACTTGAACATCATCTGGATGGAGATAATACGGATCAGCCTTAATATGTTCGGCATGTTCGCTGCGTCTAAACAGATTGTCCGAATCGATTTTATAGATGTGGGTTTCGATTTTCGGAGACTGGCTCACACGCAATTCTTCTTTTTGTTTTGGGAAAAGGGCGTTTCGGATATAATAGCCCGGTTGATCAAAATCTCTTACCGAGCCGAAACCCATCATTCTGCTTTTATATTTTCCGGAAATGACAGTTTGCTCATATTCTTTTCGTGAAAAAGGCTGTTCCTCATTGTCATTGCTGAATAAATACTGCCGCAGCTCCGGTCCGATTTTTTCAAAAATATAGCGAAACCTTCCAATGACAGGATAATTGCGGAGGATCGAATGCTCCTGCTGTTTTTCGTCCTTTATGTAGATCCAGACAAACAATGCGATGGGGATAACGATAATCCCGATGATAAATGCAATAAGTGCAATGATCATGTATTCCATCTGTTAGCCTCCCTTTTTATGTAACCATTTCCACTGTTGGAGCGTTTCCAAACAATAGAAAATATTACTGTCTGTTTCTATAAAAAGAGAGCGGAACAGCCGCTTTTTTTCTGCGGAATCAAAACACCTTTTTCAGTGAATAACGAGAATGACGGCTTTTTCCGTTTTTCCGCGCTATGTGAATTTGTTATAATGTTTAAATGGTAAGAAACGAATGGAGGAACGGATGACGTGTACGATGTAACGGAGTGGAAGCATGTCTTTAAACTCGATCCAAATAAAGATTTGCCTGATGAACAGCTGGAGATTCTTTGTGAGTCAGGGACTGATGCGGTCATTATCGGAGGAAGCGATGGTGTAACGGAGGATAATGTCCTGCGGATGCTGTCTCAGGTGAGACGGTTTTTGGTGCCGTGTGTCCTTGAGGTGTCAGCGATTGAAGCGATTGTCCCCGGCTTTGACTTATATTTTATTCCAAGTGTATTAAACAGCAAAAATCCGGATTGGATTGTCGGAATGCATCAGAAGGCCATGAAGGAATATGGAGAACTGATGTCGATGGAAGAAATCGTGGCGGAGGGCTACTGTATCGTAAATCCTGATTGCAAAGCCGCGGCTTTAACGGAGGCGGACACCAATCTGAATCATGACGATATCATCGCCTATGCGCGCGTGTCTGAGCTGCTGCAGCTTCCGATTTTCTATCTGGAATACAGCGGCGCTCTTGGGGACATAGAAGCCGTGAAGAAAACGAAGGCTGTATTGCAATCGTCCACCATGTTTTACGGAGGCGGCATCAAAGATGCGGAGACGGCGAAACAGTATGCCGAGCACGCGGATGTCATTGTGGTGGGCAACGCTGTATATGAGGATTTTGATGAAGCGCTGAAGACAGTAGCAGCTGTCAAAGGCGAGTAGCGAAATGTACGGATTTGGTTTATGATAGAACATATGTTTGTATAGGCGGGTGACGAATTTTGAATTACATTAGCAATCAACTATTAAGCGGTTTAAACCCCGTTCAGCAGGAAGCTGTCAAAACAACGGACGGGCCTCTTTTGCTGATGGCGGGAGCGGGAAGCGGAAAGACGCGTGTCCTGACGCACAGAATCGCTTACTTAATGGCGGAAAAGCATGTGGCGCCGTGGAATATTCTGGCGATCACATTTACAAATAAAGCGGCCAGAGAAATGAAAGAACGTGTGGAGAGCATTCTCGGGCCTGGCGCGGACGATATCTGGATTTCCACGTTCCACAGCATGTGTGTGCGAATTTTGCGCCGAGATATCGACCGTATCGGGATCAACCGCAATTTCTCAATCCTTGATACGGCTGACCAGCTTTCAGTCATCAAAGGGATATTGAAGGAACGCAACCTTGATCCGAAAAAATTTGATCCGAGAAGTATCCTCGGCACGATCAGCAGTGCGAAAAACGAATTAACCGAACCTGAGGAATTTTCTAAGGTTGCCGGCGGCTACTATGATCAGGTCGTCAGCGATGTATACACTGATTATCAGAAAAAACTGCTGAAAAACCAGTCGCTTGATTTCGACGACTTAATTATGACGACCATTAAACTGTTTGACCGTATTCCGGAAGTGCTTGAATTTTATCAGCGCAAATTCCAATACATCCACGTCGATGAGTATCAGGATACGAACAGAGCGCAATACATGCTCGTGAAGCAGCTGGCGGAGCGTTTCAAAAACCTTTGCGTTGTCGGCGACTCCGACCAGTCCATTTACAGATGGCGCGGTGCGGACATCGCCAACATTCTTTCCTTTGAAAAGGATTATCCGAATGCCAGCGTTATTTTGCTTGAACAAAACTACCGTTCAACAAAACGGATTTTGCGCGCGGCCAACGAAGTGATCCAAAACAACACAAACCGCAAGCCAAAAAATCTATGGACGGAAAACGATGAAGGAATTAAAATTTCCTACTACCGCGGAGACAATGAATTCGGTGAAGGACAATTTGTTGCCGGGAAAATTTATGAGCTTCATCACTCCGGCAAACGGAAGCTGTCGGATATCGCCATCTTGTACCGGACAAACGCCCAGTCCCGTGTGATTGAGGAAACGCTTCTCAAAGCGGGCCTGAACTATAACATTGTCGGCGGCACAAAGTTCTATGACAGAAAAGAAATCAAAGACATTCTCGCGTACCTGCGTCTCGTATCTAATCCGGATGATGACATCAGCTTTACGCGTATTGTCAATGTGCCGAAGCGCGGAGTCGGCGCCACATCACTTGAAAAAATCGCTTCATATGCCGCGATGAACGGCTTGTCACTATTTCAAGCGATTCAGCAGGTTGATTTCATCGGCGTCAGCGCCAAGGCTGCCAACGCGCTCGACAGCTTCAGACAGATGATTGAGAACCTGACAAACATGCAGGATTATTTATCAATTACCGAGCTGACCGAAGAAATTCTCGATAAAACCGAATACAGAGAGATGCTGAAGGCAGAAAAATCAATTGAAGCCCAAAGCCGTTTAGAAAACATCGACGAGTTCCTGTCTGTAACGAAAAACTTTGAACAGAAAAGCGAAGACAAAACACTCGTTGCGTTCCTGACAGATTTGGCACTGATCGCTGATATCGATCAGCTCGACCAAAAAGAAGAGGAATCCGGCGGCACGGATGCGATCACGCTGATGACGCTGCACGCCGCAAAAGGACTGGAATTCCCGGTTGTTTTCCTTATGGGACTTGAGGAAGGCGTCTTCCCGCACAGCCGTTCACTGATGGAAGAAGCTGAGATGGAAGAAGAACGCCGTCTAGCTTACGTGGGCATTACAAGAGCGGAGCAGGAGCTTTATCTGACCAACGCAAAAATGCGCACGTTGTTTGGCAGAACAAACATGAACCCGGAATCACGCTTTATCGGTGAAATTCCTGATGATTTATTGGAAAACCTAAATGAGAAAAAAGAAACGAGAGCGCCGTCTGCAAGAAACATGCAGCCGAGACGCGGCCCTGTTTCCCGTCCGGTGTCCTACGCAAGCAAAACAGGCGGTGATACCCTAAACTGGGCTGTCGGAGATAAAGCCGGACATAAAAAATGGGGCACAGGAACCGTTGTCAGCGTAAAAGGCGAAGGAGAAGGGACCGAACTCGATATTGCCTTCCCGAGCCCGATCGGTGTGAAGCGCCTGTTAGCGGCATTCGCGCCAATTGAAAAGCAGTAATTGAACAGGAAAGGAAGAAGCAGATGGACAAAGAAACAGCGAAGCAGCGGGCAGAAGAACTGCGCCGCACCATCAACAAGTATAGCTATGAATATTACACCTTAGATGAACCGAGCGTCCCAGATGCTGAATACGACAGATTGATGCAGGAGCTGATTGCGATTGAGGAGGAGCATCCAGACCTCAGAACGCCTGATTCTCCTACACAGCGTGTCGGCGGCGCTGTGCTTGAAGCATTTCAAAAAGTCACTCACGGCACGCCAATGCTCAGTCTGGGCAACGCGTTTAATGCTGACGATCTCCGCGACTTTGACCGCCGTGTGCGCCAGGCCGTGGGTGATGATGTGGCGTATAATGTGGAGCTGAAAATAGACGGTCTTGCTGTTTCTCTCCGTTATGAAGACGGCTATTTTGTCAGAGGCGCCACAAGAGGCGACGGAACAACGGGAGAGGATATTACGGAAAATCTGAAGACGATCCGCACTATTCCGCTCAAAATGAATCGCAGCCTTTCAATTGAAGTGCGCGGCGAGGCATATATGCCGAAACGCTCATTTGAAGCGCTCAATGAAGAACGGATCAAAAACGAGGAAGAACCGTTCGCAAATCCGCGCAATGCCGCTGCGGGATCACTCAGACAGCTTGATCCTAAAATTGCGGCGAAACGAAATCTTGATATCTTCGTCTACAGTATAGCCGAGCTTGACGAAATGGGTGTGGAGACACAAAGCCAAGGGCTTGATTTTCTCGACGACATCGGCTTTAAAACGAACCAGGAACGGAAAAAATGCGGCAGCATAGAAGAAGTCATTGCGATGATCGATGAGCTTCAAGCGAAACGCGCCGATCTCCCGTATGAAATTGACGGCATCGTCATCAAAGTGGATTCTCTCGATCAGCAGGAGGAGCTCGGCTATACGGCGAAAAGCCCGCGCTGGGCCATTGCGTATAAGTTTCCTGCAGAAGAGGTCGTGACCAAGCTTCTCGATATCGAATTAAATGTCGGAAGAACGGGTGTGATTACGCCGACCGCGATTCTTGAGCCGGTAAAAGTTGCCGGGACAACGGTCTCAAGAGCATCCCTTCATAACGAAGATTTAATTAAAGAGAAGGATATCCGGATTTTGGATAAGGTAGTCGTCAAAAAAGCGGGCGATATTATACCTGAAGTCGTGAACGTTCTCGTTGAACAGCGCACGGGGGAAGAAAAGGAATTCAGCATGCCGACAGAATGCCCTGAATGCGGCAGTGAACTCGTCCGCATTGAAGGAGAAGTGGCGCTTCGCTGCATCAATCCTGAATGCCCTGCACAAATCAGAGAAGGGCTGATTCATTTTGTCTCCCGCAATGCCATGAACATTGACGGGCTTGGCGAACGAGTGATCACACAGCTGTTTCAGGAGAATCTCGTCCGTAATGTGGCAGATCTGTATAAGCTGACGAAGGAACAGGTGATTCAGCTCGAACGCATGGGCGAAAAATCAACTGAAAACCTAATCAGCTCTATACAAAAATCAAAGGAAAACTCATTAGAGCGCCTGTTATTCGGCCTTGGCATCCGCTTTATCGGCTCGAAGGCTGCAAAGACGCTCGCCATGCACTTTGAAAGCTTGGACAATCTGAAAAAAGCCACCATAGAGGAGCTTCTCGCAATAGATGAAATCGGTGAAAAAATGGCTGACGCAGTCATCACCTATTTCCATAAAGAAGAAATGCTCGAGCTTTTGGCCGAACTTGAGGAGCTTGGCGTAAACACACTTTATAAAGGACCGAAAAAAGTAAAAGCAGAGGACAGCGATTCCTATTTTGCAGGCAAAACCATCGTTCTGACAGGCAAGCTGGAAGAGCTGTCAAGAAACGAAGCGAAAGCGCAAATTGAAGCGCTCGGCGGAAAGATGACTGGAAGCGTCAGTAAAAACACAGACTTGGTTATCGCTGGAGAAGCGGCGGGAAGCAAGCTGACAAAAGCGCAAGAGCTGAACATTGAAGTGTGGAATGAACAACAGCTAATGGGAGAGCTAAAGAAATAAGAGGAGTGTTTTCTATTGAAAAAGACGTTGGTAATGGCGGCAACGGCGGCAGTGTTGATGCTGTCTGCCTGTTCGTCAGGTTTTGGGGGGAAGAAGGAGGAAGAGATTACGCAAAAAACGGCGAAATCGTCAGAAAAAGCGATTATCCCGAAATACAATATCTCTGACTCCTATTACAAAATGGTGCTTCCGTTTAAAGCGGGGAAAGCACGAGGCCTGACAACGGAACAGCTGAATACAAGACTTGATATTGATGAGTTTGAAACGGGACTGATGCGCCTTGCCCAAGACTCTTTCTCGACAGACGATTATCTGTTCCAAGAAGGACAATATTTAGATGAAGATACAGTATTAAGCTGGCTGGCTCGGAAAAAAACAGGCTCTGATCTGAAAAAAGCCCAAAAAGAAAATAAAAACTTTAAAAACGAAGGTCTGAACCCAGCGCTCCCTAGCTCTGGCTCAACAGAAGAGAAAAACGAAAGCAGTCCGGTTTATTTAGCTTCTATGCTGGAACATGATTACTTAGTCAGAAAAGACAAGAATTCCATCCAGCTTGGCGGCGTTATGATCGGGTTGGCGTTAAATTCAGTGTATTACTACCGCGAGAAAACAGGCGACCCTCAAAAAGAAGTGGAAATTGATAACAGCACACTCCGTAAACAGGGAGAAAAAATCGCGCAGGAGGTCATTAACCGCCTTCGCAAAAAAGACAACCTGAAGAATGTGCCGATTACGATTGCGCTTTACAAACAGGCGTCTAAAACATCCATCGTTCCCGGCAATTTTATCGCCAAAACAGAAGTCAAAGCAGGCTCCTCTGATATTTCAAACTGGGACGATGTAAATGAAAAATACGTCTTCTATCCGGCCGATACGAGCACTGCAGAGAAATATCCGGATGATACTGAAGTCTTTAAACGGTTCAAAAACTCAATTGACAACTACTTCCCGAACTACACAGGTGTTGTCGGAACGGCCCTGTATGAAAACGATGAAATGAAGAAAATGAAAATCGAAATTCCGATGCAATTCTACGGAAAGAGTGAAGTCGTCGCGTTTACCCAGTTTTTAACGGGTGAGGTCATGGACTACTACTCAAAGAGCTCACTAGATCTCGAAGTGGATATTACATCCTCAGACGGCCAGGAAGCGGTCATTCTCCGTGATGCTGGCGATAAAGAGCCGACTGTTCACATTTATGACTGATAAACATGCAAAACCCTTGTGCCATTGTGGCCCGAGGGTTTTTTTGTGTTACAATTAACAGTATAAGGAAACCGCAACCGTTTCCGCTTCTGCCGAAACAAAAACCAAATGGGGGTATGTTGATGCTGGAAATCGTGTGAAAACAATAGAAGAAATCAAAAGCATAGAAAGGGAGATAAACGTGCATAAAGAAATCAAGAAAGTATTTCGTGAGGAGAAGGTTTTGGCAGAGGCTGCGGAGAGATACGGTTTTTCAAGAAATCAGGTACGTTTTCTGGCTGATGCCGAAAACTATGTATATGAGTTTATAAAAGATAATGAACCTTATATTTTAAAGGTTACCCATACAATTCGCAGATCGGCTGATTATATGATGGGTGAAATGGAGTGGCTCCGTCATCTAGATGAAGGCGGGCTTTCAGTCGCAAAACCGATTTTGTCGCTAAACGGCACAGAGGTTGAAGAAGTGTCTGACGGCAGCGGTGGAGCATTTTTATTGCGAGCCTATGAGAAGGCGCCGGGGCACAAAGTGGACGAATCCGACTGGAATGAAACCCTATTTTTTGAGCTTGGCAGATACACAGGGAAAATGCACAGCTTGACAAAAAGCTACAAGCTCAACAATCCTGCTTTTAAAAGACAAGAGTGGGATGAAGAAGAGCAGCTGATGCTTAGAAAATACGTGCCGGAAGACCAGACTCAGGTGTTTCAGCAGGCCGATGAGCTAATGAATGAACTGCGCCAATTACCAAAAAGCAGGGACAGCTATGGCTTGGTTCATGCAGACCTCCACCATGGCAATTTTAACTGGGACCAAGGGAAAATCACAACATTTGATTTTGATGACATCGGATACAATTGGTTTGTCAATGATATTAGCATTCTTCTTTATAATGTGCTGTGGTACCCGGTCGTTCCATATGAAAATAAAGTCGTGTTTACAGAGGAATTTATGACGCACTTTATGAACGGATACAGAGAGGAAAATAATCTTGATGCTTCGTGGCTGAAAAGAATACCTGATTTTCTCCGCCTGCGTCACATGCTGATATACGGACTGCTGCATCAAATGTTTGATCTTAACTCAATAGGCACAGAAGAAAAAGAAATGCTGGCCGGTTTCAGAAGGGATATAGAAAACCGCACGCCGATCACAGAATTTGATTTTTCTAAGCTCGTCTAGAACGAAAAAAGCCAATGGGAATGCCCCATTGGCTTTTATAATGTATCGCACTTCACGCCGACTACACCTTCAATGTCTTTTATATCATAGTAGACATCGGTCGTGTATCTGTTTTTATGGACACGGACCTTGACTTCCATGATCGGAAATTCTTTTTCATGAAGGTCATCGATTCGGACGGAGTGTGTCTTAATGTTTCTTCTTTTCATTTCTTTTAAAATCTCTGTCATTTTGTTTTTATCGGAAAGTGACATTCTGATGCGGATGTCTTTTTCCTGCAGACGGTCTGGACCGATTTTTCTGACCGCCCACGGCAGAAATTCAACGCTGATCAGGATGAACAGAAGGCTGGCAAAGGCTTCTTTATAAAATCCCGCTCCGGTTGCAAGTCCGAGCCCGGCCGCACCCCAAATCATAGCCGATGTGGTTAAGCCGGAAATGACATCGTTGCTCTTCCGCAAAATAACACCCGCTCCGATAAACCCGACACCGGAGATGATTTGCGCCGGCAAACGCAGCGGATCCATCATGATGCGGTAGTATTTAGGGAAATGATATGCCGCGTTAATACTGACGATCGTCAGCATGCATGAGCTGACGGCGATAACAATACAGGTTTTTAACCCGAGCGGTTTATTCTTCAGCTCGCGCTCCAGCCCGATGACCATGCCAATTAAAGTGGCAATGCCCAATTTTAATAAAATATCAGGATCAATATACCAGCTCAACAGCAACTTCCCCCTTATCTATGGTGTTTTTAAATAAATATGATTTTCTCACAGTATTTATCGCAAAACAAGGGCACAAAAGCCACCAAGCAGCGCTTGATGGCTTTTTGATTATTTTTTGCGCTTTAACAGTTTTTCCATAACACCGAATAATCGGTAAGAGGCTTTTGCAGGCCGCTTCGTGATCATGCTGACGATAATGCCGGCAATCATACTGAGGATAAACCCAGGGATGATTTCGTACACGCCGGTTGATTTTGCCAGGCCGGTTGTAATCCAAATCAACACGGTCGCAGCCCCGACAATCATCGCAGCAAGTGCGCCCCATTCGTTCATCCGCTTCCAATACAGGCTGAGCAGAATTGCAGGCCCGAAAGCTGAACCGAAGCCGGCCCACGCGTATCCGACCAAATCAAGAATGGTGCTGCTCGGATTCAATGATAAGAGAACCGCAATAACAGCTATCACTAAGACGGACAGACGTCCGATCATGACCAATTCTTTATCGGAAGCTTTTCGTCTGAAAAACGTCCGGTATAAATCCTCTGTTACAGCACTTGCTGTTACCAAGAGCTGTGAGGAGATGGAACTCATGATGGCAGCCAAAATAGCTGACAACAAGAAACCAGTGATTAAAGGGTGGAACAAGATTTTAGAGAAGATAATGAATATCATCTCCGGATCCTTTACAGCAACACCGAATTTATGGGCATAAGCAACACCTATTAAACCAGTCAGCACGGAACCAAGCACTGAAATAACCATCCAGCTCATGCCGATTCGGCGTGCAGGCTTTAAATCTTTAATGTTTTTAATCGCCATAAATCGGACGATAATATGAGGCTGGCCGTAGTAACCCAAGCCCCAGGCTAAATAGGAAATAATGCTAATGACGCTCGCGCCTTTAAAGATATCCAACAGATTTGGGTTAACAGCGCTGATTTCATGGAAAGTCGGAGCAACGCCGCCCACATGGGTAAAAGCAACGATCGGCACAAGCACTAGTGCTGCAAACATGATCGCACCCTGCACGAAGTCAGTCAGACTGACAGCAAGGAAACCGCCAAATAGTGTATATAACACGACAACCGCGGTAGTCAGAAACAAGCCCAGTTTGTAATCCGCGCCAAAAGCAGATTCAAACAGCCGCCCTCCTGATACCATACCGGAAGAGGTATACAATGTGAAAAAGATCATAATGACCAAAGCAGATACGATTTTCAGCAGTGATGAAGAATGCTGGAACCGTTTATCAAAGAAATCAGGAATCGTAATCGCGTCATCCGCCGCTTCCGTATAAGCACGCAGCCTTGGAGCCAGCAGCAAGTAGTTTGAGTACGCCCCGATGGTAAGACCTAAAGCAAGCCATAAGGTTGACAGCCCTGTCGCGAACATCGCGCCGGGAACACCCATCAGCATCCATCCGCTCATATCCGCCGCTCCGGCAGACAAAGCAGTAACAAACGGCCCGAGACCTCTTCCTCCAAGCATGTAATCGTTAATATCAGTGGTTTTCTTAAATGCATACCAGCCGATTAACAGCATGGCAATAAAGTAAATTGCTAAAGAAATAATAATTTCAATACTCACGTTTTACCCTCTCTTCATTTCTAATAATTTTGCATCACCTCTCAAATTGATGGTGCCAGTTAAGCAGCCTGGCGCAAGTGCGGCACAAAAGACATTCTTTTGCAGGTGCACTTGGTAACTTAACCTAACAAAGTATTCCCACCCATTCAAGCGATGAAACATGGCCGCCCAACGGGAAATATCGGGGCAAACCAAGAAGGGAATAGAGATTAAAACGCTTTCAAAAATAATTAAAGTAAAAATTTTCAGAAAAATATTTCGTTTCTCCTCCGGCTCTTTTTAGTATAAAATATATGGGGTATTGTCTCGAAAACACAGGCCCGCCCCAAGGCGTTTTGTTGCTTTAAAGGGCTTGTTTTTGATATGATCAGTATTATATGACTTAACGGAGAAATATGTGGAGGTGGATCATATGTCACGAATTTCAATAGAAGAAGTAAAGCACGTTGCGCATCTTGCGAGACTTGCGATTACGGAAGAAGAAGCAAAAATGTTCACTGAACAGCTTGACAGCATCATTTCATTTGCCGAAGAGCTGAACGAGGTCAACACAGACAATGTGGAGCCTACAACTCACGTGCTGAAAATGAAAAATGTCATGAGAGAAGATGAAGCGGGTAAAGGTCTTCCGGTTGAGGATGTCATGAAAAATGCGCCTGACCACAAAGACGGCTATATTCGTGTGCCATCAATTCTGGACTAAAGGAGGGACACAAGAATGTCATTATTTGATCACAAAATCACAGAATTAAAACAGCTCATACATAAAAAAGAGATTAAGATTTCTGACCTGGTCGATGAATCTTATAAACGCATTCAAGCGGTTGATGATAAGGTACAAGCCTTTTTGGCATTAGATGAAGAAAAAGCGCGCGCATACGCAAAGGAGCTCGATGAGGCGGTTGACAGCCGTTCTGAGCATGGTCTTCTCTTTGGGATGCCGATCGGCGTAAAAGATAATATCGTAACAAAAGGGCTGCGCACAACTTGCTCCAGCAAAATTCTTGAAAACTTTGACCCGATCTACGACGCAACTGTCGTTCAGCGCCTTCAAGATGCTGAAGCGGTCACAATCGGAAAACTGAACATGGACGAGTTCGCCATGGGATCATCAACAGAAAACTCAGCTTACAAGCTGACGAAAAACCCTTGGAACTTAGATACGGTTCCCGGCGGTTCAAGCGGCGGATCTGCGGCTGCGGTTGCTGCGGGAGAAGTTCCGTTCTCTCTTGGATCTGACACAGGCGGTTCCATCCGTCAGCCGGCCTCTTTCTGCGGCGTTGTCGGATTAAAGCCTACATACGGACGCGTATCCCGTTACGGATTGGTCGCATTTGCGTCTTCATTAGACCAAATCGGGCCGATTACACGTACGGTTGAGGACAACGCATTCTTGCTGCAGGCCATTTCAGGTGTTGATAAAATGGACTCTACAAGCGCAAATGTAGACGTTCCAGATTTTCTTTCTTCATTAACTGGTGACATCAAAGGATTGAAAATCGCTGTTCCAAAAGAATATCTTGGCGAAGGCGTCGGCAAAGAAGCGAGAGAATCTGTTCTTGCAGCGCTCAACGTTCTAGAAGGCCTTGGCGCTACATGGGAAGAAGTATCTCTTCCGCACAGTAAATACGCGCTTGCGACGTATTACCTGCTGTCATCTTCTGAAGCGTCTGCGAACCTTGCACGCTTTGACGGCATCCGCTACGGTTACCGCACAGACAACGCGGAAAACCTGATCGACCTATACAAGCAAACGCGCGCTGAAGGCTTCGGAAATGAAGTGAAACGCCGCATCATGCTTGGAACATTCGCTTTAAGCTCAGGCTACTATGACGCGTACTATAAAAAGGCGCAAAAAGTGCGTACTTTAATTAAGAAAGACTTCGAAGACGTATTTGAGAAATATGATGTCATTGTTGGACCAACTACACCGACACCTGCATTTAAAATCGGTGAAAACACGAAAGACCCGCTCACTATGTACGCTAACGATATCCTAACAATTCCGGTCAACCTTGCCGGCGTTCCGGGTATCAGCGTGCCATGCGGATTTGCAGACGGACTTCCGCTCGGCCTGCAAATCATCGGAAAACACTTTGACGAAAGCACTGTATACCGCGTCGCTCATGCATTTGAACAAGCGACAGACCATCATAAAGCAAAACCTGAATTGTAAGGGGTGAAATGAATTGAACTTTGAAACGGTAATCGGACTTGAAGTCCACGTTGAATTAAAAACAAATTCAAAAATTTTCTCAAGCTCTCCGACGCCATTCGGCGCGGAGGCGAATACACAGACAAGCGTCATCGACCTCGGGTATCCGGGTGTCCTGCCTGTACTAAACAAAGAAGCCGTGGAATTCGCAATGAAAGCGGCAATGGCGCTGAACTGTGAAATCGCGACGGATACGAAGTTTGACCGCAAAAACTATTTCTATCCGGACAACCCGAAAGCGTATCAGATTTCTCAATTTGATAAGCCGATCGGCGAAAACGGCTGGATCGAAATTGAAGTCGGCGGAAAAACGAAACGTATCGGCATCACACGTCTTCACCTTGAAGAAGATGCCGGAAAACTGACGCATACAGGCGACGGCTATTCGCTTGTTGACTTCAACCGCCAGGGAACGCCGCTTGTCGAGATCGTATCAGAGCCGGATATCCGCACGCCGGAAGAAGCGTATGCGTATCTAGAAAAGCTGAAGTCCATCATTCAATATACAGGCGTGTCTGACTGTAAAATGGAAGAAGGTTCACTTCGCTGTGACGCCAATATCTCTCTTCGTCCGATCGGCCAAGAGGAATTCGGCACAAAAACGGAATTGAAAAACTTGAACTCCTTTGCGTTTGTTCAAAAAGGCCTTGAGCATGAAGAAAAACGCCAGGAGCAGGTTCTTCTGTCCGGCGGTGTGATCCAGCAGGAAACTCGCCGTTACGATGAAGCAACGAAGAAAACCATTCTTATGCGTGTCAAAGAGGGTTCTGACGATTATCGTTATTTCCCTGAGCCTGACCTTGTCGAGCTATATATTGATGACGAATGGAAGCAGCGCGTAAAAGCAAGCATTCCTGAGCTTCCGGATGAACGCCGCAAGCGTTATATCGATGAGCTTGGCTTGCCTGCATATGATGCGATGGTTCTGACACTGACAAAAGAAATGGCAGACTTCTTCGAAGAAACAGTTCAAAAAGGCGCTGAAGCAAAGCAAGCATCAAACTGGCTTATGGGTGAAGTGTCAGCTTATCTGAACGCTGAGCAAAAAGAGCTTTCTGATGTGGCGCTGACACCGGAAGGCCTTGCCGGCATGATTCAATTGATTGAAAAAGGAACGATTTCTTCTAAAATCGCGAAGAAAGTGTTCAAGGAATTAATTGAAAAAGGCGGCGACGCTGAGAAGATTGTGAAAGAAAAAGGCCTTGTGCAGATTTCTGACGAAGGCGTGCTTCTGAAGCTTGTCACAGAGGCGCTTGACAACAATCCTCAGTCAATTGAAGACTTTAAAAACGGGAAAGACCGCGCGATCGGCTTCCTTGTCGGACAAATTATGAAAGCGTCCAAAGGACAAGCCAACCCGCCGATGGTTAACAAAATCCTGCTTGAAGAAATTAAAAAACGCTAATGAAAAAGCAGCTCTCCTCATTGCAGAGGGAGCTGCTTTTTTATGATCAAATAGAAATAAAGATAGAGATCAAAGCGCGAAGCTTTTCAACTTCTTCGAAATCACTTCCGGTCAAATTTGACAGCAGGCCTTTGATAATCGGCTTGCGTGGCTTTTCCTGCGACAGCTCCTCCTCGATCACATCGAGCGAAACGATGATGTCCTCAGGCAATGCGCTGTTTTCTTTCACTTTTTGAATGTCCTGAAGGATCTGACCTTTATTCGCGGGCATTAGGCTGTAAATATCTTTTGGCATGAGCGGATTCAGGCTGGAACGGCTTAGCCCCTGTACAAGATCATCCAGTCTTTCCATGATAAATTCAGATATTTTGTCTGCATCAATTTTGATTTCTTCATTAAACACCATCACATTCATATAGGAGTGCACAATGCCTCTTGCCATGATGGAGAGGTCTGAGAGGTAATTCTCAGTTTCCTTGCCATAAGTCGCAAGCAAAGCGTTCCGATACAGTTTATCTGTCTCGGCTGTGACTTTGTAAAAGTATTGCTTCACTTCTTGGTTTTCCGGGATGATATTTTCAGTAAGCAACAGAACAATAAAATCCTTATGATCGCGAAAATCCTCAAACTGAGCGCTGATTTGTTTTTTCAGCACATCCTTAGGCGGCTGTCCGGCGAGATTCTCTTCTATTTGTTGCATTTTTTTCATAGACATGCCAATGTAATATTCACAGGCAGACAATAGCAGCGCTTCTTTTGATTTGAAATGCAGATAAAAAGCGCCTTTTGAGATGCCGCATTCGCTGGCGATTTCCTGGATGGTCGTCGAAGCGTATCCTTTTTTCGCAAATAAACGAATGCTTGTTTTTATGATTCTCTCTTTTTTCTCATTCATGATGTGCTTCCCCTTAATCCTTGAAAAATTTAGAAAAATTTTCTGGTATATGAGTTGACGATGTTGCGTTATACCGTTTAGTATTATATAGAATGACCAGTCAGTCAATAAAAACACAATGGAGGATATGATGAATCACGTTATTAATTTCGTTCTGAAAAACAAATTCGCCGTATGGCTGATGACGATTATTGTAACGGCAGCCGGCTTGTACGCGGGTATGAATATGAAGCAAGAATCCATTCCTGATGTAAACATGCCCTACCTGACAATCAGCACGACATATCCGGGAGCGACGCCTAGCCAAGTCGCTGATGAAGTAACAAAACCGGTTGAACAAGCGGTGCAGAATTTGGACGGCGTGAGCGTTGTTACGTCGACGTCCTATGAAAATGCATCGTCGGTCATGATTGAATATGATTATGAGAAAGATATGGACAAAGCGAAAACAGAAGCGGCTGAAGCATTAGAAAACGTCAGCCTGCCTGATGACGCGAAAGATCCGGACATTTCACGCTACAGTTTGAACTCCTTCCCAATTCTGACGCTGAGCGTGTCCAGTGATTCAGATAATCTGCAAAAGCTGACAAAACAAGTGGAGGACAGCCTCGTTTCTAAGCTTGAAGGCATAGAAGGCGTTGCTTCAGTCCAAGTATCAGGCCAGCAGGTGGAAGAGGTTGAATTCTCTTTCAAAGAAGACAAACTGAAAGAATACGGCCTTGATGAAGATACAGTTAAGCAAGTGATTCAGGGGTCAGATGTGACAACGCCGCTTGGATTGTACACATTCGGAAATAAAGAAAAATCTGTCGTCGTCAGCGGCGATATTGAAACCATTAAAGATTTGAAGAATATGAGAATTCCAACAGCATCTGCTTCTAGTGCAGGCAGCAGCGCCGCAGCAGCAGCACAAAGTGCACAAGCGGCTCAAAGTCCGCAGGCAGCACAGGCGCAGCAAAGCGTAAGCACAGACGTGCCGACGGTCAAGCTATCTGACATTGCAACGATTAAAGATGTCAAAAAAGCTGAATCAATTTCCCGCACAAATGGAAAAGACAGCATCGGCATCAACATCATCAAAGCAAACGATGCCAACACGGTAGAGGTTGCCGACAATGTCAAAGATGAACTGAAGCAGTTCAAAGAAAACCATAAAGGCTTCAACTACAGCGCAACACTTGACATGGCAGAGCCAATCACACAGTCTGTTGAAACAATGTTAAGCAAGGCCATCTTCGGTGCTATTTTTGCGATTGTGATTATTCTCTTATTCTTAAGAGATATCAAATCAACATTAATTTCAATTATTTCTATTCCATTATCATTGCTGATCGCACTTTTCGTGCTGCAACAGCTTGATATCACACTGAATATCATGACGCTCGGTGCAATGACCGTTGCTATCGGACGGGTTGTTGATGACTCCATTGTAGTGATCGAAAACATTTACCGCCGCATGAGACTGAAAGATGAACCGCTGCGCGGAAAAGCTCTGGTCCGTGAAGCAACGAAGGAAATGTTTAAACCGATCATGTCATCCACTATTGTGACGATCGCGGTATTCCTGCCGCTCGCACTGGTAGGCGGACAAATTGGTGAATTGTTTATTCCTTTCGCCTTAACAATTGTATTCGCGCTTGCCGCATCCCTGTTGATTTCGATCACGCTCGTGCCAATGCTCGCACACAGCCTGTTCAAAAAATCATTAACGGGAGCGCCTGTAAAAGCGAGAGAACACAAACCTGGCAGACTCGCAAACATCTATAAAAAAGTATTGAACTGGGCGCTGAGCCACAAATGGATCACGTCTATCATCGCCGTTCTGATGCTGCTCGGAAGCTTGTTCCTTGTACCATTAATCGGTGCCAGCTACCTTCCGTCAGAGGAAGAAAAAACGATGCAGATCACATACAGCCCTGAACCGGGTGAAACGAAAAAAGAAGCGGAAGATGAAGCTGAAAAGGCAGAAAAAATCCTGCTTGACCGCAAGCATGTCGATACGGTTCAGTATTCATTAGGCTCTGGCAGCCCGCTTGCCGGAGGAGATTCAAACGGCGCGTTATTCTATATCAAATATGACAGCGACACGCCGAACTTTGATAAAGAAAAAGACAACGTGCTGAAAAGAAATCAAAAAGCAGTCTGACCGCGGAGAATGGAAGTCACAGGACTTCAGCTCTTCAGGCAATAACAATGAATTGACATACTATGTGTATGGCGATTCAGAAAATGACATTAAAGACACTGTCAAAGACATTGAGAAGGTCATGAAGGATGAAAAGGATCTGAAGAACGTAAACTCAGGCCTTTCCCGCACATATGATGAGTATACATTTGTGGCTGACCAAGAAAAGCTGAGCAAACTCGGTTTAACTGCTTCTCAAATTTCTAAGGCCCTAATGTCAGAGACATCACAGGACCCGCTCACAACCGTGAAAAAAGACGGCAAAGAGCTTGACGTGAACATTAAAACCGAAAAAGACGAGTATAAGAGTGTTAAAGATTTAGAGAACAAAAAGATCACATCAGCGACCGGGAAAGAAGTCAAAATCGGTGATGTGGCAAAAGTAAAAGAAGGCACAACATCTGATACGGTGTCTAAACGTGACGGAAAAGTGTATGCTGATGTCACAGGTGAGGTTACATCAGACAACGTTACAGCTGTATCCGTTGATGTCCAGAAGAAAATTGATAAGCTTGACATGCCTGACAATGTAACGATCGATACAGGCGGTGTTTCCGCAGATATCGCGGATTCCTTTACGAAGCTTGGATTAGCGATGCTTGCGGCGATTGCGATCGTCTACCTCGTGCTTGTGATTACATTCGGCGGAGCATTAGCGCCATTTGCGATTCTGTTCTCACTGCCGTTTACAATAATCGGTGCCCTTGTCGGACTTTACGTATCAGGTGAGACAATCAGTCTGAACGCGATGATCGGTATGCTGATGCTGATCGGTATCGTTGTTACAAACGCCATTGTCTTAATTGACCGCGTGATTCATAAGGAAGCGGAAGGACTGTCTACGAGAGAAGCGCTCTTAGAAGCCGGCTCCACACGACTCCGTCCAATCCTGATGACAGCCATCGCGACAATCGGCGCCTTGATTCCATTAGCACTCGGCTTCGAAGGCGGAAGCCAGGTCATTTCAAAAGGACTCGGCGTAACGGTTATCGGCGGTTTAATCAGTTCGACGCTTCTGACACTTTTAATCGTGCCAATCGTATACGAAGTATTGGCGAAGTTCCGCAAGAAAAAACCGGGAACAGAAGAAGAGTAAAAATGACAAAAAGCCTCAGCTATGCTGGGGCTTTTCTGTGTTTCCTTCTGTAAGATTATGTACATTTTGTTGCGATTTTTTTAACTCATAGTATAATTAAAGGTTGTTAGTGTAAAAATGGATCGGATACTCTTAAGTAGGATGATGAGATAATGAAACGTGCACGCATAATATACAATCCGACTTCGGGACGGGAGGTCTTTAAAAAGCATCTTGCCCAGGTCCTGCAAAAATTTGAACAAGCCGGCTATGAAACCTCCACCCATGCCACAACATGCGCGGGAGACGCAACGCACGCTGCCAAGGAAGCGGCATTGCGTGAGTTTGACCTGATCATTGCGGCAGGCGGAGACGGAACGATCAACGAGGTCGTCAACGGGCTTGCCCCATTAGACAATCGTCCGACACTCGGCGTGATTCCTGTCGGCACAACAAATGACTTCGCCAGAGCGCTCGGCATTCCGCGAGAGGATATTTTAAAAGCGGCGGATACGGTGATTAACGGCGTTGCCCGCCCGATCGACATCGGACAGGTCAACGGCCAGTATTTTATCAATATCGCCGGCGGAGGCCGCCTGACGGAGCTGACGTACGACGTCCCAAGCAAACTCAAAACGATGCTCGGCCAGCTTGCTTATTATTTAAAGGGTATGGAAATGCTGCCTTCACTTCGTCCGACAGAAGTCGAGATTGAATATGACGGCAAGCTGTTTCAAGGTGAAATCATGCTGTTTTTGGTCACGCTGACAAATTCCGTCGGCGGGTTCGAAAAACTCGCGCCGGATTCCAGCCTGAATGACGGCATGTTTGATTTGATGATATTAAAGAAAGCAAACCTTGCTGAATTTATCAGAGTCGCATCGATGGCGCTCCGCGGCGAACACATCAACGACCAGCACATTATTTATACAAAAGCGAACCGCGTGAAAGTCAATGTATCAGAAAAGATGCAGCTGAATCTGGACGGCGAGTACGGCGGCATGCTGCCGGGCGAATTCGTGAATCTGTATCGACACATTCACGTTGTCATGCCGAAGGAGAAAGCGGAACAGCTGGATGACTAAAAACTTGGCTTTAATAGGCCAAGTTTTTCTTTCGCTTAAAACAAGAGGTGAACATACATGAAAATGAAACCCCCAGTAGAAAAAAATGAATACTACGACGTGACATTTGAGGATTTGACTCACGAAGGAGCGGGCGTCGCGAAGGTGCAGGGCTTCCCGATCTTCGTGCCGAACGCCCTGCCTGAGGAAAAAGCCCAAATCAAAGTGACACGTGTCAAAAAAGGCTTTGCTTTCGGCCGCCTGATTGAGCTAAAAGAAGAAAGCCCGCACAGAACCGACGCTCCATGCCCAATTTACAAGCAATGCGGCGGCTGCCAGCTTCAGCACATGACCTACGAAGGACAGCTCTTGTTTAAACAAAAACAAGTCAAAGACGTCTTGGAACGGATCGGCAAGCTGGACCTGTCCAACGTCACCGTGCACCCGACACTCGGCATGCAAGACCCATGGAACTACAGAAACAAAGCACAGGTGCCGGTAGGAGAACGGGAAGGCGGACTCGTCGCCGGATTCTATCAGCAAAGAAGCCATGACATCATTGACATGAGCGCCTGCCTGATCCAGCAATCTAAAAACGACGAAGCCGTTCAAGCCGTCAAAGACATTTGCGCCACATACGGTGTCAAAGCCTACAACGAAGAAGGCCACAAAGGCTGGCTCCGCCACATCATGGTCAGATACGGCGTCGTTACAGGTGAAATGATGATCGTCTTCATCACAAGAACAAACGACTTCCCGCACAAAGCGAAGATAATCGAGGACATCACAGCGCAATTCCCGCACGTCAAATCCATCGTGCAAAACATCAACCCAAACAAAACAAACGTCATCTTCGGAAATGAAACAAACGTCATCTGGGGCGAAGAATACATCTACGACCTCATCGGAGACGTCAAATTTGCCATCTCCGCCAGATCGTTTTATCAGGTTAACCCGGAGCAGACAAAAGTGCTCTACGACAAAGCGCTTGAGTACGCGGAGCTGAAAGGCGAAGAAACCGTCATCGACGCCTACTGCGGCATCGGAACGATTTCATTGTTTTTGGCGAAGCAGGCGAAAAAAGTGTACGGCGTAGAGATTGTGCCAGAAGCAATTGAAGACGCCAAACGGAATGCTGAATTAAACGGCATCACAAACGCAGAGTTCGCGGTTGGAGAAGCGGAGACCGTGATTCCGAAATGGTATGAGGAGGGCATCACGGCCGATACGCTAGTCGTCGATCCGCCGAGAAAAGGCTGCGACGAAGCACTCCTGCGGACGATTGTGGAGATGAAACCGAAGCGGGTGGTGTATGTGTCCTGTAATCCGGGTACGCTTGCGAGAGACTTGCGGGTGCTTGAGGATGGCGGGTATCAGACGCGCGAAGTACAGCCTGTGGATATGTTTCCGCATACGAATCATGTGGAGTGTGTGACGTTGCTAAAATTAATTAATTAAATAAGAAGCAGGTGGGTTCGAGAGAATCGATAAAAAATTCTCGGACTTCATCTGCTTTTATTTCAATTGTCTTAAGAAAGCGATGAAGTATTTCTTGAGTTAATTCTTGAAATTCCATAAATCATCTAACTGTTGTTTAATTTCATCGAATGCTAGTTCATCGATATTGGTTTAAAGAGAAGACTTCAATTGCTCGGTTTTAGAATTGATAATGTCCGTCTGATCATTGATATCGCTGACACTCCATAAAATTTGGATGCTTACTAAGAAAAAGAAACATGTAGTAGCAAATGGTATTACTTTTTGTTGTACAAACTTTTATAATTGTAGGTAATGATATCTATTTTGATGAATCAGTGAATAGGGTGGCAGTAGGTGATATGAGCGAAAAAAATGATTAGTTATTACAATGTAATAAGCATCTTTAAAACTTGCTCAAATTATCTCAATCTAGCTACATGAGAAGTAGATGAAAAAATTATTAAATGAGGTATATAACATGATTAACTTCCAAGATAAAGTAAGCTTCATTTGGTCAATTGCTGAGATATTACGTGGACCTTATAAACCAGAAGACTACGGTAAAATCATTTTGCCATTAGCAGTATTACGTCGTTTTGATTGCGTATTAGAGAGCACAAAAGAGGAAGTATTAGCTAAGGCAGAGCAGTTTGCAGCAATGAATGAAGATGCTCGTGAGCAGATTTTAAATCGTGTCTCAAAGCAAAACTTCCATAACACCAGCAAATATGATTTCAACAAGCTATTAACAGATTCAGATAACATTGCGGATAACTTACGTGATTATATAAATGGTTTTTCAAAAGTGGCTCGTGATATTATGGATCACTTTGACTTTGATCGCCAAATTGATAAGCTCGAACAAAATAACTTGTTGTACTTAACGATTAAACGCTTTAGTGAAATCGACTTACATCCGGAAACAGTGTCAAATATTGAGATGGGCTATGTATTTGAGGAATTAATTCGTCGTTTCAATGAAAATGCAGAAGCAGGGGATCACTATACGCCACGTGAAGTAATTCGCCTTATGACGCACTTATTATTCTTACATGACGATGCAAGCATTTTAACGAAGCCAGGTTTAACACAAACATTGTATGACTGTGCAGCTGGTACCGGTGGGATGGGTTCTGTAGCACAAGAGTATTTACTAAGTCAAAACCCAACAGCACACTTAGAGTTCTTCGGCCAAGAAATTAATCCTGAATCATATGCGATTTGTAAAGCAGACTTGCTGATTAAGGGGGAAGACGCGCGTAACATTCGTTTGGGGAATACGTTATCAAACGACCAATTCCCACGTGATAAATTTGATTACTTAATTTCAAATCCTCCATATGGAGTAGACTGGAAATCGTATGAGAAGCCAATTAAAGAAGAACATGAGAAACAAGGTTTTGATGGTCGTTTCGGACCTGGTACGCCTCGTACAAGTGACGGGCAGCTATTATTCCTCATGCACTTAATATCAAAAATGAAGCCAGTAACAGTAGAAAATCCACAAGGCTCTCGTTTAGCCATTATTATGAATGGTTCGCCGTTATTTACCGGCGATGCAGGCTCTGGTGAAAGCGAAATTCGTAAGTATGTGCTTGAAAACGATTTAGTAGAAGGTATTGTGGCATTGCCGAACGATCTTTTCTACAACACAGGCATTGCAACGTACATTTGGATTTTAACAAACAATAAAGCACCTCTTCATAAAGGAAAAGTACGGTTAGTCAATGCTGTAGACTTCTCGAAAAAAATGAAAAAGTCGATGGGTAGCAAGCGTAATGAAATTACGGAAGAGCAAATTAATGAGATTGTTCGTTTATACGGTGATGCACAGCCAAATGAGTACGTGAAGATTTTTGATAATGAGGACTTTGGCTACGCAAAAATTACAGTAGAACGTCCATTACGTTTAAACTTCCAAGTCAATGAAGAGCGTCTTGCTCGTGTTGCAGAGGGAAAAGGTTTTGCAAACTTAGCAACTTCAAAGAAAAAAGGCGATGCAGGTCACTTTGAAATTGAAGAAGGTAAGAAGCTGCAAACGCAAATTTTATATGTTTTACGCACGTTAGAAAGCGATAAAGTATATAAAAATCGTGACGAGTTTACGAAAGTACTAAAAGATGCATTGAAGCAAGCGGGTATTACTATCGGAGCACCTGTATTAAAAGCAATTTTAGCTGGTCTCTCAGAAAAAGATGAAACAGCTGATTTATGCATGAAAAATAAAACAGATATCGAACCAGATACAGATTTACGTGATACTGAAAATGTACCTTTAAAAGAGAACATTCATGACTACTTTGCACGTGAAGTATTACCACATGTACCAGATGCATGGATTGATGAATCAAAAACAAAAATCGGCTATGAAATTCCATTCACTCGTCAGTTCTATAAATACTCAGCATTACGCAGCTCAGCAGAAATTATGGACGAGATTCGTGTATTAGAAGCGGAGATTGCTGAACAGTTGAAGAAGGTGATGGGATGAAGAGAGAAACTTGGTTTAATAATGAAATCCCTCGAGGTTGGGAAGTAACTCGTTTAAAAAGTGTTATTATTTCAGTGAAAAATGGTATCTGGGGTGATGAACCATTAAATAATTCAGATGATATTGAATGTGTAAGAATTGCAGACTTTGACAGAAAGAAAAATATCGTTAAAGATAAAGAATTTACTTTAAGGAATATACCTAAAATCCAATCAGAAAATTATTTATTGAAAAAAGGCGATTTATTAATAGAAAAATCAGGTGGAGGAGAAAAGCAACCAGTTGGATTCGTTGTTCAATACAATCTTGATAAAAAAGCGGTATATGCAAATTTTATGGCAAAGATTGAATTAAATAGTCAAAAGGTAGATTCTACTTTCATGAATTATGTTTTTTCTTCTCTGTATGCAGTAAAAGCAAATCTAAAAGCTTTTAATCAAACAACAGGTATTCAAAACTTAAATAAGAGTGTCTACTTAAATGAAGTTTTTATGTACCCTTCGCTGAATGTCCAAAAAAACATAGTTAACTTTTTAAATAAAAAGATACAGGCTATAGATGAAACAATAAATAAAAAACAAAAAATGGTAGAATTACTAGAACAACAACGCCAATCAATCATCACAGAAGCTGTTACAAAAGGATTAAATTCAAATGTAAAAATGAAAGATTCAGGTGTTGAGTGGATTGGTGAAATACCTGAGCATTGGACTGTAAATAAGATAAAAAGAATTGTTGATATATTAACATGTGGCTATGCTAGCACTCCAACATATGTCGATGAATCCAAGGGTGTCCCTTTTCTATCTGCACAGAATGTAAGTAGATCTGGAAAATTGAAACTTGAGAAATATAATTACATATCTCAAGAACTTCATAATTCTCTAACAAAGTATAAAAAGCCTATGAAAGGGGATATATTACAAGTCCGAGTTGGTGCAGGGATTGGACAAACTTGTATTGTGGATGTTGATTTTGATTTCAGTATTTACGTTTCATTAAGTCATATTAGGGTTAAGAAGTTCATTCATAATAAGTATTTAACTTACATTTTAGGATCACGAAATTTTAATGAATATGCAAATATGCAAACATTACAAGCAGGTGGCGTAGGAAATTTAAATGTATCAGATTTAGAAAAATCTAAAATACCTTATCCATCTTTAAAAGAGCAGATTGAAATTGCAAGTTATTTAGAGGTTGAATGTTCTAAAATTGATAATTTAGTTGAAAGCATTAATAAGCAAATCGAAAAACTAAAAGAATACCGCCAAGCCCTTATCTATGAAGCGGTAACTGGTAAAATTGATGTGCGTGATATGGAACTTGATTAAGTGAGGTGAGTTGTGATGGCAGTAGATACTTCAGAAAAAGGTTTCGAAACGAATATCGAAATGGTCTTAATTGCGAATGGTTATAAAAAGCGTGTGCTTGAAGGTGAGACGAGTGCTTCTTTCAAGCAGCATGCCATCGACGTAGAAGAGCTATTTGCTTTTTTAGAGGATACACAGGAAAAACGTATGCGTACGTTAGAGAAATCGTATGGTCCTACTTATAAAGAACATGTGTTAAAGCGTATTAAAGACCAGTTACATAAACAAGGTTTGGTTGAATGTTTACGTAAAGGGATCAAAGACCGTGGTGTGACATTACAACTTGCGTATAATCAGCCCCCTACGGATATGAATAAAACATTAAATGAACAGTATGGGAAAAACCGTTTTAATGTCGCTCGCCAAGTGTATTACAGTGATAAGCATTCCAATAGCTTAGATATGGTGCTGTTTTTAAACGGCTTACCACTTGTAGTGATGGAGCTGAAAAATCCATTAACAAATCAAACAGTTGAAGATGCGATGAAACAATTAAAGAATGACCGTGATCCACGCGAGCAGCTATTTAAATTTAATGAGCGTGTTGCTGTCTACTTTGCGGTTGATCCAGATGAAGTATTTATGACAACAAAGCTTGATAAAGGGAAAACATACTTCCTACCATTTAACAAAGGTAATAATGGCGGTAAAGGGAACCCGTTAGTGTATGACAATTACCGTACGCATTATTTATGGGAAGACATTTTGGCTCCTGATAGCTTGCTCGACATTTTATATCGCTTCATTTTTATTAAGAAAGACGATATTAAAGATTCAAACGGTGAAATAATAGGTGAGCGTCAAATGCTCATTTTCCCTCGTTTCCATCAGCTTGATGTTGTACGTAAGTTAGAAGCAGATGTTGCACAAAAGCTTGTCGGTCATAATTATTTAATTCAGCACTCTGCGGGTTCGGGCAAGACGAATTCGATTTCATGGCTTGCACATCGCTTAGCAAAACTACATAACGAGGAAAATGAATCGGTTTTTAGTAGTGTGATTGTGATTACCGATCGCCGAGTGTTAGATAAGCAATTGCAAGACGCAGTGTATCAGATAGAACATAAAGCAGGAATGGTCGAGCCAGTTGATAAAAACTCAGAGCAATTAGCACGTGCTATTAATAGTGAAACGCGCATTATTATTACAACGCTTCAAAAGTTCCCGTTCATTTTGGAAAAGGTAGCGGGCTTAGAGCGGAAAAAATATGCAGTTATTATCGATGAAGCGCACTCATCTCAAGGTGGTAAAGCATCTACTGCCTTAACAAATGTTTTATCAGATAAGACGTTAGAAGCAGCTTATGAGGAAGACCGCATTGCCGAAGAAAATTTAGCTGATGTAGACGAGAAAATTGTGGAAGCCATTTTGAAAAGTGGGAAACAGGATAACGTATCGTTCTTTGCATTTACAGCGACTCCAAAGCCCAAGACGTTAGAGAAGTTTGGTACAGTTGGTATTGATGGTAAGCCAGAGGCCTTCCATCAATACACAATGCGCCAAGCGATTGAAGAAGGGTTTATTTTAGATGTACTTGAAAACTATACGACTTATAAAACGTTCTGGAAAATTGCAAAGACAGTTGAAGATGATCCGGAGGTATCAAAAAAACAAGCTACGAAAAAGCTAGCACAATACGTATCACTTCATCCACATAGCATTGCACAAAAAACAGAAATTATTATCGAGCATTATCGCAATTTCGTACAGCGCAAAATTGGTGGTCGTGCAAAGGCAATGGTTGTAACAGCGAGCCGTTTACATGCAGTACGTTTCAAAACGGCATTTGATAAGTATATTAATGAAATGGGCTACGATGATTTAAAAACAGTAGTTGCTTTCTCCGGTACTGTGAAAGATGGTGAGATTCATTATACTGAGTCAGAAATGAATCAGTTCTCTGAAAAAGAGTTACCTGAAAAATTTAATTCTGATGAATACAAAGTGCTACTTGTTGCGGAGAAATATCAAACTGGATTTGATGAACCATTGTTGCACACAATGTATGTAGATAAGCCATTAAGCGGTATTAAGGCAGTGCAAACACTATCTCGTTTAAATCGCACATGCCCTGGTAAAGACGATACATTTGTTTTGGATTTTGTAAATGATCCAGAAGACATAAAAGCGTCTTTCCAGCCTTATTATGAATCGACAAGTCTATCAAAAATTTCTGATCCGAATATCCTTTATGATATGCAGGCCGAGCTAGAGCCATATCAAGTATTTACTGAGGAAGAGGTGCAAAAGGTAAATGAGCTTGAAGTAACGGGTGGTGTGAAGAAGTCTACGAAGGCTCAAGCCGAGTTAAATGCGCTTCTCGATAAAGGTGTGGAGCGTTTTAAAAAACTTTCGGGAGAAGAACAATTCGCATTTAAACAAGTGGCTACGAAATTTATACGTACGTATGGCTTTGTGCTACAAGTTGTAACATTTATTGATTTAGATCTACACAAGCAATATATTTACCTGACGTACTTGTTACGTAAATTGCCACGTGGTCGAGGAGATAAAGACGTTTACTTGGCGGATGATGTAGCACTTGAATACTACCGCAATCAAAAAGTATTTGAAGGCAGCATTGAGCTTGAGAAAACGGGCGGCTACGACTTAGATCCTCAGGAACATGGTGCTGGTGGTGCAGCTGAAGATGAGAAGGTTCGTTTATCGAACGTGTTAGAAAAGTTAAATGAGCGCTTTGGCACGCAATTCACAGAAACAGATTTCCTTTCTCGCGAGCAAGTGAAAGAGGATATGTTAAATGACGAAGACATTCGTCAAAAAGCAAAAAACAACACAAAAGAAAACTTCAAATTCGCCTTTGAAAAATCCTTTATGGACTTCGTTATTGACCGTATGAGCAGCAATCAAGAGTTCTTTATGAAGATTTTAGAGAACGACGAGTTTAAGGCTTATATTATGAAAGATATGATGAATGAAGTTTATGGAGAAGTGAATAGTTAGCTCTTTAGTTTGGACGGAGTTATGATTTTAATCTTTTAAGGTTAGTCTTGGCTCCGTTACATATATTATTTACAGAA
This sequence comes from Bacillus mojavensis RO-H-1 = KCTC 3706, assembly GCF_000245335.1. Classification (GTDB taxonomy): domain Bacteria; phylum Bacillota; class Bacilli; order Bacillales; family Bacillaceae; genus Bacillus; species Bacillus mojavensis. The sequence continues at coordinate 509,603 of NZ_JH600284.1, forward strand.
AGGAAGTTTTTTATTGACGCATTATTATGATTCTAATAAGGTAGATATTTCGTCTATTACTATTGATGATAGGCAAAATATTATACCGGGTGTAAATTTAAGATATAGCTTATCAATTCCTTTTAAAAATCGAATGGAAGGTATTACTGTTACAGTAATATTAATGAATCCATCGGAAGCTGATTCAAATATTTCAGATAGAACTGTAAATAAATTAATTGATTTTTTCTATTGTTATACCCATGAGAAAATTCAAGTGAAAAAACTTTACGTAGGAAATGTTATACCTATATATGCTCCAAATCCAGCAGACACCTCAGCAAAATTGAAAAGTATTCACGGTGCAAATCTATTAAATCATGTTCAAAAGAATAATATTAATACAGTTAGTTCAATGATAAATGATTCAGATATAGTTGTCCTTGCATGGGGGAAACCAAATGTGAAAACTGTACACAACCTTTATTACTATTCTCAAGTATATAAAATCATAGAGGTAATTTCGAATACTGATAAAGATATTTTTGTATTTAATATGGGAAATACAAACACAATCTTAACAGAACATGGCGACCCCAGACATGCTGGACGGTCAGCAACTTTAATTGATTTAATCAAAATAAATAGTAATGAATTATTGGGATTAACGTGAAATATGGGAATTCATGGATACAATTGAAAAGATTTCAATATCAAAAATAGCCCAGCAGTAAAGAGCTGAGCCATTCTTGATTTATAGACCAAAGTAGTTTATTACAAATTCTTTGTCTTTCTTATCTTCAGGCAAGATACCTAAATTATATTCCCATACCACTTGCCGATGTGTTCCGTTTAAGTCTGAGGCGATGACATCGGTGTAATCATAGTCTATTGATAATTTACTGGTATTCTCAAGTTTAAGCGTTAAATTGGTCCAAGTATCTTGGTTGTTTGCTTTAAATTCTTCTCTTAACTCCTCGAATAACTCTTGAAGTTCAATTAATAAACTCACGTATACTTTTTTACTAACATCGAATTGTTTCGGTATATCATGAGAATAGATATACTCTTCACTTTGTGGTGTATTGAAGAAAAAGTAAACTTCTGATGAATCATCTAATATTTCCGCATAAAGAAAGATTTTTGTCCATTCTGATGGAATCATGTCATTTAAGGTGTTCTGCTATTTGTTGATTTAACTGTCCCATATCAGAAACTAATTTAAATTTTTCCTTCGTTAGTCTTGATATAATCCTCTAAAAAGTCTCTGACCGTTTTCCTTTTTGGCAATAAACCTAGGTTTTTATACACCCAAACAGCTTTTCTTTGAGATCCATTTAGCTCTGAAGCAATTACATCTTCATAATTATAATCTATAGAAAACTGGCCTGTCCTATCTAGTTTCAAAGTCAAGTTTGTCCAAGTTTGTGGATTATTTTCCTTGTATTCTTCGCGTAATTCTTCGAATGATTCTTGAAGTTCGATTAATAAATCATCATAGATATCTTCGCTTACATTAAAATGGTCTGGAATGTTATGAGAGTATAAAAATTCACTCTCGCCCGGTATATTAAAATAAAAATATACTTCGGAAGAGTCGTCTAATATCTCAGCGTAAAGATATACTTTTTCCCATTCAGATGGAATCATTTCATTTATCTGATTTGCTATTCTTTGATACAAATCTCCCATTTTTGTGGTGTCCATGATCTCAACCTCCGGATTGATTTTTTATTGTTACTTTTTCGAAATCAGCATCTCCAATTCTGAACTTAACGATGAATTTGTCTGGTCTTAGTGAATCACCTTTATATATGGCTTTTATATTAACGTTAACTTTTTGCGGTGGTTCTTCTTTAAGAGCCTTTGCCCATTCTTGCTCCATTTCATACCACCGGCCGCCGCTCCTATTAATCTGAGAATTCATCGGCACGATATTGTCAAACTGGCCTGAGCCTTTGAATTGGGTGGCGATTAAATGGCCGCCATCATCGTCAGGCTTTCGGTCTTGGGGCTTTCCAGCATTCGACTGTGCATATTGGTTTCGTTTTGCTTCTCCTAGCTGCAAGTCTGCTTTGACACTTGTAATTCTACCATAGTTGTCAGTGGTGTACGTGTAGCCTTCTTTTGTTTTATAGACAACATTCGGCTTCAGCACTTTCTTTCTGCTCCATTTTGCATAATGTTCGCCGTATTTGACGGTTACCGGCGGCACAACTGGCGCTGGTGTTCGTCTTCCGCTTGATGACGTTCCGTACGGTTTCGGCAGGATGACCTTGGCGAATTTCTGAAGTCCCTCTTTAAGTGTGACCCCATTGACTGCGTTGTAAGGAACGCCTGCCGGCACTAAATCGTGACGGGGATGATAGGGGAGAATGTCTGCAAGTGTGAGATCTCCGATTTGATTTAACTTGGTTTTGACGTGTTTTTTTGATACTTCGATGCCTGTGTTTGCTTTATGTTTGATATGATCAATGGTTTGTTTTGAGACTGTTATGGCTTTTTGAGCTTTTGCTGATTTGCTTGCTGCTGTTTTGACTTTGGTCGTCACTTTGGCGGCTGTGCCTGTTTTGGAGACGGCGCCAACGCCTTTTGTGCCGACAACTGAGGTGACAACAGTGCCAACCGCATATGACACCCATCTTGCTCGTGAGTAGGTGTCACCATTCACCATGTCTTTTTGATACGATTCTTCGATTGCCGCTGAAATGGCTTCATACGTTTTGATCGGGTGAGCCACCGCTCCTGTAATGGCTTCAACGGTTCCGCCCGGATCTGTGACCATATCCCACAGGCCTACGACCGCGTCTTTTCCGGAATCATAAAGGCCGACGGCGACCCCTTTGAAGCCTGCTTCAAACTCACGCGTGTTTTCAATTTGGGTGAAGTATCTCTGTTGTTCTGCTGTCAGATTTTCATAGCCGATCGTTTTTGCCATTGAGTAAAATTCATCGGCATCCGCATAATCGTAGTTTTTCAGTCTTTCTTTCAGTTTTTCAATCTCGCGTTCCTTCGCTTCCTCTTTCTTAATTTTCAAGTAAGCCTCAGTCCGCTTTTCAATATCGCCTTTTTTCTTATGTATGTCACTCTCACGATACGCCTTGGCGTTGTAGTGGATAGGTGTGGCGTTTTTGCCTTTGCCCGTTGCCTCTTGGAGCTTTTGGAAGTCGGACTTGATGAATTGTTCGTTTGGTTCTGACAGGGCGTATTCTGTCTTCAGGTCTTCGTCCAAGGCGTCCAATTTTTCCAGTGTTTTTTTGCGTTTGTCGTTGGCATCGGCCAGCTCGTCCTTGAAGGTTTCTGTTGAAAACAGGTCGAGCGGGAGGATGTTGTCGATATCGTTCAAGATGTCTTTCATCGCTTTTTTCTGTTCGGACATGATGGATTTCGATTTTTGGTGGGCGTTTGCCAGCTCGTGTTCCAGAAAGGATTCTTCGATGTATGCGTCAGAGAGGGCTTTATCCTCGACGGCTCCGGCGATGCTGTTGAAAAATGCGATTTTCATGTCGATGTAGTCGATCCATTGGTCGGTGACGCCAACGTGGTCGTGATAGAAGGCTTTGATGTTGCTGGCGCCTTTTCCTGAGAATTCGCTGTCACTGAGATCAGCAACGCTTTTTAAGGCTTTTCTCAAGTTGACCATTTGCGTTCTTAGTTCTTTATACTCTTTCGCGCGGTCTGTCGCTTCAGAAAGCAGTGTTTTCGCTTCAAGTACTTTCATGACCATTTCCCTTCTTTTGTTCGCTCAATATCAAAATTTTACCACGGAGCAGGATAAGAATGGCTGTGGAAACGTGTTTCGATGGAAAAATGAGTCGTTTGGCATGTGTCTTTATTCACGAAGGGATTGTGTAAACATAGTCGAAATGATTATTGATAGACAGTTAAAGGAGCATTTTGATGAAGAAAAAACGCATTATATTCGGTTTATTAGGGTTTATGATATGCATCATCCTGTTTGCTCTGTATCTTCAGTTACATAATAAAAGCAATATTCCTGTCAAAACTTCTGCCATTCATCCCGAAGAAGACCGCATCTATTTTATCTATTCCAACCCTCTCATAAAAGAAAGCACGCTGCTCTCAACCTCAACAGGCGAAAGATTTAATAGGCGCACGTTCAAGGTGGCGGATGTGCCGTACATCCAAATGAAGTCTTACGCATCAACAGACATTGTTTTATTAGCGGAACATGAGTCCTTTTATTACACGCTGGAGAAGGATGCCATAAAAAAGCATCCGCTGTCAGATCCATTTGCGTTTTGGTATGAGGGAAAGGATGTCTCTGTTAAGGCCTATAACGTTGATACGACGGGGAATGACATCCATATAAATGACAAAAAAACGAAAAAGGAATATAGCCTCACCTTGCCTTCACTTGTCACGATGGGGTCGAGTGACGAGAATTATATTTATGTCATTCAAGGCATGGCAATTTACGTGATTGACAGAAACACAGAGGAAATCATAGAGACCCTGAGCTTAGCCTCATACGCTGATAAATTCGCAGACTCGGAGGAAGTTATTGTCGCAAGCTCGCAGCATGAACTGACTGTGATTGAAAAAGGGACATGGAAGACGAAGTATATTTCTTATCCTGATGATCTTGAATATGCTGATACCGTGTACTATGACAAAGAAAGCGGCAGTTTTTATGTGACGTACGAAGACAAAGAGGGGAAGCGAACCTGCTTGAGTATGGGAAGGACTTTTCTTTTCGCACATACGGCTTAAAATTCCCTTATATGGATGCAAAGTTTAAGGGGAGTCAACTGTATGTTGTTGCCCAGGAAGAACATAAAAAAGGCATTGGCGGGTATGTGGGTGTGTTTGATATCCATACCAAGAAGTTGCTTTATCAGTTTGATTTGCCTGAGGAACAGGTGAAGGTTCAGGATTTTATCGTGGTTGATTAGACTCCAAGGCTATAACTTAGAGTCAAGTTCTTATGTTTCGAGGTGAGTAAATTAACCAAATGCCACTTCAGCTGAATAATAGAATTTAAAGCTTAGTTTTGATTACTAGAAAATATTTTATAAAATATATTTTAATTCTTGGTTTCATGGTTTATAATGTATAACAGTCCTGTATTTTACAATTTTGATTGGTTTGATGGAGGTATTTGATAATGAAAAGAGTAAATCACTTGATGACACTAGTTCTTGCGGGTGTGATGGCATTTGGACTAGTATTCATTGGATCGGGTCATTCAGCCAAGGCTGTTAGTAAAACTACGAGTTTTACTTTTCATGCAACTGTAGAATCAAAATCTTATATTCACACATCAGAAAACTATAAGAATGTTTATACTACAGTTGAAATGGGAAGAACAGGAACTTGGGAAAGTGCTGCTTATTGCAAATTATATCTGCAGCGTTATACAAACGGTTCTTGGAAAACAATCGATACAGCTTCTGGAAATGCATCATATGGTAGAAAATTAAATGTTACATTCACAAACATTGCAAAAAAATCTGCATCGACTAGAGTGAAACTAAAACTTTATAATAATTGGGATCATTCAGACTATATGCAAACAGTATATTCTAGTAAATGGACTAGATGAAGAAAAAGCTCTCCTTTTTAAGAAGGAGAGCTTTTTTAATTACATTAATACGATCACCTAGTTTACCATTTTGGCGTTTGAATTCTATTTTAAAGTTTATTTAAAAGAAACATATTGTTCTAATAGTCTAGTTATCTGATTTTAGATAAATAAAGATATAAAAACCTATAAATTAATTTAGCGATCATTGGGGAACAGAAGGATGAGCAGAGACAATTACATATAAATTGGGTGCGCTGTTTTTATCTATTTTACGAATATATATCAGCGTGTTCTGACAGCTGAGCTTCTGATAGGGATCAGGAAGAAACCGTGAATAAAGTGAGTTATACGAAGCCGACAGAGCAAGAGCAGAATGCGAAAACCGAATCATCTGATACAACTGGTACACAGAGCCCTTAGCAGGCATCGGAAAGCACAAAATCAGATTATCTTGCCAAACTGTCAGCAGATAGAAAAACACTATGATTATCAAATGATTGAGGATTACGGCTATAACTATCAAATGTGGGACGGATCGATGAATGAGATATTCGGCGGTTTGCAAAAGCAGCTTTCTGCTTCAGTCATGGTGGGCCTAAAAAGTGAACAGCGCCAATGGATGAAGGATAGAAATGCTACAGTTCAGAAAAGATATGATGAGGGCGTCGGTTCTTTATCCCGAGTCGTCCAAACGGAATAGCTTGCAAAACAGACGAAAGAGCTCTGTTACGATCGGTGAAAACGTATAGGAAATAAGTGACACGGGACCCTTCCATGGGGTCCTTTTTTGCGGAGAAAAACAAATTGACAGAATGAAAAAACAATTTCTTCCTTTCGTATTGTTTTCAAAATTTGGGATTGATAGAATATGACATATCTTACAGAGAGGGAGGGAAGCGAGTGAAGCAAGCGATACCGTCTTCGCGTGTTGGTGTTAAGATTAATGAATGGTACAAGATGATTCGCCAGTTCAGTGTTCCGGATGCTGAGGTGCTGAAAGCGGAGGTGGAGCAGGACATTCAGCAGATGGAAGAGGATCAGGATTTGCTGATCTATTATTCTCTCATGTGTTTTCGGCACCAGCTGATGCTGGATTATTTGGAGCCGGGACAAACATATGGGAATCGCCCTACAGTGACAGAGCTTCTGGAAACGATTGAAACTCCTCAGAAAAAACTCACAGGCCTTTTGAAATATTACTCTTTGTTTTTTCGTCGGCATGTATGAATTTGATCAAAAAGAATATGTGGAAGCGATCGGTTTTTATCGCGAGGCGGAGAAGGAACTGCCGTTTTTGTCAGATGAAATTGAGAAAGCGGAATTTCATTTTAAAGTGGCAGAAGCGTATTACCATATGAAGCAAACCCATGTGTCGATGCATCATATCCTTCAAGCCTTAGACATTTATCAAGATCATCAGTTATATAGCATGAGAAGAATACAAAGCTTGTTTGTCATAGCGGGAAATTATGATGACTTCAGGTGCTATGATAAAGCGCTCCCGCATTTAAGAAAGGCGCTGGAGCTGGCAATGGACATTCAAAACGACAGGTTCATTGGCATCTCTTTATTGAACATCGCCAACAGTTATGACAGGTCAGGAAGATATGATTTGGCCATTGAGTACTTCCAAAAAGCGGCGAAAGTAAGCAGAGAAACGGTTCCTGACTTGCTGCCGAAAGTCTTGTTTGGGTTAAGCTGGACATTATGCAAAGCTGGACAAAAACAGCAGGCGTTTCAGCTAATAGAAGAAGGATTAGAACATATCACAACCCATCCAAATGCGGGGGCCCACAAATTTTATAAAGAATTGTATCTGTTCTTGCAGGCAGTGTACAAAGAGATTGTTGACGAACGCAAAATTCATGACCTTTTAAGCTATTTCGAAAAAAAGAACTTGCACGCTTACATTGAAGCATGTGCCCGCAGCGCTGCCGCTGTTTTTGAAAGCCGCTGTCATTTTGAGCACGCTGCTGCGTTTTATCGGAAAGTGCTGAAAGCGCAAGAAGATATTCAAAAGGGAGAGTGTTTATATGCTTATTAAGAAAAAAGTGATGATGTGTCTTGCTGTTCCCCTTATTTGCGGAAGCATTGCAGTTCCTTTCTTGACACAGTCCGGCGGTTTTAAGGAATCAACGGATCGAAACACGACGTATATCGATCATTCCCCTCATCATGTCACGACTGATCAGGATAAGAAAGCCCTTAGTTAGGGCTTTTTTTCTTGCTTTATTGGAAGTTTGTGTCGTCTCGTACTTTTAAACTGCCGCCTTCCTTCTATTTCTAACGCAAGACACTCGAAACAACCAAACCATTTGAGGTATAATGGGTAAAGTGAATAACAGTATTTAGATTGATATATATGAAAGAGAGTGGAGCATCATGGGCCGTAAGTGGAACAATATTAAAGAAAAGAAGGCGTCTAAGGACGCAAATACGAGTCGGGTTTACGCAAAGTTTGGCCGTGAGATTTATGTGGCGGCGAAGCAGGGCGAGCCTGATCCGGAATCCAACCAGGCGCTGAAGGTTGTGCTTGAGCGCGCGAAGACTTACAGCGTGCCGAAAAATATCATTGAACGTGCGATTGAGAAGGCGAAGGGCGGAGCGGAAGAAAATTATGATGAGCTTCGTTATGAGGGCTTCGGGCCGAACGGATCAATGATTATCGTTGATGCGCTGACGAATAATGTGAACCGTACGGCGCCGGAAGTGCGTGCAGCGTTCGGAAAAAACGGCGGGAACATGGGTGTGAGCGGATCTGTCGCTTATATGTTTGACGCGACGGCTGTTATCGGTGTGGAAGGCAAAACGGCTGATGAAGCGCTTGAAATTCTCATGGAAGCGGATGTCGATGTCCGCGATATTTTAGAAGAGGATGACAGCGTGATCGTCTATGCGGAGCCGGATCAATTCCATGCGGTGCAGGAGGCGTTTAAAAACGCAGGTGTTGAGGAATTTACAGTAGCTGAGCTGACTATGCTTGCGCAGAGCGAAGTGACACTTCCTGAGGATGCGAAGGAACAGTTCGAAAAGCTGATTGACGCGTTGGAGGACTTGGAAGACGTTCAGCAGGTGTATCATAACGTAGATCTTGGAGAATAATAAATGAGCAGACTGTCATGGTCTGCTTTTTTTATTGTCCGGGAAATTGTTTTATCCGTTTATAGGCGGGTGTCTATACGCGCTGCAAGACCTTCTCATACGCTGGACTGTAACCTATGTGAAGGAGAGATTAGATATGACTGATACAAGACACTTCTGCTGCGGGCCCGGTTTTGGCGCTTACCCAGGCTATGGTGCAGGCGGTCCGGGATTCGGAATGTACGGAGGCGCGGGCTATCCGGGCCATGGCATGTATACAGGGATGGGCCATCCAGGTTATGGAGGCGCAGGCAGCCCGGGTTATGGCATGTCTGGAGGATTCGGCGGCTACCCAAGCGGAGGCTATCCGAGCTCAATGGGTTATCCGAGCTACGGAATGCATTATGATAATGATGGACATCACCACCATTACCCTGATGGACATTACGGACACCATCAGGATGGAAATTATGGCCATCATGATGGTAATAACTACGGACACCATCACCACCAAATGGGACACTGGGGAAAAGACGGCCATAAATAAAAAGCGTGAAGAACGGACACTCTTGCTGATCAAGGGTGTTTTTTTGTTTTTCTTTTTCTTGACTGTTCAGTCTGGAAAAGGTAATATCTTCTTGTAGGAGGTGATATTCGTTTGGGTAGAAATAAAGAATTCGATACCGCGCTTGTTTTGCGCAGAGCGATAGAGGTTTTTGGAGAGTATGGCTACGAAGGCACGTCGCTGCAAGAGCTGCTTTCTCATTTAGGTATTGCGCGCCAGAGTTTGTATGATACGTATGGAACGAAGCGGGATTTGTTTTTGTCCGCTGTGAAAACGTATCTTGAAGGAAAAAACGCGGCTGTTGTGGAAAGGCTTGAGGCACCGGGCTCTGTTAAGGAAGCCATTCGTGAGATTTTTCAGGAGGGTGTGAATGTCCTGAAAGATCCTGAACGTTCAAAGGCGTGTTTTATCATCAACAGCGCTATTGAACAAATCCCGCATGATTCGGACCTTGCCCAGTACTTTGAAGGGCAGACGAAACAGCTTGAGACGGCCTTTTATCAGGCACTGAGAAGGGCACAGACTGAAGGAGAATTGAAGGAACATCTTGATATATCGGCGCTTGCCCGTTATTTAAACCAGAGTCGGCTGTCTCTGACGTTTATCGCTAAGGTTTCTGCTGATTTTGACCAGCTTCAGGATTATGTTGAAGTGAGTTTATCTGTCCTTGATTGACTTTTTTTGATAAAGGGTGCTTAGCCCTTTTACGCATTTTCTGGACTGAATGGTCTAAAATAAAATACGAGGTGATGATCCATGATGATGACGGAATACGAAAAAGCATGTGACACACTCAATAAATTTATGCAATATATGCTTGAAAAGGATATGGAGAGCTGGACAGAGCTGTGGGATGAACATGCCGTATTGGAGTTTCCCTATGCGCCAGAGGGATTTCCGGAAAGAATTGAGGGGAAGGCGGCTATTTACGATTATATTAAGGATTTTCCTGATAACATTCATATTTCTGCGTTTACTGCTCCGACAGTGTATCGTTCGGCTGATACAAACACGATCATTGCGGAGTTTCAATGTGAAGGCTATGCGATTGCGACTGGGCTACCTTACCGGCAAACCTATATCAGTGTGATTGAAACGAAGGACGGCAGCATTTTATATTATAAGGATTATTGGAATCCGCTTGTCGTCAATAAGACATTTGGAGAAACCATTGAAACATTTATACAAACAGAGGAGGATGAAAAATGATGAGTCACGATCAGATTCTGATTACGGGAGGAACCGGCACGACAGGAAGCCGGATTGCGCAACGGTTAATTGAGCAGGGTTACAGCGTTCGCATCGCGAGCAGAAATAAGGGCAAAATGAGCAAGGCGGAGTATGTATATTTTGATTGGAAGGATGAGTCCAGCTTTACGCCTGCTTTGGAGCGGGTGAAACGGATTTACCTCGTTGCGCCGGTTGGTGTGTTTGACCCGTCTCCTTATGTGCTTCCATTTTTAAAGGAAGCGAAGCGGCTCGGTGCTGAACGTGTGGTGATGCTCAGTGCGTCCGCTGTTCCTGAGGATGGTCCTGTGTTTGGCGCATTGCATCGTGCAGTACAAGGGTTTCCGGAATGGGCGGTGCTGCGGCCGTCATACTTCATGCAAAACTTCATCAATGTCCAGCATCGCATGTCCATTCGAACTGAGGGGCACATCATCACGGCGGCGGGTGAGGGAAAACTTGGTTTTATTGATGCCGATGATATTGCGGAAACAGCAGTGCGTGCTTTGATTGACATTGTGCCTCATAATACTCATCATATTCTTACGGGACCTGAGGTGCTGAATTACGCTGAGGCGGCGGAGATCATCGGAGCCATGGCGGGACGTCCGGTGTCGCACGTCAGCATCTCTTCTTCCGAGCTGCAAAATAGGATGGAAACAGCGGGTTTGCCTGCGGATTACGCGCGCTTTATGGCGGAATTAGATGAAGCGATCAGCCATGGTGCGGAACATCGGGTAACGGATACAGTGAAGCGTGTGACAGGAAAAGAACCCCGTTCGCTGACTGAGTTTGCGGCTGCTCATGCTGCATACTGGAAACGCTGATCTCATTTTGGACTGATCGATCTAGAAAGACCTTCGGCTCTGCCGAAGGTCTTCTTTTTATCTATTGAGTTTAAAAAGGCTTGCCGCGTTTTCGGTGCCGATTTTCATTCGATCCGTTTCACTGATTGGACACTGGTCAAACCAGGAAGAGATTTCTTCCATCGATTCATACGGATAGTCCACCGAGAATAAGATGTGGTCTGAGCCGACCTCTAACAATGTATCAATTAATGCCTGTGTTCTGAATACGCCGCTTGTTGTGAGATAAAAGTTTTTGCGGAGGTATTCAGTCGGCGCTTTTTTATGGTTTCCATGGGTCTCAGGGCGCTGATGGCGCAGTCTGTGCTCGACACGCGGCAGCGTAAACGGCAGACCCTCGCCTAAGTGTCCGAGAATTACGGTCAAATCAGGATATTCGTCAAACAGGCCGCTGAGAATCAGGCGGATGGCGTGTGTTGCTGTTTCAACGCCAAAGCCCCATGCTGAGCCGAGGAGGCCTTCGTAGCCTTCATAGATACGCTGCTGATTTGGCAGCGGAATACGCGGATGGAGATAGACGGGAACCTGAAGCTGTGCAGCTTTCTCCCAGAAAGGGCGTACCTGTGGCTCGTCTAAATATTGAGCGGTATTTTCGTCTCCGATATTACTGTAGCCGTTGACCAGGGCACCGACAAAACCGAGTTCTTTTACAGCCCGCTCCAGCTCCTTCGCTGCTTCTTCAGGATCTTGAAGCGGAACCGCCGCAAATGCTTTAAAACGGTCTGGATGTTTGGAAACGAAGAATTTCGCAGCGTGATCGTTCATTTGCTTTGCGAGTTTTACAGCTCTGTCAGGATCGGTGATGCCCTCAATACCAGGCTGTGTCAATGAGAGAATTGACGTTTGGATGCCGTTTCGATCCATGTCTTCAATCCGTTTCTCGAATTCCTGCAATCGTTGTTGGACAGCGCTGAAATATTCATCGTCAGTAAAATTGTGACTTCCTGTTGCCGGAAAATCAGGAGATTCCCAGTGCTCTTCTAATGCGATTTTTCCATTCATGTCAAAAGGCTCCTCTCTTTTTCATGTCTGGTGTAGATCAGATGGAGTGCACTCATTTTACGTCACGAAGCTTCGTTTCAATAGTAATGAACAACGTGTTTATTACTTTACATCATGTACAAGATGTAAGTTCATGGTACAGTAGATTTTGGGAAAAGGTCAATAAACAGAGAACGTGCAAACGTTTAGAAGAAGACATCAGCAGATGATTTGTCCAGAAGAAAATAAAAGTTAGACAAGGAGGTAAAAAATGTCTAAAAAAAATAAGGTAGATCCGAGAGTCAAAAGAACGAACAAATTTTTAAGAGACGCATTGATCGCACTGTTGAAAGAAAAAGAAGCCAATTCGATTACGATTCAGGAAATTACTGAAAAAGCGGATCTGACCCGCGGCACTTTTTATTTGCACTATCGGGATAAACAGGATTTTCTGTTTCAAAGCATGACGGAGGTTCTCGATGATTTGATCCAGCAGGTTAAGCCTGAGACGCCGGTGGAACCGGTCATTATTAATGAGGATCATCCGCCTGTTTCATTTGTGAAGCTCTTTGAGTACATTCATGAACACGCCGAGTACTTTCAAGTGATGCTGAGTGACAGAGGGCTTCCTCAATTCAGAAGTTTGATGGCGGAATTCGTTCAGAAACGAATTTACGAGGAATTGCTTTCATCTATTGAAGAATCTGAGAAACAGCTTCAGATCCCGAAAGAGATACTGGTCAGCTATATCACTTCCGCTCATATCGGGGTGATTTGTTCCTGGCTGGAGAGCGGCATGAAGTACAGTCCTTTATTTATGGCGAATCAATTAACACGTTTAACGCTCTTGGGACCGCTCCGGATAGCGGGGATAGAAAAACAAATCAAGCTTCCTTATTAAGAATTTCAGTCATAATGACGCCTCCTGCCTCATACCTATTAAGGTCATTGTTATTGAGAAAGGAGGAGCCAGAATGAAGGAGATGCAGCCATTTACACCTGTTAAATCATACACGCCCTTTCACAGCCGTTTTGATCCCTGTCCGCCCATAGGGAAGAAATATTACAGAACGCCCCCTAACCTCTATATGACCTTTCAGCCTGAGCATATGGAGCAGTTTTCGCCGATGGAGGCTTTAAGGAAAGGCACCCTTTGGAAGGATCTCTATGATTTTTATGAAAATCCTTATCGAGGGGGAGACGCACATGACAAAAAAGGTTGATGCGGAATATTATCGCCAGCTTGAGCAGATTCAAGCAGCGGATTTTGTGCTTGTTGAGCTGAGCCTGTATTTAGATACACATCCTGATGATGAAGACGCGCTGAAGCAATTCAATCAATATTCCGGCTATGCAAGGCACTTAAAAAGGCAATTCGAATCATCTTACGGACCGCTTTTGCAGTACGGCAATAGCCCCGCGGGCGAGGAGTGGGATTGGAATCAAGGGCCTTGGCCGTGGCAAGTATAAGGAGGAATGCCTGAATGTGGGTGTATGAAAAGAAGCTGCAATATCCTGTCAAGGTCAGCACGTGCAATCCGACGCTGGCGAAATATTTGATTGAGCAGTATGGCGGAGCGGACGGCGAGCTGGCCGCGGCTCTCCGGTATTTGAACCAGCGGTATACCATTCCTGATAAGGTCATCGGCCTTTTAACAGATATCGGCACGGAGGAGTTTGCCCATCTGGAAATGATTGCGACGATGGTGTATAAGCTGACGAAAGATGCGACGCCGGAGCAGCTGCGAGAAGCCGGGCTTGGTGATCATTACGCGAATCATGACGGCGCGCTTTTTTATCATAATGCGGCGGGGGTGCCTTTTACGGCAAGCTATATTCAGGCGAAGGGCGATCCGATTGCGGATTTGTATGAAGATATCGCAGCAGAAGAAAAAGCGCGGGCGACGTATCAGTGGCTGATTGATATTTCGGATGATCCTGATTTGAACGATTCCCTGCGGTTTTTGCGTGAACGTGAAATTATACATTCTATGCGCTTTAGGGAAGCGGTTGAGATTTTAAAAGAAGAACGGGATAAGAAGAAACTCTTTTAACAGCAGCGGGGGCTCCCTTTCATGCGTCCTTTTACATACAGACAAAATATTCTGTTTTTTTGTCGTTTGCTTGCATTATAATGGAGGTATGCATGTATGTTAGTTTTGATCGGGGGGCCTTTATGTCATCTTTTAAGATTACGAAAGAAACAGTTGCAAATGATTTTTACGCCGGCCTGGCAGACCGTGAGGATGCAGAGCAAATAACGGGACTGCTCGTCCGTACGGCTGAATGGCTGCGGGACCGGGGCTCTGACCAGTGGAGCGGGCTGCTGGAGGGACATGACTCACATGATATTGTTGGCTCGATTGAAAGCGGACATGTGTTTGTGTTTCAAAAAGATCAAGAGCTGGCGGGTGTAGTGATGCTTCTGCCTGAGCCGAGCGAATGGGACAGAACGCTTTGGGGAGAAGAGGGGCACGAAGAGTCCATTTATTTGCACCGTCTGGCGGTCAGCCGCCGGTTTGCGGGAAATGGGCTTGGGGCCGAGATTCTCACATGGACGGAGACGGGTGTTGAGTATCAGGGGAAGAAGCGGATCCGTCTTGATTGTGTTGCTGATAACGACGCCTTGCATTCCTTTTACAGGCGAATGGGATATGAATTCAAGGGATCAGATGCCTCGGGGTTTCATTTGTTTGAGAAAGAACTGAACAAGTCAGAATAAGCGTCCTTTTTAGGAGGCTTTTTTGCCTTTTTGAAAAGGGAGGACAGGGCGAATGATCCTTTTTTATGTGATGGCCATTGCGACGGCTTGTATTTCTGCTTGTGTATCTATTTTTATGCGTTTGAGGATGCCGCAAAGAAAATGGCCGGAATGCATACTGGCCGTGCTGATTGTTCTCGGTGTGATTACAATTTGGTGCAGCATCTTTTTTGTCGGCGGCTGGGATGGCATGGCGCTGGGCATGCTTGGGATTCATGTGATAGTCGGAGCGTTTGCCGGGTACTTGATCGAGACGGTGTTCCGGCTGTTGAAAAGACAAATTAGGAGAAGGTAAGGCATTTGCCGTCTCAAATGATGTCGAATTTTTTACGGGGTGGCAGGAATTTTCTTTCGAGTGGAGAAATACATATTACTTTACAATGAAAGCGTTTTCTGAAGTAGGAAGGTGATGTTGATGATACATAGCCTGACAAATGGGCTGAATCGTTTTTGTACATGGGTGATGAGACTGGCGTATGTCAATGTGCTGTGGATCTTGTTTTCTCTTGCCGGGCTCGTTGTGTTTGGGTTGATGCCTGCTACGGCCGCGATGTTTTCGGTGGCGAGAGAGTGGGCGAAGGGGAACACGGATGTCCCGGTGTTTTCTGTCTTTATCCGGACGTTTAAGAAGGAGTGGGGGGCAGCTCAGCTGTTGGGGCTCATTCTGGTGACGGCCGGCTTGTTTTTGTTTGCGGATATACGGATTGCCGCTCAGATGAATCAGCCTGTGCTGGTGAATGTGTTTATGAGCATCGGATTGATTTTCGCGTTTGTGCTGTTATATGTGTTTCCGGTCTTTTCTCATTTTGACGTAAAGCTCAGACAGGTGCTGAGCATCAGCTTTTTGATTGCCTTCAGCCGGCCATTGGTGACGCTGATGATGGCAGCGGGTGCGGTCGGAATGTTGTTTCTTGTGCTGTTTCATGTGACGTTTTTGCTGTTTTTCAGCGGCAGCGCGCTGAGCTTGTTGTTAACGAAGCTGTCCTTTAAAGCATTTATGTCATTAGATCAGCGTCAGGAGAAAGAAAAGGCAGCATGAAAGGAAGAGTCGCTGGCTGGTACAGGCGGATGAAGATTAAGGATAAGCTGTTTGTGTTTCTGTCATTGATTATGGCCGTGTCCTTTTTGTTTGTGTACAGCGGGGTGCAGTACGCTTTTCATGTCTATGATGAACAGATTTACCGCAAATCCTCGGAGGTGCTGCGGATGTCTTCTGAACGGATTGAAGACGAGCTGAAGAAAATTGAAGATGTATCGTATGAAATCATTACCGATGAACACATTCAGCGCATTCTCAGCATGCAAAACCATGATGATACGTATGACCAGTATCAAATGAAGCAGGAGCTGTGGGATCAGCTTGCGCAATATGCCGGCGATGAAAAGTACATTGATTCGATTCATTTGATTGATGCCCGCGGCTCAGAGTATTCCGCCGGAAGCAGTTCATCGGACCTTATGAAGCAGCAGCAGGAAGAGGTATTTGAACGGGCGAAAGCGCAAAAAGGCAGAAATCTTTGGATGACCCTAGGCAGTTCAGATCCTGTCCTGATTTCAGCGCGGCAAATCAGATCGTTTCATCAGCTGAGTTTAAATGGCTTGGGCATGGTGCTGATTCAAGTGAATGTGAAACAGATGATTCGTGATTTGCCGAAGGATTGGGGCGATTCGGTCGGAGATATGATGATCGCAGACAAGGACGGCAATCTGGTATATTCGGCCCGTGCATCGGTGCTTACGCCTGAGATGACAAAGCAGACGCTGCGGCATCCTGGTTATGACTTGGTAAAAAAGAATGGCAAACGTTATTTTATTTCTTTCCTTCAATCATCCTATCAAAACTGGAGCTACTACAATGTCATCCCCTTTGATCAGATGTTCGCGAAAATTTCCTTTATGAAAACGGTGATCGGTACGTGCTTTCTTTTGTTTTTTAGTGTGGTTTTGCTTTTCGGGCGGAAGATTGCCAACAGCATCACAGAGCCGATCGAGCAGCTTGTATCCGCAATGAAATCGGTGCAGCACGGCGGGATTGAGGCGGGCGTGTCGCTGTCACTGCCGGAACACACACAGGATGAGGCGGGAACGCTGAACCGCCATTTTACCGTAATGATGAAGCGGATCAATGAGCTGATGGAAGAAAATGTGGAAAAGCAGCTTATTATTAAAGAAACAGAATTGAAGGCGCTGCAAGCCCAGATTAACCCGCATTTTTTGTATAACACGCTTGAGTCCATCAATTGGCTGGCGAAAGCGAATCAGCAGAAGCAAATTTCTCAAATGGTAGAGTCGCTCGGTTTTCTCCTGCGAAACAGCATTCATATCAAAGAAGATACAGTGACCCTTCAGGAGGAGGCGGATATTGTGCTTCACTATATGACGATTCAGCGGTTCCGGTTTGAAGAGCGCTTGAACTTCACACTGGACATCGCCGAAGAGGTAAAGCATTGCCGAATTCCGAAGCTGACACTCCAGCCGCTGGCGGAGAATGCGATTCAGTACGCGCTTGAGCCTTTTACTCGGCCATGTGCCATCCGCATTCAAGCGAAAAAAACGGTGGACTGCGTCTGTATTACTGTCGAAGATAACGGGCCTGGCATGAACGAACGTATTCTTGAAAAAACGGGCGGAAGAGGGATCGGGCTCTGGAATATTCATGAACGCATCCGACTGATGTTCGGGGAGCCGTATGGCTTACGCATTCAAAGTGAGAAAGGGAAGGGAACGGCGATTTTGCTGACTATACCGTGCCGAAATGAGGTGGTGTGATGTACAAAATACTGCTTGCTGATGATGAGAGAATTATTCTTGACGGAATGGCAGGGATCATTGAGTGGGAGACGCTTGGCGCTTCTTTAGTCGGCAAAGCGCAGAATGGAATTGAAGCGTATGAGAAGATCGTAAACAAGCAGCCGCATATCGTTATCACTGATGTAAAAATGCCCGGTATGGACGGACTTGAGCTGATCAAAAAGGTGTCAGCCGTCTGCCCGTCCGTGCAATTTATCGTCCTGTCTGGTTTTGGGGAGTTTGAGTACGCGAAGGAAGCGATGAAATACGGGGTAAGGCATTATTTGCTGAAGCCCTGCAATGAACAGCAGATTATCCGTTCATTAGAGGAGATCATCGCCGAACTGAAGCTGCATGATGTGCGGAAGAAGAAAGCCGCCCACCTGAAACATGAGCTGAATCATATCCGGTCCTTTGCAGCTGATCAATACCTGGAAGGTTTGATAGCCGGTGTCACCCAACTGTCTCCGCCGCCTTCGCTTGCAGGAAAGATGATTCGCCTTATCATCGCGGAGAATACTCAGCCTGGAGATTCTGCCGCCAGAGAGGCGTTTGGTTCCGCGCTGACAGCTTTTTGCTGCAGCGGAGGACGTGCGGTGTTTGCCGTGGAGGAGGGCACGCCTGATCTGGAGAAAAAGGCCGAAGACGGCTTGGCAGGCTGCCGGGTGATCATAAGCCGGACGGGGGAGCTGCGGGACGCAGGACAGCTGTTCCGGGAAGCAACTGAAACGGCCGGTGACCAAAAGCGGAGTGATTTGATTTCTAAAATCACCAGGCTTGTCGCCGACGAGCTCGGCAATCCGAATCTCTCTCTGAAATGGGCAGCAAAAGATATGCTGTTTATGAACCCTGATTATTTGGGGAAAATCTTTAAGCAGGAGACAGGGGAAAAGTTTTCCCAGTATGTTACGCGGGTGCGTCTTGAGCATGCGATGAAGCAGATGAAGCTGAGGCGTGATGTGAGTGTATCAGAAATCGCGGAAGAAATCGGATTCGGTGATAATCCGAAGTATTTCAGTCTTGTCTTTAAAAAATATACCGGTCTGACACCGTCAGAATTCAGAAGAAAACAGGGAGGCGCTTCCGCAGGATAGCCATCTCTGTTTTTTTTACTTTCGCCACTGTTTTTTGAGTGTTTCGCCCCGTCACAACCCTTTAAAATAAAATGTAAGCACTTACATTAAAGGGGGGATTGATTTGAAGAAGGTTTATTACGTGCTGCTGTCACTTGTATGCGTCTTTTTCTTCAGCGGATGTTCTGCGGGTGAAGAGGCGTCAGGGAAAAATGAGGACATGACGCTCAGAATCGCATGGTGGGGCGGACAGCCGCGGCATGACTATACAACAAAGGTCATTGAATTATATGAGAAAAAGAATCCGCATGTCCATATTGAAGCGGAATTTGCGAACTGGGATGACTATTGGAAGAAGCTTGCGCCAATGTCTGCCGCGGGCCAGCTGCCTGATGTCATTCAAATGGATACGGCATATTTGGCGCAATACGGAAAGAAAAATCAGCTTGAGGATTTAACGCCATATATGAAGGACGGAACAATTGACGTCAGTTCAATCGATGAGAATATGCTGTCCGGCGGAAAGATTGACGGAAAGCTTTACGGATTTACACTAGGGGTCAACGTGCTTTCAGTAATTGCGAATGAGGATCTGCTGAAGAAAGCCGGTGTTTCAATTCATCAGGAAAACTGGACGTGGAAGGATTATGAGAAGCTGGCGTATGAGCTGCAGGAAAAAGCCGGCGTATACGGATCTAACGGAATGCATCCGCCTGATATTTTCTTCCCGTATTATTTGCGCACGAAGGGTGAGCGTTTTTATAAAGAGGACGGCACGGGCCTTGCGTATCAGGATGACAAGCTGTTTGTCGACTATTTTGAGCGGCAGCTGAGGCTGGTCAAAGCAAAAACATCGCCAACGCCGGACGAAAGCGCCCAAATTAAAGGGATGGAAGATGACTTTATTGTCAAAGGCAAATCAGCCATTACATGGAACTACTCCAATCAATATTTGGGCTTTGCCCGGCTGACAGACTCACCGCTGTCTCTCTATCTGCCGCCTGAACAAATGAAGGAAAAGGCACTGACGCTAAAGCCGAGTATGCTGTTTTCCATTCCGAAAAGCTCTGAGCATAAAAAAGAGGCCGCGAAGTTCATTGATTTCTTCGTGAATAATAAAGAAGCGAACCAGCTGATTAAAGGCGAGCGGGGCGTTCCGGTATCCGACAAGGTGGCAGATGCGATAAAACCGGAGCTGAATGAGGAAGAGGCCAACATTGTGGAATATGTGGAAGCCGCGTCGAAAAACATCAGCAAAGCCGATCCGCCGGAGCCGGTGGGAAGCGCTGAGGTTATTAAGCTGCTGAAGGATACGTCTGATCAGATTCTGTATCAGAAGGTATCGCCGGAAAAAGCCGCCAAAACGTTCCGGAAGCAGGCCAACGACATTTTAGAGAGAAATAATTGACGGGAAATGGGGCTGACAGAATGAAAATAAGCCGGAGTAAGAGAAAAGACAATCTGGCGGGATATGCTTTTATTTCTCCGTTTATTATCGGCTTCTTCTGTTTTACGGTGATTCCAATGGGCGCGTCTCTGTTTCTGTCCTTTACAAGCTACGACCTGTTTACGGCGCCGAAGTGGATCGGGCTCGATAACTATAAGGAAATGTTTACGGGTGACGAAAAGTATTGGCAGTCGCTGAAGGTCACTTTCACGTACGTACTTGCCGGGGTGCCGCTCCGCCTCGGCTTCGCGCTTTTTATTGCCGTCATTTTAAACAACGCGGCAAAGGGAACAGCCATCTACAGGACGCTGTTTTATCTGCCTTCGATCATCGGCGGAAGTGTGGCTGTTGCCATTATGTGGCGCAATATTTTCGGCAATGACGGGGTCATCAATGCGCTGCTGTTTTTTGTCGGGATCGATCAAAAAATTCTCTGGTACCAGGACCCGACAAGCGCGTTATGGACGCTGATTCTCTTGTCTGTCTGGCAGTTCGGGTCATCCATGCTGATTTTTCTGGCCGGGCTGAAAAACATTCCGGCATCGTACTTGGAGGCGGCCAGCGTGGACGGCGCAACCCGCGTGCAGCGTTTCTTTAAGATCACGCTGCCGATGCTGACGCCGATTATTTTCTTTAACCTGGTCATGCAGACGATTTCTGCTTTTATGACCTTTACCCCAGCCTATATCATCTCAAAAGGCGAGGGCGGGCCGCTTGACGGGACGTTATTGTATTCACTCTATTTGTTCCAGCGGGCGTTTAACTATTTTCAAATGGGCTACGCCTCGGCGATGGCGTGGATCATGCTGATCATTGTCGGGCTGATTACGCTGATTTTATTTAAAACATCATCATATTGGGTTCACTACGAATCAAAGGAGGAATAACGGATGGAGCCGGTCAACCAGCCTGTCAGGCAAGCCCCGGTGTTTGAAGGGAAAAAAGCCGGGCGCATCAGGCCAAAACGCATTCTGTTCCATGTTCTTACGGCGTCACTGGCGGTGTTATTGCTGTATCCCGTCATTTGGCTGTTTGTCAGTTCTTTTAAAGAAAGCTCCAGTATTTTCACAACCTCTCATTCTCTCATTCCAGATCCTTTTATTCTCAGCAACTATGCTGAAGGGTGGAAGGGCATTGCGGGTCAGCCGTTTTTGACCTTTATTAAAAACTCGGCGATCATTGTCGGGCTGTCTACAATCGGCGCCGTCCTGTCATCGGCTGTTATTGCCTACGGCTTCGCGCGTATTCCGTTTAAAGGAAAAGCATTTTGGTTCGCCTGCATGATGGGGACGTTAATGCTGCCGCATGAAGTGCTGATGATTCCGCAGTACATTATGTTTGCAAAATTAGACTGGCTGAATTCTTTTAAACCGATTGTCGTTCCACAATTTTTCGGGCATGCGTTTTTTATCTTTCTGATGATCCAGTTTATCCGGACGATCCCTGAGGAACTGGATGAAGCAGCGAGAATCGACGGGTGCGGGCGCTTTGCCTGTTTTTGGCGGATCATTCTGCCGCTCATTGCACCGGCGCTTGCAACGTCTGCGATTTTTTCTTTCTATTGGAAGTGGGAAGAGCTGATTCAGCCGCTGCTCTATTTGAATAAGCCGGAGCTTTATCCTGTTTCTCTTGCGCTGAAGCTTTTCCTAGACACGGAATCGGCTTCGAACTGGGGCGCGATGTTTGCCATGTCGGCCGTATCGTTACTGCCTGTGATTCTCGTATTCTTTCTGTTTCAAAAATATATCGTTCAGGGCATCAGTACGACCGGATTAAAATAAAAAGGAGTGTTGCAGATGGCACAGCTTATCTTTGATGAAGAAAAGGTCACATCCATTATGGACAGAATTGTGAAACGGACATTTCAAATGGATTTTGCGTGGGATTGGCCGGGCGGCGTCGCGTTTTACGGCGTGGCAGAGGCGTATGAAGCGACGGAAAACGAGGAGTATATCAAACTGTTAAAAACGTGGGTGGATGAACAGCTTGAGGATGGGCTGCCGCCGCTGTCGATCAACGGTGTATCGATCGGGCATACACTTTTGTTTCTGCATCAGGTGACGGGAGATAACGTCTATTTGGAAACGGCTGGCGAGATGGCGGAATATGTGCTTCATCACGCGCCCCGCTTTGGGGAAGGTATTCTTCAGCATACGGTGAACTCGTCGGATTATGTGTTTCCTGAGCAGGCATGGGCGGATACGCTGATGATGGCGGGACTGTTTATGCTGAGAATCGGCCGTGTGATGGAGCGGGAAGATTACTTTGAGGACGGCCTGCGCCAGTTTCATGGACATGAGGACGTGCTGCAGGACCCCGTGACCAATCTGTATTACCATGCCTGGGACAACAAAGCGCAAAACCACCTGTCGGGGATTTATTGGGGACGGGCGAATGGCTGGGCTGCGCTCACGATGGCAAAAGCGCTCCCGCTCATCGAGGTGACGCATCCTTCTTTTATGATCATTGACGGATCGCTTAGAGACCAGTTAAGCGCGCTTGTCCGGCTTCAGGACGATTCAGGGCTGTGGCATACCATTTTGGATGATCCGGATTCGTATTTGGAGGTTTCCGCATCTGCGGGCATTGCCTCTGCTTTGCTGTCGAGCGGGAAGCTCTATACAAAATACGCGCAGAAATCACTTGCCGCCATTTTGGATGCGGTGGAAGAGGACGGTCGGGTCAGCAAAGTATCCGCGGGCACAGCCGTCATGAAAAATGCGGAAGGATACAAACAAGTGCCTTACAAACGAATACAAGGCTGGGGACAGGGACTTGCACTCACATTTCTCGCTGATGTGCTGAGAACGAAAAAACGCGTGTATCAGTAAAGACGGCGGCGGGGGGAAAGGGATGAAAAAACAGCCTCAACAGAAAGAACGGGTTTCACGCTGGAAGGGAACGTATTTCAAAAGAAACTTTGTTTTCATTTTGCTGATTGCCTGTATTCCCGGACTGCTGACAGGCGGGGCCATCTACTTTTTGTCTATCGATAAGGTGGAGAAAGAACTGCAAAAGTCGCATGAAACACAGGTGGCGCGTGAAGTCAGCCGGATGGATGAGAAGCTGGAAGGGCTTGAGTTGACGCTTGCCCAAATGGCATACGATTCCTCGCTGATGAACGGATTGGCCGAGAAGGATTTGGAGAAAGACTTTACATTCTCCTATCAAATAACGAAGAAGCTGTTTCTTTTGCGGGACCAGCAGCCGCTGATTCAGCAAGCTTCTATCTTTCTGAACAGCCCCCGGCCTCTTGTGCTGAGCCCCGAATACAGCGCGCTGACAGAACAGGATATGCTTCATAAATACCGCTCCCTTCTCGACTCCGATCGGAGTATTTATTGGAGCCGATCGGGAAAAGACGCCGCGCTGATTCAGCTCATTCCGGGTGCGGCTGAGAAACCGTTTGGCGCGATCATGCTGACGGTAGATCCGAAAGAAATGGAGGCGCTTCTGCAAAGTTTGTCTCCTTACCCTGAAGGCAGCGCGCTACTTCTTGATCAAAAGCGGGAGGTGCTTTTCCATGGAGGAGATAAGGATTTTGAAAATGCTTTAATGAATGAGGTGAAAAAACAGCCTCGCCAGAAAGGCCATTTTCAGATGGATTGGAATGGCACGGTGTATTCCGTCTCCTATGGAGAAATGAAGCGAATGCACCAGAAGTGGACCTTTGTTTCTGCGGCTCCTCTTTCAGCTATCACAGCGCCGATGGTGTTTTTATCAAAGGTGATTATTGTGATGCTTGTCGTTTGTATCGGCTTGGCTGTGTGCATGACGTGGTACGCTTCGAGGAAAATCTATCGCCCGATTCAGCATCTGCTCGGACTGTTTACGGGAGGAGAGAAACAAGCATGGCAGGCGTCAGGTCAGGACGAATTTAAGTGGATTGAAAAGAGATGGAATGATCTTTCCCTTGAGAGCCGGAGGCTTCATGAGCAGCTGCTCCGGCAGACGCCCCATATGAAAAAGAGTTTTTTGCAGCACCTGCTTCAGGGTGACTTTTACTATGACACAGAGGACAGCCTCAGATCGCGGATGGAGGATGCGGGATGGGACATCGGGGAAAACATATTTCACGTGCTTGATCTTCAGGTGACAGGGCTTCGCTGTGATAAAAGCATGTTCTATGCCGACGATGAACAGCTTGCTGTGTTTACACTGACCAATTTACATGAGGAGCTCGCGGCAAACCGGCGTTTTCAACCTTTAATTCTTGATATTGGCCGCCTTTCCGTCACCGTGCTTGTGATGAAAACGAGCGGCTCGGATCTGAAGGCGCATCTTTCAGAGCTGGCCCACATATTTGGTGCTGTCACGGGACTAAGCCTGACCGGGACAATGAGCAGGCAATCGGCCCGTATTAAGGATATCCCATCTTTGTTTAAGGATGTGAAAAGCGGCAAGTCCCGCAGATGTTTTGCCAATCGCCATCAGATCATCGATTTGCAGGATGATGTTTTTCAGGCTGAGCCATCCGCACCCTACTATCCTTTTGAACTTGAAAAACAAATCGTTCAGGCCATTCGGCTGGAAAGAAAAGCGGAAGCAGAGGAGCTGATTCGCTTATGTATGGCTGAAATGGCTGAAAAGGCGGTCAGCGACAGACAAGTGCATTCTGCGCTGATACAGCTGTTTTCCCGCATCCAGGAGGATATTCTGCATTCCGGCCTTCACCCGAGCGAGCTGTTCGGCAACAGGGATATGCTTCGCGAAATATCTGAGCTGCATGAGCCTGTCCAAGCGGCTGCCTGGCTGATGGATGCGGTTGTCACCCCGTACCTCGCCAAGCTTGAAGGCAGGAAAAACAGACAGCAAAAACAGGTGGCGGAACGTGTGATTGCGATGATTCATGAGCAGTATATGGCGGATCTTTCTCTTGAGAGCTGCGCGGATGCGCTGGGCATGAATTCTTACACCTTGAGCAAGGCCTTTAAGCAAGTGACGGGCGTTAATTTTATTGATTATGTGACCCGCATCAGAATCGAAAAAGCAAAAGAACTGCTGGTCAATACAAATAAAAAAATTCATGATGTGTCAGAAGAAGTCGGCTATCGCCACAATTATTTCAACCGGATTTTTAAAAAGCAGGTCGGCATGCCGCCGGGAGTCTTCAGGCAAATGTATCAGGAAACGCCGTGAAAGGAGAGGACATGTGATGGAAAAAACGATTCAGGTATTCTTAGCAGGGGATTCCACCGTAAGCGACTGCCCGCCGCATGAAGCGCCGATGGCAGGCTGGGGGCAGGTTTTCGGTCAATTGTTCACTGAACAGGTGAAGGTGTGCAATCACGCCAAAGGGGGAGCAAGCACCAATTCATTTGTTGAGGAAGGAAGGCTTCAGACGATTGCTGAGCGTATATCCCAAGGCGATTATTTGTTTATCCAATTCGGCCACAATGACCAGAAACCGCGGGGAACGAAACCGTACTCGACGTATCAGCAATTTCTCACTTTGTTTGCGGACACAGCGCGTGAAAAAGGCGCGCAGCTTGTGTTCGTTACATCGGTGCAGCGCCGGCGCTTTGATGAAAACGGAAGGATTGAGCACACGCTCGGTGAGTATCCGGATGCGATGAAAGCGTTAGCGAAGGAGCTTGATGTGCCGGTCATTGATTTGCTAACAAAAACGAAGGCGCTTTATGAAGCATACGGCTCGGAGGAGTCAAAGCGTTTGTTTATGTGGTTTCAGCCGGATGAACATCCGAATTATCCAGACGGCATTGAGGATAATACGCATTTTTCAGAAGAAGGGGCCATGGAGGTTGCGAAGCTCGTTGCTGAGGGCATCGAAGAAATCGGCTTTCCGCTGAAGGATCATCTCGTAAGCCGGGAGGGGAAAGAACATGTATAAAGAAGGCGCGTGCCTGTACCGCAATCCGCTCCGTTCAGCAAGCGATGTGAAAGACTGGCGGATGGAGGGAGGCGGGCACGTCTCATTCGAAGATCAGCGTATGCACCTGTCACATGTAGAGGACGAAGCGCACTTTGTTTATTGGTGCCCGGAAACATTTCCCGACGGCATCATTGTGAAGTGGGATTTTTACCCGATTGAACAGCCGGGGCTGTGTATGCTGTTTTTCGCGGCTGCCGGCATCGGAGGCGAGGACTTATTTGACCCGCGACTCAAAAAAAGAACAGGAAAGTACCCCGAATACCATTCCGGAGACATCAATGCGCTCCATTTGTCGTATTTCCGCAGAAAATACCCGGAGGAAAGAGCGTTCCGCACCTGCAATTTAAGAAAAAGCCGCGGTTTCCACCTCACTGCAATGGGAGCTGATCCGTTGCCTTCTCCGGACGACGCTGTTTCCCCGTATCATATGAAGCTTATTAAGGATAAAGGGTATGTGCATTTTTCGATCAATGATCTGCCCATTCTGGAGTGGCAGGATGACGGAAGCACATTCGGACCTGTGTTAACGAAAGGAAAAATCGGGCTGAGGCAAATGGCGCCGATGAAAGCCGCTTATCGTGAATTGTCTGTGCACCAAGCGGTGAGAGGATGAAGACGACTGTGACGGATGCGCTTTATGCAGGCTGTGAAGCGGTTGTGAAAATCGCGTGGCTGAACGGGCTGTGGCTGTTGTTTACGCTTTTGGGCGGCGTTCTTTTCGGATGGGCGCCGAGCACAGCCGCGATGTGTGCCGTCATACGGAAATGGCTGATGGGGCATAAAGATGTCCCGGTATTTGCGTTATTTCTGGATACCTACAAAAAAGAGTTTCTGAAGGTTAATGTAATTGGACTTGCGTTTATTGCTCTTTTGCTTATGTTGTCCGCCAATTATTATTATTTTTCGGCAAGTGCGGATTGGCTGTCCTTTACTGTGACGAGCTGCACACTCTTGGCGGGGCTTTTGTACACCGTCGCGCTCATGTATGTGTTCCCTCTTTATGTGCATTACGAGCTTCCGCTTCGCCAATATATTCCGCAAGCGCTGCTGTTTGGCGCCATGCGGCCGCTGACCACCGGCTGCATGTTGATCGGCTGCGGATTTGTGCTTTACTTGCTGTATACGCTTCCGGGTCTGATCCCATTTTACGGCCCAAGTTTATTTGGGCTTGTGTCGATGTTTTTTGCTTACAGAGGATTTCAAAAAACAGAGGCCCAGCACCGTCATCAGACCGGGTAAACAAAAAAATGACAAACCGGCAAAAAAGTGCAGCCAACCAAAAACGCTTATGCAAAAAAGTGACATTGAAGACAGCTTCTTAAGCGCATAAAATCCAATTTAAGTAAGCGCTTACAGATCAATGATAAGGAGCTGTCTGATGATTAGACGAAGAAAAAGCATGTTTACCACTCTCACACTGTTGGTGTTGTTGATGATGGGGGGTTCTGTGTTTCCTGTCAAAGCAGAAGGAGCGGCGCGGCAGATGGAAGCGCTGAACCGGGGCCTTGTGGCAGTCAAGACGGAAGGCGGCATTTTTGTCAGCTGGCGGTTTCTTGGGACAGAAAACGCATCCGTGGCGTTTAATGTGTACAGAGACGGACAAAAGCTGAATGCTTCGCCTGTCAAATCCACGAATTATATCGATAAAAACGGATCTGCGGGCTCAACGTATTCTATTCGGGCTGTTGTAAACGGTACCGAGCAGGCAGCTTCTGAAAAAGCCTCTGTATGGGCACAGCCGTATCACTCCGTTCCACTTGATAAACCGCCTGGCGGCACGACGCCAAAGGGCGAAGCCTATACCTACAGTGCCAATGATGCCAGTACGGGTGATGTGGATGGCGATGGGCAGTATGAGCTGATCCTCAAATGGGACCCGTCCAATTCAAAGGATAATTCACAGGACGGCTATACGGGTGAAGTGTTTATTGATGCGTATAAGCTGGACGGAACAAGATTATGGCGAATCGGTCTCGGCAAAAACATCAGAGCAGGCGCACACTACACTCAGTTTATGGTGTATGACCTGGATGGTGACGGAAAAGCGGAAGTGGCGATGAAGACCGCTGACGGAACAAAAGACGGCACGGGAAAAGTGATCGGAAATGCGAATGCCGATTACAGAAATGAGCAGGGGCGTGTGCTTTCTGGTCCTGAGTACCTGACTGTCTTTCAAGGTGAAACGGGGAAAGAGCTTGTCACTTCAAACTTTGAACCGGCACGAGGGAACGTATCGGATTGGGGCGACAGCTACGGCAACCGGGTCGATCGTTTTCTTGCGGGCATTGCGTATCTCGACGGGCAGCGGCCGAGTCTGATTATGACTAGAGGCTATTATGCCAAAACCATGCTTGTTGCGTATAACTTCAGAGACGGAAAACTGTCAAAGCTCTGGACGCTGGATTCCTCTCAGTCGGGCAATCAAGCGTTCGCCGGACAGGGCAATCACAATCTAAGCATTGCGGATGTTGACGGAGACGGAAAGGATGAAATCATCTTCGGCTCAATGGCTGTTGACCATGACGGCAAAGGCATGTACTCGACAGGCTTAGGCCACGGAGACGCGCTGCATGCCGGAGATCTTGATCCGAGCCGGCCGGGTCTTGAGGTGTTTCAAGTTCATGAGGACAAAAACGCAAAATACGGCTTATCCTTCCGTGATGCGGCAACCGGGAAAATCATTTGGGGTGTTCACACCGGCAAGGATGTAGGCCGGGGGATGGCCGCTGATATTGATCCGCGCTATTCGGGACAGGAGGTTTGGGCGAACGGTTCTCTTTACACATCAAAAGGCGCCAAAATCGGCAGCAGTGTACCGTCGTCAACCAATTTCGGTATCTGGTGGGACGGTGACCTGCTGCGGGAACAGCTGGACAGCAACCGAATCGATAAGTGGGATTATCAAAACGGCGCATCGAAAAATATGCTGACTGCTTCAGGCGTGGCCGCCAACAACGGCACAAAAGCAACACCGGCGCTTCAGGCTGATCTGCTCGGTGACTGGCGGGAGGAGGCTGTGTGGAGAACCGAGGACAGCAGTGCGCTCCGCATCTACACCACCACCATCCCGACCGAGCACAGGCTGTATACGCTGATGCATGACCCTGTGTACCGGCTCGGCATCGCCTGGCAAAATGTCGCGTATAATCAGCCGCCGCATACAAGCTTCTTTTTAGGAGACGGCATGGCGGCACAGTCTAAACCGAATATGTATACGCCTTAACAGAAGGGGGGAAGGAACGGGCCGCACGCTTGGCCCGTTCCCATTTAAAATGAAACCGAAAAAGAGGCAAATGGAATACCTGACCAGAGGCCTAATCGCGGTCAAAACGGAGCAAGGCGTATTTGTGAGCTGGCGTTTTCTCGGAACGGATCATGAGACGACGGCTTTTCACCTTTATCGGGATGGAAAGCGGATCACCCGCAAGCCGATCGCGGACAGCACCAATTTTCTCGATCAAAACGGAATGGCGGACTCTGTTTACCAGGTGGCAGCCATCAATAAAGGACGGGAAGAAAAGCTGTCTAAAGAAGCTCCCGTCTGGCGGGAAAATGTCCTAGAGGTGCCGCTTAACAAACCCGAAGGCGGCGTGACGCCGGACGGAAAACCGTATACCTACAGCGCCAATGATGCGAGCGTCGGAGATGTGGATGGGGACGGAGAATATGAAATCATCCTGAAATGGGACCCGTCCAACTCAAAAGATAACGCCCACGACGGATATACCGGAGACGTCCTCATTGACGCCTATAAACTGAATGGCACTTTTCTGTGGCGGATCAACCTCGGCAGAAATATCAGAGCAGGCGCCCATTACACGCAGTTTATGGTCTATGACTTAGACGGTGACGGAAAAGCAGAAATCGCTATGAAAACAGCCGACGGCACAATAGACGGCAAAGGAAACATCATCGGTGACGAGCATGCTGATTTCAGGAATGAGCAGGGCCGTATTCTGTCAGGTCCGGAATATTTGACAGTGTTTAAAGGGGAAACCGGTGAAGCGCTCACGACTGTCGATTATGAACCGCGCCGGGGAAAACTGGAGGATTGGGGAGACGGCTACGGCAACCGGATGGACCGTTTTCTCGCCGGAATCGCTTATTTGGATGGAGAGCGGCCGAGCCTGGTGATGGCACGGGGCTATTATACGAGAACAGTACTCGTCGCTTATGATTTCCGGAACGGCAGGCTGAAAAAACGCTGGACGTTTGATTCAAATCAGCCGGGGCATGAAGCATACGCGGGACAGGGAAACCACAGCTTGAGCGTGGCTGATGTTGATGGAGATGGAAAAGATGAAATTATTTACGGCGCCATGGCGGTCGATCATGACGGAACCGGTCTGTACACGACGGAACTCGGACACGGAGACGCCATGCACGTCGGCGATCTTGATCCGTCACGCAAAGGGCTTGAAGTGTTTCAGGTTCATGAGGACGCAAGCAAGCCGTATGGGTTGTCGCTGCGTGATGCCGGAACAGGTGAGGTGTTATGGGGCGTCCATGCCGGAACAGATGTCGGCAGAGGAATGGCTGCTCATATTGACCCTCGGTATAAGGGATCGCTTGTCTGGGGAATCGATCCGCCGGGCAATGATGGAATGTCATATGGGCTATATACGAGCAAAGGAGAAAAAATCAGCGACAAAGCGCCTGCTTCAGCCAATTTCGCCATCTGGTGGGACGGGGACTTAGTTAGGGAGCTTTTGGATCATGAATGGAACGGAACGATCGGCAAACCAAAGATTGAAAAGTGGGATGCTGAAAACCGCTGTTTAAAAACGATTTTTCAGCCGGAAGATGTGCTGTCCAACAACGGGACAAAAGGAAACCCGGTTCTTCAGGCCAACCTGTTCGGAGACTGGCGGGAAGAGGTCATTTGGAGAACCGAAGACAGCAGTGCGCTCCGTATCTATACAACGACACATCTCACCCGTCACCGTATTTACACGCTGATGCACGATCCGGTTTACAGGCTCGGGATCGCTTGGCAGAATACAGCGTACAACCAGCCGCCGCATACAAGCTTTTATCTCGGAACAGGGATGAAAAAACCGCCGAAGCCCGCTCTGTACATAGCGGGAAACAAAGCGGAGATCCCGCTTTAGGAGGAATGTATGGGATACGAAGCAAAGGCTGAACGCTATGACAAAATGACCTATCACAAAGCCGGGCGAAGCGGATTAAGACTTCCCGCTATCTCTCTCGGCCTCTGGCATCAGTTTGGCGATGCCTATTCTTCGGAAAACGCGCGGTCCATGCTGAGAGCTGCATTTGATGCAGGCATTGTCCATTTTGATCTGGCCAACAATTACGGCCCGCCGCCCGGCTCCGCTGAGGAGATGTTCGGGCGCATGCTGAAAACGGATTTTGCGCCTTACCGTGATGAACTCATCATCAGCACTAAAGCCGGCTATGACATGTGGAAAGGGCCGTACGGCAATGGCGGATCGAAAAAACATTTGACTGCCAGCTTGAATCAAAGCTTAAAGCGGCTGGGTCTTGATTATGTGGATCTCTTCTATTCGCACCGTCCTGATCCTGAAACGCCGCTTGAGGAAACGATGGAGGCGCTGGCGGGCTTTGTGAGCCAAGGAAAAGCTTTGTACGTGGGACTGTCAAACTACAGTCCTGAAGAGACTGAGCGCGCGTCCGAACTTTTACATCAACTCGGCGTTCGGCTCGCCATTCATCAGACGCAATATTCAATGTTTCACCGCGATCCGGAAAAAGGGCTGCTTGATGTGCTGGACAAAAAGGGAGCCGGCTGCATCGCGTTTGCGCCGCTTGCTCAAGGGCTTCTCACGACAAAGTACGTTTCAGGCATCCCGGAAACATCAAGAGCAAGGGATGCGAACAGTCCTTTCCTGCAGACGGAGCACATAACCGAAAGGGCGGTCAGTAAGGCGCAAAGGCTGAATAAGATTGCGAAAGAACGGGGACAATCGCTCCCGCAAATGGCGCTCTCATGGCTTTTAAAGGATGCCCGGATGACCTCTGTTTTAATTGGAGCAAGCCGGGCGCAACAAATAGAGGAAAACGTTCAAGCCTTGCAATCAGCGGACTTTTCAAACGAAGAGCTTTCTGCCATTGAGTTTATATTAAGTGAAAAAAACGAGGGGGAATGAGACATGGCTAATCATATTTATCTTGCTGGTGATTCGACTGTCCAAACGTATGGAGAAAGGACAAATCAAGGGGGCTGGGGGCAGTTTCTCGGTTCGCATCTGCCGGAGCATATTCAGGTGATCAATAAAGCGATCGGCGGCAGAAGCTCAAAAACCTTTGTGGAGGAAGGCAGGCTTCAGGCGATCCTTGATGTGATCGAGCCGGATGATTGGCTGTTTGTGCAGATGGGCCATAATGACGCGTCGAAAAACAAACCTGAGCGCTACACTGAGCCCTATACCACCTATAAACAATATTTAAAGCAATATATCGCAGGCGCGCGGGAAAAAGGCGCGCATCCGCTTCTCATTACCCCAGTAGCCCGCTTTCATTATGAAAACGGCGTGTTTTTGAACGACTTTCCTGATTATTGCATTGCCATGAAGCAGACGGCTGCTGAGGAGAATGTCCAGCTTATTGATCTAATGGAAAAAAGCCTCGCTTTCTTTACTGAGAAGGGCGAAGAAAAAGTATACACCTATTTTATGGTTTCTGAGGGGATTGACGATTACACGCACTTTACAAAAAAAGGCGCAAATGAAATGGCAAAACTCGTAGCGAAAGGCATAAAGGAGCTCGGCCTGCCATTAACAGAATCTATCGTCAAAGAAGGGTGAAAGACTTGGGGAAAAAACTATATCACGGCGCCTGCTATTATCCGGAATTATGGGATGAAGACACGATTCAGCAGGACATTGACAGGATGCGGGAGGTCGGCATCAATGTCGTGCGAATTGGTGAATTCGCCTGGTCTGTGATCGAGCCGGAAGAAGGAAACATTGATGTGAGCTTTTTTAAGGAAATGATCAAAAGGATGTATGACAATGGCATCGAAACGATTATGTGCACACCGACGCCGACACCGCCTATTTGGCTCTCGCACGGACGGCCGGAGCGAATGCACATTAACGAAAAAAGAGAGGTGATGGGGCACGGCTCCCGTCAGCATGCGTGTACAAATAACCCATATTTCCGAAAAAGAGCCGCCATCATCACCACAAGCATCGCCAAAGAGCTGGGACACCTGCCGGGGCTGATCGGCTGGCAGCTTGATAATGAATTTAAATGTCATGTGGCTGAATGCATGTGTGAGACGTGCCTAAGCTTATGGCATGAATGGCTTAGAAACCGTTACGGTGTCATTGAACGGTTAAATGAAGCGTGGGGGACCGATGTGTGGAGCGAAACCTATCAAACCTTTGAGCAGGTGCCGCAGCCGGGTCCGGCCCCGTTTTTGCATCACGCTTCATTGCGCACGATGTATCAGCTGTTTTCGATGGAGATGATCGCTCATTTTGCGGATGAACAGGCGAAAATCATTCGCAGTTATTCGGATGCGCCGATTACTCATAACGGCTCGGTCATGTTCAGCACAGACAATGAGCGGATGTTTCAGAATCTCGATTTTGCTTCCTATGATACGTACGCTTCCCAAGATAATGCATCTGCATTTTTATTAAATTGTGATATTTGGAGGCATTTCAAAAAAGACCGCCCATTTTGGATTCTGGAAACAAGTCCGTCGTATGCAGCCTCGCTCGAAAGCTGTGCCATGCCGCACGCCGATGGGTATTTACAAGCTGAAGCCGTGTCTTCTTACGCCTTGGGGAGCGAGGGATTTTGCTACTGGCTGTGGCGCCAGCAGCGTTCCGGCAGCGAGATTTCACACGGTTCCGTCCTTAGTGCATGGGGAGAGCCGACGATCGGTTATCAAAACGTTTTGGCGGTTGAGCGGGCAAGAAAGGAAATCGAACCGATCATTCTTTCTACTGTGCCCGTTCAGGCTGATGTTGCGATGACCTATTCCGACAGGGCGAAAGCGTTTCTGAAAACAGAACCTCACCGGGGGCTCCAGCACCGAACGCTTATCACACATTTTTACGAGCGCATCCTCAACACGGGCATTCATCGTGATCTCGTTCCGGAAGGCTTTCCGCTGGAGGGCTATCGTGTGCTGTTTACGCCATTTGTGCCTTATCTGTCCTCTGCTTTTATCAAAAAAGCTTCCGCATTTGCTGAAGAGGGCGGCATATGGATTGCCGGGCCACTGACGGGAGGGCGTACGGGCGAGCATACGGTTCATACCGATTATGGCCTTGGAGAACTGGAGAAAACAGCCGGAATCAAAACGCTGTTTACGTTCCCGATGAACGAGGATGCAAATACAGGAAAAGCGTTTGGCATGACGGCGCCGCTCGGACTGTGGAGCGCAGTGTTTGATGCAGGGAGCGGAAATACTCTCGGCACAGTTGAATCCGGGCCTGGTGCCGGCCATGCCTTTCTGTCAGAACGAGAGCACGGCAAAGGGAAAATCGTCTTGCTCGGCTCGCTTCCATCAGGCAAAAAAGGAGATGCGATGCTGGAAGCACTCGTCAGGCATTATGCGGGGGAAGCAGCAGTTTCTGTCAGATCCGATGTCACCCCCGGCACGATTGTTGCCCCGAGAAAAGGAGAAAACGGCCTCGTATGGGTCATCGTTAATATGAATGGAAAAGGCGGAAGTGTGACGCTTCCAAAAGAGGGGACCGACCTTTTGGCCAATCGTTCAGTCGGAGCCGGGAGACTGTCAGTCGGACCACACGAATACCGTGTGATTCAGTTTGATAATCGCAGCTGATTCTTTGCATTGAATCAGCTTTTTTATATGGAAGGAGAGAACCGATGAAAAAGATCAAATGGCTATCAGAACAGCCTAAGCTGAAAAGCGGTGTAACGTGGGGGGTGCCTTGGAAAAAAGGAGAATTGAAAAAGGGAGACTGTCTGGCGCTTATCAATGCAAAGGGTGAAAGCGGCTATGTGCAAAGCGAGCCGTCGGCCTATTGGCCGGACGGGAGCATCAAATGGACGAAGCACGCGGCTGTGTTCAGTCAACAAACCGATACAAGCTTTACCCTGCAAAAAGAAGAGACCCAGCCGCCAGCGAAAAAGCTTATGATCCACGAGTCAAAGAATGCAATCCAAGTGGATACCGGGGCGCTTGTTTGCACTGTGAATAAAATAGGCTCCGACATCATTCAATCGCTGGTGATGAACGGAAAGCCGATCGCCGCAGGCGGGCGGCTGATCGCAATAAAGGAAACGAGAAAGGAGATGGCGGCAGAAAAGGTTTTTTTTCATGAAACATCGGTCAGTCTTATCAAACGTGTGGTCATTGAACAGAGAGGTCCTGTAAAAGCAGTCATCAAGATGGAGGGGGTTCATGTACTCCGAAAGACAAAAGAAGAGTGGCTGCCCTTTATCATCAGATTCACATTTTATGCCGGGCTTTCAGAGATGAATATCATGCACACTCAGCTGATCGACAGGAATTTCAAACGAGAGTTCATCAAAGGGCTTGGCATGCAGTTTGACCTCTTGTTACAGGGAGAGCCGTACAACCGCCATTTCCGTTTTGCGGGGGACAAAAGCGTTTATAAAGAACCCGCCCAGCTGTTTGGCACCCGCAAATGGAATGAACGGTATCCTCATTATCAGAGGCACATCAACGGCGAATCGATTTCTCCAAGTGAAGAGCACAAGGAATGGTTTGCACACGGCGTGC
Organism: Bacillus mojavensis RO-H-1 = KCTC 3706; assembly: GCF_000245335.1. GTDB lineage: Bacteria > Bacillota > Bacilli > Bacillales > Bacillaceae > Bacillus > Bacillus mojavensis. The sequence continues at coordinate 545,526 of NZ_JH600284.1, forward strand.
AGAACGCAGTTTGGAATGATATGAAACTCGTACAGGACTCCAGCGATCATTACCGTCTGGCAAAACGGACCGGCAAGGAATATTCGTGGGTTGACATGCTGCATGGTACGCGGGCGAAGGGGCTTTGCTATGCGGGCGGCGAAAATGGAGGGGTAGCACTCGGCCTGCGGTATTTTTTTGAAAAATATCCGTCGTCAATTGAGGTAACAGGTCTTGCCGGTGATCAACCGAACATGACCGTCTGGCTCTGGCCGCCAGACGCGGAAGCAATGGATTTCAGGCATTATACAGGGAACACCCATGTCGTCAGCGCGTACGAAGGGTTTGATGAGATGCGTTCTGATCCGACAGGCATTGCCAACACAAACGACATCAGCTTGTCATGCTTCTCTCAGATGCCGTCAGATGACGTGCTGAATGCGTTAGCGGACAAATGGCAGGCACCGCCATTGCTTATTTGTGAGCCGGACGTTTATTACGAGTCAAAAGCGCTTGGCGTTTGGAGTGTAATTGATACGGCCGATCCGGCCAAAAAAGAGCTGGAAGAACAGCTGGACGCCGCCTTCTTGTTTTATCAAAATGAAGTGGAGCAGCGCAGATGGTACGGGTTCTGGAACTATGGGGACGTCATGCATACGTATGACCCGATCCGGCATATGTGGCGGTATGATCTCGGCGGATACGCGTGGCAAAATAATGAACTCGTTCCGACCTTATGGCTGTGGCAGGCGTTTTTCCGCTCCGGCAGAGGAGATCTGTTCCGAATGGCTGAAGCAATGACCCGCCATACAAGTGAAACCGACTGTTTTCATCTCGGAGAATATGCGGGGCTTGGCTCCCGGCATAACGTGGTGCACTGGGGATGCGGCTGCAAGGAAGCGAGAATCAGCATGGCCGGCCTTTATAAATTCTACTATTATCTGACGGGGGATGAGCGCACGGGAGATCTTTTGACAGAAGTGAAGGACGCCGATGCCGCCCTAGTGAACACCGATCCGATGCGTGCCTTCTACGAGAAAGGAGAGCACCCGACTCACGTCAGAACGGGGCCGGATTGGGCGGCGTTTTGCTCGAACTGGCTGGCGGAATGGGAGCGGACTGAGAATCCTGAATATCTGAGGAAAATCCAAACGGGCATCAGCTGTCTGAAACGCCTGCCGCTTCGCTTATTATCAGGTCCAACGTTTGAATATGATCCGGCGACGTCTATGCTTCATCACATGGGAGACGGTATCGCGGGCGGCTATCATATGATCATTGCGTTTGGCGCGCCGCAAGTGTGGATGGAGCTGGCTGAGCTTCTCGATGACCGCGAATGGGAGGAAATGCTGAGTGAATTTGGCGAGTTTTACACATTCAGTGATGAAGAAAAACGCAAAAAAAGCGGAGGTGTGCTCCATGACGGGCACTTTCACTGGCCAATGTTTGCGGCTGGCATGACAGCCTATGCTGCGAGAAAAAAACAAGACCATCATCTCGCCGAAAAAGCGTGGAATCTTTTGCTCGACCATAAACTGAGCCATACGCCGCTTCCGATCAAACCCGTGCCAATCGAGACATGGACTCAGCTTGAAGAGCTTCCGTGGGTAACGACAAACACTATATCTCAATGGTGTTTAAATGTCATTGCGGCACTTGAATTAATAGGTGAATACCTCCCTGCAAAAAAAGATACATCCTGCAAAAAAGGATAACAGCCTTCATTCTATAGGAAAAATGATGCAAAAAATGAAGATTGCAGGAATTTATGTAAGCGCTTTATATTAGGGGTGGCAAAGGTGAAATGAAAAGGAGAAAAAGGGGGACTGACGCATCATGAAAAAAAGAATACGAAAAAAATGGCTCGCTCTACCGCTCGCTGCCATGATGATAGCCGGGTGCAGCAATTCAGAAACATCCAATTCAGCGAGCGATTCAAAAAACACGATCAACATCATGGCGCCGCTGCTGTCACCGGAAAGCCCGAGTGATAAAAGCCCATCATTAAAAGCGTTAGAGAAATACACAGGCAAAAATATTAAGGTCACATGGGTGCCTGATTCATCCTACAACGATAAATTTAACATCGTCATGGCCTCTGGAGAGATGCCTCATGCGATTGTGATTAAAGATAAGTCAGCCGGCTTTATCAAGTCTGTCAAAGCGGGCGCTTTTTGGGAGCTGTCTCCTTATTTAAAAGACTACAAGAATTTAAGCCAGGCTGATGAAAAGATACTCAAGAACAGCTCAATAAATGGCGAGGTGTACGGGGTCTACAGATCGAGAGACTTGATCAGAGCCTGTATGATCATCAGAACCGACTGGCTCAAAAACGTCGGGCTCGATATGCCGGAAACGCTAGATGATTTTTATGAAGTGCTGAAAGCCTTTAAGGAAAAAGATCCTGACGGAAACGGCAAGGACGATACGTACGGCATGGTCGTGCCGAAATGGATGGGGCTTGGCAACGGAAGCCCGTGGGATGTTCTGCAAATTTGGTTCGGCGCCCCGAATCGCTACGGCGTTGAAAACGGGAAGCTCGTGCCTGATTTTACAACGAAGGAATATATGGAGGCGCTCACCTTCTTTAAGAAGCTGTATGATGAAGGGTTGATCAACAAGGATTTTGCTGTTATGGATTCGGCGAAGTGGAATGACCCGGTTGTAAAAGGAAAAGCGGGTGTCATCGTTGATACAGGCTCCAGAGCGTCGCAAATTCAAAGTGCCATGGAAGAAGCGGATGAGTCGAACAAGGATGTCATTGATATCGTCGGCACAGTAGAAGGACCAAAAGGCAAGCGCACCTTCCCGACATCAGGATATTCAGGCATGATTGCGATACCAAAATCAAGCGTGAAAACGGAAAAAGAGCTGAAAGAGGTACTGTCCTTCCTTGATAAGCTGAACGATAAGGAAGCACAGATTCTGACCAACAACGGAGTGGAGGACCGAAATTATGAGCTGAAGGACGGCGTATTCACCTCTCTTGAAAAAAGCAACAAATCCCTCCTGTATGAGCATGAAGGCTTGGCCCAGTTCAGCATGTCCATCCCGAAAAGCGGGTACTACATCGAAGATCAGAAAACAAAGCTCTTCCAGCATCGCAAGGACATCATCACTAAAGGAGAAAAAATAGCCGTCTTTAACCCGGCGGAGTCGCTTGTCTCCGATGTCTATACCCAAAAAGGAGCCCAGCTTGACAACATCATTCTTGATGCGAGAACGCAATTTATTATCGGAGAAATCGATGAAAAAGGCTTCAAGGATGCGGTGAAGCTTTGGGAAAACAGCGGCGGCAATGAACTGATGAAGGACTTAAACAAATTGTATCAATCGTCAAAATAAACCGATGCGCCTGCCGTTCAGCGGGCGCGCCGGTAACACGAAAGGAGAACAGATATGGAAACGGTGCCGAAGAAGGGAAACGCACCTGTTCTCACCGCTGAGAAAGGCATCAGCTGGATGGCTGCGCTCAAAAGAGACAAATGGCTTTATCTTCTTCTTATTCCCGGTCTGCTTTATTTTTTGGTTTTCAAATACCTGCCGATGTGGGGCGTTCTCATTGCATTTAAGGATTATTCGCCATATCTAGGCTTCTGGAAAAGCGAATGGGTCGGTCTTGATTATTTTAAAGACTTTTTTATGAATCCGGATTTTTTCCGGCTGCTGCGCAACACGCTCATGCTGGCAAGCCTTGATCTGCTCTTTGCCTTTCCTGCGCCGCTCATTTTGGCTTTGCTGTTGAATGAGCTGAGGAAGGCTGTGTATAAAAGGTGCGTTCAGACCCTTATTTACGTGCCCCATTTTGTCTCATGGACAATCGTGGTCAGCATCACCTTTGTTTTCTTTACAGTCGATACAGGCGTCATCAACAAAATGGTCATGAGCCTGACGGGGAATCAGGTCTCTTTCTTATCAGACGCTGACTGGTTCCGGCCGATGATTGTCATGCAAAGCATCTGGAAGGAAACAGGCTGGGGAACGATTTTATTTCTTGCCGCTTTGGCAACGGTGGATCAGGAGCAATATGAGGCGGCGATCATGGATGGGGCCGGCCGGTTCAGGCGGATGTGGCATATTACGCTTCCGGCAATCAGGAGCACCATCATTGTACTTTTAATTTTACGGATTGGAAGCTTTTTAAATATCGGTTTTGAACAGGTGTATTTGATGACAAACTCGCTCAACCGCAGCGTGGCCGACATTTTTGACACGTATGTATACATGATGGGGATTACCCAAGGCGCGTACAGCTACAGCACGGCTGTCGGTTTGTTTAAATCGGTTGTCGGGATTATCTTAATTTTCGGTGCCAATTACATCGCGAAAAAGTTCGATCAGGAAGGATTGTTTTAGAGGAGGGAGAGTATGGCTGACATACACACGATGCACAACACAAAAGCCGGACGGGTATTTGACGTCTGCAACATTCTGTTTCTCGGCGGCGTCGGCGCGATTACCATTTTGCCGTTTTTGTATATTATCGCAGGTTCCTTTGCGACAGAAGCTGAGCTGGCTCAGCGCAGCTTCTTTATTTTCCCGGAAACCTTTACCCTTGACGCTTATCGGTACGTGTTTTCGACACCGACGTTTATCAGAAGCATGGGCGTATCCATCTTCATCACTGTTGTCGGGACAGCCGTGCAATTGTTTTTCACTTTTACGATGGCGTATCCGCTGGCGAAGCGGCATGTGAAGGGGCGGAATCTGCTGTTAAACCTGGTGATTTTCTCGATGCTGTTTTCCGGGGGGATGATTCCGACGTACCTTGTCGTCAAATCACTTGGGTTGCTGGATTCCTATTGGGCGCTGATTCTGCCGATGGCGATCAATCCGTTTAACCTCATAATTATCAAAAACTTCTTTCAGCAGCTGCCGCGGGAGCTTGAGGAATCAGCAAAAATTGACGGCTGTTCAGAAATCGGCGTCTTTTGGCGGATCGCCTTGCCGCTGTCAAAGCCGGTCATTGCCACTTTTGCGCTGTTTTATGCTGTCGGGATTTGGAATGATTTTTTCCATGCTCTCTTATATATCAATGACAGTGCAAAATGGCCGCTGCAAATGGTGCTTCGCCAGGTCACGATTTTATCGGACTTAACGGCGACCAATGGCGATACGATGCAAAATACCATTCCGCCGGAGCAGGGAATTAAGCTTGCTGTCATCGTCATCGCGACCATACCGATACTGGCGGTTTATCCATTTTTACAAAAACATTTTGCCAAAGGCATGCTGATCGGTTCTGTGAAAGGCTGAGAAAGGGAGTGTTTCATATCAGTACGTTAGATCAGATCAAAATCGCGTTTATCGGCGGAGGCTCCCAAGGCTGGGCCCGAAGCTTGATGAGCGATTTGTCCCTTGATGAACGAATGTCAGGCACGGTGGCGCTCTATGATCTGAATTTTGAAGCGGCAAAGAAAAATGAAATCATCGGCAATCACAGCGGGGACGGCAGATGGAGGTATGAGGCGGTTTCTACTTTGAAAAAGGTATTATCCGGTGCAGATATCATCATTATTTCGATTTTGCCGGGTACCTTGGATGACATGGAATCGGACGTTCATCTGCCTGAGCGATACGGCATCTATCAATCGGTTGGTGATACTGTCGGACCTGGGGGAATCATGAGAGGTTTGCGGGCCGTTCCGATGTTTGCAGAAATTGCCCGGGCAATAAGAGACTACGCCCCCGAATCATGGGTCATCAATTATACAAACCCAATGTCTGTGTGCACGAGAACGCTGTATAAAGTGTTTCCCGGTATAAAAGCGTTCGGCTGCTGCCACGAAGTATTCGGCACGCAAAAACTGCTGGCGGAGATGGTCACCAATAGGCTTGGACTAGAGGTGAAGCGGCGTGAAGACATTCATGTTCATGTGCTGGGCATTAACCATTTTACATGGGTGACAGCAGCTTCTTACCGGCATATTGATCTGCTGCCTGTTTTCCATGATTTCTGTGCGCATTATGCCGAATCCGGCTATGAGCTGGAGGGGGAAAGCTGGAAGGACAGTGTATTTCGCTCTGCACACCGTATTGCATTTGATTTATTTGAAACATACGGTGCCATCCCCGCTGCGGGTGACAGGCATCTGGCTGAGTTTTTCCCCGCTTGTTATCTCAAACAGCCTGAGACATGGAAGTTTCACCTCACACCCATATCCTTCAGAAAACAGGACAGAGACCGGAAACAAAAAGAAACGGATTACATGGCACAGCAAAAACGGGGTGTTGAGAGGAAAGCATCAGGAGAAGAGGGCGTGAACATCATGGCGGCACTCCTCGGGCTGGGCGAACTTGTAACAAATGTGAATCTGCCGAATCAAGGCCAGGTCGCTCATCTGCCATTAGATGCGATCGTGGAAACAAACGCATTTATTACCCGCAACCGCGTCCAGCCGATTGTTTCCGGAGCGCTGCCGAAGGGTGTGGAACTGCTGGCGGCACGACACGTATCCAATCAGGAGGCAGTGGCGGAAGCGGGGTTAACAAAGGACCGCGGTCTCGCTTTTCAAGCGTTTCTCAATGACCCGCTTGTCACACTCGACCGCCATGATGCGGAGCAGCTTTTTGACGATATGCTGTCAAAGCATCAGCCGATTTTATAATAGCAGACAGTGACCGTTTAGAAATAATGCAGTTGACCATAATGATAGTAGCTCTTAAGAAGTAGGTGCTATCAACATGGGAGATTATCTCAGTGTAGCGGCAGAATTAGTTTGCGGTTTGGGTATTTTATTTGTCATTTTGAAGTTTCTCGGAAAAACCCAATTCTCTCAAATCACTCCGTTTGACTTTATTTCTGCTTTGATTTTAGGGGAACTGGTCGGAAATGCAGTGTATGATCATGAAATTAAGATCAAAGAGATCATTTTTGCTTCGCTGCTGTGGGGATTGCTGATTTATCTGATTGAATTCATTACCCAAAAAATAAAGGGCTCCAGAAAGTTCCTGGAAGGCGAACCGAGTATCGTTATTCATAGAGGGAAGCTGAAATATGAGATGCTAAAGAAAAACAAGCTCGATATTAATCAGCTGCAGAGCCTTTTAAGGCAGGCAGGCTGCTTTTCCATACAGGAAGTGGAATATGCCATATTAGAAACAAACGGGATGGTCAGCGTTCTTCAGAAATCCGATTTTGGCAATCCGACGAGAAAAGATATGAATCTTCCGCCGCAAGATGTGTCTTTGCCCACCACGTTAATTCTTGATGGAGAGATTGTGTATGACAACCTGCAAGAAGCGGGGGTAGACGAACAATGGCTGCGGCAAACGCTGAAAAAGCAGGGAATTGAAAAGACTGAGGATGTGTTATTTGCTGAATGGCATGCTAATAAACCGCTGTACGCCGTCACATTTGAAGAAAGCAGATTTTCATGAAAAAAAGAGCTTGCGGCACAGCCCAAGCTCTTTTTCCGTTATTGATGAGTCCCTTGTTTGACAGCTCTCACGTGATACATGCTCACTTCAGTGTTAATCATATAGTCAGGCTTTGGCTTGCCTTTGTTCGCTTTATGCCCGGCGATATGCGCATCGCTTTTTTCCCACTGCTTCCAGTGATCCTCGGATTCCCAGCAGATCATGACAACGACTTCCTCATCGCCGCGGCGGACGTTTTTCTCAAGCACGGTCACATCAATTAAGCCTTCCTGTTTTTCAATGATTCCTTCAGCGCTGAAACGTTCAATCACCTGATCAGCATGGCCCTCTTTTACCGTCATTTTTCTCAACTGAACAAACATTTATCTCTCCCCAATCTCACTCATATATCCGTTATTGTAAATGAAATTCATTCTCAATGTCAAAAAAAGAGCACGGCGGAGCATTTTCTCCGCAGCCGCACTTATGCTTTCAATCAAAACTCATTGCCGTCCTCGTCCTGAAATTGAACAAAGGTGTCCCACTCCATTTGGTTCGGCTCACTGAGAAATTCTACACCGTATGCCTTCATTCTATTATATGTACCAAAGATGTCTTCATACTCAAAGAGACCTCCAGCCAGCTTGCGTTTGGTCCCATCGGATGGTCCGCCACAATGTCGATTTGTTTGATCATAGGGAGACCTCCAATTCAATAGATATGTATATCTTAACCTGTTAAAGCTAAAGGAACACAGAAAAATCAGCCGGAAGAACCGGCTGATTGACCATTAATATGAACAGCTTACGACATCTATATGTTTTGTGTCCAAGGCGTAATAAAACCAGCGATGGTGTGAGGCATCCCAATAAAAGCCGCCGACGGATTCTCTTCCAAGAATGATTGGGAAGAACCAAAATGAGCTGCCGTTGGTTAACCAAACATAGGTAAATCGGAAGAGACAAGGCTGAATGAGAACGGGTTCAACTAAATAAGCTGCCCCATGCAAGCCCTGAGGCTTTTTCGGTTTTGCCGGCTTTTTATGAGGCGGAGGCCCTTGCGGCGCTCCTCCGCCAACACCCGGCTCGGCGCCTCCGCCGATACCAGGCACGGCACCTCCGCCAATACCAGGCCCAGCGCCTCCGCCAATTCCCGGCACGGCGCCTCCGCCGATACCAGGAACAGCACCTCCGCCGATACCAGGAACAGCACCTCCGCCAAATCCAGGTACGGCGCCTCCGCCAATACTAGGCCCTGGATATCCAACTGGGTAGCGGTAATCATATTCTACTGGGGACCATGGATCATAGATCGGCCCATCATACATATATGGATCATAATACATATCATAACGTCCTTTCTCAAGTAAACTGTACATTTGACAGGATATGAAAGTGGACTTATATTGGTGAATCTGCCTATGGATAGAATTGGCATGCGCTCAGTGTGCAGAATCAATCTATTTTTCCCTAGTCCCATTCACAATTTCGATTTATAATTTTATAATATAAGAGCTTCTATTACGAAAAAGGAGACAGACCGTGAATATCGATCAAAAACTATATCAATATATCATAGACCATACGGCTGACATTACTGAGAAATGGTTCAGTTTACGGAGACAGCTGCAGGGCGAATTATATTCCGCCGAGCATTTAAGTGAAGATACGAAAAAGCTTTTGACGGAGCAACATACGTTTACTAATATAACAATCGCAAGTGCATTCCTGGAGGAACAAACCGAATTTCAAGACAATATGGCAAAATGGGCGCTGAATGTTGCGAAAAAAAGAGTAGAGCAAGATGTTCCGGTGCATGAGGTCGTTGAAGCCATATCAAATTCAAGAATCGCATTCTGGGATGCTGTTGTTACGTTTATAAAAGAGCATCGGGATATCGTCACAAATGAGGATGCTGACCGCTGGAATCGTATTGTGAATCAGTCTTTCGATAAGCTGATTATTGAGTTTTCCGAGCAGTATCAAAAATTTATGCTGATGAGGCTCACTTCTCAGCAGGAATTAATCAGTGAATTAGGCTGTCCGGTGATTTCCATTGCGGATGGAATCGGCATATTGCCGCTGATTGGCTCTGTCGACACAAAACGTGCGCAGGTGATTTTAGAGACAGTGCCGGTCCGATGCATTGAGAGAAAAATTACAAGCCTTGTAGTCGATCTTTCCGGCGTCCCGATTGTGGATACAATGGTTGCGCAGCAATTGTACAACCTGTCGAAAACACTTTTCTTACTTGGCGTCAAAGCCGTTTTTTCAGGTATTCGGCCGGATGTCGCCCAAACATCGATTCAATTAGGGCTTGATTTCAGTGAATATGAAACATACGGCTCGTTGAAGCAGGCGCTTGAAAACATGGGCGTCCGCTGTATTGTTGAGGAATTGGAAGAAAACTAAGATGAAATCTGATGAGGCATATGACCGTCCCTTGATTGGGTAATCATATGCCTTTTTGATTTGAATGGAAATCACCATTGATTTATTGGAAAAAACATAATATTATAATTCTTATAAGAATACTATGAATTAAAACTGAACAGGGGGAAAGGTCATTGCTTTCAAAAACAACCGTTGATCCGAAAGTGATTGAAAAAATCATCAGCTCGTTGGAAACACTGGATTTCGGCACCGTTCAAATCACCGTACATGATTCCCAGGTCACCCAGATTGAGAAGGTGGAAAAGCACCGTTTCTCACTGAAAAGCAAAGAATCGAAGTAAAAGAGGTGTTTTAAAGGTTTTTGTTCGACATTAAATTCTCCTTAAAACATATACATATTTCATCCATTTTTTATATAATAGACCTTTAAGATCATTTCTTAGGAGGATTTTTGACATGCAAGCTACAGTTCATGAGAGTAAGCATTCGATCATGCAGCGCATTTTGACAGTGTTTATCTTTACACTGCTGATCGCAACCGTCGGGCTGTACATCGGCCAGTTTATTCCTGTCGCTTTGATGCTGCCGCTTTCGATCCTTGAAGTGGCGATGATCATTATCGCCTTCTGGATGCGCAGAAGAAAAGCGGTCGGGTATGCGTTTGTTTATACATTCGCCTTCGTTTCCGGCATTACCCTATTTCCGATTGTCAGCCACTACGCTTCAATTGCCGGCGCCTATGTGGTGCTTGAAGCGTTCGGATCTACATTTTTAATTTTTGCCGTGCTCGGTACAATCGGCGCAAAAATGAAGAAGGATTTATCGTTCCTGTCGTCGTTTCTGCTCGTAGCGCTCATCGCACTAATTGCGGTTGGCATTTTCAGCATCTTCAGCCCGCTGAATTCCGCGGCGATGATGGCGTATTCCGTTATTGGAACCATCGTCTTTTCCCTTTACATCTTGTATGATTTGAACCAAATCAAACACCGCGATATTACGGAGGACTTAATTCCGGTTATGGCATTATCGCTGTACCTTGACTTTATCAACTTGTTCATCAACCTGCTTCGCTTCTTTGGCATTTTAAGCAGTGATGATTAATCAGAAAGCGCCTGTCATTGAGATAGGCGCTTTTTGTGACGGTTGGCGTTTTATTATGTACAGTGGCGTGGCAAAGGTGTCCGGCATTTTTACATCTGTTCTGAGCGGCATTGTGTTTGTGATCAACGGCATATTTGTCACCGTGCTTAAAAAAAGTACTGTAGCCTGTCCAGATCGGACGGGTTTTTTAGTCTTTAAACACGCTTAGCTTTTCAAACATATCACTCAGCATATTTACGAACATGTCTTTTTCCTCATTGCTGTAGTTCTCCATTACTGCGGAAATCCTGCTGAAATGGCCGGGCAGAAATTGCTCCAGCCGTTCTTTGCCTTCCTTTGTCAGCTCAATGCTGATTTTTCGTTTATCCTCGTTGTGATGCCTGCGCCGGACAAATCCATCCCTCGTCAGTCCGTCAAGCAGGCCGGTAATCGTTGCCTTCGTGACGTTTGATTGCTTGGCGAGCTCCGTCGGGCTTAACGTGTGGTCCTTTGCGTCGAACAAAAGCATCAGGATTTTAAATTTTCCTTCAGACAATCCGCGTCTGGCGAAATAATGCTCCATCACATGATTCATTTTTTTTGAGATATCAAACAAAGATAAAAACAATTCAAGAGAGCCGGCGTCCACATTGGAATACGTCTCGGCGTGTTCTGTTATATGCTTGTATTTCGGTAAATGTTTTAATTCCATCACAATAAGCTCCCGTACGTTTGTCGTGACACGATTATAATGGAGGAAAAATCAGAACGCAACCTGTGTTGGAGGTGATTGACAGCTGTTTGCCGGACATAGTAAGGTAATATAGTTAGGTGCCTAACTATATACAGCGAACTGAAAAGGTGGTTATCAACATGAAACATATACTGATAGCGGGAGGCGGAATTGGCGGGCTGTCGGCAGCCATTTCTCTCAGGAAAGCAGGTTTTTCCGTCACCTTATGTGAAGCGGCTGCAGAAAACCGCAAGACCGGCGCGGGGATTCTCCAGCCGCAAAACGCACTGGCGGTGTTAAAGGAGCTGGGCGTATTTGAAGAGTGCTGCGAGCATGGATTTCAAACAGCGTGGTTTAAAACATTCGATAAGCAGGGGAATCTATTATTCAAAGTCAGTGAGTCTTTCTTAGATGATAAGCTTCCGGGCCGCAATAATATCCTGCGAAAAACGTTAAATGACATTCTCATCAAGCATGCCGAAGCTTCGGGCGCAAGGATTTTGTGGGGGAAAAAGATTGTGGCTTATGAAGAAACGCCTGAAGCGGTTACTGCCGTATGTGATGATGGAGAAAAGATGCAGGCTTACATTCTGGCGGGCTTTGACGGCATTCATTCCATTGTGCGGGATACCATGCTGCAAAAAGAAATAGAAAAAGAGTTTCTCGGCATGGGGGCGTGGCGCTTTTATATCGAGCTTCCCGATTACACATTTGAGGACGCGACATTGATGTACAGAAGCGGAGAGACACAAATTGGCGTCGTGCCATTGGCGGAACACGCCGGCTATGTCTTCGTCCTCCAGCCTTGCACGAGCGATTACTGGGATGAGGAAGAGACCCGGTTTGATAGAGTCAAAGAGATCCTCTCAGGCTTCCCGGGGCTTGATTTTGTCACAAAGCATATGTCAAAAGAACACCCCGTCATTTTTAATAAACTGGAGCAGGTCGCCGTGCAGGAGCCATGGTACAAAGGCCGCGTCGTCATCGGGGGAGACGCCGCCCACGCCGGAGCGCCGACCTTGGCGCAAGGAGCGGCCATGGCCATTGAAGATGCGATTGTGCTTTCCGAAGAGCTCAAAAAGCATGACGACCTCGAAACCGCGTTTCAGGCATACGACGAAAGAAGAGCACCAAGAGCGCTCAAAGTGCAGGACTTATCTTCAGAAATCGTCCGCCGCGGGCTGAAAGGAGAGCCGGGAGCGGAAGAGCTGATTGGGGAGTGCTATGCGGTGTTGAGGGAAGGATATTAAAAAGGAAAAGTCCAGAATTGAATTCTGGACTTTTTAATTTTTTAAAGAGGTAGGTACTTTATGACAATTAGGATTTTTTTATATCAATCTCTTGATGTAAATACATTCTCTATTTGGTAAAATTAACTTAAAATTATTTCTTGCTGACTAGTTTTTATTAACGGTTAACATAGGGAGGAAATTATGCAAAAGTGGGTAGGTAAACGCCCTACAATGGGGCAAAAAAACTTAGTAGCAAAGTACAAAAGATTATTACAACAGGAAGAAAGTGTTACCTTAACGTCACAAGAAAAAGTTCTAAAGATCATTGAAGTTGAATGTGATAAAAAAAGTAGCCGGGAACTAAAAGGAGTACTAGGACTTACTACACAAGCCATTTTCTTCGTTTCCAAGCATGAAAGAATGAGATATGAGTATTCCCAGATCAGTGATATTGATGTAAGAAATGATGAAAAAGAAAAAAATAATTTGAGATTAAGCCTTAAGATAGGTCGGTCAAAGCGCAGGTTTGATGATATTAAAAAGAATGATGATAGCCAAGAATTTATAGAGATTTTAGAATACATGATATCTAATCAATCAAAAGAAATTCTAACAACTGTTACACATGATTTTGATTATTTTTTACATGCTGAAAAATTAGCTGTTTTACAAAATCAAAACGTTCATATTACCTCTTTTCTATTGGAGAGAGACAATCTAAGTTTTACGAAAAATGGTGAACGCTTATTGCGTGAAAAACATAAAAATGCTGCCTTAGTAGCTGAAGGTTTTTTCCAAGAGGATAAACAAAAAAGGGTAATTTTATTGTGCTTGAATCTCAAGTGGTCTATTTATATGAATTTGATAATAAAGAGAGAAAAGCAAGATTGCTATACAAATGGGATTTTATATACTTTTCTGGCGCAATGGTTGATCGGTTTGCAATAAAAACAGTTGTTAATGTTCCGGAAACAGGCAATAGACTGGTTATATATTTATTTGGCAAGGAATTTGTTTCTATTTTAAATGACGCAAATATTCTCCTTAAACAGAAGAAGCGCAAGTGGTATCAAAAAATATTAGGATTCAGGAGCGGTATATGGTGGAAGAGATCGATTGCTTCGCTGGTATACCTTTTGTTATTGCTATTAATCTTTAGCACAATTTTTGGAGAGGAAACTAAAGAATCTAATTCTGCAGAATCAAGCGATAAAACTTCTGTTTCAAATACCGAACAAAAGGTAGAACAGAAAGAAAAAGAAAGCAATCATGAAGATAATGGGCAACAAAATAATAAGTCTAAGCAAGAGGAAAAAGCAGAAAAGCAAGCAGAAGAAAAACGTAAGCAAGAGGAAGAAGCAAAGCAAGCAGAGAAAGAACGACTAGCAGAAGAGAAACGTAAGCAGGAGGAAGAAGTGCGACTAGCCGAAGAAAAGCGTAAGCAAGAGGAAGAAGCAAAGCAAGCAGAAAAAGAACGACTAGCAGAAGAGAAACGCAAGCAGGAGGAAAAAGTGCGGCTAGCCGAAGAAAAGCGTAAACAAGAGGAAGAGGCACAACAAGCAGAAGCTCAAGAACAACAGACTAATGTCTATTACAAAAATTGTACAGCAGCACGTCAAGCTGGTGCAGCTCCTATACATATCGGTGAACCCGGTTATGGAAAACACCTCGACCGTGATGGTGACGGAATTGGTTGTGATCGTTAACTAATAATGAATATATGACTGTTTTAGAAAAAGAGAGAATGTTATATTCTGAATCATTCTCTCTTTTTATTTATTTAATCATCATTTAAATGTTTCCCTTTTATCCGCTCAATCACCTCATGCAGCCCCTCAGGCTTATAAAACTCCACCGGTGAACTGCCCTTCTCAAACGAAATCGTCTCCGCTTCAATCAGCGCGACATAGCGCCCGTTCACTTTTGCGAGATGAATCGATTCGCCAAAATCAGCTAGCAATCCTTTAATCTCGGTTTCTCCGACTTTCATTTTCAGCTCGGCTTCCGGCGTGTGCTCAATGATCTGGGCGGAGGCTTCGATCACTTGATGTGTGTCGAGGCGTTCTTGGATTTCCCGCTTTTCGCTCGCTTCCCAGATTTCGATGTCTTGTTCAAACTGCTTGAGCTCTTCGCTGTTGTCCTCAAATGTCTCATAGACGTGTTCCTGCACCATGTTCATGACCTGGGTTTTCATGATTTCCGGCATTGATTCACCGTACTCAACGAATTTCAGGAAATCCTCGAAATAGCGGGCGTGCGAGGCCTGGTGGATTTTCAGCTCGCCTTCCTCGATCATTCCTTCCTCCGGCATGAACGGGTATTGGATGCTCTTCATGTTTTTTGTCGTGATGGCCATTTCGACTTTTTTAATGAGGGAAGACGCGTCTGAGATGCGGGCGACCTTCGGCTCAAAATCACATTTCATAATGAAGACAAATGACTCGTCGAAGTATTTTCTCGGCACAGCCGAAGCGACTAAGAACACACCGCCGCGGACCGCACTCGTGTCGAGGTACGTGCGGACGAACTGTTCGCTCAGCTCGTTAAAGTCCTCTTTTGTTTCCGCCAGGCGGGCGCGGTTGAACAAGTTGTAGTTCGGGTTGGAATCCAGCTCGTGGCCGGGCTCGACGATAAAGTGGCCGATTTTCGTCGGCACCTGCTCGGATGGCGGATGGCAGTCGGCTTTCCGTTTGACGATTTTTTTCAGCTCTCCGTCAAGAAAGTCCTTCAGCTCGCTTTCTTCAAACTCCTCTGTATCAAGGGTCTGGAAGTGCTTGAATTGCTTGTTTGCCTGCTCATCCTTGCCTTCCACCTGTATGACATAAAAGGATAAAAATCGAATTTCAAAATCCATATGTGAACTCACCTTATTTGCGTATTGTACAGCTTCTCAAGTATAGAAAAAACAACGATCAGGCGTCAATCAGAGAAATGGAATAATCGTCACCATGAAAGGGAAATGTAGTCAGATAGAAAGCATTACATACGGAAAGGAATGGTTCGATGAAGGAAACAAGCCCGATTCCTCAGCCGAAGACGTTTGGACCGCTCGGCAATCTTCCTTTAATTGATAAAGATAAACCGACTCTGTCACTGATCAAATTGGCGGAAGAGCAAGGCCCTATTTTTCAAATTCACACACCGGCGGGTACGACAATTGTGGTGTCCGGCCATGAATTCGTGAAAGAAGTTTGTGATGAAGAGCGTTTCGATAAAAGCATTGAAGGCGCTTTGGAAAAGGTTCGCGCGTTTTCGGGTGACGGATTGTTTACAAGCTGGACGCACGAGCCCAACTGGAGAAAAGCGCACAACATTCTTATGCCGACGTTCAGCCAGCGGGCCATGAAGGATTATCATGAAAAAATGGTTGATATCGCTGTTCAGCTGATTCAAAAGTGGGCTCGGCTCAATCCGAATGAAGCAGTCGATGTTCCCGCTGATATGACCCGGCTGACATTGGACACGATTGGGTTATGCGGGTTTAACTATCGTTTTAACAGCTACTACAGAGAAACGCCTCATCCGTTTATCAACAGCATGGTGCGCGCGCTGGATGAAGCGATGCACCAGATGCAGCGGCTCGATGTTCAAGATAAACTCATGGTCAGAACAAAGCGCCAATTCCACCACGATATTCAAACGATGTTTTCGTTAGTCGACAGCATTATTGCGGAGCGCAAGGCGGATGGAGATCAGGATGAAAAAGATTTGCTTGCCCGGATGCTGAAGGTGGAAGATCCGGAGACCGGGGAGAAGCTTGATGATGAAAATATCCGTTTTCAGATCATTACATTTTTAATTGCCGGGCATGAAACAACGAGCGGCCTGCTGTCGTTTGCGATCTACTTTTTATTGAAGCATCCTGACAAACTGAAAAAGGCGTATGAAGAGGTCGACCGGGTGCTGACGGGTGCAGCGCCGACCTATAAACAAGTGCTCGAGCTGAAATACATACGGATGATTTTAAATGAATCACTGCGCTTATGGCCGACGGCTCCGGCTTTCAGTCTTTATCCGAAGGAAGATACGGTCATTGGCGGAAAATATCCGATCACAACCAAGGACAGAATTTCTGTCTTGATTCCGCAGCTTCACCGCGATCAAGACGCATGGGGAGAGGACGCTGAAGAATTTCGTCCAGAACGGTTCGAACATCAGGACCAAGTGCCTCATCATGCCTACAAGCCGTTCGGGAATGGACAGAGAGCCTGTATTGGCATGCAGTTTGCCCTGCATGAAGCTACACTTGTGCTGGGCATGGTATTAAAATATTTCACTTTGATTGATCACGAGAATTATGAGCTTGATATCAAACAAACGCTGACACTTAAGCCCGGTGATTTTCACATCCGAGTTCAAACGCGAAATCAGGAAGCGATTCATGCCGGCGTCCCGTCGGAGGAAAAAGCGGCGCACGACGATGAACAAAAGAGCAAACAGGAAACGAAGAGTGCTTCGGTTATCGGTCTCAACAACCGGCCGCTACTCGTACTGTATGGCTCTGATACCGGCACCGCGGAAGGCGTCGCCCGGGAGCTTGCCGATACAGCGAGTCTTCACGGGGTAAGGACTGAGGTGGCGCCCTTGAACGATCAGATTGGAAAGCTGCCGAAAGAGGGAGCCGTTGTGATCGTCACCTCTTCCTATAATGGAAAACCGCCAAGCAATGCGGGTCAGTTTGTGCAGTGGCTTGACGAAATACAGCCAGGTGAGCTGGAGGGTGTCCATTATGCGGTGTTTGGCTGTGGTGATCATAACTGGGCAAGCACGTATCAGTACGTTCCGCGAACCATTGACGAGCAGCTAGCGGAAAAAGGGGCGACCCGTTTTTCTGCACGCGGAGAGGGCGATGTCAGCGGGGATTTTGAAGGACAGCTTGACCAGTGGAAAAAAAGCATGTGGTCGGACGCCATCAAAGCCTTCGGACTCGAACTTAATGAAAACGCTGATAAGGAGCGAAGCACGCTGAGCCTGCAGTTTGTCAGGGGGCTGGGAGAATCCCCATTAGCCCGGTCGTATGAAGCGGTTCACGCATCCATTGCGGAAAATCGAGAACTCCAGTCCGCAGACAGTGGCCGCAGCACCCGCCATATCGAAATTGCGCTGCCTTCTGGCGTCGAATATCGGGAGGGCGATCACCTTGGCATTCTTCCGAGGAACAGCCGGACAAATGTCAGCCGGATTCTTCACAGATTCGGCTTAAAAGGAACGGACCAAGTTACACTGACGGCAAGCGGGCGCAGCTCCGGGCATCTGCCTTTGGATCGGCCTGTCAGCCTGCATGATCTGCTCAGCTACAGCGTTGAGGTGCAGGAAGCGGCAACCAGGGCGCAAATACGCGAGCTGGCCGCATTTACCGTCTGTCCGCCTCATAAACGTGAATTGGAAGATATGACGGAAGAGGGCGTTTATCAGGAACAAATTTTGAAAAAACGGATTTCCATGCTGGATCTGCTCGAGCAATATGAATCATGTGAAATGCCGTTTGAACGGTTTTTAGAGCTTTTACGCCCGTTAAAACCGCGGTATTATTCGATTTCAAGCTCCCCGCGGGTGAATCCGGAACAAGCCGCGATAACTGTAGGCGTTGTGCGCGGGCCGGCTTGGAGCGGCAGCGGCGAATATCGTGGAGTGGCATCGAATGACTTGGCGGAGCGGAAGGCGGGAGATGATGTCGTGATGTTTGTCCGCACGCCGGAATCCCGATTTCAGCTTCCGGAAGACCCTGAAACACCAATCATCATGGTGGGGCCGGGAACAGGAGTTGCGCCATTCCGCGGATTCCTGCAAGTCCGGTCAGCTTTAAAACGCGAGGGAAAAACGCTCGGCGAAGCCCATCTTTATTTTGGCTGCAGAAACGATCGCGATTTTATTTACCGAGATGAGCTTAAGCAGTTTGAACAAGACGAAATTGTTACTGTGCACACGGCTTTTTCCCGTAAAGAAGGCATACCGAAAACGTACGTTCAGCACCTTATGGAGGAGCATGCGGAAACCTTAATTTCGATCCTCGACCGCGGCGGCCGTCTTTATGTATGCGGTGACGGCAGCAGGATGGCGCCTGATGTGGAGGCCGCGCTGCAAAACGCGTATCAATCTGTTCATGGCACCAGTGAAGAAGAAGCGCAAAACTGGCTCAGACATCTGCAGGAAACAGGCATATATGCAAAGGATGTCTGGTCGGGAATTTGATTGTTTTTACAAAGGACTGGAGAGATCCAGTCCTTTTGTTATGTCCTTTTTAAAAAAATGTGATCTCGCTAAACGTCTGTGCATACAATAACCACAGTCCGCCTGAAGGGCGGGCTGTCCTTAAGACCTATTTTTCGTTTTTGCTAGTTTATGTTATTCTTATACTCGGTATCTATTTCTTTTTTTCCAAAAGCGGGCAGGACAAAAGAAACCTTTTTTATTTCCGAGAAAAAAGTGAAACGAATTGAGGGCTTCTTTCGTCCAGTGTTTGGTTTGAAATAGGTGTAATAGAAATGGTATGTGCAAAACGTAAATATCCCGGTATAGCGCGGTATATTTATTTGTTGTGTGATGCCTTGATTTTGTTTGGAAAGAAGGAATTGGAAGACAGGATAAAAGAGAAAGTAAAAGTAAATAAAGACTTAACGTGTTTAAGAAAGTAGAGGTTGCCATGAAGAAACTTTTTTCTTACAAACTTAGCTTTTTTGTGTTGGCTGTTATACTGTTTTGGGCAAAAACGTATTTATCCTACAAAACAGAGTTTAACCTTGGGGTAAAAGGCACAACCCAAGAAATCCTTTTGGTGTTTAACCCGTTCTCAAGCGCCGTCTTCTTTTTAGGACTGGCTTTGCTTGCGAAAGGGCGAAAATCGGCTATTATCATGCTGATTATTGATTTTGTGATGACGTTCATTTTATATGCAAATATTTTATTCTATCGTTTCTTTGATGATTTCTTAACGTTCCCGAACATTAAACAGTCCGGCAACGTCGGAAACATGGGCGACGGTATTTTCAGCATCATGGCCGGTCATGATATTTTCTATTTCTTAGATATTATCATCTTGATTGCGGTATTGATCTGGAGACCTGAATTCAAAGGATTCAAAATGAAAAAACGTTTTGCGTCTTTGGTAATTCTTTCCGGAGTCGCACTGTTTTTCATCAACCTGCATTTTGCGGAAAAAGATCGCCCGCAGCTGCTGACAAGAACGTTTGACCGCAATTATATCGTAAAATACTTAGGTCTTTACAATTACACCATTTATGACGGTGTGCAGACGGCTCAAACAGAAACGCAAAGAGCGTATGCAAGCAGCGATGATCTGACAAGTGTCGAGAATTACACGACGTCTCATTACGCGAAGCCGAACGCTGAGTACTTTGGGTCTGCCAAAGGCAAAAACATCATTAAGATTCACCTGGAAAGCTTCCAGTCGTTCCTGATTGATTACAAGCTGAACGGTGAAGAAGTTACGCCATTCTTAAATAAACTGGCCCACGGCGGCGAAGACGTCACGTACTTCGATAACTTCTTCCATCAGACAGGTCAGGGGAAAACATCTGATGCCGAGCTGACAATGGATAACTCGATCTTCGGTCTTCCAGAAGGCTCCGCATTTGTAACAAAAGGCGAAAACACATACCAGTCGCTTCCTGCGATATTGGATCAGAAGGAAGGCTATACTAGCGCCGTCCTGCATGGTGACTACAAATCGTTCTGGAACCGCGACCAAATTTACAAACATATCGGCTATGACAAATTTTTCGACGCAAGCACGTATGACATGTCAGAAGAAAACATCATTAATATGGGGCTCAAGGATAAGCCGTTCTTTACAGAATCGATTCCTAAACTTGAATCTCTGAAAAAGCCGTTTTACGCACATTTGATTACCTTGACAAACCATTATCCGTTTAACTTGGATGAAAAAGACGCGACGATTAAGAAAGCGACGACTGGCGATAATACAGTCGACAGCTATTTCCAGACTGCCCGTTACCTTGACGAGTCCCTTGAGCAATTCTTCAAGGAACTGAAGGAAGCAGGTCTGTATGACAACTCAGTCATCATGATTTACGGTGACCACAATGGTATCTCTGAAAACCATAACCGCGCGATGAAAGAAATTCTCGGAAAAGAGATCACAGATTATCAAAACGCGCAAAACCAGCGCGTGCCTCTGATGATCCGAATCCCTGGCAAAAAAGGCGGAGTGAACCATACGTATGGCGGCGAAATTGACGTCATGCCGACACTTCTTCACTTGCAAGGTATTGATTCTGAGAAATATATCAACTTCGGTACCGATTTATTCTCTAAAGACCACGACGAAACAGTGGCGTTTAGAAACGGCGACTTCGTAACGCCGAAGTACACATCTGTCGACAATATCATCTATGATACGAAGACAGGTAAAGAAGTAAAAGCGAATGAAGATACGAAGAACCTGAAAACAAGAGTGACACAGCAGCTGAAGCTTTCTGACAGTGTCCTTTACAAAGACCTGCTGAGATTCCACAAACTCAGTGACTTTAAAGCCGTTGATCCGTCTGATTATCATTACGGCAAGGAAAAAGATATCGAATAAGACAAAGAAGAGCCTTGAGCGGGCGTATTGCCGCGCTCAGGGCTCTTTTTTTGTGTGGTTACATAACCAAGTTGAAAAAATAGATTCCATTTGGTCACCAAGGCCGCCTCTCTCTCATATCATTACAGTAGATTTTGAAACCGGTATTGGAATCGGACAAATTATCGGGGAAATGCCTTGATAGATTGTAAGGAGGTACCAAGGTTTCGAACTCAATATTCATAGAGATGAGGGGTAGAGATGAAAGCGGTCATTCTCTGCGGCGGAAAAGGAACGAGAATGAGTGAGGTCACGAATGAACTTCCTAAACCGCTCGCCATGATAGGCGGAAAACCGATTCTATGGCATATTATGAAAATCTATCAGTACTACGGAGTGAACGAGTTTATTCTGCTTTTAGGCTACAAAGGAGAAAAAATCAAAGAATATTTTCTGAATTACGAATGGAAGCACAACAGCCTCACGCTCGACAGCTCTACAGGAGAGGTGCAGATGCTGGGACAGCCTGAAACGTGGAAAATTACGTTTTTGGAGACAGGGGAAGATACGCTGACAGCCGGAAGAATCTTGCAGGCGAAGGACTATATCGGCAATGAAACGTTTATGCTCACCTATGGGGACGGGCTGGCCAATATCAATCTTTTTCATCTCATCAGCTATCATCAGACAAAGGGTGCTGCTGCGACTGTCACCGGCATTGATAAAGTTTCGCAGTTCGGCACCTTGACGGTTGAGGATGGTATAGCGAAAACTTTTTCTGAAAAGACATCGAGTGACGGCATCATCAATGGCGGATTTTTCGTTCTCGATCCAAAGGTTTTCGATTATTTGCCGAAGGACGGGAACGCCATGTTCGAAGACGAACCGCTGAAAAACCTTGCGAAAGACGGTGAACTTGCCGTGTATCGCCATTACGGATTTTGGACGGCAATCGATACGTATAAAAATCTTTTGGAAGTCAACAAGATGTGGGATCAAGGACAACATGTATGGAAGGTATGGTGAACTGATTTGAGTTTCTGGAAAAATAAAAACGTATTTGTCACGGGTTGTACAGGTCTTTTAGGAAGCTATTTGGTGAAAGAGCTGATCGAACAGGGCGCAAACGTGACGGGGCTTGTCAGAGATCATGTGCCTCAGTCCAATCTTTATCAGGGAGAACATGTGAAGAAAATGAACATCGTGCAGGGCGCTCTTGAAGATTTGCCTGTGATTGAACGCGCGCTTGGAGAGTATGAAATCGATACGGTGTTTCACCTCGCTGCACAAGCGATTGTCGGCGTTGCGAACCGCAACCCGGTTTCCACCTTTGAGGCGAATATTCTCGGCACGTGGAATATCCTTGAGGCCTGCCGGAAGCATCCGTTAATCAAGCGTGTCATTGTCGCGTCAAGCGATAAGGCATACGGTGATCAAGAAAACCTTCCGTACGATGAAGATATGCCGCTGCAAGGCAAGCATCCGTACGACGTATCGAAAAGCTGCGCGGATCTGATCAGCCATACGTATTTTCACAC
The DNA here is from genome assembly GCF_000245335.1 of Bacillus mojavensis RO-H-1 = KCTC 3706. Lineage (GTDB taxonomy): Bacteria > Bacillota > Bacilli > Bacillales > Bacillaceae > Bacillus > Bacillus mojavensis. Next base: position 568,382 of record NZ_JH600284.1, read on the forward strand.
CTATGGCCTGCCGGTCTGTATTACGCGCTGCGGAAATCTATACGGCGGCGGAGATTTGAACTTCAACCGCATCATTCCGCAGACGATTCAGCTTGTGCTGAACGGGGAAGCTCCCGAAATCCGCAGCGACGGCACCTTTGTCCGCGACTATTTCTATATTGAAGATGCCGTCCAGGCTTACCTGCTTCTGGCGGAGAAAATGGAGGAACACAATCTCGCCGGGGAAGCCTTTAACTTCAGCAATGAGATCCAGCTGACTGTGCTTGAATTAGTCGAAAAAATATTAAAGAAAATGAACAGCAATCTGAAGCCAAAGGTGCTGAACCAGGGAAGCAATGAAATCAAACACCAATATTTATCCGCAGAAAAAGCGAGAAAGCTGCTGAATTGGACACCTGCTTACACCATTGATGAAGGACTTGAAAAAACCATTGGGTGGTATACAGAATTCTTCAAAAAGTAATGCGAAATGAGGTGAACATACCATGACGAGCGCCTATTGCACCGTTTTATCAAAAGGAAGATTATATCAGGCAGTCGCCTTATTTAAGTCTTTAGCGCAAGTCGATCAAGACAGCCCCATTTTTACGCTTTGTATGGATGATGACACGCACCGCGTATTGCAGAAATTGAATATGAAGCAGCTGACTCTTGTGCCGGTGGCAGCGCTTGAAAATGAAACGCTCCTGAAGCTGAAGGATACAAGGGATCAAAGCGAGTACTGCTGGACGATGAAGCCGATCTTTCTGCAAGCTGTGCTGAACAGCAATCCCGAGCTGGAACGGGTGACGTATATTGACGGAGATTTATTTTTCTACACCGATCCGTCACCGATATTTACGAATCAGCCGGACTGCTCGGTGCTGCTTTCCCGGGGCGATATCATTATTCCTTCGTTTGAAAGAGAGCAAATTGATATGCTGCAGCGTTTGTTAGGCAGATATAACTCTGGCTTTATCAGCTTTAAACATGATAAAGCAGGGACGGATTGTTTGGAGTGGTGGAAGGAGCGCTGTCTTGAGGAATGTAAAAATGCGCCGGGTGAAGGGAAATTCGGGGATCAGGGCTATTTGGATTATATGTCTGAGCTGTTTCCGAATGTGTGTGACATTACGACACCAGGTGTGAACATCGGCCATTGGAATTACGGACAGCACACGTTTTCCTGGAAGGATGGCCGGATTGTATTGGAAGATGGAAATCCGCTGATCTTCTATCATTTCAGCGGATATCGAATCGTCAGCATCAATGAAATCAAACAGATTCACGAAACAACACGCACAGACCTGCCGTTTGTGCATGAGCTGTACCAGCAGACCCTGCCGCATATCATTCAGCATATCAAAGCTCTAGACCCTGAATTTAACGGTTTTGCTTCAAAAGATGATAACAAATAAATGATTAAATATAGGAAGTGAAAATGAAGTGAAAGCAAGCGTTATTATTCCTGCATATAATTCAAAGGAGCGCCTCTATAACAGTCTTCTGTCCTTAAACCAGCAGGAGTGCGCTGAAGAGTTTGAGGTCATCGTAGCGGATAATGGCTCTGAGGACGGGACGCTCTCGATGCTCAAATCGTTTCAAGCGGACTTTCCGCTGATTTTTGTACGGATTAAAGAAAACAGGGGCATTGCCTACGGAAGAAATCAGGCGGTCCGCAATGCCAGAGGAGATATTCTGATATTCCATGACAGCGATATGCTTGCTGCCAAGGATCTTGTGGCAAAGCATATCAAAGCGCATGAAAACGAAGAGAATCTTGTCGTGTGCGGTTTGTTTTGGAAAAGGATCTACAGCTATTATTATGAGCGCTTTGAAGATGAACATAAGAAGCAGCTTGCAAAGTTATATGATGAAATGCCGAAAAAAGACAAACAAAAGCTTCTGTCAGAGGCGGATATCAAAAACGAAAGCTTCTTAAATCAAAGCTTTGACCTTGATACCGATTTTATTGACGTGCTGAAGCGGATACTGGATGAATACGGCGATGACTTAAAGGGCTACCATATGCCGTGGCGTTTTTTTATCACAAACAATTCATCAGTAAAACGAAAGCATGTGGCTGATCTCGGTTTGTTTGACGAAGGCATTGTACGGTACGGGTTCGAGGATTATGATCTTGGGATCAGGCTCCATCAGGCCGGACTGACGTTCAGACTGCATCGCGATATTGTCAGCGTTCATCAGGAGCACCCAAGCAATTGTCAGTCAGTAGACGATATCAGAACAAACATTGCCTATATGTGCGACAAATATAACAACATTCAGTCATTAGATGTTCATCTTGCCTTTAACGGCCCATTCCCTCCAGACATGACCAACAGGATCATGTCTGATATACACAAACTGCTGGACTCGAAGAAATACGACATGCTGCTGCATCTGTTTCTTGAGCTGCTCCATGTCGTGAAGGATCGCAATCTGGACCCGGATTGGCAGAAAAAAACACCGAGGGTGACTGCGAAAAACTTTGATTTGCAAGCCGTTAAAAAGCTTCTGCCAAAAGCGAAGAAGAAGCTTGGCGTGAACGATTTTTCTAATGCACTGTATGCGCTTGTCAATGATTTACTGCACGTGGATCTTAGATAAATGGATGTGGTATGGTGAGTCAATTTCATTTTTCAACAATAGTGTCAAGGACGCATATCTTTAAACTGATGCCTATGATTCATTCCCTCCATGAGCATTGTGATGATTTTCATTTATATGTGCTGTGTGTTGATCAGAAGGCATATGAATTGCTTCAGCACGTGCCATGGGAGCATGTCACCTTTGTGCAGCTTCATGAAATGGAAGATCCGGAGCTATTGGAAGCGAAAAGCAATAGAACGTTCCATGAGTATTGCTGGACACTGAAGCCCGCATTTTTGTTCCATGTCATGAGCCAGTGGGATGACGCCGAATATTATGCCCATATGGATACCGATCTGTTTTTCTTTTCTGATCCAGCGCGTATTTTTGGCGAAAACCCGGCGGCTTCTCTGTATTTGACCGATCACCGCAACTCGCCGCGGTTCATGTCTTATTATGAGCGGACCGGACGTTTTAACACAGGCTTTGTCGGCGCCCGGAATACAGAAGAAGCTTATAAAGCGGTATGGCAATGGAGACAGGATTGCATTGAATATTGCACGGTGGAAATGAATACGGAAAGAAAGACGTACGGAGATCAAAGGTATGTGGAGAAGTGGCCGGCACAGTATCAGGGTGTGCATGTTGTCAAATCAACCGGAGTCAATACGGCGCTTTGGAATATAGAAAATTATAAGGTGACTCAAAAGAACGGCCGTGTTTATCTAGATGAAACGCCGCTGATTTTCTATCATTTCTCCGGGTTTACGTTGGTGACGGAGAACGAATTTAATCTTTGCTGGTATTACCGCATTGAAGACGAAGCGGCCATTGAAATGATTTATATGCCGTATGTGTTAAATCTGAAAAGGTGGATTGACGAAATACAGACGGCATTTCCGGACTTTGCAGACGGCTTTATCCCGAAACACGCGGTGCCGGACACTCATTTTATACAGCTTGATTAAAAAACCCCTGCCGCCCGGCAGGGGTTTTTTCAGCTATGCCATTCTCTCAGTTTCTGGTCACTCGGCAAAAGAAACGCGAGGATGCCAAGAATCGGGAGAAACGCGATGGCAATCATGGTCGGGGTCAGTCCCGCGGCGTCAATCAGAGCACCAAGCGCCACAGCGCCGATTGCTCCCATACCGAAGGCAAGGCCGACGGTTAAACCGGACATCGTGCCGATTTTTCCGGGGACAAGCTCCTGTGCATACACAACGGTTACGGAAAAGCTCGACATGAGAACCAAGCCGATCAAAGCGAGTACGCCATAGGCCAGAACCGGACCGGCAAATGGAAGCAAAATCGCCAGCGGCGCTGAGCACAGCAGCGAGCAGAGAATGACGAATCGTTTTCCGAAACGGTCTGCGAGCGGGCCGCCGAGAAAGGTTCCGACAGCGCCAAACAGCAAAAAGACGAAAATATAGCTCTGAGCCTGCTGAATGCTTACGTGATATGTATTCATCGCGTAAAACGTGTAAAAGTTGCCGATCGCACTCGTATACCAAGAACGCGCGAAAATCAAAAAGATAATAATAATAAGAGCAGATATAACGGACTTGGTGACAGACGAGTTTTGTACAGCGGCTCTCTTTTGGGTGCCCTGCTTCTGTGCAAGACTGCCGAGCCGAGCGGCGTACCATTTTGCAATATAAAGCAGAAACATAACTGCGAGCGCGGCAACAAGTGTAAACCAGACAGCACCGAATTGTCCGAGCGGAACAAGGATCAGCGCGGTAATCAGGGGTGCCATCGCTTGGCCTGAGTTTCCTCCGACCTGATAAATGGACTGGGCAAGCCCGCGTTTTGTGCCGGCGGCCATATAAGCCACACGGGAGCCTTCCGGGTGAAAAATAGCGGAGCCTAATCCGATGAAAAACACACAGCACAAGATCGTCACAAATGACGGGGCAAATGCAAGGCCCAATATGCCGAGCATGCTGGCAGTCAGGCCGATCGGCAGGGCGTACGGCCGCGGCCGTTTATCCGTATACCAGCCGACAACAGGCTGCATGACGGATGACACCATGTTTAACGTGAAAGCGATGATGCCGAGCTGTGTGAACGTCAAGCTCATGGAGCGTTCCAATATCGGAAACATGGCCGGAATCACAGCTTGCAGCGAATCGTTGAGCATGTGGCAGATTCCGATGATCATCAAGATCGGATACACGGTGGTGCCGGGTTTTTGAACAGGTTTTTCTTTAAGCGGGGCGGCAATAGCCAAATGATTCTCCTCCTAACATATATAACCAGTGCATACCACCATATTATTCATAAGGTGAAGGATTTATCAACAGGAAAAAAGACTCCTTCTGGAAGGGAAGCAGCACCTGCCGCTTAACAGTTGATGATTGTGTTTTCGATTTTGAGAATATGATATAGCTCTTCAAGCTTACGGATGTGATACGTCGGCACAACCTCTGTATCATTGACATTCATGCCAGGGTTAAGCCAGCACGTATCAATTCCGGCGAGCTGTCCGCCTTTGATGTCTGCTGTCAGCGAATCACCGATGAGTAAGGTGTGCTCCGCTGAAAAATGGGGAATCCGTTCGAACACATAGTCGAAGTACTCTTTCATCGGTTTTTGGAAACCTGTGTCTTCAGAAACGAAAATGTCCTTGAAGAACGGAAATAATCCTGAATCTCTGAGACGCTTATATTGAGTTCTGGAAACGCCGTTTGTCACGATATACAAATCAAAATGCTGTTCCAGTTTTGTGATGAGATCAAATGCCCCGTCCATAAGCTGGTGCCCTTCTTCAAGAAAGCTGCGATATTTCTGGTCTAGCAGCACTCCGTCTGCTTCATAGCCATATTCCTTGAACAAAGCGGAAAAGCGGGTGGTCATCACTTCATCGCGAGTCATGTTTCCTCCTTCAAAGGCTCTCCAGAGGCCTTGATTAATTGTTCGATAACGGGACTCCATTTCATCGGTAAGAGGAATGTTCTGATCTTCAAACAGCAGGCGCAGCGCTGATTTTTCTGCTGCTGTAAAATCCAAAATGGTATTATCTACATCAAATAATAAAGTGCGGTATGGTTTCAAGGCTTGTCTTCCTTTCTGTATGTGTACTCAAAGTATAGCACACGCCAAAACGAAAAAAGCCGGCGGATTGGACGTTTAAAATGTCCGCACCGACGGCTTATAATTATTTGTTTAATAAGCTGTGTTTTTTTGCATAAAGGAAATAAACGAGCGTTCCGACGGCGATCCAGATAACAAATGAAAGCCATGTGATGCCTGGAAGGCTGTACATAAACCAAAGGCATATTCCAGCACTGATGATTGGCACAACCGGAACGAACGGCACCCTGAAGGAGGCTTTGATTTCCGGATGTTTCTTTCTTAACACAATAACAGCGATCGAAATGACTGTAAATGCCGCAAGCGTCCCCATGTTTACAAGGTGCGCAAGTGTGCCAAGATTAATGAACCCTGCGATTCCCGCCGCGACGATTCCTGTCAGCCATGTGTTTCGGAACGGCGTTTTGAATGACGGATGAATCTTTGCGAACAAACCCGGCAATAGACCGTCTCTGCTCATGGCAAAGGTTAAACGGACCTGGGCGTACAGCAAAGCGAGCATCACTGTTGTAATTCCGATGATGGCACCGACAGAAATAATTCCCGCAACCGCATCCTGGCCGACGAATTTAAGCGCAAAGGAAACCGGATCACCGACATTTAATTTGGCATAAGGCATCATCCCTGTCAAAACAAGCGATACCGTGATGTACAAAATGGTACAGACGGCCAGAGCTGAAATGATGCCGATCGGCATGTTTTTTTGCGGATGCTTCACTTCTTCTGAAGCGTTGGAAACCGCGTCAAATCCGAGATACGCGAAGAAAACCGTTGCCGCGCTGACAATGACGCCTTTCATTCCAAACGGCATAAAAGGCGTCCAGTTATCAGGTTTGACATAACCGAAGCCGACAATAATGAACAATAAAATGATTCCAATTTTCATCAGCACAATCACGTTGTTGAAGCGTGTGCTTTCTTTGACGCCTCTGCTGACAATTGCAGTGATGATGAGAATAATGACCGCAGCCGGAAGGTTAAACACGGCACCCGGCGTACTTCCCGGAGCTCCTGCCAGCGCAGCCGGAATATGATAGTTGAAGCCGGCGAGCAGCGATTGAAAGTATGACGACCAGCCCGTGGCAACCGCCGACAGCGCAATGACATATTCAAGCATGAGATCCCAACCGATTAAAAAGGCGAGCAGCTCTCCAAGTGTGATATAGGAGTATGAGTACACGCTTCCCGAGATTGGTATCGAAGACGAAAACTCAGCATAACAGAAGGCGGCAAGCGCACAGGCAAGGCCCGCTAAAATAAACGATAAGATCAGGGCGGGACCGGCACCGGTCGCGGCCACTGTTCCTGTAATAACGAAGATCCCAGTGCCGATGACACACCCGATACCGAGAAGTGTTAAATCAAATGCGCTTAAAGTACGAGCGAGGCTGTTGGATTGGCTCTGCGCATTTAATGTTTCAAGCGGTTTTTTCCTAAATAATGAACTCATGAAAAGTTCCTCCTGAAGATTTCAAAATATTCTAATCATTATATACATTTCTTGTTGTATTATATTGTCGAAATTTGACACAGTCAATCATATATTTTTCTGCTTTAAACGATAGAAGCTAAAAAGCGTTGTCGTATCATAATATAGTAATTTTTACAAAGGGGATATTGAATTTTGCTGATGGTGAACCGATAGAAATGATAGATTGGCCATATTTTGATTTGCTGGTAAAAAGGAGATGCTGACCATGTTTCAATATGAAGAATTAAACAAACAATTTATTGGCGGAAAATGGCAGGAGGGCAGCAGCCCAAATGTATTGGAAAACAAAAATCCTTATACTCAAAAAACAATCACATCCTTTCAAAAAGCGACAGCTGATGATGTAGATGAAGCGTACCGGGCGGCGGCTTTGGCAAAGAAAAAATGGGATGCGGTCAACCCATTCGAGAAAAGAGCAATTTTAGAAAAAGCCGTTACGTATATTGAAGAGAATGAAGAAGCCATCATTTATTTGATTATGGAAGAGCTGGGCGGAACAAGGCTGAAAGCAGCTTTTGAAATCGGACTCGTGAAAAACATCATCAAAGAAGCGGCGACGTTCCCTGTCCGCATGGAAGGAAAAATCCTTCCTTCTACAATAGACGGCAAGGAAAACAGATTATATCGCGTGCCGGCAGGCGTTGTCGGTGTCATCAGTCCTTTTAACTTCCCATTCTTTTTATCTATGAAATCAGTAGCCCCGGCACTGGGAGCAGGCAATGGCGTCGTTTTGAAGCCGCACGAAGAAACACCGATTTGCGGCGGTACGCTGATTGCGAAGATTTTTGAAAATGCGGGCGTTCCGGAAGGACTGCTGAATGTTGTTGTCACTGACATCGCAGAAATCGGTGACAGCTTTGTCGAACACCCGGTGCCGCGGATCATCTCATTTACAGGCTCTACGAAAGTGGGCAGTTACATCGGCCAGCTTGCGATGAAGCACTTTAAAAAGCCGCTTCTTGAGCTTGGCGGAAACAGCGCCTTTATCGTGCTTGAAGATGCGGATATCGAATATGCAGTCAATGCGGCAGTGTTCAGCAGATTTACCCATCAAGGACAGATTTGTATGTCAGCCAATCGCGTACTGGTTCACTCATCAATTTATGATCAATTCCTTGAGCTGTATCAGGCAAAAGTGGAATCGCTGAAAGTTGGTGACCCGATGGACCCTGATACGATTATCGGGCCTTTAATCAACAGCAGGCAGACTGACGGGTTAATGAAATCTGTTGAGAAAGCGATTGAAGAAGGGGCTGTTCCAGTGAAGCTTGGCGGATTTAACGGGACGATCGTGGAGCCGACCATCTTAAAAGACGTGAAACCGTTTATGAGCATTGCAAAGGAAGAGCTGTTCGGGCCAGTCGTCTCCTTCATGACATTTGATTCAGAAGACGAAGCGGTGGATATTGCAAACGATACCCCGTTTGGCTTAAGCGGAGCCGTACATACCTCCAACCTTGAACGCGGTGTGGCTTTTGCGAAACGCATTGAAACAGGCATGATTCACGTGAATGACACGACGATTAATGATGAACCGAATGTGGCATTCGGCGGTGAAAAGCAATCAGGCCTCGGCCGATTAAATGGCGAATGGAGTCTTGAAGAATTTACGACAATGAAATGGATTTCAGTTCAGCACGAAAAACGCAGCTTCCCTTACTAATAAAAGGAGTGATTGGAATTGAGCATAAGAACGGAAAATGAAACAGCAGATCTTCTAGACGCATTTGTAAAAGTAGCCCCTTATTTAAACAGCCTGGTTCAGGATGATATTACAATCGGCATTTATGATACAGAGAAATTGCTGGTCAATATTCCGGCAAAAACCTTCTCCCTTAACGTAAAAGCCGGAGATCCGCTGCAAGAAGGAGATATCATCACAGACGCGATCCGCAGCAATCAGAAAAAAACGAGCATGGTGCCGAAGGAATTGTTCGGTTTCCCATTGATCGCACGCGCCATCCCGCTTCATGACCAGAACGGAAGAGTGATTGGAGGAGTGGGCCTCGGCACGAGCCTTGAGGAGTCCTCTAAGCTTCATGATGTAGCGGAAAGCTTATCGGCTGTCGTTGAACAAACGGCTGCGGCCATTTCCGATATTTCTGACTCCATTAACGGATTCTCATCGCAAATGTCGGGCATTTCCTCACAAGCGAAAAAGGTAAGCGAAAGCGCGGGAGAAATCGCCGATATTTCAGTAACCGTGAAAGGCATTTCTGATCAGAGTAATCTGCTCGGTTTAAATGCTGCGATTGAAGCGGCACGAGCAGGAGAGTCCGGAAAAGGCTTTTCTGTCGTAGCAGATGAAATCAGAAAGCTTGCGACGCATTCGAAAGAAAATGTCGGCCAGATCGATCAGATCACAAAAAAAATCCACAGCCTGTTAAAAGGGCTAGAAGAATCGATTGAATCGATTAATCAGCATACTGACGGACAAGCTGCGGCTGTTGAACAGATTTCCGCCACGATGCAGGAGATCTCAGGCAGTGCGCAGCATCTCGCTAAAATGGCAGAAAAAGCGCTTGAAGAAGAGTAAGAGACTGGGGACAGAGTCCCCGGTCTTTTTTTCTGTCCGGTATTTCCATGAAATTTGTCTGCTCTTTTACTAGTTTTATTCCAGCGGCTGATTTAAAATGTACACATGAACTTACGTGAGGATTGATAGGAACCATGAGCATATTAAAAGCGGAGAACCTTTACAAAACATACGGAGATAAGACGTTATTTGACCATATCTCCTTTCATATTGAAGAGAATGAGAGAATCGGATTAATCGGGCCGAACGGCACCGGAAAATCAACGCTGCTGAAAGTGATTGCCGGCTTGGAATCTGTTGAAGAAGGCGACATCGCCAAATCCGGCAGCGTGCATGTTGAATTTCTTCATCAGGACCCGCAGCTGCCTGCTGGACAAACTATTCTGGAGCATATTTATTCAGGTGAATCGGCTGTCATGAGAACGCTCCGTGAATACGAAAAGGCGCTCTATGAGCTGGGAGAAGACCCGGAAGATGAAAAACGCCAGAAACACCTGCTGGCGGCGCAGGCGAAAATGGATGCAAACAACGCGTGGGATGCGAATACCTTGGCGAAAACGGTATTATCGAAACTGGGAGTAACTGACGTGACAAAGCCTGTGAACGAGCTCTCAGGCGGACAGAAAAAACGGGTGGCGATTGCGAAAAACTTAATTCAACCCGCTGATCTTCTGATTTTAGACGAGCCGACGAACCATTTGGATAATGAAACGATTGAATGGCTTGAAGGGTATTTGGCGCAATATCCAGGCGCCGTCATGCTGGTGACGCACGACAGGTACTTCTTAAACCGCGTGACAAACCGCATTTATGAGCTTGAACGGGGCAGTCTTTATACCTACAAAGGCAACTATGAAGTCTTTTTGGAAAAGCGCGCGGAACGGGAAGCGCAGGCCGAGCAAAAAGAAACAAAGCGGCAAAATCTGCTGCGCCGTGAACTGGCCTGGCTCAGACGCGGAGCGAAAGCACGCTCCACAAAACAAAAGGCGAGAATCGGCAGGGTGGAGTCGCTTAAGGAGCAGAAAGGCCCTCAGTCAGCCGGCTCGCTCGACTTTGCGATCGGCTCCCACCGTCTTGGAAAGCAAGTAATTGAAGCGGAGAACGTGATGATCGCTTATGGAGGAAACGTGCTTGTCGATCGATTCAATGAACTGGTTATACCAGGTGAACGAATCGGGATCATCGGGCCGAACGGCATTGGAAAAACAACACTGTTAAACAGCCTTGCCGGACGAATCACTCCTGACGGCGGGCATATTACGATCGGTCAAACAGTAAGAATCGGCTACTATACCCAGGATCACAGTGAAATGAACGGTGAGCTGAAGGTGATTGAATACATTAAAGAAACAGCGGAAGTCGTAAAAACAGAGGACGGCGATATCGTCACCGCTGAACAAATGCTTGAGCGCTTCCTCTTCCCGCGCTCCATGCAGCAAACCTATATCCGCAAGCTGTCCGGCGGAGAAAAGCGGCGCTTATACTTGCTTCAGGTTCTGATGCAGGAGCCGAATGTGCTGTTTCTCGATGAGCCGACAAACGACTTGGATACAGAAACGTTAAGCGTGCTTGAGGATTATATTGAACAGTTCCCTGGCGTTGTCATCACCGTATCCCATGACCGCTACTTCCTTGACCGCGTCGTAGACCGTTTGATTGTATTTGAAGGGAATGGCGTGATTTCTCGCTTCCAAGGCTCCTACAGTGACTATATGGAGCAGGCCAAAGCAAGAAAAACGGCTGAAAAACCCGCAGCTGAAGTCAAAACAGCTGAAGCGGAACCGAAGAAAAAACGGAAAAAGCTTTCTTACAAAGATCAGCTTGAATGGGACGGCATTGAAGATAAAATTGCCGAGCTTGAAGAAAAGCATGAACAGCTCGAAGCGGATATCGCCGCGGCGGGCAGTGATTTCGGGAAAATTCAAGAGCTGATGGCCGAGCAGGCAAAAACAGCGGAAGAGCTTGAGGCAGCGATGGATCGCTGGACAGAATTGTCCCTCATGATAGAAGAGCTAGGAAAGACTAAAAAAGTGCGGCCTACTGCAGGCCGCACTTTTTTTCACATAATGTACAAAAACGAAACAGCCAGCTTATGATAGGATGGAATTGTGTGTCAGCGGCACATGGAAAACTAACGGAGATGATGAAGTATGACATGGGCTATCGTGATGTTAATCCTCATGAGTCTGGTGAAAATCGTTTTAACCTGCCTTCCAACAGGCGTCATAGAATGGCTGCTCAGCAAATTCGAGGTGCACGCCAAGGTGAACAACGAAGATGCTGTTCTCTCTGTAGATGGAAAACGTCTCGAGGGTGAAGAAAAAAGGAACATGATTGATCAATTTAACGAAGCTGTCTTCCTGGAGAAATATTATATTTACCCAGGCGACGAAGAGCGTTATTTATACCCTGAAAACGGCGGAACACCGCTTGTGATAGATACGAAAAAAGGCAAAAAAGATGTAAAGCTGTATGTGTACAGCTACGACGACCATATCGACGTCGTGAAACAGTATAAGAAGAAAGTCATTGCGTATCGATTGCTTTCTGAAAGCATGCAAAAGCAGTCTTTGTCAGTGACAGGGAGCTTAGCTTAAAAATAGGCTAATGAAGGACGGGTGCTTTACGTACTCGTCTTTTTTATTGCATTTCAAAACTTAACGTTTACGTTAAGGTGTAAAAGGTGTATAATGGTTACAGAAACGGCGAAGGGGGATTTACCTTGGAATGGATGAAGATTGATCAAGTTGCCAAAAGAAGCGGGCTGACAAAGCGGACCATTCGGTTTTATGAAGAAATCGGCTTAATTCCAGCACCGAAACGGACGGACGGCGGCGTAAGACTTTATTCAGAGGACGATATGGAAGAGCTTGAGAAAGTGATCAGCACAAAGGAAGTGCTTGGCTTTTCCCTTCAGGAGCTTCAGCATTTCATGGAAACCAGCCGCCAGCTAGAGTTAAACAAAGAGGGGTATTTGTTGTCACTGGATCCAAAGGAACGGAAAGAAAAGCTGGAGGAAATTCAGGAAACGCTGAATCACCAGCTGGATTTGATTGATGAAAAAATCCGCACATTCCAAAGCTTTAAGGAACGTCTGCACGGCATGAAAGATAAAGCGGAGCGTGCCATTCAATCAATCGAATGAGAAGTTTGCAAAACGCTATTTTTGTAGCGTTTCTTTTAATGGAATAAAGATGGAGGTCAGGTCAAATGGATAAGACAAAACAAGTAAATCAGAAAACGGGCTTGCTCAGTCAGCCGAAAGCTGTATGGGCTGTCGCGTTTGCCTGTGTGATTTCCTTTATGGGAATCGGGCTGGTCGATCCTATTCTTCCGGCGATTGCCGCACAATTACATGCTTCACCTAGTGAAGTATCACTCTTATTTACAAGTTATTTGCTCGTTACCGGATTTATGATGTTTTTCTCAGGAGCCATTTCCAGCAGGATCGGCGCAAAATGGACGTTAATTCTCGGACTTATTTTTATTATTGTCTTTGCAGCGCTTGGCGGAAGTTCAAGCTCAATTGCTCAGCTTGTCGGCTATCGCGGTGGCTGGGGACTAGGTAATGCTTTATTTATTTCAACAGCGCTTGCGGTCATTGTCGGCGTGTCTGTCGGCGGCAGCGCTCAAGCAATTATTTTGTATGAGGCAGCGCTCGGACTCGGGATTTCAGTCGGACCGCTTGCAGGCGGAGAGCTTGGAAGCATCTCATGGCGCGCGCCGTTCTTCGGGGTATCGGTCCTGATGTTTATTGCGTTAATCGCAATTTCTTTCATGCTGCCGAAATTGCCGAAACCGGCGAAACGAGTTGGGGTATTTGACGCCATGAAGGCACTCAAATATAAAGGCCTGCTGACAATGGCGGTATCGGCTTTCTTATACAACTTTGGATTTTTTATTTTGCTCGCTTATTCTCCGTTCGTTTTGGATTTAGATGAGCACGGCCTTGGATATGTCTTCTTCGGCTGGGGCCTTCTGCTGGCCATTACATCAGTCTTTACCGCGCCGCTCGTGCACAAAGCGCTGGGCACAGTGCGTTCCTTGGTTGTTCTCTTTATCGCCTTTGCGGTCATTCTGATCATCATGGGGATCTGGACAGACCATCAGACTTTGATTATTACATGTATCGTTGTCGCTGGTGCTGTCCTTGGTATGGTCAACACGATCATGACAACCGCTGTGATGGGGGCTGCGCCTGTTGAACGATCAATCGCGTCTTCAGCCTACAGCTCAGTCCGCTTCATCGGCGGCGCGCTCGCTCCATGGATTGCGGGAATGCTGTCAGAACACTTCACCGCAAGCACGCCGTATACAGTTGGCGGAATCGTCGTTTTTGTCGGCATGCTTGTCCTTCTCATGGGACGTAAACATCTTGCCGGAATTAAAGCAGGGCATTAATAACGAAAGACACTGCGCATATGCAGTGTCTTTTTTAATCATGGAACCTTCCCATTACAACCGTATTGTAGTAGTTTCCGTCAGAAAGCAATTTCTCCTTTTTTAAGATTCCTTCTGCTTCAAATCTGTATGTCATATATAGTGAAATGGCTCTTTCGTTTGTTTCCAGGACATTCAGTGAGATTTTTTTCATTCCGTTGGTGTCCGCCCAAGAGAGAGACTGCTGTAAAAGATGCTTACCGATGCCATAACCCCAAAATTCTTTTAACACGCATACACCGAACTCCACTTTATGAGAGGATCGCTTTAAATCAGTACCCTCACATCTGGAAAACCCCGCGAGCCTGTCCTGCACTTCAGCAACTAAAAATAAATTTCTCTTCTTCTCAGTATCTTCCTTTATCCGTTGTTCAAAACCGGGTGCATCTATGAAATCCTCACCCTTCTCCCGATCCATGTATTCCGTTTCTCCATCAATTTTCAGCCTTAATGCAGACAGCTTCTGTGCATCCTCTGCACGAGCTGATCGAATGGTGTATTGAAGTTCATTTACATTGAATTCTTTTTTGTCGATGATCATGATATACCCCTTCACTATCAGTAAGTATTATTCGTTATAATGGCATCATAATCGAATTGGTGCAGGAAAGGACAGCCTTTATGACACAATTTTACTATTTAACGGCTAAAACGCCTTTAGAAACCGGTTTTTTCGGTCAGCAAGAACGGCGTTCATGGAAAGGGCATCCGCTTCGGTCAGGCATCGACGCGGCGGGCATTTATCTTGAAGAAACTGAGGATGTATCCGTTCATTTGCGATTACCATATCAGGTGATGGTTCATGCTGAAGAGGGGACGTTTGCCATGGATAAGGCAAAGCCTGACGAATATGATCAGAAGTGTTTACAGGTGCTCTATCATTACATACACGGCGTCATGAAAAACAGCTTTTCTGTCGAGTGGTTCACCGCATGGGCTGATGAGGAAGACTTTGAGCTGTCTGCCAAAAGAGAGCTGACACTTGATGAATTCACCTCGCCATTGCAGCTCATTTTAAAAGACAGAGAGCTTTTGAGAATCGTTCAGAAAAAATGGCAGTAAAAAACCCGCCCTTCAGCAGGCGGGTTTTTTTATAAATTAAAGCACTTTCGTCGTCCAAGACTCGCAGTTCCATGTTTCTGTCGCGATGTCCATATAGAAATCAGGCTCGTGAGAAATAAGAAGAATAGAGCCTTTGTATTCTTTGAGGGCGCGCTTGAGCTCTTCCTTGGCGTCGACATCCAAGTGGTTTGTCGGCTCATCGAGCACCAGCAGGTTGGTTTCCGAATTGATCAGCTTGCATAATCTGACCTTCGCTTTTTCGCCTCCGCTTAATACGGAGACGCGGCTTTCGATATGTTTTGTCGTCAGTCCGCATTTTGCCAGAGCGGCGCGGATTTCATACTGCGTATACGAAGGGAATTCGCTCCAAACTTCTTCAATACACGTATTGTTGTTTGTTTCCTTGACCTCTTGCTCGAAATAGCCGGTAAAGAGGTGCTCGCCTCGTTCAACAGAGCCTTCGAGCGGCTGGATCTCACCAAGCAGGCTTTTCAGCAATGTCGTTTTCCCAATCCCGTTTGCGCCGTAGAGGGCAATTTTTTGGCCGCGCTCCATGCGGAGGTTCAGCGGACGGGAGAGCGGGGAATCGTAACCGATCACGAGATCCTTCGTTTCGAAAATCAGCTTGCCTGACGTTCTCGCCGGCTTGAAGTGGAATTCCGGTTTTGGCTTTTCTGCCGCAAGCTCGATCATATCCATCTTATCGAGTTTCTTTTGGCGGGACATCGCCATGTTTCTCGTGCTGACGCGGGCTTTGTTGCGGGCAACAAAATCCTTCAGCTCTGCGACTTCCTGCTGCTGCTTTTTGTAGGCTGCTTCAAGCTGCTGTTTCTTCACCTCGTAGACTTCCATAAACTGATGATAGTCACCAACGTAGCGTGTCAGCTCCTGATTTTCTACATGATAAATCAGGTTGATGACACTGTTTAAGAACGGAATGTCATGGGAAATCAAGATGAACGCATTCTCGTACTCCTGCAGGTAGCGTTTCAGCCATTCGATATGCTGTTCATCAAGGTAGTTGGTCGGCTCATCAAGAAGCAGGATTTCCGGTTTTTCCAGAAGCAGCTTGGCGAGAAGTACTTTTGTGCGCTGCCCCCCGCTCAGATCAGTAACGTCACGGTCAAGTCCAATATCACTCAAGCCAAGTCCGCGGGCGATTTCTTCTACCTTGGAATCAATGACATAAAAATCATTGTTTGTCAGCGCGTCTTGAATCACACCGACGTCTTCAAGAAGCTTTTCAAGCTCGTCAGGATCAGCTTCACCCATTTTGTTATAAATCTCATTCATTTCTTCTTCCATCGCAAATAAGTAATGGAATGCGTCTTTCAGCACATCACGGATGGATTTTCCTTTTTCCAGCACGGTATGCTGATCCAGATAGCCGACACGGACATTTTTTGACCATTCGACTTTTCCTTCATCAGGTTCAAGCTTTCCGGTAATAATATTCATGAAGGTCGATTTTCCTTCACCGTTTGCGCCGATCAGACCGACGTGCTCGCCTTTTAAAAGACGGAAAGATACATTATTAAAAATGGCCCGGTCACCGAAGCCGTGGCTTAAGTCCTTTACAGATAAAATACTCATGTTTACACCTCTATCGTTATCAAACACGCACAATCGGCGTGTAATATTCACCCTTTTGATTATAAAGGAGGAAGTCGATTGTTGAAAGGCATAGGAAAGAAAAAGAAAAATTGCGTTCCGCGCGCTGTTTTGAGATACTATGGAATAGATTTTAAGAATCGAGGAGAACAAAATGACGCAAACTTGGCCATTTTTACATAATGCACAATCATTTATCAAAGAGAATTGGAACGCTTCAGGCTTCCAAGAGCCGACTCCTGTACAGGAGCAGGCAGCCGAACTCATCATGGAAGGTAAGGATGTCATCGCTGAATCGCCGACAGGAACGGGTAAGACGCTTGCCTACGCACTGCCGGTATTGGAGCGCATCAAACCTGATCAGAAGCATCCGCAGGCTGTGATTTTAGCACCTTCACGTGAGCTGGTGATGCAGATTTTTCAGGTGATTCAGGACTGGAAAACGGGATCAGAATTACGTGCAGTTTCCTTAATCGGCGGGGCGAATGTGAAGAAGCAGGTCGAAAAGCTGAAGAAGAATCATCCGCATTTGATCGTCGGGACGCCGGGCAGGGTGTTTGAGCTGATTCAAGCGAAAAAGCTCAAGATGCATGAAGTAAAAACGATCGTACTTGATGAAACCGATCAGCTTGTCCTGCCGGAGCATCGTGAAACGATCAAGCAAATCATTAAAACGACATTAAGAGACCGCCAGCTTCTTTGTTTTTCTGCCACACTGAAGAAAGAAACAGAAGATGTGCTCCGCGACATGACGAAAGAGCCTGAGGTTCTGAAGGTAGAACGCAGCAAGGCGGAAGCGGGAAAAGTGAAGCATCAATACATCATCTGTGACCAGCGCGACAAAGTGAAGCTGCTGCAAAAGCTTTCAAGACTTCAAGGCATGCAGGCGCTTGTGTTTGTGAGAGATATCGGCAACCTGAGTGTGTACGCGGAAAAGCTGGCGTACCATCATGTCGACCTTGGCATCCTTCACAGTGAGGCGAAAAAAATGGAGCGTGCTAAAATCATTAAAGCGTTTGAGCAGGGCGAGTTCCCGCTGCTTTTGGCAACTGACATTGCCGCGCGCGGTTTGGATATTGAAAACCTGCCGTATGTGATCCACGCCGATATTCCTGATGAAGACAGCTATGTACACAGATCAGGGAGAACAGGACGGGCTGGAAAAGAAGGAAACGTGCTGAGTCTTGTCACGCGTATGGAAGAATCAAAGCTAAAGAAAATGGCGAAGAAGCTTGGCGTGGAGCTGAGTGAAGCTGTGTATGCCGGCGGAAAATTGAAGACGAAATAAAAAGGAGGGCAAAAGCCCTTCTTTTTTGTTGTAAAATAATAGAAAAGGTTTCGCGCGGGGGTGGGAAGATGGTTTCAATAGACAGATTTCAAGTAGTGAAGGAGCCAGAGCTGAAAATCCTTGAACACTGGTTTGAACATGAAGATACCAGGCGGAGAATGGATGGCATGCTGCCATTAGATGAGTGGTATGCACGGGTAAATAAAGATGAACAGGATACTGTCATCATGGCATATGATGGACAGCTGCCAGCAGGGATGGCCGTTATTGAGTTCGGGGAGGAGCGGACGTATATTGGATTGATCGTTAATCCTATGTACCGGCTTCAAGGGTACGGAAAACGGATATTGCAAAAACTGCTGACCGAACCTGATTTTACTAGCGTGCGGGAATGGGTGGCATGCATTGAAGAAGACAATCAAATCAGTTTAGCTTGCTTTCAAGCAGCAGGTTTCACTTTGGAGGATACGGAACCAGATGAAGATGGTTTTCTTACGCTGATTCTTCGTAGCTGACCTCATATAAACCCAAAAGGAGGGCAAAAAGCCCTCCCATTTTCATCTTCAGCTCGGATCGCTGACTTTGATCAGCTGTTTTCCTTTATTTTCTCCTTTAAATAAGCCAAGAAACGCATCCGGAATGTTTTCGAAGCCTTCAGTGACGGTTTCCTCATAATGAAGCTTTCCATCTCTCAGCCATTCCGCCAGCTGTTTTGCGCCTTCAGGAAAACGGTCGGAGTAGTCGCTTACGATAAACCCTTGCATCAGCGCCTTCGTTTTGATTAGCTTGGATTGGACGCGAGGGCCCATGTCATCCGCTTCGTTTTCCGCGTTGTAGGAAGAAATGGCGCCGCACACCGGAATGCGGGCAAACTCATTAAGGAGGTTCATGACCGCATCTGAAATCGGCCCGCCGACATTGTCAAAATACACATCGACACCGTTCGGACAAGCGTCAGCGAGCGCTTTTTGAATATCATCTGCGGTTTTGTAATTAATCGCTTCGTCAAATTGCAGTTCATTCTTTAAGTAGTCAATTTTATCATCAGAGCCTGCGATACCGACGACGTGTGCGCCTTTGATTTTGGCGATCTGTCCGACAGCGGAACCGACAGCCCCTGCAGCTCCGGAGACAACCACGGTTTCGCCTTCCTTCGGGCGGCCGATGTCCAATAGGCCAAAATAAGCCGTCAAACCGGTCATTCCTAAAATGCCGAGATACGCTGAAGCAGGAGCGAGACTTGTATCAATTTTTCGCACGGCGGACTCGCTGACAGCGGAATATTCCTGCCAGTTCAGGTTTCCGATGACGATTTCACCTTGTTTGAGCTTATCTCCGTCTGACATGACTTCAGCAATGACACCGCCTGACAGCGCTTCGTCTAAGGCAAATGGCTCTACATATGACTTCGTGTCTTGCATTCGCCCGCGCATGTAAGGATCGACTGACACATAGAGTGTTTTGACAAGCACCTCACCTTGCTTCGGCTCAGGAATGGATATCGTTTCAAAGCGGAAGTCTTCGTGAACAGGCACCCCTTGCGGACGTCTGGCTAATTGAATCTGCTGTTGAGCTATTGTCATATTCATCCTCCTATCATTTGATTGACACCAATGTAACACGGACAAGTGATGAAATACAAAAAGTAAGCCGCATAAAAAAAGGAGAGGGTATCCTCTCCTTTTTCATCACGTCCGTAGTTTCGGGCACAGTCCCATCGGCAGGCACATCGGCTTCTGGTCGATCGGGCTTCTCATGATGCAGCATTCCAAGCCGAAGACTTCCCGGAAAAACGGCTGGGTAAAGACGTCTTCCGGTGTTCCGGCATTGTAGATTTTTCCGTCCAGTACGCTGATCAGATAGTCAGCATATTGAGCGGCTTGGTTTAAGTCGTGAAGCACCATGACAACTGTGCGTCCATGATCCCGGTTCAGCTTTTTCAGCAGCTCCAGCACCTCAATTTGGTGAGAAATGTCCAAGTAAGTGGTCGGTTCATCGAGCAAGAGCAAATCAGTGCCTTGTGCAAGCGCCATGGAAATCCAGGCTCTTTGTCTTTGACCGCCTGAAAGGGCATCAAGTGTCCGATCCTTCAGCTCATTCATTCCGGTTGCGTCAAGCGCCCACTCTACCATATCGTGATCCTCTTGCGTATGCTTGGATAACAGTTTTTTATGAGGATGTCTGCCGAAATAGCATAGTTCCTGTACCGTCAATCCTTCTGGCGCCTGAGGAGACTGAGGAAGAATCGCCAGCTTTTTAGCCACTTCTTTGGACGGCTGGCGATGAATATCTTTTCCTTCTAATAGAACCGTGCCGCTTTTTGGAGCCATCAGCCTGGCAAGCGATTTGAGGATTGTTGATTTTCCGCAGCCGTTGGCGCCGATGAGCACAGTGATCTTTCCTTCTTCAATCTTTAAATCGACTCCGTCAATAATCACTGTGCTGTCATATGAAAGAGTGAGCTGGTCTGCAGCCAGTTTTCCCATGGTATCCTCTCCCTACTGTTTCCTCGCTTCGAATTTCAATAAATATAAAAAATAAGGCGCGCCAATCACAGCTGTCAATATGCCGGCTGGTATCTCAACCGGAGGCATGATGCCGCGTCCTAATGTATCTGCGATTAGTAATATAATAGCACCGATTAATGCCGATGCAGGCAGTAAATATTTAGCTTTTTCTCCGGCAAGCCTTCTGGCGATATGCGGAGCGAGCAGCCCGATAAAACCGATTGATCCAACGACGGCTACACAGCTCCCCGCCAGCGCAACTGCGGTGAAAATCAGAATGAATCTCAGCCTGTTTGCGTTTTCGCCGAGACCCTGCGCTAGCTCATCTCCGAGTGACATCAGATCCAGCTTCGGAATGAGGATGCAGACAATCGGCAAAAGGACAAGAAGCCATGGCGCAAGGAGCTTGACTTCTTCCCAGTTTCTCCCCCAGAGGCTGCCTGTCAGCCAAATGAGCGCTGCATTGACGTCCCCCGGAAATTTGACCATCATATATTGCATGCCGGCGTGGCAGACCGCGCCAAAGGCAATACCTGATAAAGCCAAGGAAGAAGGCTGAATGCTTTTTTTGCGGGCTATCATTAATAATATTACCGCAATAATGGCTGCTCCGGCAAATGCGGAGAACGGCAGCACGTAGACCGGAGACTCAGGGAAAATGAGAATAACGGCCATGGCGGCCAGTCCGGACCCTTTTGAAATTCCGACAACGTCCGGAGACGCAAGGGGATTTCGGATGACACCCTGCAAAATGGCTCCGGCAGCGGCCAGTCCGGCGCCTGCCAAAATCGCCAGTATAATGCGGGGGAGCCGGTACTGCTGAATAATAAACTCGAAGGAATGATCCATCCCTAACAGATTCGTAACCACTGCATCAGGTGAAATATACAATGCCCCGAAGCCGATGCTGATCACGGACAGCACTAGCAAGATGACAGCCAATATGAGGATGGCCAGCAAGGGGCGTTTTTGTTTTCTGGTTGATTTCTTCATTTCAGATTTCGCCCTTTCCTTGCTAAATATAAGAAAAATGGTGTGCCGATAATGGCGGTGACAATGCCGACCGGGGATTCATAAGGGAATGCAATCCATCTGGCCAGGACATCTGCGTACACCAATAAGATGGCGCCGAACAGTGCCGAAAACGGCAGCACATACTTGTAATTTTCTCCGATCAGCTTACGGACGATATGCGGAACGAGCAGCCCGACAAAGCCGATTGGGCCGGCAACCGCCACAGAAGCGCCGGAAAGAATTAAAATGATAAAGCTGATCAGAATCCGCATGCCGTTCATGTTTTGCCCGAGTCCTTTTGCCGTTTCATCACCGAGTCCGAGAACAGAAACGGGACCTGAAAACACAAGGGCAAGTCCGATGCCGATGACAGAAAACGGGGCAATGGTCATGACGTCCTGCCAGTTGCTGCCGTCAATCGCACCCGTCATCCAATACAGCACATCCTCTCCCGACTCATTTAAAATAATAATCGCCTGTGTCAAGGAGGACAGGAACAAATGCACCGCCATTCCAGACAGTGCCAGTTTGACAGGTGTCATTCCACCGGAAGAGGCAATCATATACACAATTGCGCCGCCTGCCGCCGCACCTGCAAAAGCAAACACGACCGATGAGTAGGACGATGCCGGCAGAATGACGAGAGAAGCAACGACAAACAGCGATGCACCCGCATTCACACCGAAAATTTGAGGTGAAGCCAGAGGGTTTCTTGTCATGGCCTGCATCAGCGCCCCAGCTACAGCCAGGCTGGCGCCGACGAAAACACCGATTAATGTGCGGGGGAGGCGAAGAGTAGAGATGATAAGCTGTTCTTTTGATCCGTCCCATACAAAAAGATATGTCAAAGCATCAATGATGCCGATGTCTGAGGCGCCTACTGAGAGATTCAGCCCAAGCCCGAAAATAAGGATGATCAGTGCAATGATAAAAACCATTAATCTTGATGATGAGCGCCGTTTGGCTGAGTAATACAACAGTCTCACTTCCTTACTGCGTCTGTTTGCAAAAACGAAGAAGCAAGGATTCTCCTCGCTTCTCTTTTGTCCTACTTATTATACACTTTTTTGAGCACGTCTTTGGCGCTTGTTTCACTGGATTTGATTCCTCTGAATCTTGTCCAAATGTCGCGGTCTGCATCGTAGATTTGTCCGTTTTTCACCGCTTTTAGGTTTTTCCAGAGCGGATTCTTTTTCCACTCATCTACGATTGTTTTACCCTCGTTGGCTGAAATAAACAAAATATCAGGATCGATTTTGCTTAACTGCTCGAGACTGACCTCTTGATACGCGTTATCTGACTTCACGGCGTGCGTAAAGCCGAGCATGCTGAAGATTTCTCCGTCATAAGAAGATGACGTATGAAGCTGGAAGGAATCGGCTCTTGCCACTCCGAGAACGATGCTGCGGTTTTCATCTTTCGGAAGCTCCGCTTTCAGATCGTTAATGACCTTTGTATGGTCGGCGAGTTTTTCTTTTCCTTCTTTTTCTTTATTTAATGCTTTAGAAATGGTTTTGAAGCTGTCCATTGTTTCATCATAAGTCGCTTCCCGGCTTTTTAATTCAACGGTCGGCGCGATTTGTTTCAGCTGTTTGTAAATGTTTTTATGGCGTTCAGCGTCAGCGATGATTAAATCAGGCTTCAAGGAGCTGATGACCTCAAGATTCGGTTCGCTTCGCGTGCCTACTGATGTATAATCAATCGAGCTGCCAACCAGCTTTTGAATCATGTCTTTTTTGTTGTCATCGGCGATGCCGACCGGCGTGATGCCGAGATTGTAGACAGCATCCAGGAATGAAAGCTCAAGCACAACGACTCTTTTAGGTGTGCCGGTCACTGTTGTTTTCCCGTCTTCGTGCTGAATGACTCTTGAATCCTTAGATTTGCTTCCGGCTTTGCTGCCGCTGTTATCCTGACTTGATGAACAGCCGGATATAAGGAAACAAGCGATTAATAAAACACTGATGATGGCAATAAACTTATTAGGATAGGTGCGCATTTGTTTTCTTCCTTTTTTTCTGAATTTAATAATGAGAATCATTATCACAAATAAACACTATAATAGTATGGCTTTCTATGTCAATATTTTTTAAATAAAGAAACAGAAGCCCTCTGTTTTATGTTTTTTTGATGTAAGCGTCATCTGGCACAAATAAATCGTACACAGCATCGCCATGTCTGTGGGATAAAAACGAACTGGCGTTGGCTTTAGAGGCTTCAAGCATATCTCTGCTGACATGGGGAAGGAGAACGCTGAGATAGCCGGACAATTTTTTTTCTATTTCTTCAGAGATCGCAAATTCAATGTCTCCGATATTCATAACAATAGAGAAAACAAAGTCAATATCGATGTGAAATGTTTTCTCGGCGAAGATGGCAAGCTGATGAATGCCTGCTGAATAGCCGACACGCTGATGGAAGACCTGTTTTACTAAATCACTCACAACCCACGCATTGTATTGCTGTTTTGGTGAAAAGTATTGCATTGGACATACCTCCTGCTTGTACGGATAAAGATGACGATTCAAAATCGGACACTCCGTGCAGCGGTTTTGATTTAAGACTATTCTGAAAATACTATGTTCCTATCACTTTACCATGATCAGAAAATAAATATCTACTACCATTCTTCCTGTTTTTATGCCTAATGCTCTGGATGCTGTTTCATAGAAACAGGATCGGGTATAAACATAACATAGAAATGATGAAGGAGGAATTAGAAATGAAACCAGTTGTAAGAGAATATACAAACGACGAACAGCTCATGAAGGATGTAGAAAAACTACAGCAAATGGGTGTCGCAAAAGAGGATGTATACGTCTTAACTCACGACGATGACAGAACGGAACGACTGGCAGACAACACCAATGCCAACACGATCGGAGCCAAAGAAACAGGTTTCAAACACGCGGTAGGGAACATGTTTAACAAAAAAGGGGATGAGCTTCGCAATAAAATTCATGAAATCGGTTTTTCAGAAGACGAAGCGGCTCAGTTTGAAAAACGGCTCGATGAAGGGAAAGTCCTTCTCTTTGTGACAGACAACGAAAAAGTAAAATCTTGGGCGTAATGCAGGATTGTAACCCCAAAAGGCGATTATCGTCCTTTTGGGGGTTTTTTATTTTTTGCGGTCTTTGCGGTGTTTTTTTGCAGGATACCGCAATAATAGGCGGTACATTTTCGGTTATGGATGTCCATGAATTTGCTATTATATTTTTGTGAGAAAATGGAACAAATTCTCACAAAATAGAAAATGGGGGTTCATACTGAATGAAAAAAGTGATGTTAGCTACGGCTTTGTTATTAGGTTTGACTCCGGTTGGGGCGAACGCAGCGGATTTGGGCCATCAGACGTTAGGATCGAATGATGGTTGGGGAGCGTACTCGACTGGCACAACAGGCGGATCAAAAGCCTCGTCATCCCACGTGTATACAGTCAGCAACAGGAATCAGCTCGTTTCGGCTTTGGGCAAGGACACAAACACAACGCCAAAAATCATTTATATCAAGGGAACGATTGACATGAATGTTGATGACAATCTGAAGCCGCTTGGTCTGAATGATTATAAAGATCCAGAGTACGATCTGAACAAATATTTGAAGGCCTATGACCCAGGCACATGGGGCAAAAAAGAACCATCCGGAGCACAGGAAGAGGCCAGATCACGCTCACAGAAAAACCAAAAAGCACGCGTGATGGTGGATATCCCTGCAAATACGACGATCGTCGGTTCAGGGTCAAATGCTAAAATTCTGGGCGGGAACTTCCAGATCAAGAGCGATAACGTCATTATCCGCAATATCGAATTCCAAGACGCATATGACTATTTTCCGCAATGGGATCCGACTGACGGAAGTTCAGGAAACTGGAACTCACAATATGACAACATCACAATAAACGGCGGTACACATGTATGGATAGATCACTGTACATTTAATGACGGTTCCCGTCCAGACAGCACCTCTCCAAAATATTTTGGAAGAGAATATCAGCACCATGACGGCCAAACTGATGCCTCTAACGGCGCTAACTACATTACAATGTCTTATAACTTCTATCACGATCATGATAAAAGCTCCATTTTTGGATCAAGCGACAGCAAAACTTCTGATGACGGCAAATTAAAAATCACACTGCATCACAACCGCTACAAAAATATCGTTCAGCGCGCACCGAGAGTCCGTTTTGGACAGGTACACGTTTACAACAACTATTATGAAGGCAGTACAAGCTCTTCCAGTTATGCTTTCAGCTATGCTTGGGGAATCGGAAAATCATCTAAAATTTACGCACAAAACAATGCCATTGACGTTCCGGGATTGACCGCTGCTAAAACGATCAGCGTATTCAGCGGAGGAACGGCCTTATATGATTCCGGCACACTGCTGAATGGTACGCAGATCAACGCATCGGCTGCAAACGGGCTGAGCTCCTCTGTCGGATGGACGCCATCTCTGCACGGAACAATTGATGCTTCCGCCAATGTGAAAGCGAATGTTACATCTCAAGCGGGCGCGGGTAAACTAAATTAAGTAGAAAAAAACACAAAGGGTGCTCACCTTTGTGTTTTTTTAATTAATTAAAATGTTTATTAACTTAGTTAAGGAGTAGAATGGGAAAGGGGATCGGAAAACAAGTATATAGGAGGAGACCTATTTATGGCTTCAGAAAAAGACGCAGGAAAACAGTCAGCAGTAAAGCTTGTTCCATTGCTTATTACTGTCGCTGTGGGACTAATCATCTGGTTTATTCCCGCTCCGTCCGGACTTGAACCTAAAGCATGGCATTTGTTTGCGATTTTCGTCGCGACAATTATCGGCTTTATCTCCAAGCCCTTGCCAATGGGTGCAATTGCAATTTTTGCATTGGCGGTTACTGCACTAACTGGAACATTATCAATTGAGGATACATTAAGCGGATTCGGGAATAAGACCATCTGGCTTATCGTCATCGCATTCTTTATTTCCCGGGGATTTATCAAGACCGGGCTAGGTGCGAGAATTTCGTATGTATTCGTTCAGAAATTCGGGAAGAAAACCCTTGGACTTTCTTATTCACTGCTGTTCAGTGATTTAATATTATCACCTGCTATTCCAAGTAATACGGCGCGTGCAGGAGGCATTATATTTCCTATTATCAGATCATTATCCGAAACATTCGGATCAAGCCCGGCAGATGGAACAGAAAGAAAAATCGGTGCTTTCTTATTAAAAACCGGTTTTCAGGGAAACTTGATTACATCTGCTATGTTCCTGACGGCGATGGCGGCAAACCCGCTGATTGCCAAGCTGGCCCATGATGTCGCAGGGGTGGACTTAACATGGACAAGCTGGGCAATTGCCGCGATTGTTCCGGGACTTGTAAGTTTAATCATCACGCCGCTTGTGATTTACAAGCTGTATCCGCCGGAAATTAAAGAAACACCGGACGCAGCGAAAATCGCAACCGAAAAACTGAAAGAAATGGGACCATTTAAAAAATCAGAGCTTTCCATGGTTATTGTGTTTCTTTTAGTGCTTGTTCTTTGGATTTTTGGCGGCAGCTTCAACATCGACGCAACCACAACCGCATTGATTGGGTTGTCAGTTCTTTTATTATCACAGGTTCTGACTTGGGATGATATCAAGAAAGAACAGGGCGCTTGGGATACGCTCACTTGGTTTGCGGCGCTCGTTATGCTGGCCAACTTCCTGAATGAATTAGGCATGGTTTCTTGGTTCAGCAACGCCATGAAATCATCTGTATCAGGATTCTCTTGGATTGTGGCATTTTTAATTTTAATTGTTGTGTATTATTACTCTCACTACTTCTTTGCAAGTGCGACGGCTCACATCAGTGCGATGTATTCAGCATTTTTGGCTGTGGTCGTGGCAGCGGGCGCACCGCCGCTTTTAGCAGCGCTGAGCCTCGCATTCTTCAGCAATCTGTTCGGGTCAACAACCCACTACGGTTCTGGAGCGGCTCCGGTCTTCTTCGGAGCAGGCTACATTTCGCAAGGCAAATGGTGGTCTATCGGATTTATCCTGTCGATCGTTCATATTGTCACATGGCTTGTGATCGGCGGGTTATGGTGGAAATTATTAGGAATATGGTAGAAAGAAAAAAGGCAGCGCAGTCTGCCTTTTTTTATGTTTGATCGCATTACTTCAGGGCGTGAGTAACAGATGATGAATGGCAGGTGATTGCTTAACCTAGTGAGAAATGTCCGGCGTACTTTCAGCATATCTAGCTTAGATGCGGCAATTCGTGTTTTTCATGCAACAGGTTTTCCGCAAATACAGTGAAAAAAGGTGATGCAGGGACAATCACCTTTTTTTATTTTTGCTAGTGACCTTACAGACCGATGATAGTTTTCCTGCATATAATAGCTGGAACTAAGAAAAGAGGGCGGGGAATGATGTAGGGTGAATAATGTGATTGTAAATGGAGGTTTTGAAACCGGCAATCTGACGGGGTGGGCTTTTGCAAATACGTCCATTATTAATACTTTTGCCCATTCTGGAAGCTATTCCGCACAGTTTATCAGCAGCCAGCCTTATGCTTTTTTAGGGCAGATCGTGCCTGTCGTTTCTGGACAATCTCTTATATTCACTGTTTCGCTTGGGAAAACGGGGAACAATCCAAGTCCTCAAGTCACTATACAAATTTTATTCGTTAACAGTGAAGGAGAACAAATTGAAGGCGGACAGAAATTTATCATTGCTACTGGAAAATTGCCAAATGTCTCATTTAATACATGGAATGAAATATATAGAACAATTGAAACCCCCGCTGAAGCAGTAAACGCAGTAGTGGTAATAAGTAAAACTACTTTTGGGTCTGTTCTAATTGATGATGTTTCTTTAATAGAGTCTGCTGGGGGGATTGGACCGACCGGGCCAACAGGTCCTCCAGGATCAACAGGAGCAACCGGTCCAACAGGATCAACGGGAGCAACCGGACCAACTGGTGCAACAGGATCAACCGGACCAACGGGATCAACAGGATCAACCGGTGCAACAGGAGCAACGGGATCAACAGGAGCAACGGGATCAACAGGATCACCCGGACCAACAGGACCAACAGGAGAAACCGGAGCAACGGGATCAACAGGAGCAACAGGAGCAACAGGAGCAACGGGAGAAACAGGACCAACAGGAGCAACCGGACTGACCGGTGCAACCGGAGTAACCGGACCAACGGGAGTCACGGGATCAACAGGACCAACAGGTGCAAACGGAACAACAGGACCAACCGGAGCAACGGGATCAACAGGACCGACCGGTGCAACCGGAGTAACCGGACCAACGGGAGTCACGGGATCAACAGGAGCGACTGGACCAACTGGTGTAACAGGAGTAACCGGATCAAC